>NZ_BBPM01000005.1:133377-251083 GCF_000787775.1 Streptacidiphilus carbonis | reverse complement strand
CCGTTGGCGGTGCCGTTGCCGTTGATGTCCAGGCAGCGCCCCAGTGTGGTGAGCGAGCCGTTGGGGTTGTGGGTCCAGTGCTGGTCCTCGGCGTAGGACTGGCAGTTCCACAACTGCACCGCCGCGCCGTCCACGCCGGTGTCGTCCGCGGCGACGTCCACGCACTGGCCGCCGGGTCCGGTGATGGTCCCCTGCGGGCCGTTGGGGACATTGGTCTCCCCTGAGTAGCCGACCGAGACGACGTTCGCCTGGACCGCGTTCTCGGCGGCGTCGGTGGGATAGCCGGCCACCATGACGCCCTCGAAGAAGCTGCCCATGTTGCGATTGCTGTTGTCGCCGCCGGTGCCCAGGATGATGCCGCCCTCCTGGTGCATCGGCTGGTAACCGCCCCTGGTCGGCAGCGGTCCGCTCCACCAGGTCGACAGGCCGCCGGACTCGGAGTCGCCGCCCTTGAGGGCGTAGGTCGTCTGCCCGTTGTCCTTCAGCACGGCCGTGACGAAGGCGCTGCCGTTGCCGGCGTTCGCGGTGTTGGAGCCGTTGCCGCCCTGGAACATGCCGTTCTCCATGTCGGCCTCGACCCAGGGGCCGGACCCGGTGCACGGAGCGAAGTAGCAGGTGGTCGCGATGGACACGGCGTCCATGTGGCCGTTGCCGGTGTCGTACGGCGTGGACTCCGCGTTGCCGTAGTCGAAGCAGCACTCCGAGCCGACGTGGGTGCCGCTGGCGACCATGTAGGCCCCCTCGGCCTGCCCGTTGACGGCCACGCCCGAGGCCGCGCCGTTGTAGCGGTAGCCGACGCCCGGGGATATCCAGATGCCGTAGACCTTGTGTCCGCCGGCACTCACCGAGAGCTCACCGGCATCGGCCCCGCGGTCCGCCGCCCCCGCGCCGCCGGCCGGCCCCGGGGTGAGGTCGTTGTGGCGCGAGGTCTGGTCGTAGATCCGGCTGATCCGGCAGGTGCTGCCGCCGCAGAAGGCGTCCTGCGCCCCGGCGGCGGCGTACCCGCCCTGGGTCAGCAGGCCGATGTCGGCGGTGGCCCCGTCCGAGGCCCGGGTGACCTGGTACAACGGGCCGTTGTAGGAGGAGAACAGGGCGCGCACGGTGCTGTGGGCGGCGACGCATGGGGTGCCCGCGGCCGCGTAGATGTCGCATGGCAGCGACCCGGCGGCCTCCGAGACGGCCGGTAGGCCGATCACGACGCCGAGGACCAGCCCGAGGGCCGCCACCGTGGACAGCAGGGCCTGCAGTAAGGATCTCCTTTGGGGCATGGGTGTCCCGCTCTCTGTCTCTCCTACCATTACAACGTTGTAGGACACCGTGGCGTATGGGTGATGTACTGTCAAGAGACTGGGTGCGAGCCGGAATTGATCGGGCGTCAGCGGGTTTCCAGGCCTGCCAGCATCTCCGGCAACGCCTCGCTGTGCAGGACCCCGAGGGTCTTGGTGGCACGGGTGAGGGCGACATAGAGGTCGTTCACGCCGCGGCTGCCGGTCGCGAGGATCTCCGTGGGCTCCACGACCAGGACCGCGTCGAACTCGAGGCCCTTGGTCTGCCCCGGCGTCATCAGGACGACCGGCGAGTCCAGCGCCGAAGGACCGTCGGCGACGGTGACGCCGTCCAGCTCGGCCAGTGTGTCGACGACGCCGGCCGACAGGGACGGCGCGTGGATGACCGCCATCCGGCCGCCGCCCAGCGCCGCGACCTCCTGTTCGACGGCGGCGCGCAGCGCCGGTCCCCGGCCGTCCGCGGGGATGCGCAGGCTCCACGGGCGGGTCCCGCCGCTGCGCACCGCGGTGGGGGCGGTCAGCGCCGGGTCGACCGCACGCAGGACGCCCTCGGTGACCTGCATGATCTCGGCCGGGGTGCGGTAGTTGACGGTGAGTTCGACCGTGCGCCAGCGCCCGGCCGTGTAGGCGTCCAGGGCCTCGCCCCAGGAGCTGAGCCCGGCCGGAGCTCCGGTCTGCGCCAGGTCGCCGACGATGGTCATGGAGCGGCCGGGGCAGCGCCGGGTCAGCAGCCGCCAGTCCATCGGGGACAGCTCCTGCGCCTCGTCCACGATCACATGCCCGAAGGCCCACTCCCGGTCCTCGGTCGCGCGCTCGGACAGCGGCAGCAGTGACTGCTCGCCCTGGTACTGGCGCGCCAGCATCTGCGCGTCCATCTCCACCAGGCCCACGCCGAAGTCGTCCAGGACGATCTTCGCGAACTCCAGCTCCGCGGCGCTGGGCCCGCTGTCGCGGGCGGCGGTGCTGCCGGGCAGCGGGCCGAGCAGTTCGGCGGCCTCGTCGAGCAGCGGCACATCGGCGGTGGTCCAGGCGGGCCCGCCGTCCGGTCCAGGCTGCTCGCGCAGCAGCGCGGCGCGTTCGGCCGCGATGAAGCCCGGCGTGGCCCGCTCCAGCAGCTCCGGTGAGCCGAACAGCGTGGTGAGCAGCTGCTCCGGGCTGAGCAGCGGCCACAGCCGGTCGACCAGCGCCTGGAAGTCGCGCTCCTCGACGAGCGAGTCGGCCAGGTCCGCGATCTCGTCCAGGTCCATCTTCGCGCCCCGGTCCGCGGCGCCCCGCTGCTTGGCGATCCGCAGGGCCAGCTCCGAGGAGAGCCGCTCGACCAGTTCGGCCCGGGCCGGATTGTGGGCCTCGCCGGACCGGTGCGCGGCGGCGTGGGCCCGCTCGCACAGTGCCCGGCCGATCTCCAGCTGCTCCTGTCGGGCCGACCTGCGGCCCACGGTGATGGTCCACGGTTCGTCGGGCTCCGGGAGCCGGCGCAGTCCCGCCAGCGCGGCGGTGAGCACCCCGACCATCCGCACGTCGCCCTTGACGGCGGCGGCCTCGGGCGTCTCGGTGTCCGTGCCGGTCACGCCCGGGTAGAGGGCGCCGATGCTGCTCAGCACCACCTCGCTCTCGCCCAGCGCGGGGAGCACTTCGTCGATGTAGCGCAGGAAGGTCGTGTTCGGTCCGATGACCAGCACACCGCTCCTGGCCAGCCGGTCGCGGTGGGTGTAGAGCAGGTAGGCGGCGCGGTGCAGGGCGACCACGGTCTTGCCGGTCCCCGGCCCGCCCTGCACCACCAGCACACCGCCGAGCTCGGAGCGGATGACGCGGTCCTGCTCGGACTGGATGGTGGAGACGATGTCGCCCATCCGACCGGTACGGTCGGCCGTCAGCGAGGCGAGCAGCGCGGCCTCGCCGCTGAGCTCGGCGCTGTCCCGGTGCTCGGCGGCGTTCAGGCCGAAGGCGTCGTCGTCGAAGTCGACGACAGCCCGGCCCTTGCTGCGCAGGTGCCGACGGGCCGTCACCGCGCCGGGCGCCGCGGGCGTCGCCCGGTAGAAGGGCTCAGCGGCCGACGCCCGCCAGTCGGTGAGCAGCGGCTCGTGCTCCTCGTCCGCCAGGGCGATGCGGCCGATGTACTGCCGCTCGCCGGCGGCGTCCTCGATCCGGCCGAAGCAGAGCCCGTACTCGGCGGCGTGCAGCTCCGACAGCCGGCGGGTGTGGTGGATCTCCAGGGTGTCGCGCTCCATCCGCGACTGGGCCGTCCCGCCCCGGTCCTGTCGGTGCAGGTCCCGCAGTCGGGAGACGGCGAGATCGCGCTGGGAGTCGAGGCGGTCGTACAGCGTGCTGACGTACTCGTTCTCCGCCCGCAGCTCCCGGGCCCGCCAGTCGTCGGAGGGTCGGGCGCCGTTGTCCGAATCGATTTCGGACGAGGACGATGACGTGGACACCAAAACCAGCTCCAGTGGATCGGGAATACCGGGTGATCGGTGTCCGCGCGCGTTCCACACGCGCGGACGATGTCGGCCGCGATCCTCATTTCCGCAGGTTGCGGCCTCGGCCCACGATTGTGCGGCAGCAGGGGGGCCTTGCCGCAAGGCCCCCCGTACGCTATAAGTTGGATATGGCAAGGAGTGGGTTTTCCTCCTTCCCGTCACCGGCGTGGCGACAGCCCGGAGGCTCGCCGAATCCGGCCCGGTGGGTCGTTATGCTCTTGACTCCCCGTCAATGGAGCGAGGCTGTCCCGATGACCGGAACAACGTACGACCGCCAGGCCGCCGAGGACTACCGGGCAGCCCGTGAGATTCCCAGATCCGGTCTGGAGGCCTGGCGCACCGCGGTCGCCGCCGCGGCTAGGCTCGGACCTGGCATGACACTGCTCGACGTCGGCGCCGGGACCGGGGCGTTCGCCGCCGCGTTCCACGACTGGTACGGCGTCGAGGTGCTGGCCGTCGAACCCGCCGAGGCGATGCGCGCGCTGATACCGGTCTCCGCGGCGATCCGGGCGCTGGACGGCCGCGCCGAGGCGCTGCCGGTCGAGGACGGCTGCGCGGACGCGGCCTGGTTCGGCTCGGTGCTGCACTATCTGAGCGATCTGCCGGCCGTCGCCCGCGAACTGCGCCGGGTGCTCAGGCCCGGCGCTCCCGTGCTGATCCGCAACGCCTTCCCCGGCCGCTGCGACCGGGACCTGCGGGTGCGGTTCTTCCCGGAGACGGCGCGCCTGGTCGACGCCTATCCGAGCGTCGGCCAGGTCTGCACGGCGTTCGCCACGGCCGGCTTCCAGCAGATGTCCCTGCGCTCCCTGCCGCAGCGAAGCGCCCCGACCCTGGACGCCTTCGCGCGCGGACTGCGCCGGGACGCGGACTCCAAACTGCGTGCCCTGTCCGACGAGGACTACGCCCGGGGCCTCGCCCGCCTGCACGCCGCCGCGGCCGCGGCCCCCACCGAACCCGCCGTCAGCTGGATGGACCTGCTGGTGCTGTCCTGAAGCCGGAGCTGCGGTCGCGCCGTCGAGGACCCGGATGCGGGCCGGGGCGGCGACGGCTGACAGACCGCCGCTGGACGGGGGACGCAACGTGCCGGTCGAATCGCGTGCATGCGTTCGGCGTTCCGGGGCACGCGCTGGTCAGGAGGATGATAACTATGGGTGCACTGCTTCTGGTCCTGCTGCTGGCCCTGCTCCTCGGTGGACTGGGCTTCGCGGTTCACGTTCTGTGGTGGATCGCGATCGTCGTACTGGTGCTGTGGCTGCTGGGCTTCGTGTTCCGCGGCGCCGGATCCGCCGGTGCGCGCGGACGCTGGTACCGATGGTGACCGGCGGCTGCTGACGGCGGATCGGTGAGGGCCGGCACCCTGCGCGGTGTCGGCCCTCCTGCCTGTGCGGGCGCCCCTGGGGGCAAGCCCGCTATGCGGTCCGGCGGATCTCGATCAGCAGCGCCTGTTCGGGGTTGAGCGTGGGCATCGGCAGGCCGGCCAGGGCGAGGACGGAGCCCGGCAGCGGGATCCAGTCCCGCAGCGCCCCGGTCAGCCAGGCCGGGCCGCTGGTCTGGTGGAAGGACGGCAGGCCGAGGTCGGTGCGGATCCGCAGCCGGTAGCGGGCGTCGGCTGCGAGTCCGGGCAGCAGCACCCGGCCTGACTGCCCCTCGGCCGAGGTCGCCAGCCGCACCCAGCAGTACAGCGCCGCCGAGCCGTCGGGGGCCACGACGCCGTGCAGCAGCCGGGCGTCGTCCTCCAGGTCGGCGCGGACCGTGCGGCCGCCGTGCAGCAGGGGTCGCAGCTCGCGGTGGAGCGCGGTCCAGGCGGTGATCCGGGCCAGTTCACCGGGCGAGCACCGGGTCAGGTCCTGCTCGATCCCGGCGTGCCCGAACAGCGCGGTGGCCAGCCGGAAGGAGTCGCTGCCGGTCCGCGCCGTGGTGTGGCTGGGGGAGGGGCCGAAGTGGGTGCCGACCAGTTCGGGCGGCAGCAGCTGCCCGGTCCAGCGCTGGATGGTCTGGCGCTCCACCGGGTCGTTGCAGTCCGAGGGCCAGACCCGGTCGGTCCTGGCGAGGATGCCCAGGTCGATCCGTCCGCCGCCGCCCGCGCAGCTCTCGACCTCCAGCCCGGGACGGCGCTCGCGCAGCGTGTCCAGCAGCCGGTACAGGGCGTCGACCTGGGCGTGCGCGGCCGGGCGGTCGCCGGGCCCGTGCACGGCCTCGTGCAGCTCGCGGTTGTGGTCCCACTTCAGGAAGGCGATCTGATACGTGGTCACCAGCTCGTCCAGGGACTGCAGCAGGTAGGACCACACCTCGGGGTTGGCCAGGTCCAGGACGTACTGGTCGCGGAAGGACGGCCCGAGGCCGGCCGCCGGGCCGAGTACCCAGTCGGGGTGGGCGCGGGCCAGCGCGGAGTCGAGGTTGACGCTCTCGGGCTCGACCCAGAGGCCGAAGTCCATGCCGAGCCCGCGGACGTGGTCGGCCAGCGGGCCCAGCCCGTCCGGCCACACGGTCGGGTCGACGCTCCAGTCCCCGAGCCCGGCGTCGGCGGCCCGACGGCCGGTGAACCAGCCGTCGTCCAGCACGAACCGTTCGACGCCGACCTCGGCCGCCCGGTCCGCGAGCCGCCGCAGATGGTCCAGGTCGTGGTCGAAGTAGACCGCCTCCCAGCTGTTCAGCACCAGCGGCCTGGGGGCGCGCGGGTGTCCCGGGCGGGCCCGCACCAGGGTGTGGAAGCGGTCGGCCAGGCCGTCCAGGCCGTCGGCGGACCAGGCGAAGTGGCTCACCGGGGTGCGGTAGCTCCGGCCCGGGGCGAGCCGGATCTCGCCGGCGCGCAGGAGTTCGCCGCCGCCGAGTACCGAGGCGTGGCTGCCGGCGCCCTCGGGCAGCTGCTCCACCAGGTAGCGCTGGTCGCCGCTCCAGGCGACGTGCACGCCCCACACCTCTCCGCTGCGGAAGCCGAAGCCGGGGGTGCCGACCGTCAGCAGGTAGGGCGAGTCCGCGCCGGGCTTGCCGCGGCGCACCTCGCGGGAGTGGGTGCCGTGGCCGAGCGGGCGGCGCTGGGGGGATCGCTCGCGGCTCCACTTGCCGGTGAAGTCCAGGATCTCGGTGGCCCGGCGGGGGAGCGGCAGCAGGGCCAGGGCGTGGCCGAGGTCGTAGGGCGCGGGTTGGAGGACTGCGGTGCCGGCGGGTGCGGAGTCGGCTGCCCGGCGGGTGAGTTCGGCGACCACGGCGAGGACGCCGGAGGGTTCCAGCCGGTAGGTCAGGGTGACGTCCAGGCCGGAGCCGGTGTCGGCCAGGTCCAGGACGAGCTCGCCGCCGCCCTCGGGGTGCTCGCGGTGGGTGACGCCCTTGAGGGCGAGCCGGGGCGCGCCCGAGGCGCCGTCGAGGTGGCCGGTGTGGGCGGGGGTGCCCGACCAGCCGTCGGCCTCGGTGGGCCAGACGGTGAACCTGCGCGGGACGTCGATGGAGTTGTTGAGCACCGCCGGCTCGTCGGTGAGGGCGAGCGCGGCCAGGTCGGTCGCCGTCAGGTCGCCGAGGTCCGCTCCCCAGTGGAGGACTCTGGGCAGCGGCTCGGCGAGTTCCACGACGAGTGAGGTGCCGCTCGCGCGCAGGGCGACGATCCGCACGGAGGTGTCCGCCACTGGGAGTCCTTTCCATTGTCCGGACCACCGGACCGGCCCGGTCGTGGGCCGTGTCCGATGGTCCGGATCACCAGGTGCTGTCGGGTTTCCGGTTCACTTCTTGGCGAGGATGGTCTTGCTCTGGTTCTGCATGTCGGTGAAGACGGAGTCGCTCTTCTGACCGGCGAAGTAGGCCTGGAAGAGCGGCTCCACCGCGGCCTGGAGGGCGGCGCCGTTGACGTAGACCGGGGAGGCGATGAGTTCCTTGTTCTTCAGCATGCCGGTGAAGACCGACAGGTCGACGCCCTTGGCGGCCAGCGCCTTGGCCGAGGCGTCCATCGAGGCCGGGATCGACGGGAAGAAGGTGCCGGTCAGCGAGGCCTTGGACTGGCAGGCCTCGGAGCCCATGTAGGAGACCCACTTCCAGGCCAGGTCGGGGTTCTTGGTTCCGGCCCAGATGTTGTTGCCGTTGGAGTTGCTGAGCACGGCCCGGGTCTTGCCGTCGGGGCCGTACGGCATGGGGGCGATGCCCACCTTGAGGCCCGGGATCTTCACGAAGGTGGCGGCCTCCCAGGAGCCGGCGCTCTCCATGGCGACCTTTCCGGACGACAGCAGGTCGATGTCGCTGACGCTGTCGCCGAACTGGCCGATCTTGGGGGCGAACCCCTTGTCGGTCAGGGAGCGGATCCAGTCCATGGTCTTCACGAACCGCGGGTCGCCGTAGTTGAACACCGTGGGCCAGGACTCCTTGTCGCTGATACGCCAGCCGGTGGACTCGACCAGCGGGCCCCAGGTGGTCTGGCCGATGAAGTCCTTGGCTGCGATCTCGCCGTAGCCGTAGGTCTTGACGTTGTTCTTGTCGAAGCCCGGCTGGTCGCCGCGGACCCCCTTGGCGTCGACCGTGAGGTGGGCGATCATCTTGCCCAGCGTGCCGCCGTCGTCGGGGTTCCAGGTCAGCGAGTCGGCCTGCTGCCGGGTGTATCCGGCCTTGGCCAGGGTGGCGTCGTTGTAGTAGATGCCCGCGGCCGCCCAGTCCAGCGGCAGGGCGTACTGCTTGCCGTCGGTGTACTTCCAGGCGTCGACGCCGACCGAGAAGCGGGACAGGTCGAACTTGTCCTTGGCGATGTAGCTGTCCATCGGCAGCAACTGGTGCTGCGAGGCGTAGGCCTGGAAGAACTGCACGCTGTTCTGGAAGGCGTCGGGGGCGTTCCCGGCCACGAATCCGGCGGTGAGCTTGGTGAAGTAGTCCGCCACGTCGTACTGGGAGATCTTGACGGTCACGCCCGGGTTGGCGGCCTCGAAATCGGTGGCGCAGACCTGGTAGGCGGCGGCCTGCTTGTCGTCCCAGGTCCACCAGTTGACGGTCTTGGAGCCGCTCGCGGAGGTGGAGCCGGACGAGCAGCCGGAGACCACGGCCGCCAGGGCGAGGGTGGCTCCCATGGCGACGATCTTCTGGATTCTCATGATGCCTGCTTTCGGGACGGATCGTTGTGCGGGTGCGGGTGGGACGACGTCTTGAGGAGCGCGCCGAACGCGCTCAGGGCGATGGCCAGGTCCTCGGAGCCGCCGGCGTCATGGCCGTTGAACTCCCACAGCCGCAGCTGTTTGGGACCGGCGTAGGCGTGGTGGGCGGCGACGGCGGTCTGCGGGGGGCAGACGGTGTCCCGCAGTCCGGCGGAGAACCAGGCCGGTGCGGTCGCGCGGGCGGCGAAGGCCAGGCCGTCGAAGTAGCCGAGGGTGGTGAAGGTCTGCTCGACCAGCTCGCGCCGGGCGGCGAGGTAGCCGATCAGCTCGTCCCAGGGGGCTTCGCCGGTGAGCCGGGTGGCCCGGCGGACGTCCGTGAGGAACGGGGACTGGATGTGCGCGGCCGCCAGGTCGGGGACGAGTCCGGCGACGGCGAGGGCGATGCCGCCGCCCTGGCTGTTGCCGATCGCCGCGATCCGTTCGCCGTCGACGTGCTCACAGGCTCGCAGCGCGTCCACCGCCCGTACCGCGTCGGTGAAGACCCGGCGGTAGACGTAGGTCTCCTTGTCCTGGATGCCGCGGGTGAGGAAGCCGGGGTGGGAGGGGCCGGAGCCGACCGGGTCGGGCGTCGCGCCGCCGCCGGCCCAGGCGCCGCCCTGCCCGCGGGTGTCCATGACCAGGTGGGCGTAGCCGGCCGACGCCCACAGCAGGTCGTCCACGGGGGCGCCGCGTCCGCTGCCGTAGCCGTGGAACTGCACGACGGCGGGCAGCGGCCCGCTGCGGTGCCGGGGCAGCCGCAGCCAGCCGCGCACCGGATGGCCGGCGAAGCCGGGGAAGGCGGCGTCGAAGACCTCCACGGTCTCCAGGCCGGTGTGCACCGGAGTCAGGTCGAGCCCGGCCCCCCGGTCGGCGCGCGAGTCGGCGAGGGTGCCCTTCCAGAAGGCGTCGAAGTCCGCGGGTTCCCGGTAGTCGCTCCGGTAGCCGAACAGCTCGGGGAGGTCGCCGGCCGTCAGCACGGCGTCGGCTCCCCTCGGGGGCGCAGCTCCGCGTCGAGGGTGAGCTGACTGCCGGTGGGGACGGAGACCTCGGTGGTGCGGTCGCGGTGACGGATCCGGACCGGTCGGCTGTCGTCCCCCGCGATTCTGCGGACCGTCACGGTGGTCGGTGCGCCGCCGCTCCAGCCGAAGTCGACCGCGAGGCCGCCGCGGCAGCGCAGGTCCACGGCCTCGCCGTCGGGCCACTGGGCGGGGAGGGCGGGCAGCAGGTCCAGGACGCCGGTGTGGCTCTGCAGCACCATTTCGGTGAGAGCGGCCGTGAAGCCGTAGTTGCCGTCGATCTGGAACGGCGGATGGGTGGAGAAGAGGTTCGGCAGCAGGCCGCCCCACTGCGAGCCGTCGACCGGGGCGTCGGTGCCGGGGTCGTGGGCCAGCCGGTTGGCTGCCTCCAGGAACAGCGACCGGGCGTTGCCGGCGTCGCGCAGCCGCGCCCGCAGGGCGATCTTCCAGGCCCAGGACCAGCCCATCGCGCCGGGGCCGCGACGGTCCATCAGTTTGGCTGCTGCGACGGCCAGTTCGGGGGTGAGGACGGGGTCGATCGAGCTGAGGGGGTGGACGGCGATCAGCTGGGAGAGGTGGCGGTGGTGCCGATCGGCCTCGGGGAGGTCGTCGGCCCACTCCTGCAGCCAGCCGCCGGCGGAGACCTGGGGTCGCCGCACTCGGGGGAGGGCGGCGCGGATCTCGTCGGTCAGAGGGTCGCTGAGGCCGAGGATCCCGGCGGTGCGCAGGGTCCGCTCGAAGGTGGCCCGGATCAGGGCGCAGTCCATGGCGCTGGAGTGGGTGAGCGAGGCGGGCGCGCCGTCGGGGGTGAGGAACAGGTTCTCCGGTGAGGTGGAGGGGACGGTGTCGAGGTGGACCCCGTCGGGGTCCTCGACCAGCCAGTCCAGCAGGAAGGCGGCGCAGCCGCGCAGCAGCGGCCAGGCGCGGTTCCGAAGGAACTCGGCGTCCTGGGTGAACTCATAGTGGTCCCAGAGGTGTTGGGACAGCCAGGCGCCGCCCATCTGCCAGATCGCCCAGGAGGGGTTGCCGTGGCCCATGCCGACCGGCAGGGCCCAGCCCCACATGTCGGTGTTGTGGTGCGCCATCCAGCCGCGCGTTCCGTACAACTCGCGGGCCACCTCGGCACCTTGTACGGCGAGGTGGTCCAGCAGGTCGAACAGCGGCTCGTGGCAGGTGCTCAGGCCGGCGGCCTCGGCGCCCCAGTAGTTCATCTGGGTGTTGATGTTGATGGTGTAGTTGGACGACCAGGCGGGGCGCAGGTCGCCGTTCCAGATGCCCTGCAGGTTGGCCGGGGGGCCGCCGTTCGGACGGGAGGCGGCGGCGAGCAGGTAGCGGCCGTACTGGAACAGCACGGTGGCGGTGAGGTGTTCGTCCTTCCCGCTGAGGATGTCCCGGGCGACGTCGTGGGTGCCCGCGCGGCGTGCGCCGAAGCGCAGCGAGGTGCCGCCGAGCAGGCCGCGCACCTCGGCCTCGTGGGCGTCGAGCAGGGCGGCTGCGCCTCGGGTGGCGGCGCGGGCGGCTGTCGCGGCTGCGCCGTCCAGGTGCGCGGCGCGGTCCGCGGTGGCCCTGCCGTGCCAGTGGCGCTCGGCGTTGGTGGAGCCGGCCAGCGTGACCAGGAGCCGCGTGGCGCCGGTGACCAGCAGGCCGCCGTCGTCCGCGGTCACCTCGCCGTCCGTGGCGACGGCCAGGGCGAGCGCCCCGAACGGGTCGTAGCCGTCGACCGGTCCGTCGGCGTACCGCAGCGGCTCGGCCACGTCGGGCTCGTGCGCCGGAGCGCCGTCCACCGGAATCTCCACGCCCATTGTGAGCCCTTCGGCGGCTGCCGAGCGGTGCACCTCGCGGAGCGGCGTGGACAGGTCGACGTGCAGGTCCATCGTGCCGCCCCGGGCCTCCACGGCCGCGCACAGGGTGCCGGTGACGGAGTCGCACCAGACCCGGCGGCGGACCGGGGTCCGGTCGAGGTCGAAGTCCTCCTGGGCCACCGCCGTGTCCAGGTTGAGCGTCCGGCCGCGGTAGTCGGCGTCCTCGCCGCCGGCCACGGTCAGCCACAGGTCGGCGTAGGGCAGGAACTCCTGGCTGTAGCGGCCCTCGAAGGCCATCAGCAGGGCCTCGGCACGGTCGTGGTCGCCGGCCCGGACCGCGGCCCGGACCTCGTCCAGCCGCTCCGGCCCGGCTCCGGCCGCGCGGACCGCCGCCAGGGCCGCGGCCGGGACACCGGGGGTGCCGGACCATACGGTGGAGTCGTTGATCTGGATCCGGGCGCGGTGGGCGCCGCCGAAGACCATGGCGCCGAGTCGGCCGTTGCCGACGGGCGCGGCCTCGTTCCAGTCGGCCGCGGGTGCGGGCCAGCTCAGCAGCAGATCGGTGGGATGCATGAGGGTGCCGTCCAAGGGGGTGGGATGCTGTCCAAGGCGCGGGTGCCGCCGGTCATTTGAGGCCGGAGAAGCCGATGGAGTTGACGATGCGCCGGCCGAAGGCGACGAAGAGCAGCAGCATCGGCAGCGCCGCGATCAGCGCGGCGGCCATCAGCCCGGCCCAGTCGGGGGCGGCCTGCGGCGACGACTGCTTGAAGACGCCCAGGGCCAGCGTCAGCGGTTCGACGCTCTGCGAGTTGGTGATCAGCAGCGGCCAGAGGTAGTCGTTCCAGGCGTTCACGAACATCAGCAGTGACACCGTGGCGATGGGCGCCGCGGTCATCGGCAGGATGATCCGGAAGAAGATCCGCAGCGGCCCGGCGCCGTCGATGATCGCGGCCTCCTCGATCTCGCTGCTCAGCCCGAGCATGAACTGCCGCAGGAAGAACAGCGCGAACGCCTGGAAGAGCGCGCCGGGCAGGATCAGTCCGGCGAAGGTGTTGGTCAGGCCCAGGTTCTTCACGAACACGAAGTTGGGCAGCAGGGTGAACACGCCGGGCACCATCAGCGCGCTGATCAGGATGTTGAAGACCAGGTTGCGGCCGCGCCAGTGCAGTCGGGAGAAGGCGTAGGCGCCGGACGCGGAGATCAGCACGATCAGCAGGGTCTGGCTGGTCGCGTAGACCACCGAGTTGCGCAGGTAGAGCAGGATGTCGAGGGATGCCCCCGATCCGCCCTGGGCCTGGGCCTGCGCGGTGGTGGCGATGCCGAGCGCCCGCTCGAACGCGCCCCAGGTGAAGCCGACGGGCAGCGGCGAGGAGGGGTGGGTGGCCAGCTTGTAGTTGTTGGACAGCGCGGTGCGCAGGATCCAGTAGAAGGGGAAGAGCGTGACCAGCACGACGGCGCCGAGGTAGGTCCAGGCGAGGGCCTTGCCGGGGGCGAACCTCCGGCGGACGCCGGTGCCTCGCGGGGTTGCGGCGGGTGCGGGTGCGGCGGGTGCGGCGATGACAGCCATGGCGGCCTCCTTCAGTTCAGGTCGGATTCGTTGGCGCGGGCGAGCCGCAGCTGAGTGAAGGTGACCGTGATCAGCAGCGCGAACAGGGCCAGCGACATGGTCGCGGCGTAGCCGAAGTCGAACTCGTTGAACGCCTTCTCGTAGATGTACATCTGCAGCACGTTGGAGGCGTTGGCCGGCCCGCCCTTGGTGGTGACCTGCACGATGTCGAAGACCTGGAAGGAGTTGATCACTGTCAGGACGACCACCATGACGAGGATCGGCCGGAGCAGGGGGACCGTCATCCGGCGGAACATCTGGGCTTCGCCGGCGCCGTCGACCCGGGCCGCCTCGTAGATCGTTTCCGGGATGGTCTGCAGTCCGGCGAAGATCAGCAGGGAGTAGTAGCCCATCCACTTCCAGACGCTGATGGCGGCGAGCGAGGGGATCGCCCAGGGCCCGCTGCCGAAGAAGAGGATCGAGTGCCCGGTCACGTCCTTGAGCGCGATGTTGATGATGCCCAGGGTGGGGTCGAGCATCCACTGCCACACCAGGGCGGCGATCACGTTGGATATGAGGAAGGGCAGCAGGATGACGCCGCGCAGGAACGAGGAGCGGGTCACCCGGTGCAGCACCACTGCGGTGAACAGCGAGACGAGGGTGCCGAAGACCACGGACAGAACGACGAAGTAGAGGGTCACCCACAGCGAGTGCCAGAAGACGCCGTCGTGGACCAGTTCGCGGAAGTTGGCCAGTCCCACCCAGGAGGGCGGGCTCAGCACATGGAAGTCGGTGAAGCTGAGGTAGATGCCGCGCAGGGTCGGGTACGCGTAGAAGACCGCGAAGCCGACGACCGACGGGATGATGAGCAGCAGGGCGACCGGGAGGTCCTTGCGGCGCGCGGCCGCGGACCGGGTCGGGGCGTTGTGCTTCGGGCCGGCGGACCGGCGCTGTGCGCTGCTGCGGCGTTCCGTGCTGTGTTGCGAGGCGGCCGTGGTGGCCACCGCGCCGGCTGAGCCGGCCGATGGTTGCACCGGCGTCGTGTGGTTGCCCTGCGATGTGACCACCACGGCACTCCTTACTTGTCTGGCGGGCGGGCGGGTCAGACGGTGATCTTGTCCACGTCCGGGGCGTAGTCGGTCGCGTTGCCGAAGGTGACGGTGTTGCTGCCGGCCTTGAGCCGGACCGGGAGGGTGACGGACTGGGACTGGCCCCAGTTGTTGTCATTGGTGCCGGCCACGGGGACGTGGATCGGGCTGCCGTCGACGGTGACGACGAGGGTGCGGCTGGAGTCGCCGTCGACGTAGTCGAGCTTCAGCAGGTAGGTGCCGTCCTTCGGCGCGGTCACGTTGTTGATCGCCAGCGTGTTGCCGCTGCCGCCGAGGTTGCCGACCTTCTGTCCGCCGGAGCAGCCGGAGCAGCCGCCGACGCTCGCGGAGCCGCTGAGGGTGTTGCCGGACGCCTCCGCCTCGTAGCCGGTGGGTCCGCCGGCGGCAGGTGTGGTGACCGGGACCGCCTTGCTGCTCGCCGAGGTCCGTCCCTTCGCATCCCTGGCGACGACGGTGAACGAGTAGTCCGTGCCGGCGGTCAGCCCGCCGACGGTGGCGGCGGTGCCGCTGACGGTGGCCACCTTGGTGGTGCCGGAGTACACGTCGTAGCCGGTGGTGGCCGAGGCGCCGGTGTTCACCTTGTCCCAGGCCAGCGAGACGCTGGTGGCGGTGGACGCGGTGCCGTGCACGGCCAGCGGGGTGCCGGGGGCGGTGCCGGTGCTCCTCGGGGTGACGGTGAGCAGCCTGGAGCCGTGCGGCGGGAGGTTCTCGGTGATGCTGCCGGAGAAGCTGCCGAGGGTCTTGTGGCTCCACAGGTCCCGGGCGGAGGCCTTGCCGCTGATGCCGAGGTCGGAGAAGTCGGCGGTGACGTCGCTGTAGCCCGAGCCGAGGTTGAACAGCGCCACGGTGTAGCTGCCGTTGGCGTTGCGGGAGTACCAGACCTGCTGGTCGGTGGTCTGGCTGACCGGCTTGGCCGGGTTGCCGGCCTGGTCGACCGCGATGACCTCGTCGTTGGTGAGCAGCTTGAGCCCGTAGGAGTCGAGCTTGGTGAGGTCGTCACCGGAGAACAGCGGAGCGGACTCGATCGCCCACAGCGTCTCGTAGCTCTGCCGTTCCGGGTCGGTCAGGCCGTCCATGGCGCCGACGCCCACATCGAGGGAGTCCAGGTTGTTCCAGTGGCCGGGACCCGCGTCCGGGATCCACTGGACGACGTCGTTCCAGCGCTCCTTTACGGAGTTGTTCCAGGTGGTCAGGGTGTTGCAGTAGCACTCGACGTCGGTGTCGACCCGCCAGCCGTTGGAGTTCTGCTGCCAGGTGGCGGCCTGGGTGTGGCTGAGCGACCAGGACAGGGTCAGCTGGATCGGCCGGCCGGTGGCCTGCAGCGCGGTGTGCCAGGCCTCGATGTCGGGGACGTTGTTGTGCGCGGCGTCGCCCTGGTTGGAGCCCGGTCCGACCCCGTCGATCTTGAGGAAGTCCACGCCCCAGCCCGCGAGTTCGTCGGCGATGGACTGGATGTACTTGGTGGTGCAGGGGCTGGCGAAGTTCAGCTGGTAGGAGACGTTGTCCCAGCCGCTGGTCTTGCGCAGGTCCGGGTAGACGATGTCCTTGGTGCTGCAGCCCGGCGCGTTGTAGATCGGGGTGTTGCCGTCGTTGTAGTAGTCCTGGTACAGCCCGACGGCCAGGTAGATGCCGAACTTGAGTCCCTTGGCGTGCAGTTGGTCGCCGAGGTACTTCATCCCGTGCGGGAACTTGTTGAGGTCGGCGGTGGGCCGGGCGTAGCCGTCGGACACGTTCTTGCCGTTGTCCACGTTCCAGCCGGCGTCCACGTTGACGTAGTCGTAGCCGTGCGACTTCAGCTTGGAGGCGACCACGTTCGCCTGCTGCAGCACATTGGCCTCGGTGAGCCAGCCCTCTCCGCCGTAGCCGGGGAAGTTGGTGGACTCAAGGCTCCAACTGCTCCAGCCCATGTACGGCTTGTCGGCCAGTACGGCTGCGGGCGTGCCGCTCGCGGTGGAGGCGGCCGTGGGAGCGGTCGCTGACGCGGCGGTCTGTGCGGGGGCGGCGGCGGACGCGGCCGCCGGTACGGCGAAGGTCGCCGCGAGTGCGGTGACGGTGATCAGCGGTACGGCGAGGGTGCGCAGTGCGCCGCCCCGTCGTGATGCCGGTGGGGATGCTGCCTGACGAACCATGAGGTCACTCCATCTCGGCGCGGAGTCGGTGCCCGGTAGCGGGCAGCAGGACGTGGCTGCCCGTAGCGCGTTCCCTCGGTGGCGGTCGTCCCGGAACACCACCGAGGGGTGCGGAATGCGGCGAATGTAGCCAGGGTTTCCTTCCATCGTCAACATAGTCAGCACAAATAATCCGAGGACTGGCCCGATGATCATGCGGATATGTCCCGGAAACGCCGTCTGATCGGCAGATACATCGGATGACAAGGGTCGTTGTCCACCCTTCCTTAGTTTCCCGAGGAAATGTATGATCCAGCCATGACGCTTGCCGACCAGCCTCCAGCGGGTGCCCTGGTCTTCCAGACCCTGCTCGCCCACGGCCCGCTCACCAGGGCCGAGGTCGGCCGCCGGACCGGACTGTCCCCGGGCGCGGTCACCAAGGTCACCGCGCCGCTGCTCGCCGACGGCTGGATCACCGAACTGGGCCGTCCTGCCGTCGAACGGGCCAACGGCCGCCCCGCCACGCTGATCGCGGTGCACGCAGGTCGGGCACGCTTCGTCGGGGTGAAGGTCACCGGTGACGAGCTGATCGGCGTCCTCGCCGACCTCACCGCGCAGCCGCTCGCCACCGCCCGGACCGCGCTCGCCTCGCGCGACGTCGGCAACGTCGTGCTGGCCATCGCCCGGCTGGTCGGCGAACTGCGCGCCGAGGCCGACGCGATGGGGGAGCGCGAGGTGCACAGCATCGGCGTCACCATCTCCGGCGACGTCGACGGGCAGACCGGCACCGTGCAGTACTCGCCGTTCCTGGACTGGCGCCGGGTGCCGCTGGCCCAGCTGGTCGAGACGGCCACCGGAACCCCCACGGTGATCGAGAACGACGTGCGGGCGCTGACCGTCGCCGAGCAGTGGTTCGGCGCCGGCGTCGGACTGTCCTCCTTCGCCGTGGTCACGGTCGGGGCCGGGATCGGCTGCGGGATCTCCATCGGCGGGCGGGTGGTCTCCGGCGCCCACGGGGTGTCAGGAGAGGTCGGACATCTGCCCGTCGGCGGCACCGACCGCGTCTGCACCTGCGGTAACACCGGCTGCGTGGAGGCCGTCGCCTCCACCCATGCCATAACCGAGCAGGCCCGGCAGGCCAGCGGAGACCCGGCGCTGACCATGGACGAGGCGGTACGGCTCGCGCACGCCGGCGACGGTGCGGTGCGGGCGGTGTTCTCCCACGCCGGCCATGTGATGGGCCTCGCCCTCGCCTCGGTGGCCAACCTGATCGGCCCGGAGCGCATCATCATCTCCGGCGAGGGCGTGGCCTCCTACGACCTCTACGAGGACCAGATCCGGCAGACCTTCGCCGCCCACGCGTTCGGCGCGGCGTCCGAGTGCGACCTGGTGGTCCGCCCGCTGCCGTTCGAGGAGTGGGCCCGCGGCGGCGCCGCGGTCGCCGCCCAGCGCCTGTTCGCGCCCACCAAGTGACCTGACCGAGCGACCTGACCACGTGACCTGACCACGTGACCTGACGGGGAGTCCCATGACCACCATCACCGGCGTCGGGACCAGGATGGTCTTCCTGGAACCCGAGGTCCTGCGCACCGACGCGCAGCAGACCTTCGTCCGCCAGGAGACCGTCCTGGTCACCGTCGCCACCGACGACGGCCTGACCGGCACCGGCTACACCTACACCATCGGCACCGGCGGCAGCTCCGTGCTGGCGCTGCTGCGCGACCACCTCACCGGCCTGCTGCTCGGCGCGGACGCCCGGGACATCGAGGCACTGTGGCACCGGCTGCTGTCCACGACCAGGGCCACCTCCGTCGGCGCGATCACCTCGCTCGCGCTGGCCGCGGTGGACACCGCACTGTGGGACCTGCGCTGCCTGCGCGCGGGCGAGCCCCTGTGGCGGCTGGCCGGAGGGGCGCACGAGCGGCTGCCGGTCTACGACACCGAGGGCGGCTGGCTGCACCTGTCCGCCGCGGAGCTGGCCGACAACGCTCGGCAGGCGAAGGCCAGGGGGCTGCGCGGCGGCAAGGTGAAGGTCGGCCGGCCCACCGCGGGCGAGGACGCCGAACGCCTGGCCGCGGTCCGCGAGGCGGTCGGCCCCGACTGGGTGCTCATGGTGGACGCCAACCAGTCCATGACCGCCGCCGAGGCGATCCGTCGCGCCCACGCCTTCGAGCCCTACGACCTGGCCTGGTTCGAGGAGCCGCTGCCCGCCGACGACCTGTCAGGACACGTACGGCTCTCGGCCTCGACACCCATCCCGATCGCGGTGGGCGAGTCGGTCTACAGCCCGGCGCGCTTCGCGGAGTACCTGGCGGCGGGCGCCGCCGGCATCGTCCAGCCCGACGTCGCCAGGATCGGCGGCATCACTCCCTGGCTGAAGACCGCGCACACCGCGGAGGCGTTCAATGTGCAGGTCGCGCCGCACTTCCTGATGGAGCTGCACGCGAGCCTGGCCTGCGCGGTTCCGGCCGGGATGTACGTCGAGCACATCCCGCAGCTGGACGCGGTCACCCGCACCCCGCTGGCCATCACCGACGGCTACGTGGTCCCGCCGCAGACGCCGGGCCTGGGCATCGACTGGGACGAGGACGCCCTGGACGACCTGTGCGTGGCCTGAACGGCGGGTCCGGACGCGGCGGGTCCTGTCGGGGCCGGTCCGGCCCTAGCTCCGTCCGATCGTCGCGAACCAGGCCGGCGCTCCGTGCTCATCGTGGAACCTGGTCAGCACCCGGTCCGGTACGACACTGACGACGTCCCAGCCGCTGCCGGGGCCGAAGGCCGCCGTCAGCTGCGCCCGGCTGACCGGGTGCGGGCCGGTGTCAGGGCCTTCGTCGCTGAAGCACAGCACGTACAGCATTCCGCCGTGCTCGGTCACCGACGCCAGACTCGCCACATATGCCGGCCGCTCGTCGGCGTCGAAGGTGTGGAACAGCCCGCAGTCCAGCACCGTCCGGAAGCTGCGCCCGAGAGCCTGCAGTCCGAACGCGTCGGCCTCGGCGAACTCGGCCGCGATCCCGCGTTCGTCGGCCTTGGCCCGGGCACGCGCCAAGGCCGTTCCGGCCACGTCGATGCCCAGGACCGACAGCCCCAGCGAGGCGAGGTGCAGCGCGTTCTCGCCCGATCCGCACCCCGCGTCGAGCACTGCTCCGGCGAAGCCGCCCTCGGCGGCCGCCCGCACCACGGCCGGCTGCGGGCGGCCGACGTCCCAGGGCGCGGGGCCGTCGTGGTAGGACGCGTCCCACGGACGGCCCGTCATCCGTTCATGGCTGGTCGGCCGGCGACCGCCGAACGGGTCGTCGGCGGGGGTCCCGGGCGGCTTCGACATCGTCGTCCTCTTTCCTGCGACGGACACCGGACCCACGGCGACGGGATCCGCTGGTCTCAGTATCCGACGGCCTCGCGCAGCAGCAGCACGGTGCCACGCCCGGGACGGGGCTCCGCGTTGAGGACCAGCAGCCGGTTGACGGCGCTGGGCTGTCCGTAGGCCTCCTCGGTGCGGGCGCTCTCCAGCGGCAGCGCGTGCTCCTCGACCCGGCGCAGCGCGGTCTGCAGGTCAGGGACCACCTTCTGCGCCCCGACGATCCAGATCGCCTGGGCCGCTCCGCCGGCGTAGGCGGGCAGCTGGCTTCCACTGCCCGAGGCGATCACCAGGGAGCCGGTCTCGGTGACCGCGGCGACGCTGCCCACGACCACGTCGGGGCGGGCCAGCAGCCGCCGGAACCCGTCGGCCTCGGCGACCCGGTCCATGGCCAGGACAAGCGGCCTGACGGCCCGGTACCTGCCGCTGCCGTTGATGTCCTCGTCGATGCCGGACAGCCGCAGGGTCTCGCTGGCCGCGGTGAAGACCTCGGCGCCCTCCGGGATCAGCTCCTTGACCCGGCTGCGCGCCGCGTCGACGTCGTCGAGCAGCTCGACGGTGAAGCCGTTCGCCGTCAGCGCGGCGGCCGTCCGCTCCAGGCGGTCGCCGGTCGCCGCGGCGGTGAAGGGCTCTGCCCCGGTCGTGCTCCCCGGGGCCCGGCCGGTCAGCGGGGTGGTGTCGAGGTACCGGATCTCGTAGGTCCGCTCGGCGAACCTCCAGCCGTCCGGGGTGCGCTGGTAGCGGTCGTGGTAGACGGCGTGGTTCAGCCCCTGGAAACCATTGCGGAGCCGGAGGGTCTCGTGCATGTAGGCACGGCCGGTCGCGGTGTCGCCGTCGATCCGGACCGTGCCGGGGTGCGTGTCCTGCACGAAGAAGTCCCACTGCTCCTGCAGCCGCTCGCCGCCGACCCGGATCGCCTCCGGGCCGACGAACTCGACCGGGACGTCGGGCATCCGCAGCACGCCGTCCGACGTGAACAGCGAAGCCAACCGGGCCCGGTCGCGCATCATCACGCAGTCGGTGAACTCGCCGCGCAGCGCCTCGATCTCGACCCGGTCGGCGATGGCCTGGAAGTCGGTCATCAGGATTCCTCTTCCGTAGTGTCCGTTTCCCTCTCACGAGTACGACGAGACAGCTCCGAGGAGTGTGAGGTGAGGGACCGCGTGCGGATGCGGCTCCGGCGAACGGGCGTTCGGTTGGCCGTGTGATTGACTGCGACCGCGACCGCGCGACCTGTGCTGCGGGAGGACGGGGCGGCACGCCAGGTGGGACAGAGGACGGTACGGGGGGAGTGGAATGCGTAAGGCGGGGGTTCTTGATGTCGGGTGCCACAGCGCCTTGCTCACAGTGACGCGGCGGCGCTCGGGCGGCGGACTGGAGCCGGTGTTCTCGCGCAAAGTTCGGCTGAGGCTGCATCAGAGTCTGGGTCCCAGTGGGAGGTTGCGCAGGTCCGGGGTGCTCAGCGTGCAGGAGGCGGTGGCCCGGGCGGTGGCCGAGGATCCGGAGCTGCGCATGCCGGAGGTGTTCGCCTTCGCCACCTCGGTCATCCGGGACGCGCCCAACCGGGACGAGATCATCGCCCAGGTCGCGGCGGCCACCGGCGTCCGGCTGCGGGTGCTGCCCGGCGAGGAGGAGGCCCGGCTGGCCTATGTGGCCGCCCGGAACTGGGTCGGCCCCGCAGCGGGCCCGCTGCTGGTGCTGGACGTGGGCGGCGGCACCGTGGAGGTCGCCGCAGGCAGCGGCGACCAGCCCGACGCGGTGTGCTCACTGCCGCTGGGCGCCCGCCGGATCACCCGGGACCGGCTGCCGGGCGGTCGGGTCACCGGCCGGAAGCAGCTGGCCGAGGTGCGGCACTACCTGCGCAGCTCGCTGGACGAGGTCCCCGACCTGCCGCGGGCGGAATCCGGAACGGACGTGCTGGCCTGCTCCAAGACCTTCACCCAGCTCGCCCGGCTGGCCGCCGCCCGTAGCAGGCCGCCGCGGACCTCCGGAGCAGCCCGGACGCCCCGGGCGGCCGGCACGCTGACGCTGACGGCCCTGCGCGCCGTGATCCCGCTGCTGGCCGCGGCCGGTCCGGTGCGCCGCGGCAGGCTGCCCGGGATCTCCCCGCACCGCGCGGAGCAGTCGCTGGCCGGCGCGCTGGTCGCGGAGGCGCTGATGGAGGCCTGCGGCGCCGACAGCGTGCGGATCTGCCCCTGGTCCACCCGCGAGGGCCTGCTCCTGGAGCGCCTCGCCCCGCGCACCGCCGAGGTGCCGTAGGGCCGGGTGCGCGCTCCCGCACATGACGGGTCAGGTGTGGGACCGGCCTGGTCGGGTAGGCGGTTCGCCGCGTGGGTGGCCTTCGGGCCGAGGCGGGGGCGGCCCGGTGCTCAGCAACACTGGCCGCCCCCAACCCGCGGACCCGCGGACCGGTGGACCCGACGCCCCCGACAGCGGCTTCGGAAGCCCCACTCACCTCGGCACTCAGCTGGCAGAACGCGTCTTTGCGGATGCATAATCGAATGTATGTGCGAACGCGAGTGCGGGGTCCCACCGCTGAACTGGCCCGAAGCCCTGCCGCCGCCCGACGATCCCGCGCTGCCCGCGCGCGTCGTCGACTGGCTGCGGGAGACGGTGCCGTCCGAGCGGTGGCGCGTCGAGGCGCTCCGGGATCAGCCGTGGGCGCTGACGACCCAGCTGATGGTGGCCGTCGGCCGACTCGTGGACGGTCTGGGGGAGTCCGGCCGGGAGGCGGCTGAGCTCTACACCGACCGGCTGCCGCCGGAGACCATGCTGACCCTGCTGGCAGCCCACGCGGCCGAGGCCCGGCGGCTCACCGAGCTGCGCCTGCAACTGGCCGCGGTGGAACGGGCCCTGTTCGAATTCGGCTGCGGATCGTAGACGCCACGCACACGCCGCGGCGAGGAAGGTCGCTACCCCGGGGGCTCGGCGACCAGCACCAGCACCGCCTGATCGTCGTCGGTGAGGGACCCGGTGAACCCGTCGACGGCCTCGGTCACCCGGTCCAGGATCTGCTGTGCGTCGGCGCCGCCCGCCCCCGCGGCCAGCACCTCGCGCAGCCGCTCCTCGCCGAAGAAGGCCCCGTCGGCGTCGCGGGCCTCCAGGATGCCGTCCGTCACCAGGACCAGGCTGTCGCCGTGGGCAACGGTGAAGACCTCCAGGTCCAGATCGGGCTCGGGCGAGACGCCCAGTAGCTGCCCGGCCGGGCTCGGGCTGCTGACGGTTCCGTCGGCCCGCCGCAGTACCGGCGCGGGGTGTCCGGCCCGGACCATGCTGACCGCGAGGCCGTCGCGGGTGCGGCGCAGTTCGGCGTAGATCAGGGTCACGAAGCTCTCGCTGTCGTCGGGCCGGGCCAGCAGTGCGTCGTTGATCGCCTGTGCCACCGCGTTCGGGGTCGCCAGCAGCGGCGCCACCGCGCGAGCCGTGTGGCGGACCAGGGCGGTGGTGGTCGCCGCATAGGCCCCGCGGCCGCAGACGTCGCCGATGACCAGCCCCCACCAGTCCCCGGGCAGCGGGAACACGTCGTAGAAGTCGCCGCCGATGTCCAGCCCCTCGCCCGCGGGCCGGTAGGAGGCGGCCAACTGCGCCCCGGGCACCACGGGCAGGGCCGCCAGCAGCAGTCCGGCCTGCAGGTCCCGTGCCAGCCGGGCCCGCTGGTCGTGCTGGCGTGTGGTCTCGGCGCCGGCCGCCGCGGTCCGGGCCAGCGACTCCGCGAGCGCGATCGTCCGTTCGTCCAGCGGCCGGTCCGCGGTGGCGGCCAGGGTGAGCACTCCGAAGGTGTGCCCGCGTGCCGTGAGCGGGACGCAGACCTGCGCGGTCACCGGCAGGCCCAGTTCCCGCCACGGCCCCGGGGGCGCGCCCGCGCTGGTCTGACTCATGCCGGTGGCGAGCACCCGCCCGACGGCGGACGCGTCGAGCGTCGGCTCCTCGGCCTCCAGCAGCGCCTGGACCCGCTGCGGCAGTTGGGGGGCCACGGCGACGGCCACCCGTTGGATCCGGCCGTCGTCCAGCACGTCGATGACACAGACCGGCCCCAGCGCCGGGACCGCGAGCCGGGCCAGCGACTGCAGGTTCTGCGGGTAGTGGGCCTCCTCGCTGACCGCGATGCCGGTCTCCAGCACGAAGGCCAGATCCGAGCTGAGCGCCTGCTCGCTCTCATGGGCCCGGCTGCGCGCCTGCTCGGCGCGGTGGCGCTCGATCGCCAGCGCGGCGGTACGGGTGAAGACGATGCTCAGGTCCAGGTCGTCCTCACGCAGCAGCTGCGGCGTGCGGTGGTACATCGCGAAGGTGCCCAGCAGCTCCCCGGTGCTGGACATGATGGGGGAGGACCAGCAGGCCGCCAGGCCGGCCCGGCGGGCCAGGTCCCGGTAGGAGTCCCAGAGCGGATCCCTGGCGATGTCGTCGACCACGACCATCTCCCGGCGGTACGCGGCGGTACCGCAGGAACCCTCCTTCGGCCCGATCGGGTTGCCGTCGACGGCCTCGTTGAAGAAGTCGGGGAGGCTCGGGGCGGCCCCGTGCACCAGGCGGCGCCCGGACGGGTCCAGCAGCAGCACCGAGCTGAGCACCTTGGGCGAGAGCTTCTCGATGGCCCGGCACATCCCGTCCAGGACTTCGCCCAGCGGCGCGTCCCGGGCGATCTGTTCGAGCAGGACCTGCTGCTCGGCGGCCAGCCGGTGGGCGGCGCGCTGCCGGGTGACGTCCACCGCCACGAAGGCCACGCCCTGGATCTTGCCGTCCTGGTCGTAGCGTGGTTCGAGGCTGAAGTCGTAGTAGCGCAGCCGTGCCTTGCCGGTCGGCCCGATCAGCACCGAGGCGTTGCGGGTGACGAACGGCACCCCCTGCCGGTAGACCCCGTCGAGGAGCGCCACCAGGCCCTGGTGCACCAGCTCGGGGACGACCTCCGTGGTCGGGCGGCCGATCAGCTCGCGGCCCCGGCCTACCCCGATGGCCTCGAAGAAGGGGTCGTTGGCTCCGGCGAGGCGGTGCTCGGGACCGCTGAGCGCGGCGAAGATCACCGGGGCGTGTGCGAACATGCCCGCCAGCAGGTCCGGGCCGACCGCGAGGTCGGGGGGCCCGCTCATGACCGCACTCCATGGCCCTGGCTTCCAGACTGCATGGGATCAGCCTGACCCCGCCCGTGCGGGGGAACAAGTCGAAGCCGCCGAGGCGCTTCCGGCCCGGGAGTTCCGCCCGCCGGGCCGACTCGCCGTCGAATGGACGAGTGAGGCGGACCGGAGCCGAGGTCGCGGTACAGATATGGCGATTCGTCGTCATCTGGAGGCTACTGTGGGATATCGAACGCTTACCGTCGGAATCGTCGGCATGCTGTGCCTGGGGGCCGCCGCCCCCGTGGCCGAGGCGAGCGACGCAGTGAACACGGTGACCGTCGCACCGCAGGCGGCGGTCGCCAAGGACGGGACGGTCACCGTGTCCGGGACCTACCGTTGCTCCCCGGACCTGTCCCAGGGCACGGTGGTCAGCAGCTCGCTGACGACGGGGGACGAGACCAGCAGCATCGGCAGCAGTGTCCCCGCCGTCTGCGACGGTGAGGAGCACAGCTGGAGCAGCAGTGGCCGACCGTTCACCCCGGTCGCCGACGGACCGGTCACGGTCCAGGCCTCGCTCGTCCATCTGGAGTGGTCGTCGGGGTCGCTCATTCCGATGCCGGACCTGGTGGCCCGCGGCTCGCAGAACACCACGCTCACTGCGGCGAGTTGAATCCGTCGGTCGACGCCGACCAGCGGGGGGCCGGCCGACCGGCCGTAGTAGCATGCCGAGGCGCTGTGGTCCCGAGCCTCCATCGAGCACAGAGGGGTGAGGCAACGGCCACAGCGAATCGGCCTGCCATCCGCTGCGCCCTGCCGCGGCCCAACGCCGCCCCACGGCAGTCTGGCCTGATCATGACTGAGACGACCGTTCGCACGTCCGACCGCCCCAGTGCCGCACTGGATGGCCGCGGGCGGCTCGCCTGGGCAGTGACCCGCAGCCTCGACCCGATGAACACCATCCTCGTCGTCATGGTGACCGTCGGGGCGGTCCGGGACGGCTGGGACGGAGCGGCCTGGGGGCTGGTCGGGGCGCTGTGCGCCGGCGTCGTGCCGCAACTGGGCATAGCCATGGCGGTCCGCAAGGGCAGCGTCGGCGACCGCTACGTCCACGACCGGGCCCGACGCATGACCGTCCTGCCGCTGATCATGGTATCCGTCGCGGTCGGCGTCGTGCTGCTGCGCTTCGGCCACGCGCCGGGCGATCTCACGGCGATGATCATCGCCCAGTTCGCCACCCTGATCCCGGTGACCGCGATCACCGCCAAGTGGAAGATCTCGCTGCACACCGGCGCGCTCGGCGGCGCCGTCGCGATGCTCACCATCGCGCTGGGCCCCTGGCTGCTTGCCGGATACATCCTGGTCGCAGTCGTCGCCTGGTCCCGCGTGGTGCTCAAGGACCACACCACCGCGCAGGTCATCGCGGGTGCGGTGGCGGGGACCCTGGTGGCCGGCGCCGTCTTCTGGGCAGTCAGGTAGCGGCTGGGCCGAACAGGGGAACTCGGAGTTGCGGCGTTCGCCGCAGGGAATGGCTCGAACCGTTCCCTTGCCCTCCCGCGCCGAGCTCTGGAGCGATATGCGCGTCATCCCGGGTGTGTCTGCATTGCGCCTCCTGGCGGCCGTAGCGCTGCTGGCCCTGTTCCTGCCGACGCCGGCGGCCCGGGCCGGGGCGCCTCGGGCGGGGGCGGTCCGGGCGCAGGCCCTGGTCTTCGACGAGGAGTTCAACTCGCCGAGCTGGGGACACCGCGGCGCGGTGTGGACCGACACCACCGTCGCCTACGAGGACGGACGGAGCGACCGGAGGGACGCCAAGCTCGACCAGCTCCAGCCGGGCGCGATGAGCATCAGCCACGGCGCCCTGAACATCACCGCCAAGGCCAGGACCGCGCACGGCTCCTGGGGGACGGGACTGCTCAGCACGGAGCCGTCCGCCTCGGGCACGACGGGCGGAAACGGCTTCCAGCTCAGGGCCGGCGACTACGTGGTGGCGCGGCTGAAGCTCCCAGGCCGCCAGGACGGCGGCGGTCACGGCGCCTGGCCGGGGATCTGGACCTGGCGCGGGGGCAACGAGGTCGACGTGGTGGAGTGGCACAGCGAGACCCCGGACATCGCCGAGTTCGCCAACCACTCGGGGGGCGCCGACTCGTTCGACTTCCACCACTCGCCGCTGGTGGGCTTCGGCAAGTGGATCACTGTCGCCGTGCGCATCGGCGCGACCGACGTCAGCTGGTACCTCGGGGACGACACCCACGGCCTCCGGCTCGCGAAGAGCGACCACACCGGCGTCGGCGCGGACTGGCACGCCTATCTCATCGCCAACCTCAGCGTCTCGGCCCAACCGGGCCGGTTCCCGGCCTCGACCCACCCCATCACCATGCAGATCGACCGGATCCGCGTCTACCGCTGACGCCCACCGGGTGCGGCCCGGCGCCGCCGCCGACCCTGCGGGCCGGGCCGTGCGCTAGGGTCCTGGGCCACCGCGGTGTCGATCTCTCGCGGTGGATCCGGGAGGGGATGGTCGTGGTGACGGGCTTCGACGAGAGTGAGCGGCGGATGTGGTCCGGCCGGGCCGGCGCGTACGCCGACAGCTTCGCGGCTCTGTGCGCGTACACGGTGCCGCAGTTGCTGGATGCCGCCGGGGTGCGCGAGGGGACCCGGGTCCTCGACGTGGGGACCGGTCCCGGCACGGCCGCGGCGGCGGCCTGCGCGCGCGGGGCGAAGGTGACCGCGGTCGACGCCGAGCCCGGCATGGCGGAGCTGGCCCGGCAGGCGGCCCCCGCGGCCGAGGTGAAAGTGGCGGTCCTGCCGGAACTTCCCTTCGCCGACGGTGAGTTCGACGCGGTGGTGAGCAACTTCGTGATCAACCACGTCGGGCGGCCCCGGGACGCCCTGGCCGAGCTGCGCCGGGTGGTGCGCCCCGGCGGTTCGGTCGCGGTGACGGTCTGGGCCGTTCCGCCGGCGTCGGGGCAGGCGCTGCTGGGCCGGGCCCAGCAGGCCGCCGGCGCGGTCCGGCCGCCGGAGCTGCCGCCGCTCGACCCCGGGCACGACTTCTCGCGCGACCCGCAGGGGCTGGTCGGGCTGATGGAGTCGGCCGGGCTGCACGGCGCCGGGTGCGAGACGGTCCGCTGGGACCACCTGGCCACCGCTGAGCAGTGGTGGGGCGGGGCGGCGGCGGGCGTCGGCTGCGTCGGGCAGATCGTGCTGAACCAGTCCGAGCAGGTACGGAGCGAGATCAAGCGTCAGTTCGAGCTGCTCTGCCCGGAGTTCGCGCGGCCCGACGGCCGGCTGGCGCTGCCCCATGCGGCGCTGCTGGCCCGCGTCCGCCGCTGACCGGATGGTGAAAGGGCGGTGGCGCGGACGGCCGGATTTCGTAGGCTGCGCGTATGACCAGCCGAGCCGCCGTCCCCGCCCTTGCCTCACGTGCCGTCTCCGTGGGTGCGTCGCCCGTGCGCGAGATCCTCGCGCTGACCGCGCGGCCCGAGGTGATCTCCTTCGCCGGCGGGCTGCCCGCACCGGAACTGTTCGACCATCAGGGACTGCGGGCCGCGTACGACCAGGTCCTCGCCGAGGAGCCGCGGCGGGTGCTGCAGTACTCGACCACCGAGGGCGACCCCGCGCTGCGGGCCGCGGTCGCCGCCCGGCTCGGCGTCCGGGGGCTGGCCACGGACGCGGACGACCTGCTGGTCACCGGGGGATCGCAGCAGGGGCTGACGCTGGTCGCCGCGGCGCTGCTGGAGCCGGGCGACGTCGTCCTGGTCGAGGACCCCACCTACCTCGCCGCTCTGCAGAGCTTCGGGTTCGCCGGGGCCAGGGTGCTGCCGGTGCCCTCGGACGAGCACGGCCTCGATCCGGCGGCGCTGGCGGACCTGGTGGTCGCCGAGCGGCCCAAGCTGCTCTACCTGGTGACCAATTTCCAGAACCCGACCGGCCGGACCCTCCCCGCCGAGCGCCGCCGGGCCGTCGCGGAGGTCGCCGAGCGGCACGGGCTGTGGATCGTCGAGGACGACCCGTACGGCGATCTGCGCTTCGAGGGGGAGCCGCAGCCGTGGATCGCATCGCTGGAGGCGGCGGCCGACCGCACGGTGCTGCTCGGCAGCTTCTCCAAGATCATGGCCCCGGGGATGCGGCTGGGCTGGCTGCGCGCCCCCGCGGCCCTGCGCCGTGCCTGCGTCATCGCCAAGCAGGCCGCCGACCTGCACACCTCCACCGTCGACCAGGCCGCAGCGGCCCGCTATCTCGCGGACAACGACCTGGACGCCCATCTGGCCAGGGTCCGCACCGCCTACCACGCCCGGCGGGACGCGCTGCTGGCCGGGCTGCCCGACGCGCTGCCGACCGGCAGCCGGTGGAACCGTCCCGACGGCGGGATGTTCCTCTGGGTGCAGCTGCCGCAGGGCCACGACGCCACCGCCCTGCTGGCCGAGGCGGTGGCCCGTGACGTCGCCTACGTCCCGGGCGCTCCCTTCTTCGCCGGTCCCCCGGACCCCACCGCGCTGCGGATGTCCTTCACCACGCACACCCCGGACGAGATCGGCGAGGGCCTGACCCGCCTCGCCAAGGTGTTCCGCTGAACTGTCGCCTGAACCACCGGCTCAACCGTCAGGCGGAGGCGTCGGTGGCGGCTTTCGCCGGGGTGTCGGGGAGCGGCTGCTGCAGGGGGAAGTGGCAGGCCGCGGTGTGGCCGGCGCCGAAGAGCCGCAGGGCGGGCTCCTCGTCGGCGCAGCGTTCGCGGGCCAGGGGGCAGCGGGTGCGGAAGCGGCAGCCCGAGGGCGGGTCGACCGGGCTCGGCAGTTCGCCGCTGATCCCGGTGCCGAGCTTGGCCCGCTCCAGCTGCGGGTCCGGCACCGGGACGGCCTTGAGCAGTCCGGCGGTGTACGGGTGGGCGGCCCGCAGGTGGATGTCGTCGGCGCTGCCGACCTCGACCATGCGGCCCAGGTACATCACCCCGATCCGGTCGGCCAGGTAGCGGACCACCGCGAGGTCGTGCGAGATGACGATGTAGGACAGGCCGTGCGACGCCTGCAGACGGTTCATCAGGTTGAGCACCTGGGCCCGTACGGACACGTCCAGCGCGGAGACCGGCTCGTCGGCGACGATCAGCTTCGGCGTGAGCGCCAGCGCGCGGGCCAGGCCGATGCGTTGGCGCTGGCCGCCGGAGAACTCGTGCGGGTACAGCTCCGCGCCGCGTTCGGGCAGCCCGACCTCGGCGAGCAGTTCGGCGACCCGGGCCTTCTGCTCGCGGGCCGTGCCGATGCCCTGGATCTGCAGCGGCTCGCGCAGGATGCCGCCGACCCGCATCCGGGGGTCGAGCGAGGAGAACGGATCCTGGAACATCATCTGCAGGTCGCGCCGGCGCCGGCGCAGCTCGCGGCCGCGCAGTAGGCCGAGGTCGGTGCCGTCCAGGGTGACCGTGCCGGTGTCGGGGCGGTCCAGGCCGACCAGCAGCCGGCCGAGGGTGGTCTTGCCGCAGCCGGACTCGCCGACCAGGCCGAAGGTCTCGCCGGGAGCCAGTTCGAGGGAGACGCCGGAAAGGGCGTGCACGACGCGACGGCCGCGGCCGGGGATCCGGGCCCCGCGGACCGGGAACTCCCGGACCAGGCCGCGCGCTTCGAGCAGCGGCCGGTCGTGGACGGCCGGCGCCGCGGCCTCGGTCGCGCGCGGCACCGCGGCGGTGGCGCTCGGTGGCAGCGGGCCGTCGGTCGGGTGCCAGCAGGCGTAGCGGTGCTGGTCCGAGCCGGTGAGCTCGGGCTCGTCGGTGCGGCAGCGGTCGGTGGCGTAGCGGCAGCGGCCGGCGAAGCGGCAGCCGCCGGGCGGGTCGGTGAGGTCCGGGGGCATCCCGGGGATGGTGGGCAGTTCCTTGCCGGGGTCCTGGTCGAGCCGGGGCACGGAGGCCAGCAGGCTCTGGGTGTAGGGGTGGCGCATGCCGTGGAACAGCCGGTCGGTGCCGGTGCTCTCGGCGATGCGGCCGGCGTACATGACGTTGACCCGGTCGGTGTGGCCCGCGGTGACGCCCATGTCGTGGGTGATCAGGATCATCGCCATGCCGAGCCGGGCGCGCAGGTCGGCCAGCAGGGCCAGGATCTGCGCCTGGATGGTGACGTCCAGCGCGGTGGTGGGCTCGTCGGCGATCAGCACCCGGGGTTCGTTGGCCAGGGCCATGGCGATCAGCACCCGCTGCCGCAGACCCCCCGACAGCTGGTGCGGGTAGTCCTTCAGCCGCTCGCGCGGATGCGGCAGCCCGACCAGGCCGAGCACCTCGGCGGCCCGGTCGGCGGCCTCGGCCCGGCTGCAGCCGCGGTGCAGCAGCACGCCTTCGGCGACCTGGTGGCCGATGGTCTTGGTGGGGTCCAGGGAGGTCATCGGGTCCTGGAAGACCATGGCGATGTCATTGCCGCGCACCCGCCGCAGGTCGCGTTCGGGCAGCCCGACCAGTTCGCGCCCGTCCAGCGCCACCGAGGAGTCGCCGACCATGGCGCCGCCGGGCGGCAGCAGTCCCATCAGGGACAGGCCGGTCATCGACTTCCCGCAGCCGGACTCGCCGACCAGGCCCAGGGTCTCGCCGGCCTCCAGGGTGAAGGACACGTCGTCCACGGCCCGGACGGTTCCGCGCCGGGTCCTGATGTGGGTGGTGAGGTTCCTGACCTCAAGGAGGGGCGGCATGGGCGTGGTCCTCGGATCCGTTGCGGCGTCAGAAATGTCCGGAGCAGGTGGTCGCGGCAGGTCAGGGGCGTTGCTGCCGGACGTCCAGGGCGTCGTGGACGGCGTCGCCGATCAGGTTGAACGCCACCACGGTGGTGATCAGGATCAGCGCGGGCGGGTAGACCAGCCACCAGTAGCCGTCGTACAGGGAGTTCAGCCCGGCGGAGAGCATGGTGCCCCAGTCGGCGTGGGGCGGCGGCAGCCCGAGCCCGAGGAAGCTGAGGGCCGACAGGGTCAGGATGGAGTCGGCGATGGTGAAGGTGCCGCTGACGATGATCACCCCGGCGGCGTTGGGCACCAGGTGCCGCAGCACGATCCGCCCCCCGGTGCCGCCCATCATCCGGGCCGCCAGCACGAACTCCCTGGTCCGCAGGGCGAGTACCTCTCCCCTGACCAGGCGTGCGGCACCGAGCCAGGACAGCAGCGACAGCAGCAGGACGATGCTCCACAGGGTCGGCGTGATCATGCTGACCATGATCAGCAGCAGCACGATGCCGGGGATCGCGAGGAATGTGTCGATGACCCGCATCATCACCGCGTCGACGATGCCGCCGAGATAGCCGGCGACCGCGCCGTACAGGGTGCCGATGACGGTGGTGGTCAGGGCCACCGCGAAGCCGAGCTCCAGCGACGACCGGCCGCCCGCCATCATCCGTCCCAGCACGTCGTACCCGGAGGCGTCGGTGCCCAGCGGATTGCCGGTGCCGGGCGGCAGGTTCGCCAGGTCCAGCCGCACGGTGACCTGGTCGGTCCGGTACAGCAGCGGTCCGATGAAGCAGAAGGCAGCGATCACCGCGACCATGCCGAGCCCGACCAGGGCGCGCCGGTTGCGGACGAACGCCGCCACCAGCAGCCGTCCGGAGCCGCGCGGCGCGGGCGGCGCGCCCAGCGGTCCCGAAGGTCCTGAGGGTCCTGCGGGACCTGCGGGTCCTGCGGGTCCTGACGGTCCTTCGGGTCCGGAGGTCTCCAGGGGTTCAAGCGTCGACATAGCGGATCCGGGGGTCGAGGAGGCTGTAGGCGATGTCGGCGAGCAGGCTGCCGATGACGGTGGCCACGCCGACCACCAGGGTCGAGCCGAGCATGACCGGGTAGTCCTTGCTGGTGGCGGCCTGGAAGAAGAGCAGTCCCATGCCTGGGTAGTTGAAGACCGACTCCGCGATGACCGCCCCGGCCACCACGGTCGGGGCCGACAGCCCCAGCACCGTGACGACCGGCAGCAGCGAGTTGCGCAGCACGTGCCGGCGCAGCACCAGCCGCTCCGGCAGTCCCTTGGAGCGGGCCACCTGGACGTACTCCTGAGCCAGGGTGCCGATCGCCGAGGACCGCATGTAGCGGCTGAAACCCGCCACGCTGACCAGGGTCAGTGTGACCACCGGCAGCACCAGGGCGCGCGGGTCGGCCAGGATCCCGGCGACGCTCTCCGCCTGCGGGGCCTGGGAGGGCAGCAGGTGCAGCTGCACCGAGAAGACCGCGACCAGGAGCAGGGCGAAGAAAAAGTCCGGCATCGAATACAGCACGAACGACACCACGGTGAGGACGTGGTCCGCGACCCGGCCGCGCCGCACCGCCTGGAAGATCCCCATCGGCAGCGCGACCGAGAGCGCCAGCAGGGTGGACAGCCCCAGCAGCACCCCGTCGCGTGGCAGCCGCTGGGCGATCAGCGTGGACACCGGCTGGTGCAGGGAGTAGGAGGTGCCGAAGTTGCCCTCGGCGGCCTGCTGCACAAAGGACACGAACTGTGCGGCCAGCGGTCGGTCCAGGCCGTTGGCCGCGTTGAAGAGGGCGATCCGTTCGGCGGTGGCGCGGGTGCCGAGGCTGGCCCGGGCGGCGCTGCCCGGGACCAGGTGGATCATCACGAAGGTCAGCACCATGACTCCGAAGACCACCACCAGTGCCTGGCCGGTCCGCCGCAGGAGGTAGGCGGTCACCGGGCGCCCGCCGCTCCGCGGGCGCCCGGTGCGGGGTGATGGGCCGTCACGAGGTGAAGCCCCAGTCCTCGAAGTTCTGCGCCTGCGAGAACGGGTTGAGCGGGACCACTCCCTGCAGGTTCTTGCGGTAGACCAGCAGGCTCTCGCGCAGCGGCAGCCAGAGCCAGGGGAGCTGCTTGGCCGCGTAGTCCTCGTACTGGGTGAACGCCTGGGAGGAGGCGCCGTACTCGGTGGCCTTGATCAGCTGGTCCATCGTCGGGTCGGAGTAGCCGCCGGAGTTGCCGGAGCCGCCGGTGTCGAAGTAGCCGGTGCCGTTGGGGTAGAGCGGGTAGGGTTCGTAGCCGAACTCGGCCAGCTGCCAGCCGCAGCCCGAGGCCGGGTGCGAGGCCGCGGTGCAGGTGCCGATCGTGCTGATCAGCGTGTTGAACGGCTCCGACTTGAGGTTGACGGTGATGCCGGCCTGGGCCTCGGAGGACTTGATGGCGGCGTTCTGCTGGTCCGTGGTGGCCCGGCCGGAGGAGTAGGCCAGACCGAACGTCAGGGCCTGGCCCGCGCTGATGCCCGCGCCGCACTGGGTGGGGCCGGTCCCGGGGTCGGCGCAGGTCGTGGTGCCGTTGGGCACCACCTTCCAGCCGTGCGCCTGCAGCAGTGACTTGGCCTTGGCCGGGTCGTACGGGTAGGGGCCGCCGCTCTTCTCCAGCGGTGAGGCCCAGGTGCCGGCGGCCTTGACCGGGACCGGCCCATTGCCCGGGTCCGCGTAGCCGTTGTAGACCTTGGCGACGATCTGGTCGCGGTTGATCAGGTACTCCAGCGCCTGGCGGATGTAGAGCTGGCGGAACACCGCGCCGACGGAGGAGTTGTAGAGGTTGGGTTGGATCTCGGCGACACCCGGGATGGGCACGCTGGCGATCGCGTAGCCGCTGGACTCCAGCGCCTGGGCCTGCTTGAGGTCGTTCAGCGGCAGCGCGGCGATGTCCAGGGAACTGCCCGAGCGCAGGGCGTTGATCTCGGGGGTGTCCGTGGTGAACGGGGAGAAGACGATCTTGTCGAGGTTGGGCTTGTCCGAGCCGGAGTACTGGGTATTGGGTACGTAGCTGTAGTAGCCGTTGCTGCGGAACTCGGACAGCTTCCACGGCCCGTCGACGACCTGCCACAGCGGGTTGCTGGTGAAGGCGGTGGTCTTCGCCCCCTCCTTCTGCAGGTAGGCGTAGACGGCCTTGGCCCCGGTGGCGGTGGTGTCGTCGTCACCGACCGCGCCGGTGTCGGAGGTCTTGTCCCAGGCGTGCTGCGGCAGCAGTGGAATGGTGCTGAGGACGTCGTCGGTGTAGAAGTCCGGGTTGTACGCCTGGGTGAGGTCGAGCACCACGGTGTGGGCGTCGGGGGTGGACACCTTGGCGACGTCCTCGGGGAAGAGCCCCACCAGATGAGCGCTCCAGTTGGAGGCGTTGGCCTTCAGCAGGTTGTAGACAAAGGAGAAGTCGCGGCTGGTGACCGGTTGGCCGTCGGACCAGTTCCAGGTCTTGAGGTGGATGGTGATCCGCTTGTCGCCATTGGAGTAGTCAAGGGAGGTGAACAGGCTCTTGTCCTTGTTCACCACCGAGTTGGCGCCGTCGCCGGCGTACACCAGGAACGGCCACATGGGCTGGGTCAGGTTGACGTTGTAGCCGTTCTGGTTGGTCGCCGGGACCAACGGGAAGATGAAGTCGGGCTGTGTTCCCACCTCCGCGAGGGTGACCGTCCCGCCCTTCTTCACCGCGGCCTTGCCGGCCGTCGCGCTCTCGCCGTTGTTGATCGCACCGCCGCCACCGCTGCTGCTCCCGGTGCACCCGACCGCGACCAGCGCCAGGACCGTCGCGACTGCGGCGACTTTCAGCCGTTGGACCACTCTCATGGGTGTCCTCGCCTCCTTCGAAAGCGTAGTGTCATGTCCGAATCAACCTAATAAGTGCGGCATGCCCATGCCATTAGCCTTCGCATGGGTCTACCCCGGGCCCGGATGCTCCATGCCGGACCTTGTCGCGATCATGACTCATTGATAGCAGCGGGCCACGACGCTCACAATGCGGCGAATGTTGCAGGATTGCGAAATGTGCCAGGGCCTGACCGGAGTTCCCGCCGACGTCACTGACGGAGCGTCACCCGGTGCCGAGGGCTGTGCACACGGCTTCGGCGACGGCTTCCATGCCCGCCGCGTTGGGGTGGAAGGGTGCGCCGCGCCGGGGAGTTCGGAACCCGGTCACCCACGGATCGGCCGATCCCAGGCCGTGCCGCCCGCTCAGCGCCGAGGCCCGCACCAGGTCGGCGCCGGTGCGTTCGGCCGCCACGGCGAAGGCGTCCGCGAGGCGCTCCGCGAGCAGCCGGAAGGCGGCGATCTCGGCCGTCGTGAACGGCGTTCCGGGATCGGGCCGGGTGGAGCCGCCGACCAGGGTCAGGTAGTCGACCAGCACCACCCGCGCCCTCGGCGCGCGGACCCTGGCGGCCCGCACCACCCGGGTCAGCCCGTCCACCGCCTGCTCCACCGCCTCGTCGCTCGCGGCGGGGAGGCCGCCGCGGCCCACGATCGCGGCCAACGGCCGGGTCAGCAGCCGGGATCGCAGCCGTCCGGCCGAGGCGGCGCGCACCATGGAGCCGATGTAGCCGAGGTCGTTGCCGCCGGCCGTGACCGTCACCAGGTCGGCATCGTCCGGGACCCCCTCCAGCTGAGGAGCGAACGTCCTTCGCCACAAGGCGTGTTGGGGTGTGTCCAGGATGGTCGCCGTGGTCGCCCCGGACACGGTCAGGTCGGTCAGCCGGGCGCCCAGCCGCTCGGCGAGCAGGCTGGGGTAGTTGCGACCGGACCGCAGCGCGCCCCGGTCGACGATCGGATCGATTCCCGGTCCGGCGGCGAACGAACTCCCCAGGGCGACGACGTGCTGATAGGCGGCCATTGGCCCATGCTGCCACCTGGCAACGGCCGGTCCCGTACGATCGACGACCATGGTTGACCTCTATCCTCCGACAAGTCCGTACGACAGTGGCTTTATCGACACCGGTGACGGCAACCGGATCTACTACGAGCAGCTCGGCAATCCCGAGGGCAAGCCCGCCCTGAACGTCCACGGCGGTCCGGGCTCGGGCGCGCCGCAGCGGCCGACGAGGGCCTGGGACCCGGCGTGCTACCGCGTCATCCGCTTCGACCAGCGGAACTGCGGCCGCAGCACCCCGCACGCCGCCGACCCGGCGGCGGACATGAGCCTGAACACCACGCAGCACCTGATCGACGACATGGAACGGCTGCGCGAGCACCTCGGCATCGACAAGTGGCTGCTGAACGGCGCCTCCTGGGGTTCGACGCTGATCCTGGCCTATGCGCAGCAGCACCCGGAGCGGGTCACCGAGATCGTGATCCCCGCGGTGACCACCACCCGCCGCGCCGAGACCGACTGGCTCTACCGGGGCGCCGGGCGGTTCTACCCCGAAGCCTGGGACCGGTTCCGCGACGGCGTCCCCGAGGACGAGCGGGACGACCTCCTGGCGGCGTACGCACGGTTGATGGAGAACCCCGACCGGGCGGTCCGGGAGAAGGCCGCCGCCGACTGGCTCGCCTGGGAGGACGCGGTCATCTCCAACGAGCCCAACGGCGTGCCGGGCATGTACAGCGACCGCGACGTCGACGCGCAGATCGCCTTCGTGCGGATCTGCGCACACTACTTCAGCAACGGCGCGTGGCTGGAGGAGGACCAACTGCTGCGCGACGTCGGCCGACTGGCCGGGATCCCGGCCGTGCTGGTGCACGGCCGGCACGACATGGGCAGCCCGGTGCAGACGGCGTGGGAGCTGGCCAAGGCGTGGCCGGACGCGCGGCTGCACATCATCGAGGACTCCGGGCACGCCGGCAGCGACGCCATGGCGCAGACCACCCGCGGAGCCATCGAGGAGTTCAAGCACCGCTGACGCCCGGGCGGGCGGCGGCCCCGAAGGACACCACGGTACGGAGATCAGCCCGCCAGAACGGCGACGCCGAGGGCGAGCAGGGCGACTACCTTGGCCGTCTCCAGGGCCACGTAGGAGAGGTGGCCCCGCGAGCGGGGCAACTCCTCGCCGGCCAGGACCCGGTCGGAGCGGCGGTTGAGCCGGGGGCGGACCACACCCAGCTGGACGGCCAGCAGCACGGCGACGACAGCAGTGAGCGAGACGGTGGTCGCTGACGCCCGGTCAGCGACCACAGCGACGACGACCACGACCGCGAGCACCGCCTCGACGAGGTTCAGCGCGCGGAACACCAGGCGGCCGATGCCCAGCCCGATCGGGATGGTCACCCCGGGGGCGCGGAACTTCAGCGGCGCCTCCAGGAAGGAGATGGCCAGAACCATTCCGAGCCAGACGAAGGTCACGGCAGCCGCTACGGCGGCACCGGTCGGGATCATCGCGCGGGTCACCTCTCTGCCGGTCGGTGCCACCGATTATGCGCCACCCCGCCTCCGTGCCGAGCACCCGCCCCGGCACCTGGTCAGGTCGCCGGGCCGCTGGCCAGGACCAGGGTGGCGCTGTGCCGGGTGCCGGAGGTGTCGGTCCACACCACGGTGACCTTGTCGCCCGGACGGTGGGTGGCCATGATCGCGCTCAATGCCGCCGAACCGGACACCGTCCGACCGCCGACGGAGGTGATCACGTCACCCTGCGCCAGCGAGGTCTGCGCGGCGGGCGAGCCGTTGAGCACCCCGGCGACCAGCGCGCCGTTGACGCCGGTGCCGTTGTTGCCGCTGCCGCCGCCGTTGCCCCCACCGTTGCCCAGGCCGCCGCCGGCGCTGTTGCCGCTGCTGACCTCGACACCGAGGAATGCCGTGGCGCCGATGTGCACGGCCGCGCTCGCCCTGCCCGCCTCGATCTGCTGGGCCAGCGGCACCAGCGAGTCGATCGGCAGGGCGAAGCCCTGGGTGGCGTTCTGCCGGAAGCCGGAGGAGGCGGAGCCGGCCGTGTCCATCCCGATGACCTGGCCGGAGGAATTCACCAGCGGGCCGCCGGAGTCGCCCGGCTGGATGTCCGCGTCCACCTGGAGCAGCCCGTGCAGCTGCTCGGAGGAGCCGGTGGCGTCGTCGCCGGCGGTGATCGACTGGTTCAACGCGGTCACACTGCCGGAGGCCGCGGTGGGCGTGCCGGTCCCGCCGGCGTTGCCGATGGCGGTGACCTGGTCGCCCACTGCGGTCTTGGCGGACGAACCGATCTGCACGGTGGTCAGGCCCGAGGCGTTCTGCAACTGCAGGACCGCCATGTCCTCGGCGGCGTCGTAGCCGACCACGGCGGCGGTGTAGGTGCGGTTGTTGCCCACGTCGGTGACGGAGATCTGGGTGGCTCCGCTGATCACATGGTTGTTGGTGAGGATCTCACCGCTGGACGTGAGCACCATGCCGGTGCCCGCCGCCTGGAGGTCCTGGTAGCCGAGGGTGACGTTGATGATCGCCAGTGCCGGTTCGACCTTGGCCGCCACCGCCGGGTCACCGCCGGCCGCCCCCGGTCCCGCCCCCTGGGTGGACGGAGCAGTGGGCGTGGTCGGGAAGGCGGGGGAGGGCGTCGCGCCCCCGGCGCCGGGCTGCAGCGAGGCGCCCGGCTGGGGAGTCGCGTTCGCGCCGAACGCCGACGACGAAGCCGGGGCAGCAGCCGCGGGACGCCAGAACGCGTGGTCGATCCCGATGCCCACCCCGACCGCGGCCAGCAGCATCACCGACGTGCCCAGCCTTCGGCCCCGCCTGCGCGGCCGCCTCGGCGGCGGACCGGCGGGAGGGGCGCCGTGGACCGGCGGCGGGGGGTAGCCGCTCATGCTGCCCTCGGCAGAGGGTTCTCCCGGCGGGTAGGGCGGCCCCCAGCCGCCGCCTGCCGTGCCCGTCGCGCCGTACTGTCCCTGGCCGTCACTCACGAGAGCCTCCAGCAGCCGCCGACCCGGACCTGTCCGGGTCTCCGCTTCTCCTGAACCCTCATCCTGTGCTCCGGTCCTGAGGACCGTGTCAAGAAGGGATGAGGATCAGGTTGCAATTCCCGGGCCCGGCTTCAGCGCCACGCCGGCGTAGCCGGCGACCTCCTCGCTGGTCAGGCCGAGGTCTTCGGCGTCCTCGGTGCGCCACCGGTGCACCGGCACCAGGCCGGGTTCGACCAGGTCCAGGCCGTCGAAGAAGCGCAGCACCTCGCGGTGGCTGCGCGGGGTGAGGCTGGTCCCCGCGCCGGTGTAGGTCCGCAGGACGTGGGCGGCGATCTCCGGCGGGGTGAACGCGTCGGTCGCGTGCGAGAGGATCAGCGCGCTGCCGGGGGCCAGCGCGTCCTTCAGCTGCCGCAGCACCTGCTCCGGGCGGTCCTCGGCGGGGACGAAGTGCAGCAGCGAGACCACCATCAGCGCGACCGGCAGGGAGAAGTCCAGCACCTCGGTGACCTGCGGCGAGCGCAGGATCTCCGCCGGTTCGCGGAAGTCGGCGTCGACGAAGGCGGTGCGGCCCTCGGCGTTGCCGCGCAGCAGGGCGCGGGCGTGGCTGAGCACCATCGGGTCGTTGTCGACGTAGACCACCCGGGCGTCGGCGGCCACCGTCTGCGCCACCTGGTGCGTGTTGTCGGCGGTGGGGATACCGGTGCCGATGTCCAGGAACTGCCGGATCCCCTGCCGTGCGGCGAAGCGCACGGCCCGGCCGAGGAACCGGCGGTTGGCCCTGGCCGTGCTGCGGACCTGCGGGAACAGCGCGACGACCCGGGCGGCGGCGTTGCGGTCCGCCGGAAAGCTGTCCCTGCCTCCCAGGTAGTAGTCGTACATCCGGGCCGGATGGGGCAGATCGACACGAAGTCCGGACATGGCGTCCGTTCAGCCGCGCTTGAGGGCGACGCCCCCGTAGCCGGCGACCTCCTCGCGGGTCATCAGCCGGTCGTCCTCGTTGTCGGGGTCCGGGCGCCACTCGTGCACCGGCACCAGACCGGGCTCGACCAGCTCCAGGCCCTTGAAGAACTCCAGCACCTGGACATGGGTGCGGGAGCGGATGTTGAGTCCGGACTTGGTGTAGGTGTCCTCGATCCGGGCCGCGATCTCCGGGTCCATCAGCTCGCCGGTGCCGTGGGTCAGGATCAGCAGGCTGCCGGGCGGCAGGGCCTCGACATAGCGGGCCAGCAGCGCCTGCGGGTTGTCGGTGTCGGAGAAGAAGTGCAGCAGGGCCACCACCAGCAGCGCGACCGGCTGGGTGAAATCCAGCAGCTCCTTGGTCTGTGCGGCCTGCAGGATCGAGTCGGGGTCGCGGAAGTCGGCGTCGATGTAGGCGGTGCGGCCCTCGGCGGTGCCGCGCAGCAGGGCCCTGGCGTGGGTGAGCACGATCGGGTCGTTGTCGACGTAGACCACCCGGGCGTCCGGGGACGCCGCCTGGGCGACCTCGTGGGTGTTGTTGGAGGCGGGGATGCCGGTGCCGATGTCCAGGAACTGACGGATGCCCAACTCGGCGGCGTAGCGCACCGCCCGGCCCAGGAAGCGCCGGTTGGCCCGGGAGCCGGCCGGGGCGCTCGGCAGCAGCTGGACCACCTGTGCGGCGGCGGCGCGGTCGGCGGGGAAGTTGTCCTTCCCGCCCAGGTAGTAGTCGTACATCCGGGCCGGGTGCGGTATGTCCGTGCGCAGGTCGACGCTGGCCGGGAGGCTGCCGTCGGATACGGCCCAGTCCCAGTTCTCGGCAGTCATGTCTCTCCTCGACCCGTCAGTTCGCTGTGGAGGTCCCAACATGCAGGGGGATGCCCGATATTGACATGGCATCATCTGCATGATCGTGAGAATGCTACTCGATCCGAGCCGCACGCCCGAGCGCGAGTCCGGGTCCGACGCGGAGGACCCGGTCGCCTCGGACACCACGCCGGATCGCGGCGTGCGCAGGCCAGGCCGGTCCAGCACGTACGATCGTCCCGTGCCCGTCTCGCGTCGCCGCCGTGTCGCCGTCCTGGTCCTGGAGGGTGCGAAACCGCTCGACGTGGGCATTCCCGCGCAGGTGTTCACGACCCGCGCCAGCATGCCGTACGAGGTGAGGGTGTGCGGTGCGGCGCGCGGGATGGTGACCGGCGGCGACGGGCTGTCCTACAGCGTCGCCTATGGTCCGGAGGCCCTCGTCTGGGCCGACATCGTCTTCATCCCCGGCTACCGGTTCCCGGACCGCGAGGATCCGCCGCAGGCGGTCGTCGACGCGCTGCTGGCCGCCCACGAGCGGGGCGCGCGGCTGGCCGCGATCTCCACCGGGGCGTTCGCGCTGGCCGCCACCGACCTGCTCGACGGCAGGCGCGCCACCACCCACTGGCACTACACCCGGGCGCTGGCGGCGAAGCACCCGCTGGTCCGGGTCGACGAGAACGTGCTCTTCGTCGACGAGGGCAGCGTGCTGACCTCGGCGGGCGCCGCCTCCGGCCTCGACCTGTGCCTGCACATCCTGCGCGGCGACCTCGGCGTGGCCGCGTCCAACCACGCCGCCCGACGCCTGGTCGCGGCCCCCTACCGCAGCGGCGGACAGGCGCAGTACGTGCCGCGCAGCGTGCCCGAGCCGCTCGGCGAGCGGTTCGCCGCCACCCGCGAGTGGGCGCTGCGGCGGCTCGGCGAGCCCCTCACCCTGGACATCCTCGCCCGGGAGGCGGCGGTCTCGCCCCGGACCTTCTCGCGGCGCTTCGCCGAGGAGACCGGGTACACGCCGATGCAGTGGATCATGCGTGCCCGCATCGACACCGCCCGCGAGCTGCTGGAGCGCTCGCATCTCGGCATCGAGCAGATCGCCGCCGAGGTCGGCCTCGGTACCGGCTCGAACCTGCGGCTCCACTTCCAGCGCATCCTCGGCACCACACCGAGCGAGTACCGGCGCACCTTCACCCGGGGCGAGTAGCCACTGCGGGGCCCGGAGTCGACTGCTGACCGTTGCCGGCTGGGCGCGCAGTCCCCGCGCCCCTGTGCGGCTGCAACTTGCCCACCGCGGTTCGGTTGCAGCCCCCCGGGGGGCGGGGCTCTGCTTCATTCGCTGCGTGCGCGCCCAGCCAGCCAGCGGCCCCCAGTCGGGCCGCCGGCCGGGGTGGCACGATCCTTGCGGACCATGGCGATCACGCCGCTGTCACGGCGGCGCGCGCCGGGCGAGCCTGGAGGCGTACCCGAACGGACCTGGAAGGACAGCGTCATGACCCGCATCGCCATCAACGGTTTCGGCCGCATCGGACGCAATGTGCTGCGCGCGCTGCTGGAGCGCGACAGCGACCTCGACGTCGTCGCCGTCAACGACCTGACCGAGCCGGCCGCCCTCGCGCGGCTGCTCGCCTTCGACACCACGGCCGGCCGCCTGGGCCGCCCGGTGGCCGTCGACGGGGACACCCTCGTCGTCGACGGACGCCGCATCAAGGTGCTCGCCGAGCGCGAGCCGGCGCAGCTGCCGTGGGCCGAACTCGGCGTCGACATCGTGCTCGAGGCCACCGGCCGGTTCACCGCCGCCAAGGCCGCCCGGGTGCACCTGGACGCGGGCGCGAAGCGGGTCCTGGTCAGCGCCCCGTCCGACGGCGCCGACGTCACCCTCGCCTTCGGCGTCAACAACGACGCCTACGACCCGGACCTGCACACCATCGTCTCCAACGCCTCGTGCACCACCAACGCCCTGGCCCCGCTGGCCGCGGTCCTGGACGCACTGGCGGGCATCGAGCACGGCTTCATGACCACCGTGCACGCCTACACCCAGGAGCAGAACCTGCAGGACGGGCCGCACCGCGACCCCCGCCGCGCCCGCGCCGCCGCCGTCAACATCGTGCCGACCACGACCGGCGCAGCCAAGGCCATCGGCCTGGTGCTGCCGCAGCTGGACGGCAGGCTGTCGGGCGACTCGATCCGGGTGCCGGTCCCGGTGGGCTCCATCGTCGAGCTCAACACCACCGTCGCCCGCGACGTGACCCGCGAGGACGTGCTGGAGGCCTACCGCGCCGCCGCGGCGGGCCCGCTGGCCGGGGTGCTGGAGTACTCGGACGACCCGCTGGTCTCCGCCGACATCACCGGGAACCCGGCTTCGGCGATCTTCGACTCGGCCCTCACCAGGGTCGACGGCCGCCACATCAAGGTCGTCGCCTGGTACGACAACGAGTGGGGCTTCTCGAACCGCGTGATCGACACCCTTCAGCTGCTCGCCGCCTCCTGACCGCACAGCGGTTCATCACCCCACCCGCACTGATGCAGATGCAGCTGATGCGCTTTCAGCTGACGACCCTAGGAGAGACATGACTGCGATCACCCGTGTCCTGGGACGCGAGGTCATCGACAGCAGGGGCAACCCGACCGTCGAGGTCGACATCCTGCTGGAGGACGGTTCGCTCGGTCGGGCGGCAGTTCCTTCCGGCGCCTCCACCGGCGCGAACGAGGCCGTCGAGCTCCGCGACGGCGACCCCGCGCGCTTCCACGGCAAGGGCGTGCGCAAGGCGGTGGACGCCGTGAACGGCGCCATCGCCAGGGAGCTCCTCGGTCTGGACGCCGAGGACCAGGCCCTGGTCGACGAGACCATGATCCGTCTCGACGGCACGCCCAACAAGGGCAACCTCGGCGCCAACGCGATCCTCGGCGCCTCGCTGGCCGCGGCCAAGGCCGCCGCCCTCGCCCACCGCGAGCCGCTGTACCGCTACGTCGGCGGCGCCGGCGCGCGCCTGCTGCCGGTGCCGATGATGAACATCATCAACGGCGGGGCGCATGCCAACAACGCCCTGGACTTCCAGGAGTTCATGATCGCCCCGATCGGGGCGGAGAACTTCTTCGACGCGGTCCGGATGGGCTCCGAGGTCTTCCACACCCTGCGCACGTCGCTGTCCGACGCCGGCCACAGCACCGGCGTGGGCGACGAGGGCGGCTTCGCCCCGGCGTTGAGCACCGCGGACGAGGCGCTGCAGTTCGTGGTGGACGCCATCGAACGGTCCGGCTACACCCCGGGCGAGGACATCACCCTGGTCATGGACCCGGCCACCTCGGAGTTCTTCCGCGACGGCGTCTACCACTATGCGGGCGAGGGCGTCGAGCGCACCGTCGAGGAGCATGCCGAGTACCTGGCCGGCCTGGTCTCCCGCTACCCGATCGCGTCCATCGAGGACGCGATGGCGGAGGACGACCTCAAGGGCTGGAAGCTGCTCATGGACGTCCTCGGCGACCGGTGCCAACTCACCGGCGACGACGTGTTCTGCACCAGTGTCGACCGGCTGCGCGACGGCATCCGCGAGGGGGTGGCCAACTCCATCCTGGTGAAGGTCAATCAGATCGGCTCCCTGACCGAGACGCTGACCACGGTCGACGCCGCCCACAAAGCCGGCTACACGGTGGTCATGTCGCACCGCTCCGGCGAGACCGAGGACACCACCATCGCCGACCTGGCCGTCGCCACCGGCTGCGGACAGATCAAGACCGGCTCGATGTCGCGCTCGGACCGCACGGCCAAGTACAACCAGCTGATCCGCATCGAGGAGGAACTCGGCTCCCAGGCCCGGTACGCGGGCCGCTCGGCGCTGTATGTGCGCGCCTGACCCGCCGTAGTCCCGCAGGGCCGGCGTGAGCGATCACCGGTCGCGTGCCCCTTCCAAGTCACAGCGCCATGGGCTAGACCCGTCAGGTACGACCTGAACTGCGGCTCCGGCTCCGGGCTTGGGAAGGGGTGCGATGAGGACGAGGACGCCCGCGCTGGGCGCGGAGGGCTGGTTCACCGAGGACGGTGGACCGGCCCTCGTCGGCAGCAGGTGCGACGGCTGCGCCGCGGTGGCGTTTCCGGCCGCGAGCTTCCGCTGTCCCAACCCGGCCTGCGGCGGGAGCGAGTTCACCGAGGTGAGATTGGGGCCCGGGGGCACCGTGTGGAGTTACACGGATCTGCGGTACCAGCCGCCGGCTCCCTTCGTTCCGGCCCTGGAACCGTACGAGCCGTGCACGCTGGTGGCGGTGGAGGTCGACGGCAGCGGGCTGGTGGTGCTGGGCCAGGCGGTGGCGGGGGTCTCGGTGGAGGACCTGCGGGTGGGGGCGCGGGTGGAGCTGGTGGTGGACACGCTGTTCTGCGACGACGAGCACGAGTACACGATCTGGAAGTGGCGTCCGGCGGGGGTGGCGCGGTGAACGACGTGATCGTGGCCGGGGTCGGGATGACCCCCTGGGGCAAGTGGGGCCGTCCGTTCGTCGAGTACGGCGTGCGGGCCGCCTCGGAGGCCCTGGCGGACGCCGCGGTGGACTGGCGTGAGGTGCAGTTCGTGGCAGCGGGGGAGACGGTCCGCAACGGCTATGCGGGGTACGTCGCCGGCGCCACCCTCGCCCGCGCTCTGGGCTGGTCGGGGGCGCAGGTGGCGAGTGCCTACGGTGCCTGTACCTCGGGCGCGATGGCCATCGACACGGCGCGGGCCCGGATTCTGGCCGGGTTGTGTGACATCGCCCTGGTGGTGGGGGCGGACACCACGCCCAAGGGCTTCCTGGCGCCGAACGCCGGTGATCGGCCCGCGGACCCGGACTGGCTGCGGTTCCGGCTGCTGGGGGCGACCAACCCGGCGTACTTCGCGCTGGCGGCGCGCCGCCGGATGGACCTGCACGGGGCCACCGCCGAGGACTTCGCGGAAGTGAAGGTGAAGAACGCCCGGCACGGTCTGGCCAACCCCCGGGCCCGGTACCGGAAGGCGGTCACCGCGGAGGAGGTGCTGGCCTCGCCGATCGTGTCCGATCCGCTGCACCTGCTGGACATCTGCGCGACCTCCGACGGCGGGGCGGCGCTGGTGCTGATGAGCGAGGCGGCCTACCGCCGACACGGCGGGGCGTCGCCCGGGGTGCGGATCCGGGGGGTCGCGAGCGTCACGCCGACCTATCCGAACACGGTGCTGGAGCTGCCGGACATCGCCACCGACTCCACGGCCGTGGCCGCCCCGCCGACACGGGGGTTCATGGACTCGATCGGCGACGCGGCCTATGCGCAGTCCGGCATCGGCCCGCAGGACGTGGACGTCGCCGAGGTCTACGACCTGGCCACGGCGCTGGAACTGGACTGGTACGAACACCTGGGGCTGTGCGAGGCGGGTGGCGCGGAGAAGCTTCTGCGGGACGGGGAGACCGCGGTGGGCGGGCGGATCCCGGTCAACCCCAGCGGCGGGCTGGCCTGCTTCGGGGAGGCGGTGCCCGCTCAGGCCATCGCCCAGGTCTGCGAGATCACCTGGCAGCTCCAGGGCCGCGCGGGCGGACGCCAGGTGGACGGTGCCCGGGTCGGCATCACCGCCAACAAGGGCCTGTTCGGCCACGGCTCGGCCGTCGTGCTGAGCACCTGACGGCACTTCAGCCCTGCTTGCCGTGGAGCCGGAGCGTGATCGGGGCGTAGACCGGGGTGCCGCCGTACGTCGGTTTCAGCGCGACAGGTCCGGTGGCTGGTCATGCCTGCGGGTGCTCGATCTGCAGCGGCGGGCGGCCGACGCACAGCAGCCAGGCCGGGATGATCAGCACGCACAGCACCGGCAGCAGCTTGAGGTCGCCGGTGATCGCCACGCCCATGAAGAGGCTGAGCCAGCCCTGCCGGGTCGCTGCGGTCACCATGCCCATCACGCCGGCGCCGATGGCCAGAGCGAGCGGGACGCCGGGCACGAGCCCGTGGGAGAGGCAGCCGGCCGCGACGCCGACGAACGCGGCAGGGAAGATCCGTCCACCGCGGAAGCCGCAGGTCGCGGCGGTGATCAGGGCGGCAAGCTTGACCAAGGCGTACATGAGCAGTTGGGCGTTGCCGAATCCTGGCAGCCCGGTCACCAGTTCGTTCATCTGGTCCAGGCCCTTGAACAAGGTGATCTCCCCGCCGATCGCGCCCAGGACGGCCAGGCACAGGCCGCCGACGCCGAGCATCAGGACCGGGGCGCGCATCGAGTGGAACCACGTGTGCAGATAGGGGAAGGCGTAGGCGCCGGCGACTCCGAGGGCCGTCGCCGACAGCACGATCACGGTGCCGGAGACCAGATCCACGAGTTCGAAGCCCCGGTAGGGCGGGAGCGTCAGCGACAGTGACGGCGCGCCGATCACCGTGGTGGCGAGCGAACCGGCGGCGCCCGCCAGAAGCGGGGCAAGCAGTTGGTCCCACATGCGCTGCCCGGGACGGCTGACCAGCACCTCTGACAGGATCAGTGCGGCGGCCACGGGGGTGCCGAACAGTGCGCCCACGGTGCCGGCGGCGCCCAGGGCGACCCAGGTCGCGGTGTCCTGCCGCTTGAGCACCGTGTGGGCGAACCACCAGGCCAGGGCGATGTTGGCGGCGGTGATGGGGTTCTCCGGCCCCAGGCTGACGCCGCCGCCGAGCGCCAGTACGGTCGCCAGCAGCAGTCCCGGCAGCACGGCCACCGGCATCGGCGGTGCGACGAGCGACTCGGTGGCCGGGTCGGGCCCGGCGTGGCCAGGGGCGTAACGGACCGTCAGGCCGACGGCGAGGCCGACGAACGTCAGCACGGCGACGATCCACCAGCGGTTGTGGGCGCCGTCGTGGATGCCCAGCCAACCGGGCAGGTGCTGCCACAGCAGGTGGTGGATCAGTTCCTCGACCTTGCCGACGCCGAGCAGGACGGCCGAGCAGGCGATCCCGATCAGCGCCGCCCAGGGCAGCAGTCTCAGCTGGACGGCAACGAGCTTCCCGGGGAGGGGCACGGTGGTATCGGTCGCCATGGTCGTCGACCCTGTCACCGATCCATGACGGACAGGGATCACGACACGGGGTCGTGACCCGAACCGCTCAGCCGATACCGACCCGCTGCCGCTCGGGCTCGATCACCCCGACCACGCGTTCCTCGCTGCGCGAGTACGGCTGACCGGTGTACTTGACGGCCAACTCGTCGATGACGGTCCAAGCGGCGTCGCCCTCGAGCCACTCGACGACGCGGCCGCGCACGATGACCGGCTCGAAGGGGTTGTCCGCCGACGTCAGGGAGAGTGCCACTCGGGGGTCGCGGCGCAGGTTGCGTGCCTTGCGCGAGTTCGGGCCGGTGAGGAACACGATGTGATCGCCCCGGGTTCCGATCCAGAGCGGGACGGAGTGGGGCGACCCGTTCGGCAGCACGCTCGCCAGGTGGGCCAGCGAGGTGCCGTCGAGGGCGCGGCGTACGTCAGGGGTGAGCATCCGGAGTTCTCCTCCCGGGGGTCCTTCTGGAGACTCAAGCACTCTAGAGCGATCCGAGCTGTCGACGCGTCAGGCGCGGCTGGGCGACGCTGCCGGCGCCGCCTCGGGGTGACCTGCCGCCGCGCGGCGGGGGAGCAGCAGCGGGGTCGCCAGCAGCAGCACGCCGGCCAGCCCGATGGCCGTACGCGGGCCGAGCAGGCCTCCCAGCACGCCGAAGACGGCGGTCAGCAGCGCCGTCGAGGCCTTGGTCGACACAGTCCAGGCGGAGAGCGTGCGGGTGACCCGTTCGGGCGCGGTGCGCTCCAGGCGGTAGGTGGCGTAGACGGGGTTGAAGACCCCGCAGCAGAAGATGATCCCGAGCTCCACGCCGATCACCAGCAGCAGCCCACGACTGCCCGGTCCGACGAACGCCAGGCCGACGGGCCAGAGCACGCGCAGCGCCCCGAACGCGACCAGGACCCGGTGCTGCCCGAACCGGGTGACCAGTGGTCGGGCCAGTCGCGAACCGAGCAGCCCGCCGACCGAGGGGGCGGCGAAGGCGAGGCCGTACTGCCACGGAGCGAACCCGAGCCGGCCGAGCATCAGTACCGCCAGCAGCGGCTGCGCGGCCATCACCAGACCGTTGAACAGGGCGGTGTTGAAGAACAGCGGGCGCAGCGTCGGGTCGGCGAGGATGTAGCGCCAGCCGTCGAGCAGGTCCCCGGGCCGCATACGGACGCCCGCCCGGTCCTCCGGCCGGGGCTCCTGGCTCCCGCTCGCGCGGATGCCCAGCGCCGAGAGCAGGTAGCTGACCGCGTCGGCCACCACCGTCGCCACCGGACCGAGCAGGGCGATCGCCGCGCCGCCCAGCGGCGGTCCGATGATCGTGGTGGTCCACGAGGTGGACTCGAACCGGGCGTTGGCGACCAGCAGGTCCTCGGCCGGCAACAGCGTCTTGAGGTAGGCGCCCGAGGCGGCTCGGAAGGTGATGTCGGCGGCCGCGACCACGACCGAGACCAGCAGCAGCTGGACGAAGGTGAGCACGCCGAGCGCGAACGCGGCCGGGACGGTCAGCAGTGCGGCGAACCGGGCCAGGTCCATCGCGATCAGCACCGGCCGCTTGCGGCGGAACTCCACCCACGGGCCGAGCGGCACCGCCACGGCCGCGCCCACCGCCGCCCCCACCGAGGAGAGCGCGGCGACCTCGGCCGGTCCGGAGTGCAGCACCCGGATGGCGATCAGCGGGAACGCGCCGAAGGCGAGCCAGGTGCCGAGCGCGCTGGTCCCGTAGGCTCCCCAGAGCCACCCGAACCGCCACCCCAGCCGATGCCCGAGCAGGTCTCCCAGCCGGTGCCCGCTGCTCATGTCCGACCGCCCCTCGCCACTCGCCCGCACAACCGATCCGCGATCAGCAGCATCAAAGCGAGTGCCGTACCCGGAGGTCAAACAACCACGGAGCCGTCCAGCCACAACCAACGGTTGTACCTGTAGGGTGCCGACGTGGACCTCGACACCGTCCGGACCTTCGCCGCCGCCGCCGATGCGGGGCAGTTCCAGCAGGCCGCCGCCGAGTTGGGACTCACCCAGCAGGCCGTCTCCAAGCGGATCGCCGCGCTGGAGCGCAACCTCGGCGTACGGCTCTTCACCCGGACCCCGCGCGGCGCCGAGCTCACCATCGACGGTCAGGCCTTCCTGCCCCACGCGCGCGAACTGGTGCGCATCGCCGAGCGCGCGGTCGCGTCCGTGCGCACCGGCCGCCGTCCGCTGCGCGTCGACATCCTCTCCTCGCGCGGCGCGGCGTCGGGCCTGATGCGGGGCTTCCATCGCGCGCAGCCCGAGATCGAGCTCGACGTGGTGATGATGTTCGACATCGACGCGGCTGTCGCCGCCATCCGGTCCGGTGCGATCGACGCGTCCTTCCGCGCCGTCACCGTGCCCGGCCGGCCCCTGCCGGAGGACATCGAGTGCGTCCGGGTGCTCGACGAACACCTCGACCTGCTCACCGGCTCGGCCCACGCGCTGGCGGGCGCCCGGTCGGTGACCCTGGCCCAGCTCGCCGGGCACCGGATCTGGATGCCCGGCATCGTCCCCGGGACCGAGTGGGCCGCCTACTACGACGACCTCGTCGCCGAGTTCGGTCTGACCATCGAGGCGACCGGCCCCAACTTCGGCTCCGACGCGCTCCTGGACACCGTCGCCGACACCCCGGCCCTGGCCACCTTCACGGGCGGGCACACCCGCCTGGTCTGGCCCGCCGGTTACGGGCTGCGCCGCATCCCGGTGACCGACCCGACGCCCGTCTACCCGCACTCGCTGCTCTGGCACCGCGACAACCCCCACCCGGCGCTGGCCGCCCTCCGCGCCCACCTCGCCGCCACCGCTCCCGGCCGCGAGGACGCCGGGACCTGGATGCCCGACTGGACGATCCCCGCTACCGGGCCGTCACCTTCCGGTGCGCAGGGGGCGGTTGTCAGCCGAGGTCGGTGAGTGAGCCGCGCAGCCGGTCCAGCGCCTCGTGGGCCAGCTCGCCCAGCTCACGCTCATTGCCGGGGACGGTCCAGGCGGCGAAGGCGTCCTTGAAGGCGAGCACGCCCATCTCGGCCGCCAGGGCGGTGGCCGGGTCCGGCACGCCGCGGGCGCGCAGCGCGTCCGCCATGGCCGCGCCCAGGCCGACCTGCTTGAGCTGGTCGCGCTCCTGGAGTTCGGCGCTGGTGGCGATGACGGCGCGCACGCGGGGCGCGAGTTCGCGGTTGAAGGGTGTCATGGCCTCGGCCGCGCAGTCGAGACCGGCGGCGACCGCGGCCAGCGGCGAGGCGTCCTCGGGCGCTGCGGCGATGCCCTGGGTGAGGAGCCGCGACAGCACCTCCTGCCCGGCGGCCAGGACTTCCCTCTTGTCCGGGAAGAGCCGGAAGAAGGTGCTCTTGGCCACGCCGGCGCGTTCGGTGATCTCCGCGACGGTCGTGTTGTCGTAGCCCTGTTCGGTGAACAGGTGTAGTGCGGCTGCGACCAGCCGCTCGCGTGCGTCGGGTTCCCATCGGGGCATTGGTCCATCCTATCCATGGGACCTTTGTCCCATCACTGGTGTACGGTGATGGGACAAAGGTCCCATAGCCTGGAGGAGTTCCCATGCGCGTCTTCGTCACCGGTGCCAGCGGGCTGATCGGGTCCGCAGTCGTCCCCGAACTCATCGCCGCGGGCCACACGGTCCTGGCCCTGGCCCGCTCCGACGCCTCGGCGCAGGCCGTCACCGCCGCGGGGGCCACCGCGTTCCGCGGCGATCTCGCCGACCCCGACAGCCTGCGGGCCGGCGCCGGCGAGGCGGACGGGGTGATCCACCTCGCCTTCGGTCACGACTTCAGCAACTTCGCCGGGTCGGTCGCCGAGGAGGGCCTGGCCGTCGAGGCCTTCGGCGCCGCCCTCAAGGGCAGCGGCAAACCGCTGGTGATCGCGTCCGGCACCCCCGCCGTCGCGGGCCGTCCCTCGACCGAGGACGACCCGGCGCCGACCGAGGGCCCGGCCGGGGGCCGCGGCCGCAACGCCCGAGCCGTGCTCGACCTCGCCGCCCAGGGCGTGCGCTCGGCAGTGGTGCGGCTGCCGCGCTCGGTCCACGGCCGCGGCGAGCGGACCGGGTTCGGTTTCGCCTCCGTCCTGATCCAGGCGGCCCGGCGCACCGGTGTCTCCGGCTACGTCGGCGACGGCGCCCAGCGCTGGCCGGCCGTGCACTGCCAGGACGCCGCCCGACTCTTCCGGCTGGTCCTGGAGGAGGCCGCCCCGGGAACCGTCGCCCACGCGGTCGCCGACGAAGGCGACCCGATGCGCGCCATCGCCGAGGCCATCGGCCGCCAACTCGGACTGCCCACCGAAGCGGTCCCGGCCGAGGGCTTCGGCTTCCTCGGCACCATCTTCGGCATCGACCAGCCGTCCACCAGCACCGTCACCCGTGAGAGGTTCGGCTGGCAGCCCACCGGTCCGAGCCTGCTCGAAGACCTCGCAGCAGGGGACTACCCGGCCTGACCGGCACCACTGCGAACAGCTCCGGCGGGGCCTTGCCTGTAGCGACAGGTGAGGCCCCGTCAGTTGTCGGGCGAGGGGTGGACAGGTTCCGGTACCGGTGCGGTCGGCGGGACGCTTGACATGTCCGTAGCGCTACCTTAAACCTCTCTAGAGAGCGCTCTCTGAGACTGCTGTGACGACACCTGAGCGCCCAGCCACCACCACCCGGCTGTGCTTCGCCATGCCCTACCGGCATACGCCATGCCCTACCGGCATACGCCATGCCCTGTTGGCAACTGAAGGGAACGCAATGAAGCCTTTCCCCCTCCCACGGCCGCCGGCGTCCGCACGCGGCAGATCCCGGCCGGCCCGTCGCAGGCCCGCGTTCCGTGCACTGCTCACCGTCGTGGCCCTGCTCGCCGTGTCGCTGGTCGGCGTGCGCAGCGCGGCGTTCGCCGCGGGCAGCGCGCCCTTCGGGGGCACTCCGGCAGCGGTGCCGGGTACGGTGCAGGCCGCCAACTACGACACCGGCGGCAGCGGCGTGGCGTACCAGGTCGCCTCCACCAACGGCTCCGCCAACGCCTACCGCGCCGACGGGATCGACCTGGAGTCCACGGCGGACACGCAGGACACCAGCGCGGCCGGCGGCCCGTACGACGTGGGCTGGACCACAGCGGGCCAGTGGTTCGACTACACCGTCACCGTGGCCACCGCGGGGATCTACACCGTCAGCTTCCGGGTGGCCTCGCCCTACGGCATCACCGACGCGCTGCACATCGCGAACGCCTCGGGGACCAACCTCACCGGTTCGGTCGCCGTTCCGAACACCGGCGGCTACCAGACCTGGACCACCGTCACCGCCAGCGTCACCCTGCCGGCCGGGGTGCAGACGCTGACCGTCGACCAGGACTCCAACGGCTGGAACTTCCACAACCTGGCCTTCACCCTGAGCTCGGCCGGCGGCGGATCCGGCGGCTCGGGCAGCGACCAGCCCTTCGGCGGCACGCCGGGTGCGGTGCCGGGCACGGTGCAGGGGGCCAACTACGACACCGGCGGCAGCGGAGTGGCGTACAAGGTCGCCGCCGCCAACGGCACCGCGGACAGCTACCGGTCGGACGGTGTCGACCTGGAGTCCACGGCCGACACCCAGGACGCCACCGGGGCCGGTGCGCCCTACGACGTCGGCTGGACGGCGGCGGGGCAGTGGTTCAACTACACGGTCACCGTGGCCACTGCCGGGATCTACACCGTCAGCTTCCGGGTGGCCTCGCCCTACGCGATCACCGACGCGCTGCACATCGCGAACGCCTCGGGCACCAACCTCACCGGCCCGGTCGCCGTGCCGAACACCGGCGGCTACCAGACCTGGACCACCGTCACCGTCGGCATCACCCTCGCGGCAGGCGTGCAGACACTGACCCTCGATCAGGACGCCAACGGCTGGAACTACCACTACCTGGCCTTCACCCAGGGATCCAGCGGCGGCGGCGGGGGAGGCGGAGGCGGCCCGACCGAGTACTGCGGCACCCAGGACCTCGCCCTGGACCACCCGACCACGGCCTCCTCGACCCAGGACGCCACCGACTACCCCGCACCGGACGCCACCGACGGCGACCCGGGCACCCGCTGGTCCAGCGCCGCCAGCGACCCGCAGTGGCTGCAGGTCGACCTCGGCTCGCAGCAGCAGATCTGCAGTGTGGGCCTGCTCTGGGAGGCTGCGTACGCCACCGGGTTCTCGCTCCAGGTGTCCACCGACGGCTCGGCCTGGACCACGGTCTACTCCACGACTACCGGGACCGGCGGCAACCAGTCCTTCCCGCTCTCGGTGACCGCCCGCTACGTCCGGATGAACGGGACCGCGCGCGCCACCCAGTTCGGGTACTCGATCTTCGAGCTCGGCGTCTACGGCCTGACCACGGTCGCCCCGATCAGCGGCGGCAACGGCAGCGGCGGCAACGGCAGCTGCTCCTGGGTAGGCTCCACCGCGCCGGTCGCCCAGCGGGTGCAGCAGGTGCTCGACACCATGGACCAGTCGGAGGAGCTCAGCCTGGTCGCCGGCGACGGCACCACGTCCTACATCGGGCACATCCCCGGCATTCCCAACCTGTGCATAGCGCCGACCAACATGGAGGACGGCCCCAACGGCGTCGGTGACGGGGCCGGCGGCGTGACCGCCTTCCCGGACGGCGAGAACGCCGCCGCGACCTGGGACCCGGCGCTGATCAAGCAGGAGGGCACGGCGATCGGCAACGAGTTCGCCGGAAAGGGGGTGAACGTCTCACTCGGCCCGACCACCAACCTGGTGCGCGACCCGCGCTGGGGCCGGACCTACGAGACCTACGGCGAGGACCCGTACCTGGCCGGCCAGATCACCACGGCCGAGGTGCAGGGTCTGCAGAGCCAGGGCGTGATGGCCATGGTCAAGCACACCGCGGCCTACGACCAGGAGCAGTACCCCAACGGGAAGAACAATGAGACGGTCAGTCAGAAGTCGCTGGAGGAGCTCTACCTGGCGCCCTTCGAGTCCGCCGCCAAGCAGTCCGCACCGGCCGCGATGATGTGCTCCTACGCCGTCGTCAACGGCGCCGCCTCCTGCCAGAACGCCGACATCCAGCAGCAGGGACTCGACGACGAGGCGAACTACGGCGGCTACATCACCTCCGACTGGGGCGCCGACTACTCCAGCGTCCCCTCCACCGTGGCCGGCATGGACGTGGCGATGCCCTTCTCCGACGCCGGCGCCCTGTCCGCCGCCCTCACGGCCGGCACGCTCAGCCAGGCGACGCTCAACTCCAACGCCGCCCGGATCCTCACCCAGATGTTCGCCTTCGGGATGTTCGACAACCCGCAGAGCGGCAACCTCTCCACCAGTGTCACCTCGGCGGCGCACCAGCAGACCGCGCTGCAGCTCGGCGAGGAGGGCACGGTCATGCTGAAGAACAACGGCCTGCTGCCGCTCAACCCGAACGGCACCGAGTCCATCGCGGTGATCGGCACCGACGGCGGCGCCGGGGTGGAACTCGCCGGCGGGGGCAGCGGCACGGTCACCAGTTCCAACACGATCTGGCCGATCACCGGCATCCAGAACGCCGCCGGACCCAACGTCAAGGTCAGCTACACCCAGGGCAACGACAACGGCACCACCGACATCCCGCAGGCGGTGGCCGCGGCCAAGGCCGCGACCGACGCCATCGTCTACGTCAACGCGCCGGAGGGCGAGGAGTCCGACCTCACCACGCTGGACCTGTCCAGCACCGACGAGACGATGATCGCGGACGTCGCCGCGGCGAACCCGAACACCGTCGTGGTCATCAACAGCGGTTCGCCGGTGGTCATGCCGTGGCTGAACTCGGTCGCCGGGGTCTTCGAGAACTGGTACGGCGGACAGGAGACCGGCGCCGCCATGGCCGCACTGATCTTCGGCACGGCCGACCCGTCCGGCAAGCTGCCGGTCACCCTGCCGAGCAGTCTGAGCCAGGTCCCGGCGCAGACCACCGCGCAGTGGCCGGGCACCTCGACCGGGGTGGACTTCAGCGAGGGCGTGAACATCGGCTACCGCTGGTACCAGTCGCAGAACATCACCCCTGCCTTCCCGTTCGGCTTCGGACTGTCCTACACCAAGTTCTCCTTCTCCAACCTGAACGTCGGCGCCTTCAACGCCAACGGCACGGCCACGGTGACCGCCACGGTCACCAACACCGGGTCGGTGGCGGGCGCGGACGTCGCGCAGCTGTACGTCGGCGACCCGGCCGCCGGACAGGATCCGCCGGAACAGCTCAGGGGCTTCCAGCGGCAGACGCTCAACCCCGGGCAGAGCGCGACGGTCACCTTCCCGCTGAGCATCCACGACCTGGCCTCCTGGTCGGCGGCGGACAACCAGTGGGAGGCCCCGGCGGGCAGCTACTCGATCAAGGTCGGGGACGCGTCCAACAGCCTGCCGCTGACCGGATCGACCAGCCTGGCCAAGGAGTTGACCGGCCAGATCGCCGCAGGAGCCTCCGGCGCGGGCGTCTCCCTGACCAACACGGCGGTCAGCGCCAACGTCACACCGAACTCCGGTGTGCCGGGCGCGGAGACGGTCGGCGTGGTCAACCCCTTCGGCTACAGCAGCCCGAAGGGCGCGGCGGCCTCCTTCACCATGCAGGCCGTGGACTCCGACGCGTCGCAGACCCTCGCCTTCACCGCGACCGGACTGCCGCCCGGCGTCGCGATCGCGTCGAACGGCACGGTCTCCGGCGCCGGCAGCACGTTGGGGACCTACACGGTGACGGTGACCGCGACCGACCCGAGGGGGGTGTCGGGCTCGGCCACCTTCATCTGGTCCGTCGTGCAGTGAGCACGGCGCACCGCTAGGCCGATGAGAGGGACGGGGTCCGGCTCCGCCGCGGATGCGGCGGAGCCGGACCCGTTCGCGCACGGTAGCGTTGTGGCCCAGCCGGCCACGTGCACCGAGCGGCCGATCGGACGAGGGGGACCAGGGTATGACGATGGATCAGACCGCACTCGAGGCTGCTCTGAGCGACGCCGAGCGGGAACTGCAGTCAGCGGTTCGCTCGGGCGATGTGGAGGCGCTGGACCGGCTGCTGGACGACGGAGTCGTCTACACGGGTCCTGACGGCCGCTGCCTCACCAAGGAGGAGGACCTGGAGGCCCACCGGACCCGGACCCTGGTCGTCGAGGCGTTCGACCAGGAGGACCTGCGGCTGAGGGTCGCCGGTACGACCGGTATCACCCATGTGCTGGCCGGTCTCAAGGGCACGGCCGCAGGCCAGTCCTTCGCGGCTCGGCTCCGCTACACCCGGACCTGGGTCCACGCCGACGGCGCGTGGCGAGTCCTCGCGGCCCACGCGAGTTCGGTGATCGGGTGAATTCCCTTGGGAGCGGGAATTCCTGACGCAGAAGGCGCCGCATTACCGCTGTCTTACACAACGCTTCCGGAGCGGACTCCTGGGCTCCGGGAGGGGCAGTCTGTATCCCGTCCAAGCGAAAGGGAGCAGAAATGCCCGGCATGCGAATAAAAGTCAGGGATCGTGCGGCCCGGCGCAAGCGCCGGATCGTGATCGGAATCCCGGTGGCGATGGCCCTCGCCGCGGTCGGCGGATTGGCGTTCGCGGACGTCGCGCCGCCGTCGACCCCGGTGTCCGGGGCACCGCCCAGCACCTCGACTCCGGTCGGCGGAGCAGCTCCTGCTCCGGTCTCGGCGGCGGTCACCGCGCCCACCATGATGAGCAGCAGCACCCTCGCGGCGAACATCTCCGTCACGACGGTCAAGCTCGGCTCCGCCTTCAGCTTCCTGTCCCCGTCCACCAACGGCATCCCGACCTGGACACGGACCGTCACCGCGGTCGCGCCCAACGGAACGCTGGAGGTGGCCTGGCAGGCGGCCAACTCGATCCACGTCACGCCCGTCGACCGGAACCTGCAGCGGCGCGGGCCGGACGTGGTGATCAACGGGGCCCGGGAGGTCGGCGGCCTGGTCGCCTTCAACAACGGCTTCACCCTGCTGACCCGCGTCGCCGATCACAACAGGATGGGCGAGACCGCAGCAGCGCTCATCCGGGTCGCCAACGGCCGGCTGGTCTTCGTGGTCAAGCTGACCGGCTCGTCCAGCCGTGACAGCTCACCGGCGCTCAACGGCCAACTCGCCTGGAACGGCAGCCAGTACACGGCGTACTTCACCGTGCACGGCACGAGCGGCTCCTCGTCCGGCCGGTGGGGCGACAAGATGGTCCTGGTCGGGGGCTCCGGACAGGTCCTCCCCGGCGGCTGGGAGTGGGGCTGCCGCGGCGACGTCGGACGCTCCCTCTCCTCGGGCTCGACCTCCTACGGGACCTGCTACGACGACGGCGGTTCCGGGTCCTCGACGAGCAGCAGCGTCGAGCAGATGACGAACGGCAAGGGCAGCCAGGTCGTCGCCCTCTCCGCACGCGGCCCCGTCACCTACAAGAAGAGCAGCCTCACCTGGAGCGTGAACCCGCGCTGGAAGACCGACCAGGTCGTGCTCGTCTTCCTCAACGGCAGCCACTGGAAGCAGGCGAACTCGGTCGTCCTCACCGGCGACCAGTCGACCCAGAACCTCAACGTGCACATGGCGCCCTACGGCCGGAACGCGATGCTGGTCACCTGGGACGCCTACCGCAACGGGCAGTACGCGGGTACGCACTTCCGGCTGGTCGACTCGCAGGGCCGGTTCCTGACGGTGGATCTCGTCCTGACGATCCATGTCTCCGGCAACATCGTGGTGCTCGGCAACGGGGACCTCGCCTGGGCGTTCGTCCAGCAGACCCCGGCCTCCTACCACCGCGGCGGCAGCTGGCCCACCACCACGCACCTCTTCCTGGCCCGGCTGCGGGTCAGCCTGTCGGGTACGTCCTCCTCCCCGACGTCCTCACCCACCATGTCCCCCTCGCCGAGCGTGTCCGTCTCGCCGATGCCCTCGCTGACGGCTGGCGGCGCACCGGGCACCTCGGCCTCGATGCCGACCCCCTCCTCCAGCACCAACGCGGGCTCCCACTGGTGACCCGCTGACCCCAAGGCACTGGGCCCCCCGAGCGAAGCGCTCGGGGGGCCCAGTGCCTTGCTTGATGCGCCATCGGGTGGGTGTCCGGCCGGGTGGGTGGCCGGTGGGGTGGGTGTCCGGTGGGGTGGCTCCCACTGATAGTTCGTCACCACCTGAGCGGAAACGGCGTGGGGCCGAACCATTCCGTGTGCATTGCTCAGTGAATTCCGCATTTCGAGGGCCGCTCGAAAGTCGACCGAAACTGCGCAGCTGTGCAGGAAATGGCTCAGGTCACCGGAGACACAAAATCACCGGAGACACAAAATCACCGGAGACACAGAGGTGCCGCAGGCTCCGGGAGCCTGCGGCACCTCTTATGCGGTGACCAGGGGTCGGTCACATGTGGTGGTGATGGTGCCTCATCCCCGTGCCGCCGCCGAAGGTGGCAGTCGGCATGGGCGAAGCCGAGGCACCCGTGCCGGTGCTGCTGCCGGCCGCCGGGGCGGACGAGCCGGCGGCCGCGGTGCAGGTGCTGCCTGCCGACGGCATGGCGGCGGCGGTCGACGGCACGCCTGCCGTACCGGCCACCGAGGTGGCTGTACCGACGACTGCCGTCGGCGCGGTGCCGGTGCTCGCCATCGCTGTCGCGCTACCGACTCCTGCCGGTGCGGTGCCGGCTGCCGGGGCCGACGCGCCGGCGGAACCGGCTGTCGGCGTGGCCGACATGCCGGCCGGCGCCGAGGCGCTCGCGGTCCCCGCCGCCGTAGGCGCGCCGGCGCTCGCGGACGGCGTGCAACTGGCGGCCGCGACGGGGGTCGTCTGGCCGAGCGGGGTGAAGGTAGCCGCGGTGACGACGCCGTTGCCGTTCATCGTCAGGGTGATCGGGTTGGCGGCGTTGAGCAGGCCGCCGCAGCCCAGGTTGGTGAAGCTCTGGTTGGCTCGCATGGCCAGGAAGGTGAAGAGGTTGGTGGCCATCGCCGCGTCCACCGACGGCGCGTTCTGGAACATCGCCTGGTCCTTGAAGACCCGCTGGATGCCGTTGGCGGAGCCGAAGAAGCTCTGGCAGTACGTGGTGCCGCTGCCGTTGTCCGCGCCACCGATCGGCGTCTGGTCCACGCCCTGGCGGTAGAGGTTGGCCTTGTTGGGGTCCTGGTTGTTGTTGTTGACGGTCATCGGGTCGTTCAGCGGAACCAGGGCGATGGGCGCCTGCTGGTTGGCTGCGGCCGAGAGTTCGTCCAGCGGAAGCGCCGCGGACGCCGCGCCGTCGCTCGACTGGTCGGGCCGGGTCCACGGCGTGCAGCCCAGGGCCGGGTCGATGAACTGCGTGAGCAGCAGGTTGTCGCTGCCGTTCGCCAGGTCGACGAGGTTCTGGTTCTGCAGGGCGGCCTTGCTCGCGGCGTTGTTCTGCGCCGTCGTCCCGTTGCCGGTTGCCACGTAGTGGGTCACCACGTTGTCGCTCTGGTCCTGGTCGACCACGGAGAAGTCACGCACGGTGGGGCAGGCCTGGCCGTCCTTGGCCGTTCCGGCGGCCGGGACCTGCAGCATGTTGGCCTGGATCTGCTGGTTGGCCGTCTGGAAGAACGCCGGCGCGTTGCAGTAGGAGAACTGGCCGAATATGGAGCCCTGGGTGCCGTTGACGCAGTTGCCCTGCTGGAGGGCGTTGGCGCCGTTGGCCGACTGCAGGGTGAGGTTGGTGCCGTTGAAGCCGAACCAGATGCCCACGGTCGATCCGGCGGGCACCTGCGGGGTGACGGTGGCAGCGGCGGGCTGGGTGCCCTGGTCGATCACCAGGGGGTCGTAGAGCGTCAACTGGCCGTTGTTGGTGAGGATCGCCGCCTCGACGAAGGCGGACTGGTTGGCGTTGGCCTCGTTGCACGGGCCGCCGCCGGCGTTGGTCGCGGTCAACTGGTAGGGCGTGGCGAGGCCCTGTGCGGTCAAGGGGTTGGCCGGAATGATCAGCGAGCAGTTCGGGTTGGGCGCGGCGGCGGGCGCGGCATTGTTGGCCGCGAGGGCGGTGGCCAGTCCGCCGGCCACCACGGTGAGCACCACCGTCAGGACGGCCCACAGGGACCGCCTCCTGCGTTGTCTGCTTCGTTGACCCCACGATCGGCGCGTGCGCAGTGGCGGCATGGGCAGGGGCTGTGAGCGCCTGCGCAGTGAACGGTTGCTTGCCATCGAACCCACTCCTATCCGGCGGCCGCGTCATGCTGTGTTCGCGGCCGCACTCGGGGACGGCAGCTCCTCTTCCCGCGGGGGAACTGCTCTGCTGGCCGATAGTTGCAGAACCGGAGCAGGGTGCTCCAGGGCCATGGATATCCGGGTAAACACGGATATGGGGCCCCGGTGGGAACCAACCTCCCCTGCCGCCCCAGGCGACCCGCCCGCCGTCCCCGCGGCGCGGAACCCCTGGTGGGGCCGGTCCGCGCGAGCACCGCCGAAAGCTTCGCGGCAGGGTGCCGTCGATGTTCTCCACAGGCGGCCGGCGAGTCCTTACGAGGCCGTTACAGGTCCCTTCGACCGAATCCGGGACAAGCCGGATCCCCCGGGCGTCAGCCGCGGTAGGCGGCCGTCGCGATCTGCACGAAGGAGCAGATCAGCGGGTTGCTGTCGCCCTCGTTCCACACCACGACGACGCTGCTGGGCGCCATGTCGGCGGGCAGGACCACGGTCGGGAGCGGGCGCCGCCGCGGCCCGTCGCCATCGCGCCCGACGACCCGCGCCCGCCGCCCACGCCGGCCGGTCACCACGGATCGGGCAGGCCCTCCCCGGTGGTGACGAGGCTGCGCAGGCTGCCGTTGATGTAGTGCAGCCAGCCCGTGGAACACGCGCCGAAGCACTCGACTTCCGGCACCAGGCCCACGTGGGTGAACCGCAGCTCGGTGCCGTCGGCGGTGGGGACGATGTCGAACACGATCTCGGTGCCGGTCCATTCCTCCGGATGCGGAGCGAAGGACAGATGACTGTCCGTCACCCGCCAGACCACGCGACGGTCCGGTTCGAGGCCGTCGACGCGTTGGAGGCTGTAGTGCTGAGGGGGATGCCGGTAGCTGAACTCGGCCCCCAACTCGTCGGCGCGCCCCTCGACCTGACCGGTCCACCAGGCGCCCACGTCCAGGACGGCGGCGAAGACCTCCTGCGGTGACTGCTGAACCGTGAACGATGTCGAGTAGCCGCCTTCGGCGCGCGCTGTGCCTGCTGTGCTCGTCTCGCGGCTGCCCGCGGAGTGTGTGGTCATGAGCGATCGCATCCTTGTCTCGTAGTGCCGGGTGGTTGAGCGGTCGGGTGTGTGCCGGTCGGACGTCGCGGTCAGTCGGACCTGCCGCGCTGGATCCGCTCGGCGATCCGCTGGATCCGCAGCAGTCGGGCGTCCCAGGCCCTGCCGACAGCGGACAGCTGGGCCACCGCGCGGGCGAGTTGGGCCTCGTCCACCTCGTAGCGGCGCTCGCGCCCGGCAGGCGTCATGTGCACCAGACCGACGCGGTCCAGCACGCCGAGGTGCTTGGCGACCGCCTGCCGGGTCACCGGCAGCCGTTCGCTGAGCGTGGTCGCCGTGCCGCCGCCGGCGGTGAGGAGCAGGTCGAGCATCCGCCGGCGGGTCGGGTCGCCGACGGCGGACCAGAGGTCGTCGTCGATGTCGGTGCTCACGGCCGCGCGACCAGCTCGTTGGCATGCGCGACCAGGCGTGGGAGGAAGACGTTCCAGCCACGGACGTGGTCGAGGTAGGCCTCCTCCAGCACGGCGGCCTCCCACCCGCGCTCACGGAAACCGGTCTCCTTGAAGCGCACCAGGGTGCCGCCGCCGGAGGGAGCGAGGTCGAAGGTCACCAGGAACGAGTTCGCCTCGGTGGCCGGGCCCTCGCTGTGCGCCCAGCGGAACGCGAACCGGCGGGGCGGGTCGGCCTCCAGGACGGTGAGCAGCGCGATCTCCGCGTCGGCTGTGGCCGGGTCGCCGAAGGTGATCGAGCCGGTGCCTCCGGGGACCGGGTCCAGGTCGGCGTCGTCAGGCCACCACTCGCGCAGGTGTTCGGGAGAGCTGACCACCTCGTAGACCACCTCGGGGGTGGCGTCGATGCGGAGCTCCCGCTCGATGCTGCCGTACTCCATGTGCTCCTCCTGGCCTAAACGCAACTAACGGTTGCATGTCAGCGTATCGCCGGTCCCACCCTCACGCAACCTTTAGTTGCGTGAATGGTCGGGGAGGCCAGGCCGGCCCCGCCCTGACTGGCAGGACGGGGCCGCCCTGCTGCTTACTGTCCGGGCGTCAGCACCGGGCTGTTGTGGTAGGCGGCGATCAGCCACTGGCCGTCGCGCTTCTCCAGGGTCCAGGTGCAGTTCACCTTGCCGGCCTCCGGGACCTCGGTCTGGCCGGGGAACAGGATGCCGGATTCGCTGACGACGATTGCGGCGTCGTCGCCGAGGAAGCGGATGCTGAGCTGCTTGTTGTAGGTCGCGGTGCCCTTGAGCGGCCCGTCGAAGCCCTGGGCCATGCTGGTGCGGATCGCCTCGCGGCCGTCGCGGAGCGAGCCGGTGACGATGGCGGTCGCGTCCGTGGTGTAGTCGGCGACCATGGCGTCGGCGTCGCCGGCCTCCCAGGCCCGGTAGGAGTCGACCAGCACGGCCTGGATCGCGGCTTCGTCCTCGACGTGGGTGTGTGACATCGGGTTCTCCCTTGTGACCGGTTCGCCCGGCGGGTTCCGGCGGGCTCGTCGATACATACCGGCGGGGAGACCGGAACTCATCGCGCCCGGACCCCGGACGACCGTGCCGGGGCGCGATCCGTCGGAGTGGCGGGCGGAGGGAGGGAGTGGTGTCGTGGTTTGTATGACTGATCTGATCGAGGAGTGGGCGGGCCGGTTGTTGGCCCTGGCCCCCGAGCTGTCGCAGGAGCAGGCCCACTCATACGTGCGCGAGCTCGTCGCGGCTGCGCAGAACGCCCAGAACGCCGAGGCCGAGGAGGCCGCGTTCAGTCGCGAGGAGTAGGGCCGGCCCGGAGCGCCTGCCGGGATGTCCTTCTCGTGATCACACCTGTGCCGGCAGCGGATGGAAGTTCACCCTGAACCTCAGGTTTAGGGTGAGCTTGCGGTCCGGGAAGCGTCTGACCAGCTGCGAAGTTCGGCGTCGTCGGGGATGTCGATCCCGGTCAGGTCGATGGCGGCCCCGCCGACCGCCCGCGGCGGCGCCTGCCGTCGCCGGACCGTCGGGCGCGCCCCGAACGGGGCCGTCGCGCCGGAGTGCGGCCCGGCCGGTGCGGGCTGACGCTGGTGCCATGGACACCAATCCCGGGCCCGAGCAGTATCCCGTCGAGGTCAGCGCCTACGTCGCCGAGGACCGTCACCGCCATGTCCGGCTGGTGCGCCGCGGCCGGGGTCCGCTGTGGCGGGCCTGTGCCAGTCAGCAGGAGTTCATGGCCTTCGTCGAGGAGCAGCGGCCCGGCACCGACTTCACCGACCCGGCGCAGGTCCACTGGGTCGATGCGCCGGGGGAGTGGTCCGGGAGATGAAGGGTTGACCGCGGCGGAACCCCGGCTCGCGCCTGCCGCGTTCAGCCGAGTGCGGCCGCCTTGCGCAGCAGGACGGACCGTTCGCGGATGTTGCGGCACAGCCGGGCGGCGAGTTCGAGTTCGGCCCGGGCCTCGGCGGTGCGCCCGAGTCGGCGCAGTAGTTCACCGCGCACGCTGGGGAGCAGATGCGACTGTGACAGCCGGTCGCCGGCGACCAGTTCGTCGACGATGTCGAGGGCCTGCTGCGGCCCGGCGGCCATCGCGACGGCGACCGCGCGGTTGAGTTCGACGACGGGGGAGGGGGCCACCCGGCCCAGCGCCTCGTAGAGGAGCACGACGCGCTGCCAGTCGGTCTCGGCGACGGAGGGCGCCGTCGCGTGGCAGGCGGCGATCGCGGCCTGCAGCCCGTAGGGGCCGAGGCCGTGACCCAGTGCGGCGGCCCGGCCGATCGCGGCCAGGCCGCGGCGGATCGCGGAGCGGTCCCACCGCCGCCGGTCCTGGTCCTCGAGCAGCACCGGCTCGCCGTCCGGGCCGGTGCGGGCGGGGAAGCGCGCGGCCGTCAGCTCGCACAGCGCCAGCAGCCCGGAGACCTCCGGTTCGTCGGGCAGCAGAGCGGCCAGCATGCGGGTCAGGCGGATCGCCTCGTAGGCGAGGTCGGCGCGGAGCAGATCGTCGCCGGCGGTCGCCGTCGAGCCCTCGGTGAAGATCACGTACAGCACGCTGAGCAGCCCGCCGACGCGGTTGCGGCGCTCCTGGGCCGACGGCAGCTCGAACGGGACCTCCGCTGCGGCGATCGTCTTCTTCGCCCGGGTGATGCGCGCCTGGACGGTGGGCACCGGCACCAGGAACGCGCGGGCGATCTCCTCGCTGGTCAGCCCGGCGACCGTGCGCAGCGTCAGCGCCACCCGCGCCTCGGGGGACAGCACGGGGTGGCAGGCGATGAACATCAGCGCAAGGACGTCGTCGTCCACCCGGTCGGGGTCCCAGAGCAGGTCGTCCGCCCGCTCCGGTGGCACCTCGGCCCCCGAGCTGGCCTGCCCCTCGGTGAGGCGTCCGAAGAGTGCGGCGTACCGCTCGTCCAGGGCCGAGCCCCGGCGGTAGCTGTCGATCGCCCGCCGCCGCGCGGTGGTCAGCAGCCAGCCGACCGGGTTCGCCGGCGCACCCTCGCGCGACCAGCTGACCAGCGCCTCGGCCAGTGCCTCCTGGGCGACGTCCTCGGCGAGCTCGAAGTCCCCGGTGTAGCGGCTGAGCGCGGCGACGATCCGGGCGGACTCGATCCGCCACACGGCCTCCACGGCCCGCCGAGCCGCCTGCGGGCTCGGCGGGCCTTCTCCGGGTGCGCGCATCAGAGCTGGCCGGTCCGCTCACGCCAGGCCCGCTCCTTGATGATCCACTCGTTGTCCTGCGGGAACTCGTCCACGCTCGGCACGCGGCGGACCTCGCACTTGGAGCCGGGCACCGCGGGGAGGCGCTTGGCCCACTCGACCGCCTCCTCCTTGGAGGCCACGTCGATCAGGTAGAAGCCGCCGAACAGCTCCTTGGTCTCACCGTAGGGACCGTCGGTGACCACCGGCGTCTCGCCGCCGAAGTCGACCACCACGCCCTGTCCGGCGTCGTCCAGGCCCTCGGCCGCCACCAGTACCCCGGCCCGGATCAGTTCCTCGTTGAAGCGGCCCACCGTCTCGAGCATCTCCTCGAAGGGCGTCTCCATCATCTTCGCCATGGACTCGTCCGTGCCGCGCATGATCAGCATGTACTTCGACATCTTCGGCCTCCTGTGCACCTGTGTACCGGGTCGTCCCTCGACCCTCTCACCCCTAGGTCGAACGGCACGGCAGCGGATCGACACGACACCGCCGCGACTTCCGCGGAATCCGAAAACCGGTTGACCGCGGGCCGCGGCGGCGCTGACGATCGCCCGCCTGGACCCGTAACGGCTGCCACGCGGCTCCTGCCCGGGCGGTGGCCCGGGCAGGAGCCGGTCGTGGCTAACAGCTGAGGTTGCTGCCGGCCGGGACGCCCAGGATCTGGGTGAACTGCTGGTAGTCGTTGATCCGGTCCTGCATCTCGGCGGTGTTGTTGCCGTTGCACTCGAGGCCGCCGTTGATGGCGCGGATGGTCTGGCCGAAGCCCGCGCCGTTGACCATGGCGTCGTGCGAGGTCATGCTGCCGCCACCGGTCGAGGTGTCCCAGAACCACAGCCCGGTCTTCCAGGCCACCGAGGCGTCGTTCTGGACCAGGTAGGGGTTGTCCAGCAGGTCGATGCCGAGGGCGTCCCCGGCCGCCTTGTAGTTGTAGTTCCAGCTGATCTGCAGCGGGCCGCGCCCGTAGTAGGCGTAGGTTCCGGCCGGGCAGCCGTAGGACTCACTGGCGCAGTAGTTCCCCGACTGGTCGATCTCGGTGACGTAGACCAGCCCGCCGGTCTCGTGGTCGACGTTCGCCAGGAACGCCGCGGCCTCCTGCTTCTGGACGGTGGTGCTGCCGGTGGTGGCGAATCCCGGGTAGGCGCTGAGCGCCGCGGTCAGGCCGCTGTAGGTGTAGAAGGCGTTCCGGTTCGGGAACATCTGGTTGAACTGGGCCTCGCTGACCACGAAGCCGCCGGGCGGGTTGCCCGTACCGCCGCCCCCGCTGGACAGGTTGAAGGACTGGGCCGCGGTGCCGTTGCAGGTGTACTGCTGCAGTTGGACGCTGTCCGCGGTGGAGGCGGACGGGACGTCCAGGCACTTGCCGCTGAAGCGGTTGACGAAGTGGTAGGTGCTGCCGGATTCGAGCACCGGCAGCCACTGCTGGTTGTTGCCGCCGCCGTAGGTCCACAGTTGGATCAGTGATCCGTCGGCGCTGGAGACGTTGGAGTCGTCCCAGACCTGGGCGGTACCGGCGGCACTGCCGACCTGGAAGTATCCGCCGCTGGTGGCCGTGAACACCCAGTTCTGGGCGGCGGTGCCGTTGCAGGCGTACTGCTGGACGGCGGTGGCGTTGGCGGTGCCGGCCGCCCTGGCGTCCACGCACTTGCCGCTGTTGAGGTTGGTGACGGTGTAGCTCTCGCCGGAGTTGACCGCCGCCGCGGCGGCGGGCGCCATGGCCAGGGTGAGGCCGCTCGCGGCCAGCACGGCCGCGCCGGTCAGCGCCATCGCGGAGGAGAGCCGGGGCAGCGGCCGGGGCCGCCGTCGGGGCAGGTGGAAGGTGCGCATGGGGGTACTCCCTTGTCGTGGAGGGGGAGGCTGTGACGTGCCTGCGTCCACGCCGCTGTGGGGGCAGGGCAGGACGGCTCGCCCGCCCGGGGCCGGGCGGGAGCCAGAGATGTGCCGACAAGCCGCTGGTAGAACGGCAGTTGAGGTGACGTCAGCACATTCCTCGGACCTGATTGAACTCACATCACATGTCCCCGTCAAGGTCTAGACCTATCGGAATGGGCTTTGCGTGAGAGCGCTCTCGGGCCTATGGTCCGGACTGCTCCGACGACTCGAACGGATGGCGGTGGACAGTGCGGGTTCCGATGACCGGGTTCCGGCCCACGATCGACGACGTCGCGCGCGCGGCCGGGGTGTCCCGGGCGGCGGCCTCCCGGGTCGTCAACAATGCCCCGGGCGCGTCGGAGCTCACCCGTGCCCGGGTTCGCGCCGTCGTCGCCGAGCTGGGCTACCAGCCCAACGAGTCCGCCCGGGCCCTGGCCTCCGGCCGCCGCCGTGCCGTCGACGTGATCGCCGTGACCTCCGGCAACCGGACCGGCCGGCTCGGCACCCATCCGTACTTCAGCCGGGTCCTGGCCGGAATGATGCCGGTACTCGAAAGCGCCGACGCGCAACTGCGCCTGCACGCGGTGGGCCGCGAGGCCGCCGCTGACGCCGTCGAGGAGATAGCGGCCGACGCCACGCTCGGAATGGTGCTCGCCGATGCCACCCCGGCGGTGGCGGCCCGGCTCTACCGACGGTGCCGCCGGGTCGTGTCGATGGTGCCCACCGCCGCGTCCGTGCCGGGCATGGAGGCCGACAACACCGGCGGTGCCCACGCCGCGGTCGCCGAACTCCACCGGCTCGGCCGCCGCCGGATCGCCGCGATCCACGGTCCCGCCGACAACCCGTGCGCGATCGACCGGCGTCTCGGGTACCGGCGCGCCGTCGAGGAGCTGGGGCTGACCGCGGTGGGGGCCGACGGCGACTTCCACCGCGAAGGCGGATACGCCGCCGCGCTGCTCCTGCTCGAACAGGAGCCCGCCATCGACGCGATGTTCGTGGCCTGCGACCTGATGGCGGCCGGAGCCGTCCAGGCCGTCACCGCCACCGGCAGGCGCGTTCCCGAGGACGTCAGCGTCATCGGCTTCGACGACAGCATCGCCGCCGTCTGCGCCAATCCGCCGCTGACCACCATGCGGCTGCCCGTCGAGGAGATGGCGGCGGCCGCCACCCGGCTGCTCCTGGAGGGCAACCCGGGGCCGGGCCACCGGCAGCGCTTCCCGGTCGAACTCGTCACCCGCCAGAGCACCCAGAACTGAAGACACCAGGAGAACGACGGCGATGGCAGTGGACGAGCAGGCCGAGGCCACGGGACCGGCGCTGGGCGAACGGGCGGAACGCGCGTCGGCGCTGCGACTCGTGCTCGGGTCCCCGTTGTACCGGGGCGCCACCGTCGCCCTGTTCCTGTCCGGACTGGGGTCCTCGGCGGCCGCACCGCAGATCGCGTCGTTCCTGGTGAACAACCTCGGCGGTTCGCTCACCGCAGCCGGGCTGTTCTACCTCACCAGCCTGACCGCACCGGTGGCCGGCTACCTCGTCGGCTCGCGCTCGGACCGGGTCGGCGGACGCCTCGGTCTGTTCCGCGTCTGCGCGGTCGCCGGATTCGTCGGCTGGGCGGCCATCGGGCTGTCGACACGGCTGTGGATGCCCTACGTCATCAGTGCCGTCGTGCTGGGCTTCGCCGGCGCCGCCACCTCGCAGCTCTTCGCCGCGATCCACGACGAGACGACGACCCACCCGAACGCGAACAACGACGGAGTCGTATCCGTCATACGGATGGCACTGACCGGTGGCTGGGTGATCGGTCCGGCCGCCGGATCGTTCCTGGCCTCCCAGACCTCCCCGCGCGTCATGTTCCTGGCCACGGCGGCCTGCGCGGTGGCGCAGATCGTCCCGCTGGGCACCCTCCGCACCCCGGACGCCCCGCTCGCGGCCGACCACACGCCGCAACCCGGTGCCCGACGCCCCGGGACGCGGGCGATGCTGCCGCTGCTCGCCTTCACCACGCTCTACGTCCTGGTCTACGCCGGGGAACCGATCAAGTACGCCTACCTGCCCATCTACATGAACAAGCAACTCGGCTTCGCTTCCGGCCTCAGCGGCGCGGTCATCGGCATCCAACCCCTCGTCGAACTCCTGCTGATGCCCCTGGCCGTGGTCGTGGCCCGCCGCATCGGAATGATGCGGCTGATGGCCGCCGGTGCGGCCTTCGGCGTCGCCGCCAACATCTGCTTCGCCACCACCGCAACCGCCGCCGGGCTGTTCGCCGGCCAGATCCTCATGGGCGGCGTCTGGGGGGTCTTCGCCGCCCTCGGCATCATCGTGGCCCAGCGACTCCTGCCGGCAGCCGTCGCCACCGCGTCCGCGATCTTCCTCAGCTCCACCGCCCTGGCCTCCGCCCTGGGCGGAGTCGCTGGAGGCATCGGATCGGCCGCCGTCGGACTGCCCCACACCTTCCTCATCCCGGCCGCGCTCGGCTGCGTCGCCGTCATCGGCCTGGCCAGGATGGCCCGCGCACAGGAACGTCAGCGGATCGACACTCAGTAGTGCCGGACCGCCCGAAGGGGAGTGCCGGCAGCTCGGCGCCGCGCCGGGGAGGCGCGCCGACCGCGGTCCTGTCCGTAGGCTCGGCCCATGAGTACGCACTACGGTGCCCGACCGACCATGAACGACGTCGCGAAGAGGGCGGGGGTGGCACCGAAGACCGTGTCGCGGGTGGTCAACGGGGAGCCCGGGGTCTCCGAGGCGACCCTTGCCCGGGTGCGGGCAGCCATCGCCGAGTTGGGCTTCCGGCGCAATGACGGCGCCCGTTCGCTGCGCAGCGGCAGGACCGCCAGTATCGGCCTGCTGCTGGAGGACATCGCGGATCCCTTCTCCTCCCAGCTCAACCGGGCGGTGGAGGAGGCGGCGCGGAGCCGGGGGTGCCTGGTGCTCGCCGGTTCGAGCGCGGAGGACCCGGTGCGGGAACGGGAACTGGCGCTGACCTTCTGCTCCCGTCGGGTCGACGGACTGATCGTGGTGCCTGCGGGGGACGACCACCGCTACCTGCTTCCGGAGCTGACGGCGGGCCTCGCGGCGGTGTTCGTGGACCGTCCGGCGCGACGGATCGAGGCGGACGCGGTGCTGACGGACAACGTCGGTGGCGCGCGGGAGGGCGCGGCGCACCTGATCCGGCACGGGCACCGCCGCATCGGGTTCCTGGGGGATCTGCCGCACATCCCCACCGCTGCCGAGCGACTGCGCGGCTATCGGGAGGCGATGACCGGGGCGGGTCTCCCGGTGTCGCCGGAGTGGATCGTGATGGGGTCCACGGGTCCGGCCGAGGTGGGTGCGGCGGTCGAGCGGCTGACGTCCGCTCAGGTCGGTGTGACGGCTGTGCTCGCCGGCAACAACCGGATCACCGTGGGGGTGCTGCGCGCGTTGTCCGCGCAGGACCGTGGCCGGATCGCAGTGGTCGGCTTCGACGACCTGGAGCTTGCGGATCTGCTCAGCCCCGGCCTGACCGTGGTGGTGCAGGATCCGGAGGCGCTCGGTCGGGCCGCGGCCGAGCTGCTGTTCGGCAGGCTGGCGGGGGATCGCCGCCCCCCGCGTGAACTCCGTTTCCGGACAAGGCTTGTGGCCCGTGGCTCCGGCGAGATCCGGCCGGGGACAGCCTGCGGCTGATCCACGGAATGCCGCGGATCCCTTGACAAGGAGCGGGGAGGGGAACAGCGTATGTCAACGTTGTCATGAGGAGCCGGGATGGGGGCCGGCCGTCCCGTCGGGCCCGCTCAGGAACGGAACTGCCGCACATGTCAGAACCCTCGACCCACCCCACCCGCCGGTCGGTCGTGACCACCGGCTCCACCCTGCTCGCCGGCATCGGCCTGAGCGCCGTGCTGCCGGCCGTCAGCTCCGCGACCGCCTCCGCCGCCCCGAGGACGCCCGACCCGGCGGCACCGATCCCGAAGGGGACCCCGGCGTCCACCGAACTCGCCGCGTACCGCCCGGTCACCGTGTCGTCCACGGCCTACGCGCCCACGCCCGGCGCCTTCGCGGTGGACGGGATCAGCGGGACCGGTGTCCGCGGCACCGGCTGGCGGGCCGCGGTCGGCGACCCGCAGTGGATCTGCGTCGACCTCCAGGCGGACTGCCAGGTGGACGCCGTCCGGCTGACCTTCGAGGCGACGGTCGACGACCCGGTCTTCGTGCCCTCCACCGGCGGGGATCCGTGGGACGGGACGACCGGCCAGGAGGTCCTCTCCAGCTGCGCGGTGGCCTTCACCGTCGAGGTGTCCCTCGACGACCGGCAATGGACGAACGTCCACCGCACCACCGCCGGCACCGGCGGCGTGGTGGACATCCAACTGGACCGTCCGGTCGGCGCACGCTGGGTACGGCTGACCGTGACCGAGCGCTCCAACGGCAACCCGCTGGGCCTGAACGGCTTCCAGGTGTACGGCACGGCCGCGGGCCGCCCCCCGGCCACCGGCTGGACCGACTGGGGCACCAACCGGCACCCGGCGCCGCCGCTCGCCGTCGCCGCCGACGGCACCGTGCCCCTGGAGTCGGGCTGGACGCTGACCATGGACGACCGGGCCGCGGGCACCGGCGCGGAGCTGTCCCGGCCCGCGGTGGACGTCAGCGGCTGGCTGCCCGCCACCGTCCCCGGCACCGTGCTGACCTCCCTGGTCGAGCAGGGGCACCTGCCCGATCCGGTGGCCGGCCTGAACAACCTGCGGATCCCCGAGGCACTGTCGCGCCACTCGTGGTGGTACCGGCGCGAGTTCGCCCTGCCGAGCGAGCTGCGCACCGGCGCCGGCCGCCATGTCTGGCTGGAGTTCGACGGGGTCAACCACCAGGCCGACATCTGGCTCAACGGCCGGCAGGCGGGCGGGCTGACCTACCCCTTCGCCCGCTCGGCGCACGATGTGACGTCCCTGCTGGCCGCCGAGGGGGCACAGGCGCTCGCGGTGAAGATCACGCCGATGCCGTTCCCGGGCAGCCCGGGCGACAAGGGACCTGACGGCCTGTCCTTCGTCGACGCGGGCGCCGACATGATGAACCGCAACTCGCCCACCTACCTCGCGTCCTCGGGCTGGGACTGGATGCCGGCGGTACGGGACCGGGTCTCCGGGATCTGGAACCATGTGCGGCTGCGCTCGACCGGCCACGCCGTCATCGGCGACCCGCGGGTCGACACCCGCCTTCCCGACCTGCCCCTGACCAGCAAGGCCGCGCTCACCATCGTGGTCCCGGTGCACAACGCCGACACCGCCGACCAGCAGGTCACCGTCACCGCCGCCTTCGACGACGTCACCGTGTCACAGACCGTCACCGTCCCGGCGGGCGGCAGCCTCGACGCCACCTTCACCCCGGACAGCCACCCCCAGTTGCTCCTCCGCAACCCGAAGCTGTGGTGGCCGAACGGCTACGGCAGTCCCGACCTGCACGACCTCGCGCTCACCGCGTCGGTCGACGGCCAGCAGAGCGACCGGCGCACCGCCCGCTTCGGCATCCGGCAGTTCGGTTACGACTACGCCGTCCCACTGCCGTTCACCAGCACCGACGACGCGTACACCCAGTCGGTGCCGCTCGGGGCGCGGCAGGCGCGCTACGTCCGGGTGAAGTGCCGGACCCGGGCCACGGGTTGGGGGTTCTCCCTTTGGGCCCTCTCGGTGATCGGCAGCAGCGCGCCCGGCACCGACCTGGCCCTGCACAAGGCGGTCAGCGCCTCGTCCGAGGACGGGTCCAACCCGGCCGCCAACGCCACCGACGGCAACCCCGACACCCGCTGGTCCTCGGCCTACCAGGACGACCAGTGGATCCAGGTCGACCTGGGCGCCCCGGTCGCCTTCGACCGGGTCGTGATCGTGTGGGAGCAGGCGTATCCGAAGACCTATCTGATCCAGGTGTCCGACGACGGCGCGACCTGGACCGACGTCAAGTCCGTGGACAACGCCCCGACGCCGCTGAAGATCAGTGTGAACGGCGTCCGGGTGTTCTGCCGCGGCGGCAACTGGGGCTGGGACGAGCTGTTGCGCCGGATGCCCGAAGCCCGGATGGACGCGGCCGTGCGGATGCACCGCGACATGAACTTCACGATGATCCGCAACTGGGTCGGCTGCAGCAACCGGGAGGAGTTCTACGCCAGTTGCGACGAGCACGGCCTGCTGGTCTGGAACGACTTCCCCAACGCCTGGGGCATGGACCCGCCCGACCACACCGCCTTCAACGACCTGGCCCGGGACACGGTGCTGCGCTACCGCATCCACCCCAGCATCGTGGTCTGGTGCGGAGCCAACGAGGGCAACCCGCCGGCGGCGATCGACACCGGCATGCGGCAGGCCGTGGCGGCCGCGGCCCCCGACCTCTTCTACCAGAACAACTCGGCCGGCGGCATCGTCACCGGAGGAGGCCCGTACGGCTGGGTGGAGCCGGAGCGGTACTACGCCCCCAGCACCTACGGCAGCGGCAGCTTCGGCTTCCACACCGAGATCGGCATGCCGGTGGTGTCCACCGCCGAGAGCCTGCGGAACCTGGTCGGCGACGAACCGGAGTGGCCGATAGGCGGAGCCTGGTTCTATCACGACTGGAGCACCAAGGGGAACCAGGCCCCGCAGAACTACCGGGCGGCGATCGAGTCCCGGCTCGGAACCGCCGCCGGCCTGGACGACCTGGCCCGTAAGGCACAGTTCGTCAACTACGAGAACACCCGGGCCATGTTCGAGGCATGGAACGCCAACCTCTGGAACGACGCGAGCGGTCTGATGCTGTGGATGTCCCACCCGGCGTGGCACAGCACGGTGTGGCAGACCTACGACTACGACTTCGACGTCAACGGGACCTACTACGGCGCCCGTAAGGCTTGTGAAGCCGTCCACGTCCAGGCCGGTCCGGTCGACTGGCAGGTCATCGCCGTGAACCACACGCCCGGGACGCTCGACGGAGCGACCGTCACGGCCCAGCTGCTCGACATCAAGGGGCAGCAGCTAAGCGCGACCCGGCGGACGACGCTGGACGTCGCGGCGTCGAGCACGACGCAGGCCTTCGCCGTCGGCTGGACCGACGACCTGCCCGGATTCCACCTGCTGCGGCTGGCCCTGACGGACGGCGACGGGCGGGTCCGGTCCACCAACACCTACTGGCGCTACCGGCAGCCCACCGACATGGCGGTGCTCAACAGCGCTCCGGCCGTACGCGTCTCGGCCGCGATCAGCGGCCCGAGCGGCTCGGGCGCGCGCCGGACGCTGACCGCGACGGTCCGCAACCGGGGCTCGGCCGTGGCGGCGATGATACGGCTGTCGCTGCTGGACGACCACAGCGGCGAGCGGGTGCTGCCGACCCTGTACGGGGACAACTACCTGTGGCTGCTGCCCGGGGAGTCGCAGTCGGTCACCCTCTCCTGGCCCGCCGAGGCGCTCCCCTCGGGTCGGCCCGCGCTGCGGGTCGAGGGCTACAACGTCCCGAGGACGTGGGCACGGTAGCCGCCCCGCCCGGCGCCCCTCCCTGACTGTTCGAGGGGTTTCGTCATCGACGGCGATTGAAGCGGACATTCCCGGTTATCCGTCCCTTATGGGTGACAAGAGCGACGGAGCAGAAGGGGTGGACAGCGGCGCCCCGGTGCCGGGAGCCGACGAGCGGGACGGCGCTGCGGCGCCGGAGAAGCCTGCGGAGCTCGGCTCCCGCTCCTGGCGGGCGGTGCTGAAGCGGACCGGGAGGCAGTTCGTCGAGGACGAGCTGTCGGACCGGGCGGCGGCGTTGACGTACTACGCGGTGCTCGCGATCTTTCCGGCGCTCCTGGTCCTGGTCGCTCTGCTGGGACTGGCGGGCCCCTCGACCACCAACCGGCTCCTGGACAACCTGCAGCAGTTCACTCCGGGGGCGGCCCGTACCGTGGTGCGCTCCACCGTCACGCAGTTGCAGGCAAGCCGGGGTACCGGTGGCGTGCTGGCCGTGGTCGGCCTGCTGGGCGCGCTGTGGTCCTCGTCCGGGTACATCGCGGCCTTCATCCGCGCCTCCAACAGCGTCTACGACATCCGCGAGGGGCGCCCGGTCTGGAAGACGCTGCCGCTGCGGCTCGGGCTGACCGTGCTGATGATGGTGCTGCTGGCAGCCAGCGCTGTGATCGTCGTGTTCAGCGGGCCGCTGGCGGACCAGACCGGCCGGTTCCTGGGCGTGGGCAGCGCCGGGCTGACGGCCTGGTCCATCGCCAAATGGCCGGTCCTGGTGGTCCTGGTGATCGTGATGATCGCCGTCCTGTACTGGGCCGCGCCGAACGTCCGGGCGCCCCACCCGCGCTGGCTCACCCCGGGGAGTCTGCTGGCCGTGGTCGTGTGGCTGCTGGCATCCGGAGGATTCGCGCTGTATGTGACGAACTTCGGCAGCTACAACAAGACCTACGGCACGCTGGCCGGCGTCATCGTCTTCCTGGTCTGGCTGTGGATCTCCAATCTGGCCATCCTGCTGGGCCTGGAGCTCGACGCGGAACTCGCCCGCGAACGCGCGATCAGGGACGGACTGCCCGAGGAGGCCGAGCCGTACGTCGAACCCGGGACACCCGCACCTGGCCCCCGTCCCTGCTCCGGCACCGGCGGTGACCGCGTCCCGCGGCGGACGCCGGGGCGACGCGGCCAGGGCCGCGGTTCACAGCACCGCGGTTTAGTGGATCGGACCGGGGGATACGTGTAGCTGGCACCCCGCAGCACCCTCTTGGGAAGGCAGGTCGCATGACTGAGGTTCCGGCCACCACCACCGACTCGGGCGCTCCCGCCGAGAGCGACGAGCATTCGCTGACAGCGGGGGCGGACGGTCCGCTGCTGCTGCAGGACGGGTACCTGATCGAGCAGATGGCCCAGTTCAACCGGGAGCGCATCCCCGAGCGGCAGCCCCACGCCAAGGGCAGCGGCGCCTTCGGCCACTTCGCGGTGACCGGGGACGTCAGCGCCTTCACCAAGGCGGCCGTCTTCCAGCCGGGCGTGCGTACCGAGGTGCTGGCGCGGTTCTCGACGGTCGCCGGCGAGCGCGGAAGCCCGGACACCTGGCGGGACCCGCGCGGATTCGCCCTGAAGTTCTACACCACCCAGGGCAACTACGACATGGTCGGCAACAACACCCCGGTGTTCTTCGTGAAGGACCCGCTGAAGTTCCAGCACTTCATCCGCTCCCAGAAGCGCCGGGCCGACAACAACCTGCGCGACCACGACATGCAGTGGGACTTCTGGACCCTGTCACCCGAGACCGCCCACCAGGTGACCTGGCTCATGGGCGACCGGGGCATCCCGCGCACCTGGCGGCACATGAACGGCTACAGCTCCCACACCTACATGTGGATCAACGAGCAGGGCCGCCGGTCCTGGGTGAAGTACCACTTCAAGACCGACCAGGGCATCGAGCACTTCACCCAGCACGAGGCCGACCAGATGGCGGCCGTGGACACCGACTACCACACCCGTGATCTGTTCGAGCACATCCGCGACGGGCAGTACCCGAGCTGGACACTGTACGTCCAGGTGATGCCGGACGAGGACGCCGCGGCCTACCGGTTCAACCCGTTCGACCTGACCAAGGTGTGGCCGCACAGCGACTACCCGCTCATCGAGGTCGGCCGGCTGACCCTGGACCGCAACCCCGAGGACCACCACGCCGAGATCGAACAGGCCGCCTTCCAGCCCAACAACTTCGTTCCCGGCATCGGCCCCAGCCCCGACCGCATGCTGCTGGCGCGACTGTTCGCCTACGCGGACGCCCACCGCCACCGCATCGGCGCCAACTACCAGCAGCTGCCGGTCAACGCTCCGACCGTCCCGGTGCACAGCTACTCCAAGGACGGGCCGATGGCGTACCGGAGGACCGCCGACCCGGTGTACGCGCCCAATTCCAAGGGCGGCCCGGCCGCCGACACCGGCCGGTTCGGCACGCCGCCCAGCTGGCAGGTGAGCGGGGAGATCACCCGCACGGCCTACGTCGACCACGCGCAGGACGACGACTGGGGCCAGGCCGGGACGCTGGTGCGCGATGTCATGGACGACGAAGCCCGCGCCCGTCTGGTCGACAACGTGGTGGGCCATCTCCTGAACGGTGTCACCGAACCGGTCCTGCAGCGGGCCTTCGAGTACTGGACCCGCATCGACCCCGAGACGGGCCGACGCATCAGGGACGGCGTGAACGCCAAGGCCGGGGAGAAGGACCCCAAGGCCGACCAGCAGGGCAACCCGGCCCGCCGCTCGATGCAGGACAAGGCGTAGCCGCGCCGACAGGTGCCGGCGGGCGCTCCGTTCTAACGTGGAAGGATGCGCCCTGTCCCCTGGTGGACCGTGATTACTGCGGGAACGGCGCCGGTCCTGCTGGTCGGCGGCTGGACGGTCGCGGCAGTCCTGCTGGGACCGGGCTACGACCCGGTCACGGACACGATCAGCACCCTGGCCTCGGTGGGGGAGCCCTACCGGTGGCTGATGACCGCGGCGATCGCGGGCCTCGGGGTGTGCCATGTCGCCACGGCGGCCGGGCTGCGGGCCGTCCCGCCGGTGGGGCGCATCGCCCTGGCGGCCGGCGGCGTGGCGGCGATGGTGCTCGCGCTGACGCCGGAACCACGCGCCGGAGCGTCGCTGCGGCACGGCACGGTCGTCGGGGTGGGCTTCGCCTTGATGGCCCTGTGGCCGGTGCTGGCCACCCGGCGCGGTGCGGGCGCACCGTGGGTGCTCAGACCGTGGACGGTGCTGGTGGTGACCCTGCTGATGCTGGCCGGGGTTCTGTGGTTCCTGGCGGAGCTGCGTGGCCACGGTGTCGCCGGCGTCGCCGAACGGGCCCTGTGCGCGGCCCAGACGGTGTGGCCCCTGGTGGTCGTCGCGGTGTGCCGGCGCCGGCTCGCCGCTGAGTCACCAGCCGCCGCCGACCGGCAGTGGGTGTCCGCCGGCAGCGTGCAGGCGAACGCCGTCCAGGAAGAGGGCCGCAACTTACGGTGCCCGTGGCAGCAGTGGAACGCCGGTCGGCAGCGGCTGGTGACTACAGCAATGTAGACACTCTGGGATGATGGCTGCCACCATCCGGCTGAGGCGACTGTGGAGGGCAGCGATGGGTGCGGACCGCGGCTCCTGGCGGAGCTGGCTCGCGAGAGCGCTCGGACCTCCGTCGGCCCCGGCGCGGCCACCGCGACGGCGCCTGGTGTCAGCCGCGGCGGCGGCCGTGCTGCTCGCGGCGCTGGTGACCACGGTGGCCCTGCGCCACGGCACCCCGTTCGCCGTCGACACCTCGCTGCACCGCTGGTTCCTGGCGCGGCGGTCGCCGGGACTGACCAGCGCCGCCCGCGCCGTCACGTTCACCGGGACCGGCACCCCGCCGTATGTCCTCGCGGCCCTGGCCGGGGCCCTCGCGTCGAGGAGCCGCGTGCTGTGGTGGCGCGGTGCGCTCCTCGGGGTGCTGGGTCTGGCGCTCGGCGAGGCCGCGCGGGTCACCCTGGCCACGGCTCTGGCCAGGCCGAGGCCGCCCCGGGCCGACTGGGCCACCGCGGCCGGCGGCTCGGCCATGCCGTCGGGCCACACCACGACCTCCGCGCTGGTCGCGATCGCGTTGGCGGCAGCCCTGTACCCGTGGTGCCGCCGGTGGTGGACCCGGCTGCCGGCCTGCGTCCTGCCGGCGCTGTGGGCGGTGGGAGTCGGCTTCAGCCGGGTCTACCTGGGCGTCCACTGGCCCACCGACGTCATCGCCGGCTGGTTCCTCGCCACAGCCCTGACCTGCGCGTTGATGCCGCGGCTGAACACCGTGCTGCGCCGATGGTCCGGAACCGTCCCCGACGCCCCCGCTGACGAGGACACCGCCCCCCTCCCCGGCCGCCTGGACGGGCCCGCCGCCTGAGACGCGCGGACCGACGCCTCGCCACCGTGCGCGCCCCTCCGCCGCGCACTCCTCCGTTCAGCCCAGTTCCTTGACCAGCAGCTCGAAAACGAGGTCGTCGCGTTGCGGCAGGCCGACCCGCTCGTCGCCGTACGGGAAGGGCGTCAGCTCTCCGGTACGGCGGTAACCGCGCCGCTCGTAGAAGGCGATCAGCTCCTCCCGCACCGAGATCACGGTCATGTGCATCTCCTGCACGCCCCACTGGGCCCGTGCGATGCGCTCGGCCTCGGCGATGATCTGCTTGCCCAGGCCCGCGCCCTGAAGTGCGGGAGAGACCGCGAACATCCCGAAGTAGGCCGCGTCACCGCGGTGTTCGAGCTGGCAGCAGGCGACCAGGCCGCCGTCGCGCTCGACGGTGACCAGCTTGCTGCCGGGCTTGGCGATGACCGCGCGCACGCCGTCGGGGTCGGTGCGCGACCCGTGCAGGATGTCGGCCTCGGTGGTCCAGCCGACGCGGCTGGAATCCCCGCGGTAGGCCGACTCGATGAGCAGCACCAGCGCCTGGACGTCGGCCTCGGTGGCGTCCCGGTAGCTGAGCGCTCCGGCGGCGCGGTCGGCGGTGTCCATCGTCGTGTCTCCCTGCTGATCGACTGCGTGGCGGCGGCCTGCAGAGCCTAACCCGGCGGATAGGGTCGCTCGGCATGGTGCACGTACTGAGCAGCCGGACCCTTCTGCGTCCCACCGACCCCGAGCGTTCGCGGGACTTCTACGGTCGGCAGCTGGGCCTGGTCGTCTACCGCGAGTTCGGCACCGGGCCCGAGCGCGGCACGGTGTACTTCCTGGGCGGCGGCTTCCTGGAAGTCTCCGGCCGGGCCGAGCAGCCGCCGGCGCCGGGCCTGCGGCTGTGGCTCCAGGTCGCGGACGTGGACCGCGCGCACCAGGAACTCGTGGGGCGCGGCGTCGCCATCGCGCGCCCCCCGGTGCGCGAGCCGTGGGGGCTGGTCGAGATGTGGATCGAGGACCCGGACGGGGTGCGCATCGCGGTCGTGGAGGTCCCCGCCGACCACCCGCTGCGCTTTCGCCCCTGACGGGTGTGTGGCATGATCGCCTTCATGCTGCTTGAGCACGAGGGTTGTTCGCCGACGGTCCACCCCACCGCCTATGTCGCGCCGAATGCGACGCTCTGCGGGGATGTGCGGGTGGGGCCGGACTGCCGGGTGCTGTTCGGCGCCGTGCTCACCGCCGAGGGCGGCCCGGTGGAGTTGGGCGAGGGCACCATCGTGATGGAGAACGCCGTGCTGCGCGGCACCCGCCGCGATCCGCTGCGCCTGGGCCGGCAGGTCCTGGTGGGGCCCGCCTCGTACCTGACCGGCTGTCAGGTGGAGGACGAGGTGTTCCTGGCCACCGGCTGCCGTGTGTTCAACGGGGCCCGGATCGGCACGCGCTCCGAGGTGCGCATCAACGCCGTCGTGCACCTGCGCACGGTGCTGCCCGCCGACTCCCTGGTGCCCATCGGCTGGGTGGCCGTGGGCGATCCCCTCCGGGTCCTTCCGGCTGCCGACCACGAAGCGATCTGGGCGGCGCAGAAGGAGTTGGACTTCCCCGGCTACGTGTTCGGCCTGGAGCGACCGGCCGACGGCGGGAGCCTGATGCCGGGCATCTCCGATCGCTTCGGCCGCGCCCTCGGCCGCCACCGCGACGACTGCGAGAGCTGAGGCGCGGCCCGAGGTCGAGCCGGATCTAGAGTGGCCCCATGGAATATCGAACGCTTGGCAACAGCGGGCTGCTGGTCTCGGTGGTCGGGCTCGGCTGCAACAACTTCGGCCGGCGTCTGGACGCGGCCCAGACGCTCGCGGTGGTCGACGCGGCGCTCGACGCCGGGGTGACGCTCTTCGACACCGCGGACATGTACGGCGGTGCGGGCGCCTCCGAGACGCTGCTGGGGCAGGCACTGAAGGGGCGGCGCGACGAGGTCGTGCTGGCCACCAAGTTCGGCCATCAGAGCGCGGACCTGGGATACGGGCCGGCGGCCGGGTCGAAGGGGGGCCGGGCCTACATCCGGCGCGCGGTCGAGGAGTCGCTGCGGCGCCTGCAGACCGACCACATCGACCTGTACCAGCTGCACACCCCGGACCCGCGCACCCCGATCGCCGAGACGCTGGCCGCGCTCAGCGAGCTGGTACGGGAAGGCAAGGTGCGCTACATCGGGCACTCGAACCTCGCCGGCTGGCAGATCGCCGAGGCCGCGCACGTGGCCCGGGAGATCGGGGCCGTCCCGTTCGTATCGGCCCAGAACGAGTGGTCGCTGCTCGAACGCGGCGTGGAGCGGGAGGTGGTGCCCGCGGCGCTGCACTACGGACTGGGTGTGCTGCCGTACTTCCCGCTGGCGAACGGCATGCTCACCGGGAAGGTGCGCCGGGTCACGGGCGTGCCTGCGGGCTCGCGCCTGGCCTCGCGGCCCGAGCGGGTGACCGAGGCCGGTCTGGACACGGTCGAGCGCCTCGCGGCCTGGGGTGAGGCGCACGGGCGCAGCGTCCTGGAGATCGGCGTGGGCGCGCTGGCGGCCCGGCCCGGCTGCGGCTCGGTCATCGCCGGGGCGACCAACGCCGATCAGGTGCGCGCCAACGCCGCCGCCGGGCAGTGGGTGCCGACGCCGGAGGAACTGGCCGAGATCGACTCGGTCCTCGACCCGGAGCCCGCCGCAGCCTGAGCGTCCCCGCCGCGCCGGCCGCTACGAGTCGTTTTCCGTCGCGAAGCGCAGGTACCGTTCCGCGGAGCGCCGGACCGCTGCCGCCCCGTCGGCGCTGACCACGCGTCCCCAGAACGCACCGTAGATGCGCTCGAAGGCGAACGGCTCGACCAGCGCGAGCGCGCGGCGGATGGTGCTCGGCCGCTCCGGAATGAAGTTGGGGATGCTGTACATGAAGCTGACCCAGCGCCGGTCCATCACCACCATGAAGATGTCGCCGCTGAACAGCGCGCCGCGGCCCTCCGGGTCGTCGGCCCAGTGCAGCACCGTGCCCCCGGCGAAGTGCGTGCCCGCGTTGATCAGCGTCAGGCCGGGGGCGATCCGGTGGGTGTCGCCGGTCCAGTACTCGATCACCGGATCGGGCCGCCCCACCCACTCCCGGTCGGCGGCGTGGACGTACACCGGGGCGCCGAAGGCCCGGCCCCACTCGGTCATCACGCCGTAGAAGTGCGGATGGCTGACGGCGATCGCGCTGATCCCACCCAGGGCTTCGATCTCGGCGGCGAGATCGTCGTCGAGGTAGCCCACGCAGTCCCACAGCACGTTGCCCGACGGTGAACGGACCAGCAGCGCACGCTGGCCGATGGCCACCGACGGCACGGCGCCGACCCCGATCACCCCGGGTCCCTCCTCGTCGAGCCGGCCTCGACGGTCGCCGGCGCGCAACTCGGCCAGCGTGGTCCAACGCTGGCCCTCCCAGCCGACGTACTGCCGCTCGTCCAGGCAGATCGGGCAGTCAGTGCGTGCTGCCCCGTACTGCACGCCGCAGGTGCAGCAGATCGGGAGCTGCATCGCGGTGGCCGGCACGACCGGCTTCGAAGACGACATCAGAACCTGCCCCTCCACATCCCCGCCGTGTGACGACCCGGCATCAACAGTGGGCCCTGGTCGGCGTCTCCCGAAGCAGGCGCGCTGGGCGGGTTCACCGGGGGTGTACCAGGTCGCACTCGTACCAGGTGCCCGGTTCGCCGCCGAGGTGGGCCGGTTCGGCGGGGCCGACGGGGACGAACCCGGCCTTGGCCAGCACCTTCCGGGAGGGGGCGTTCCGGTGGGCAGCGGCGGCCCGCAGCGTACGCAGACCGTGCCGGGCCGCCGCCAGCCGGCACAGCTCCAGGACGGTCGCGGTCGCCACGCCGTGGCCGGCGACGTGCTGGGCGACCCGGTAGCCGAGATCCGCGGTGTGGTCCTCGATGCGGTAGAGGTTGAACCTGCCGAGTACCGAGCCGTCCTCGGCCACGAGCAGATAGAAGGCGCAGTCCCCGGACTCCTGCTCGGCCAGCAGGGTCTGGTACCGGTCGGTGAACCGGTCGAAGAAGTCGTCGCCGCGGTCGGAGACGGAGGTGGCGAAGTAGCCGCGGTTCTCCAGCTCGAAGGCCAGGACCGCTGCGGCATGGTCGGCGTGAAGCCGCGTCAACTCGGGCATTGCCCGACCTTACCCACGTACCACCGCACGGCCACCCGGTTTTCTGACGACGGCGGCGTCAGACGGCTTCTTCCATCGCGGGTTCCTCGCCGGCGTGTTCTTCGCCGTCCTGTTCTTCGCCGGCGGGCTCCTCGACGGTGTGGGAGTCGGTGAGGCTCAGCGCGCCGCCCGCCGCGACCAGTCCGACGACGACTGCGAGCAGCGCGTAGGTGACTCGTTCGCCGTGGAAGAAGGAGGCGACGAGGTCGCTGCTCCAGGTGCCGGCCGGGAGCCGGGTGGTGACCAGCGCCGCGATCAGGGTGCCGACCACGGCGGTGCCGACGCTGGAGCCGACCTCCTGGGCGGTGTCGTTGAGGGCCGCGCCGATGGAGGTGCGGTTCCCGGGCATCGCGCTGACGAGGGCGACCGCGCAGATCGTCATCACGGTGCGCAGTCCCACGGTCATCAGCACCATGCAGACGGCGATGGCTGCGTACCCGTGGTCGACGGCCCAGGACAGGCCTGCCAGCGAGCCGGCCAGGCAGACAGCGCCGACCAGGCAGGCGACGCGGTGGCCGAAGCGGCGCGCGAGCCATTCGGAGAGGGGGGTCGCGCCGATCATCGTCACGATGATCGGCAGATTGGCCAGGCCGGCCCGCACCGGGCTCCACCCGTAGGCGTACTGGAAGTGGAGGATCAGTCCGAACATCACGCCGGCCATCGCGATGGATGTCCCGACCTGCGCGATGGCGGCGCCGCGGACCGTGCCGTCGGTGAAGAGCCGCAGGTCCAGCATGGGTGCCTCTGTGCGGTGCTCGTGGCGTATGAACGCGATCGCGGCCGCGACGGCGCCCGCGATCGAGGCGAGGGTGGTCACGGAGAGCCACCCGTGCTCGACACCGCTGGTCAGCGAGTAGCAGGCGAGTCCGATGGTGCTGATGCTCAGGGCGGCGCCCGGCAGGTCGAGCGCGTCGGTGGTCAGGTCCTCCTTCCGGTCGGCGGCCACGCCGAGCCGGACCCCGATGCAGGCGATCACCGCGATCGGGGCGTTGACGACCAGGAGCCACTGCCACCGCACATGGGCCAGAGCGGTGCCGCCGAGCAGGGGTCCGAGGACGAAGCCGGACATGCCGACGATGATCATCACGGTCATGGCCCGCATCTGCAGGGCCTTGTCGTCGAACAGGCGGAAGACCAGCGAGTTGGTGATCGGAGCCATGGCCGCCGCGGCTATGCCGAGTGCGGCCCGCAGGGCGATGAGCTCACCTGCCGTGGTGACGAGGACGACGCACAGGCTCAGCGAACCGAACACGGCGAGTCCGACCAGCAGCACCCGGCGGCGGCCGAGCCGGTCGGCCATCGACCCGGCGGTCAGCAGCAGGCCGCCGAAGGTCAGCGAGTACGCCCCGGTGACCCACTGCAGCGCGGTGGTCCCACTGCCGAGATCGCGGCCGATCGTGGGCAGCGCGATCGACAGCAGGGTGTTGTCGACCATCTCGACGAAGAAGGCCAGGCAGAGGGCGGCAAGGGGGATCCATGCCGCCCGCAGCGACGGATAGGTGCGGGACGGGGTCTGGGGTGGGGTGGTGGTCATGGCGGCCTCCGATCGTACGGCGTTCGGTTATCGAACGACGTACGATACGATAGAACAGCGTTCGATGAACCGCAAGATGTGATGGAATGTGAGCCATGGGACAGCTGCAGAACCGTTCGAGCGAGGGACGTCGACGGGCCTCGCACTCGATGGAGTCCGTGCTCACCGAGGCAGTGGCCCTGCTCGACGAGGCCGGGGCTCCGGCGCTGACGTTCCGGGCGCTGGCCCAGCGCCTCGGCGGCGGCGTCGCCAGCATCTACTGGTACGTCGCGAGCAAGGACGAACTGCTCGACCGCGCCACCGACCACGTGATCGGCGCGGTACTGGCTGACGTCGAAGCGCTCCCGGCCGGCGACGACCCGATCGACGCCCTTCGCGCGATGGCCGTGACGCTGTTCGAGGCGATCGTGGAGCGGCCCTGGCTGGGCGCCTACTTCATGCGCAACAGCGGTGCCCAGAACAACTCCCTGCGCCTGTACGAAAGGCTCGGCCAGCAGACCCTTCGACTCGATCTCAGCGCGCGCCAGCGGTTCCATGCGGTGTCCGCGATCGTGGGGGTCGTCGTCGGCTCCGCCGTCGACCTGGGGCAGGAGCCGCCCCAGGAGGTCCTGGACGGCGCCGTGGACCGCGACGAGCTCCTCGGCCGCTATGCCCAGACGTGGCGGGAGCTCGACCCCGAAGAGTTCCCGTTCGTGCACGAGATCGTCGACGAGTTCGACGGTCACGACGACGTCGACCAGTTCCGCTCCGCCCTGGAGCTGACCCTGGCGGGCCTGCGTCTGCAAGCCGGAGTGTGACCGGGCGCTGACGGCTCCCGCGCCGGGGGAGAGCGCCGACGGGGATCAGGCCGGGCCGGGCCGCACCGGCGTCGGCAGTTCCAGCACCACGGTCAGGCCGCCGCCGGGGGTGTCCTGCAGCCGGGCAGTGCCGCCGTCGGAGGTGACCAGGCGGTGCACGATGGCCAGTCCGGCAGCGGACGACCCTGAGTGCCCGCTGTGCAAACTCTTTGCCATCGCTTGGACGGAAATCTGAGCCCCCTATGGCCGGTCCGGGTGCCCGGAGCTGGAACCTTAGTCAGTTCTTAGGGTTTGGCCCGATATTTCATGGCCATCCAGGGTGTTGACCTGTCTTCATCAAGTCTGCTTTGCTTCTGCGCGTCAGCCCCTGTGCACCACTTGACGTGGTGTCACTTTCGGCACTTCCCCGTACATGCACCTGATCTCGTGACGCCCACCGGCGCTCACGCCATCGGCATGAGAGGAAACCCCCACCATGGGTTCGTCCCAGGCACCTCGTCGTAGGCTACGCGCCGCCCTGACCGGGCTCGCGTCGCTCTCCCTCCTCACCGGCGCGCTCGTCGCCGCCGCCGCACCCCAGGCGGTCGCCTCCACACCGGCGCCGCAGGCACAGTCGTCGCAGAACCACTCGGTGGCCGACCCCTACAGCCCGGCCTACCAGCACTCCTACCGGCACGGTGTGGTGCCGACCATCGCACAGAACACGAAGATGAAGAGCTGGGCCGCCTCCCAGGCCACGCCGAACGCCGCCACCGGCCCCGAGACGCTGTCCTACGGCGGCGGTATCGACGGCATCGGCGTCCAGAGCGGCCACTCCAAGGTCTACCTGGTGTTCTACGGCTCCCAGTGGGGCACCCAGTCCACCAACAGCAGCGGGGACGCCACCTTCTCCGGCGACGCGGACGGCGCAGCGCCGGTCGCCCAGGAGATGTTCAAGGGCATCGGCACCGGCAACGAACTGTGGTCCGCCGACCTGACCCAGTGGTGCGACGGGCCCAACGTGGCTACCGGCGCCACCAGTTGCCCCTCCAACGCCAACTTCGTCCCGTACCAGAGCGGCGGCGTACTGGCCGGCGTCTGGTACGACAACGCCGGCGCGTCCCCCAGCGCCGCCAGCGGCCATCAGCTCGGTGTGGAAGCCGTCAACGCGGCCGCGCACTTCGGCAACACCACCGCCGCGGCCAACCGGGACGCCTACTACGTGATCCTTTCGCCGCACGGGACCAACCCGGACAGCTACCAGGGCCAGTACTGCGCCTGGCACGACTACAACGGCGACTCCACGCTCACCGGCGGGGCGGTGGCCTCCAACTACGGCGACATCGCCTTCAGCAACCAGCCCTACAACATGGACTCCGGTTCGGGCTGCGGCGTGGGCTTCGTGACCTCGCCGGGCACCCTGGACGGCTGGACCATGACGCTGGGTCATGAGTGGCACGAGATGATGTCGGACCAGAACCCGGCCGGGGGCTGGACCAACAACACCGGCAGCTCCTACAACGGCCAGGAGAACTCCGACGAGTGCGCCTGGATCGCCCCGGGCACCACCGGCGGTGCCGCCAGGGTCACCATGGGCACCGGCACCTTCTCCGAGCAGGCCAGCTGGTCCAACGACACCAACGCCTGCGCCATCTCGCACCCGATCGTCGGCGGCGGCTCGACCGGCAACACGGTCAGCGTGACCAACCCCGGCAGCCAGTCCGGCACCGTCGGCACCGCGGCCTCGCTGCAGATCAGCGCCAGTGACTCGGCCTCCGGCCAGACCCTGACCTACAGCGCCACCGGCCTCCCGGCGGGCCTGTCGATCTCCTCCACCGGTCTGATCTCCGGCACCCCGACCACCGCGGGTACCTCTTCGGTGACCGTGACGGCCAAGGACAGCACCAACGCCAGCGGCAGCACCAGCTTCAGCTGGACCGTCTCCGGCTCCGGTGGTGGCGGCGGCTGCACCGCCGGCCAGCTGCTCGGCAACCCCGGCTTCGAGACCGGCTCCGCCGCCCCGTGGACCGCCTCGTCCGGCGTCATCGACAACTCCAGCAGCCAGCCCGCGCACTCGGGCAGCTGGAAGGCCTGGCTGGACGGCTACGGCAGCACCCACACCGACACGCTGTCCCAGTCGGTCACCGTGCCGGCCGGCTGCAGCACCGCCACGCTGAGCTTCTACCTCCACATCGACACCGCCGAGACGACGACCACCAGCGCCTACGACACTCTCAAGGTGCAGGTCGGCAGCACGACCGTCGCCACCTACTCCAACCTCAACAAGAACAGCGGCTACAGCCTGAAGTCCCTCAACCTGTCCGGCTACGCCGGGCAGACGGTCACCCTCAAGTTCACCGGGACCGAGGACTCCTCGCTGCAGACCAGCTTCGTGATCGACGACACGGCGATCAACGTCTCCTGAACCTGATCCCTGATCCCTGATCAGATTTCGGTACTCCGCCCCGGGAGGGAACCCCTCCCGGGGCGGAGCCGTCCCATGGGCACCTGCGTCGGAAGGAACCGAGCATGCGCCCGCGAGCACCGGCCACCCTACTGCTGATCACCGCCCTCCTGGGCCCGGCCGGATGCGGTTCCGCGGGCACCGGCACCCACACCGCGCCGACCGCCGCGCCGACGGTCACCCTGGACGACCGGTCCTCGGGCCGCACCGTCACGATCCCCGCCGGGGGCACCGTGGACCTGGTGCTGCACAGCACGTACTGGTCCGGGCCCCGCAGCTCCGCGCCGGACGCGCTCCAGCCGCTCGGAACCGCCCTCACCTCGCCCGCCCCCGGCTGCGTCCCGGGCCAGGGCTGCGGCACCGTGACCGCCCGATTCCAGGCACGGACGACCGGACGCGCCACCCTCACCGCGACCCGCACCACCTGCGGTGAGGCCCTGCTCTGCACACCCGCCCAGCGCACCTTCACGGCAACCGTGCTCATCACCGCCGGCTGAGGCCCCCGGTCGGGGGTCAGCCGTGGGAGAAGGTGATGTCGGGCAGGATCCTGCGCAGCCAGGCGGGCGTGTGCCAGGCGGCATGGCCGGTGAGGCGGAGCATGACCGGGAGCAGGACCAGGCGGACCAGGGCGGCGTCGAGCAGGACGGCGACGCCCAGGACGATGCCCATCTCCTTGGGCGGCAGCGGGCCCGACAGGGCGAAGGTGAAGAACACCGCGACCATGACCGCGGCGGCGGCGAAGACCACCCGTCCCGAGTGGGCCAGTGCGCCGACCATGGCCTGGCGCGGGTCGTGGCTGCGTTCGTAGTGCTCCTTGGCGGAGGCGAGCAGGAAGACGGTGTAGTCCATCGCGATGGCGAAGATCATGGCGAAGAAGAACACCGGGGCCCAGCCGTCCAGGAAGCCCTGGGAGTGGAACCCCAACAGGCCCGCGCCGTGGCCGTCCTGGAAGATCAGCCGGGCGGTGCCGAACGCGGCGCCGGTGGACAGCAGGCTGGCCAGGGTGCCGAGGGCGGCGATCAGCGGTGCCTGCAGGGCGATGAGCAGCAGCACGAAGCCGAGAGCCAGCACGACGCCGATGACCAGGGGGGTCTTCTGGTCGAGCACATGCTGCAGGTCGAGGTTCTCCACGGCCGCGCCGCCCACCAGACTGCCGGCGGGCAGTTCGGAGCGCAGTGCGGTCACGGTCGCCTTCAGTTGCGGGCTGGAGGGGTCGACGGTGGGCACGGCCTGGATCATCGACCAGTCGGAGCCGTCGGCGGCGGACTGGGCGGGCATGACGGCGGCGATGCCGGGGGTGGCACCCGTCCTGGCGGCGGCGTCGGCGGCCCGGGCGGTGGGGGTGATGATCTGCAGGGTGCCGGGGGCGCCGGGGCCGAAGGCCTGCTGGACGGTGGTGTAGCCGGCCCGTGCGCTGTCCGTGGCGGGGATGACCGTGATGGACGGCATGGCGGTGCGCAGGCCGATCACCGGTGCGGCCAGGGCCAGCAGGACGGCGAGGGCGACGGCGCCGTAGCGCAGCGGGTGCTTCCACAAGCGCTCGCCCCAGGCGGCGAAGCGCGCTGAGCGGTGGCCGCCGGAGCGGAACCGGGGCAGCGCGAGGGCGTCGACGCGGTGGCCGAGCTTGCCCAGGACGGCGGGCAGCAGGGTCAGCGTGGCGGCCAGCACGAACAGCACCGCGAGCATGATGCCGCCGGCCATCGACCGGAAGGCCGGGGAGGGCACCAGCATCACCGCGGACAGGCTGATCAGTACGGTGGCGCCGGACAGCAGGACGGCCTTGCCGGCGGTGTCCATGGTCTCGGCCACCGCCTGCGCGGTGCTCGGAGCAGGTAGATCAGCTCGATCAGGTCCGGCAGGTCCGCTGCGGGCCGCGCGGAAGCGGACCACCAGGAAGAGCGCGTAGTCGATGCCCAGGGCCAGGGCGAACATCATGGCGAAGTTCATCGCCCAGACCGATACCGGGAACAGATGGCCGATCAGCACCAGCGATCCGGCGGAGGCGGCCAGGCCGGCCATGGTGAGCAGCAGCGGCAGCCCGGCGGCGACCAGCGAGCCGAAGGCCAGCACCAGGATCGCCAGGGTGACCGGCCAGGACATGAACTCGGATTTCATCATCGCGTCGTGGTTGGCGGTGTTGAAGTCGCTCCACAGCACGGAGGCGCCGGTGGCGTGCACGGTGGTGCCGTCGGTGGCCAGGGCGGCCAGCGGTCCCTTGAGCGCGTCGGCGGCGCGGACCATGTCATCGGGGCCGGCCTTGGCACCGGCCAGCAGGATGGCGGTGCGGCCGTCGCGGCTGATGGTGGCACCGGGCTGCGGCCCGATCACGGTGGACACCCGCGGGTCCGCGGCGGCCAGCTTCTCGGCCTTGGCGATGACCTGCTGGACGGCCGGGTCGCTGACCGGCCGGTCCGAGCTGACGACGATCTGCAGGGCGGAGGAGGCGTTGCCGGCGAAGTGCTGCTGGGCGAGTTGGCGGACCTTGACGGAGTCGGAGCCGTTGGCCTGCCAGCCGGCACCGGACAGTGCGGAGGTGACCTGCGGGGCGAAGGCGCCCAAGGCGATGACCACCAGCAGCCAGCCGACCAGCACGGTCCGCACGTGGTGCACGGACCACACGCCCAGGCGTCCGAGCGCTCCTGGCCGGGCGGTCGCGACCGGTGCGGGTGGGCTGTCGGTGAGGACGGATTCGGGACGGTTCAACGGAAGCTCCTTGTCGGGCCAGGACCGAAAAAATACCTAGGGGGGTATGCAAAAGGGCATGCGAGGGCAGGGACCGGCCGGGTCGGACCTGAGAGTCCGGCCCTAAGGGTCCTTGCGGTGCTGCGGTCGGATCGTCAGGAGGCCAGGGCTGCCAGTGCCTTGTGCAGGCGGGCGGTGGCTTCGTCCGCGACGGCGGCGAGTTCGGGCTCTTCGGTGACCTGGACCATGATCTGCGGGTTCATCGCCTCCACCACCGTGCGGTCGTCGGCGGTGCGCACGACCACGTTGCAGGGCAGCAGCAGGCCGATGCGGCGGTCGGCGGCGAGCGCCCGGTGCGCCAGCGGCGGGTTGCAGGCGCCGAGGATCAGGTAGTCCTCCATCTCCTCGCCGAGCTTGGCCCGCAGGGTCGCCTGGACGTCGATCTCGGTCAGGACGCCGAAGCCCTGGTCGGCCAGGGCCTCCCGGACCAGGCCGACCGCTTCGGGGAAGGGGGTGTCGAGGGTGACGGTGATGCCGTAGTCCATGTCCGCTCCAGAGGGTGCGTCGTTCGGGCCGGTTCAGGCGAGAGTCAGGAAGAGCTTCTCCAGCTCCGCCTCGGTCATCGGTGCGGTCTGCCCGTCGGCCTCGGCGAGGCACTGGCGCATACCGCTCGCGACGATCTTGAATCCGGCCCGGTCCAGCGCCCGGGAGACCGCGGCGAGCTGGGTGACGACGTCCTTGCAGTCGCGTCCGGCCTCGATCATGGCGATGACGCCGGCCAGTTGGCCCTGCGCGCGCCGCAGCCGGTTGAGCACCGGGCCGGTCGCTGATTCGTCCACCTGCATGGGATTCGTCCTTTCGCCTCGTCTTCTACCCGCCACTATACCCCGGTGGGTATTTTTACGGAGTCGGCAGCCCGCTCCGGGCCGCGGGGCGCTGTACCCGTGTGTGCACAGAACCTATGCACAGAACCTATGCACAGATAGTGTGCACTCATGGCGCACCAAGACCCGGACCCCGCACAGAGACTCACCCCGGACTCCGTGAAAGTCCTGGCCCACCCGCTGCGCACGCGGTTGCTGGGCGAGTTGCACCGCGGCGGCCCCGCCACGGCCACCACACTGGCGGCCGAGCTGGGCACCCACACCGGCGCGACCAGCTACCACCTGCGCCGCATGGCCGAGGTCGGCCTCGTCGAGGACACCGGCCAGGGGGCCGGGCGGCGCCGCCTGTGGCGGGCCGCCTCCAGCGCCCACTCCTGGGCGCCGAGCGACTTCGCGGACGACGCGGACGCCGGCGCCGCGCTGGCCTGGGTCCTGCGCGACTACCACCGCGAGTTCGACGAGCAGTACACGCAGTGGCTCGACCGGGAGAGCGGCTGGCCGTCGCAGTGGCGCGACGCGACCGGCATGAGCAGCCACAAGCTCACCCTCACGCCGGCGCAACTACGCGCACTGGCAGAGGAGATGGAGCAGCTGCTGACGCGCTACCGGCACGCCGGCCCTGACGACGCGGACCAGGCGCGCCAGGTGGCGGTGTGGCAGTTCGCATTCCCGGCCTCCGGGGAGACCTCCCCGGAGGTCGGGACATGAGCACGGCACTGACCACCCCGGCCGCGGGGGCGCTGTTGGCGGGGTCGGCGACGCCGTCCTGCGCTTCGCCGACCTGGTGGCGGAATCGTCCCTCGACTGAACCAGCATCGGAGAGATCGACATGGAGTTCTTCTGCTACCACCGCGACCGGTCCCGATCGGCAGCGCTGCGTGCCGAACTGCTGGAGGACCACTGGTCCTACATGGACCAGTACGCGGAGCAGCTGATCGCCCGCGGGCCGACGCTGACCAGCGACGGCGGGGCAGCGACCGGCAGCGTGCACATCGTCGAGCTGCCCGACCCCGCAGCTGCCCGCGCGTTCGCCTTCGACGAGCCCAACTACCAGGCCGGGGTGTACCGCGACGTCATGCTGCGCCGGTGGCGCAACATGCTCGGGCGCACCATGTGGGAGTTCCCCGGCGGAGAGACCGAGGACCCCCTCTACCTGGTGCTCGGCCTCGGCACGCGGCCCCCGGACGCCGATCCGCACGATGCCGGTCCGGGGTCGACCTGCGACCGGGACGATCTGATCGCCTACGGGCCGCTGCTGTCCGACGACGGTGACACCTGGCTGGGCACCGGGGTGCTGCTGCGGGCGCCCGACCCCGCCACGGCCCGCACCGTCCTGACCTCGCACCGACACCACCGGTACACCGACATCGAGGTCCACGACTGGTACTTCGGCGGACGGCCGCAATGAGGCCCTCGCAGCCGCCGCCGAAGCGATGCGCGCAGTAGCGTTGAAGGATGGGAAGACAGGCGATCGTCGTACTGTACGTACTCGCCATGGTGGCCGTCGTGGTGGGTGTGGACGTGCTGTTCTTCAGACACCAGTTCTGGCCGCGGTTGATGGCGAACGTGGGGATCGTGCTGGTGTTCGGGGCGTTCTACCTGAGGTTTCTGAAGCATCCTTGAGAGCCTCCCGTGCGGGCTTCCCGGGCCCAGCGGTGGTACGCCGTGGGCTGCGCCCCTTGGCCGCGCCACAGCGAGGTGACATGCTGCTGCGGTGGGCATTCGGGGGGATGGTCGGGATGGTCTGCTGCCGTTCGCGTTCCGGCCGGTCGCGGCCGTCGCGGCCGCGGTGGCGGTGCTGTTGATCGCACTGTCGGGGCGGTACGGCTTCCACCGCGACGAGCTGTACTTCCTGCTCGCCGGTCGGCATCCGGCCTGGGGCTATGTCGACCAGCCCCCGCTGACCCCGTTGCTGGCCCGGTTCGGCGCCGCCGTCTTCGGTGCGAGCCCGACGGGTCTGCGGGTCGTCCCCGCGCTGCTCTGCGGATGCTCGGTGGTGCTGACCGCCCTGCTGGCCAGGGAACTGGGCGCCGGCCGCGGCGGGCAGGTCCTGGCGGCCGGGTGCTGCGCCTGCTCGGGATACGTGCTGGGCGTCGGCCACCTGCTGTCCACCAGCACCTTCGATCTGACCGCCGAACTGGGCGTCCTGCTCCTGGCACTGCGGCTGCTGCGGACCGGCGACGCCCGCTGGTGGCCGGCCCTGGGCGCGGCGGTCGGGGCGGCGCTGCTGAACAAGCAGCTCATCCTCCCCCTGATCCTCGCCCTGCTGGTGGGTGTGCTGGCGACCCGCCCCTGGCGCGGGACCCCGTGGAGCCCCCGGCCCGGCATCGCCGCACGGCCGCTGCTCGGACCGCTGCTCGGACCGCTCCTCGCGCTGCTCCTGGCACTCCTCATCTGCGCACCCACCCTCGTGTGGCAGGCCACCCACGGCTGGCCGGAAGTGAAGGTGGCCCGGGTCCTCAGCCACGTCGACGGGGTATCGGGGCGGCTGCTGTTCCTCCCGCTCCAACTGCTGGAGTTCTCCCCGGTGTTGGTTCCCGTGGCGGTGGTGGGCCTGCTCCGGCTGCTCCGCGAGGACGAGCTGCGCTGGGCCCGTCCGCTGGGGCTCGCGTACCCGGTGCTGTGCGTCCTGGTGCTGGTGGGCGGCGGCAAACCGTACTACCCGCTGCCACTGCTGCTCGCCGTGACCGCGGCCGGGTGCGAACCCGTCGTCCGCCGTGCCCGGCGCTTGCGGCGGATCATCGCGCCCCTCCTCCTGGCGGCGGCGACCAGCGCCCTGGCCGCCCTGCCGGTGCTGCCGGTCCCGGCGGTCACGGTGACCAACGCCGTCGACATCGACCAGGGCGAGCAGGTCGGCTGGCCCCAGCTCACCCGTACCACCGCCGCCGCCTGGACGGTGATCCCCGAAGCTCAGCGGGCCCGCGCCGTCCTGCTCACCTCGAACTACGGCGAGGCCGGCGCCCTCGCCCACTACGGCCCCGCCTACGGGCTGCCCACCGCCTACTCCGGCCACATGAGCCTGTACGACTGGGGCCCGCCCCCGGACAGCGACGACGGTCCCGTGCTGCTCCTCGAACAGGCCGACGGCCACCGGTTGGAGCAGCACTTCGCCGGCTGCCGCACCGTGGGCCGGATCGACAACGGCCACGGCATCGGCAACCAGGAGCAGAACGCACGGCTGGTGCTGTGCGAGGGCGCACACCAGCGCTGGTCCGTGCTCTGGCCGTCACTGCGCCAGTACTGACTGACGGAGGCTCAGGGCTGCTGGAAGGCGACCTCGGGGTGGGCCGGGTCGGGGCCGGCCAGCAGCGGCTGCGGGAGGCCCTTGAGCTGCTGGTCGAAGTAGGCGGCGAGGTAGTCGCGGGTGAGCTGCATGCCGCGCTGGGCCGAGATCGTCATCTGCGGCGGCAACGGGATCCCGCCCTGGGTGGCCAGGATCGGGACGTCGGTGAAGCTGGCGTGCACGGTGCCCGCCACGGTCAGCCACTTCTTCCATCCGTCCAGTGCCGCGTAGGTGTCGCCCCAGGTGGTGTCCGAACCGCCGACGTTGTGGTCGATCTGCGTGCCGAACAGCAGGAAGGAGCGCCCGGCCAGGCCGCCCGCAGGCACCGGGGTGAACAGGGTGCCGTCCAGGTCCGCCCCGGCCCGCACCCGCGGGTCGGCGACCATCGTCGCCAGCGCGGCGGCACCGCCCAGTGAGTGGCCCGCCACCCCGATCCGGGAGCGGTCGATGAGGTCCGCGCGGGGCCAGGGCGAGTGGCCCCGGGTCAGCTGGTCGATGGTGAACGAGAGGTCCTTGGCGCGGCTGTCGACGATGGCGGCCGCGCCGCCGGGGACCGGCTGGTTGCAGATCACACAGCCCAGTGTGGTCCCGTCGGGGAAGGTGGTCCCGGGGTTCTCGTAGGTGTGGTCGACCACTGCCACGACGTAGCCGCGGCTGGCCAGGTCCACCGCCAGGCCGGTGAGCACCGCGCGCGGCTGCTCCATGCCGGGAGAGAGCACCACCAGCGGGAAGCGGCCGTGCTCGGGGCGGGCGCCGGTGTACGCGTAGGTCTCGGTCGCGGCCAGAGCGGCAGCGGTCAGCGGACTGCCGGGAACCGCGAAGTCGACGAAGTCCTGCGCGGCCGCCGTGGTCATGTAGGCGGCGGGGCGGCCGGTGCCGTGGACCGCGGGGTAGTACATCGAGACCATCAGCTGCCGCGGCCCGGCCGACGGCACCCACGGGTCCTGGCGCTGCCGGTCGACCAGGTGCAGGTTGTCGGTGCCGACCGCGTACCGGCCGGTCGGGCGCGGCAGTTGGACTTGCAGCGCGGAAGCCGTGGCAGAGCCGGCGGCGGCAGGCGGCGACGCCGCGAAGGCGGTTCCCGCAGCGGCGATCGGCAGCGGCAGGACCAGGGCGAGAAGGGCGGCGGCCAGCGTGGTGCGATGAGTGCGAGTCATGGGGACGACGGTAGAAGGGAGCCGCGGTCTCGGGCGTCGGCACTCCGAGCGATCTTGGGTCGTCATCGCGGACGAGGGTCATCCCTGCGACGGACACCGAGCGCGGGAGTTCGAGGCCTCGATCCGACACGCGAGCGGCTCACCGCCTTCCTGGACGCAGAGTGTAACAATGCACACGCAGAGTCACTGTCCGTCCCTTGAGTCCGGAAGGTCATCATGAAGATCGCACTCCTGCGCACCGCCGCTGCCGCAACCATCGCCGTAGCCGCCCTCACCGCGGCCGGCCCCGCCTTCGCCGACGGGAAGTGGGGCGTGTCCACCTCCGGCAGCAGCATGGACAACGCCTCCGCCACCGCCACCAAGTGGGGCGGATCCGTCTCCACCTCGAGCACCAGCACCGACACCGCCCACGTCTTCGGCACCGTCGACGACGACCACCCCTGGCGCAGCTGCTTCGACCACTGGACCATGATGGACACCCAGGCGGCCGACGCCTGCGACGACAGCTTCGACGCCTGACCGACCCTCAACACTGCGCCGAAGGGTGACCACTGAACCCCTTCCCCCCGCCACTGCCGCACGGGTCGCAGCCCTCGGGCGTGATCTCGGTAGCGGGGCCGCTCCACCCGCCGAGCCCGGGTGGAGCGGTCGGCGCGGGGTCTTCGGGCGATTGAACATCGTTTCAATGCCATCTCCTGAGACTGACCCCTTGACCATCAATCAGAAGCCCGTATAGCGTCCGGCTGTCCTTAAATCGATTCAAAAATCGAGGGTGGCATGAACAGTCGCGCAACGACGAGCGATTCCCATGGTCCGGACAGCCGACAGGCCGGAGTGACCCGGCGCAGCTTCCTGGCCGCTGCTGCCGTGGCCGGCGCAGCCGGCTCGCTGGTGCTGGGGGACCCGGGAAGCGCCTCGGCGCAGGCTCCTGCCGTGAGTTCGCGAGCGGCCGCCTCCCGGTCGGGGGAGTGGTTCGCGAGACCCGGGGCGGCGGTGCGTCCCAAGTTCCGCTACTGGTGGCCCGACGGTCTGGTGGACCCCGCGGAGATCGCTCGGGAGATCGACCAGATAGCTGACGCCGGGTTCGGCGGCGTCGAGATCTCCGCCAACCACCACAGCATCACCGACGTCACCGTTCTCCAGCCGAAGACCTACGGCTGGGGAACCGCGCCGTGGAACGCCGGGGTCGAGTCCGCACTGGAGCAGGCGGCCCGCCGGGGCATATCCGTCGACATCACGGTCGGCCCGAGCTGGCCCGCGGCCGTGCCCTCGATCACTCCGGACAGCCCCGCCGCCATGAAGGAACTCGCCTACGGCAGCGTGAGCGTGGCGGCCGGCGCCCGCTACAGCGGCCCGGTGCCGCCCGCGGTCCAGGCCGCCGCCCCGGGCGTCACCGTACAGAACCTGCTCCTGGTCCAGGCCGCGAGGGTGTACGCCGCCAACACCACCCGCAAGGCGACCGGCCTGGACCCGGCATCGGTGGTCGACCTCACCAGCACGGTCACCGGCGGGACCACCATCGACTGGACCGCGCCGACCGACGGCCCGTACGTGCTGATCTCCTACTGGGTGCGCGGCTCCGGGCAGCAGCCCGAGGCCGGCCCGCACACCGACCCGCCCGCCTACGTCGTGGACCACTTCAGCGCGGCCGGCACCCGTGCGGTGACGGACTTCTGGGAGAAGGAGCTGCTGACCCCCCGGATCCGCAAGCTGCTGAAGCAGGCCGGTGGGGCGCTGTTCGAGGACTCGATCGAGATCGAGACCAAGGCGCTGATGTGGACGGCGGAGCTGCCCGCCGCCTTCCAGCGGCGCACCGGCCGCTCGCTGCTGCCGTACCTGCCGGTGATCATGCAGAACAACGGCAAGCCGGTGTTCGTGTATGACACGACGACCACGAACGAGGCGCTCCTCGACTTCTGGCAGACCGTCTCCGACCTCTTCAACCGGAACCACTTCACGCCGCTGAAGGAGTGGGCACACTCCATCGGCCTGCTCCTGCGCGGCCAGCCGTACGGGCTGCAGACCGATTCGATCGAGTCCGCGGCGATCCTGGACATTCCCGAGGGCGAGTCGCTCGGCTTCAAGAACCTCGACGACTTCCGCTGCCTGGCCGGTGGCCGGGACATGGCCGGGCGGAAGATCCTCTCCTGCGAGGCCGGCGCCTTCGCGGGCGGCGCCTACAACACCACCTGGAACAAGTTCCTGCACACCATGGGCGGCGCCTACGCGGCCGGGGTGAACCAGAGCGTCATCCACGGCTTCTCCTACGCCACCGCCCCCGGCGCCGCCTGGCCCGGATTCGCCGCCTTCACGCCCTACGGCGGCACGGTGGGATACGGCGAGTCCTGGGGTCCGCGCCAGCCCACCTGGCGGCACATCACCGACATCTCCGGCTACCTCAGCCGGGTCCACCAGGTGCTGCAGGCGGGCGAGCCCAGGGCCGACGTGGCCGTCTTCCGGCAGACCGGCTACAGCGCCACCGGCATCGGCGCGTCCTGGTTCACCCCCACCGGAATCACCCTCGGCTGGACCCACCAGCTCCTCAGCAGCACACTGCTGGACCTGCCCGACGCCACCGTGCGCAAGGGACGGCTGGCACCCGACGGTATCGCGTACAAGGTGATGTTCATCGAGGGCGACCACTTCAACGGCTCACTGTGCACCCTGCGCGTGGCCGACGCCCGACGGCTGTTGGCGCTGACCCGCGCCGGGCTGCCGCTGGTGTTCCTGGGCGCGTGGAACGCCGCTGCCCCGCCGGGCCTGCCCGTCACCGGCCGGCAGGCCGAGCTCGCGAACGTGATGGCGCAGCTGCTCTCCCAGCGCAGGGTGCGGGTGGTCGCCGCCGCCGCGGACGTGCCCGGGGCGCTCGCCGACCTCGGCCTCGGACCGGACGCCGGGTACTCCACGCCGTCGACCCTGCTGAACGCCCACCGGGTCGCGGACGGCGTGGACTACTACTACCTGTGCAACGGGCAGCACGCCGCAACGGTGAAGCCCCCCGTCGCGGCGATCGACCACGAGGTGTCCTTCCGGGCCTCCGCCGCCGACGCCGTGCCCTACCGGCTCGACCTGTGGAGCGGAAAGGCCGAACGCATCGCCCAGTACACCCGGGACGGGGACGTGATCACCCTGCGGGTGACCCTGCAGCCCTCGCAGGCCCACGTGGTGGCTCTGGGCCGTCCCGGGCTGTTCGGCGACGACCTGCGCGGCAACCAGCCCTTCGCGACCGCCACCGACGCCGATTCGGTGCTCTTCGTGGACAGCGGTCTGGCCGTGCGCTCGGCGAAGGCCGGCAGCTACACCACCGAGCTGTCCAGGGGGCCGGCCGCGGTCGCGGTCATCGGCGCCGTTCCGGACCCCATCCCGTTGACGGCCTGGCAGTTGGAGGTGGACGACTGGCAGCCCGACGCCACCGGGACCGGGACTGCGGTGGTGCACCACTCGCTGGCCCTCGACGCGCTGGCCCCCTGGTCCGCCGTCCCCGAGTTGCAGGACGTCTCCGGGATCGGCACCTACACCGCGACCCTCGACCTGCCCGAATCCTGGACCGGCGGCTTCGGCGCGACGCTCCATCTCGGTGCCGCGACCGACACCTGCCGGGTGACGGTCAACGGCACCCGGCTGGACCCGGTCGACCAGATCGGTCTGGTGGCGGACGTCGGCCCGTATCTGCGGCGCGGGCGCAACACCGTCCAGGTGGAGGTGGCGACCCCGCTCGAGAACCGACTGCGCGTCAGCGACCCCGCCGTCTACGCCGTTGCCGGGCGCGGAGCCTACGGGCTGCTGGGGCCCGTGCAACTGGTGCCCTACGGGCAGGCCCGGGCGGAGTAGTCCGGCCCGGTCACAGCCCCTCGGCTGCGAGCTCTCTGACGGTGGCGACGGTGTCGGCGTCGGCTGGGCCCTTGTCGTCGCGGTAGCGCAGTACCCGGGCGAAGCGCATGGTCAGTCCGGCCGGGTAGCGGGGGCTGCGCTGCAGGCCGTCGATGGCGACCTCGACCACGAGCTCGGGCCGGACGTAGACGGTCCAGTCGTCCCGGCGGACCTCGCGCAGCAGCAGTTCACGGGTCTGGAAGGCGAGGATCTCGTCGGTGAGGCCCTTGAAGGTCTTGCCGAGCATGACCCAGTCGCCGGTGCCCTCCGGCAGCCCCGGCGCGCCGTCCGCCCGTGCCCCCAGATGCAGGTTGCTGAGCCATCCGCGGCGGCGGCCGCTTCCCCACTCGGCGGCCAGCACCACCAGGTCCAGGGTGTGCCGCGGTTTGACCTTGATCCATCCGGCGCCCCGGCGGCCGGCCGCGTAGGGCGCGTCGGGTTCCTTGACGACGACGCCCTCGTGGCCGTGGGCGAGCGAGTCGCGGAAGAACGCACGGGCCGCGTCGTCGTCGGCGGTGACCAGCCGGGGCACCAGCAGCTCCGGCGGTACGGTCGCCGCCAGGGTGTCGTTGCGGTGCTGCGCGGGCGCGTCCAGCAGATCGGTGCCGTCCAGGTGGAGCAGGTCGAAGAAGAAGACGCTCAGCGGGACCTCGGCGCGCAGCGTCTCGGTGTCCTTGCGGGAGGCGGTGCGCGCGGCGGTGACCTGGAAGGGCCGGGGCCGCCCGTCCGGGCCCAGGGCCAGGGCCTCGCCGTCGAGGACGAGCGAGCGCACCGGCAGCGCCCGCACCGCCTCCACGATCTCGGGTACGCGGGCGGTGATGTCGTCCAGACTGCGGGTGTAGACGCCGATCCGGTCGCCGTCCCGGTGCACCTGCACCCGGATGCCGTCGAGCTTCCACTCCAGCGCGGCGGGCCTGATGCGTTCCATGGCGGAGGCGACGTCCGGTGCGGAGGCGGCCAGCATCGGCCGTACCGGCCGGCCCAGTTCCAGGCCGAAGGCGCGCAGTTCGGCCGAGCCTCCGGTCATCGCCGCATCGGCGACCGCAGCCGCCGATCCCCGGAACATCAGCGCCCGGCGGACGTCCGCCACGGGAACCCCCGCAGCTCTGGCGACGGCGTCGCCCATGACGGCGTCCAGCGCGCCCTGCCGCAGCTCGCCGCCCAGCACCGCACGCAGGAAGGCCTGCTCCTCGGGCGTGGCCCGGGAGAAGAGGTCGTCGAGCATCCGGTGGCGCTCGGCCTGGGATCCGGGCCCCTGCAGTTCGGCGATGGCCTGCAGGGCCTGTTCGGTCTCCGCGATCCCCAACTGCGGTTGCTGCGCGGCCGGGGGCAGGTCGCGCAGCGCCGCCGGTCCCACACCGACCCGCATCCGACGCGACTCGCCGGACAGCAGGACGACCGCGGCGTGCCGGTCGGCCGGTTCGAGCCCGCGGAGCAGATCGGCGAGTAGCGCGATCTTGGCGTTGCGGGCCGGCTCGGCAGCGGTGTCCCGCGAGACTGCGGCTACCTGGTGAAGCTGCATGGCCCCCATTGTGTCCCGGCCGGGCCGGAGCCGCCCGGGCGTCGTGCCGGCCCGGCCGGCCGGCGGCGCTTTCGGGACCGGTGGCGGGGCCTGGCTCGGCCGGCACGGGGAAGGCGTCGGCCATGGGCCTTGAGGACTGGATGCTGGCAGCGGCCGAGCGCGGCAACCCCTCCACCGGGATCGACGCCCGGCGACCGGACGGCGCCGCGTGGAGCCGGGGCAACACCGTGCGTCCGCTGGTGCACGGCCGCAGCTATTTCGCCGCGCTCCTCGACGCCGTACGCGCTCAGCGACGCGGTGACCTGCTGCTGTTCACCGACTGGCGCGGCGACCCGGACGAACCGCTGGACGGTGCGGACTCCGTGGGCGAGGCGTTGTGCCGCGCGGCGGAGCGCGGGGTGGTGGTCAAGGGCCTGGTGTGGCGCTCGCACCTGGACCAGTTCCAGTTCAGTGAGCGGGAGAACCGGCATCTGGGTGAGGAGATCGAGGCGGCCGGTGGCGAGTGCCTGCTGGACATGAGGGTGCGGCCCGGCGGTTCGCACCACCAGAAGTTCGTCGTGCTGCGCCATCCCGGCCGCCCGGAGTGCGATGTCGCCTTCGTCGGCGGCATCGACCTGTGCCACAGCCGCCGGGACGACGCCCGCCACTTCGGCGATCCGCACGCCCAGCCGATGTCGGCCGCCTACGGCCGGCGGCCTCCGTGGCACGACCTCCAACTGGCGGTCCGCGGGCCGGCTGTCGGCGACATCGAGGCGGTTTTCCGTGAGCGCTGGCAGGACCCGTCCCCGCTCAGCCGCAGCCTCGCCGGCCGGATCCGCCAGGCAGTGGACCGCCAGGACACCGTCGCGGACCCGCTGCCGCCCCAGCTCCCCGACCCTGCTCCCGTGGCCGGCGGACAGCACGCCGTGCAGTTGCTGCGGACCTACCCGGCCCTGCGCCACGGCTACCCCTTCGCCCCGCGCGGCGAGCGCAGCGTCGCCCGCGGCTACCGCAAGGCCCTGGCCCGGGCGCGGTCGCTGATCTACCTGGAGGACCAGTACCTGTGGTCGGCCCCGGTCGTGGCGGGTTTCGCCGCGGCGCTGGCCCGCGAGCCCGGCCTGCGGATGATCGCCGTCGTCCCGCTCCTCCCCGACCAGGAGGGCCGGTTGACCGGGCCGATGAATCTGCTGGGACGGATCGAGGCACTGCGGCTGCTGCGAGGCGCCGGCGGAGAGCGCTTCGCGGTGTACGGGGTGGAGAACCACGCCGGGACACCGGTCTACGTCCACGCGAAGGTCTGTGTCATCGACGACGTGTGGGCCGCGGTGGGCTCCGACAACATCAATCGCCGCTCCTGGACCCATGACTCGGAACTGAGCTGCGTCGTGCTGGACAGCGCCCCGGATCCCCGCGAACCGCTGGACCCGGCCGGCCTGGGCGACCGGGCCCGGGTCTTCGCCCGGGACCTGCGGCTGACTTTGGGCCGCGAGCACTTGGACCTGGGCGGTGCAGGAAGCGGCGGCGGACCCGACGTCGGCGGCGGTGACGAGGCCGCCAAGGTGCTGTGCGACCCGGCCGCTGCCTTCCGCGCCTTCGCCGACTCGGCCGCGGCCCTCGACGCCTGGCACGCGGCCGGGCGCACCGGCCCGCGCCCGCCCGGACGGCTGCGCCGCTACGGCGACCCGCGGCTCTCGCGCACGGCGACGCTGCTGAGCACTCCGCTGCAACGGCTCATCGCCGATCCGGACGGCCGCCCGCGCGCGATGCGGCGGGCTGGCGAATTCTGAGAGGGTGCAGAGGAAGTTCAGGCGGGGTGACCGGGTTCGAGGTTCCGGACGGCGGAGTAGGTGAGCTGCCCGCGTGCCGGGGACGCCGATCCGCCGCTCTCCAGTGGGGCGAGCAGGTGTCCGACATGGTCCCCGCCGTCGAAGCGCTGCTCGATGCGGCCCTCGAACCAGGCGGTGACATGGCAGAGCACCGGCGCCCCGCCGGGCCCCGGCTGCCAGGGCGCCGACGCGAACTTGTCCGCGCCCTGATCGGCGGTCAGGCATCCGAACAGCGCGGCCAGCCCTTGCTGGTCGGGACCCAGGAGATGGACCGCCAGCACGTCGGTCCGGGCCGCCACTTCAGTGGTGTGGTTCTCCTTGGAGAGCCACACCAGGAAGCGGGGCGGGTTGATCGAACACTGGGAGGCAAAGCCCACCAGGCAGCCCGAGGGGCGGCCGTCGGCACTCGCGGTGACCACGTACATGGGGTAGTCCAGCGCGTTGGTGAAGTCGTCGAACGACGCCATGGCCGCCAGGCCCTACTGCGCGTTCCGGTGTTCGCCCGAACGGTCCACGTGCATGAGATGTCTCCGTCCGACTGTCGTTCGCGTCGTTCGCGTCGGCGCCCGGTGCGGCGGCTGCTCGCGGCCGCGGCGGTGCACCGGGTGACGCATTCCCGGGATCCAACCGGAAAAACCGGACAGCTTCCGCCGTGAGGCGGCGAACGCCGCGCGTCTGCGCCGACGTGATCGGGGTAGCCACCCAGTGAGCGACGCGAAGGAGAAGTGCTGATGGATGCTGCAGAACGGACAGTTTCGGATCACGGACCCGACACCTCGCACGCCCCGATCGCAGAGCTGGTCGCGCGCGCCACCGAGCAGACGTCCCGGCTGGTGCGGGAGGAGCTGCGGCTGGCGCAGGTGGAGATGACGGAGAAGGGCAAGGCCTTCGCCCTGGGCGCGGGCCTGTTCGGCGGCGCCGGCGTGCTGGCCGGGCTCGGGGCGGCGACGCTGGTGGCTGCGGCCGTCGCAGCGCTGGCGCTGGTCGTGCCGGTATGGGCGTCGGCGCTGATCGTGGCCGCCGCCTTGTTCCTGGTCGCGGCCGGACTCGGCGTGGCGGGCAGGCGGGAGACGGCTCGGGCGGTGCCGGTCGCCCCGGAGCAGGCCGTGACCGGTCTGCGGACCGATGTGGCCACTATCAAGGAGAGCGCGAAACGATGACCGACGGACCCGAGGACAGGAAGAGCACGCCGACTGCGCAGGAACTGCAGGCGATGGTCGAGGGCACCCGCGAGGAACTGGGGGAGACGGTGCAGGAGATCGCCGCCAGAGCCCACGTCAGGGCGCGGGCCAAGGACAAGAGCAACCAGATCAAGGCCGATCTGGCGGAATCGGTGGCCGAGGCCGGCACACAGGTCCGCGAGGGCGCGGCCGAGGTGCTGCACGCGGTTCAGGAGAACGTCGCCGACCCTGTGCGGGAGAAGGCGGCGAGCGCTGCCGCGGCGGTCCAGCACGGGGGTTCCGCGGTCGCGGCGAAGGTGCGCGAGAACACGCCGGAGACGGTCGCGGCCAAGGCCGACCAGGCAGCGGAAGCGGTGCGGCGACGTCCCCGCGCGGCGATCGCTGCGGCGGTCGCGGCCGCGGCCGTGTTGGTCGCGCTCCGTCGCCGGAGGCGCCGGTGAACGCCGCCAAGATCGCCTACAAGCCGGTCGGTCTGGTCCTGGGAGCGGTCGGCGGCGTGATCGCCGGAGCGGCGTTCAAGCAGCTGTGGAAGGCCATCGGACACGACGACGATGCCCCCGATGCCACTGACCGCGATCGCGGGTGGCAGGAGATCCTGCTCGCCGCGGCGCTGCAGGGCGCCGTCTTCGCGGTGGTCAAAGCCGCGGTCGACCGCGGCGGAGCGACGGCCGTGCAACGCCTGACCGGCGTCTGGCCCGGTTAGAGAGGCGTGTGCGGACGCCGTGCCCGGCTGACGGATGAGGGGCGGTCAGGCTGCGTCCGGCGGCCTCCACCGGAAAGGCTGGGGGAGGCCGGTCCGGGCGGTGTTCAGGTGTGCAGATAGCTGTTCCGGCCGTTGTGGCCGTCGGCGTCGGCCTCGTCGAACCAGTAGTCGCCGTATGCCAGGTAGCGGAATTCGAACCGCCCATCGTTGGGAAGGGCGACCTTCACCGCGCGACTGCCGTCCGGACGGGCGCTCAGCGCGTGGCTCCCCGGCCGCCAGTCGTTGAAGTCGCCCACCACGCTCACCTGCTCGGCCGGATGGTCTGGAGGCAGAACGAATGTGATCTCGGTCCGGGCCTTGCGGACACTGCGCTCCAGCATGATGCTGCACCTCCACGTCGGGGGGAATCCTTCCGATGATCCTCGCTCGCATTCCTGGCGTCGGCCTCCTGCAGAGGTGGCGTGCGCGGCGAATTCACTCCGCCGGCCCCTACCCGGGGGCCGGGTCTGGGCTCGGCACAGGTTGCCGACGGCCCGGGCGATGACCAGCAGGGACGTCAGCAGCGGGTGCTTGTCGAAGATCCACGGCCCGCTGTCGACGACGATGTACGCCGGCCGCTGTCTCGAACGCGCCTTCAACTCGCTTCCGACGCACGGTTGGTGGTATGCCGGGCCACCAAGGCCGAGAAGTCCGCAGCAGCCGGCGCGCCGGCGCAGACCCCTGCCGGGAGGCGGGCCCCCGGCACCGTGCCCGCCGCGAGGGCGGCATCGGCGCCCTACCGGACCTGATCGAGGTTGTCTGACCGCTCCCGGCGATCCAGTGACGCACGGTGATGCGGAGCTGCGGACATGTCGGCGTGGCTGTCTGGGGCAGCGGAGTCCCGATTGGGGCCGTCAGCCCTCTGGCCTGCGGGAACAGTCGTGCATAGGTCACTCGTTCGGGGGCATGTGAGGGCCAGGAGGATGATGACTATGGGTGCACTGCTTCTGGTTCTGCTGCTCGCCCTGATCCTGGGCGGCGTGGGTTTCGCGGTACATGTTCTGTGGTGGGTCGCGCTCGCGGTCCTGGTGCTGTGGCTGCTGGGTTTCGCGTTCCGCGGGGTGAGTTCCGGCGGTTCGCGAGGTCGCTGGTACCGCTGGTAAGCGGCAGTACCGATCACTCAGGGGGTCGGCGGCCGAAGGGCTGCCGACCCCTTCGACATGCTTGTTCGGGCGGTCCGTGTCGGAAGAACCAGTTGATCGAGTCACGGGCAGTCCTGTGCCGCGAACACGCAGGCGTGGGCGGAGCGTGCGCAGTCGGCGCAGCGTTTCAAGGACGAGTCACGTCGGCCTGCGACGACCGGCTGGATCGGCCGGGCTGTGGTCCGGGCGTCCGAAGGCTTCGCAGTGGGTGCACGGACACTGTGCTCCCGAACCGACTGAATCTATCTCGACCGGAGTAGTTTTACGCGTCCAGTTCCTCTATGATTTTGTCGCCGCCGACCGGGTGCGGAACATGTGGACCAGGATGAGGCTCAGCGGAATCGGCTCTGGTTCCACGAGGGGCCGCCTGCGGGAGCACCGCGCCGGACGGTGGGGATTCGCCCGTACCGACTCGATCGCCAGGAGTTGGCCATGCCGCTGATCAACCCTTCTGAGCTGCGCCGTCTGGTCGCCGCACTCGATGCCCTGGAAGGATCCCCGGGCAGCGAGGAGACACTTCGTCGGCGAGAGGACCTGCACTACACGCTGTGCGTATCCATGGGCATACGCGAGCCCGCCCAGGCAGTGGAGCAGGCTCGCCGCCTGCTCGCCCCCGGTCGGGACAGCCTGTCCGCCGCTGCTTGACCGAGCATTCGGAGCCGAGATGCCCTATCCAGGGCGGGGTGGATGATCACATCATCCCGGGCAAGAAAATCTATCCCGGCTGCAGTAGACATTGCCCGCGTCCGTGCGTAGTGTTCTCTGTGTAGCCAAGCAGTCCGAAGGGCGCGGCAGACACGAACTGGCGCGCAGGGCAGGTGGGAACGGTTGCGGAGTCGTTGGGGCCGGTCAGGTTGCCGGTGGGCCCCAGGGCTGGTGACCGGGCCCGGCGGCCGAACAGGGCCGCTGCGGGAACGCCGTTCCCGAAGATCGCAGTACCGCAGTGCACGGTAGAGATTCCAGCGAAGTTACGAGAGGAGCCCCGCCATCAGGATCGCCCGACCCTGCAATCAGGTCGGGTACCAGGAAAAGCCCTTTGTTCGATTGGAAGGTGATTCCCGGTCATACAGCTGCGATCCCCCGCACAGCCCCGACCCCCCAGGGGCAGGGTGCGGAACATGTAGCCCGGCGACCACGCCGGTGGATGGTGTTGTTTCCCTCCGGGGCCCTGGCGCGCGGTTCGGCGCCGGGGCCCCTCGACGCGTTCCCTGATCCTTTGAGAAGTACGACAAACAGAGGTGCCATGACTTCCAGCAACCAACCCGGATCGACAGACCGGCTGGATGACGACGACTATCCGGCCTACACCATGGGCCGCGCGGCCGAGATGATCGGTGCCACCCCCGGATTCCTCCGTGCCATCGGCGAAGCCGGACTGATCACCCCGCTGCGGTCCGAGGGCGGACACCGCCGCTACTCCAAGTACCAGCTGCGCATTGCCGCCCGTGCCCGCGACCTGGTGGGCCAGGGGACGGCGATCGAAGCCGCGTGCCGCATCGTCATCCTTGAGGACCAGCTGGAAGAGGCACTGCGCGTCAACGAGCAGATGCGCGCCGAGCGCTCCGACGCCCCCTGAGAGCCGGTAGCGCGGCAGCGCGCACCCCCGACGCGGGCGCGCGCCGGCGCTGTCGAGAATCTGCTGCTCCGCCATTGGCGGGCATGGACGCGGCGGTAGCGGGCACGGGCCCTGCACAGCCGGGTACGACGACGCATCCACCGCGACGCATCGAGGGAAGGGCTCACCGATGACCACCACCGCCACCGTACGGACGACGACGTCGGCAGTGCACTCCGCAGGCGTTCCGGCCCCCGCGCCCGCGATGGCTGCCCGAACCGCGGCCGTGTACTTCCCTGAGCTGGATCTGTCGGATCCCGCTTCGGTCAGTGCTGTGGACGCGCGGGCGATGTCGAAGGTGCTGTTCGCGCGACTGGGCGTGCTGGAGGAAGGGACGCACGAGTACCAGTACGTGCGCAACACACTGATCGAGCTGAACATGGCCCTGGTCAGGTTCGCCGCCCGCCGCTATGAGGCGCGCAGTGAGCCGATGGAGGACATCGTGCAGGTCGGCACCGTCGGCCTGATCAAGGCCATCGACCGGTTCGACCCGGGCTACGGGGTCGAGTTCACCACTTTCGCGCTGCCCACGATCACCGGGGAGATCAAGCGGTTCTTCCGCGACACCAGTTGGGCCGTCCACGTGCCGCGGCGCCTGCAGGAACTGCGCCTGGTGCTGGCGAAGGCCACCGACGTGCTGGCGGGCCGGCTGGGGCGGGCTCCCACCGTGGCCGAGCTCGCGGCCCACCTGGACCTGGAGGAGGACGAGGTGCGTGAGGGCCTGGTGGCTGCGAACGGCTACAGCCCCAGCTCCATCGACGCCACCGCGCCGGGGGCTGATGAGGACGAGGACGGGGCGTCGTTCGCCGGCCGGCTGGGCGAGGTCGACTCGCGTCTGGAGAGTGTGGAGAACCTCACCGCGCTCAAGCCCGTCATCGCGGCGCTGCCCGAGCGCGACCGTCTGATCCTGTCCATGCGGTTCGTGCAGGACATGACGCAGTCCGAGATCGGGGCCCAGCTGGGCCTGTCCCAGATGCACGTCTCCCGCCTGCTCGCCCGCACCCTGGCGAAGCTGCGCACCACCCTGGAGGAGTGAACGCCGGGGGAGGCCTCGCCGCTCGACGCAGAGGGGCGATCCGTTCTTCGAGGCCCGGGCCCAGCGGCCCTTCCTGGACTGGGCCGAGAAGAGCCTGCTCCCCGCCCTGTGCGACCACTGAGCCCGCGACGGGGGCCGTGGCCGGTATCGACTCATATACATTTCATTGAGCCGAAGGTTGCGACACGACGCAGAAGGCGCGGGAGACGGGGACGCCGCGCCCGTAGAACTGTCAGGATCGCCAGGTGCAGGTCTGGCGCCCTTGGTCGCTGATCGCCCGTCGGGACGCGGCAGACAGCACGGATGCGTGATCAACACTGGGGAGCAGCGGCGCGATGCCGGTCAAGGACGAACGCCCCGACAGCAGTCACCGGGAGCCGCACCGCCAGGACAGCGGCGCTCGGCTCAACTGGCTGCGGGCTGCTGTACTGGGGGCCAACGACGGCATCGTGTCCACGGCCGGGCTGGTGATCGGTGTCGCCGGCGCGACCAGTTCCACCCGGGCACTGCTCACCGCCGGCCTGGCCGGACTCCTCGCGGGCTCGCTGTCGATGGCCGCTGGCGAGTACGTGTCGGTCAGCACGCAACGCGACGCCGAGAAGGCCACCTTGGACGTGGAGCGCGCCGAACTGGCCGACGACCCCGACGCCGAGTTGGCCGAACTGGCCGGCCTCTACCAGGCCAAGGGCCTGAGCGCGGCACTGGCCCACCGGGTCGCCGAGGAGCTCACCGCCCACGACGCGCTGGGCGCCCACGCCGAGACCGAACTGGGCCTGGACCCCGAGCAGCTCACCAATCCCTGGCACGCCGCAGGGGCCAGCGCCGTCTCCTTCGCCGTAGGAGCCCTGCTCCCGCTCCTGGCGATCGTTCTGCCTCCCGCGTCCGTCCGCCTGTTCATCACCGTGGGAGCTGTGCTGCTCGCCCTGGCGGCCTGCGGTTGGACCAGCGCCCGATTCGGCCGTGCGCCGGTCCGCCCCGCCGTGCTGCGCAACGTCCTGGGCGGCGCCCTGGCGATGGCGGTGACCTACGGAGCCGGCGCGCTGCTGGGCCACTCCGGCACCTGATGCCCGGCCTGCACGGTGATTGCGGAGAGCCGGTCCAGTGGAACCCGACCCGCTGGTCCCCGTGTGCCGAGTTCGCCGGGCGGCTGGGAGACTGGCGGCTGTGACATATTCCGATCTTGCTCGCCGCATCCATGCCGTATCCCACCTGACCGGGCAGTTCACGCTCCGGTCCGGGCGAACTGCGAGCGAGTACTTCGACAAGTACCGGTTCGAGGCCGACCCGGTGCTGCTGGACGAGATCGCCCGGCAGTTGGCCCCGCTGGTGCCGTCCACGACCGAGGTGCTGGCGGGCCTGGAGATGGGCGGCATCCCGGTGGTGACCGCGCTCGGTCGTCACACCGGTCTGCCGTGCGCGTTCGTGCGCAAGCAGGCCAAGCCGTACGGTACGTGCCGGCTGGCCGAGGGCGCGGAGGTGGCCGGTCGCCGGGTGCTGGTCGTCGAGGATGTGGTCACCAGCGGCGGGCAGATCGTCCTGTCGACGGCTGACCTGCGTGGCCTGGGGGCCGTGGTGGACCGGGCCCTGTGCGTGATCGACCGTCAGCAGGGCGGTGCCGAAGCCCTCGCGGCACAGGGCATCGGTTTGCTGTCGTTGCTGACGGCCGACGACCTGCGTGCCGCGATGGCCTGACGTCGGACGGCGGACGGCGGCAGTCCGCAGCGCTTGTGGAGACGGGGGCCCCGTGCACCGGCTCGTGCACGGGGCCCGCTGACGTCACCGATCGCCGCTAGTCGACCCTGCCCAGGCCGGACTGGACGTCGTCGAAGTTCATCACCGGGATGAATTCCACCTTGGCGCCGAGCTCCCGGAAGAACGGTTCGGCGACACTGGGAATGTCGGACGCCTGCTTCAGATCGAAGACGATGAAGGCTGTCCGGCATCCCTCCTTGGCCCCGAAGTACGCGGCCTCCGGCTGAAGGGCCCCGATCGCCGCCTTCATGATCTCCGGCAGCGTCTTGTCCTTGATCGCCTGGTTGCCCTTGTCCGTGTCCATCTGGGCGGTAAGCAGAACCCGCATGTCACATCCCACTTTCAGTTGCTGTAGCGGCACCCCTGTGCCGTCAGTCCAAGGCTCTTCGGGATGCGCCGGGTTCGCCTTCCGGGAGGTCCGTTGGTGTGCGGGGGCGTCGGTTCAGTGATGCCGCAGGGTGAGCCTGCGATGGGTGGTGGGCACTGTCGTGCGGGGCGTCGAGGCCGTGGCACCTTCCGTGGCCGTGCTCGTCATCCTGCTGCCGATCATGAAGCCGAGGATCGTCATCCAGATCGGCAGGGCCAGAAACGCGATGAAGCCGAGGCCGCCGATGACCGGGAGCACTCCGATCACGATCGAGAGCCAACCGAGCCAGGCGGGCAGGACCGCTTCGGTCAGGATCGCCGCTCCTGTCGCGAGCGCCAGGACGGAGACGCCGACGAAGACGGCGATCTGGTTGTTCTGGTCGATGAAGTTCATGGTCCGCACGATGTCGGTGCGGTTGTTGTGGGCAGCCTGGATCAGCACGAAGTGCGAGATCCCGATGGCGGCGAATGCGCCGATGAAGAGGACGCCGCCCATGAACGCGGTGGTGGGCATCCAGGCGTGGCCGCCGTCGCCCTTGGTGAGAGCGATCCGTAGCGCGCTGATGAAGAACGCCAGGAGAACCAGGCCGGCGCCGATGACGTAGATGCCGGCGAGAGCGGCGGAGCCGTGGGCCTGGTAGTAGGCGGTGACCGTGGCGGCCGAGGCGTTCTGGTTCGGCGCGTTGGGCGCAAGGACGAAGAAGCCCAGAACCATGGTGACCAGGAAGGCGAGCGCGAGCGGACCCATCCACCGCGCCATGCGTTCGTTGCTCATGGCGACATCCCTTCGATGTTGCCGTAGGTCGTGACACGCGGGGCGTACGTTGCCACTGCGGAGACGGCATGCGGGCCTGCAGTTTTTGTGATAAAGGCGATATAAGCATGTCATTTCGCGCATTTCGGCGCCAGCCCAACCATGACCCGCCCGGTGCTGATCGAACTCACCGATTCCGGGACCGCGGGGCGTGCCGGACGCACTCCTGCCCATGACGCAGGCGTCATGGGCAGGAGTGCGGAGCCGTCGAGGTGCTTGTCGGTGCGCGGGATCAGTAGCCGCTGCTGCCGTAGGCGATGTTCTCGAAGGCGCCGTAGGTGGCGTTCGCGTAGCGGACTGCGGCGACGATGTTGTCGACCGGGTTCATGATGTCCGTGTGGCCGGACACCGCGTAGCTGTCGAACGTCGGCTGGATCACCTGCATCAGGCCCTCGGACGGGGTGCCTGCGGCCGCGTTGGAGTCCCAGTTGTTGACGGCGTTGGGGTTGCCGCTGGACTCCGTCATGGCCCGGGCGCTGATGGCGGCGGCCGACGGCACGTGGTCGCCGTGCGCGGAGAGGATGCTCTGGGCCTCCGCGATCCAGCCGGACAGGTTGTTGGCATAGGTCGGGGTGGCGGCGGCAGCCCGTGCGGCGGCGGCAGCCCGCGCGGCGGCGGCAGCCTTCGCGGCCGCGGCGGCCTGCGCTGCCGCCCTGGCCTTGGCGGCAGCCTCGGCCTGTGCCTTCGCCTGTGCGGCGGCCTGTGCTGCAGCCTTGGCCTTGGCGGCGGCCTCGGCCTGTGCCTTCGCCTGTGCGGCGGCCTTCGCCTTGGCGGCCGCAGCAGCCGCGGCCTGTGCCTTCGCCTTGGCGGCGGCCTGTGCGGCGGCCTGTGCCTTCGCCTTGGCAGCCGCTGCTGCGGAGGCCGAGGCGTCGGCGGACGGCACCTGGAGCGTCGCGCGCTGCTCGGAGCGGTTCGCCGTGTCGGTGGTCGGGCGCGCGGCGGCGGTACCGGTGCTCGCCGCTGCTGTCGTGTGGGAGGTGCCTGAATCGCTGCCCGTGAAGGCGACGGCGGTGCCCGTGCCGGTACCGGCGACGATCAGGGTGGCGACGAGGCCCGCGGTGAGCCGCTTGTTGAGGCGCACAGCGGCGACGCGCTGGTTGAAACGGGCGAGCGAAGGCTGGATGCGGTGGCGCATGGAACTCCGATGTCGACGGGGTTGCCCAGGGCCGAGGGCACACCGGACCGCGCGCTCGCCAAAGGCGTCGCTACAGCGGGTGGGCCGCTCGGCAGCTTCGGGACTGGCCCGACCGAGCATGGGAGCGGGTTGGCGGCGAGATTCTCCGACGCTCGGTGCGCCGTTCGCCTCGCTCCCGGCAGGTCTCTCTGTCGCCTGCCTCGAGCACCGTCACACAGGCTTCACTTACGGAGCAAGAAATTCCGCTTGAAAGTGCGACACGCCACACTCAAACCGTGACCTGCGTCTCAATTAGCCTGAGCAGCACGGATATTCGCCCACAAAAGGGATGTTTGTCCGAATTGGGTGTGCGGTGAACTCGCTCTGCGGGCGGCCGTATAGCTCCCAGCTGGTGATCCGGTCGGAGTCGTCGACCGGGAATAACGCGGCGTTGTCGACCCCGCCCGGAGGGCTGCCCCGGCTGCACCGGCAGAGCCTGATGCCCCGGGCCCAGCCGTGATGGCGCACCGCCTCGCCCTGCGCCCGGGCTGGGTCAGCCGTGCGCGCGCAGGGCTCCGGGATGCGCCGTCACAGCCGCTGAATCCCTCGCGCCGTACGCCATCTGACGATACGTCAGGTCGGTTTGCCGCCGCGCCGGGCCGCTACGGGGTGTGGATGTACTGGTCGGCCCAGGCGCTGATGATGTGGGCGGCTCGCTGTGCCTGTCCTCGGGCGGTCAGGAGGTGGTCCGCGCCTTCGAGCGAGACGAAACTCTTCGGATGGCGCGCCTCGCGGAAAATCTCCCCGGCGTTGGCGATGTCGACCGTGTCGTCGGTCGGCGAGTGCAGGACGATCAGCGGCAGGTCCAGCTCGCGGATCCGGTCGCGGAGACGGGCCTGGCGTACGTCGTCCACGAAGGCGCGCTTGAGCACCAGGGTCCTGCCGCCCACGAACCACTCGTGCGACCCCTCGCTGAGCACACGGTCGACCACCGCGTCGTACTGCCGCTCGACGTGGCTGGGGTCGGCGGGCGCCCCGATGGTGGCGACCGCGCGGACGCCGGTCGCCTCGGCGGCTGCGGCGATGGCGGCGGCGCCGCCCCAGGAGTGCCCGACCAGCAGGTCCGCCGGCGTTCCCCGCTCCGCCATCAGCGCTGCCGCGCGGATGGTGTCCTGGACCTTGACCGTGAAGGACCCGTCGCCCCAGTCGCCGTCGGAGTCCCCGACGCCGAGGTTGTCGTAGCGCAGCATGCCGATCCCCTCGCGGGCCAGCTGCTTGCTGACGCGCGAGGCGGCCGGCGAGTTGCGACCGAGCGTGAACCCGTGCACGAAGACGCCCCAGCCCCGGACCTCGCCTTCCGGCAGGTCGATCGAGCCGGCCAGTTCGGGGCCGACGACGCTCTTGAACCTCACTTGTTCGGGCACGCTGTGATCACTCCGGTTGAACTGTTCGCGGGGCTGGGGCTGCAGGCTGGGGGCTGACGGGAGGACCGGCCGTGTCAGCGGGTCGGCTCGGAGGCGGCGAGCAGCGCGGACAGCTCGTCGGCGAGGCGCGGGCCGAGCCGGCCCCAGCCGTCCTTGTAGCCGTAGACTCCGGCCAGGGTGCGGGCCTCGTAGTCGCCGTTGAGGATCTCGATGTCGTCGGCGGTGATGAAACCCGGGTGGGCGACGCCGACCGCGCCGGAGACCTTCGACAGCTCCTTGCGCAGGGTGCGCAGGTAGACGGCGGCCCGGGTGGATTTCGACGCCGGGTCCAGGCCGCGGGCCAGCCACGGGTTCTGGGTGGCGATGCCGGTGGGGCACTTGTCGGTGTGGCACTTCTGCGACTGGATGCAGCCGATCGACAGCATCGCCTCGCGGGCCACGTTGATCATGTCGGCGCCCAGGGCGAAGGCGACGACGGCGTTCTCGGGCAGCCCGAGCTTCCCGGAGCCGATGAAGGTCAGCTCGTCGGTCAGCCCCAGCTCGGCGAAGGTGCCGTAGACCCGGGAGAAACCCATCCGGAACGGCAGCGACACCGAGTCGGCGAAGATCCGCGGCGCGGCCCCGGTCCCGCCCTCGCTGCCGTCGACGGTCACGAAGTCGACGCCGCGATCGCCGCGCTCCATCAGTGCGGCCAGCTCCTGCCAGAAGCCCATGTCCCCGACCGCGCTCTTGACTCCGACGGGCAGACCGGTCTCGGCGGCGAGCAGCTCGACGAAGTCGAGCATCGAGTCCACGTCCCCGAACGCGCTGTGCCGAGAGGGGGAGGCGCAGTCCTTGCCGACGGGGATGCCGCGGATCGCGGCGATCTCCGGGGTCACCTTGGCGCCCGGCAGCATCCCGCCCAGCCCCGGCTTGGCGCCCTGGGAGAGCTTGATCTCTATCGCCCTGACCGGGGCGCTCGCGACGACGTCCTTGAGTTTGTCGAGGTCGAAGCTGCCGTCCTCGTTGCGGCAGCCGAAGTACGCCGTGCCGATCTGCAGCACGACGTCGCCGCCGTTGCGGTGGTACGGCGACAGGCCGCCCTCGCCGGTGTTGTGCATCGCGCCCGCCAGCGCCGCCCCCTTGTTGAGGGCCGCGATGGCCGCGCCGGAGAGCGACCCGAAGCTCATCGCCGATATGTTCACCGCGCTGGCGGGCCGGAACGCCTTGGCGCGCCCCCGCGGGCCGCCCAGAACCTTGGCCGACGGCAGCAGTGCCTGCGGGTCGTGCGCGTCCGGCAGCGCGCCGGCGGCGAAGGTGCGCTGCTTGATGTAGGCGTGCCCCTGCACGTGCTCGACGTCGACCTCGGTGCCGAAGCCGAAGTAGTTGTTCTCCTCCTTCGCCGACGCGTAGATCCAGCTGCGCTGGTCCCGGCTGAAGGGGCGCTCCTCCTCGTTGGAGGTCACGATGTACTGGCGCAGTTCCGGCCCGATGGTCTCCAGCGCGTACCGGGCGTGCCCGATGACCGGGAAGTTGCGAAGCAGTGCGTGCCTCTTCTGGGCCAGGTCGCGGGCTGCCACCAGCGCCACTGCTGCCGCGGCGACCGCGCCGATCCTCCGGACGTGCATCAGTGTTTCCTCCTTGATGCACGGCTGCGCTGCCGTGCGGTGACGTCGTCGGGTCGTGCGGGAGCCAGGCCCTGGGGCGACGCGCACGGCTGACGGGCGTCGGCGCCCGTCGAACGATGCGAAAGGCATACTAGGAGGTCACGCCGACGGGCATGTGCCCAGGGTGCCGACCCGGGCTGCGGCGGCGGTCAGCGTTCTCCGGACCCTTGCGGGGCCTGGTCGGCGCCGAGCTCCCGGGCCAGGTCGCTCAGTGCGCGGCCCAGCGGCAGGTCCACCCGGACGTGGGCGTGCTGGTCCCCGCGCGTGGGGCCGTGGTTCACGATCGCCACCGGAAGGCCGGCCTTGGCAGCACGCCGCACGAAGCGCAGTCCGGACATGACGGTCAGCGACGATCCCAGCACCAGCAGTGCGCTCGCGGAATCGACCAGTTCGAAGCAGTGGTCGACCCGGTCCCGGGGGACGTTCTCGCCGAAGAACACCACGTCCGGCTTGAGCACCCCGCCGCAGGCGAGGCAGGGGACCACGCGGAAGGAGTCCACCTGTTCCGGTGCCAGGTCCACGTCGCCGTCGGGTCTGACCGCGGCAGCGGTCGCGTCCAGGACGCCGTTGGCCGCGTGCAGCCGCCGGTCCAGCTCCTCGCGGCTGGTGAGTTGCGCGCACTCCAGACAGACCACCCGGTCCAGGCCGCCGTGCAGCTCGACCGCGTCGGCGGTTCCGGCGGCCCGGTGCAGGCCGTCCACGTTCTGTGTGATCACCGCGCCGACGTGGCCGAGGGTCCGCAGGACCTGTACCGCACGGTGGCCGGCGTTCGGTTGCGCGCGGGCGATGGTTCGCCAGCCGATGTGGCTGCGCGCCCAGTAGCGGCGCCGGGCGTCCTGGTCGGACACGAACTCCTGGAACGTCATCGGCGTGTGGCGGCGCAGGCTGCCGGTGTCCCCGCGGTAGTCGGGGATGCCGGACTCGGTGGACAGCCCGGCCCCGCTCAGCACGGCCACGCCGCCCCGCGCCAGCAGGTCGCGGATCCGGGCCAGGCCCTCGGCGGGGGTGACGGCGGGAACGGGTGCGGCGGCGCCGGGCACGCCGGTGACGGGCCAGTCGACGATGGGGCGGGTGCGCATACCTGTCAGCCTACGACCGCTCCCGCTCCCGCCC
>NZ_BBPM01000005.1:0-133104 GCF_000787775.1 Streptacidiphilus carbonis | reverse complement strand
GATCCCGCCCGCCCCCGGGCTCCGGCTCAGCCCATACCGACGACGTCGGCGACCTGGTCCGCCATCCTGCTCTCACCCAGGGCGTTCGGGTGGACGGGCACGTAGTTCGTCCCGAAGAGCAGCGGTTCGATCCAGCGGGTGCCGATCGGCCGGCAGGCGTCGTGTCCGTCGGAGACGGCCGACATGTCGACGTACGTGGCGCCGGTGGCTTGCGCCGCGCGCTGTACGGCGGCGTTGAGGTGGCCTTCCAGCTCGCGCAGGTAGGGGATGTCGCCGGCGGCGATGGGCAGTTTGGCGAAGCAGCCCGGGACGGCGGTGGCCGGCACGATCCAGGGGTAGCCGAGGATGGCCACGCGCGCGTTCGGGGCCTTGGCTCTCACCGCGGTCAGGGCGGCGACCAGTGCCGGATAGGTGGTGGAGTCGATCGAGTTGTCGAAGCCGGCCCCGTAGAGCGTCGCGCACGGGTGGCCGAAGCCGAGGGTCAGCGCACCGGCTGAGCCGCAGGCGAGGATGGCGTCGATGAAGGTGTTGTTGTCGTTGCCGCCGATGGTCATCGTGACCAGGTCCGTGCTGGTGCTGAGCGCGTTGAGCTGCGGCGCGACACCGGGGTACTGCGAGCCGGCGAAGTCGCCGGTCTGCGCACCGCCGCAGGTCACATCGGTGAGGTCGGCCCCGATCCGGGCGGCGAGGTCGTGCGGGTAGTCCGCCGTCGATCTGGCGCACTCCAGCGGTGCGCTGAGGTCCAGCGGGAGCACGCCCGAGCCGGCGCTGTAACTGTCGCCCATGGCAACGTAGTTGATGGAGCTGCTCGTCGACGCCTGCGCCGGCGCGGCGAGGGCGAGTCCGCCGGTCATCGCGGCGGCGACGGCGAGGACGGCGAGTCGCCCGCGGCGGGATCGGGTACGGATCGGCATGCGGGTCTCCTTGAGCGTGGGGGTGGGTCCGTGCATGCGGTGCGGGCAGCGCTGCGCTGCGGCCGAACGGCGCCGGTGGGGTGGCGCGGGGCACGGGGATGCCCGGGATCCGGCACGTGTCGTGGGGGTTGCGGCTAAGTTACCGATCGGGAAGTTACCGACCAGTCAGAACCTTGGCAAGGCTTCTGACATGACTGGTGCAGCGGGCGGTCTCGGCGGGGGAGTAGAAGTCGCGGCTCCGCTGGGTGAGAGGGTGGACCAAGGAAGTCGCACCCCATTGGAAGGCAGGACCCGGACATGACGGCCGTGCACGGCAGCACCGTGGAAATCCCGACCCAGGACGGCATGGCGGACGCCTACTTCGCCCACCCCGAGGGCGACGCGCGCCACCCCGCCGTGCTGCTCTACCAGGACGCGTTCGGCCCGCGCCCGGCGCTCAACGCGATGGCCGACCGGCTGGCCGCGGAGGGCTACGCCGTCCTGGTGCCCAACGTCTTCCACCGCGCGGGCCCCGCCCCGGTGGTGCCGCTCCCCGCGTACATCGACCACGACAACCGAGGTGCCCTGTTCGCCCAGCTGATGCCGCTGATGCAGGGCCTGACACCGGATCTGGTGGTCGCCGACGCGCACGCCTACCTCGGCTGGCTCGCGGACTCCCCGCAGGTAGCGGACGGCCCGGTCGGGGTGTCCGGCTACTGCATGGGCGCGCGGCTCGCCCTGCACACCGCCGGCGCCTACCCCGACCGGGTGGCCGCTGTCGGCGGTTTCCACGGCGGCCGGCTGGCCACGGACCAGCCCGACAGCCCCCACCTGGCCGCCGCCACGATGACGGCGGAGGCGTACTTCGGCCATGCCGACCAGGACCAGTCGATGCCGCCCGAGCAGCAGGAGCGCCTGGAGAAGGCGCTCACCGACGCCGGTGTCACCCATCGCTGCGAGGTGTACCAGGGTGCGGGCCACGGCTACACCCAGTCCGACACCTCGGACTTCGACGAGGAGGCGACGGAGCGTCACTGGGCCGCCCTGCTCGACCTGTTCGACCGAACGCTGCGCGGCTGACCGCGGATTGCGCCGAATGCGGGCCCGCCGCGGCCTCCCCCAGCAGCTCGCGGCGCACCGTCAGCTGCCCGTCGGGGCCGCGGCTGATCCGGGTGGGACGTACGACCGCGCCGGGCTTCGCCGCCTCAGGGACGCGGGCGTCGGCGCTGCAGCAGGACCGGGAGCATCGAGACCGCCACGACCGCGGCGACCAGGGGCAGCAGGTAGTCCTCGGCCCCGGGCACCGCGGCCCCCAGCCAGAAGCCCAGCAGCACCATGCTCTGGGTCCAGGCCAGACCGCCGACGACCTGCCACACGGTGAAGGTGCGCACCGGGACCCCCAGCATTCCCGCGGCAGGTCCCAGCACGCTGCGCACCATGGGTACGAAGCGGCCGATGACGATGGCCTTGCGTCGGCCGTAGCGGGTCAGCAGGTCCTCGCTGCGCTCCAGCACGGACTTCAGCCGGCGGTTGTCGACCCGTTCCAGGGCCGGTCTGCCGCCGTGCCGGCCCAGGTAGTAGCTGAACTGGGTGCCGAGGATCGACCCCGCCGCCGCGCCCAGCAGGACCTGCCAGAGCGTCAGGTGCGGTCCAGCGCCCGACGCGGTGGCGCAGAGCACCCCGGCCGGGAAGAGCAGGGTGTCCCCGGGCACGAAGAAGCCGATGACCAGCAGCCCGGCCTCGGCGAAGGTCACCACCAGGACGGCCAGCGCCCCGAAGGACGCCAGCAGCGACGACCCGCTGGTGGGATCCACCGCGAGCTGGGCCGCGCTCACGGCGGGGTTCCGGTCACCCGCCAACGTTAACAACTGTGTGGATCAGTGCGCAGCTCCAGCACCCGGCCGCGGGGCGGGAAGAGGGAGTCGAGCAGGGTACGGAAGGCCTGTGCGTCGCCGCCTATCCGGTAGGCGGCGAAGGGGACGCCCACTGCCTCGGCGAGGTCGGCGCAGGGGCCGAAGCTGCGTCGGTTGCTGTGCAGCACCAGGAAGCGGTAGCCCTTGTCGTCCAGCAGCACCAGCCGGCCGGCCGGTCCGGTGCGGGCCCCGGTGTGGAGCAGCCAGACCATCTCGGTGACCGGTCGCACCCGCCGGTCGACGCTGCCCTTGAGCGCGGGTCTGTCCTGGACCGGGATGGTGTGGGTGCGGCCGCGGGTGTCGGTCCAGGCGAGCCTGCGTCCGTCCCAGTGGAGTACCGGTGCGGCAGGGCGCGGGTCCCGGTTGCGGTTGCGGTTGCGGTTGCGTGGCGAGAACGCGTTGTCCGCCGTCCCGGCGGCGACCGACCGGGGTTCGTGCGAGGGCGGTCCGCCGTGGGACTGATAGGTCGCGCGGGTGCGCCCGAAAGCCCCCTGGTCCGGGAAGATCTCCGGCGGGGCGACGGCTCGGCGGGAGCTGCGTGCGGCGGCCCTGGCCGCGTCCTCGGCCAGCTTCGCCAGCCGCACGCTGCGGCGGAGCTCCAGCGGCCACAGCAGCCACACCAGCGGTTCGACCAGCCTGGTTGCTACGGCCAGCCAGAGCAGCAGCACGGCGGCGGTGGACCAGTCCCGGGCGACGGGCGGATCGCCCCGCCAGGTGAACCAGCGGTCGGCGGTGAGCGCCAGGCAGGCGCAGAGCAGCAGGACGGCGAAGGCCCGCCAGGCGACCTTCCGGTGCAGCAGCCGGAAGCGCAGCACGTCGGCGGTGCCCTCCTCGGGTGCGCGCCAGGCCCGCAGGGTCACGGCCAGGACGAAGAAGAAGAGGGAGGCGTCGTGCCACAGCTTGGCGAGGTGGCTGCTGTCGGGGCCCCCGGTGTCCTGGATGGCCAGGACCACCCCGGGGACTGCGACCAGTAGCTGCAGCGCCCACCATCGATAGCGGCGCACGGAGCGCAGGCGACGCCCCAGACTGGTGGTGGCCATGCTCCAGGCACTGCTCATGGCGTCCCCCCGTGGCGCGCCGCGTCCGGACCGGTCCGGACGGTTTCCGGGACCAGGCTATCGAAGGCCACGGCGGCCCCGGCGACACACTGCTGTCGTACTCGCTTAACAGCAGCGGTGGACGATGGAGTGCACGGGGACAGGCAACGACTCGGATCGAGGAAAGAACGCGCATGTCGCAGCCCTATGCGGAGGCCGAGGACCGGGCCGGGGCGGTTCCGGACCTGCCGGACGCGGCCTCCGAGGCACACCCCCACCCTCACATGCACCCCTTGGACAACCCGGCGCGGGCCGCGCTGCTGGGTCCGCACGCCCGCTTCGCCGAACGCCGCGGCGAGGTGCTGCGCTACCCGGCCGACGTCTCCCCGTTCACCGCGCTGCCCGAGGTGGTGGACGAGTCCACCTGGCAGGACGTGGCGGCACTGTTCGGCCCCGGCGCGGTGGTGGCGGTAGCCGGGATGCGGGGGACGCCGCCGCCCGACTGGGAGACCGTCATGAGCGGCGAGGGGGTGCAACTGGTGGACGACGGTGTGGCCGCCGCCGACGATCCCGAGGCGGTCAGGCTGGGCCCGGACGACGTGCCGGAGATGTTGGAGCTGGTGGCCCGCGCCCAGCCCGGCCCGTTCCTGCCGCGCACCATCGAACTCGGCAGCTATCTGGGCATCCGACGAGGCGGCAGGCTGGTGGCGATGGCGGGGGAGCGGCTGCACCCGCCGGGGTGGACGGAGATCAGCGCGGTCTGCACCGACGAGCGGTACCGCGGGCAGGGTCTGGCGACGCGGCTGGTGCTGGCCGTCGCGGCCGGGATCCGCGAGCGCGGAGAGACGCCCTTCATGCACGCGGCGGCGGGCAACACCGATGCGATCCGGCTGTACCGGTCGCTGGGCTTCCGGCTGCGGCGGCGCACGCAGTTCACCGGCGTCCGGGTTCCCGTCGCGGAGCCGGTCGCCTGAGCGCGGCCGGCGTCGCCCCCGTCCCGTCCCGCCCCTTGGCGCGGGGCAGGACGGGACGGAGGCGGCCGGGGACTGGCACGGCGTCAGGCCTTGGTCCACTTCTGGTTGCTGCCGCCGTTGCAGGTCCACAGCTCGACCCCGGTCCCGTTGGCGCCGGCGCCACCGCCGGTGACGTCCAGGCACAGCCCGGACTGCACGCCGGTGATGGTCCCGTTGCTGTTCTCGGTCCACTGCTGGTTGCTCTGGCCGTTGCAGTTGAACAGATCGACCTTGGTGCCCGCGGTGGTGCCCTGGTTGAAGGCGTCCAGGCACAGGCCCAGCGAGCGCAGCGTGCCGCCGGAGTAGGTCCACTCCTGGTTCGCTCCATGGTGGCAGTCCCAGATCTCCTGGAGGGTGCCGGGGGTGGTGTTGGCGTTGGGGTCGTCCAGGCAGCGGCCCGAGGCGGCGCTCACGTACTCGGTCGCGGCGCTGGTTCCGGCCGGGGTCCGCAGCAGTTGGACGGCTCCGGGTGCGAGGGTGACGCTGTAGGTCCCGCTGATGGCGCCGATCGACGAGCCGGTCCACAGGTCGGTGGCATTGGGCGAGCCGGTGATGCCGGCCGCGGCCAGGTTGACGCTGACGGTCTGGCTGCTGCTGCCCGAGTAGTTGAACAGGCCGAGGATCACGCTGCCGTCGGCCTCGGTCTTGCTGAACACCTGCTGGTTGCCGTTGCTGACGATGCGTGAGGCGTCGATGGCGTCCTGGTCCACGGCGAGCACGGCCTTGTTCTTCAGGTAGCCCAGGTCGGTCGAGTCCAGGTTGGTCAGGTCGGTGCCCAGGATCAGCGGGGAGGCCGCCATGGCCCAGAGGCTGAGCTGCGACTGGCGCTCCGCCGCGGTCAACCCGTCGTTGGAGCCGTTGCCGACCTCGATCGAGTCGTAGTCGTTGAACGCCCCGGGTCCCCCGTAGGGCTGCCAGGCGGCGACCTGTGCGTAGCGCTGCTGGATGTTGCCCCAGTCGGTGAGCGGATAGCTGCTGCCGTTCGAGCCGCAGTAGCACTCGACGTCACCACCGGTGCGCCAGCCGTTGGAGTACTGCGCCCAGGTGCCGGCGCTGCCGATGGCCAGGTTGTTGGACAGTTCCAGGTGGATCGGCCGGCCGCTCTGCTGCAGCGCGGTCGACCAGGCCTGGACGTCGCCGACGTCGCCGGTGCCGACCCCGTCGATCTTGACGTAGTCAACGCCCCAGGAGGCGAACTCGTTGGCCCAGGAGTTGATGAAGGCCTGCGCGCCGGGCTTGCTGTAGTCGATCCCGACCATTCCGCCGCAGTTGTAGTTGGCCTCCGAGCTGCTGGTGGCGATGTCGTCGGCGTGGTAACCGGTGCCCTGGATCGCGGTGTTCCGGGCGACGGCCTGCTTGGAGATCCCGGGGGTGACGTAGATGCCGAACTTCAGGCCGTCGGCGTGCACATGGGACGCCACCACGGCGATCCCGTCGGTGGACCCGGAGGACGGGAACGTGGAGGTGTTGGTCGCCCAGCGGCCGTACTGGTCCACCGCCGGCCCCTGGCTGCCGGGGCACTGGTACCAGAAGTCGTCGATGTTGACGTACTGGTAGCCGACCGCGGCCAGGCCGCTGTTCTTCATCGCGTCGGCCTGGGCGTCTATCACCGCGGCGGTGGGGGAGTGCCGCACATAGCTCCAACTGCTCCAGCCCAGCGCCGGGGTCAGGCCGACCCCGTTGGATTCGGCGTGGGCCCGGGGCGCGGGCAGCACGGCCATGGCGAGGGCCGCCGCGACCGCGGCCAGTACAGCGAGGATCTTTCGGACTCTTCGGTCGGTGCTGAGCGGGGTCCCTGTGCGCATGTTGTCTCCGTTCGCGGTGCACCTGGGTGGGGGACGTGCCGATCGGAGCCTGCGGACAGAGCGGGGGCTGGAACCGCACCTGTCGCCCTGTCATGTTCGAGGCGACTGGAACTCAACCTCAGAGCCAACACAAAGTCAATATATGTTGCAGAGTGAGCGAAGCATCTCTCTGAATTGTTTGATTATGATCTCGCTTTGAGTCGGTCGCGACGGTTACAGGACTTACGATCGGCCCATGACCGATGTCTCCCCGCTGGTGGGCCTGCTCGGCCTGGAGCCCCATGTCGAGGGCGGCTGGTTCCGCGAGACCTGGCAGACCTCCGGCACGGTCGTGCCGGACGGGTACCCGGGTCCGCGGGCCTTCGCCACGGGCATCTACTTCCTGCTCCACCCAGGTGAGGCCTCCCGCTGGCACCGGGTGCGCTCGGACGAGATGTGGCTGTGGCACCGCGGCGGCCCGCTGCTGCTGCGCCTGGGCGGCACCGGCGACACGCCGGATGCCGCCACCGCGACCGAGGACGTCCTCGGCCCCGCGGTGGAGTACGGCGAACGGCCCCAACTCCTGGTGCCCGCCGGGACCTGGCAGGCCGCCGAACCCGCCGCCGACCAGCCCGTCCTGGTCAGCTGCGTCGTCGCCCCCGGCTTCGACTACGCCGACTTCGCCCTGGCGGACCCCGACGCCGACGCGTGAGACGCGGCGCGGGCCGCGCCGGTGCCGCCGGGTCAGGAGCCCTGGCTGAAGGCGGCGTCGAAGGAGGCGGCCGGAGGCTCGATCCGGGTGAGCTCGCGGACCAGGGCGAGCGCGGCGGGGGCGCCGACCAGGCGGTCCATGCCCGCGTCCTCCCATTCGACGGAGACCGGTCCTTCGTAGCCGATGGAGTTGAGCATCCGGAAGCACGCCTCCCACGGGACGTCGCCGTGGCCGGTGGAGACGAAGTCCCAGCCGCGCCGCGGGTCGCCCCAGGGCAGGTGCGAGCCCAGGCGGCCGTTGCGGCCGTTGAACCGCTTGACGGACTCCTTGCAGTCGACGTGGTAGATGCGCTCGCGGAAGTCGTACAGGAAGCCGACCGGGTCGAGGTCCTGCCAGACGAAGTGGCTCGGGTCGAAGTTGAGGCCGAAGGCGGGCCGGTGGCCGATCGCGTCCAGCGCGCGCTGGGTGGTCCAGTAGTCGTAGGCGATCTCGCTGGGGTGGACCTCGTGCGCGTACCGGATGCCGACCTCGTCGAAGACGTCGAGGATGGGGTTCCAGCGCTCGGCGAAGTCGGTGAAGCCGCGCTCGATCATCTCCGGCGGCACCGGGGGGAACATGGCGACGGTGTGCCAGATGGACGAGCCGGTGAAGCCGACCACGGTGTCGACGCCGAACCTGGCGGCGGCGCGCGCGGTGTCCTTGATCTCCTCGGCGGCCCGCTGCCGTACGCCCTCGGGCTCGCCGTCGCCCCAGACGCGGTCGGGCAGGATGCCGCGGTGGCGCTCGTCGATCGGGTGGTCGCAGACGGCCTGGCTGGTCAGATGGCAGGAGACGGTCCAGACCCGCAGACCGTACCGGTCCAGGGTGGCGCGCAGGGCGGGCAGGTAGGAGTCGTCGGCCAGGGCCCGGGGGACGTCGAAGTGGTCGCCCCAGCAGGCGAGTTCCAGGCCGTCGTAGCCCCAGTCGGAGGCCAGGCGGCAGACTTCCTCAAGCGGGAGGTCGGCCCACTGGCCGGTGAAGAGGGTGACGGGTCGGGGCATGGTCGGTGTGCCTTTCCGTTGCGGGGCGGGTGGGGGCTGGGGGGCTGGCGCCGGTTCACCTGCCGTCGTGGACGGCCGTCCAGACGCTGTCGGCCGCGGCGCTGTCGGTGACGGCGGCGAGCACCCGCTGGACCTGGAGCCCGTCGGCGAACGAGGGCGCGGGGTCGGTGCCCGCCGCCACGGCTTCGACGAAGTCCTTCACCTGGTGGGTGAAGCTGTGCTCGTAGCCGATGAGGTGGCCCGGCGGCCACCAGGCGGACATGTAGGGGTGGTTCGGTTCGGTGACCAGGATCCGGCGGAAGCCCGCGGTCCGCGGGTCCTCGGCCCGGTCGTGGAAGGAGAGCTCGTTGAGGGACTCGCAGTCGAAGGCGAGGCTGCCGTGTGAGCCGCTGACCTCGATCCGCATCGCGTTCTTGTGCCCGGTGGCGAAGCGGGTGGCTTCGAAGACGCCGACCGCGCCGCCGTCGAAGCGCGCGGTGAACAGCGCGGCGTCGTCCACGGTGACCGCGCCGCGTCCGGTACCGCCCGAGGCGGACAGGCCGGTGGACGCCTCCGGCAGCGGCCGCTCCGGCACGAAGGTCTGCAGCAGCCCGCTGACGCCGACGATGTGCTGACCGGTCAGGTACTGGGCCAGGTCGATGCTGTGCGCGCCCAGGTCGCCGAGGGCGCCGGATCCGGCCCGGTCCGCCTGCAGCCGCCAGACCAGGGGGAAGTCCGGGTCGACGATCCAGTCCTGCAGGTACTGGGCGCGCACCTGGTGGACGGTGCCCAGTCGGCCGTCCGCGATCAACTGCCGGGCGAGCGCCAGGGCCGGGACGCGCCGGTAGTTGAAGCCCACCATGGAGCGCCGGCCGCGGCGGGAGGCCTCCTCGGCGGCCGCGGTCATCGTCCGGGCCTGTTCGGTGGTGTTGGCCAGCGGCTTCTCGCACAGCACATGCTTGCCCGCGGCCAGTGCCGCGAGGGCGATCTCGGCATGGCTGTCGCCCGGGGTGCAGATGTCCACGACGTCGATGTCGTCGCGGGCGACCAACCGCTTCCAGTCCGTCTCCCAGTCCGACCAGCCCTGGGTGTCGGCGGCCGCCCGCACCGCCCGCTCCGAGCGGCCGCAGAGCACCGCGAGTTCGGGTCGCAGTGGCAGGTCGAAGAACCGGGCCGCGTTGCGCCACGCCTGGGAGTGCGCGGCGCCCATGAAGGCGTAGCCGACCATGCCGACGCGCAGGGACTGCCGCTGAGGGGTCGTCATGAGCTGGTCTCCTCCTGGCGGGCGGCGCCCTGCCGCCAGCCGTGGATGGTGGTGAATCCGAGCAGCCGGGTGGCCGGACCGGTGGCGTAAGGGGTGCCGAAACCGTCGGGGGCGTGGTCGAGGGGGGCCGAGGGGTGGTAGCGGGCGAGCAGTTCGCGGGTGGGCCGGGTGGCGGTGGTGTCGGGTGCCACCAGGTTGATCAGGTGGTGTCCGGTCAGCGGCCGGGTCAGCGCCGCGGCGATGCCGCGCGCGGCGTCGCGGGTGTCCAGCCAGGACCACAGCGCGCCCCGGTCCCGGCCGGGGTCCGCCTGTACGTGGCGCAGGTGTGCGCGCAGCCGGTCCCCGCTGCCCAGGAAGGGGAAGCGCAGGCTGACCACGGTGCTGCCCCAGCGCCTGGAGACGGTTTCCGCGATCAGCTCGCCGAGGCGCTTGGAGAGGCCGTAGACGTCCTCGGCGAGACAGGGGTGAGCCTCCGTCACGGGGATCTCGGTGGGGGAGCGGTCCTGGACCGACCAGGCCATGCCCAGGGCGGACAGGCTGGAGACGTAGACGATCCTCGGCACTCCGGCCCGCCCGGCCGCGCCCAGGACCTGGTAGGCGGCCATGACGTTGTTGGAGAACACCTCCTGCTCGGTGCCGGCCCCGGGGGAGGGCAGCGCGGCGGCGTGCACCACCGCGTCCATGCCGGAGACGACGGTGCGAGCATGTCCGGGGTCGAGCAGTTCGCCGCAGGCCGTCTCGGCGGCTGCGGCGGGGCCGGGGGCGGCTTCCTGGGGCGGGGTTCGGTCGTGGGCGCGGACGCTCCAGCCGAGCGCGGTCAGGTGCGCGACCACCTCGCTGCCGAGGGTTCCGCCGGCTCCGGTGACCAGGACTCTCACGTCTGTGTTCCTTTCCGGGGCCCGGGCGTCCGGGCCCGGTCAGCCCTTGAGCGCTCCGGCCAGGCCTCCAGACCATAAGTACGCCGGATTTGACATGTCAATAGGTTCCGCAGTGCGTGCGATGTCCAACCGGACGGCTGTCAACCGGCGAGTTGACCTGTTAACTTGGCGACGTTGGAGCCGGCTCCGATCGAGCCGGCGGGAGGTCGAGGAGGTCGATCGTGGATGGCGGCGGAAGAGGGTAGTTCCCGCGTCCCCCTGTACCAGCAGGTCAAACGCGAGCTCCTGCAGGCGATCGGGTCGGGCGATTACTCGCCCGGGGCACCCTTCGTGACCCAGCGTCAGATCTGCGAGCGCTTCGGGGTCAGCCACGCCACGGCCGTGCGCGCACTCAACGATCTGGCCGCCGAAGGCTATGTGGTGCGCCGCCGCGGCAGTGGCACCTTCGTCGCCGAGCGGCCGCTGCGCCGACCGCTGCAGGCCGGGGGGTCCATCTCCTGCGTGCTCCAGTTCCAGGGCCCGCACGTGTCCCAGTTGCTCGCCGGCATCGAGGCGACCTGTGCCGAGCTGGGCTACCGGCTCTACCTCACCCACTGCGAGGGCGACCCCCGGCGCGAGGAGAGGGCCCTGCTCGACGCCCTCGACCACCGGGCCGACGGCGTCATCGTCTACCCCGCCCAGGACGGCGCCCCGGAATCGGCCTACACCGGGCTGCTCGGCCGCGGGGTCCCGCTGGTGCTGGTGGACCGCTACCGGCCCGACCTCGCCACCGACGCAGTCGTCGCCGACAACGTCGGCGCCGGACGACGGCTCACCGAGGCACTGATCGCCGCGGGGCACCGCACCATGGCCACGCTGTGGGACGAGACCACCGTCACCAGCGTCCGCGACCGCCTCGCCGGGCACATCGACGCATTGCGCAGCCACGGCATCACCGTCCGGCCCGACCTGACGGTGCTTCGCCCCTTCGGCGCCCTCGCGACCGAGCGGCGGCAGGCCCTGCTGGCCGACCTGCTGCGCGGCCCCCGGCCGCCCACTGTCCTGATCTGCGCCAACGGCTACGTACTGGCGGAGGCAGCCCAGGCGCTGCTGGCGCTGGGCTTCCGGATCCCCGGCGACGTCGACCTGGCCGGAATGGACGACGCCGGTCCCTTCGACGTGCTCCCGCTGACCGCCGCGGCCGTCTCGCTTCCCTCCCGGGAGATGGGCCGGCGGGCCATGCACCTGCTGCACCGGCGCATCAGTGACGACGGGCCAGACACCGGCACCGAACTGATGGTCGTCCCGGTCACCGTCCGGACCCGCCAGGCCGCCCGGGCCCACCTGCGGATCTTCGGTGCCGCCGACACGCCGTCCGGTACCTCGCCCGCGCTGCCGACAGCGCCCTGACGCCGTAGCACCCTTCTGGAACGACACCCCACCACACCGGAGGATCTGTCATGTCCATGGAACGCGCCGAACGCCACGCCGACCAGCTGCTGGACGCCACCGGCGGCCTCCCGCAGGCCCAGCCGCCCTGGCCGGCGCGCGACGCCCTGCGGGTCACCGGGGTGCGCGTTGTCGTCACCGCCCCCGAAGGCACCCCGCTGGTCGTGGTCCGCGTCGACACCAGCGACCCCGGCCTGTACGGGCTCGGCTGCGCCACCTTCACCCAGCGCTACGCCGCCGTCGTGGCCGCGGTCGAGGAGCACGTCGGACCGCTGGTCGTCGGGCGCCATCCGGCGGACATCGAGGACATCACCCGGATGATCCACTACTCCTCGTACTGGCGCGGCGGCCCCGTGCTCAACAACGCGCTGTCCGGCGTCGACCAGGCGCTGTGGGACATAGCCGGCAAACGTGCCGGCATGCCCGTGCACGAGCTGCTCGGCGGACGCAGCCGAGCCGCGGTGGAGGTCTACTCGCACGCGGCCGGAGCCACCGTGGCGGAGACCCTGGACCGGGCCGAGGCGCTGCTCGCCGAAGGCTACCGCCACGTCCGGCTGCAGGTGGGCGGTCCCGGCCTGGGCACCTACGGCGCCCCCGGCAGCCCGAACGGCTACCCCCGCTCGCCGCACCCGGACGGCTGGGACGTGAACCACTACCTGGCCGCCACCCCGGCCCTGTTCGCCGCCGCCAGGGAGCGCCTGGGCGACCGGGTCAGTCTGATGCACGACGTCCACAGCAGACTGACGCCCAAACAGGCGGTGGTGCTCGCCAGGGCGCTGGAGCCGTACCGGCTGTCCTTCCTGGAGGACGTGGTGCCGCCGGAGCACTACGACCGGCTGCCCGAGGTGCGCGAGGCCTCGCCGGTGCCGATCGCCGTCGGCGAGCAGCTCGGCTCGGCGGCCGAGGCGGTGCGACTGGTACGCGACGGGGGAGTGGACCTGCTACGGCTGCACACCTCCTCGGTGGGCGGGCTGACCCCCACCCGCAAACTGGTCGCGCTGGCCGAACTCCTGGGCGTGCGAACGGCGTTCCACTCACCCGGTGACATCTCGCCGGTCGGCGTGGCGGCCAACCTGGCGGTCGACGTCAGCACCCCGGCCTTCGGCTACCAGGAGTCGCACACCTACAACGAGGCCACCCACGAGGTCTTCCCCGGCACCCCGGTCGTCCGCGACGGCTACCTGACTCCGTCGGAGCTGCCGGGATGGGGCGTGGAACTGGACGAGAAGGCGGCCCTGCGCCACCCGCCGGTCAAGTTCCTGCACGAGCGCTGGTCCACCCGGGTCCGCCGCCCCGACGGCGGCCTGGAGGCCCCGTAACAGCTATTCCCGCGGCGGAGGATTTTCGGGGGCGGCGTCAAATCGTCCACGGACGTTGCCGGGCCGACGCATCCCCGGGTGGAGCCGGATTAACTTACACCCGCAGTCGGACGGGACGCTTCCGGTCAGGAAAGTGGTGCCGTCTTCCCAGGTCAGAAACCGGGTCCGGAAACATCCGTCGGTCATATTGCGTCGATAACGCGACGGGTTGTAGACACACCTCCCGAGAAGAGATCCGCGGACGACGTCGGAGGAGTCAACCTTGAAGGTGCTCAAACGCCCGATGCCACGACTATTGGCCACCGCGTGTGCGGTGAGCCTCGTCCTGGCCCTTCCGGCCGTCGCCCAGGCGAGTCCTGGGTCCGGCGCACAGACCGCCCGGGCGGCGGGCACGACGCAGTCCCCTGCGGGGGTGCCGGTCTACCTGAACACCCACTACTCCTTCGCCGAGCGGGCGGCGGACCTGGTGTCGCGGATGACGCTGCCGGAGAAGGTGGCGCAGCTGCAGACGAACAGCGCCCCGGCGATACCGCGCCTCGGGGTGCAGGAGTACACGTACTGGAGCGAGGGCCAGCACGGCGTCAACACGCTGGGGGCGGACACCGATCGCGGGGGCGTCCCCGGCGGGGTGCACGCGACGAGCTTCCCGGTGAACTTCGCCTCGACGATGACCTGGGATCCGCAGCTGACGTACCAGGAGACGACGGCGGTCTCCGACGAGGCCCGCGGCTTCCTCGACAAGTCGTTGTGGGGGACCGGGCAGAACAACCTCGGCCCTTCGGCGTCCGACTACGGGTCGCTGACCTTCTGGGCGCCGAACGTCAACATGGACCGGGACCCGCTGTGGGGCCGGACCAACGAGTCCTTCGGTGAGGACCCGTACCTGACCTCCACCATGGCGGGCGCGTTCGTCGACGGCTACCAGGGCGAGACGATCACCGGGAAGCAGCAGACCCCGTACCTGAAGGTCGCCGCCACCGCCAAGCACTACGCGCTGAACAACATCGAGGACTCCCGGCACACCGGCAGCTCCGACACCACCGACGCCAACATCCGGGACTACTACACCAAGCAGTTCGCCGACCTGGTGCAGAACGCGCACGTCTCCGGGATCATGACCTCCTACAACGCGGTCAACGGAACGCCGTCGCCCGCGGACACCTACACCGCCGACGAACTGCTGCAGGCGACCTACGGGTTCGCCGGGTACACCACCTCGGACTGCGGGGCGATCGGCGACGTCTACCAGTCCTCCTCGCACGACTGGGCACCGCCGGGCTGGACGTCCAACGGCACGACGTGGACCGAGACGGCCACCGGCAAGCAGATCTCCGCCGCGGCGGGCGGACAGGCCTACTCGATCCGCGCCGGGACCCAGCTCAACTGCTCCGGTGGCGAGTTGACCACGCAGAACATCAACGCCGCGCTCGCCCTGGGCATGCTGTCCACCGGCGTCCTCGACGCCTCGCTGACCAAGCTGTTCACGGTGCGGATGGAGACCGGCGAGTTCGACCCGGCGCCCAAGGTCGGCTACACCTCGATCACCAAGTCGCAGATCGAGAGCCCCGCCCACCAGGCACTGGCGGAGAAGGTCGCCGCCAACGACATCACCCTGCTCCAGAACGACAACGTGGTCGGCACCTCGTCGAAGCTGCTGCCGGCGGACCCGGCCAAGCTGTCCAGCGTGGTCGTGGTCGGGGACCTGGCGGGCAAGGTGACCCTCGGCGGATACTCCGGGGAACCGACGACGCAGGTCAGCGCCGTCCAGGGGATCACCTCCGCGGTCAAGGCGGCCAACCCGGCGGCGACCGTGACCTTCGACGCCTGCGGCACCTCCACCACGGCCACCGCGGCGGCTTCGTGTTCGGCCGCGACGCAGGCGGCGATCAAGGGCGCCTCACTGGTGGTCGTGTTCGCCGGCTCCGACCAGCAGGTGGCCGACGAATCGCACGACCGGACCACCCTGGCCATGCCGGGCAACTACGAGTCGCTGATCGACCAGGTCGCCGCACTGGGGAATCCGCGCACCGCGATGGTGATGCAGGCGGACGGCCCGTACCGGATCCAGCAGTCCCAGAAGGACTTCCCGTCGATCGTGTTCAGCGGCTACAACGGGCAGAGCCAGGGCACGGCGCTCGCGCAGGTGCTGTTCGGGCAGCAGAACCCCGCCGGGCACCTGGACTTCACCTGGTACGCCGATGACGCCCAGCTCGCGGCGATGACGAACTACGGCCTCACCCCGTCCCAGACCGACGGACTCGGCCGCACCTACATGTACTTCACCGGCACGCCGACCTATCCGTTCGGCTACGGCCTGTCCTACTCCGCCTTCACGTACTCCCACACCCAGGTCGGCCCGGCGAGCACGTCCGCGGACGGGACGGTAAGGGTCGGCTTCGACGTCACCAACTCCGGGGCGGTTGCCGGGACCACGGTCGCGCAGCTGTACGTGGCGCCCCCGGGAGCGGGGAGCGGCGACACCGCTCGCGAGCAGCTCGCCGGCTTCCAGAAGACCGAACTGCTGCAACCGGGGCAGACCCAGCACATCACGCTGTCGGTCAAGGTCTCCAGCCTCAGCAGCTGGGACGAGGGCAGTCTGAAGCAGGTCGTCGCCGACGGCGCCTACCAGTTCCGGGTCGCCTCCGACGCCTCCAGGACGGTCGGATCCGGCAGTGTCACCGTTCACGGCGCGATCACGCCCCAGGTGCAGTCGGTCACCGTCCAGCCCGACCAGGTGGACCTGACGGCCGGTCAGACCCTGGACCTCTCCGCCACCAACCCGTGGATCGCCCCGGACACGGACTCCTCGCGGGAGCAGAACCACGCGAGCGCCGACCACATCGTGGAGGCGGTCAACAACGACCAGTCCTTCGCCGACCTGTCCCACGCCCACGTCAGCTACTCCAGCAGCGACCCGCGGGTCGCAACCGTCAGCGGCAGCGGCACGGTCACCGCGCAGGCGCCCGGTGCGGCGACGATCCGGGTGACCGTGAACGGGGTGAGCGGCAGCACGCCGATCGTGGTGCAGGACGCCTTCGGCCTGCATGCGCCGACCGTGGTGAAGCCGGCGACCACCTTCACCGCCACCGAGACCTTTACCAACACCGGGAGCAAGCCCGTGCGCGACCTGCGGTTCGGCCTGTCCGCGCCGAGCGGCTGGACGGTGACCGCGACCTCACCGGTGTCACTGGCGAGCGTAGCTCCGGGGCAGCGGGCGACCGCGAGCTGGGGCGTGACCGTTCCCAGCAGCGCGGCGCCGGGCACCCGGACCGAACTCGACGCGACGACGGCCTTCACCGGCGCGGCCGGTCCCTACAGCGAAGGCGCGGTCGACCCGGTCACCGTGACCTCGGGCGCCACACCGGAACAGGCCACGCCGGTGATCACCGGCACCGGTCCCGCCGCCGGAGAGCTGAAGGTCGTCCTGGACAACCCGTCGGACACCCCCACCGCGGTCACGGGGATCAATTGGAAGCTCGGCAGCCTGTCGGGCACCCAGTCGGTCAGCGCGACCATCGCGGCGGGCTCGTCCGCCACCGTGACGGTGCCCGTCAGCGGCATCAGCTTCGCCACCGGCTATCCCCTGACGGTGACCAGCGTCGTCTCCGGCAACCTGCCCTCGGAGGCCCTCTCCGGGCACGTCACCTTCCTGCCGGTGACCCACCGGAGCCTGGGCAGTTCATGGACGCTCGCCCAGGTCCAGGACGGCCCGGCGGTGGACATGGCCACCACGGCGGACGGGACCTGGGGGTCGCTGGTCGGCTCGCTGCCCTACGGCGGTCCGTCCTACCTGTCCGGGAAGATGTGGTTCGACTGGGACGCCGACAACCTGTACATCACCGCGGACATGACCGAGCAGTCCTTCTCCCAGTCCTTCACCGGCGCCGACATCTGGCAGGGCGACAGCCTGCAGGTGGCGGCCACCCCCGGGGTGCCCGGTTCGTCGGCCGCGGTGAGCAGCGACTCGGTCGACGGGCACTACGAGTACGGCGCCGCGCTCACGCCGGCCGGTTCACAGCTCTACCGGTGGACCAGCCCCTCCGAGGGAGCCGGACAGGTCACCGATGCGACCGTCCACGTCACCAGGGACGAGGCCGCCCACACCACCCTGTACGAGGTGGCGCTGCCCTGGAGCGACCTCACCTCGGTGCCGGCCGTGGCGAACTCCGTGTTCTCGCTGTCGACGATGTTCAACAACGTGGACACCGGGGTGCGCAACGGCTATCTGGAGTGGGGCGGCGGCATCGGCGACAACAAGAACGTGGCCGAGTTCAACATGGCCCAGCTGATGCCCGCGACCGGATCGTGACGAGAGGCCCGGCCCCGGCGCCGCCCTGAGCCGGGGGGCGAGCTGCGGTCCGTCCACGCCCGTCCCGCCAGTGGAGGGCGCCGCCCGTCGTTGCCGCGCGCGCCGCCCCGGCGCGCCGAAGGAGGATCGAATGTCCCCAGCGCGATCACCGCGCCGTCCACGCGCCCGCGTGCTGACGGCTCTGCTGCTCTCTCTGTTCCTACCCGCACTCGGGCTGCTGTTCCCCGCCGCGGCCGCCACCGCCGCCACCGCCACGACGGCGTGGCAGAACGGGAGTTTCTCACTCGACACCGCCAATGTGGTGCGCCGCTCGGACATCGTGCTGGGCAAGGCCAACACCAGCCCGTCCCAGTTCGTACCGCTGGGCAACGGCACCCTGGGAGCGGCGGTGTGGGCGGCAGGCGGCTTCACCGCCCAGCTGAACCGGTCCGACACCTTCCCCGACCGCAAGTCCCCCGGCCAAGTCGTCATCCCGGGACTGTCCAGGCTCACCGGCGCCGCGGACTTCGCCGGCTACCTCGACCCCTACGACGGAATGCTGCACGAATCCGGCGGAGGCATGACGCTGACCGCATACGTGCGCGCCGACACCGCGCAACTGGTGGTCGACGTCACCGGAGCGGACCCGAACAGCACCCAGACCGCGCAGGTCAAGCTGTGGAGCGGGCGCAGCCCGTCGGCCCAGGCCTCCGGTGCCACGGCCGCGCTGGCGGAGACCTGGGTGGACAACAGCGGCCAGGGCGCCTCCGGACAGACCTTCGGCTCGCTGGCCGGCGTCAGCGCCGGCGGCCGCAACGTCGCGGCTTCCAATCCCGACTCGCTGACCGCACAGGTCTCCTTCAACCCCAACACCGACGGCACCTTCCGGGTCGTGGTCGCAGCCCCCGCCTGGACCGGGGGCGACGCCCTGGCCACCGTCAACTCGGTGATCAACGGTGACACCGGCAAGGCGGGTTCCGCGCTGACGGCGGCTCACCTGGCGTGGTGGCACACCTACTGGAGCACCGCCGGACTGATCAAGATCTCGTCGTCGGACGGCTCCGGCGAGTACGTGGAGAACCTGCGCACCCTCTACCTCTACGACGCCGCCGCCGAACGCGGCGGAGCGGTGCCCGGATCCCAGGCCGGCGTCGCGGACCTGTTCAACTTCTCCCAGGACCACCAGGACTGGTTCCCGGCCGGCTACTGGTTCTGGAACCTGAGGATGCAGGTCCAGGCGAACCTGTCGGCCGGCGAGTCGAGCCTCAACGATCCGGTCCTGAACCTCTACGAGAGCAACGCCAACGCCATCGCGTCCTGGACCTCGTCCAAGGTCCCGGGCAAACAGGGCCTCTGCGTCCCCGAGACGATGCGGTTCAACGGCAACGGCTACTACACCGGCGGGGAGAGCAACGCGTCCTGCGACTCCACCATCGCGCCGAGCTACAACTCGCTCACGTTCACCAGCGGCGCCGAGATCGCCCTGTGGGTGTGGCAGGAGTACCTGGCCACCGACGACCGCACACTGCTCAGCAACGACTACCCGTTGATCAGCGGCTCCGCCCGGTTCCTGCTCTCCGCCGCGACCACCGGCTCGGACGGCCTGCTGCACACCCAGGCCAACGCCCATGAGACCCAGTGGAACGTGACCGACCCGACCACCGACATCGTCGCCATGCAGGCGCTCTTCCCGGTGGCGGTGAAGGCCGCACAGACCCTCGGCGTCGACTCCGACCTGGTGGCCCAGCTCGACGCGGCCATTCCCAAGATCCCGCAGGTGCCGCGCACCGACACCGCCACCCAGACCCAGCTGCTGACCGCGTCGGCCGACGCAGCCGGCAACGACATGATCGGCCTGTCGGCCCAGCCCACCGCGACCCGGCACAACAGCGAGAACCTGGGCCTGGAAGCGGTCTGGCCCTACAACCTGATCGGCGACAGCAGCACGCTCACCGCACTGGCCAAGCGGACCTACACCTCGCGCAGCTACGTCAACGGCAACGACTGGTCCAACGACCCGCTGGACGCCGCCCGCCTGGGCCTGGCGAGCGAGGTCAAGAACGACCTGCTGGCGGCTACCAAGTCCTACCAGGCCTACCCCTCCGGCCTGGCGAGCTTCACCGGCAGTGCGGCGTCGGAGCCCTACATCGAGCAGTCCGGGGTCCTGGCGGCCGCGGTCAGCGAGGCCTTCGTGCAGGACTACGACGGACTGCTGCGCATCGCCCCGGCCTGGCCCTCGGACTGGACCGGCGAAGGCACCGTGTACATCCAGCACAACACCAAGGTCGACCTGCAGGTCAGCAACGGCACGCCGAGCACGGTCGCCATCGTCTCCGGCTCCAACTCCCCGATCACCATGCGCAGTCCCTGGCCCGGGCAGGCCGTCACCGTGGTGGACGGCGCCGGCGGCGCGACGGTGCTGGCCTCGCAGAGCAACGCGACCTTCACCATCGCGGCCCAGACGGGCAAGTCCTACCTGGTCGAACCGACCGGGTCACCGACCACCTCACTGCCGTTCGCCGGTGTCGGCGGCAGCCCGGCCACGGCCGCCAAGCACCTGGGCAACGTCAGCATCGGACTGGACCGGGCCACCACCGGCACGCCGGTGATCAGCCTGCGGGCGCACGCCAACGGACTGATCGTCACCGCCGACAACGCCGGCGCCTCCCCGCTGATCGCCAAGAACACCGCCATCGGCACCTGGGAGCAGTTCGACGAGATCGACGAGGGCAACGGCAACATCGCGCTGCGCTCGCATGTGAACAACGAGTACGTGTGCGCCGACAACGCCGGAGCCTCCCCGCTGATCGCCAACCGTACGGCCGTCGGCTCATGGGAGACGTTCACGCTCATCCACAACGGCGACGGGAGCATCAGCCTGCGCTCCCTGGCCGACAACCAGATCGTCACCGCCGAGAGCGCCGGCGCCGCTCCGCTGATCGCCAACCGCACCGCCATCGGCCCCTGGGAGGAGTTCGACCTGATCACTGACTGACGGCAAGCGGTGGGTGGTGATGCCGCCGGCGGATCGGGCCCGTCGGCGGTATCACCACCCACCCGGCCGCGCGGCCGTTCCTCGTGGCGGCCGGGAATCCGACCAGGGATCCCCTAGGCTCCTCGGATGGCCAAGTATTTCGATGTGCACCCCGAGAACCCGCAGCCCCGCACCATCGGCAGTGTGGCGGATCTCGTCCGGTCCGGGGCACTCGTCGCGTACCCGACGGACTCGTGCTTCGCGCTGGGATGCCGGCTGGGCAACCGCGACGGCATCAGCCGGATCCGGACGATCCGCGAACTCGACGACCGTCACCACTTCACCCTGGTGTGCCGGGACTTCGCGCAACTGGGGCAGTTCGTGCACATCGACAACAAGGTGTTCCGCGCGATCAAGGCGGCCACGCCCGGCAGTTACACCTTCATCCTCCCGGCGACCTCCGAGGTGCCGAGGCAACTGCTGCACCCGAAGAAGCGGACCGTGGGGGTGCGGATCCCCGACCATGTGGTCGCCCAGGCCCTGCTCACCGAGCTCGGCGAGCCGCTGGTCTCCAGCACGCTGCTGCTGCCCGGCGAGGACGAGCCGATGACGCAGGGCTGGGAGATCAAGGAACGCCTCGACCATGTGCTGGACGCCGTGCTCGACTCGGGCGACTGCGGTACCGAGCCGACCACGGTCATCGACTTCTCGGACGGGGACGCGGAAATCGTACGGCGCGGGGCGGGCGACGCCACGCGGTTCGAGTGAGCCGGGCATAGGCCGACGAGGAGTGGCCGGTGCGCCCCCGGACACCAAATCCATTGACTGGGGTTAGTCAATGGCGGCGGGTCCGCCGTCCCGGGGGTCTGGACCCCAAGGGGCAGGGTGAAGGGCCGATTGAGCAGGAGTGGTCACTCAGGGTGGCCTGCCGATATCGCCGAGCCCTCGTGCAGGGGTGTCGCGAGCGCGGCGGAGCCTCTGTTCCCGAGTTCGTCCAACGTATTGACAAACCATCAGGGCCGTTCGTAGGTTCGCCGGGAAAGCGACCACCACCCCATGCCGTGCGCTACCTCGCACGGTGCCGATGGGAGCGTGCATTCACCTTGACCACTCACACGACCCGGCGGGCGCTGGTCGTCCGCGGCGGCTGGGACGGGCACCAGCCCGTGGCGATCAGCGACGACTTCGTCCCCTTCCTGAAGGACCGGGGTTTCGCCGTCGAGACCTTCGAGGACCTCGCGGTCTACGAGGACGCCGAACGACTGGCCGCCACCGATCTGATCGTGCAGTGCTGGACCATGGGCACGATCAGCCCCGAGCAGAGCGCGAACCTCGCCGCGGCGGTCCGCGCCGGCAGCGGACTGGCCGGCTGGCACGGCGGCATCGTCGACTCCTTCCTCGACCACGGCTACCACCTGCTGACCGGCGGCCGGTTCGTGATGCACCCGCCGGGCTTCCACGACCACACCGTGCACCTGCTGCCGGAACAGGCGGAGCACCCCGTCATCGCGGGGCTGCAGGACTTCGACGTGCACACCGAGCAGTACTGGGTGCTCACCGACCCGCATATCGAGGTGCTGGCCACCAGCACCTTCCCGCCCGACGACCTGCGCGACCGGCCCGCGGTGATGCCCGCCGTCTGGACCCGGACCTGGGGCGCGGGGCGGGTGTTCGTCTCGACCATCGGGCACAAGCCCGACGACTTCGACGTGCCTGAGGTCCGCACGATGACCGAAAGGGGACTGCTGTGGGCGAGCCGCTGAAGATCGGCATCGTGGGCGCGGGCAAGATCAGCGGAGCCTATCTCGACACCCTGGACCGCCTGACGTCGGTCCGGCTCACCGCCGTCACCGACCTCGACCCGCAGCGCGCGCAGAGCCTGGCCCAGCGGGGATCGGCCGGGGGAGCGGGCAACGGGAGCGAGGTCGCGGTCGTCGGGTCGGTCGCCGAGCTGGTCGCCCGGGAGGACGTGGACGCGGTGCTGAACCTGACCATCCCCGCCGCGCACGCCGAGGTCGCCCTCACCGCGCTGGGCGCGGGAAAGCACGTCTACGGCGAGAAACCGCTCGCGGTCGACCGGAAGGAAGCGGAAACCGTCCTGGCCGCGGCCCGGGCAGCGGGACTGCGGGTGGCCTGTGCCCCCGACACCGTTCTCGGCACCGGCGTCCAGAGCGCACGCAAGGCCGTCGACGACGGGCTGATCGGCCGGCCCGTCGCCGCCACCGCGTTCATGACCACCGCCGGCCACGAGACATGGCATCCGGACCCGGAGTTCTACTACCGGCCCGGCGGGGGCCCGCTGCTGGACATGGGTCCCTACTACCTGTCCGCCCTGGTGCACCTGCTCGGCCCGGTGGTCAGGGTGACCGGGGCCTCGTCCCGGCCGCGTGCCCGGCGCACCATCGGCGGCGGCCCCCGGGCCGGGGACAGCTTCCCGGTGGAGGTGGACACCCACATCACCGGTGTGCTGGAACACGCGGACGGGGCGCTGAGCACCCTGATGATGAGTTTCGACGTCCATGCCGCCCGGCTGCCGCGGATCGAGGTGCACGGCACCGAGGCATCGCTGTCCGTGCCCGATCCCAACGGCTTCGACGGGCCGGTCGAGATCAACCGCGGCGCCGGCTGGGAGGTGGTGCCGGTCGGCGCCGGCTACCGGGACGCCGGTCGCGGCACCGGCCTCGCCGATCTGGCCGAGGCCTTGGCGCAGGGCCGTCCGCACCGCGCCTCGGCCGAACTGGCCGCGCACGTACTGGATGTGATGCTCACTCTCATGGACGCCGCGGACCAGGGCCGTGCGCTCCCGGTCGTCAGCACCTGCGAGCGCCCCTCCCCGGTGGTCTGACCGGCAGTCCGGCGACATCGGCGCCATCGGACCCGTGCCCACACGCTCCCAGCAACAGGAGACCCACCCCATGCACGACGACCGAGAACTGGTCGAAGCACGACTGGCGCGCGTCCTGCGGGAGCGCATCCATCCGGCCGTCCACCCGCTGACGGCGCCGCTGGACGTCGAGATCTGGTCCACCGCGGGTGAACCCGTGACCGTGGCCGAGGGTCTGGCGGCGCCGACCCGCCCCATCGCCGCGGGCACCGCCTGGGGCGCGCCCTGGGGGACCAGCTGGTTCAAGGTCTCCGGAAGGGTTCCCGCCGAATGGGCCGGCTCCACCGTCGAGGCCGTGCTCGACCTCGGCTTCACCCCGCGCACCCCCGGCTTCCAGTGCGAGGGCCTCGTATACCTGCCCGACGGCTCTCCGGTCAAGGGCCTGCATCCGCGCAACTCCTATGTGCGGCTGGACTCCCCGGTGGCCGGCGGTGAGGAGGTGCACTGGCGGATCGAGGCGGCCTCCAATCCGGACCTGGACGCCGGCGGTGTGCCCTTCCAGCCCACGCCGATGGGGGACAGGGCCACCGCCGGCGACGCGCCCCAGTACGTCCTGGGGTCGATGCGGCTGGCCGTGTTCGACGAGACGGTGTGGAACCTGGCCATGGACCTGGAGGTGCTCGGCGAGCTGATGGCCCAGCTCCCGCTGGACGGCGCGCGCCGTTTCGAGATCCTGCGCTCGGTCGGCCGGGCCCTGGACGCACTGGACCTGCAGGACGTCAACGGCACCGCCCAGGCGGCCCGGGACGAACTGGCGGGCGTGCTGGCCGCGCCCGCCGCCCCCGCCGCGCACCGGATCAGCGCGGTCGGCCACGCCCACATCGACTCGGCGTGGCTGTGGCCGCTGCGCGAGACGGTGCGCAAGGTCGCCAGGACCGCCTCCAACATGACCGCGCTGATCGAGGCGGAGCCCGAGTTCGTCTTCGCCATGTCCCAGGCCCAGCAGTTCGCCTGGCTCAAGGAGCACCGGCCGGAGGTCTGGGCCGGCGTCAAGAAGGCGGTGGCGGACGGCCGGTTCGTCCCGGTCGGCGGCATGTGGGTGGAGTCCGACACCAACATGCCCGGCTCCGAGGCGATGGTGCGGCAGTTCGTCCACGGCAAGCGGTTCTTCATCGAGGAGTTCGGCATCGACAGCCAGGAGGCGTGGCTGCCGGACACCTTCGGCTTCGCCGCCGGGCTGCCGCAGATCATCAGGGCGGCCGGAGCCCGGCGACTGCTCACCCAGAAGATCTCCTGGAGCCGGACCAACAGCTTCCCGCACCACACCTTCCTGTGGGAGGGCATCGACGGAAGCCGGGTCTTCACCCACTTCCCGCCGGTCGACACCTACAACTGCGAGATGAACGGGCGTCAGATCGCCCACGCGGCACGCAACTTCAAGGAGAAGGGGGTCGCCACCCGGTCGCTGGCGCCGACCGGTTTCGGGGACGGCGGGGGTGGCACCACCCGCGAGATGGTCGCCAAGGCGGCCCGGCTGCGCAGCCTGGAGGGCTCAGCCAGCGTGCGGTGGGAGGCCCCCGCTGCGTTCTTCGACAAGGCCGAGGCCGAGTACCCGAACCCGGCGGTCTGGGTCGGCGAACTGTACCTGGAGCTGCACCGGGCCACGCTGACCAGCCAGGCGCAGACCAAGCGCGGCAACCGGCGCAGCGAGTCGCTGCTGGCGGAGGCCGAGCTGTGGGCCGCGACGGCAGCGGTGCGCGCCGGATTCCGGTACCCCTACCAGGAGTTGGACCGGATCTGGAAGTCGGTGCTGCTGCACCAGTTCCACGATATCCTTCCCGGTTCGTCCATCGCCTGGGTGCACCGCGAGGCGCGGCGGACCTATGCCCGGCTGGGCGAGGAGCTGGAGGGGATCATCGCGGGCGCGCAGCGGGCGCTGGCCGGGGAGGGCTCGGTCGAGCTGGTGTTCAACGGCGCACCGCACCCGCGCGGCGGGGTGCCCGCCGGCGCCGCCGCACCCGGGTCCGCGGGCGGCGCGGTCGCGCCGACGCCGCGCCAGGGCGGGGGCTACGTCCTGGACAACGGCCTGCTGCGGGTCGAGATCGACACCCGCGGGCTGGTGGTGTCGGCCTACGACCTCGCGGCCGACCGCGAGGCGGTCGCCCCGGGAGCGGCGGCCAACCTGCTGCAGCTGCACCCCGACTTCCCGAACCAGTGGGACGCCTGGGACGTCGACGCCTTCTACCGCAACACCGGCCGCGACCTGGTCGAGGTGGAGTCCCTGGGCGTGCAGGGCACCTCGGTGCGCATCGAGCGGGTCTTCGGCGGGTCCAGGGTCACCCAGCTGCTGTCGGTGCCCAACGGCGTGCGGCGGCTGGACATCGAAACCGAGGTGGACTGGCACGAGCGCGAGCGCTTCCTGAAGCTGGCGTTCCCGCTGGACGTGAAGGCGGACCGGTACGCCTCGGAGACCCAGTTCGGGCACGTGTACCGGCCCACCCATCAGAACACCAGCTGGGAATGGGCGAAGTTCGAGGCCTGCAACCACCGCTTCGTCCACGTCGACGAGCCGGGCTGGGGGGTGGCTGTGGTCAACGACGCCACCTACGGCCATGACGTCACCCGCGCGGTACGCGCCGCCGACGCGGGCACCACCACCACGGTGCGGGCGTCGCTGCTGCGCGCGCCGCGCTACCCCGACCCGGAGACGGACCAGGGGGTGCACCGCTTCCGCCACGCGCTGGTACCGGGTGCGACGATCGGCGACGCGGTGCGCGAGGGCTACCGTGCCAACCTGCCCGAGCGCAAGGTCACCGGTGCGGCGACCCCGGTGGCGCCCGTGGTGTCCGTGGCCGGGGACGGGGTGGTGGTCAGCTCGGTGAAGCTGGCCGACGACCGCAGCGGTGACCTGGTGGTCCGCCTCTACGAGGCCCACGGCGGCCGTACGCGGGCCGCCGTGTCCGTCGCCGACGGCTTCGCCGTGGACCGCGCCGTCCGGACCGACCTGCTGGAGCGCCCTCTCACGCAGTCCGCACCACCTGCGGTCCAGGACGGAGCCGCCGGACTGGACCTGCGGCCCTTCCAACTGCTGACCCTGCGCATTCCGCGAGCCTGACAGCACTCATGGGTGACGTGTGGAGCGGCGCAGGCTGCGGGGCGGCGGCTCGGCCGGGCAGGCGACACCCTACGCCCGCCCACCCCCGCCGCGGACCGCGCGCAGGACCCCTGGAAGGACCTTCCCCGTGCATGACGACCGCCGGATCACCGAGGCCCGGATCCGCAAGCTGCTGGACCGGGTGCTGCGACCCGCCCTCCACAGCGCCGCCCACCCGCTGACCCTGAGTGCCTGGCAGGTCGACGGCGAGCCCGTTCCGGTCGCCGAGGCACTGAACGCCGGCTACCAGCCGTTCGCCCTCGGCTCCAGCTGGGGCGGCCCGTGGTCGACCACCTGGCTCCGGGCGCGCGCGCAGATCCCCCGGGAGTGGGCCGGTCGCCGCGTCGAGGCCGTCTTCGACCTCGGCTTCGACCTCACCCGCGGCCCCGGCGGCCAGGCCGAGGGCCTGGTCCACGACGCCCACGGCACACCGCTCCAGGGACTGCACCCCTACCACCGCAGCGTCCTGCTCAGCCGGTCCGCCACCGCCGGTGCGGGCGTCGACCTGCTCGTGGAACTCGCCGCCAACCCCTGGATCTTGGGCAGCGCCGGCCGCAACACCCACCTCGGCTCGCCGGAGACCGCCGGCACCGAACACCTCTACCGCCTGGCGCAGGCCGAGATCGCGGTGCGCGAGGAGGACGTCTGGCACCTGATCCACGACGTCGAGGTGCTCGACGAACTGATGCACCAACTGCCCGAGGGCTCCTCGCGGCGCCATGGAATCCTGCACGCGCTGCGCCGCGCGGCCGAGGCCGTGGACCCCGCCGATGTCGCGGGCACGGCCGCGGAGGCCCGGAACCGGCTGGCCGACGTGCTCGCCCGGCCCGCGCACGCCTCCGCCCACACCGTCTCGGCGGTCGGGCACGCCCATATCGACTCCGCCTGGCTGTGGCCGGTCCGGGAGACGGTGCGCAAGTGCGCGCGCACCTTCACCAATATGACGACCCTCGCCGAGGAGTACCCCGAACTGGTCTTCGCCTGCTCCTCCGCGCAGCAGTACGCGTGGATGAAGGAGCAGTACCCGGAGGTCTTCGCCCGGATCAGGAAGGCCGTCGCCGACGGCGTCTGGGCGCCGGTCGGCGGCATGTGGGTGGAGGCCGACGGCAACCTCCCCGGTGGCGAGGCGCTGGCCCGCCAACTCGTGTACGGCCGACGCTTCTTCGCCGAGGAGTTCGGCATCGGGCAGGACGGCGTCTGGCTGCCCGACTCGTTCGGCTACACCGCCGCCTATCCCCAGCTCGCCAGGCTGGCCGGCGCCCGCTGGTTCCTCACCCAGAAGCTCTCCTGGAACGAGACCAACCGGCTGCCGCACCACACCTTCGCCTGGGAGGGCATCGACGGCTCGCGCGTCTTCACCCACTTCCCGCCCGTCGACACCTACAACGCCGAGCTCACCGGGGCCGAACTCGCCCACACCGAGGCCAACTTCGCGGAGAAGGGGGTGGCCGGCCGGTCGCTGGTGCCGTTCGGCCACGGCGACGGCGGTGGCGGCCCCACCCCCTCGATGCTGGAGAAGGCCCGCCGGCTGCGGGACCTGGAGGGGTCGCCCCGCGTCGTGGTCGAAGCGCCGGACGCCTTCTTCGCCGCCGCGCAGGCCGAGTACGACCAGCTCCCGGTCTGGCGCGGCGAGCTCTATCTGGAGAACCACCGGGGCACCTACACCAGTCAGGCGCGCACCAAACGGGGCAACCGCCGCGCCGAGGCCCTGCTGCGCGAGGCCGAGCTGTGGTCCGCGACGGCGGCCGTGCAGGCGGGCGCGGACTACCCCTTCGAGCGGCTGGAGCGGATCTGGCGGCGGGTGCTGCTCAACCAGTTCCACGACATCCTGCCCGGCTCGTCCATCGCCTGGGTGCACCGGCAGGCCGAACGCGAGTACGGCGAGATCCAGCGGGAGCTGGAGCAGGTCATCGGCACGGCGGTGGCACAGCTGCCCGGTGCGCCGGGCTTTCTGAACAGCGGCCCGCTGCCGCGCCGCGAGGTCGCCTTCCTGACGCCGGAGCAGATGCCGGACCGGACCGCGGCGGACGGCCCGGACGGGACCGCGGGCCAGCTCCTCTCGGACGGCAGGACCGCCCTGCTGGCCCAGGCGCCCGCCCTCGGCTCCGGTACGGCGACGGTCCCCGCGCAGCCGGTAACCGCCAGCGCCGAGGACGGCGGCTACGTCCTGGACAACGGCCGGCTGCGGGTCGTGGTCGACCGCCGCGGCCTGGTGACCTCCGTGCACGACCACGCGGCGGACCGCGAGGCGATCGCGCCCGGTGCCGCGGGCAACCTGCTGCAGGTCCACCCGGACGACCCCACCCTGTGGTCGGCCTGGAACCTGGACGCCTACTACCGCGACACCGTCCGCGACCTCGACCGCGCCGAGTCCGTCACCCTGACCGACGCCGGGCCGCTGCTGGCAGCCGTCCGCGTCGAGCGCACCCACGGAGCGTCGCGCTTCGTCCAACACATCGAACTCGCCGCGGAGAGCCCCTGGCTGACGGTGCGCAACGACATCGACTGGCAGGAACGCGACACCGTGCTCAAGGCGGCGTGGCCGATCGACGTCCACGCCGAGCACGAGAGCGCCGAGATCCAGTTCGGCCATGTGCGCCGGCCGACCCACGAGAACACCAGCTGGGACGCGGCCCGTTTCGAGCTGTGGGGGCACCGCTGGATCCACGTCGGCGAGTGGGGCTGGGGCGCCGCGCTGCTGACCGACTCCACCTACGGCCACGACCTGCACCGCGACACCCGTACCGACGGCGGTACCACCACCACGGTGCGGCTGTCCCTGCTGCGCGCCCCGCACAGCCCGGACCCGCAGGCCGACCGGGGCCGGCACCGCTTCAGCTACGCTTTCGCCCCCGGCGCCGGGGTCGAGCAGGCCATCGCGGGCGGCTACGCGCTGTCGCTGCCGCTGCGTGCGGCCGCCGTCCGGGCCGCTCCGCTGGTCGTCCTCGACAACGACGCGGTCCTGGTGGAGTCGGTCAAGCTGGCGGACGACCGCAGCGGGGACGTGGTGGTACGGCTGTACGAGTCGGGCGGCGGAGCCGCCGCGGCGCGCCTGTCGACCGGGTTCCCGCTCGCCGCCGCCTGGGACTGCGACCTGCTGGAGCAGCCGTGGCCGCAGCCCGTGCCGGGCGAGCCGTCGGGCACCACCGAGCTCAGGCCTGCCGCCGTGCCGGCGCAGGGGCCGGACGGGCTCCGGCTGCGGCTGCGCCCCTTCCAGATCCTCACGCTGCGGCTGCGCCCCGAGCCCGCCGACGGCGGAGGGCACGGGTGAGCGGGTCACCTCCGACCGGGCCCGACGGGTCCGTCCCGCCGCCGGTCGCCGGGCGGTGGCATAGCATTCCAGCGACCGGACACCACTCCCCGGAGGCGAAGAGGCGCAGGTTGACCAGTACGAGGGCGGGTTCGGACACGCAGTCACCCATCAGACGCGGAACCAATCTGCCGCGGGTGGGCGACTTCAACGAGTCGGTGGTCCTGGACGCGATCCGGCGCCAGCGCGCCGGGCTGAGCCGGGTCGAACTGGCGCGGGCCACCGGCCTGTCCACGCAGACGGTCTCCAACATCACGCGTCGGCTGCTGGACCAGGGCCTGATCCGCGAGTCCGGACGGCAGAGCAGCGGCAGCGGCAAGCCTCGCACCCTGCTGGAGGTCGTCCCGGACTCGCTGTACGCGGTGGGCGTCCACCTGGACCCGGCCGTCATCACCTGCGTGGTGGTGGACCTGCTGGGTACGGTGGTGGCGCAGCGCAGCCACACCACGCCCAGCGGCGGGGACACCGACAAGATCGCAGCGGAGATGGCCGCCTCGGTGACCGAGCTGCTGGCGGACTCGGTCGCGAACCGGGACCGGGTGCTGGGCCTGGGCATCGCGGCGCCCGGGCCGATCGACGCCGTGGCGGGCTGGGTGGTGGACCCGCCCGAGCTGCCCGGCTGGGGCCGTTACCCGCTGCGCGACCGGCTGAGCGAGGCGACCGGTCTGCCGGCCGTACTGGACAAGGACGTGACCGCGGCCGTGGTCGCGGAGCGCTGGACGGGGGCCGCGACGGCCAGCCGGAACCTGCTGTTCTTCTACTTCGGCACGGGGACCGGTATGGGCCTGGTCGTGGACGACACCGTGCTGCGGGGGATCTCCGGCAACGCCGGCGAGGTCGGCGGTCTGGGTGCGGCCTGCTCCACCCGCACCCTGGTCGAGGAGGCGGTGGCGCTGGGCGTGCTCGGGGCCGAGTACACGGCGGTGAACCCGGCCGACGCGCAGCGGGGGCTGGAGCGCCTCGCGCAGCTCTCGGCCGCGGGCGAGGCGGCGGCCGACGGCATCCTGGAGCGCCTGGCGATCCGGATCGGGCGCGGGGTGTGCGCGGCGGCCACGCTGCTGGACGTCGACACGGTGGTGTTCGGCGGTCCCGCCTGGCAGGTGCTGGCGGACCGGTTGCTGCGGACCATCGAGCCGATGGTGGCCGGCAGTCCGTTCGTCAAGGCGACGCATGCCACCGCGGTCGTCTCGACCACCCTCGGCGCGAACGTGGCCGCCGTGGGCGCGGCGTCCCTGGTGCTCGACGGCGCGCTGTCGGCGCAGCCGGGCACGCTGCTGCTGAAGTAGCGGACCGGGCGGCAGCGCGCGAGCGCCCTGCGGGGTCAGGGGGAGCCGGGCCGCCGCAGCCGGGGGGTGAACGAGGCGTGGAAGAGGGTGGAGGCGGCGCCGACGGCAGCGGCCTCATGGGTGCTGACGGACCGTTCGACGTGGACGCGGCGCAGCCGGCGGGCGGTGGGGAAGTCGTTGACGGCACGTTCGATCTCGGTGAGGTAGACCTCGGCGGCGGGTCCGGTGCAGAACGGGCCGCCGACCACGACCAGGCCGACGTCGAGCAGGTCGATCACGGCGAGGGTGCCGCGGCCGATGGCGCGGGCGGCCTGCCGCACCGTCAGCTGCGGGCGCTGGGCGGCGGGGTCGGGGACCAGCACATGGCTGGCCGGGTTGCACTCGGGCAGCACCTCCGGGCGCCCGGACGGCTCGACCCGGCCCAGAACCACCGCGCACAGCTGGCCGAACTCGCCCGCGTTGGCGGTCAGGCCGCGGTAGATGTCGCCGTTGAGGATCAGCCCCGCCCCCACCCCGGTGCCCAGGTAGAGGTAGACGAAGTCGCGTGAGCGCCGGTCCCGGCCGATCCAGCGTTCGCCGACGGCTGCGGCTATCGAGTCCTTCTCGACCAGGATCGGGTAGGAGAAGCGGCGCTCCAGCAGGGTACGCAGGGGTACGTCGCGCAGCACGCCCATCAGCGGCGGGTCGAGCACCGTCCCTGACACGGTGTCGACCGGTCCTGGCACGGCGACGCCGAGGCCCAGGAAGCTGCTCTCGCGCACCTGGCGCCCGGCGCCGGCGAGCACGGCCTGGCCGAGCGCGGCGATCTGGGCGACCACCGCCCCCGGACGCGGTTCGGGGGTGATGCGCTCCACCTGCCGGGCCACGATCCGGCCCGACAGGTCGACCACCACCGCGGTCATCACCTCGGGGTCGATGTGGATGCCCATGGCGTGCGCCGCGTCGTCGCGCAGCCGCACCAGGCCGCGCGGCTTGCCGTCCGCCGACGGGCGTTTGCGGTCCTCCACCAGCAGTCCGCGTTCCAGCAGCGAGCGTGCGATCCGGGAGACCGACTGCTGGGTGAGCCGGGTACGGGCGGCGATGTCGCCGCGGGTGATCGTGCCGGCCAGCCGTACCGTCTCGATGACCACGCACTCGTTGAAGGAGCCCAGATCGATCTGGTTGGCTCCGGCGCCGTTCGCGGTCACGGCGGTGTGCAGCGGTCCGGCCGCGCCCGAGGGGCGCTCGCCCGGGGCGGCCGGCAGCGGCTCGCGGATCCAGCGCAGCGGGGCGGGGCCGCGCAGCGCCGCCGCGAGGTCCAGCAGCACCCTGGCCGAGGAGGACGGGTGCTGGGCGGCGTCCAGGGCCAGTGCGGCGCGGAGGAAGGACACCGTGCTGGTGTGCTCGGGCGGCTGGTGGGGCGTCACCTTGGCGCGTGCGCAGTGCTCGGTGAAGTCGGCGGCGGCGGCGCCGCGCAGGACGACCAGGTGCAGCGCGGCCCTGGGGTGGGCCCGGCGGGCCGCGGCCAGGAAGGCGCTGACGGCGGAGGGGCCGGAAGGCGGGGGAGTGGGGGCGGTCAGCGCGATGGTGAACGCGCTGGTGACCGCGGCCAGTGCGTCGGCGGGGGGCTGGATGCCGGTGAGCGCCGGTTCGTCCCTGGGACCGGTGCGTTGGGCGAGCAGGACCAGGGTGTGGCCCGGTTCGTGCAGCAGGCCCGCCACCCAGATCCCGCCCGGGCCCAGCGGCGGTGTCAACGGAGGTGCGGGAGAGGCCAGTTCGTCGCGGCCCAGGTTCCAGTGGCGGCGGGCGGCGGCGACCGCGGTGTGGGAGCAGCCGAGGCGTCGTCCCAGGCTGCGTGAGGACCGCTGGTCGGGCGGGGCGAGCAGGCTCTCGGCGACCACCTCGCCCTCGTCGACCACGCTGGGACGGCCGCTCTGCGAGCGGCCGTCGAGCCCGGTCGCGCCCTCGGCGGCGTAGCGCTGCCGCCAGGTGGCCACGGTCTGCCGGGAGACCCCGAGCCGTCGGGCGATCTCGGCGTTGTGCCGGCCGAGCGCGGCCTCCAGCACGATGGCCGCGCGCAGGGCGCGGGGCTGGGGCCCGGTGGCCCACCGGCGCAGGACGTCGAGTTCGTCCTGCGCCGGTGCGCGGGTGGCAGTGTGCTCAGGCACCGGCGGTCATCCCCTCCTGCCGGCCGGTGCCGGCGGATCTCATGGTAGGGCTACTGGGCGGTGGAGAGCTGGACGCTGTGGATGTACAGCGGCAGGCTCGGGTCGGTTGCGGCCAGGCGCAGGTCGGCCTGGAGGTTCTGGGCCTGGTCGAACTGGGCGCCGGTGAGCGTCACGGTCGCGGTCTGCCAGCTGCCGCTGCCGCTTCCGGTGACCGTGGGCCCGTTCTGGTACGGGCTGCCGGTGGCGTCGTACTGGGCGGTGAAGCCCTGCCCCTCCTGCGACCAGTAGGTCACGGTGAGGGTGACGGTGGCCGCCCGGGCGACCGCGCTGCCCGGGTCGAGCTGGAGGTAGGCGTTGGCGGAGCCGACCCCGGTCTGGGCGGTGGTCCAGGTCCGGTACGCGCTCTGGCCGCCGATGGTGGTGACGGTCAGGTTGCCGTCCGCGCCCGCGCCGGTCGCGCCGACGCTCTGGAAGATGACCCCCGAGGAGCCGTCGTTGCTGCCGACGGTGGCGCCGACGGTGGTCGCGCCGCCCGCGGTGGTGGAGCAGGAGGCGGGCACCGGGGTACCGGCCGGGGCAGGGCCCGCAACCAGTTTCCAGTCGGCGAGGGTGGCCGTGCCGAGCGTCAGCGGTACGCAGGCGCCGCCGTCGTTCTCGGCGACCTGCGGCAGCGCCTTGCCGGTGGCCGCGTCCACCGCGTGGTAGCGGCCCGAGGCCAGGTCGAGCCCGGCCGGGTGCAGCACGACCGCGCCGTCGTAGCCGAAGTACGGGTTGATCTCGGCCAGCACCAGCTGTGCGCTGTGGTGGTCGGCCGCGGTGGTGGGGACGACCTGCAGGGCGTGCGCACTGCTGAGGTCCGCGTAGGCCGGGGCGGCGGCGGTGAGCTGGTCGCCGCTGGACAGCGCCGTGCCGCCAGCCTTCTGATAGGCCGTCACATTGGCGTCGGCGCCGTTGAGCGGGAGCACGGCGCGGAACTTCTTCAGGTCCACCGCATGGTTCTTGACCTCGTCGCTGGTGACCACGGCGAAGCCGCTCTGGTGGCGCGACCAGAGCGCGGTGATCTCGTTCTCGACGCTGCTGAGGCTGCCGCCGGCCGGGTTGCCCCAGGCCTTGGAGTAGTCGAAGTAGACGGCGACCGGCTGCTGCGGGTACGAGCCCTTGAGGCTCTGCAGCTGCGACAGCGCGGCGGTGTAGATGGGGTAGGCGATGACGTCCTTGGAGGTGCCGTCGTGGATGAAGAAGTCCTCGCCGCCGCCGTAGGGCAGCCCCATGCCGTAGTTGGAGATCCACTGCACCGCCTGGGCGGGCATCTCGGCGTCGTCCGGCGCGGTCCACTCCTGGGCCAGCTTCACGTGGTAGGCGTTGGCCAGGCTGCCGAAGGTCAGGGTGAGGCCGGGTGACTGGGCGGCGTCCTCGATGACGGTGACGCCGTACTTTCGGGCCAGGTCGAAGAAGATGTCGGGCAGATTGCCGATGTCGGGCGCGTTGGAGATGTGGCCGCCGAAGTAGTAGTACAGCGGCCCGGCGCTGACCCTGCGCACGGCGGCGGTGAGCCGGTCGTAGGTGTCCTGCACGCTCCACTGGCGGAAGTCCTGGTAGACGCCGGCCAGCGGCTTTCCGGGGACGGCGGCGGGCACCTGGTCGAAGGAGGTGTAGGCGGTGCCGTTGGCGGAGTTGAACGCTGCGATGGTGCGGTAGGTCTGCGGCAGCCAGTGCCGGTGGAAGTAGTCGATGTCGGCCGTGGCCCAGCCGCCGTCCCCGTTGTCGCTCCACTGGGCGTCCAGGCGGCCGTAGTTGAGGATGGCCCCGCCGTAGCCCGGGTTGTCGGTGATGTGGGCGACCGTGCCGGTGACGTAGTCGAAGTAGTCCTGCTGCTGGGTCAGGTCCCACCAGGGCGGGGCGATACCGGTCCCGCCGGTGCTGGTGGTCTCGGTGCCGGTGATCCAGGCGGCCGGGCTGCCGCGCCAGCCGGCTTGCCAGAAGATGGGGACGATCCGGATGCCGGCGGCCGTCGCGTCGGCGAGCTCGGTGTCCAGCTCGCTGAAGTCGAAGGTGCCCTTGCCGGGCTCGATCTGGTTCCACGGCATGTTGATCTCGACGCTGTTCATCCCCTTGGCCTTGATGGCCTGGAACTGTGCGACGGACCACGGGGTGCCGTTGTCGTCGAACTGGAGCTGGGTGGCCCACAGCTTGGGTGCACCGGTCGCAGACCCGGTCGCGGCGGCGCCGGTTGCGGCGCCGGCCGGGGAGACCATGCAGGTGGTCGCGGCGACGACCGCCGTGACGGCGGCGAGGAGTGGGACCGTTCTGCGTTTCGAGGGTTTCGAGGTGCGCAGCATCGGCGGAGCCCTTCCGGGTGGGGGCGGGTGGACGGGTGGAATTCGACGGGTGTGCTTCTCCGGGGCGCCCCGTCGGCGGCAAGGGCTATGGAAAACCAAGAGTGTTATGAACGCAACAGTCCAGCCGGAAAACCTGCCTCCGTCTCGCCGGTGGCAGAGACGACCTGCACTGATGCCACCGCGGCTGCGCGGATAGCAGGGTTTCCACCATGCTTCCGTAAGAAAAGTCCCTTGGCGCTCCGTCAGAATTCTCCGTGCGCACGGGCTTGACGCGACGACCGATCGGTCACATGCTTCGGATCAATCTCCGGGGCTTCCCCGTCGGCCAGATCGCATCCCTCGTCCACACAGCAGAGGAAGCAGACATGGCCGACAGAACCCGCACCATCCGCTCGTCCCGCATGCTGGCCGCGACCGCCGCCGCCGCCCTGGCCGCCACCGGGCTCACCGCCTGCGGCGGCAGCAGCGGCAGCGGCGGCTCGTCGACCACCCTGGTGGTGGCCGAATGGACCAATGCCGCCGCCGTGCAGGAGACCCAGGCCATCGACGCCGCGTTCGAGAAGGCCCATCCCGACGTCAAGATCAAACTGGAGACCGCGCCGACCACCGCGGGCGCCTGGCCGGCCCTGCAGTCCTCGCTGGAGGCCTCCAAGGGCGTGGACGTGCTCGCCCAGTTCGCGCAGTCGCCGGAGAAGTACGCGCCGGCCAGCTCCGGCGTCAAGGTCGGCGGCACCCCGGCGCTGATCTCCAGCGGACAGCTGCTCGATCTGAGCAAGCAGCCGTTCATGTCGCGCTTCGACGCCACCACACAGAAGTTCGCGATGGGCTACAACAACGGCATCTACGGCGTGACCACGGCCGAGTACGTCAACAACACCGGGCTGTTCTACAAGAAGGACCTGCTGGCCAAGTACGGCATGCCGGTGCCGACCACCTTCGACGAGTTCGTCGGCGACCTGAAGACGTTCAAGTCCAAGGGAATGAGCCCGATCTACGTGGCGGGCAAGGACGGCATCCAGAACATCGTCTGGATGGGGATCTACAACCAGCTGATGATGCAGGACAAGCCGGCCTCCGAGGCCACCAGCACCTTCATAGCCAAGGACAACGCCTTCCTGGGCGGCACCCAGAACTGGAACAGCTCGCTGTACCAGGACGCCGCCAACCGCTACGAGCAGATCATGCAGTACATCGAGCCGAACGCGGGCGGCGTCTCCTTCGCCAGCGCCCCCGGGACCTGGTCGGCGAAGACCGACGACTACCCCTTCTTCGTGGACGGCTCCTACGACGGCAACACCATCGCCGCCGACAACCCGTCGCTGAACTTCGGCCTCATGGCCGTCCCCGGCACCGACACCGCCGCCTGGAACCGCGCCGACCTGGCCCCCGACCTCGCCTGGACGGTGCCGACCTGGTCCAAGCACCAGCAGTTGGCGCTGGAGTACCTGGACTTCTTCACACAGGAGTCCAACTACCAGGCCTGGGTCAAGGCCACCGGCTCCCTCTCCACCGAGACCGCCGTCCCCACCCCGCAGCTCAAGTGGACCGACTGGCTGCAGGCCAACGCCGCCAAGGGCTTCCCCGGCACCACGCTGCCCTGGCTGCCGTCGAACGTCGGCACCGGCAACCCGGCCGGCGGCCCGACGCTGACCGACACCAAGCCCTTCGGCTCCAAGGACCTGCTCTCGGCACTGGACGACTCCGCCAAGGCGTACACCGCCGCCGTCAAGAAGTAGGGGGCGCCGTGTCCACCAACCCCTTCGGCACCAGCAGGACCAGGCGCTGGATCCCCTGGCTCTCCATCCTGGTGCCCTCCATCGGCTGGCTCACCTTCGGGCTCTACCCGTCCCTGGCCACGGTCTACTACTCGCTCACCGAGTACTCCGGAGTGCCGGGCACCCCGATGAACTACTGCGGCCTGTGCAACTACCGCAACCTGTTCACCAGCAACTACTCGCAGGTCTCCGACGCCGTGGTGACGACGTTGAAGTACACCGCCGGTGTGACGGTGCTTCAGATCGGGGTCGGTCTGGGCCTGGCTCTGCTGCTGCAGCGCCGGCGGTTCGGCTACGGGCTCTACCGGGCCCTGATCTTCATGCCGCAGATCTTCTCGGTGACCATCGTCGGCGTGCTCTTCTCGTTGATCCTCGACCCGAGCAGCGGTCCGGCGGAGAAGATCGTGCACTCGCTCTCCGGCGGTTCGAGCGCCTTCCTCGGCGACTCCTCGATCTCGATCTGGCTGATCGTGGCGGTCAATGTGTGGATGTTCTCCGGCTACACCATGCTGGTCTACATCGCCGGACTGAGGCGCATTCCACCGGAGTTGTACGAGGCCGCCTCGCTGGACGGCTGCGGTCCCGTCCGCCGCTTCACCAGGATCACCTGGCCCATGCTGGCCCCGGCCACCACGGTGAACGTCTTCCTCACCGCGATCGGCAGCCTGGGCGAGTACGCGCTGATCCTGGTGATGACCCAGGGCCAGTACAAGACCCAGACCATCGGGATGTTCATGTTCAACTCGGCCTTCGGCGTCAACCCCGACCTGGGGCTCGGCTCCACCCTCGCCATGGTGCAGTTCGTCTTCACCGCGGCCATCGGCGGCGTGCTGCTGTGGCGCCTCCGCCGGCGGGAGGTGGCCCTGTGAGTGCCCTCACCACGCGACTGCACGGGCAGCGCGACCCGGCCGTCGCCGTCGACCCGAAGCGCGCCGCCCGCCGCCGCGGGCTGATCCGGGGGCTGCGGCTGAGCGGCGTCCAGTTGTTCTGCTTCGTGGTCTCGGCGGGCTTCTTCGCGCTGCCGCTGGTCTACATGCTGCTTCAGGCGTTCAAGAACAACCTGGACTTCCTGCAGGACCCGACCGGCCTGCCCAAGCACTGGACGCTGAGCAACTTCTCCGCCGCCTGGACGCAGGGCGACTTCGCCACCGAGATGGTCAACTCGCTGATCTACGCCGTCGTCCCGGACGTCATCACCCTGGTCCTCGGAGTGTTCCTGGCCTTCCCGATCTCGCGGGGCTGGTTCAAGCACTCCAATGTGCTGTACGCGTTCTTCGTCTTCTCCGGCTTTCTGCCCGCGGGCCTGATCCCGCTGTTCATCGAGGCGCAGAAGCTCGGCCTGTACGACAACCGGCTGGGCTATCTGACCCTCACCTCGCTCGCGGGGGCCGGCTTCTTCTTCTTCGTCGGCTACATCAAGACCATCCCGAGGGAGTTGGACGAGGCGGCGGCGATGGACGGCTGCGGCTACCTCCGCTTCATCTTCACCATCATCATCCCGCAGATGAAACCGGCGCTGGCGACCTTCGCCGTGTTCGGCTTCGTGGCCTCCTGGAACAACCTGATCCTGCCGCTGATCATGCTCACCGACTCCAGCCTGTGGCCGGTCACCCGTGGCCTCTACAGCTTCTTCGGCGAGCACGGCAGCCAATGGCCGCTGATCGCCGCGGCCACGATGATCGTGGCCGCGCCGATCCTGGTGGTCTTCGCGCTGCTGCAGCGGTACCTGGTGGAGGGCGTCGCCGGCGGCGCGGCCACCGGCACGGCCGGGGTGGGCAACGCACCCGTCGCGGCGGCCGCTGCGGAGGAGTGACCGGGCACGGCACAGCCCCCAGCACAGCGCCACGACGTGGGGCCGCCGGACATCCGGCGGCCCCACGGCCGCTGTGCGCTGCCGCCGCTCACGGTGCGGGCAGCGGGAACTCGCACCAGACGCTCTTGCCGGAACCCAGCGGTTGCACTCCCCACCGCTCGGCCAGGGCGTCCACCAGCAGCAGTCCGCGACCGGAGGTGGCGGTCTCGCCGGGGGCCCGGCGTCGGGGCCACTCGCTGGAGGAGTCCTGGATCTCCAGGCGGAGCCTGGGGCTGGCGTCGCCGAGGAGTTCGACGGTCAGCGTCGCACCGCTGTCGGTGTGCACCAGGGAGTTCGTGATCAGCTCGTCCGCGACCAGTTCGATGTCGCCGACCGGCCCGGTGGCCGCCCAGGCGGACAGGGTCTGCCGCAGCACGGCGCGGGCCTCGACCAGCCCCTGCGGATCGGCCTGGTGGATGTGCTGCACCGTGCGGATCGGGAGGTGGCCGCCGGCGACGGGGGTGCGCCGCAGCAGGAGCAGCGCCATGTCGTCCTCGGTGCCGGAGTGCTCGAACTCGTGGCAGCACAGGTGGTCGGCCAGCTCCTCGGTGCGCAGCGGCCCGGACTGCAGCGCCTCAGCGAGTGCGTCCATGCCGTCGGTGATGTCCTGGCCGGGCCGCTCCACCAGACCGTCGGTGCAGAGCAGCAGGACGCCGTCGTGGTTGAGGTGGAGCCGGGTCTCCGGATAGTCGTCCGTTCCGAGGACGGTGGCCATCCCCAACGGGAGTCCGCCGCGTACGGGTGGCCAGGTGGTGCGGCCGCCGCGGTGGCGCAGCAGCGGTTCCAGATGGCCGGCCCGGGCCAGCCGCAGCGAGCCGGCCTCCAGGTCCGCCTCGACGTAGATGCAGGTGGCGGAGCGCTCGGTGTCGAGTTCGGCCAGGAACCGCGAGGCACGGGCCAGGACGGTGGAGGGGGCGTGGCCCTCGGCGGCGTAGGCGCGCAGGGCGATCCGCAGCTGGCCCATGACGGCGGCGGCGTGGCTGTCGTGCCCCTCGACGTCGCCGACGGCGAGTCCGACCCGGCCGTGCGGCAGCGGGATCACGTCGTACCAGTCCCCGCCCACCTCCCGGCCGCTGCGGCCGGCCCGGTAGCGGACGGCCACCTCGCCCCCGCTGATCTGCGGGATCCGTCGGGGCAGCATGGTGGTCTGCAGGGTGGTGGCGAACTCGCGCTCCTGGTCGAACAGCACGGCGCGTTGCAGGGACTGGGCCACGGCGCTGGTGAGGGCGATGCAGATGTTGCGGTCCTCGGTGCTGAAGTCGTGGCTGTCGCCGTAGTAGAGGCCCAGTGCGCCCAGGGTGCGTGCCTGGGCGACCAGGGGGAGGAAGGCGCCCGCGTTGATGCCCATCTGGTCCGCGTAGGGGCGGAGCCGGGGGAAGCGGGTGCAGAGTTCGTCCTGGTCGGCGATGAACTGCGGCCGTCCGGTGCGGACGGCTTCGGCCAGCGGCAGCTGGTCGTCCAATCGGGTGAGCGAGAAGTCGTCCTGGGCCTTGAGCGCCGGTGAGGGCGGGTGGGTGGCGGCGACCAGCCGCAGGCTGGTGCCTTCGATCAGGCCGAGGGCGAGTCCGTCCGCGCCGAACCGGCGGAGCCCTTCACTGTCGGTGAGCACGCCGATCACGTCCTGCACGGTGAGGGCACGGGCGAGGGCCTCGGTGGTGGCCCGGACGGCGTCCGTCTGGCGGCGCCGGTCGGCTCCCAGGGTGCGCATCGCCTCGGCGTGCGCCAGTTCCTCGTCGGCGTTGCGGACGATGCCGACGATTCGGTAGGGGCGGGCCCGCTCGTCCCGCAGGATGCGGCCCTGGGTGTGCGCCCAGCGGCGGGTTCCGTCGCGGCAGACCACCTGGAAGTAGGCCGCGAAGGTCAGGTGGCCGGCCTGGATGGCCAGTGTCACCGCGGCGTCGAGGCGCATGCCGTCCTCGCGGGTGACGCGGTCCGCGAGTGAGGCCGGGCGGCCGTCGTACTCGTCCGCCCGCAGGTCGAAGACGTCCAGGCCGACCTCGTCGAGGTGGTACGTCCCGGCTTCGAGGTCCCAGTCGAAGCTGCCCATGCCGGTGAGGGCCAGCAGGTCCGCCTTGGCCGGCGACGACGCCGGTCTGTTCCGCGGGTCGTAGCCGGTCGGGCCGCGCACAGATTGGTCCGCCATACGAGTGCTCCCGGCGCTAGGGGATACCCGGCTCCTCGGGGAAATGCCTGATTAGTCTACTTCGCCCGAGAGATGGAGAGCTGGCCCGGGGGACCGGGGCAGTGGCCTCCGGCCGGTCCGCACGAGGCGGGGCCGGTCGGGGCGCGCCGCCGGCGCTCCTCGGCCTCGAACGGGCCCGGGAGGCCGCGGTCTGCAGGTCGAGGAGGCCCGGGGTGTCCTCGGGTCGGCGGTCTCAGACGTGCAGGGTGGGACGGTAGACGAGTTCCTGGATGCGGCCGTCCAGCGTCCGGCTCTCGAGCAACTCCAGGTCGAAGTCCGCCGCACCGGCGAAGATCAGGTGGTCTCCGGTCCGACCGGTGATCACCGGGAAGATCGTCACCTGCACGCGGTCGACCAGACCGGCGGCCATCAGCGCCCGGTTCAACGACAGGCTGCCGTGCGAACGCAACGGAACGTCGGACTCCTTCTTGAGCCGGGCCACGACGTCGACGGCGTCACCGCTCACGACGGTCGCGTCCGGCCAGTCCAGAGGGCCCTGCAGAGTGGACGACACCACCGTCGCCGGCATGCCCAGCATCCGGGTGACCCACGGGTCGCCCACAGTCTCCTCGCTGCTCGCCAGCAGTCCCACGAAGGCCCGGTAGGTGTTGGCCCCGAAGACCATCCGCTGCTCCGCGGCGTACAGGCCGAGGCGGTGGTCGAGCAGCTCGGGGCCCTGCTTGCCCCAGTAGCCGCCCCAGTCGCCGCTGGTCACGTCGGCGTAGCCGTCGAGGCTGGCGAAGACGTCGAAGGTGTAGGTGGCAGTCACGGTGCACTCCTTGGTCGCGGTTGAACGGTCTGTCGGTACAGACGGGACGCCATGGCGAAACTCATCGGTGGCGGCCGGTGCCACCGCGGCCCGAGCGGGTTGTGCGGGGGGCTACCGGGCCGACTACGAGAACCGGGTGCGGCGCCGGCGGTCCGGCTAGACTGCCGTTGGCGTCCCGGGGCGCCTCCGGTCCGCGGACGGGGCTGAGCCCACCCGGTTGTGTATGAGGCAAGGGCATGGTCCTGTACCTCCTTTCAGCCCGGCGTAGCGGACCGCGGGCCCTGGAAGGAGGTCGCTGTGGCGACCGTTCGTCTTCCCGACGACCCGAACTTCGAGCAGCTGCGCAAGCAGGCGAAGGATCTTCGCGACCGTGCCGGGTCCGGTGCCTCGGACGCACTGGTCCTGGTGGGCGCCCACCACCCGGACGGGCCGCACCGGCCGTCCCTGGCCGGCGCTCAGCTGGTCATCGCCCGCCGTCACGGTTTCCCGTCGTGGGCCGCGCTCAAGCGGCACGTGCAGACCATCCGGCGCTACCGCCGGGTCCCGGACCAGGTCGACGCGGCGGGTTCACGCGCCGACGCGTTCCTGTTGCTGGCCTGTCTGCGGTACGGCCACGACGACCATCCGGCCCGCTGGCAACGGGCCTCCGCGCTGTTGGCGGCGCACCCCGGGCTCACCGCCGGCTCGGTCCACGCGGCGGCTGCCGCCGCCGACGTCGAGGCGCTCGCTGCCCTGCTGGCCGCGGATCCGACCCTGGCCGCGGCCGAGGGCGGCCCGTTCGGATGGGAGCCGATGCTGTATCTGGCGTACGCCCGGCACGACCCCGCCATCCGCCCGGACGCGGTCGTCCGGACCGCCCGCGTGTTGCTGGACCACGGCGCCGACCCGAACGCCGGCTACCTCTGGCACGGCCTGACCTCGCCCTTCACCGCCCTGGCCGGTGCGCTGGGCGGCGGCGAGGGCGGGCAGCCCGCCCACCCGGCAGCCGATGCGCTGGCGCGGACGCTCCTGGACTCAGGTGCCGACCCCAATGACGCCCAGGCGCTGTACAACCGGCAGTTCGGAACCGACGACAGCCACCTGGGCCTGCTGATCGACCACGGCCTCGGCCGTGGCGGCGGCCCGTGGCGGGCACGGCTCGGCGACGCGATCCCCTCGCCCGCCGAGCTGATCGCCGATCAACTGTGGTGGGCCGTCACCCACGACCTCGCCGACCGGGTGCGACTGCTGGGCCAGTGCGCCGACCTGCGCGCCGAGTTCCGGTTCCCCGAGGACCGTCCGGAGCACCTGCGGGCCTGGAACGGAACCGCCCCGGCACGCCTGGCCGCGGTGTGCGGCAGCACCCGGGTGCTGGAGTACCTGGCTGCGCACGGCGCTCCCTGGTCACCGCCCGACGGTGCCGACAGGCTGGTCGCCGCAGCCCTGGCGGGCGACCAGGCCGCGGTGGAGCTGTTGCGGGCAGCAGCAGGCGCCGCACGCCGGCAGCGGCCCGGCCTGGTCGTGTGGGCGGCGGCCCGCGGCGCCTGGGATGCGGTCCCGCTGCTGGTGGGGCTCGGATTCGACGTCAACGCGCTGGGCCGTGGCGAGCACTTCCACCACACCGATGCCGCCGACTTCCTCCGGCCACTGACCCACGTCCCGACACCAGGCTGAAAGCCGGGTCCCTACGGGCCGATCGGCGTTTCCCTACCGGCAGTTGACCGGTGTCGGACTTTCGCTGGCCGGCGTCCTGCAAGCCGGACCGGTCGACACCGTCTACTCGGTATCCGGTTGACGGTGCCCACGACGTTCGTCACAGCGCGTCAGGCTCGGTCGCGGCCCCCGGCCAACCCCGCCCGATACGCCAGGACCACCGCCTGGACGCGGTCGCGGAGGTCCAGTTTGGTGAGGATGCGCGACACGTAGGTCTTCACGGTCTCGTGACTGATGACCAGTTCGTTGGCGATCTCGGCGTTGGACAGGCCCTCGCTGATGAGGAGGAAGACTTCCTGCTCGCGGGAGGTGAGGACCTTCAGGCGTTCGCTCTCGGTTTGCGCGGGGGCGGTGGAGGGTCGCACGCGTTCGGCGAAGCGGCCGATCAGGGTGCGGGTGACGGCTGGGGCCAGGAGGGACTCGCCTTGGGCGATGACGCGTACCGCGTTGATCAGTTCGGGCGCGGGGGCGTCCTTCAGCATGAAGCCGCTGGCGCCGGCGCGCAGGGCTTCGTAGACGTACTCGTCGATGTTGAACGTCGTGACGACCAGGATCCTGGCGGGGTTGGGGGAGTCGGGGCCGGCCAGGTGGCGGGTGGCCTCGATTCCGTCGAGCAGGGGCATGCGGATGTCCATGACGACGACGTCCGGCTTCAGTTCCTGGGCGCTGCGGATCGCCGCTCGGCCGTCCGCGGCCTCTCCGACGACCTCCATGTCGGGCTGGGCGGAGAGGATGGTGACGAAGCCGGCGCGCACCAGGGCCTGGTCCTCGCAGACCAGCACCTTGATCGCAGGGGGTGGAGCGCTCACGAGACGCCTCCCGCGGGGATGCGTGCGTGCACACGGAACCCGCCGTCGGGGCGGGGCCCGGCCGTGAACTCGCCGCCGAGCATCTCCACCCGTTCCCGCAGCCCGGTCAGGCCCCGGCCTCCCGACATGTGCGGGCCGCCACCCAGCAGCGCGGAGGACTTGGAACCGCCGTCGGTCGGTCCCGCGGTGGTGACCTCGACGGCCGTCCAGTCGGGGCTGTGGGTGAGCCGTACCAGCGTCTGCCGCCCCGGGGCGTGCTTCACGGCGTTCGTCAGTGATTCCTGCACGACGCGGTACGCCGTGAGTTGGGCGCCCATGGCCATGGTGGACGGTTCTCCGTCCTCGACCAGTTCGACCGGCTGGCCGCCGGCCCGCGTCTGCTCCACCAGATCAGGCACCCGGCCCGGCACCGGCGTCCGCTCCCTGGGCGCCGAGTCACCGGTCGGCTCCAGCACGCCGAGCAGGAACCGGAGGTCGGCCATCGCGCGGCGCCCGGTGCCGCCGATGGCGTCGAGGGTCTGCTGGAGGCGGTCCGGCGACCGGGTCAGGTACTGAGCCGCGTCCGCCTGCACCACCATCGCGGTGACATGGTGGGTCACCACGTCGTGCAACTCCCGGGCCAGGCGGCTGCGTTCCGCGTCGATGGCCATCTGCGTGGACAGCCGCCGGCGCTCGGCCTCCTGCGCCCGCCGGCCGCGGACCTGGACGCCCAGGCCCCACACCACCGCCAGGGCCATGTAGTAGACCAAGTAGCTGGTCATGCCCTCGTGGGACCCCAGCGCGATCAGGACGGCGACGAAGACCACGTACCCGCCCGTCGCCGCCAGCGGTACCACCCGCCGCAGGCGGTCCTGATGGGCACCGACGGAGTACAGCGCGATGTACAGCCCCAGGCTGCCGAAGCTCGGCGGGTAGCCCAGCGCCTCGTGCACCGCGAACGAGACCCCCGCCACGGCGAGGCAGGCGGCCGGCCACCGGGTGCGAACCGCGAGCGGCAGGGTCTGCCCCAGCGGCAGCAGCACGCCCGCGACGGAGGCGCCGTGCTGGGGGAGGTCACTGATCTGGGCCCCGACCCGCGACAGCGGCGGCGCGAACGACAGCACCGTGAAGACGAGCGCGATTCCGCGGTCCTTGGTGGCGGCGGAGCGGGATCCCCACCAGCGTGCCAGCACCCGCAGCCGCACGGTTGCTGCGGCCACCAGGTTCGCGCCCTGGGCCGCGCCCCGGTCCTGCGCGCGCGCCGTCGGCGTGGCGGACGCCGAGCCCGACGGTTCACGCGCTGCTTGGTCTTGCGTCGTCATCTCTTCCATGATCCTGTACGTCCGGCGCCGGGCGGTATGAGGAACGGACTGCGGCCTGTGATCCGCCCGCCGGGCCGCCCGTTCGGTACGACTTGTTCGAGATCCGCACCATACGACACCGAGGCCCGGTCGGAACCGCTCCGGGCCCGGTGCCCGCGGTTACTTCCGGGTGACATCGGTGCAGTAGACGTTCTTGTCCGGCAGGTGGCCGGTGACCAGGAAGCCGACGGTGGCCTTGTCGGCGCAGGCGGATCCCTCGTTGTAGACGTAGTGCCCGCCGTTGTCGACGCCGACGAAGGCGGAGCCCTGGCCGAGGGCCTTGTGCAGCCCGAGGGCGCCCTCCCACGGGGTGGCGTTGTCACGGCGGTTCTGCAGGATCAGGGTGTTGCGCGGGCCGCCGGACGTCACGGTGACGGTCGCCTCGGCCGGCTTGTTCCAGAAGGCGCATGCCCAGATGCCGGCGGGCATGCCCGCAGTGAGCGGCCACGCCTTGCGGTCGGCGGCGGTGCGGGAGGCGTAGCCGGCGACGTCGTGCGACCACTCGGCGTCGCCGCAGGTGATAGCCATGAACATGGTGGCCTGGTTGTCCGCCGGGACACCCGGCGACCCGGGTGTGTCGGCGAACACCTGCTTGAAGACGGCGGTGTCGGCGGCCGTCATCCTTCCGTCGGCCAGGTCGGCGGTGGCCCGCCAGAACTCGGCGAGCGCGGGAAGGGTGCTGTTGTGCAGAAGCAGGGCGTAGGTGATGTTCCGCAACATCGCGCCGTCCAGCGACACCGATGTGCCGGGCACGGTTGCCGGTGTGCGGTCGAGCCGGTCGGCCAGGGCGAGGTAGGTGCGGGTCACCTCCGCGACGCTGCTGCCCAGCTTGAGGGTGCTGTCCTGCGCCGCGGCGACGCGGGCGGCGTCGGGGAACCGGTCGGCCATGCCCTTGCCCCAGGTGTCCGCCACCTGGTCGGCCCACACCTTGGTGGGGTCGACGTTGCCTTCCAGGACCATACGGTCGGTGTGGTCCTGGAAGAGCGTGCGGTAGACGGCGCCTAGGTAGGTGCCGTAGGACTGGCCCCAGTAGGAGATCTTGTTCTCGCCGAGCGCCTGGCGGATGCGGTCCAGGTCGCGGGCGGTGTCGGCGGTGGTGTAGTAGCGCAGGTTCGTGCCCTGGGTGTCGGCGCACTGCGTGGCGTCGGCTTCGGCGAGGGCCACGTTCTTGGTGATCGAGCCGTCCGCGGCGGGGTAGGGGAAGAGCCCGGTCACGCTGGGGTCCTTCAGGTCGCAGCTTTGCGGCGTGCTGTGTTCGACGCCGCGCGGGTCGAAGCCGATCAGGTCGTAGCGTTCCAGTACGGACTTCGGCAGTGTGGCGGCCATGGTCTCGGGCATGTCCAGACCGCCGAGGGCCGGCCCGCCGGGATTGAGCACCAGGACGCCGCGGCGCTTCCCGGGCGTGGCGGTGGACAGCCGGGAGACTTCCACGTCGATCTGCCTGCCGCGCGGGTTCTGGTAGTCCAGCGGGACCTTCAACGTCCCGCAGGTCAGGTGGGGGTTGCGGGTTACGCCCGCGGCCGGCGCCGGGCATCGGTCCCAGGCTATTTTCGCGTTGGTCGCGGTCCCGGCGGCGCTCGTACCGGCGGCCTTGGCCGTTTGCGCGCCGGTGGCTTCGGACCCACACGCGACCAGTGCCGTTCCGGCCAACGTGGATACCAGGAGCGCCGCGGCGAGTCGGCGGCCGCCGGGGAAGCTGAGCATCGCGGAACTGCGTGTCGTGGTCATGGGAATGTCCTTAACTCGGCTGGTCGGCCTGGCTGGTGCCGTTGTGCTGACCGTTCGAGTCAACAAGAGACCACCGGCGGCGCGCGTCACCGCAGAGTGGACAAAGGCAGGTAGCTCGCTCGGGGGATGCCGACAGGACGGACCGCCGGCCCGGGACCCCTCGGTGGCGCGGTGTGCCTACGCCGTCGTCACCTGGGCCCGATGGGGTCTGGACGGCGCCGAAGCCCTCCTCAAAGTCCGCGTCCACGGATGACGCGGTTGTGCGGGCCGCAGGCTACAGCGACAGGCAGAACTCGTTTCCCTCGGGATCGGCCAGGACGACGTTGTCGGAATGCCGGGCCTGGACGGTCGCGCCGAGACCGGTCAGACGCCGGATCTCGGCCTCCGGGTCCTCGGCGAGCAGGTCCACGTGCACGCGGTTCTTCACGCTTCTGGGTTCTGGCACAAGCTGGAACCACAGGCGAGGTCCTCCGTCTGCGGCCTCGACGAGTACCGTGGGGTCGTCCTCGGGACGGGTGATGCCAAGGGAGCGCAGGCGTGCGAGTTCCGCGTCGTCATAGGGTGCGACGGTATAGCCGTCAAGAGTCGCGGCCCAGAAACGAGCCGTGGCCGCCGGGTGAGCACAGTCGAACACGATGTCATGAAGTCGCGCCATCTGCCTATGCTCTGCGCCTCCGTCAGCCGGTGTCATGCGGTTTTCTGTGCTGCCGGTCAACGCGCCGACGGTAGGGGACCTGACGGTACGGGTCGCCCTTGACGCTCCGCGACGGATCTCCGCGCTTCCGGTGGTCAGGGCACGACGGTGACTGTCAGCTGCCACGTCCGTGAGGGCGGTCCGTGGGGGCCGGGGGTGAAGGTGTCGGCGGAGGTGAGGGTGGCCGCTCCGGGCGCCTGGGCACGGGCGACCTCGACCAGGGTGCCGCCGTCGGCCGCGTGGTTGCCCAGCATGAGCACCACGGCGGGGACCGAGCTGGTGACGGGCGCCCACTTGTAGGAGGCCACGGCGTCGAGAGTGATCGTGATCTGGGTCCCGACGTGGACGCAGACGGTGCGCAGGGGATTGTCCGCGCCCGGGTAGAGCACCCGTACCGCTCCGCTGAGACAGGACGCGCTCGGGGCCACCGTCACGGGGGCAGCGGTACTGGGCGTGGCGGGAGCGGACCCCATGCCGGTTGGGGACGGCGATGCGGTCGTCGCCGAGGGCGCGGGCGCCGAGCCTGCTCCCGATGCGGTCCGTGGTGCGGAAGCGGCAGCGGTGGGGGCGCCGGAACCGGAGCTGCAGGCCGCCGCACCGCCAAGGGCCAGCGCGGTGAGCAGAGCAGCTGCCAGACGTGGGTACCGGCGCGTCATTTCGGCTCCTCAGTACATGGGTCGGAAGTGCTCATGCCTTGGACGCGGCAGATGGGGCCGGGGTTCCCTGCCCCTTCTCGCTACGGCTGGATCCGCGGCGGGCGGCCCCGAGCGTGGAGCCCAGCGGATCCGGTCCCGGAGGTCTCGCGGCCGTGTCGATACCTGACGGAAAATCAAATGCTGTGCGCTTCCTGTGCAAATCTTTGGTCGCACGCACTCGCCGGGGTGTCACTCCCCTTGCATCGTGTCATGTCCTGGCCCAGACTCACGACTTGCGAACACGCGTGCACCTTGCGCGAACGTCCTTCTCCTCTGCCTCCCGGGTGATCCCCGGCCGCCGAAAGGATGTTCAGTGCCACGTTCCCTCCGCCGACGAGGCCGTGTCGCCGCACTCGCGGCCCTGCCCGCCTCGCTGCCCGCGGTCTGGCCCCCACCGCTGCGGTGTCCGTGCACCACTCCGTCGATTCCGGCAAGGCGGTGCGCCACGACACCTCCCCGCAGCTGCGCACCCTGCACGCCGCGGCCGGATCCACCTCGACGACCTGTGTGGAGCCGACCTGCACCGCGTACGGCGACGTAACCGTGAACTGACCCGACACCACATCATCCAACCGAACGGTCGGCCGCCGCACGAGATGCGGTGGCCCACCCACGTCAGGAGTCCCCCATGAAGTCCTTACGCCCACGGGGCTGGTGGCGCGCCATCGCCTCCACTGCCTCCACCGCCGCCCTGCTCGCCGGGGGGCTCGCCGTCGCGGCCACCCCCGCCACCGCAGCGACCTCGATCACCAACGGCGGCTTCGAGACCGGCAGCCTCTCCGGCTGGACCGCCACCGGACCCGCCACCGGCGTCACCACCAGCGGCCCGCACAGCGGAACCTACGCCGCCGAGCTCGGCAGTTCCTCGCCGACCAACGGCGCTTCCTCGATCGCGCAGTCCTTCACCGCGCCCGCGGGCAGCCCGGTGCTGTCCTTCTGGTACGACGTCACCTGCCCCGACACCGTGACCTACGACTGGGCCACCGCCACCCTGGCGGACACCACCGCCGGGACCACGACCACGGTGCTGGCCAAGACCTGCGTGGCCAACTCCGGCTGGAAGCAGGTCAGCAAGGCCGTCACCGCGGGCCACAACTACACGCTGACACTGACCAGCAAGGACGACAACTACACGGGCGACCCGACCTACACCCTGTACGACGACATCGCCCTGACCGGCGGAACCACCACCAACGACTTCTCACTGACCGACAGCCCTGCAGCGGCGGCGGTCAACCCCGGCGCCTCGGCGGCCTCGACGCTGACCACGGCCGTCACCTCGGGGGCGGCCCAGACCGTCGCCTTCTCGGCGAGCGGCCTGCCCACCGGCGCGACCGCGACCTTCAATCCGGCCTCGGTGACCGCCGGCGCCTCCTCCACCCTCACCGTGAGCACCGCCGCCTCGACCCCGGCCGGCAGCTATCCGATCACCGTCACGGGCACCGGGACGTCGGCCACCCACACCACCACGTTCACCCTGACCGTCAACGGCAGCGGACCGAGCCTGGTACAGATCAGCACCGACCCGTTCACCAACTCCACCAGCCAGCACGCCACCGAGGTCGAACCCGACACCTTCGCCCACGGCAGCACCATCGTGTCCTCCTCCCAGGTCGGCCGTTCTACGACGGGGGAGCCTCCGACATCAGCTGGAACACCTCGACCGACGGCGGCGCCACCTGGCAGCACGGCATGCTTCCCGGCATCACCACCTATCAGGGATCAGGCCCGTGGGCCCGGGTCTCGGACGCATCGGTCAGCTACGACGCCAAACACGGCACCTGGATGATCGTCGGACTGGTCCTGGACGCCAACGTCAACGGCGCAGGAGTCACCGTCAGCCGCTCCGCCGACGGCCTGACCTGGCAGAACCCCGTACTCGCGGTCGGCAACGACGGCCAGGGCTACGACAAGGAATGGATCGCCTGCGACAACACCAGCACCAGCCCGCACTACGGCAACTGCTACATCGAGGCCGACATCACCTCCAGCGGCAACCAGGAGATCATGTCCACCTCCACCGACGGCGGCGCGACCTGGTCCGCCCCCGCCTCCCCGGCCAGCGGCGACTCCGGCCTCGGCGGCCAGCCCCTGGTCCAACCGAACGGCACCGTCGTGGTCCCGTTCTCCACCGACGGCTCCTCGATCCGCTCCTTCAGCTCCACCAACGGGGGAGCGTCCTGGGGCTCCTCGGTCCTGGTCGCCAACATCTCCTCGGCCACCGTCTCGGGCGGCCTGCGCGCCGGCGACGGCCTGCCGTCCGCGGAGATCGACGCTGCCGGCAAGATCTACGTCGCCTGGCAGGACTGCCGCTTCCGCTCCGGCTGCCCCAGCAACGACATCGTCTACTCCACCACCACCAACGGCACCAGTTGGACCGCCGTGACGCGGGTGCCCATCGACGCGGTCACCAGCAGTGCCGACCACTTCACCCCCGGCCTGGGCGTGGACCCCACCACCTCCGGCGCCACCGCCAAACTGGGCCTGTACTACTACTTCTACCCCAACCACAGCTGCACCGCCGCCACCTGCCAACTGGAGGTCGGCTTCACCTCTTCCACCAACGGCGGCTCCACCTGGAGCACCGCCCAGACCGTGGCCGGACCCATGACGCTGGCCCAGATCGCCTCCACCTCGCAGGGCCCGATGGTCGGCGACTACATCTCCACCTCGGTGGTCGCGGGAAAGAGCATCGGCCTGTTCCCCGTCGGCAAGGCGCCCACCAACGGCCAGGCCTTCGACGAAGCCATGTACACCGTCAGCGGGGGCCTCGCACTGCGCGCCGGAACCATCCCCTCCAGCACCGGCCCCGTCCTGTACACGACCCCCAGTCACATCCGGCTCAGCCCGCCCGTCCCGATCAACTGACAACAGCCCCGGCGACCGGCCCCAGCGGACCGGGCGTGAGGTGCGGCGCCGGCGACCACCGCCGGGGCCGCACCAGATTCGCCGGTTCGTGAAACGGCCGGTCGGACTCTTCGGCCCGGGTGCCGCGGCTCTGGCCACGGCTGCGAAAATGCCGCAGTGAGCAGCTTGAATGAGACCTCCCGAGATGCCCTTCTCCGCCGCGGCTTCGCCCTGGAGTACGCAACGCTCGGCTGGAACGTGGCCGGGATCGTGGTGCTGGCCGTCGCCGCACTCGCCGCGAAGTCGGTGGCACTGGCGGGCTTCGGCCTGGACTCGCTGATCGAGATCGGCGCGTCGACGGTGGTGGTCTGGGAGCTATCCGGCAGTGGGGAGGACCGCCGGCGCCGGGCGCTGCGGCTGATCGGGGGCGCGTTCGTGCTACTCGCGCTGTACCTGCTGGTGCAGTCCTCGGTGGTGCTGGCCGCGGGCTTCCACGCGCGTCACTCGACGCTGGGCATCGTGTGGACGGCGGTGACCGCCGCGGTGATGTTCGCGCTGGCCCTCGGCAAGGCGAAAACGGGAGCGGCCCTGGACAACCCCGTGCTCAGGACCGAGGGGCGGGTCACGATGGTCGACGGCATCCTGGCCGCCGCCGTTCTGCTGGGCCTGGTACTGAACTCGGCATTCGGCGCATGGTGGGCCGATCCCCTCGCCGGGCTGGTCGTCGTGTTCTACGCGGTCCGCGAGGCGAAGGAGATCTTCTCCGGCGACCACTGACGGCCTGTGCAGCCCGCGTTTCACTCGCTCGGAACGAATCCGTGGGCAGCGGGCTCGGCTTCCGGTGGTCACCGGGTCGGTGCGCAGGAGCACATGGGCGGCACCCCGGTCCGGGACCGGGGTGCCGCCCATTCCCGACCGGGTCGGTCACTGCTTCCAGATGGAGTTCAGCTGCCAGGCGTGCAGGCCGGCGACGGTGGCGGTGCCGCCGGTGGCGAAGGCGTCGACCCCGGTGCTTGAGGGGCCGGGGAAGACCTGGTCGGTCAGGACGACCTGCTCGCCGTCGGCGTTCTGCGCGTACACCTCGACGGAGGAGGTGTCGACGAGGATGTGCAGGTGGAGGCTTCCGCCGTGGAGAGCGAGCGGTGCGGTGTGGATGCCGGGAAAGGCGGGGTCGAAATCGACCACGCCCGAGGCGGTGCGGTCGATGTAGACCTCGCCGGTGGTCGTGTCGTAGCCGATCCGGGTGTGCTGGCCGCTGCCGGTGTGCACGTCCAGGCCGAACTGTCCGGCGTTGCCCGCTTCGAGGCCGGCCTGGATCTCCAGGGTGCTGCCGTTCACGCCGAGCGGCGTGGTCGTGTTCGTGACGTCGGTCCTGGGAACCTGGACGCCCGTGCCGCGCAGGCCGGCCAGCTCGCCGACCGGTTGCTGGATCAGCTGGACCGTGCCGTCGACGGTCCGCAGGCTCAGCTCACGCGGGAAGGTGTCGGCGCTGCGCCAGGGGCTGGTCGGGATGTTGCCGCCGTAGTTCCAGTTGTTCATCCAGCCGATCATGATGCGGCGACCGCCGGGAGCGTCGTTGTAGGTCTGGGAGGCGTAGAAGTCCTCGCCGTAGTCGATCCAGTGCGCGCGCTGGACGGCGGAGGCCGCCGGCTGGTCGGAGGTCTGGAAGTCGTCGGCCAGGACGTGGGCCCAGCCGCCGGTGTTGTCGTCGACGATCTGGATCTGCGCCTGCTTGCCCCGGTAGGCGGCGGTGTCGAAGGAAGCCCAGTCCAGGTTCTCGGAGTTGGAGCCGGTGGCGCTCTGCACCACCTGGCCGTTGACGATCAGGTTCACGCCGGTCTCGGCGGAGACGGGTTCGGCCTGGGTGTCGGACATGACGGCCTGATCGAGGTTGATGTGGCCCCAGCCGCCGGTGTTGTCGTCGACGACCTCGATCTGGGCCTGTTGCCCCTGCAGGTCGGACAGGTCCCAGGAGTCCCAGTTCAGGTGCTCGTCGTTGGAGCCGGTGGCGCTGCGCACCACCTTGCCGCCGACCAGGAGTTCGACCGCGGTCGGGTTCGCCGAGCCGGCGGAGTGGTCGCCGCCGCCGATCAGGAAGTCGAGGTACTTCTTGTCGATGGTGAAGCCCGGCGAGGCCAGCGTGCCGGTGGAGGTGTCGCCGCCCAGGTAGCTGTTGACCAGCCCGTTGCCGAGGTAGCCGGTGACCTGCTGCTGGTCGGGCAGGGTGCCTCGGGCCGGTCCGGTGCCGAACGCGGTGCCGCTGCTGGTCCAGTCGCCGATGGGGCTGGAGTACGTGCCTCCCTCGAAGTCGGCGAGCAGTTCGCCGGTCGGGACCGGCTCGTTGCCCAGGATCGTGCCGGGTACGTACGCATGGCTGCCGCCGCCGACCTTGAAGTTGATGTAGTTGCTGGTGACGGTGAAGGCCGGGGAGGTCAGCGTGCCGGTGGAGGCGTCGCCGCCGTTGAAGCTGTCGGCGAAGTAGGTTCCCTGGCTTCCGGTGACGGCGGACTGACCCGGCAGGGCGCCGGATGCGGGAGCGGTGGCGAAGGCGGTGCCCGTCGCCGTCCAGTCGCCGTAGCTGCCGGATTCGAAGTCCTGCAGCACGGTGCCGGCCGGCGGCGTGTAGCCGGCCGGGTCGTCGGCGGCGAAGGTGGTGCCGTTGAAGGTGCCGACGAAGTACTGCACGCCGGAGCCGCCGGCGATGGATCCCGGGTTGGTGCCGACGGCCAGCACCCATTTGACGTCCTTGGGGTTGCCGTCGACTTCCAGCGGGAACAGGTCCGGGCACTCCCAGACTCCGCCGGTGGCCCCGGCCGGGCCGAAGTCGCTCAGATGGGTCCAGGACTTGAGGTCGGTGGAGCTGTAGAACGAGACCTGGTGCTGCGCGGAGAGGGCGACGGTCATCAACCAGCGGTGCGCGGGGGCGTACCACAAGACCTTCGGATCGCGGAAGTTCTGCGAGTTGATGTCGAGTACCGGATTGTCGGCGTACTTCTTCCAGGTCAGACCGTCGTCGGTGCTGTAGGCCAGCGACTGCTCCTGGATGCCGGTCGCTTTGCGGTAGCTCGTGTACACGGCGACCAGCGGCGGATCGGAGCGGGTGCCGAAGCCGCTGGTGTTGTTCTGGTCGCGCACGACGCTGCCGGAGAAGACCATCTCGTCGGCGTCCTGCGGGATGGCGATCGGAAGCTGCTCCCAGTGCACCAGGTCGGTGCTCACGGCGTGGCCCCAGGACATGTTGCCCCAGGTGTTGCCGTCCGGGTTGTACTGGTAGAAAAGGTTGTACTGGCCCTTGTCGTAGATCAGACCGTTGGGGTCGTTCATCCAGTTCCCGGCGGGGGTGAAGTGGAACTGGGGGCGGTAGGTCTCGCTGTAGGGGGTGCCGGCTGCGGCCGGTGACGTGTTGAGCAGTGCCGCCCCGCAGAGGGCGGTCGCCGCGGTGATGAGCAGTGCGCGGCGTCGGCGGGTTGTTGTGGACACAGGTGTACCTTCCTATTCGTCGCTGAACAGGACGTCGGTTGGGTCGGGCCACGCTGAGAGCTCCGACGACCGTCGGGCGGATTCCCTGACGTAGGGGCAGGGCCGGAGCCGCCGGGTCATCCGCTGACGGGCGGGAGGTGGCGGACGCCGAAGCGGAAACGGCGCTCCTCGCCGGGTTCGATGCGGATGGCCGACGCGTACTCGTCGCGGTTGAAGGCGTCGGTGAGGGTCTCGACCGGCTCCAGGGCGATGGACCGGCGCCGGTCCCGGGCCAGGGTGTCGCCGGTGAACACGTGCAGATGGCCGCTGACCTGCCAGATCCGCAGTTCGCTTCCGGTCAGCGGGTCACGCAGCACGGTCTCGGCCCGTCCGTCGGGAGCGAACCGCAGGTCGCTGAAGCAGGCGTCGATGACCGCGCCGCGGAGCGTCCGGGGCTGACGGAAGTCCATCGCGGGCTGGTGTTCCAGCGCGGCCATGGTGTTCGGGGGATGGAGGGGGATCAGCGCGTCGTCGGTGCGGACGACGCTCGCGGCGGGGACCTGCAGGGTCAGCGTGTCGATGGTCGCCGCCAGGCGGAAGTAGGGGTGCCAGCCGGCCGCGTACGGTGCCGGCACTTCGCCGGTGTTGGTCGCACGGATCTCGATCCCGATCGCGTCGGCACCGATCAGGTAGACCACTCGGAGGTCGAGCGGGAACGGGTAGCCCGGATGCCTTCCGGGCCTGATCCCGGTACTGCGGAAGGTCAGCCGGGCTCCGTGGGCCGTCGGTTCCACGTGGTCGAGGTCGAACGGCTCCGTGCGGGCGAATCCGTGGTAGACGGGTTCGCGCGGGTGTTCCTGGCCCGGCTGCAGGTCGTGGTCGCGGCCCTCGAACCGGTAGCGGCCCCCGGCGATCCGGTTGGGGAACGGGGCCAGGAGGCCGTTGCGCACACCGTCCTGGGCCTGGAGTTCGGCCTCGCTGCGGTACCCGTCGGTGAGCTCCACCGGATGGCCGCCCAGCCGTCTCCGCCAGCTGAGCAGGGTCGCGCCGCGGCATGCGATCACCAGACGTGTCGATCCGTCCGTCGCGGAGACGACCACGGTGGGCTCGGCGCCGATGCGGTCGTGTTCGACGTTGAACTGAACCACCGTCAGGCTCCTGGGAGTGTCGCGCCGGTCACCCGGCCGGCGCGCCCGACGCCCGCTGGTTCCGGGAGGTCCTGGAACCCGTGCAGCGGGTCGCAGCCGTTCATGTCCCGCTCGTGGGAGTGAGGGTCTTGGCTCCGGTCATCACGGCCACCGCGTCCTCCATCGAGTGGGACCTGGGTGTGATGACGCCGGCGCAGCTGCCGAGGCGTTGGATGTGGATCCGGTCGGCGACTTCGAAGACGTTGGGCATGTTGTGGCTGATCAGGATGATGCCCAGACCCTGGTCGCGCAGGTCCTTGACGAGCTTGAGCACCTGCCCGGTCTCGCGGACCCCGAGGGCGGCGGTGGGTTCGTCGAGGATGACGACCTTGCCGCCGAAGGCGCCGGCCCTGGCGACGGCGACGGCCTGGCGCTGGCCGCCGGACAGGGTTTCCACGGCCTGGCCGATGTTCTGCAGGGTGGTGATGCCCAGTCGGTTGATGTGCTCGGTCGCCTGCTGCTTCATCGCGCTGGTGTCGAGCATGCGCAGCACGGATCCCAGCGGTCCCTTCCGGCGGATCTCGCGGGCCAGGAAGAGGTTGCTGGCGATGTCCAGGGCGGGGGCCACTGCCAGGGTCTGGTAGACCGTCTCGATTCCAGCGTCGCGGGCGTCCTGGGGGCCTTTGAAGTGGACCGCTGAGCCGTTGACCAGGATGCTGCCCTCGTCCGGGACCATGGCTCCGGACAGGCATTTGATCAGGGTGGACTTGCCGGCGCCGTTGTCTCCGATGACGGCGAGGACTTCACCGGGGTACAGGGTGAGGTCGACGTCGTTCAGGCCGACGACCCTGCCGAAGAGTTTGACGAGGCCCTTGGCTTCGAGCACGGGTGCGGTCATGACTTCACGCTCCGGATCCACTGGTCGACGGAGACCGCGGCGATCACCAGGACGCCGACGGCCAGCACTTGGTAGTTGGGGTCGAATCCGGCCAGCGCCAGGCCGTTGTCGAAGACCTGGACGATGCAGGCGCCGATGAGTGAGCCGAGGACGACGCCGCGGCCTCCGAACAGGCTGGTGCCGCCGATGACGACGGCGGTGATGGACTCCAGGTTGGCGTTGATGCCGCTGTTGGGGTCGCCGCCGCCGACGCGGCCCACCAGGATCCAGGCGGCCACGGCGATGGCCAGGCCGGCGACCATGTAGGCGCTCAGCAGTACGCGGTTGACGGAGATCCCGGCCAGCCGGGATGCCTCGACGTCGTCGCCCACCGCGTACAGGTGCCGGCCCCAGGCGGTGTAGCGCAGGGCGAAGCCGATCACCGCATAGAGGGCGATCATGAGCAGGACCCCGGTGGTCAGGTGCAGTGAGCCCAGCGAGATCGTCTGCGAGCTCCACAGCAGGAACGCGCCGGGGGGCAGGGCTACGGTCTGGCCCTTGGCGAAGATCAGCGTGGCGGCGGTGAAGATGCTCAAGGTGCCCAGCGTCACGATGAAAGGGGGGAGTTTGATGCGGGTGACCAGCAGCCCGTTCACGGCCTGGGCCGCCACCGCCAGGGCTGCGCCGATCAGCAGGGCGAGCACGCCCGGCACGCCGTGGTCGAACGCGAGTTTCGACATGACCAGGGAGGAGAGCACCATGACCGCGCCGATGGACAGGTCGATGCCGGCGGTGAGGATCACCAGGGTCTGGCCCACCGCCAGGGAGCCGACGACGGCGACCTGCTGCGCGACCAGCGACAGGTTCCCCAGCTGGTAGAAGCGGCTGTTGAGGAGGGCGAACACGGCGCCGGCGAGGACCAGGACGATGGCCGGGCTCAGTGCGGGCTGGCGGTGCAGCACGGTGTGGATGCGCTGGCTCAGGGTGGCGCGGCGGTTGAGGAAGTCCTCCGCCGATGTCGGTGCGGCGTGGCTGTCCACGTGGGCGGTCATCTGGATCCCTTCGCCGCCGACGTGGGCCGGCGGCGTTCTGATTCGTGGTGGACCTGCGGGGTGCGCTGCTGAGAGGAGATGTCGACCCGTGGCTGACGGCTGTACAGGTGTGCCGGAATCGCTGGTCCGCGGGTGGCGCGGGTGGCGCGGATCGTCCGGGGGGTGCAGGTGCGCCGACGAGGGTCGGGTCGATGGGCGCCCGTCGGCGCACCTGGTCCGGGGGCCGCAGCTGCGGGGCTAGTTGCCCCAGCAGGCGCCTGCGGCCTGGTCGGGGGACTCGATGGTGACTCCGGTCTGCGGCTTCGTGGCGGCCAACGCGGTACCGGTGTCGTAGAAGTCCTTGCCCGAGGTCACCGCGGGCTTGGAGCCGCCCCGGGCCAGCTTGGCGATCGCGTCCACGCCCAGGCTGGCCATCTTGCCGGGGTACTGCACGGCGTCGGCGGCCAACTCGCCGCTGGCGACCAGCTTGAGGCCGGCGCAGCTGCCGTCGATGGCGTAGACCGGGACGTCGGTCTTGCCTGCGGCCTTGAGGGCCGCGTAGGCGCCTTCGGCCGCGGGTTCGTTGATCGCGTACACGACGTTGATGTTCGGGTCGGCCGACAGGCAGTTCTCCATCGCGGTGCGGCCGCCGTCGATGGCGCCCTGGGTCGGCTGGTGGCAGGCGACGGTGTAGGTGCCGCCGGAGTACTTCCCGGTCTTGGATTCCTTGGCGTTCTGGGTGGTGCTGCCCGGGTCGATGCCCATGCCCTGCAGGAACCCGTGGTCGCGGTTGATGTCGACCGACACGACCTGGTTGTTGAACAGGTCGAGCATGGCTATGTCCGCCGGCTTGCCGCCCAGCGCGGTTGCGGCGTACTGGCCGTCGAGCTTGCCGGCCTGGGTGTTGTCGGTCGCGTAGGTGATGTCCGCGACGGTGGCGGGGTTGGTCGCGGTGTCCAGCGCGATGACGAACAGGCCGGCCTGCTTGGCCTGGTTCAGCGCCGCGTTGACGGCGTCCCCGTTGGTGGTGATCAGGATGCCCTTGTCGCCGCGGGAGATCGCGGTGTCGATCGCGCTGATCTGGGTCTGGGTGTCGCCGTCGGTGTTGCCGGCCGCCACGGTCAGGCTCACGTTGTCCTTGGCCGCCTCGGTCTTGGCGTCCTTCTCCATGGAGACGAAGTACGGGTTGGACAGCGTCTTGAGGATCAACGCGACCCCGACCTTGGCGCCGCCGCCGGACGCCGAGCCCCCGGTGGCGGTGGTGCCGCTGGAGGAACTGCAGGCCGCGAGTGACGCCGCAAGACAGACGACCAGGCCCGCCGAGGCGAGCTGGGGGCGGCGCGAACGGTCGTGCGACGCCGCTGCCGCGCTGCGTATCGAGATGTGCATCTCAGAAACCTTTCCGAACCATCGCGACCCGACACGGTGAGACAACGTGGTCTCGACATCAGAGTGACCGCCATGCAAAAGTGAGTCAAGACACAGATCGAAGTGTCCAGGCAACGAGTCGGTAACGCAGGATTCATGGGAGACAACGATGCCTCAGGGCGAACCAGGGCAGTCGAGACGGCCGGGCCGCCCCACGATGCGGGAGGTCGCCAGGCTCGCGGGAGTGGCCCCCAAGACCGTGTCGCGGGTGGTCAACGGGGTGAGCACGGTCGACCCGCAGATGGCCGCCCGGGTGCGCGAGGCCGCGGAGAAGCTCGGCTACCGGCCGAATCTGACGGCCAGTAACCTGCGGCGCGGGGACGGCCGCACCGCCACGATCGGCATGCTGGTCGAGGACGCCGCCAACCCCTACTCCGCGGCCCTCATCCGGACCGTGGAGAACATCGCGCGCGAACGCGGCGTCCTGGTCCTGATCGGCAGCCTGGACGAGGACCCGGACCGCGAACGCGAACTGGCCCTCGCGCTGATCGACCGCCGTGTCGACGGACTGGTCATCGTGCCCGCGGGCCGCGACCAGAGCTACCTCATCGCCGAGCAGCGGGCCGGCACCTGCCTGGTGTTCGTGGACCGCGAGCCGAAGCTGCTGGACGCCGACGTGGTGGTCTCCGACAACCGTCAGGGCGCGGTGACGGCGGTCAGGCACCTCATGGAGGCCGGCCACCGGCGCATCGCCTTCCTGGGGGACCAGGCGTCGATCCCCACCGCCGCCCAGCGGTTGGACGGCTACCTGCACGCGCTGGAACTGGCCCAGGTCACGGCCGACCGCACGCTCATCCAGCAGGGGCTGGTCACCGAACAGGGCGCCATCGAGGCCGCACGGCACCTGATGGCCCTGTCCGATCCGCCGACCGCGCTGTTCACCAGCCAGAACCTGGTCACCATCGGCGCCAGCCGGGCACTGCGCGACCTGGCCCTGGAGAACAGGGTCGCCATGGTCGGGTTCGACGACTTCCCGCTGGCCGACATGCTCCGGCCCGGCATCTCGGTCATGGCCCAGGACATCGAGGCGATCGGCCGTCTCGCCGCGCACGCGCTGTTCCGCAGGCTCGACGGCGACCAGTCACCCACCGCCACCACCACCGTTCCCACCCGCCTGATCACGCGGGGCTCGGGCGAGATTCCGCTGGGAGAGCCGCTCCGTGCCTGAACCGCAGCCCGTCCCGCAGCCGCTGGTCACCGTGATCGGCGAGGCCCTCATCGACCTCGTCCCCCAGGGCGGCCCCGACCGGTTCCAAGCCCGCCCCGGGGGCAGCCCGTTCAACGTCGCCGTCGGCCTGGCACGCCTGGGCCAGCGCACGGCGATGATGGCACGGCTGGCCGACAACGCCTTCGGCCGAATCCTGCGCAACCACGCGGACCGGGAGGGCATCGACCTCCGGAGCGCCCCGCACGCCGCCGAGCCCACCACCCTCGCTGTCGTGTCGCTGGACGCCGAGGCCCAGGCCAGTTACGACTTCTACCACCAGGGCACAGCCGACTGGCAGTGGACCCAAGCCGAGACCGCCCGCATCCCCGCAGCCACCGCCGTACTCCACCTCGGCTCCGTCGCCTCCTGGACCCCGCCCGGGGACCAGCACATCCACACCGCCACCTCCCGGCTGCGCAGCGGCGGGCACGTGCTCATCAGCTACGACCCCAACGTCCGCCCCGCGCTCCTGGGTGACGCAGACATCGCGCGTCCACTGATCGAACGGACCGTCGCCGACGCGCACCTGGTCAAAGCAAGCCGTGAGGACGTCGAGTGGCTCTACCCCGGCGGCCTGGAACAGGCCGCCACGCGGTGGCTCACCCTGGGCGCGCTCCTGGTCGTCATCACCGACGGCGCCGAGGGCGCCCGCGCGTTCCGACCGGACAGCCCACCGCTGGTCCGGCCCGGTCGCAAAGCCGCAGTCGTCGACACCGTCGGCGCCGGCGACGCCTTCACCGCGGGACTGCTCAGCGCCCTGATCCGCCGCGACCTGCACGCCCCCGCGCAACTCGCCGATGCCGCCGAAGACGAGCTGGCCGCCGCACTCGACGACGCGATCCTGGTCTCCGCGCTGACCTGCGAACGCACCGGAGCCGACCCGCCCACCGCGACCCCCCGCCCCCAACTCCCAGCCCACGCCCCACTCGAAGCCGCCCACCTGCGGTTCGCACGGCACCCTTGAAACCACAGGGAACCCTTGTTCGCCGTCAACGAGATGCTCGCGCGGGCGGGCGAGCAGACCTGCTGAACGTCGCACAGTTCCTGGTCACTCGCCCTCCGCCGCGCGGCCATGCGAGGTCGTCGACGGCGAGGAACAGCTCGTCGGCCACGGTCGCGGGGGTCGCCCCGGTGAACGTCCTGATGTCGCGATGCAGGTGGGACTGGTCGGCGTAGCCGGCGTCGGCCGCGACCCGGGCCGCGGCTTCACCCGCGACCAGGCGGTGGGCGGCGTGGTCGAAGCGGACCAGCGTCACGGCGCGCTTGGGCGGCAGGCCGAGCTGGGACCGGAACCGGGACCAGAGGCGCTTACGGCTCCACTCGACCTCGCTCGCGAGTGCGTCGACCCGGGCCAGGCCACGGCTGCCGATGATCCGGTGCCAGGCCCAGGCGACCTCCGGGTCCACCGGCGGTGCTGCCGAGTACCGACGGGCGAGCAGCGCGTCCGTCAGCGCGAAGCGCTCCTGCCAGGACGAGGCGTCGCCCAGTCGCTCGCGGATCCGGGACGCCTCCCGCCCCCACAGGTCGTCCAGGGACACGACGGCGCCGTCGAGCTCGGCGGGGGAGGCGCCCAGAACGGCGCGTGCGACCAGTGGGGACAGGCGCACCTGCAGGCACTCGACGTTCTCTCCGCGCACGCGGACCGCGCCGCCGGATCCGAACCCGGGCCCGGCGACCATGCTTCCCCGCTGCTGCCGCCCGGCGGCACCGTCGAGGACGGGCGGGCCGGTGCCGAAATCCATGAGCACGGTCACAGCCGGGTGCGGGACGATACGGAGCTCGTTCAGGTCGGGGATACGGAATCCGGCCATGGTGACACCGGCCACCTGGCTGGGCCGCTGCGGGCACTCGACGCCCCACACAGCCGTACCGCGCACGAAGCTCCGCACCGTCCGATGATACGTGAGCCGGCCAAAGTCCGTCCCACAACGGCCGGTACCGCTCTGGAGGGGAACATTTCTTCAAGACGCCGGGACGTCACGCCTGTGACGCTGCGGGTGTGTCCAAGAACCCGATGTCCTCCCCGGTCCTGCCGCTTCAACGGCCTCGCTACGGTGTTGACGCGCCGGCGTTCCCGGCTGTCACCGCTGCCGCCGGGGCGGCGAGCTGCCTGGCCGCCGCCCGGTGGCGGCGGGGACGGATCCGGGCGGCAGCCGTGGGAACGCTGCTGCTCGCGTCCACCGGCGTCTACCTGCACACCACGCTGCGCGGCAAGCTGCGCATCTGGAAGCAGGAACTGGACCGGATCGGTCTGAAGGGTGACGAGCACCTGCTGGACCTGGGCTGCGGTCGCGGTGCGGTTCTGGTCGAGGCGGCCAGGCGGGTACCGGCGGGGCGGGCCGACGGCGTGGATCTGTGGTCCCGAAAGGACCAGAGCGGCAACGGTCCCGCCGTCACCCTCGCCAACGCCGCCGCTGCCGGAGTCGCCGACCGGGTGGAGGTGCACACCGGCGACATGACCTCACTCCCGTTCGAGGACGGCACGTTCGACATCGTGACGAGCGCGATGGCCATCCACAACATCCCGTCGCGCGAGGGACGCCACCGCGCGGTCGACGAGGCCGTGCGGGTGCTGCGCCCGGGCGGGCAACTGCTCATCGCGGACCCCTGGTGGATCGCCCGGCAGTATGCCGACCACCTCGGGCAGGGAACGCTGCGCCCGCTCGGGGCGGGCTACTGGTACGGCGGTCCGTGGCTCGGCATCACGCTGCTGCATGTCGTCAAGGAGCCGCGGCCGGAAGGCACGGAGCCTTGCTGACTGCGGCCGCGGTTCCCTGGAGCAGGCTGACGGCCAGACAGCAGCTGCTGCCGCTCTCGTCGCTGGCCTCGACGGCGCTGTTCACGCTTGCGACGATCCCCACGGCTGTCCGGCACGCGCTGGGTTCGCACCAGCCGCTGAGCTGGCTGGTCACCGTCGCGGTCTACGCGGTGCTGCTGGTGCGCAGGCGGTTCCCGCTGGGCGCCACGGCGGTCGCCGTCATCGGGTCGGTCGTGCTGATGGCCGACGGGATGGCCTACCCGCTGACCATGCTGGCGCTGTTCGGCGCGCTGTACTGGGTCGCGCTGGAGGCCCCGCCGGCCCGGGCGCTCGCGGTCGGCGTCGGTGTCAAGGCGACGCTGCTCGCCGGCTCGCTCATCACCCATCCCGGGATCACGGGCATGGTCATCGTGCTGTGGGCGGCCCTGGCCGTCACCACCGGCAGCGCCGCCCGCAGCCACCGCGCCTACGTCGCCGAGGCCGAGGAGCGGGTCAGACGCGCCGAGTTGGCCAGGGAGGGGGAGGCGGGCCGCCGTGTCGCCGAGGAACGGCTGCGCATCGCACGGGAGCTGCACGACGCCGTCGGCCACCATGTCGCCCTGATCAGCGTGCAGGCCGGGGCGCTGGCCTGTCTGCTCGACGACGAGGACCGGTCCCAGGCCAAGGAGTCGGTCGCACATATCCAGCAGGCGAGCGAGGAGGCCCTCGACGAACTGCGGCTGACCGTCGGCCTGCTGCGCGCCCCGGGCGCGGCCGAGCCGGCCACCCCGGCGGAGCCGGTGCCGGCTCTGGACCTTCTCGGTGAACTGTTCTGCTCGTTCGCCGGTGCGGGGCTGCGGGTCACCCGCGAGGTGACCGGCGATGCCAGGCCGTTGCCCGAGGCGGTGGAGCTCACCGCCTACCGGGTCATCCAGGAGTCACTGACCAACACCCGCAAGCACGCCGGCTGCGACACGGCGGTGGTGCGGCTCGGATACGCCCCCGGGGCGCTCAGGTTGGCGGTCGAGGACAAGGGCGACCAGGCTGCGTGGGACAGCCGTCCCACGCCCGCAGGCCGCGCACCGGCCGGCCGCACACCTGGTGGGCACGGCCTCGTGGGCATGCGGGAGCGGGTGGCCGCCGTGGGCGGACGTCTGGCTGCCGGACCCCGTCCTGAGGGGGGCTACCGCGTCTTCGCCGAGCTTCCGCTGCGAGCGCCCGGGATCGAGGGCTCATGAACGGGACCGCGACCGCCTTGTCGGCGTCCGCCGCCGCGGCGCCGACCCGGGTGGTCCTCGCCGACGACCAGGAACTCGTCCGCGCGGGCCTGCGGTTGATGATCGAACGGGCGCCGGGACTGGCCGTCGTGGGCGAAGCGGGCACCGGCCTGGGCGCGGTCCGGCTCGCCCGCGAGGCACGCCCCGACGTCGTCCTGATGGACATTCGGATGCCCGGCATGGACGGGCTGGCCGCGACCCGGCGGATGGCCGCCGACGAGAGCCTCGCCGCAGTGCGGGTGCTGATCCTGACGACGTTCGAGGTCGACGAGTACGTCTTCGAGGCGCTGCGGTCGGGCGCCAGCGGGTACCTCGGCAAAGGCGCCCGCCCGGAGGTCCTGATCGAGGCGATCCGCACGGTCGCCCGCGGCGACGCGCTGCTTTCGCCGTCCGCCACCCGGGGCCTGATCACCCGGTTCCTCACGCTGCGCGACAGCGAGCCGGTCCGTCCCTCACCTGTGCTCGCCGCCCTCACCGACCGCGAGCGACAGGTGGCGGCCCTGGTCGCCGACGGCATGTCCAACGCTGAGATCGCCTGCCAGTTGACGGTCAGCCCGCTCACCGTCAAGACCCACGTCAACCACGCCATGACCAAGCTCGGTGCCCGGGACCGCGCCCAACTCGTGGTTCTTGCCTACCAGACCGGCCTGGCCGGGGCGCCGCGACCCCGTCCGTGAGCCACCGCGGCACCGCGAGGCGAGGACTTCCGCGAGCACCGTACCGTACCCGGGCAGCGCCGGCGGGGTACCCGGGATCAGGACTACTGCCGACGCAGTAGGCGATGCCGCGAACCGCGCCGGACGGCGCGGTAGCGCTTCGGGCAGTCGCTGCGGACGGCCGGTGACCGGGGCAGCCGGGAATCCGACGATGAGGACCGAACCGAACCGAACGGAGGATCATGTCCGCCCTTGCACGCTGGTGCTACCAGCACCGCCTCATCGTGATCGCTGCCTGGACAGGTCTCTTCATCGCCCTGGCGGTGATGTCGCAGGCGCTGAGGACGACGTACGACAATTCGCTCACCCTGCCGGGAACGGGCTCCGGCAGCGCCCAGCAGCTGCTGCAGCGGTCGGCGCCGGCCCAGGCGGGCGACTCCGACCAGATCGTCTGGCACGTGAGCCATGGCAGCGCCACCGATCCGGCCGTCGAGCATCGGATGTCGGCGATGCTCGCGCAGGTGTCGCACCTGCCCGCGGTAGCCTCGGTCGCCGGCCCCTACCGGCCGGGCGGACAGGTCCAGGTGAGCTCGGACGGGCGCACCGCGTACGCCACGGTGACCTTCACCGATCAGGCGGACAACCTGAAGCATGCCGACGTCGACCGGGTGATCGCGGCGACGACAGCGGCCCGTGAGCCGGGTCTCGCGGTCGAGGTCGGCGGCAAGGCGATCGCGGGCGCCGAGGAGACGCCGGCCTCGAACGCGTCGCTGATCGGCATCATCGCAGCCGCCGTCATCCTGCTCATCGCGTTCGGATCGGTGCTGCCGATGGCACTGCCGATCGTGACAGCGGTGGCCGGAGTGGGCAGCGGCCTGCTGCTGATGGCCCCGCTCAGCCACCTGATGCCGGTGAACGGCATCGCGCCGATCCTCGGGGCGCTGATCGGCCTCGGTGTCGGCGTCGACTACGCCCTGTTCATCGTCACCCGGCACCGCCGCGGCCTGCAGTCCGGACTGGACCCGGAGCAGTCGGCCGTGCAGGCGCTCAACACCTCGGGGCGCGCGGTTCTGTTCGCCGGCGGCACGGTGTGCATCGCCCTGCTCGGGCTGCTCTCGGTCAACCTGCAGTTCATCAACGGGCTGGCCGTCCCGGCGGCGATCACCGTGGTGTGCACCGTGGTCGCGGCCGTCACGCTGCTGCCCGCGCTCCTCGGGGTGCTCGGCCCGCGCGTGCTCAGCCGCAGGCAACGCCGCAGGCTGCGGGCCGGCCGACCGGGCCACGAGGACAGCGGCAGCGGCCTGTGGGAACGCTGGTCCCGCATGGTGCCGCGGTTCCCCGCCGTGCTCGCCTCCCTGGGGCTCGTGGTCATGCTCGTGGTGTCCGTTCCCGTGCTGCACCTGCGACTGGGCTTCGCGGACGCGTCCAACGACCCCGTGTCGACGCACACCCACAGGAGCTACGAGATGCTCGCCGCAGGGTTCGGGCCGGGCTTCAACGGACCGCTGTTCCTGGTCGCCGAGAGCCAGTCGGCGGCCGACCGCGCCGCACTCGACCGGCTCGACCGGGCGCTCGCCGCCGTTCCGGGGGTGGCCGCCGTGGAGACCGTGCCCGCGCAGACCACGCCCGGCGCGGGTCCGACGATCGAGGTGACCCAGGTCCTGCCCGCCACATCGCCCCAGGATCCCGCCACCTCCGCGCTGATCGACCGACTGCGCGGCACGGTCATACCGCGCTACACGCACGGCACCACACTGCACGTCTACGTCGGCGGCCTGACGGCCACGTTCATCGACTTCGCGACCATGACGAGCGCCAAGCTGCCCTGGCTCCTGACCACCATCGTGGGTTTCAGCTTCCTGCTGCTCGTGCTCGCCTTCCGCAGCCTGCTCATCCCCGCGGTCACAGCGGTGCTCAACCTGCTGTCTGCGGCAGCCTCGTTCGGCGTACTCACCGCCTTCTTCCAATGGGGCTGGGGGACCAGGGCGTTCGGCCTCGGCTCGCCCAGTCCCGTCGAGGGCTACCTTCCCGAGCTGGTGCTGGCGGTCCTGTTCGGCCTGTCCATGGACTACCAGGTGTTCCTGGTCAGCAGGATGGCCGAGGAATGGTCGCGCACCCATGACAACGCCCGTTCGGTGCTCGCCGGCGTGACCCACACCGCACGGGTGATCACCGCCGCAGCCATGATCATGATCGCCGTGTTCACCGCATTCGTGTTCACGGGCCAGCGCAGCATCGCCGAGTTCGGCATCGGCCTGGCCGCCGCGGTGGCGCTGGACGCGCTCGTCCTGCGGACGGTGCTCGTACCGGCCGTGATGTACCTGTGCGGCCGGGCCAACTGGTGGCTGCCCCGCTGGCTGGACCGCCGTCTGCCGCACCTGGCCATCGAGCCGCCCGCGGAGGAGCAGCCCGCCCGCGTTCCCGGAGCCGCGCTCGTCTGACGCCCAGCAGCACAGTCGTAGAGCCACCCGGGGGCACGGTCACACAGCGGCAGAGCCGAACAGCCACGGCGGTGCACGATGCACCGCCGTGGCGCCGAGACGTCCGGTCCCAGGACGGCACCACCGCAGTACGGCACCACCGCAGGACAGCACCGGCCGCCACCGCCGACGAGGCCGCAGCCTGGGAACTGAGACCTCGTCACCGTCAGCGCCGGAACGCGACTTCGCCGGCTCCACACAGAAGCCCGCCACCCGTCATGGGTTACCCTGCTTGGCGATACATCGTGAGGCGTTATAGTGTCCTGCGACATAGAGGGGGAACTCATGGTGTCCGAGAACGATCCAGCCGTACTCGTGCTGGCGAGCTTGGCCGACGAACCCAGGCACGGTTACGCGATCACCCAGGACATCGCGGACTCGGTCGGCGTCGTCCTCCGGCCCGGCACCCTGTACGGGGTGCTGGCCCGGTTGGAAGCTGATGGGCTGATCGAGGCGCTGCCCGCGCAAGGGCGCCGCCGCCCCTACCGGATCACCGCTCTGGGTGAGCGCACGCTGGCCGAGCAGGCGGCGCAGATGCGGCGGGTGGCCGATCTGGGGCTACGCCGGCTCCGGGCCGCAGGGGCCATGCCGTGAAGATCCCGAACGCCGCCGAGGACAGGCCCGACCGGCGGACGCGCGCGCTGGTCGGGCTGTATCCGCCCGCGTGGCGGCAGCGCTACGCCACGGAGTTCGCGGCCCTGCTGGAGGACAGCGACGGCGGGGTTCGACAGGTGGTCGACGTCGCGGTCGCGGCGCTGCACGCCTGGGTCCGTCCCAGCACGCACCTGCACGACCGGACGGGACGGATGCGCGCCACCGTCGCGGTCACCCTGTGCGCGTGGACGGCGCTGGCGGCCGGAGCCGTCCTGTTCGCCAAGACCAGTCGGGACGGGGCATGGTACGTCAGCGGGCACACCGACCCGGCCGCGGGGTGGTACAACGTCTACGCGCTGGCCTCGGGGACGTCGGCGCTGGCCATCGCGGTCGGCTGGCTGCCGCCGGTGGCCGCCGTCCTCCGCGCCCCGCAATGCCATCCCGGACGCCGCCGAGCCCTCCTGCTGTTGCTCGCCCCGCCGGTCGCCGTATCGGCCTTCCTGGGCTCTGCGGCGTTGCTCCGGCTGATCACCCACGGGGCGGGTGTCGGCCGCACCGGGTTTCTGGTCCTGATCGGGCTCGGCCTGCTCACCGGCGCCGCCTGCGCCGCCGGACCGGCTGTCGCGCTGCGGCACGTCGCGCCGAGCGGTGCGGAGCTGCGCGTGACCACCCTGGCCGGCGCGGTCGCCACGGCACTCATGGCGGTGGCCGTTCCCGCCAGCGTCGGTTGCGGCCTGGTCACCTTCGCCGACCGGCCGGGGTTCACGGCACTGACCGGCTACGGCACGGTCATGGCGGTCACGCTGGTGGTCGCGGCGACCTCCTCCGCACGCGGTCTGCGGGCCGCCGTCGCAGGCACTCGGGGCAGCGTCGATGCGCACTGACCGCCGGTGGCTGCGCCGAACCCTGAAGACCCTGCTCGTCCTGGTGATCGTGCTGGTGGTGACGCTCGGCGGCTACATCGGCTTTGTCGCGGTCCGGTCGGGGCAGCAGGTCACGCTGCCTGCCCCGACCGGGCGTTATCCAGTCGGCCGGACCACGGCCGACTGGACCGACCACACCCGGACCGATCCGCTCGCCCCGCGGGCGGGCACGCCGCGGGAGCTGTCCGTGTGGCTCTGGTACCCGGCCGCACCCGCCCCTGGTGCGCCATCCGCGCCCTACGCCCCGGGCGCCTGGTCGGGACTGCATCTGGGGGGCCTGCCCGGGCTGGGCGAGACCGGCTTCGACGACATCCGGGTGCACGCCGTCGCCGAGGCCCCCGTCGCCGCCGGCCGCTTCCCCGTGGTGGTGCTCGAACCCGGGTTGGGCCTGGCCGCGCCGCAGTACACCACCATCGCGGAGAACCTGGCCAGCCACGGATACCTGGTCGCCGGGATCACCCCCACCTACAGCGCGAACCTGACGGTGCTGAACGGACGACCGGTGAGCGCGACACCCTCCGGCAACCCGCAGGGCTCCGACGCGACCAGCATGCGCCCAGCCGACGACCGGCTGGTCGGCGTATGGGCGGCCGACGACCGCTTCGTCGCCACCGAGCTCGCCGCGCTGGACACCACCGGGCGGTTCACCGGGCACCTCGACGCGGCCACCACCGTGTACCTGGGCCACTCCTTCGGCGGCGCGTCCGCGCTGCAGGCTTGCCACGACGACGCGCACTGCGTCGGCGCGGCGGATCTGGACGGCACCCAGTTCGGCACGGTCGTCCGGTCCGGGCTCGCCAAACCGATGATGCTGCTGGCCGGCCAGATCTCGTGCATCACCGGAACCTGTCAGCCGAGGAATGCCGACGAGCAGTCCGAACGCGACGCCGCTCGCACCTTGCTGGCAGCCAGTACCGGGCCCGTCTGGAGTTACCGGCTCGACGGGTCCGAGCACTTCAACTTCAGCGACTACGGCGCCTACTACCTGGCCGCGCCGATCCGCTCCGTGGTCGGGCTCGGGTCCATCAGCGGCGACGACGCGCTGGCCATCACCGACGCCTACCTGGTCGCGTTCGTCGACCATGTCGCCCGCGGCCTCCCGGAACCGCTGCTGACCGGCCGGTCCTCGCCGTACCCACAGGTCGAGGTACAGCGCACCGCGTCGTGAGCATGGGCAGAGGAGTCCGAACGTCGCGCTCGCTGATCTTGTGATCGGAGCGCTGTCGGAGACCGCGATTCCCCGCGGCTTCGGCACGTAATTCCGAGAGCCTGACGTGGTGCGGGCCGCTGGGTAGTGTGCTGTGGTGATCGAGATCCCGGCGGGGTTCGCGCAGGGCACCATCGAGCGGCAGGGCGAGCAAGGTCAGGAGTGGGTTGCGTCTCTGCCGTCTGTGGTGGATGAACTTCTTGATCGTTGGAACTGCGAGATCGCTGAGCAGGTCGGACACGGCGGGGTGGGGATCATCGTTCCCGTGCGGTCGGCTGATGGAGCGTCTGCGGTCCTGAAGGTCTCCTTTCCCCACCCTGGAAACGCTCATGAACCGGACGCTTTCGCGGCCTGGCGCGGGCGGGGCGCGGTGTTGCTGCTCGAGCGTGACGACGCGCGCTTCGCCATGCTGCTGGAGCAGGCCGGCGAAGGCACCCTGGCCGAACTCGACGACGTCGACGAGGCGGTCGCTGTCGCGGGCCGGCTCGTTCGCAGACTTGCCGTCCGGGCCCCGGCAGGTCTGCCGCGTCTGCGGGATCGAGCCGAGGGCTGGCAGGAAGACCTTCGTAAGGACGCTGCACGACTCGCCCGGCCGTTGCCCCGCCGCGTCGTGCAGGCCGCCGCCGCGACCCTCCGGGAGTTGGGCTGCGACCAGCCGGACACACTTGTCCACGGCGACCTGCACTTCGGGAACGTTCTGCGGGCCGAGCGAGAACCCTGGCTGGCCATCGACCCCAAGGGATACGTCGGGGACCCGGCGTACGACGCGATCACGCTTCTCCGCAGCCGCTTCGAGGACCTGCTTGCCGCTGACGACCTGGAGGCCGCGGTCCTGCGCCGGTTGGCCATCTTTGCCGACGCCGCCGAGATCGACCGCGAACGCGTCCAGCGCTGGGCCCAAGCCCGCGCCGTGATGGCTGCGCATTGGGGCCGTGAGCACGGCGACCCGGCATGGCTCATCCGGCTCACCGATGGCCTGGCCGAGCTGCTGACCTGACGGCTCCGTGGGCTCGGGGAAGTCCTGAGACGTGATCGCGCACCACGCGATCACGCGGCGGAGCCACGTCCAGCGCCGCTTCGGCACCCGTGATCAACCGTCAACCGGGCTCAGGATTCGAGGAATTCAAGCGCCTCTGTCACGAATTCCCTGTGGTACTGGAAGATTGCGCCGTGCCCGGCGTCCGGGTAGAGCGGGAGGAGTCGGCTCCGGGGGAGGCGTGCGGCAAGGTCGAGGGTGTTCTGGCTGGGTACCATCCGGTCGTTCTCGCCGTTTGCCACGAGGACGGGTTGGCGGATGCCCGACAGGTCCGACGGTGTCTGGCGGCCCCACCGTTTGACGGCCTTGAGCTGGGCGCGGAGAGACGGCAGGGAGATGTCCTTGTCGCGGTTGTCGGTGCGCTCCTTCAGCCGTTCCAGGAAGGCCCGTCCCGCCCGCCGGCCGTCAGCGCTGTGGGTGAAGAAGAGGGACAGTTTCGGGTCCTGTCGGGTCAGGGCACCCTTCAGCGTGGCCTGGATCGTGAGCGCCGGCACCCTGTCGATGCCGGGGCCTCCGGCGGGGCCCGTACCCGCGAGGATGACCTTGCGCACGAGGCCCGGTTCGTTCGCCGCGACGACCTGCGCGACGAAGCCGCCCATCGACAGACCGAGCAGATCCACCTGCTGGAATCCGAGGGCCCGGACGAACAGCACGGCGTCGCGAGCCATCGCCTCGACGGTGTCCGGTGTGGAGCCGCCCGAGCCGCCGACGCCACGGTTGTCGAAGGTGATCACCCGGTGCGCTGCGGCGAGTCCGTCGACGACCCGCGGATCCCAGTTGTCCAGGACCCCGGCCAGATGAATCAGGAGAATGAGCGGCACGCCCTCCGCAGGGCCGAGTTCCCGATAGGCGAAGTCCACACCCTGTACGGACACGGAGCGGGTGGCCGCATCCCTGTACGACGCCGACGCTGGGTAGGGGGAGTAGTGCGGTGCGTTCATGTCCGGGTCCTTCTGTCGCGGGCTTCGGGGTGATGTCGGTGACCGGCGGGACTGTCCGCTCACGTCATCTTCACGACGACCTTGCCGGCCTTCGCCCGCCCTGCCTCGACGTACGCCAGTGCTTCCCGGGTCGACTCGAAGGGGAAGACGGTGTCGACGACCGGGCGGATCCTGCCGGTGTCGATGAGGTGGGTGAGTTCGCGCAGCTGGTTGCCGCTGGCCTTCATGAACAGGAAGGAATAGGTGACGTTGTGGCGCCGGGCACGTCGACGGATCCGGAAACTCAGCGCGGACATCACCAGCCGGATGACCGGGTTCGCTCCGATCTCTCTGCCGAAGGCGGCGTCGGGCGGGCCGGCGACGCTGACGACCTTTCCGCCGGGCTTGAGGACTTGCAGGGAGTTCTTGAGCGTCTCGCCGCCGAGTGCGTCCAGGACGACGTCGTAGTCGTGCAGGACCGTCTCGAACGCCTGCTTCTTGTAGTCGACGACGACATCCGCGCCCAGACTTTTCACCAGGTCGAGGTTGGCCGTACTCGTGGTCGCGGCCACGTGCGCACCCAGGTGCTTCGCCAGTTGGACGGCGATGGTGCCGAGGCCGCCGGAGCCGGCGTGGATGAGTACCTTCTGGCCCGGCTGGACGCCTGCCCGCTCGACCAGCGCCTGCCACGAGGTCAGTGCGACCAGGGGAAGGGAGGCGGCCTCCTCCATGGTCAGTGCGCCCGGTTTGAGCGCCACGTCATCCTGTCGCACCGCGATGAGTTCGGCGAACGTGCCGATCCGGTCCTTGTCGGGCCGCGCGTAGACCTCGTCGCCCACCGAGAACCGGGTGACGGCGGCGCCGACCTCGACCACCACCCCGGCCAGGTCGTTGCCCAGGACGAACGGGACCCGGTACGGCAGGATCGCCTTCATCTCTCCGTCACGGATCATGCGGTCCAGCGGATTGATGCTCGCCGCCCGGATCCGGATCAGCACGTCCTCCCTGCCCACCTTCGGCTCCGGCACGTCACCGGCCCGCGGACCGTCCTTGTCCCCGTAGCGCTCGACCAAGAAGGCCTTCATCGTCGTCTCCATATCTCGTCCGCCAGCGAACGGACTGCTCCTGCTTTGTGAGGATGTACGCGCACGCCCACGGATCGAGGGGACATGCGAGGTGGGCGTCGGGACTGCCCGAATGTCGACGACCAGTGGGTCGTCATTTAAATTACGGTCATAATATTAACATCGTCGGATGACGGGCTGCAAGCGGGGCTCGTGTTCGGAGGGATGGAGGCCGCGGCCGGTGACGTGCTGATCGGCGAGGGGCGGTCGCCTCCGGCGCGTCTTCTGTCGGGTGCCTCAGCTTGCGGCCCCGGCGCGGGCATGGTCGACACCCAGCAGCGCGAGGGCGTTGTGGATGCCCTGCTCAAGGACTTCATCGGCGAGCCGCGGGTCGGCGAGGGCTCGGGAGAGCTGTAGTGTCCCCGCCATCATGGCGTAGGTGCTGAGTGTCACGGTGCGGACCGAGAGTGGATCGTCGGGCGCCAGCCGGGCGGCGATGCCGTCGGCGATGACCAGTACGCCGTCGGTGTAGGCCTGCTTGGTCGTGTGCGTGCAGCGGCCGATCTCGTCGAGCAGGGCGGCTGAGGGGCAGCCGTCGCCGGGGCTGTCGCGGTGCCAGGGGGACAGGTACCACCGGACGATCTGTTCGAGTCCGGCGTGACCGGGTGCCGCGTGCGCGACGATGTTCGCGTTCTGGGCGTGCAGTTGGTCGGCGACCGTGGTGGCCACGAGTTCGTCCTTGGACGTGAAGTGGAGGTAGAAGGCGCCGTTGGTCAGTCCTGCGTCCTTCATCAGCGCAGCGATGCCCGAGCCGTCTATCCCGTCCCTCTTGAACCGGCGGCCGGCTGTCTCGATGATCCGCTGCCTGGTCTCCTGTTTGTGCTCTTTCCCGTATCGCACGCATACTCCTTCGGTCGCCGGAGCGGTTGTTCACCCTCCGCCGCTTCTCCACTGTATTGTATTGTGAACGTAATTCAATGATCCTTGTGACGATCGCCCCAGGTGGCGGTGAGTCGGCGGCTGCGGCTCTGTGTCCATGCTCATGATCGGCCCTCTGGCTGGTGGCTTGCGCTCTGCTGTACGACTCGACGCAGATCCGCACCCGCCGCAACGCCCCCTCGTGTGGAGTCGGAAGCAAAGAGGCATCCCGCCCTGTGTCCCGGCGGCTTGAGCGCCAGGCCCCCGCAAGGCGGGTGGTCGACCTTCTCGCGGTCTGGCCGCATCCGTCGCGCCGCTGATCCTCACTGCGTCGCAGTCCGCACGAGTCTCCCGCTGGCTGCCCCGCAAGCGCGGGAGGCGACCCCAATGTCATCTCGGGCGGTGTCTGTGTGCGCGGTCCGACATCGGCGTCATTGAGTACGGCTCGTCGCTTGCGCCCTCATGGGAGTACGGTCATACTTCAATGGTCGAGGAAGTCCGAAGGGACCGACCGCACAAGGCTCGGCCCCATCAGCCTTCGCTCCGACCCCGGACTGCAGTCGCAGCCGAGAGACCCAGGTATCCGTGCTGCACCCTCTCCCGTGAGAAGGGGGTGCACTCGCGGAAACTCCCTCAGAAGGGCACGAAGATGAATGACTCAGCAGCAGCGCGGGGCGATGTCGTGACGTCGTACAAGGACGCGCCGACCCGTACCGTCACCGCCGGGGGAGTGACCTTCGCCTACCGCGATCTCGGCCCGCGCACCGGTGTCCCGGTGGTGTTCATCACCCACCTCGCCGCCGTGCTCGACAACTGGGACCCCCGGGTGGTCGACGGCATCGCCGCCAAGCACCGGGTCATCACGTTCGACAACAGGGGTGTCGGCGCCTCCAGCGGTTCGACGCCGGACACCATCCAGGCGATGGCGAAGGACACGGTCACCTTCATCCGGGCGCTCGGGCTCGAGCAGGTGGACATCCACGGCTTCTCGATGGGCGGCATGATCGCCCAGGTGATCGTGCAGGAGGAGCCGCAGCTCGTCCGCAAGCTGATCCTCACGGGTACCGGCCCTGCGGGTGGCGAGGGCATCAAGAACGTGACCCGGTTGTCCCACCTCGACACCGTCCGGGCGCTGCTCACCCTCCAGGACCCCAAGCAGTTCCTCTTCTTCACCCGCACGGCCAACGGGCGCCGGGCCGGCAAGGAATTCCTGGCCCGGCTGAAGGAGCGCACCCAGGACCGGGACAAGGCGATCTCCCCGATCGCGTACCTCACCCAGCTCAAGGCCATCCACCGCTGGGGACTGGAGCGGCCGCAGGATCTTTCCGTTGTCCAGCAGCCCGTCCTCGTCGCCAACGGCGACCACGACAGGATGGTGCCGTCGCCGAACTCGGCCGACATGGTCCGGCGGCTGCCGAACGCCGAGTTGGTGATCTACCCCGACGCCGGTCACGGCGGCATCTTCCAGTTCCACCAGGAGTTCGTGGGCACGGCTCTCGAGTTCCTCGCACGGCCGTAGGGGCTGGGCGTCCATCAAGCCGCGAAGACTGCCTCAGGGCCGTGATGCCCGTCGGGGCGATCGGCTCGAGGGCCGGTCGAGTGTGGCTGACATGCAGGTTCCTGGGACGTTCCGCGATGGCGGGGGCGCGGTCCGGAGTAGACGTCCCGGGCATGCCACGGCGGAGGCGGGTGACCTCACGGCACGTGCCTCACGGTGCTGCGGACCGGCCGTCCCTCCCGCTCAGTGCGGGAGGGCTCAGCACAGGAACGCTCGGTCGGGAACGCTCAGCGCATGAAGGCGAGGCCGTTCTCGATGCCCTGCTCGAGCACCTCATCCGCGAGCGACTGGTCGGAGAGCGCGCGGGACAGCTGCAGCGTTCCGACCATCATGGTGTAGAGCCCGACGGCCTTGCCGCGGGCGGACTTCGGATCCTCCGGTGCCAGCCGGGCGGCGATCTCTTCGACGATGGCCTTCGCGCCGTCGGTGTAGGCCTGCTTGGTCGTCTCCCCGCAGCGGCCGATCTCGTCGAGCAGGGCGGCTGAGGGGCATCCGATTTCGGGATGGTCCCGGTGCTGGGGTGAGAGATACTCGCGAATGAGGTCTTCGAGCCCCTGGCGTCCCGGCCGCAGGGTGTCGTACGTCTCCACCTGCGCGCGCAGCTCCGCAGCGACGACGTTGGCGACGAGGTCGTCCTTGGACGCGAAGTGGGCGTAGAAGGCTCCGTTGGTCAGTCCGGCGTCCGACATCAGGGTGGTGACGCCGGAACCGTCTATGCCGTCCTGCTTGAACCGCTGCCCGGCCTTCTCGATGATCCGCTGCCGGGTGATCTGCTTGTGCTCCTGGGCGTAACGCACCACTGACGTTCTCCACTCGCTTCGTAACATTGCTGCGGCGCACTCCAGCCTAATCCATGGCCTGTCGCACGTAATATTACGATCGGTGGGTCGATCCGGCAGTTGATCTGGGACGTGGGCTCAGTTCGCGACCGCGGCGCCGATATCGGTTTCCCCTGCGGCAAGGCCGGTGTCCGGGCCGTCGGTCCTGCGCTGACGCGGCATCAGGAACGCCAGGGCCGCTGCGAGGGCGACCGCACCCGCCCCGGCCCAGAGCGCCGGGACCAGCCCGTCCACGAACAGCGACGCGGAACCGTAGCCGCCCTGGGCGGCGAAGACGGCTCCCAGTGAGGCGACGCCGATGGCGCCGCCGACCTCGCGGATCGCGTTGTTGGCACCGGAGGCGATTCCCTCCTCCTCCGGACGGACCGAGCTCAGGACGAGGTTCGCGCTGGGGGCGAAGAACATGCCCATGCCGATTCCGCAGACTATCAGCGCGGGCAGCAGATGGGTGTACGACACCCGCGGCTCGACGGCCAGTGCCCACAGCCCGAGGCCCAGCGCGTTGAGAGCCATGCCTGCCGCGACGACGGGCGCGCCGCCGACCCGGTCGGACAGTGCTCCGGCGAGCGGCCCGGCGATCATGGGCATGGCCGTCCACGGCAGCATCCGCACGCCCGCCTCCATCGGCGAGTAGCCGCCGACCGTCTGAAGGTACTGGCTGAGCAGGAAGATCGCCCCGAACATGCCCAGGAACATCAGCAGACTGGCCACGTTGATGATGCTGAAGGAGCGGTGGCGGAAGAGACGCATCGGCAGCATCGGGTGCTTGGCGCGCAGTTCGTACCCGACGAAGCCGATCAGCAGCGCGGTACCCGCGACGAAGCCGCCCAGGATCGTCATGCTGGTCCAGCCGTCCGTGTTGCCCCGCACCAGGGCGTAGACGATGCCGAAGAGGCCGCCGCTGACCAGGAGTGTGCCGGGAACGTCGAGGCTCGCGTCGGAGCCGCGGCTCTCGTTCAGGCGCAGCCGGCCCAGCGGGATCAGCGCCAGGCCGAGCGGGACGTTCACCCAGAAGATCCACTGCCACGAGAGGTGCTCTGTGAGCGTGCCTCCGATGAGGGGTCCGGTGGCCACGGCTATGCCGCTGACAGCGCCCCAGATGCCGAAGGCCGCACCGCGCCGCTCGGGCGGTACGGCCGCCGACAGCAGGGTCAGTGTCACCGGCGTGATGATCGCGGCTCCCAGGCCCTGCACCGCACGGGCGGCGATCAGTTCGTTCATACCCGGGGCGAGGGCGGCCGCGGCGGAGGCGACGGTGAAGATCGTGAGCCCGATCACGAACAGCCGTCTGCGGCCGAAGCGGTCACCGAGGGAGGCGCCGAACATCACCAGCACCGCGAAGGTGAGGGTGTAGGCGCTCACCGTCCATTCGAGGTCGGCGAGGCCGCCGCCGAGGTCCCTGCGGATGGAGGGGAGAGCGGTGGTGACGATCAGGTTGTCGAGCGCGGTGATGAATCCGGCCGCGCTGGTGACGACGAGGGCCCAGACGGTGCCGGCGGAGCCGGTGGGCGGCTTGCGGAGCTGTTGCATGACGTTCCCTCGGCAGACGTGCGTGCGTGGCGATGGGGCAAATGGACTGGAGTGTCGCGAGTGGCTTGCGACGGTCCACGGTGTGTTCTCGAGCGCCGGACTCCCCGGTCGGCGCGGATTCCTGAGCGGCCCGTTCTCAGGGGAGTTGGGGGTAGAGCGCGGAGACGCCTCCGGCCAGCGCGGCCTGTGCCTGGCGGGCGGCGTTGTCGGCGAGGATCTCGTAGGCGCCGGCGGCGATGCCGTCGACGGCGATCCGGGCTATGTCGGCGGGGTCGGACTTCTCTGCGTCGACTGCCCGGGCCATGTCGGTGTCCATGTAGCCGACGTGCAGTCCGGACACTCGGATGCCCTGGTCGGCAAGTTGCACGCGGAGGGTGTTGGTGAGTGACCACTCAGCCGACTTGGCGGCGCAGTAGGCGCCGAGCTCGGGGAAGCTGACCCAGGAAAGGCCGGAAAGGATGTTCAGGATCGCCCCTCCGCCGTTGGCCGCGATCTGCGGAGCGAAGCCGCGGACCACGCTGAGCGTGCCGAAGTAGTGCGTGTCCATCTCCAGGCGGATGTCGTGCAGGTCTGCGGTGAGCAGGTCGGCGCCGGTGCTCGACCCGGCATTGTTGATCAGGAGGTTCACGTCGCCGGTGGCCGCGGCTGCGGCGGCGACCGAGGCCGGATCGGTGATGTCGAGCGCGATCGGCTTGGCGCCGGGAAGGTCGACGTGGTCGGGGTTGCGGGCGCCGGCATAGACGGTCGCGCCGCGCTTGAGCAGTTCGGTGGCGAGGGCCCGGCCGAAGCCGCGGTTGGCTCCGGTTACCAGGGCGGTGCTGGTGGAGAGGTCCACGGGAAGCTCCTGATGAAGTGAGAGGCGTGCTGAGAGCGAGGAGACCGGTCGCCCCTCCGGCGGAGGTGGCGCATGTGAGGTCTGCCCTTCGGGTCCGCCGGGAGAGTGCCGCGAGATGTGTCTGTCGAGGCGTCGGCGGAGGGCCAGCTTTTAGCTGACGATCGTAATACTATGTAGCCGGACTCGGTGATCGCAAGCGCCCTGCGGGAAAAGCGCTGTGGGTGTGATGCCGGGGCCCTGCTCCGGAGGGTGCGCTCGCCATCGGCGATCGGCGTGTGTGACCGGCGGGCTCTGGCGCCCCCGTTCGCTTTGCGGAGGCGTGCGAACTCACCCCGCTGGCGCCCTCGTGTCCGGCGATCGCTCGTGAAGCGGTCAAGGCCGCAGTCGTCGCGTGTTCCCGGCGGCACGGACGGTGCCGAAATCGGCGGCGTGGATGGCGCGTCGATCGGCGGTGCACAAGCGGCCGAGGGCCACCGTGCCCACGGTGCACTCCTCGGCCGCCACCCCGGTCCGGGCTCAGAGCTTGACGATCATCTTTCCGATGTTCTCGCCCCGCATCATCGAAAGGAAGGCGTCCAGGGTGTTGTCCAGGCCGTCCCGTACGGTTTCGCGGTAGCGGAGCTTGCCGGCGGCGAGCCAGCCGCCGACCTCGCGGACGAAGCCGGGCTGGAGGTCCAGCTCTTCGCTGAACATGAAGGACAGGATGTCCGAACGCGTCACGGACAGGTTCCACAGGTTGCGCGGTCCGACGACCTTCTCGTCGTTGTACTGGGAGACCATCCCGCACAGGACGATGCGGGCGTGCAACCTGAGCGCGCCGATGGCCGCCTCAAGGTGCTCGCCGCCGACGTTGTCGAAGAAGACGTCGATGCCGTCCGGCGCGGCCTGGGCCAACTGTTCGGCGACCACCCCGTTCTTGTAGTTGAACGCAGCGTCGTAGCTGTACTCCTCGATCAGTGACTTGACCTTGTCGTCCGAGCCAGCGCTGCCGATCACCCGTCCCGCACCCTTGAGTTTGGCGATCTGGCCGGCCACGCTGCCGACCGCGCCCGCCGCGCCGGACACGAAGACCGTGTCGCCCTCCTTGATCTTCGCGAACCGCTCCAGCCCGATGTACGCGGTGAGGCCGGTGACACCGAGCACGCCGAGGTACGCGCTCAGCGGTGCCAGGTCCGGGTCCACTTTCTGGGCGCCCGCGGCATCGAGGACGGCGTGGTCGCGCCAGCCGAGGACGTGCACGACGCTGTCGCCGGGCGCGAAGCCCTCAGCGTTGGAGACCAGGACGCGGCCGACCGCAGGGCCGTCCAGCGGCGCGTTCACGTCGTACGGCTCGATGTAGGACTTCTTGTCGCTCATGCGGCCGCGCATGTAGGGGTCGACCGAGAGGTACTCGTTGGTGACCAGGAGCTGCCCCGGCCCGGGAGCGGGGAGCTCCACCTGGCGCAGCGAGAAGTCCGACGTGACGGGCCGCCCCTCCGGGCGGGAGTCCAGGTGCCAGACGCGTGCGGTGGTGGGGAGGGTCTGCTCGGACATGTGGATCAAGTCCCTTCGACAGTAAGTGGATTCGATGTGAGGCGCGTCGTGGTGGCCGCGTCGATCATGGTGTGTGCCGCTTGGCCGGTGGTGGTGGTGGTGGCGGTGGCGACAGTGCCGGCGTGCTGGACGCGTGTCGCCGCCGGTGTGCCGTCGATGAGGAGCGTCAACTGGAGCGGTTCGGCATCCGGTTGAATCGGCGGACGATGCGGTCGAAGGTCCGGGCCGGAAGGACGCGGTGCAGCACGCTGATGCTCGCGGCCGTCGAGCCGGCGGTGCGCCGCAGCTTCGGATTCTTGTCGGTGGCCGCCGCGACGATCACCTTGGCCACGACGGCGGGATCGTCCCCGCCGCTGGTGTTCTTCGCCAGCACCTCGTCGAAGGTGCGCCGTCCTGGCGCGTAGAGCGGCATCGGGGTGTCGCCCTGCACGCTGTGGTCCCCGAACGGGGTGTTGATCGGGCCGGGCTCGACGAGCAGGATCCGGACGCCGTGCTCGCGGACCTCGTGGTCCAGCGACCCGGAGTAGCCCTCGACCGCGTGCTTGGTCGAGGTGTAGATGGCCATGAACGGGCTGGGGACGAACCCGCTGAGGGAGGAGACGTTGATGACGCGTCCGCGCCGTTGAGTGCGCATGTGCGGCAGAACCGCCTTGGTCATCCGCATGATGCCGTAGACGTTGACGTCGAAGACTTCCTGCGTCCGGGCGACGGAGAACTCCTCGGCGGCGCCGTTGGCGCCGACGCCGGCATTGTTGACCAGGACGTCGATGCGGCCGAACCGGTCGATGACCTGCTTGACCACGGAGGCGACCGATTCGTCACTGGTCACGTCGAGGTCGAGGTACGCCACCCCGGCGGGCGCGGTGACTCGCGCGGTGTTGCGAGCGGTCCCGATTACCTCGAAGCCCGCCGCGGCGAAGGCCCGGGCCGTCTCCTTGCCGATCCCTGATGAGGCGCCTGTCACGAGCACCACCGGCCGAGTTGTCGCCATCACGAACTCCCTTGGCTTTGAATTACGCCCGTATGCCTTACGTTCGTACGACAATATGGGGGCTGTCGGTCGTTGGCAAGGGGGTCACCTCGGCGATCCGTCAAGGAAGCCGTGCACGCCCCGGCCGCCACATGATCAACATGTAGGACGGAGGCGGCGACAAGGCCTTGGCGCTCTAAGCGGTTTGGCCACTCCGGGCCGCGCTCGGGGCTCTGTCTTCGTGCCCTGGGCCGCCTTGTACGGCCGGGTGCCTCGCGGCGTCCATCAGCAGGTCGGGCATGCGGCTCGACCCGTCTCCTTACGCGGTGGCATGTGCGGCAGTGGTCAGCGGGCTGGGCGACAGTGCGCCGCGGAAGGTGCGCCGATAGGCGATCGGGGAGACGCCGAGGGCGGCGTGCAGGTGTTCGCGCAGCGAGGTGCCGCCGGCGAAGCCGACCCGGCCGGCGATCTCGTCCACCGGGAGATCGGTGGTTTCCAGGAGGTGCCGTGCCCGCTCGACGCGCTGCTGGATCAGCCAGCGCCCTGGACTCATGCCCACCTCCTCGGTGAAACGGCGGGCGAAGGTGCGCAGGCTCATGTGGGAGTGCTCGGCGAGATTCGCCAGGGTCATGGGCTCGTGGAGGTTCTCCCAAGCCCACTGCCGGGCGGCGGCCGTTCCGCTTGCCGCGGGCTCGGGCACCGGGTGCTGTATGTACTGCGCCTGTCCTCCGTCGCGCCACGGCGGCGTGACGCACATGCGGGCGACCTGGTTGGCGACCTCGCTGCCGTGGTCCCTGCGGATGAGATGCAGGCAGACGTCCAGTCCGGAGGCGGCGCCGGCCGAGGTCAGCACGTCCCCGTCGTCGATGAAAAGGACATTCGGGTCCAGGGCGACCTTGGGGAACCATGCGCGGAAGAGGTCCGCCACCACCCAGTGGGTGGTGGCGGGGCGACCGTCGAGGAGCCCGGCGGCGGCGAGTACGAAGGCGCCGGTGCAGATCGACACCAGGCGGGTGGCCGGAGCCACGGACGCGAGTGCCGCCACGACGGCCCGGGGGATTTCCGGGGTGACGGCGGTGCTGACGAACGGCGGAATGACGACGGTGTCGGCGGTGCGCAGCGCCTCCGGTCCGTGCTCGACGGTTATGGAGAAGTCGGAGTTGGTGCGGACCGGGCGGCCGTCGACGCTGCAGGTGAGGACCTCGTAGCGGCGGTCCGCCGCCTCGAAGACCCGGCTGGGGATACCCAGTTCGAAGGGGTACACCCCGTCGACGGCCAGAACGACGACCCGGTGAACGTGTGCCATGGCGCGATCCCGTCGAAAGTAGGCTTTCATGCCATCGTAGCGAACGGCACCGGTGGTCATGCCGACCCCGTGGCGAACGTCCCCCGTCCGAGCTGTTCGTCAACGCCCCTGCCAGTTCGCCCGGTTCGGGGACGAGGTCGCCGTGAGAGTGCCGCACCCGTCCGCCGCCTTGCCCTCACCGCCGCGTCCACGGTCGCCGCTCCCACCACATCCGGGCCCTCGGCGCCGTCCAGGTCACGAGGGGCCTGTTCGAGCAGGCCGGCATTCGGTCGTCGGCCGTTTCGGTGTGCGTCGTCGGGAGCACGCACGGCGGGGTGCGGACGCAGTGGACGTCGTCCAGGCCCCGCTCTCCGCGACAGGACGCCGTGGCGTGATTCCGTTGAAAGTTGGCATTCATGCCATGGCGGCGGGGGGTGGAGGACGGCCACGGTGGACACATGACGAACAGCACTCCCGCCACCATGCGTGCCATCCGCCAGGAGACCCACGGTTCCCCCGAGGTTCTCCAGGAAGTCGGACTTCCCCGTCCCGAGCCGGGCCCGAGCGAGATCCTGGTCGCCGTCCGCGCGGCCGGCGTCAACCCGACCGACTGGTACAACCGTGCCCGGCCCCTGACCATCGACCGCATGCCGCTGGTCCTCGGCTGGGACGTCTCCGGGGTCGTCGAGGCCGTCGGTGTCGGCGTCACCGTGTTCAAGCCGGGCGACGAGGTCTTCGGCATGCTGCCCTACCCCCACGGGGCAGGCTCGCACGCCGAGTACGTGACCGCCCCGGCCCGGTCCTTCGCCGCCAAGCCCGAGAGCATCGACCACGTCCAGGCCGGAGCCCTCCCGCTCGCCGCCCTCACCGCCTACCAGGCGCTCGTCGACACCGCCGACATCCAGCCCGGCCAGCGCGTCCTCATCCACGCGGCGGCCGGCGGCGTCGGCCATCTCGCCGTCCAGATCGCCAAGTCCCGTGGCGCGTTCGTCGTCGGCACCGCCAGCGCCGCCAAGCACGACTTCCTGCGCTCCCTCGGAGCCGACGAGGTCATCGACTACCACGCGGTCGACTTCACCGAGGTCCTCACGGACATCGACGTGGTCCTCGACCCGATCTCCCTGGACTCCGCGGCCCGCGCCCGCTCCCTGGCCGTGCTGCGCCCGGGCGGCACCCTCGTCTCGATCCTTCCCGTCCCGGTCGGGGCCGACGAGTTGGCGAAGATCGCCGAGCTGGGCATCCGCTTCGAGTCCCTTCTCGTCGAGGCCGACCAGGCGGGCATGCGGGCCATCGCCGCCCTCGTCGAGGCCGGCGCCCTGCGCGCCCATATCGAGGCCGTCTTCCCGCTCGCGGAGGCGGCCAACGCACACGCGCTGGGCGAGACCGGCCGTACGATCGGCAAGATCGTGCTGACGGTGGAGGGGTCCCGGCCGGCGGACATCGTCGCCAGGGTGCTCCGGGCCGCCTTCGAAGCAGGTGACACGACCGTCATCGACCGGCACATCCGGCCCGACTACATCCAGCACAACCCGCTCGCCGCGGACGGCCCTGAGGCCATGAAGGCCTTCGGTGCCGCCTGGAAGCAGCAGTACCCGGATGCCACGTACGAGGAGAAGCGGGCCATCACCGACGGTGACATGGTGCTCCTGCACTCCCATGGCGTCCTGGTCCCCGGCAACCCCGACGTCCCCGAGCTCGCGATCTTCGACCTCTTCCGTTTCCAGGACGGGAAGATCGCCGAGCACTGGGACATCCTCCAGCAGGTGCCCGCCAGTACGGCCGACGGCCACGACCTGTTCTCCACCCTCAGCGAGCCGCGGACCCGTAGGCCCTCACAGCGATGGCTCACCGCGTACAACAAGGGGATCGTCACCGACTACGTCGAACGGCTCCTGGTGAACCAGGACCTGAGTGCCATCGACGCGCACATGAGCCCCGAGCGCCGGGAGCACAATCCGGGTGTCCCGGCCGGCGCGGCGGACCTGAAGGCCGGGCTGCAGGCGTACACCGACGAGTTCCCGGAGCTGAAGATCAGCCTGAAGCGGGTCATGGGCGAGGGCGACCTGGTGGCCGCCCACCTCCACGTCGTCAACTCGCCCGGCGAGCGCGGCAAGTCGGTCATCGACCTCTTCCGGGTACGGCACGGAAAGATCGTCGAGCACTGGGACGCCTCACAGGACGTGCCGGAGAACGCCGCCAACGACAACACGATGTTCTGACGGCCGCCGGTTCACAGCGATCCCACGGGGCCGACGCGGACCGGCTGCTCCAGGGCTCGCCCACGCCGATGGACTTCTTCGAGGGGACGCTTGTCCTGCGCCCCGAGCACGTCAACCCGGGCATCCTGTGGTTCGGCGCCCTCAGTCTCCTGGCCCCTGAGCTGGCGCCGTAGGCGCCGTGCCCAGGGTGCTCGCTGACCTGCCGGGTCACCGCCCATGTCTATTTGACCTCCAGGTCAAGAATGCTTAGTGTGGGTGTCATGGGAAGGCCCAAGCAGTTCGATCCGGACGCGGCTGTCGAGCAGGCGATGCAGGTGTTCTGGCGTCATGGTTACGGCGCCACCACACCTCAGTGCCTGGTCGACGCCCTCGGTATCGGAAAGGGCAGTCTCTACAACGCATTCGGCGGCAAGCGCCAGTTGTTCGACCTGGCGTTGCGTCGCTACCTGGACCTGCAGGACGCGACTGTGGCGGAATTGCTCGACGACTCCGGGCCGGTGAAGGAGCGGCTGCGCGCGGCGCTGTACGCCGTCGCCCAGGCGGACCTCGCCGACCCCGACCGCCGTGGCTGTCTGGCACTGAACGCCGCAATGGAGTTCGGTCGCACGGACGAAGCCGTCACCTCGCAGGTGCAAGGCATGTTCGACCGATTCGAGGTCGCCTTCCGCGCCTTGGTCGAGGAGGGACAGCGCGCCGGGGAGATCGACTCCGGGCGTGACGCCAGGGCCCTGGCCGGGGTGCTGGTGAATACCGTCAACGGTGTGAAGCTCATGGCCCGTGCGGGGTCGGGGCCCGAGCGCCTCCTGCGGATCATCGACGCCACCGTCGACCTTCTCTGACCCTGCCTGCGTGCGATTTCCACTCGGGCAGCACCGCACCCCAATTTTGTACCTAGAGTTCAAGAAAAGGATGAGTCATGAACCTCGACCTCGCCGGCAAGACCGTTGTCGTCACCGGAGCCAGCCGTGGCATCGGCCTGGCCACCGTCCAGGCGCTGACCGCCGAAGGCGTCCGTGTCCTGGGCGCCGCCCGCACGATCACCAGTGAGCTGAAGGAGACCGGCGCCGTCACCGTGAGCGCCGACCTGAGCACCGCCGAGGGCGCGCGCACCCTCGTCGACGCGGCCATCGCGGAGCTGGGCGGCATCGACCTGCTGGTCAACAACGTCGGCGGCGGCGACGACCTCGACGTCAAGGGTTTCCTCGACACCGACGACGAGCAGTGGACGTCGATCTTCGACATCAATCTGCTCAGCACCGTCCGGGTCACCCGCGCAGCCCTGCCCAGCATCGTCGAGCGCAAGGGCGCGATCGTCAACGTGTCCTCGGTCGTCGCCCACCTGCCGGGTCTCGGCCCCGTCGCCTACGCCTCCTCGAAGGCCGCTCTCACCGCGCTCGGCAAGACCCTGGCCGAGGAGTTCGGCCCCCAGGGCGTCCGGGTCAACACGGTGTCCCCGGGCTTCGTGCGCAGCTCCATCTACGACAGCCCGGAGAACTTCGGCGGGAAGGTCGCGGCCGTCTTCGGCATGGACATCCCCACCTTCATCGAACAGGCGCCCGCTGCCCTCGGCATCACCTCGGGCCGCTTCGTCGAGCCCAAGGAGGTCGCGACCCTCATCACCCTGCTGCTGTCCGGTGTCACCTCCAGCGTCATGGGCGCGGACTACGTCATCGACGGCGGGCAGCTCAAGGCTGTCTAGGTCTTGCTGCCGCCGGCGAGGCCCCCTCGGCGGGCTGGAGCACGGGCCGTGCAGGGGATGAAGGCGGACGGGAGCGGGCCCCGTCCGCCTTGGCGTGAGCCCGCCGCGCGCGTGCCCGGCGAGCCGTCAATTGGTGTTGCTCCATGCGGTGTTGTTCGTCCCACTGGACAGAGTTGTGATCGTGTTGTCGGGCCACTGGATACGCGCGGTGGTGCCGGTGGGCACAGTGGTGAGCACCGTCAGGGCGTCGCCGCTTCCTTCCCAGCGGATGGACACGCTTCCGTAGGGGGATTCGTGGGTGGCCTGGGCCCAGGTGAGGCCGCCGCCGGGGCGGGGGCGGAAGAGGATCTCGCGGTAGCCGGGGGCTGCCGGGTTGAGTCCGGCGACGGTGGTGTGGAGCCAGTGGGCGATGGCTCCCAGGGCGTAGTGGTTGAAGGAGGTCATGTCCCCGGGGTTGATCCGCCCGTCGGGGAGCATGCTGTCCCAGCGTTCCCAGACGGTGGTGGCGTCGTGCTTGAGGGCGTAGAGCCAGGAGGGGCAGTCCTGTTGCAGCAGCAGGGCGTAGGCGTCGTCGGTGTGGTCGGTGGCGGTCAGTGCGGGGGCCAGCAGCGGGGTGCCGATGAAGCCGGTCCGGATGGTGTGGCCGGCTTCGGTGACCAGTTCGGCCAGCCGCTGTCCGGCCCTTCGGCGAGCCGCCTGGTCGGGGAGCAGGTCGAACTGGAGGGCGATGGCGTAGGCGGTCTGGGTGTCACTGGTCATCGAGCCGTCGGGCCGCACGTAGGCGTCGATGAAGGCGTTGCGTACCCGATCGGCGAGCTGCTGGTATCGGGCCCGGTCCTCCTCCTTGCCCAGCACGTGGGCGTTCTGGGCGAGGCGGTGCGCGGACCGGGCGTAGTAGGCGGTGGCGATCAGATGGCGGTCGGTGCGCCCGGCGCCCGGGTCCTCGGGGGGTGCGGTGGGGTCGAGCCAGTCGCCGAGCTGGTAGCCGCGGTCCCAACGGCCGGAAGGGTCAGCGAGGGTGGTGACGAGGTCGACCCAGCGGCGGGCGCTGTCGTACTGGTCGGCGAGCAGTCCGGTGTCGCCGGAGTCCTGGTGCAGGTCCCAAGGGGTGAGGGTGACGACGTCGGCCCAGCCGGCGCCGGGTCGGGCCGGCGTCCACTGCTCGCCGCCGGGGATGGCGGGGACGTACCAGGGGACGGTGCCGTCCTGGTGCTGTTCGGCGGCCACGTCGCGCAGCCAGGAGGTGAGCAGGCCGTGGCAGTCGTAGAGAAAGGCGGCTGTGGGCGCGAAGATCTGGATGTCTCCGGTCCAGCCGAGCCGTTCGTCGCGCTGCGGGCAGTCGGTGGGGATGTCGACGAAGTTGCCCCGCAGGCTCCAGACGATGTTCTCGTGCAGCTGGTTGACCTGCTCGTTGGAGCAGGCGAACCAGCCGGTGCGGGCCATGTCGGTGTGCTGGACCCGGGCCGTGACCTGGTGCGCGGGGTCGCCGCCGCGCCATCCGGTGATTTCGGCGTAGCGGAAGCCGTGGAGGGTGAAACGGGGTTCCCAGGTCTCGGGCCCGTTGCCGCGCAGGATGTAGGTGTCGGTCGAGCGGGCGCCGCGCAGCGGGCGCACGCACAGTTCGCCGTCCTGGAGGACCTCGGCGTGGCGGATCACGACCCGATGCCCTTCGGGCCCCTCGACGGTGATCCGCAGCCGGCCGACCAGGTTCTGTCCGAAGTCCAGCAGGAGCCGGTCGCCGTCGAGCGCGGTCACCTGGAGCGGACGAAGTTCCTGGGTGCATCGGACGGGGGGACCGGTGGGCGCGACCAGGGTCGCGGGGTCCCGTGGCACGGTGTCGACCAGCTGCCAGTCGGTGTCGTCGAATCCGGGGGCGGACCAGCCGGACAGTTCCCTGCGGGCGTCGTGGGTCTCGCCGTCCAGGAGTCCGGAGGCGAGGATCGGACCGTGGCCGGCCAGCCACGTCGGGTCGGTGCCCACGGTGGTGAGGGTGCCGTCGTCGTGCAGGATCTCCAACTGGGCGAGCAGGGCCAGCCGGTCGCCGTACAGGTTGGCGTGGCCGCCGTGGAATCCGAGCCGACCGCAGTACCAGCCGTCGGCCAACCAGGCACCCAGGGCGTTGGCGCCGGTCTGCAGGTGCTCGGTGACGTCGAGGGTCTGGTAGCGAAGACGGTGGTGGTAGCTGGTCCAGCCGGGGGCCAGGGTCTGGTCGCCCACACGGCGGCCGTTGACCTCGATCTCGTACAGGCCGTGGGCGGTGACGTACAGCCGGGCCCGACGTATCCCTGACGGTACTTCAAATTCCTTGCGCAGTAGGGGTGGACGCCTGAGGGCGTGGCGATCCTCGGGCCACGCCGGGGCGATGGCCGCGGCGGTCCAGTCGGAGGGATCCAGCAGTCCGGCCTCCAGGCGCAGCGGCGGGCTCCAGGGGCCGGCTTGCCGGTCGGCGCCGCGCACCCGGACGCGCACCTGCGCGGTCTCGCGCGAGGTCAGCGGCGGGAACGGCCAGGGGACCAGGACGGAGTCCTCGGACTGGATCCAGTCGCTGTACAGCAGTCGGCCCTCACGTTCGACGGCGATGCGGTAGGCCTGCTGGCGCCAGCCGGGGGGCGCGGTGGACTTCCAGGAGAGCCGGGGTGCGGGCTCGCCGATGCCGAGCGGGCTGCGGTGGTGTTCGGTGGTGGGCGGGGCGACGAGCGGGGCGGGCGTGCGGGTCACCCCTTCACCGCCCCGGCGGTCAGGCCCTTGATGATGCGCTGGTTGATGGCCAGGTAGAGTCCGAGCGCCCCGAGGACGTTGATGCTGATGGCGGCGAAGAGCGGTCCGTAGGAGGTTTCGCCGTACTGGCCGGTGAAGTTGAGCAGGCCGACCTGGACGGTGCGCAGGCTGTCGTCGTTGGTGAAGGTCATGGCGATGAGCAGGTCGTTCCAGATGAAGAAGAACTGCACGAGTGCGACGGTGAAGACGGCGTTGCGGACCAGGGGGAAGCCGATGCGCCAGAAGGCCTGCAGGATGGTGGCTCCGTCGATGGTGGCGGCCTCGAAGACCTCGCGGGGGATGGCCCGGAAGTAGGTGGCCATCATGAAGACGGTCAGGGGCAGGCCGGTCGCGGTGTAGGTGATGATCAGCGGCAGCAGTGTGCCCGACAGGCCGGCCTGGAAGTAGATCCGGAACAGCGGCAGCAGGATCATCTGGCTGGGCACCATGATGCCGATCAGGAAGACCAGCAGGACCTGGTGGCGGCCGCGCCAGATCATCACCTCCAGTGCGAAGCCCGCGGCGACGCCGAGCAGGATGATCAGCGCGAGCGAGGGGACCGTGGCCAGCAGGCTGTTGCGGATGTAGAGCCCGATGTGGCCGTTGGTCCAGGCGTCGGTGTAGTTGCCGAAGCCCCAGTGCGCGGGCAGGGACCAGGCCGGATCGTTGACGAACTCGGCCTGGGTCTTGAAGGAGCTGAGCAGCATCCAGGCCAGCGGGGCCGCTTCGACCAGGACCAGCAGCGTGACCAGCAGGTTCCGGGTGAGATGGCGCGCATACCGGCGGCGTCGGGCGGGGGCGGGGCCCGGCTCGGTGCGCTGTCCGCGCGCCGGGGCCGTCAGGGTGTCGGTCATGGGGTTCAGCCCTTGGTCGGGTCGCGGCGCGAGAAGCGGAAGATCAGCAGGGTGACGCCGAGGCAGACCACGGTGAGCAGCAGTGCGATGGTGCTGCCGTACCCGTAGTCGCCGTAGGAGAAGGCGGTGCGGAACATGTAGAGCGTCAGGGGGGTGGTGTCGCTGCCCGGGCCGCCGTTGGTCAGGGCGAGAACCGAGTCGAACACCTTGAGGGTGCCGTTGATGCTGAACACGAGCGAGGACAGCACCACCGGCCAGGACAGCGGCAGGACGATGTGGCGGATCAGCCGCCATCCGGTGGCGCCGTCCAGACGGGCGGACTCCAGGGTCTCCTCGGGGATGTCCAGCAGTCCCGCGTAGATGAGCACGCCGTAGAAGCCCATGGAGCGCCACACGTCCATCAGTACGATCACGAAGAAGGCGCCGGCGCCGCTGGCGAACCAGTCGCCGTGGTGCAGGCCGAGCGCCTCGAAGGCGATGCCGGCCAGGCCTTTCTGCGGGGCGATGGCGAACAGCTTCTGGAACATCAGCGCGACGGCCACGGTCGGCAGGATCACCGGGAAGAACACCAGCGTCCGCACGAAGGCGGAGGACTTGCGCAGCACGAAGACATAGAGCAGTGCGAGCAGGTACCCGCACAGCACCTGCGCGACGGTGACCGCGGCTCCGTACTCCAGAGTGACCCGCAGTGCGGAGCGCGCCTGCGGGTCCTGCCACAGCTTGGTGAAGTTGCCGAGCCCGTCGAAGCTGAAGCCCTCGATCACATTGCCGGTGAAGAAGGTGTAGCCCAGCGACCAGCCCATCGGGACCAGCATCACCAGGGTGTACAGGAGCAGCGCCGGTCCGAGCAGGACGGCTATGGCTCGGCGGTCTCCCAGAACGGAACGCATGTCGGCTCTTTCGGATGGGATCGGATGGGATCGGATGGGATCGGGCGGGAACGCGCGGGCCCGGAGGCAACCGGTGGTCCGGTCGGTCAGCCGTTGGCGAGGTCGCTCTGGACCTTCTGCATGAAGTCCTGCGCCGAGAGCGTGCCGGTCACCAGGGACGCGGCGTTGGTCTGGCTGGTCTCGGTGGCCTTGGTGTTGAACAGGGCCTCGAACCACAGGGTGCTGGTGGTGGTCTTGTCGATGGTGTTCTGGACCATCTGCGTGAGCGGGGGCAGGGTGCCGGTGTCGCCGTTGGCCTTGAAGCCGGAGATGGTGCCCTGGTTCTTCAGGGAGGAGGCGCCGTAGTTCTTGGCGACGCAGGACAGCCAGTCGCCGACCTTGGTGTTGTACGACTTGGCGGAGACGGCGACCGGCAGGCCGACGTTGGCGGGGATCTGGTCGGCGCTGCCCTTGCCGCCGGCAACCGTCGGGAAGGGCATGAAGCCGATGTTCGCGGCGCCGATCAGGTCCTTGGTGGCGTCGTTGAAGTCGCCGAGTTCCCAGCTGCCCATGTAGAACATGGCGGCCTTGCCGGTGAGGAACTGCTGCACCGAGGTGTCGTAGTCGATCGACTCGACCCCGGCGCCGAAGTCCCCTGCCTTGCCGAGGTCCGCGACGGCCTGGGCGGCCTTGACGTAGGCCGGGTCGGTCAGCTTCGCCTTGCCGTCCGCGACCGCCTGCAGCGCGTCCGGCCCCAGCTCGCGGTAGAGGTAGCCGCTGACCAGGCGGGTGATCGGCCAGCCGGCCTTGCCGGAGGCGGAGAACGGGACCACGCCGGCGCCTTTCAGCTTCGCGGCGGCCGCGACCAGCTGGTCGTAGGTCTGCGGAACGGTGATGCCGTGCTGGGCGAAGAGCTTCTTGTTGAACCAGATGCCCTCGATGTTGAACTGATACGGCATCACATTGAACTTGCCGTAGAGGTTCTCCACGGTCTTGGCCGCGGCGGGCTGGATGTCGTCCCAGACGCCGAGGTCCTTCAGGGACTTCTCCAGGTCCTGTACCTGGCCGCCCTTGTCGAGGGTCTTGGTCAGCTGCGGGGTGCTGCCGGCGGCGAACTGCACCGGCAGGGCGTCCTGGCCGGCCAGCAGCTGCACCTTCTGGTCCACGTCGCCGATGGGAAGCGTCTGGATCTTCAGCGGCAGGGCCTGGTTCTGGCTCTTGCAGGCGCCGGTGCTCAGCGTGGTGAGTTCCTGCTGGACGATGTGGTTGTCGTCGTTGATGGTGAGGCTGAAGTCCTTGGCCTCGCCGCTGCTTGCGGCGCCGGTACCGCCACAGGCGGCGAGCAGCAGGGTCGCAGTGGTCGCGGTCGCAAGGGAAGCGAACAGGCGGGACTTGGGGGGCAGGTGCACGGTCACTCCTCTGCCAGCGCTTTGAAGCGCTTCAAATGATGTCCGGAACCTATGTCCCGCTTCATTGGGATGTCAAGGGCGATTCATGAATGTTTCCGCATCGTCGCCAAGGCGTGCGAAAGCCGTGGCGAACCCTGCCGGGTGCCACGGCTGCATGGAACGTGCCTGCTCAGAAGAGGTCCGGTCGAGGGCGCGCGTCCGGTGCTGGAACGCGTCCGGTCAGCGAGGTGTGCTCGACCGGACCACAAGTTCGGGCTCGAGCACGACGGTGGCGTGCCGATGCCGGTCGCCCGCCGAGACCTCCTCCAGCAGCAGGCGCATCGCCGCCTGGCCCATGAGTCGGCCGGGGGAGTCCACCACGGTGAGCGGCACGTCGGCCGAGCCTGCGGTGCGATTGTTCTCGCACCCCACCACCGCCACCTGCCCGGGAACACTGATGCCCGCGACGGTGTGCAGCTCGTGGATGATGCCCACGGCCAACTCGTCGGTGACCGCCACCAGCCCGTCCGGCAGCGCGTCGGCGGAGCGCCGCGCCAGCTTCCGACCGGTCCCGTGCCCGTGCGCGGTGGTCAGTCCGCCGCTGTCGATCTCCTCCAGGGAGACGCCCGGACCGGCCTCCTCCACCGCTGCCCGCACCCCCCTGCGCCGGTCCTGCACGGGCTGGTAGTCACCGTGGGCGCTGACATAGGCGAGCCTGGTGCACCCCGCATCGATCAGGTGCCGAGCCGCCAGATAGCCGACGTTCTCGTTGTTCACCAGCACCGAGCAGCACGTACCGGGCCTGGGTGCGTAGTTGAGCAGCACGATCTGCCGCCCGTGGGCGCGCATCCGGGCGATGCCCGCGCTGGAGTCCTGCATGGGAGCCAGCAGGACCCCGGTCACCCGCGACTCGTCGAACAGGTCGAGGTACTCGTCCTGGAACTGCATGTCACAGACGGCGTTGGCCAGCAGAAGCTTCAGGCCCTCGGCGCGGGCTGCCTCCTGGGCGCCGTAGGCCATGTCGATGAACAGTGAGTTCTCGACATCGGCAAGGACCATCCCGACGCTGCTGTTCGACCCGGAGGCCAGGGACCGGGCCGCGTCGTTGCGTACGAAGCCGAGTGCGGCTATGGCGTCGCGGACCCGCTGGGTCGTCGCCGGACTGACCTTGGCCGGGTGGTTGAGCACGTTGGAAACGGTGCCGAGCGAGACGCCGGCGGTCGCGGCGACATCCTGCATGCTCGGACCGGCATGCCCCTGTGTTCGCGGACGTGGGGTCGCCACGGTGCTCCTGGCCCTCCGGGATCGTTCGGTCCTGCATACGACAGCTGTGGCCCAACTGCAGTCGGAACCATACATGATCCCGGTTAAAGCGCTCTAATCATCAGGCGCGACGACTTTCGGGCCGACCGCGGACCGGCGAACAGCCGGTGCAGGTAGGAGCACTGGGGCCGCTCCGTACGCGGAACAAGGGACATCGCGCCGCCGGCCGGTGCCACGGCGCCGGACCGACCCGCGGGCCCGGAGCCGCCCCGACGAATGCGGACGTATGCGCAGTCTCTTGACGCCGACCCGGTGCCATGCCAGTCTCGCATCGCCTCACAGATTGAAGCGCATCAATCAGTGTGCCACCCCGTACCCCGCTGCAGCGGCTGATTTCACCACCCCCACGCGCCCTTCCACCGCCGTCCGGTATCCCCGACGGCTGCCACCGGCGCGCCCGTTCCCCTTCTCTCACAGGCGAGGGAGTTCCAACCATGCACAGCAAGCGAAACGCCCGGGTCAGAGCCGCCGCCCTGGGCGCCACCGCAGCGCTGCTCGCGCTCGCGGCCCCGACCCAGCCGGCGAACGCCGTCACCTACACCGGCGGCGTGATGTGGACACCGCCCAGCGGCGCTCCCTCCTACGGCTCGCTCTACGCGCACGCCATCAGGCTCCAGCACAGCACGGACGCCAACGGCACCCTGCTGGCCTCCTTCGAGCAGTACTCCGGCGACGACATGCCGGTGTACCGCAGCACGGACTCCGGCGGCACCTGGACCCAGATCTCCACCATCCACGACCAGGTGAACAGCTGGAACAACATCCAGCTCGAACCAGTGCTCTACGAGCTCCCGCAGGCGATCGGGTCCTATCCGGCCGGCACGATCATCGCGGCCGGCGACTCGATCCCGTCGGACAACTCCAAGACGAAGATCGACATGTATGCCAGCACCGACGGCGGCGTCACCTGGAGCTTCGCCAGCTCCATCGCCACCGGCGGCTCCGCAGTCGACGTCAACGGCCAGACACCGGTCTGGGAGCCGTACTTCCTGGTGGCCGACAACAAGCTCATCGCCTGGATCTCGGACCAGCGCGACCCCGCCCACGGCCAGAAGCTGAGCCACTTCACCACCACCGACGGTGTGAACTGGTCCACCGAGGTCGACGACGTCGCCTACCCGGCCTACAGCGCCCGCCCCGGCATGGCCATCGTCGCCCGCCTGGGCAACGGCCAGTACATCCTCACCTACGAGTACTGCAACGCCCCCACCGGTGGCTGCCCCGTCTACTACAAGATCGCCGCCAGTCCCGAGGCCTTCGGTTCGGCGACCGGCGTCCAACTGGTCACCACCGACAACCACAAGCCCGACGGCGACCCCTACGTGACCTGGCTGCCGACCGGTGGACCGGACGGCACGATCGTGGTCCAGGCCTACAGCGACCAGCAGCTGTACGAGAGCACCGACTACGGGACGACCTGGGTCCGGATGTTCTCCAACACCGTCGCGGGCTACAGCCGCGGCCTGCTCCCGCTCGCCGACGGCAAGAGCCTGCTGGTCACCCGAGGCGGCACGCTGACCACCAACGGCACCAACCAGGTGACGTACGGCATCGACGACTACGGCGGCGGCATCTCCACCGGCGCGGGCTACAAAATCCAGAACGTGCTCAGCTCCCAGGTCCTGGGCATACCAACCAGCAGTTCGGGCGCCCCGGTCGTGCAGGCGGCCGACAACGGCACGCCGGACCACAACTGGCAGTTCCTGCTCCAGAGCAACGGCTACTACCGCATCCTGAACACCTTCAGCGGCAAGTACCTGGCCGTGCCCGGCGGCTCCCTGAACCCGGGTACGGGCGCCATCCAGTGGACCACCACCGGCGGGGCGGAACAGGACTGGTCAGTCGAACCGTCACCGGCCGGCGGCTACACCGTCACCAACCGCCGCAGCGACCTGGCGCTGACGATGGCCACCGACGCCAACGGACAGACGTCGACCGGCGAACAGGTCACCCAGGCCGCCCTGACCTCCGCCCCCGACCAGCGCTGGAACCTGACCCAGACCACCGCCCCCGACCTCAGCACCGGCCAGTTCGTGATCGCCAACGAGAACAGCGGCAAGTACGCGGAAGTGGCAGGCGCCGGCAACGGAACCCAGGCCGACCAGTACCGCGACGTCAACCACCCCGACCAGTACTGGACCTTCACCCAGGTGGGCTCCTACTGGACCATCACCGACGTCTCCTCGGGCGACCTGCTCGACTCCAACGGCGCTGCAACCAGCGGGAGCGCAGTCGTCCAGAAGCCTGCCTCCGGCGCCACCACCCAGCAGTGGACCCTGACCGACACCGGCGCGGGACACTACCAGGTGGTCAACCGGGCCTCCGGGCTGGCCCTGAACGTGGTCGCGGCCTCGACCGGCGACGGCGCGCTCCTGGACCAGGAGGCCACCGCCTCGGCCTCCTCCCAGCTCTGGACCATCACCAAGATCGACTGAGACCGTCGTCCGACCTCCTGGTGCCCGGAGCACACCCCGGACACCAGGAGTCGGCCGGGCGGCCCGCCCTGGCGAGTTCCTGGAGCATCGGGTGCCGGCATCCTGCTTCTCAGCGGGCGTTCGGCTGGACACGGGTGATCCGGTCGAGGTCGCCGGCGAGAAGTTCGTGGTGGCCGATGGCGAAATCTCCGTTGAGCAGAGCGTGACCTGGGCCGTAGTACCTGCCCACGACGCTGGTCGGAAGGAAGGTCCGCAGGCCGTGGCGCATGTCCTTCGGGTAGTCGACAGGGGCGCCCCACTCGGAGGGGGCCTGGTCGGTGGAGAGAAGGACCCAGTGGTCCACGGGCACCTCGGTGGCGAGGTCCGGCACCCCTCCGGTGTGGCTGTCCAGGGCCGGCAGGGTCAGTCGGTCCGGTTCGAGGGGCGGGTACCAGAGCAGCAGAGGCTTGGCCAGTTGCACGTCGGCGTTGTCGAAGCAGCACACGGCAATGCTGTGGTCGGAGAACTGGTCAGGGCGTCGCCTGTCGAAATGCACATGGCGGCAAGGTATCGCCCCTGGCGGGTGCGCCCGGAGGGGATTCTGGGCGGTAGGTGTTTCGCCAGCGGGTCAATTCCGCCCGACCCCAGCGACGTCTTGATCCTCGCCGACGCGCAGCGCCGGCCCGCCACTCCGCCGGCACCCAGAAGTGCCATCGGCCGCTGGCATGGGTCACCGGTTCGGGGGCATGCGCTGGTCAGGAGGATGATAACTATGGGTGCACTTCTCTTGGTTCTGCTGCTCGCCCTGATCCTGGGCGGCGCGGGCTTCGCGGTTCATATTCTGTGGTGGATCGCCGTCATCGTGCTGGTCGTATGGGCACTGGGCTTCGTGTTCCGCGGAGCTGGAACAGGCGGACCTCGCGGACGCTGGTACCGCTGGTAGTCAGTAGCAATTGACGTTTCATCAGCGAGGCACTCTGTCCCACCACGACGAAGGAGACGACGATGGGCGCCGACGACAAGGCAGCGAACACCGCGGACAAGCTCAAGGGCAAGGCGAAGGAGTCAGCGGGCAAGGCCGTGGGCAACGAGCGTCTGCAGGCCGAAGGCAAGGCCGACCAGGTCAAGGGCGACGCCAAGCAGGCTGTCGAGAAGGCCAAGGACGCGCTGAAGGACTGACCGCCTGCCGGAAGCGGACTGTGGGGGCCACCCGATCTCGGGTGGCCCCCACAAGCGCATTCGGATGCGAGCCCGGCAGGACGATCGCCTGGTGCGCACCCAGCTGCTATCCGTCGTTCACCAGCGCATGCCGAGGGCGTCCAGGGCGGCGCGCTGCTCGGTGCTGAGCTTGACAGCCCGTTGTCTCATGTTCATGATCCACACCCCTAGGGCGAGGGGCTTCTCGGTGTCGGGCATGGGCTGCACGTCCTTGCGCTTCACATCGGCGATGGTGCCGCCGTGCTCGGCTGCCCAGGCAGTGGCTGCCGCCAGTGCGGCGTTGAACCGGTCGGTCTGGCTGCGCGGGGCCGCCGTCGGCGCCACGGGCTGCTCCGGCGCGGTGTAGCCGATCCAGCCGAGCATTTCCTGGCGCTGCTCCTGGAGCTGGTGCCACTGGGCCGTCTGCTGCCGGGCCCAGGTGCCGATGTCCTCGCCGGACATTTTCGTGCCTTCGGGCATGTCCAGGAGGTCGGCGAGGGTGCCGCCGTTCTCGACGTGGGCCAGGGCGATGCGGAAGCTGCGCTGCCAGGGGATGGGCCAGGGCGGGTTCCACCAGGGGTCGATGCCCTCCAGTTGCGCGGTCCGTGCCTGGGTCAGGGTCCCGGCGCCGGCGGCGGCCCGCTGTTCGGCGAGCCACCGGCCCACCTTGTGCCCGTCGAACAGTGCGGCTGTGGGGCAGGCCAGACCCGCGGCATGGGTGGCGGCGTAGCCGCGGGCGGCGGCCAGGCCGGCGTCCCATGCCGCCTCGTGCGCGGACCACAGCATGTCCAGGTCGTTGAGCCGTTCCACCCGTGAGGGCAGCAGTTCGTCGGCCGCGTAGGCGGCCCGCTGGGAGGTGACCCACCGGCCCAGTGGAAAGTCCGATCCGGGCTCGGTGGCGTTGGTCGGGACCGCGAGGTTGCCATGGATGGCGTGCCAGTGCCGGGCCGCCGCGTAGCCCCGCAGCCAGCTCTGGGCCTCGGGGCTGAGTACCCGCAGCCGGATCGCGGCTGCCACCTCGGCGGCCGAGTGGAGGCCGCCGGCGAACTCCAGCACCAGGCGGGGCGCCGCCGGCCCCGCCTCCCCGGCTTTGTCGGGCTGCTCCTGGTCCGGTTGGTCGTCCTCGCGCCAGGGGTCGGCCTGCTGGGTGCGTGAGCGTCGTTGGGGTACGGCGAGGCCTTCGATGAGGGCGCTGTCGTAGGCGCGCAGCCCCTGGAGGATGTCGAACAGGGGCGCGAATCCGGGGTCCGCCAGCAGGTCGCTGGTGGTGGCGGCGTGCTCGATCGAGTCCGTCGCGGCCCTGGCCACGACGGTGGGCACCAGGATGGAGGCGACCTTGCCCGCACCGGGCTGCTGGCGCAGGGCGCGGCCGATGGCCTGGATCAGGTCGACCAGGCTGCCCTTGGAACTGGTGAACACCACGCAGTCCGACCGGGTGTCCAGTCCCTCGGTGAGGACCTTGCTGTTGGCCAGCACGGCGGGACGCTCCAGGCCGCCGGGCCGGTCGTGGTCGAACTCGTCCAGCACCCGGCGGCGGTGACGGCCCGTGTGCTCCCCGGACAGCCAGTGCGCCCAGACCCCGTGGGGGAACGCTTCTCGAAGACCGTCGTCGGTGTGGACGCGGCTCGCAAGAGTGGAAGCGAAGACCTGCGCCTCGGCGATGCGGTTGTGGAACGTGATGACCTTCTGCAGGCCCTGGCTCTCGACGGCCTTCAGGACCGCCACCTGCACAGCGGCCAGCCGCGCCTCGGCTGCCGAGTCCTGGTCGCCCTCCAGCATGGCGTGCAGGACCGGGTCCGCGATCTCCAGGGCCACGAGCTGAAACCGCGCCAGGATCCCGAGGTCCTGGCAGCGCGCCAGGGTCAGCGACCTGTTCGCCACCTTCCCGAACACGGCCTCGTCGTCCATGGACATCGCCAGTTCCCTGGGCAGCGCCCGCAACGCGGAGCCAGGCTCCGGCTCCTCGCTCACCGAGCCGGTGTCCAGGGTCTGCGGGACGTTCCACACCCGCGGCGTGGCGGTCATGTAGAGCCGGGCCACAGCGGGCAGCGCCCGGTTGTCGTGCACCGCCGCCCACGGCTTCGACGCCGCGCCGCTGGTCCTGTGGGCCTCGTCGACGACCACCAGCGCCCAGGGCCGGGCCGGGGCGATGCCGTAGGGGGTGAAGTCGCCGCTGTGGACTCCGAGGACGGTGGGCAGGCTGGCGTAGGTCCCGAAGACCGTCACCGGCTCCCCGTCCGGGACCTGGGAGAGCCAGTAGGCCAGCCGCTCGGAGCTGGTGGTGCACAGTACCCCGGCGGCGGGCTCGTGGTCCGCCATGGAGCACACCGCGTACATTCGCCCACCCCGCCCCGCGGCGCGCCAGGTCTCGATCGTCTGGCCCAGCAGATCGAGCGTCGGCACCTCCACCAGAACGGGATGCCTGGGCGCGATCCGCATGCCCACGAACGCCGCCATCATCGTCTTCCCCGTCCCGGGGGAGGCGATGAGCTGGGCCCGCAGTCCGTCCGGCGGCATGGCTCGGCCAGGTTGCAGCGTCAACTCCCGGATGACATCCGACACCGGTTCGACCTGGTAGTCCCGAAGCTCCACCGCGCGATTCCCTCCCCGGCACGTGCGACATGCCGGTCCGGCGTCAGTAGGCGAGCGGTCAGCGGCGGTATGTCAGCCTACCGACGATCCTAGCTGCTCAGCCTTGGTGGGCCGGCAACGGCTCCGCTGGTCCCGCCGGCGAAGGCACCACCAGGCGCTCGCCCGCTGCGGGCGCTGCCACTACCACTGCCCGCGCCGCACGCACCTCTATCGGGGCATGGGCGCGGTGCCCGTGCGGGGGAGTGGTCCGCCGGAGCCGGTTGCCCTCAGTGCCACTGGCTGGGCGCGGCTGGGGTGGGTCTCCTGGTTGCTGGGGTGATGTGGCGGTCTGTCAAACTTCCCGCCTGGATGCCGGTATTGTTCCAGGGTATTGGGTATTGCTGTCCTGCCCGGGGGAGTCCTGGTGCGTCGTACAGGTGTGGCCGCTGTCGCGGTGGTGTGTGCTGTCCTGTCCGGTTGCTCGCACGCCGGGTCCGCCGGGTCGGGTGACGCGGCGTCACCGACCTCGCGGCCGGGGTCCGGTGACGCAGGAACAGGGGCGGTACCGATGGGGTCGGGTCCGCAGAAGACGTACACGGTACAGGTGCAGCCGGCGGCGGGTTCGTGCCGCTACGGGGACGACCACGGGCAGCCGCTGCCCGACCCCAGGTGCACGCCCGGTGCGCTGTCGCCGGCCGTCACGCAGGCCACCCTTGCTACCACGATATGCCGCAAGGGCGGTTACACCTCCACGATCCGTCCGCCGGTGGGGATCACGGACAAGGAGAAGGCGGCGAACGCGAAGTCCTACGGCTACACCGGGGCGCTGCACGACGCGGAGTACGACCACCTGATCAGCCTGCAGTTGGGCGGGGACCCGAACGATCCGCGCAATCTGTGGGTGGAGCCTCCCTCGCCGGACCACAAGGCCGGGGCCGGGCCGAACAACCCGAAGGACGCGGTGGAGAACCGGCTGCACACCGCGGTGTGCAAGCACCAGGTCACCCTGGCGGCCGCCCAGCAGGCGATCGCCACCGACTGGCAGAGCGCTGAGGCCAAGCTCGGCCTCAAGCCGACCGGCAGCGACACCGCCGGCCCGGCCGACTGACGACCCGCGCATCCCGGGCCATCCGCTGCACCCCGCGCCGACGGACCCGCCCATCCCGGCCGGGGGGCTGCCTTCGCTGCCCGTGGCACGTCGGCGTCCTCCGGCCCACGGACGGTGCCGTGGTGCGCGGACAAGCGTCGGTTGCCGGGCCATACTGGGAAGTCAAGGCCGACGACGTCCGCTTGTTCGCACGGTCCGGGCCCGGCATGACGGGCACCGGGTAGGCATGGGCGACGGATGGGGTGAGGGACGGTGACACGATTCTCGGTGGGCGACCATGTCCGGTGGAACTCCGAAGCCGGATCCGTTCAGGGCGTCATCGTCAAGAAGCACACCCGCGACGTGGACTGGAAGGGCCATGTGCACCACTGCACCGAGGACGACCCGCAGTACGAGATCAAGAGCGACAAGAGTGACCACATCGCCCTTCACAAGGGCGGGGCGCTGACGAAGATCCCGAGGAGCGGCTAGCCGTTCACGCGCGGCAACCTCGGGCCGGCTGGTCGCAGTAGGGCGGGGCAGGCATGGACGACCGCATCTTCACGGTGGGGCACTCGACACGCGACTTCGACGACGCACTGGCCCTGCTGCGCGCCAACGGGATCACGCACCTGGTCGACGTCCGCTCGTTCCCCTCGTCGAGGAAGTATCCGCAGTGGAACCAGCAGGCCGTCATCGACGCGCTTCCCGGAGACGTCGGCTACCGGTGGATCGCGCAACTGGGCGGCCGCCGGCACACCCCCAAGGACGTGCCGAGCGTGAACGGAGCCTGGAGGGTGAAGGCGTTCCGTGACTACGCCGACTACATGGCCACCCCCGACTTCGCCGCCGGCCTCGCCGAACTCCTGGCACTCGCCGACGAAGGGCGCCCCGTGATCATGTGCAGCGAGGCGGTGCCGTGGCGCTGCCACCGCAGGCTCATCGCTGATGCGCTGCTCGTCGCGGGCCGCCAGGTCTCGCACATCCTCTCGCCCACCAGGGTCACGCCTGCGGTGCTGAACGAGCACGCCGAGGTGCAGGACGGGCACCTCGTCTACCCGGCTCAGTCCCAGGGGGCGGGCATGGGCCTGGTCGAGGAGGTCCGCGAGCAGGTCCTGGCAATCCCCGCCGGGTGCGTCGCGTCCTACGGCGACATCGGCGAGCGGATCTCAGCGGGGCCGCGGCAGGTGGGAGGGGCGATGGGTCAGCTCGATGACGGCGTCCCCTGGTGGCGCGTGGTCCATGGCGACGGCACGCCCGCCTCCTGCCACGGCGGGAGGGCGCCTGAGCTTCTGCGGGCCGAGGGGACACCGATGCGAGGCACGCGGGTGGACATGCAGCGCGCACGGCACCCCGCGAAGTGAGCCGCCGACGGGCTGCGTCGATGCCGTCGGAGAGACGAGCCGGTGTCGCGGTCCGGCCGGCGGCGAAGGTGCTCAGACGCGTACGGATCCGGGGATGCGGTGGCTGCGCCGGGCTGCAGCGTGCCCCTCGGCCATCTGCTCCTCCCCACCCGGTCGCCGCGCAGGGCCCGATTCGGGCGGTCCGGTCGCCGCTTCTCCAGTGTGCGCGCGATGGCGGCGGGACCGCAGGCAGAGCCGCCGGACCCCGTTGCCCACCGGGTGGCCCGCCAGCCATGTGAGTGCGGCCCGGGTTAAGTTCATCCCGGTGGTGTATCCCTGTGAGGACGACCCCGCAGACGAGGGCTTCCGCCAGAGGAATGGAGAGCAATGCGCGACGCGTACCGCGAAGAGCTCGCAGCGATCACCGACGGGCTGGAACGGATGGCGAGACTCGCCGACTCGGCGATCGGCCGCGCCACGACCGCACTGCTGGATCCCGACCTGCAACTCGCCGAACGCGTCATCGCCTCTGACGAAAAGCTCGACCAGTTGCAGCGCGACCTCGAGGACCGCACCATCGCGGTCCTGGCCCGCCAGCAGCCGGTTGCCACCGAACTCCGCGCCGCGGTGACCGCGCTGCGGATCAGCGCCGACCTGGAGCGCTCCGGCGACCTGGCCGTGAACGTGGCCAAACTGGCACGGCGCCGCTACCCCGACGACGCGGTGCCGAGCGAACTGCGCGCCACGGTGCTGGAGATGGGACACGTCGCGCAGCGCCTGATGGCCAAGGCCGCCGACGTCATCGCCACCCGCGACATCGGCGCGGCCCTGGAACTGGAGGGCGACGACGACGCCATGGACGACCTGCACCGCGCCCTCTTCCGCCGCCTGCTGGACGACCGCTGGCCCCACAGCGTCGAAGCCGCCGTCGACGTCACCCTGGCCGGACGCTTCTACGAACGGTTCGCCGACCACGCCGTCTCCGTCGCCAGGCGCGTCGTCTACCTGGTCACGGGCGAGTACGAGCCCGCCGACGAGTGACTCAGCTCAGCGGGCCTCAGCAACTCATTGTTGCCCTTCGACTCCGACCGGCCAGGCGACCACCGCGTAGTACTCGCCGTGCGGCGGCGCTGCGGCTGCGTCGAGGGGGCCGGCGGACGCTGGTGGTGCTGGTCACCGGGGGCGGCGGGCTGTAGGCCGCCCGTCGTTGTCCGGGTGACCGGCACGCGATGCCGGCGGCGCTGATGGGGTCCGGTTGCGTGGTGCTGTGGGCGGTTGGACGCTTGAGGAAGTCTCCGAACGGAGGTTGCCATGTACAGCAAGGTCACGCTTGGGGGCCATCCGGTCCATCCGATGCTGATCGGCTACCCCGTGGCGGGTTACACCGGCACGTTGGTGGGTTTCGCGGTGTACGCCGCGAACGGTCAGCAGTTCTGGCTGAACTTCGCGATCGTGATGAATATCGCCGGCGTCGGGGGCGCGCTGTTGGCGGCGCTTCCCGGCTTCGCCGACTGGTTGCTCGGGATCCCGCGCTCGTCCGCGGCCAAGACGGTCGGGCTCGCGCACGCGGGTCTCAACGTCGTCGCGCTGGCCCTGTTCGCGATCAGCCTCGGGTTCTACGCCGGGCACTGGAACGGGCCGCCGCGCGGTGCCGCGTTGGGGTTGGGTCTCGCCGCAGCGGGCGTCGTGTGCACGATCGGCGCCGGGTTCCTCGGCTGGATGCTCGTCCAGACCTACCACATCGGCGTCGAGCTCACCCCGGAGCAGCAGCGAGACGAGCTCGCGGTGCAGAACGCCCCGGCACCCCTGCACATCCACCACAACCGAGCGGCCTGACGCGGCGAAGCGGGCGACCGACCGCTGCGGGTTCGCACGCGTCACGGCGCGGGCGACGCCGAGCCCAGTCCTGGGCTGCGCCTCGGTGCCGCCACAGGGCCGTGCGCACGGCAGTCGGCCGCAGCGGTTGTCCGGAGAGGCCGGAAGGCATTCCGAGGCGGTCGCGAGTCGGGGGCGACGGCGGTCGGCTGCCGGTAGTCCCCGCTGGGCCTCCTTCCTCAGCTCAGCGGGCGGGTTCGAGGCGGACGATCACGGACTTGGTGTTCGGCGTATTGCTGGTCTCCGCCGTCGAGTCGAGCGGGACCAGCACATTGGCCTCCGGGAAATAGGTCGCGGCGCAGCCGCGCGGAGTGGGGTAGCGGGTGGCGCGGAAGCTGGGCGCGCGGCGTTCGCCGTCCGGGTAGTCGCTGACCAGGTCGACCAGGTCGCCGTCGTGGAGGTCCAGCTCGCGCAGGTCGTCCTCGTTCAGGAAGACGACGCGGCGGCCGCCGGTGACGCCGCGGTAGCGGTCATCGAGGCCGTAGACGGTGGTGTTGAACTGATCGTGGGAACGGACCGTGGTCAGCAGCAGCCGACCCGCCGGGACCTCGACCGCGGTGACCGGGTTGACGGTGAACCGGGCCTTGCCCGTGGCCGTGGGGAAGGTACGCGCGTCGTGCGGTCCGCGCGGCAGCATGAACCCGCCGGGCTGGGCGACGCGCTGTTCGTAGGCGTGGAAGCCGGGGACGACGTGCTCGATGTGACGGCGGATCACGGAGTAGTCCCGAGCCATCTCGCTCCAGCCGAGCGCGTCGCCGAAGAGCTCCCGGCCGAGGCCGGTGACGATCGCGACCTCGCTGCGCAGCTGCGGCGAACCGGGCAGCAGGCGCCCGCGTGAGGCGTGGACCATCGCCATGGAGTCCTCGACGGTGACGAACTGTTCGCCGCCGTCCTGGATGTCGCGCTCGGTGCGGCCCAGGCAGGGCAGTAGCAGTGCCTCGGTGCCGTGGCACAGGTGGGAGCGGTTGAGCTTGGTGGCGACGTGGACGGTCAGCGCGCAGTTGGCCAGCGCGGTCTCGGTGACGGCGGTGTCCGGGGTTGCGGCGGCGAAGTTGCCCCCGAGGGCGAAGAAGACGTCAATCCTGCCGTCGCGCATGGCCCGGATGCAGTCGACGGTGTCGAGGCCGTGGGCGCGGGGCGGCTCGAAGCCGAACTCGTCGCGGAGCTTGTCCAGGAAGGCGTCGGGCATCTTCTCCCAGATCCCCACCGTGCGGTCGCCCTGGACGTTGCTGTGGCCGCGGATCGGGGCGGGCCCGGCGCCCGGGCGGCCGATGTTGCCGCGCAGCAGCAGGAAGTTGACGATCTCCCGGATGGTCGGCACGGCGTTGCGGTGCTGGGTCAGGCCCATGGCCCAGCAGACGATCACGCTGTCGGCAGCGATGACGTCGGCGGCGGTGCGCTCGATCGCGCGCCGGGTCAGGCCGCTGAGCTCCTCGATGCGCGCCCAGTCCAGGCCGCGCCACCCCGAGACCGCCGCGTCGAGCCCGTCGCAGTAGCGGTCGATGAAGTCGTGGTCGAACACGGTGCCTGGGGCGGCTTCCTCCGCGGCCAGCAAGGCCCGGTTGAGGCCGGCGAAGAAGGCGAGGTCGCCGTTGACGCGGATCGGCAGGTGGCGGTCGGTCAGCTGGGTACCGGGACCGGCCAGGCCGCGCACGTTCTGCGGGTTGTGGAACCGGCCGAACCCGGCTTCGGGCAGCGGGTTGACGGCGATGATCTTCGCTCCGCGCCGTTTGGCCTGTTCCAACGCGGTCAGCATGCGCGGGTGGCAGGTGCCGGGGTTCTGGCCGACGACCATGATCAGCTCGGCGTGGTCGGTGATGTCCTGCAGGGTGACCACGCCCTTGCCCACGCCGATGGTCTCGGACAGGGCCGCGCCGCTGGACTCGTGGCACATGTTCGAGCAGTCGGGCAGGTTGTTGGTGCCGAGGCGCCGGGCCAGCAGTTGGTAGGCGAAGGCGGCCTCGTTGCTGGTGCGTCCGCTGGTGTAGAAGACGGCCCGGTTCGGATCGTCCATGGCGCGCAGCCGGTCGGCGGTGAGTCGCAGGGCGTCGTCCCAGGAGATCGGGGTGTAGTGCGTGGCCCCCGGCGCGAGGTGCATCGGCTCGGTCAGGCGGCCCTCGGCCTCCAGACTGTGGCCGTCGCGCTCGCGCAGTTGGGCGACGGAGTGGGTGGCGAAGAAGTCACGGCCGACGCGCTTGCGGGTGGCCTCCCAGGCGACGGCCTTGGCGCCGTTCTCGCAGAACTCCGCGTGCTTGCGCTCCCCGGGCGGGGGGTCGGCCCAGGCGCAGCTGGGGCAGTCGAACCCGTCGACCTGGTTGAGGGCGAGCAGCGTGCGCAGTCCGCGTACCGGCCCCGTCTCCTCCCGCGCGTACTTCACGGTCTCGGTGATGCCGCGCACGCCGACGCTCGACGTCTTCGGATCACCGGTGCGCAGTTCGCTCGCCTCGCCGGTTCGGTCGTGTTCAGCCACGGGATGCCTCCTACACGCGCCAGTGGTAGCCGAGGGAGAAGTTGACGGCGACCGCGTAGGTCAGGTACATCAGCCAGGCGCCGGTGGCCAGGTGGAAGAGGCCCAGTGCCCGCTTCCCGAGACCGACGCCGACGGAGGCGAAGAAGTCGCTGAAGTAGATCGCGAAGAGGCCGACGAACAGCAGGCCGACGGGCCAGTCCGCGACCTTGAAGAAGACCGTCGCGCCTATGGCCGAGATGACCATGTAGGCCACCGACATCCCGGCGTTGGTGCGCGGGTCGCTGTCGCGGTACCGGTTCATCCCGATGGCGAACCAGTGGACGCCGTAGGCGGTGAACGCCAGCGCGGCCATGTACAGCGGCGGGGACTTGGCGAAGACCTGGAACCAGGTCAGGCCGATGAAGAGGATCAGCCCGGTGAGCAGCTGGCAGAAGCCGGGCATCCACACGCCCCACACTCCCAGCGCGCGGTCGCTGCGCTCGCTCTTGCCCGGGTAGCCGAACAACTCGTGCGGGCCGTAGATCAGGTAGCCGGTGCCCAGGCCGAAGAAGCCGAGGGCCAGCGGCGGATAGACCGAGGTGGCGAACGTAAGCATCGTCGCCCTCCTAGGAAGGGAAGGGAGCCGGTCCGACCGGGCCGGCCGTTGGATCGGTGAGGGCCCCGCCCACGTGGTGCGAGCCCACGAGACGGGCCAGTCTGCCGCTGATCAACCCGTCGCGACCGATGGAGTCCAGTCGCACGGACACTCCGGCCTCATGGAGCCGGGTGAGGGAGCGAGTCATCGATCACCTCCCGGGAAGGCGCAGCGAACTTCCGCAACTCTTTACCCAGGACAATTGTTGCTCGTTGCAGAGGCCCTGACAACGTTGCCCCGGTCCGGGGTCAACGGCACTGGTGCCTGCGGGTCGGGCCGCCCGCCGCTCGGAGGCGCCCGCTCGCGGCGCGCTGCGGGACGTCCCGTGGCTGGGTACGGCTGCTGGCGGCCCGCTCCTGCCGCGTGCCCGTTCCGGTGACGGCGACAGGGGGTCAGAGCCGGGCGGCGAGTCGGGTGAGGGTGTCTATGGCGGGTTCGGCCTGCGCCTGGCGGTGGCCGGTTCCGGCCCACAGGTGGATCAGGCGGGTGTCGCCGGCCGCGGTGGCGGCCTGGCGCAGGGGCCGGGTGAGGTGGTGCAGGGCGGGATAGCCGTCGGGGGCGATTGCGTCGTACTGGTCGGTGAAGTGGTTGCGCAGGGCGCGTGCGGGTCGTCCGGTGAAGGCGCGGGTGACGATGGTGCCGGCGAAGGCGGGGTCGGCCAGGGCCGCTTTGTGCGGGGCGGAGGCTCCGCTCTCGTGGGCGCGCAGGAGGGCGGTGCCGATCATGGCTGCTTCCGCGCCTGCGGCCAGTGCGGAGGTCACGTCGGTGGAGGTGGTGATGCCGCCGGTGGCGATGACGGGCAGGGGGACGGCGCGGCGGACGGTGGCGATGAGGTCGGTGAGCGCGATGGGCGCGGGCAGGGTGGCGGGGGTGAGTGTCGCCGAGTGGCCGCCACCGGCCGCTGCCTGCACGACGAGCGCGTCGACGCCGGTTTCGGCCGCCTGGCGGGCCTCCTCGGGGGAGGTGACGCTCTGCAGGACCGTGCTGCCCGTCGTGCGCAGGGCGCGGATCACGGCACGGTCGGGGATGCCGAAGGTGAAGGACACCCAGGGGACGGGCGCGGAAGTCAGCAGGTCGATCTTGTCGGTCCAGTGGTCGTCGTCCTGGATCGGCCGCTCGGGCAGGGTGAGGCCGTAGCGGTCGGCCTCCGCCCGCAGGGCCTGTGCGTAGCGCCGGTAGGCCTCGGTGGAGACCGCGACCGGGTTGGGCGCGAAGAGGTTGACGCCGAACGGGACACCCTGGGCTCGCAGGGTGTGGATCTGTCCGGCGAGGGCCTGGGCGGTCTTGTAGCCGCCGGCGAGGAAGCCGAGGCCGCCGGCGCGGGCGGCGGCGGTGACCAGGGCGGGTGTGCTCGGTCCGCCGGCCATCGGCGCTGCGAGGAGGGGAAGATCCGCTCCGAGGTCTGACAGCAGGCTGCTCACGACAACTCCTGGTGGTTGGCATGCTGTCGCAGGCCGGCGAGGTTCTGGGCTGCCTTCCTGGCGGCTTTCATCCGGTCGTCCCTCACGCTGGGCGGGCGTTCGGGGCCAAGGGTCGCATCTGGTGCTAGGCGGGGGAGGCGACGGGACGTGCGTCGAGCGTGAGCAGGTTCAGGGCGGCCGCCTTGGCGTGGCGGGCCGGTGCCGGTGTCCCGGAGATGGCGGCGGTCGTCATGGCTCCCTCGGCCAGCAGGGCGATCTGGGCGCCGGTGGCCGCCGTTGCTCCCGCTGCGGTCGTGAGCTGGTGCAGGTAGGCGTGGAACGCGTCCTTGTGGTGGCGGGCGGCGGCGGTGACCTGGGGCGATGTGCCGGCCAGTTCGCCGAAGGAGTTGATGAACGCGCACCCGTGGAAGTCGGGCCGGGCGAACCAGTCTTCCAGCCAGTCGAAGACGGCGAGCACCCTGGCTTGTGCGGTCGGCCCGACCGTGTCGACGTGGGTGGCGAGGCTGTCGAGCCAGCGGGCGTCCCTGCGGGCCAGGTATGCCTCGACGAGGTCGCCCTTGGAGGGGAACAGCTGGTACATGCGGCGCAGCGTCACGCCCGCGGCGTCGCGGACCGCGTCCATGCCGACGGCCTGGATGCCTCGGGCGTAGAACAGGTCTTCGGCGGCGTCGAGGATGCGCTCGCGTGCAAGGTCGGTGTCCAAGGTTTCTGCTCCCTTTGCGCGAGAACCATCGTTCTCATACTATCAACGGCAGGGCGAGAACGGCCGTTCTCACCTTCGCCGGCCCTTCCAGAGGAGCGCACCATGTCTGAGCAGCGCCCGCCCTTCCCGCCGTTCACCCGGGAAACCGCCGTGAGCAAGGTCCGTCGGGCCGAGGACGGCTGGAACACCCGCGATCCCGAGAAGGTCGCCCTCGCCTACACGCCTGACTCCCGCTGGCGAAACCGCGCCGAGTTCGTCACCGGCCGCACTGAGATCGTGGCGTTCTTGACCCGCAAGTGGGACCGGGAACTGGACTACCGCCTCATCAAGGAACTGTGGGCATTCGACGGCAACCGCATCGCGGTGCGCTTCGCCTACGAGTGCCACGACGACTCCGGCCAGTGGTTCCGCGCCTACGGCAACGAGAACTGGGAGTTCGACGACAACGGTCTCATGGCCGTGCGCCACGCGAGCATCAACGACCTGCCCATCGCCGAGGAGGAGCGCAAGTTCCACTGGCCGCTGGGCCGCCGACCCGAAGACCACCCAGGCCTGTCCGACCTCGGGCTCTGAGCCCCGCAGTCGCCGCCCCGTCACCGAAACATCCACCACGTCGACCACCTCGCAGCCCCGCCAGGCTGTGACCATCCGAGTGGGCCCGCCGTCCAGATCGCCGGAACGGCGACAGAAGGCGGACGCGTTCGCCCGATCAGGGAGATCTGGGCGGCGCCTATGCGGTCGGCCACAACCGTTCGGCGGTAGGGCGATGCGGGCGGGCGGCGAGACGACCGCGGCGGGGTCAGACGCCCGGGAAGACCTGCAGCAGTTCGGGGACCACCTCGTGGCCCGGCAGTTCCGCCGAGGTCCGGTCCGGGTCCAGGCGCCCGTAGACGAGCCGCAGCAGTTCCTCGGCCGGCAGGACCAGGTCCACCGGCCCGGTGCCCGAGGCGGAGGCGAGTTCGACGTCGGGCCCGGTGGTGAGGGTGAACCGGCGCTGCGGGTCGGCCGTTTCGACCGCGAGGACACGGGGTTCGGCGGCGGCCCGGCCGGCCCGTGCCGCGGTGGCGGGCAGTACGTCGATCAGCAGGCGGACCGCGTCGGGGGACACTACGGCCGAGGAGTCCAGGGCCACGGCGATGTCCCAGGTGTGCAGGGCGTGCTCGCCCAGGCGCATGGCCAGCAGGCCGGCCAGGTCGATGTCCCGTCCGAACAGGGACACCCGGAACCGGGCCCGGTCGGCGCCGGACAGGCCCTCGACCCGGGAGACGAAGGCCTCGTTGGCCTTCAGGCTGTCGGCCGCCTGGTCCTGCGGGGACCTGCTGTTCCAGGTGTCCCAAAGGGGCTGGAACTGCTCCATGCCCGGGGCCGGGGATCCGTTCAGGCCCGCGTCCAGGGCCAGGTCGAAGATCTCGGACTGGCTGCCCAGGTGCGAGGCGACCTGGGCGATGGACCAGTCGTCGGCGTAGGACGGGTGCTGCACCTGCTCGGCGTCGAGTGGTGCCAGCAGAGCGGCGAAGTGGTTCTGCGAGCTGCGTACTGCCGAGATCCAGGCATCCAGGTCAGGCATAGGGGTTCCGATCAGTCGCCGGCTCGATTCGAGTCGGGTGAGGTGCGTTCCGGCCTACCGCGTGTGTGCTGGATCCACTGTAATGAAGGACGAGCTGGCTCATCGTCAGTCCTGACCGGTGCGCGTCTCGACGATCCGCATGGCAGGCCGGTGCGGACGCAGGAGTGGTTGACCAGGGCGTAGCCCTGCAGCTGTGCGCCGCTGGACCGCTCCGCTGCCTCGTCCGTGACGGCCCGCCAGAGCGCGGCTGCGGCCAGGTCTCCGGCGTCCTGGTACAGCCGGCCGGTCAGCGCCGCACAGGCGGCGCCGGACTGCAGCAGGCTGCGGCGGGTCTCGCCGGTCACCAATCAGGGAAAGAGGGCAACCCCGCACGCCCTGCTCACCCGCCCGCCTCGTTCGCTTGCGCTGCACCTTCTGGGCGGCAGGTCCGGCGTGGTGGGGCGATCACGTCCGCGACCGCGGGTAGCGTTCGCCCCAAGCCCGGCGCGGCCTCGGCGCGGCACCGCCGGGTCCTGCAGGCGTCGGACCAACGCGAGGACGGGGTGGTTGTGACCGACGCTGGCGCTATCGACTACCGGGCCGTGTTCCAGGCCTTGCCGGGCATGGTGGCGCTGCTGGATCCGCAGCTGGTGTTCGTGGACGCGAACGAGGACTTCGTGCGTCTGTCGGGCCGTCCGCGCGAGCGGCTGATCGGCCGTTTCCTGTTCGACGTATTTCCGGACAACCCGGATAATCCCGGGGGCGGCGCGCGGAACCTGGAAGCGTCGCTGCGTCGCGTCCTTGAGAGCGGGGAACGCGACACGATGGCGCTGCAGCGCTACGACGTCCGGTCTCTGGAGCGGCCCGATGAGTGGGAGGAGCGGTATTGGAGCCCGGTCAACGCCCCCGTCCTGGACGCGGCCGGGCATGTGGTGCTGGTCGTGCACCGGGTCGAGGAGATCACCGAGCTGATCCGCGCCCGCGACCTGCCTGAGGACGGACGCCGACACGTCCTGGAGGCCGAGCTGTACACCCGCGCGAGGGAGTTGCAGGAACTCAACGAGCGGCTGCGCCGAGCCCACGCCCGCGACCGCGAGGTCGCCCTCACGCTGCAGCGGGCGATGCTGCCCCAGCCGCGGCCACTGCTCCGCCACCGCGCCGCGGTGCGGTACCGGCCCGCGACCGGCGGCGCCTTGAACGTGTGCGGCGACTGGTACGACATCACCGACCTGACCGGCGGCGACCGCGCCGGTGTCAGCGTGGGGGACGTGGTCGGCCACGGACTGGAGGCCGCCTGTGTGATGGGCCAGCTGCGGAGCGCGCTGGCTGCCGCTTCCCGGGTCGCCGACGGCCCGGCCCAGGCCCTGGACGTGCTCGGCCGGTACGCCGGCTTCGTCGACGGCGCGGAGTCCACCACCGCCGTGACGTGCTTCGTCGACTGGGACCGGCACACCATCACCTACTCCAGCGCCGGCCACCCACCGCCGGCGCACCTGCACGCCGACGGGACGGTCACCTGGCTGGACCAGGCCCTGGACCCTCCGCTGGACGCGTCGCCCGAACCCGGGCCGCGCCCCGAAGCGGTCACGGTGTTCACGGAGGGTGAGGCCCTGGTGCTGTTCACCGACGGGCTCATCGAACGCCGCCATCAGGACATCACCACGGGTCTGGACCGCTTGGCCGCCTCCCTGGCCGCGCACGTCGGCGCAGACCCCCAGGCTCTCGCGGACGCGGTGCTGGCCGACCTGCTTCCGGGAGGTGGCGTCACCGATGACACCGCTTTGGTGGTCCTGCAATTGTGACACCGCGTCAGACAGCGATCTGACGCGACCGTTCGCCGTAGCCGGCGAGCGATTCCCCGCGTCGTCGGCCACGTCGAGATCGAGGTGCGTCGCCCCGGCAGGCAGAGTCGGTCCTGCGGTCCTGCGGTCCTGTGGCCGGTCCCGACCACCTCGAACCGCGCCGCGGCGAAGGCGGTCGCCGCTCACATGGCTCTGGCGGGATGCCTCGCGGCACCCCGCCAGGCCGGACCGATCACGGTGGAGTGTCGCCGGGCCGGTCCGTTCACGCCTCCTTCGCCACCGATGGTCTGCGTCGGCTAGGAGAGCTGCCACTCCTGGGAGCCGTCGCTGGTGGCCGTCTGCAGAGTGAGCGTCGCGCCCGCGGAGGCGCCGGTCAGGTACAGGCTGGGGTTGCCGGTGGACTGGAACTGGAAGTAGCCGTCGGAAAGCTGGATGAGCTTCCACAGGCCTGAGGCGGTGTCGTCGACCCACTGGCCGATCTGCTGTCCCGCGACGGGGTTCCCGGTCCAGATCTCGGCGGCGCGGCCGCCGGACTTGTTCAGCAGCGTCACCCCGCCCGGCTTGGCGGTGACGTGCCAGTACTGGGTGTCCGGGTTCGAGGCCGAGCCGGCGGTCTCCAGGTCGACGTCCGGGACGTTCCCGTGGCCGATGTTCGCGTCGGTGGGGTTGTCGTGGGTGCCGATGACCTGGCCGGTGAGCTTGTTGACGATGCGGTGGTAGATCCCGGCCGAATGTCCGAGGTCGACGTCGGCGTTGATGATCGTCGAGGTGCCCCTGTTGGCGAGGATCACCACGCGGCCGGTGGCGGTGTCGTAGGTCAGGTTGCGGCTGTAGCCGGCCGGCACGGTCGTCTGGTACTGCGTCCAGGTGCCGGTGCTGCTGCCGGTCGGGTTCATCCAGACGCTGCCGCTGCCGCCGGCGTTGTAGACCAGTCGCCCGTCGGGCAGTCGGACGAGCACGGGGCTGCCGCCCTGGCTCAGCGCGCTGGAGCCGGTGGTCACCGGCAGGCCGCTGATGCCGGTGCCGCTGGTGCCGCCGACGGAGTAGAAGTGCAGCGGGTCGCCGGCGACCTTGTAGCGGACGTTGTCGCCGCCGCCCCAGTACTCGAAGGTGAGCATCCATTTGCCGTCGGAGGTCTGCACGATGTTGGCCATGCCGGGGCGTCCGCCGCCGATCTCGTTCTTCCCGCCGCCCATGGCGACCGTGGTCCCGGCGACGTCGACCACCGGGCTGCTCCAGGACGAGTTCGCGGAGCCGTTCCAGGTGCGGTGGGCGAGGATCTGCCCCTGGGAGTCGGTGGCGGTGGCGTTGGCCGGGTCGACGGTGGGGGCGCCGGTGCTGGTGTTGTAGCCGGTGTAGTCGTTCTCGTCCGAGTAGTAGGCGACGAGTTGGCCCTTGTAGACCATCAGGTACGGCTCCCAGACCGGGTCGACCTGGTGGTAGGTGTTGGCGTTGGAGACGTCGGTGCCGATGGCGCCGGCGCTGCCGCCCTGCCAGCCCCCGGTGGTGATGACGTTGACGAAGCTCCAGTTCGCCCCCTGGTCGGTGCTGGAGTACAGGGCGATGGCCAGGTTCTGACGGTCCCCGTCGTTGGTGGGCGTCCAGCTGGGGTTCGCGGCCTTGTGCTCGATGTAGTACTGGTCGTCGCCCGAGACCACCGCGGCCATCACCAGGGTTCCGGCCGCCAGCGAGCCCACGTTCTGGGGCAGGACGTAGAGGTACGGGTTGGTCCAGGCGCTGGTGTACTCGGCGTACTGCGGATCGGTGGACAGGTAGGCCGGGGCTTGGACCTGGGAGAGCAGCTGCCAGGTGGTTCCGTCGTCGCTGCTGCGGTAGACCGGCAGCGTCTCGTGGGCAGCCGTGCCGGAGGCGGGTACGGTGGCAAGTTCGAACGAGGCGACCAGTTGGCCGCCGGGCAGTTGGGCCGCCTTCGGGTAGATCGCGCAGTTGCCCAGGCCCTTCAAGCAGGCCTGGCCGCTGGGCAGTTGGTAGATGGTGCCGGGGGTGGGGCTGTAGGCGTGCGCGGGCGCGGCCGCCACCAGGGAGGAGGCGGCTGTGCACAGCGCCGCCGCGGCGACCCCGATTCTGCGGAGGGCTCGGGTCAGTCTTGGTCCTGCTCGCATGTTCTGTCTCCTGTGTTCGCCGTGGGCCGGGTGGTGCCGTTGACGTCGCCGCTGCGGGGCGCGAGTGGGGCAGGTGGTTCGCATTCGGGCAGGGCCAAACCGGCCGTGTGCTGGGGCCGCCCCGGGGTGGGGGCGGCCGTTCGTCACCGGGTGGCGACGAAGATCTTCACGTCCCAGGCGCCGAGCTCGAGCGCCGTCCGGGCGGGGACGGGGCGCCCGTCGAGGACGTCTCTCAGGTTGATCGGGGCGCGCACGGTGGCGGTCTCCCAGCTCCAGTTGTGGACGATGTGCACCCGGCGTCCGTCCGGGGAGGTTCCGCTGGATGCGGTGACGGACGCCGGGAGACCGGTCCAACCGCCGACAGGTTCCGGTGCCAGCCAGGTGGCCAGCGCCTGGGCCAGGGCGCGGTTGGGCAAGGTGCCGGCGACGGTGATGCGGCCGGCGCCGTGCGGGCGGGTGGTGATCGCGGGAAAGCGGCCGAAGTGCGGGTGGTCGTAGGTGGCGAGCACCTCGGCGTCCAGGACGATCAGCCCGTCGGCCCAGCGGGTGGCCGCCGCGCCGTCCGGGACCTGGAACCTCGCGCCGGGCACCGGGTGGACCGGCAGGTCCTCGGGAAGGTTGCTGAACTCCTCGTAGTACACGCCGGCCGCCTCCGCCAGGCGTCCGGGCGCCGGTTCGTGCCGGGCCCGGGCCTGGTCGTCGGCGTAGCCGGTGCGCGGGCCCAGGACCAGGTGACCGCCGGCGAGGGCGTACGCGGCGAGCCAGTCCGCGGTCGAGTCGGCGACGGCGTACAGCCCTGGCACGACCAGGACGGGGTGCCGCAGCGCCGCCTCCTCGGGTGCCGGGCCCGGGCGTCGGCCGCTGGGGTCGTGGAGCTGCCTGGCGTGGACGATCCGCACCTGGCGTCCCGCCTCGAAGGCGCCGCGGTAGAAGGGGTCGAAGATCCGGTGGTAGGCGGTGGGGTCCGGTTGGCCGTCGGGGGTCGCCAGCGGCGGGTACTTCTGCATCAGCCACTTGCTGGGGGTGGAGTACACCATGGTGATGTCGGCGTCCGGCTCCAGGCCGGCGACCAGGTCCTCGGCGGTGGCGAACTCGGCGCCCAGTTCCGCGAGTTCCCGGTAGGTGCGCCCGGGGCGGCCGCTGTGCGGCAGTACCCCGCCCCAGTAGGTCTCGGCGCCGAAGCGCAGTGTCTGCCAGTGCCAGTACTCGATCATGCGTGCGCCGCGGCCCACCAGCGCCCAGGCGGCCTGGCGCCACTGGCCCTGGTAGGCGGGGCGGTTGTCCCAGGGGAAGCCGATGCTGGAGGCGTTGGTCTCGGTTACCAGGAACGGCTCCTGGCGCGAGGAGAACATCCAGTCCGCGGTCTGGTGCAGCGACCAGACCCCGGTGGTCTTCCAGGTCTGCTCGTGGCCGTCGGGGGTGGGGTCGGGCAGCAGCAGGCCGTCCTGCATGTCGTAGTAGGGGTTGCCGGAGGCCACGTCGAGCGCGTCGGTCAGTTCGTCGTCCTCGACGGCCGGGCGCGTGTAGGAGATGCAGGTGGTGACGAAGTGGTCGGGCTGGGCGTACTCGCGCACGATTGCGGCCTGCCAGGCGATCAGCTCGGTGGTCTGCCGGGCCTGGAACTGCCGCCAGGCGACGTCGTACTGCGGCTGGGTGTTGCCGTCCGGCTTCCACAGGTCGGCCCAGGTGGACAAGCGGTGGGACCAGTAGACCAGGCCCCACTCCCGGTTGAGCGTCTCCACGTCGCCGTAGGTGTGGCGCAGGTGGTCCACGAAGCGCTGGAAGACGCCGTGGTTGTGCAGCAGTTCCAGGCCCGGTTCGTTGTCGACCTGGAAGCCGATGACCGCGGGGTGCCCGGCGTACCGCTCGGCGATCCGGCGGATCACCCGTTCGGCGTGGAAGCGGAAGGCGGGATGGGTGAAGTCCACCTCCTGGCGCGCGCCCCAGCCGATGCGCTGCCCGGTGCCGCGTTCGCCGGTGATCTCCGGGTACTGGCGGGCCAGCCAGGGCGGGACCGCGTACGTGGGTGTGCCCAGGACGACGGAGATCCCGCGTTCGTGGGCGCCGTCCAGCACCGGTTGCAGCCAGTCCAGTTCGAACCGGCCGTTCTCCGGCTCCCAGGTGGACCAGACCGACTCGCCGACCCGGATGACGCTGAAGCCGGCTCCGGCCATCAGGTCCAGGTCGGTCTTCAGCTGGTGGTCGGGGCGCAGGTCGGGGTCGTAGGCGGGCTGGTACTCGTGGTAGTACGCGGCGCCGAACAGGACGCGGGCGGGCAGGACCGCCATGGACAGGACCTCCGGGGTGGATTGCGTGATCAGGTGTCGAGTGGTGTCACTCTCGGGTGGTGTCACTGCTTGACGGCGCCGGTGGCCAGCCCGCTCTGCCAGTAGCGCTGCAGCAGTACGAAGGCCACGACCAGCGGGATGATCGACAGCAGCGAGCCGGTCATCACCAACGCGAGCATGTTGCTGCTGGCGCCGGAACCGCCGTTCTGCGCCTGGGCCGACCAGGACGCGAGTCCGACGGTGACCGGGTACAGCCGCGGGTCGTTCAGCATGATCAGCGGCAGCAGGTAGTTGTTCCAGGTCGACACGAGGGTGAACAGCAGTACCGTCACCAGGCCCGGGGCCAGCAGCCGAAGCGCGATCCGGAAGAAGATCCGCGCCTCGCCGGCGCCGTCGATGCGGCCCGCCTCGATCAGGCTGTCGGGCACCGCGTCCTGGGCGAAGATCCGCATCAGGTACAGGCCGAAGGGGTTGACCAGCGAGGGCAGGATCACCGCCCACGGTGTATTGACCAGGCCGACCTGGGCGAACAGCAGATAGGTGGGGATGGCCAGCGCGGTGGTGGGCACCATGACGGCACCCAGCACCAGGTTGAAGGCCGCGCCGCCGAAGCGGAACCGGTACTTGGCGAAGCCGTAGCCGCCGGCCGCGGCCAGCAGCGCCGCCCCCACCGCGCTGACCCCGGCGTACAGCACGGTGTTCAGCAGCCAGCGCAGGAACACGCCGTGGTCCTGGGTGAGTGTGGCGCGCACGTTCGTCCACGGTTGCGGCGAGTGGGAGAACCACAGGCCGAAGCTGTCGAACAGGTCCTGTGAGCTCTTGGTCGAGGCGATGACCAGCCAGAGGAGCGGTAGCAGGAAGTAGGCCAGGACGGCGAGCATGGCGATGGTCAGCGGTGTGCTGCGGCGGTTGGTGCTGCGGCGGCGCGGTGCGGCGGACTCCCGGGGCGCGGCCGCGGCAGCGGGGGCCTTGGAGATCGCGGTCGTCACGGGGTCCTCCGGCGGTTGGCGGTGAGCAGGAAGGTGTAGGAGACGATCACGATGACCAGGCCGAGGAGGAAGGAGACGGTGGCCGCGTAGTTGACCTGCTGGCCGGTGAAGGCCAGCGAGTAGCCGTACAGGGTGGCCGTGTAGCCGCTGTCGATCACCGAGGGCGCGATCGCCTGCAGCAGCTTGGGTTCGTTGAAGAGCTGGAAGCTGCCGATGATGGAGAACAGCAGACACATGGTCAGAGCCGGCCGTAGCGCGGGCAGTTTGATGGACCAGGCGGTCCGCCAGGCGCCGGCGCCGTCCACCGAGGCGGCCTCGTACAGGTCGCCGGGGATGGTGCGCAGCGCGGCATAGAGGATGATCATGTTGTAGCCGACGAACTCCCAGGTGACGATGTTCGCCAGGCTGCCCAGCATCCAGCTGCTGCTGAGGAAGTGCGGTTGCGGCAGCTGGAAGTGCCGGCTGAACTGGGCGAACGGCCCGAAGTCCGGCCCGTAGAGGTAGCCCCACATGAGGGTGGCGACGATGCTGGGCACCGCGTAGGGGACGAAGATGCCCAGTCGGACCACCTTGGCGAGCCGCAGCAGGCCGCTGTCCAGCGCGAGGGCGAACAGCAGGGCCAGCAGCAGCATCACCGGGACCTGGATCAGGAAGAACAGCACGACCCGCAGCACGCCGTGCAGGAACTGCGGGTCCTGGAGGGCCTTGGTGTAGTTGTCCAGTCCGACGAAGGAGGTGCCGCCGATGAGCTTGTGCTGGAACAGGCTCAGGTAGGCGGCGTAGCCCAGCGGGGCCAGGAACAGCAGCACGAACAGCAGCATGAACGGGGCTACGAACAGCGGTCCGGCGGCGGACTGCCGGCTGCGGGCGCTTCGGCGCCCGGCGGGCGCGGCAGGTGCGGGGAGGGTGGTCATGGTCGTCGGTCTCCGCGGATCAGGAGCCCTGGACGGTGAAGCCCTGGCCCTTGGCGTACGTGGTGATCCGCGACTGCCACTGGGCGAGGGCGGCGACGGAGTCGGTGCGGTCGGCCAGCGACTTGCCGACCGTCTCGGTCCAGTCGGTGACCACCTGGTCCAGGAACGGGGGCCAGTCGAACTTGGGGTCGACGGTGCCGCTGATGTCGGCGAAGACCTGGTTGACCTTCTGGCCGCCGTAGAAGGCGGGCGTCTGTCCGGCGAAGGCGGGGTCGGCCAGCAGGGCCTTGGTCGCCGGGAAGAAGGACTGCTTGCTCGCGAGCATGGCGGCGGACTGGGGGTCGCTGTTGAGGAACTGCGCGAACATCGCGGCCGCGATCGCGTGGCCGGTTCCTTTGATGACGGCGGACGTCGAGCCGCCCCAGTTGCCCGAGCTGGGCTTGGCGGGGTCCCACTGCGGTAGCGGCGCGGCCCGCCACTTGCCGGTGGTGGCTGCTGCTGAGCCGGACAGGAAGGCCGGGCCCCAGGCCGCGGTGATCCAGGTGGCGTACTTGCCCTTGTTGAACCCGGCGTACCAGTCGTCGGTGAAGTCGGGGTCGGTGCTGATCACGCCGGCCTTGGCCAGGGCGCCCCAGTAGGCGGCGACCTTCTGCGAGGCGGCGTCGTCGGTGTTGACGGCGATGCTGGACTTGCCGGCCATGACGTAGGGGTAGGCGCCGGCCTGCCACATCAGGCCCTGCCAGCCGGCTGGTTCATTGGCAGCCATGTTGGTCAGGTAGACGTTCGGGTCCGCGGCGTGCAGTTTGCGCGCCGCGGTGGCGAACTCGTCCCAGGTCGTGGGGACCTGGATGCCGTGCTGGTCGAAGATGTCCTTGCGGTAGAGCAGTCCCATCGGGCCGGTGTCCTGCGGGATCGCCCACACCTCTCCGTTGGCCCCGCTGACCTGGCCCCAGACCCAGTCGACGAACTTGCCCTGCAGTGCGGAGGCGCCGTAGGGCCGCAGGTCCACCAGGCTGTCGGTGATGGTGAAGGTGGGGATGTACTGGTACTCGATCTGGCACACGTCCGGCGCCCCGGTGCCGGCCTGGAGTGCGGTGCGCAGCTTGGTGTACTGGGCGGCGCCCTGGCCGGCGTTGACGACGTTGACCTTGATCGCGGGGTACTTCTTCTGGAACAGCGCGACCTCGTCCTGGATGTTGGGTGCCCAGGTCCAGAAGGTGATGGTGGTCGGGGTCGCCATCGCCTTGTCGATGTCGCTCTGACTGACCGTCTTGGCGGCGGACGACGAACCGCTGGAGGTGCCGCTGCCGCAGGCTGCGAGGGCTGCGCCGAGCGACACGGCGCCTGCTGCGGCCAGGAACGAACGGCGGCTGACCGGGGAGGGGAACGAGGATCTGGACATGGTGGACTCCAGCCGAGGGGCGAGTGACGGCACGCCGGTGGGTGGCGTGCCGGAAGGAGATGAGCAGATGGGGGGATACCGGGCAGGCAGGCACCGCGACGGGGTGAGGTCCGCACGCCGGGGTGCCCGCTGAGGCACGCAGATGCCGCCGGTGCGGCGCGACGAGGAGGCCGCGGCAACCGGGTGAAGGTGTGAAGTGCCCCATGGCGCAGTCGACTTGGACCTGCGCTTGCGGCCGGTGGTTGGGGTGTCGGTGCTGGGTAGGGGTGGGTGAACGGGCAGCGGGCGGTGTCAGCCCTCGGAGCCGCCCGGGCGCGGGGCCGCGGTTGACGCGCGGACGACGAGTTCGACCGGTGGGTCGCTCGCCGGGGGGAGGTCCGCCTCTGGGTTCTCAATGGCGTGGACCAACAGCGTGAGCCCCTCCCGTGCCACGAAGTCAAACGGTTGTCTGACGGTGGTCAGCGGGGGAGTGGTGTAGGGGGCCAGCGGGATGTCGTCGAAGCCGACGACGCTGACGTCCTGCGGAATGCGCCTCCCGGCGTCCAGCAGGGCACGGATCAGACCGATGGCCATGTCGTCGTTGGCCGCGAACACCGCCGTGACGGAGGAGTCGGCAGCCAGCTCGCGCCCCACGGCGTAGCCGGACGCGGCCGACCAGTCGCCCTGCAGCAGCGCGGGCTCCTGTTTGTCGCGGGCTGCCAGCGCGGCCCGCCAACCTGCGGCTCGGTCCCGCGCGGCGTACCAGCGCTCAGGGCCGGCGAGATGGTGCACGGTCCGGTGGCCCAGGTCCAGCAGGTGCTCGGTGGCCGTACGCGCGAGCTCGCTGGCGCCGACCCCGGTGCTCAGGGTCTGGGAGGAGGCGAAGGCCGAAGGCGCGCCCAGTGAGAGCACCGGAACGTCGACCCGGATCGGCGCCTCGCCCTCGTCGATCGGCTCGGAGATCACGATGCCGTCCACCCCCTGGTCCAGGAGCGACTCGACGGCGCCGGCCAGACCACCGGGGTCGTCCTCCAGCGTGGTGACCACGCGCACCGCGTACCCCACGCTCCGGGCTGCCCGTTCGATGCCCATCAGCAGCGATGTCGGGCCGTACAGAGCCGTGCCCAGCGTGACCACACCGATGGAACGGGTGCGCCCGCTCGCCAGCATCCTGGCTGCGTTGTTGCGCCGGTACCCGAGCTCGTCGGCAGCCTGCATCACACGCCGGCGCACGTCCTCGGAGACGTACGGCTCGTCGTTGAAGACCCGCGACACGGTCTTCTGTGAGACGCCCGCCAGGCGGGCCACGTCCACGCTGCGCGGCGTGCCGGCGCCGGCCTGTCGCATCGTTCCCGTCATGCCGGTCTCCTCACGGCCGAGCATCCAGCCCCTGGCGGCTGTCTGACTGCGGAGTCATGTCTACGCAGTCAGACACCTGTCCGTCAAGAGTTCGGCATGGATCCGAGGCATTTTTCCCTCTCGGCGGCGGGACGGCGACCCCGTTGCTCGTGCCCTGGCACCTCGGGGACCGGTTCCTCTCGACGGCGTCGCCGGTCAGATGGCCGGTGCGAACGCGGTGATCACGTCGACGAGTTCGTCGGGGGCTTCGAGCGGGATCAGGTGCCCGGTGTCGGGAATCCAGCTGTTCCGCTCCAGCGTCGAGGCGCACTTCCGGACCCACCACGACGCCGGTTACTACGCGGATGCGCTCGGTTTCGCCCCGCGCACCCTGACCCGGGCGGTGCAGCAGGTCACCGGGCGTACCGCGAAGGCGTACATCGTGGAACGGATCGTGCTGGAGGCCAAGCGCCTGCTCGCCCACGACCGCGTCACCGCGGCGCGGTGTGCGAGCGAACTAGGGTTTCCGGACACGTCGAACTTCTCGCTCTTCTTCCAGAACGCGACGGGCATGCGCCCCGGCGCCTGGCAGGCGGCGACGCTCCTTGACTGACCACCGGTGCTGCACCCTCGGAGCCGCCTGGCTAAATCGAGGCCCGACGTACTGCGGAGATCAGTCCGCCAGGCCCTTCCGCCCGCTCGGGCGGCGTGCTGATCGGACGCCCGTACGCGGCGGCGCGCTCGCGCAAGGTGTGGCTCTCGGCGTCCCAGCCGTGCCCGGCCAGCCAGCCGACCGGGTCCTCCGGCATCTCCGAGAGCCACATCGACACCGCCGATCCGGGGCCCGCGTCCGCGCCGAAGCGCTCGATCACCCCGCGCGAGCCCAGCGTCAGGCCCATCCGGCTGCCAGGTGCGGACTGCGCGCCGATCCGGGCGAGCAGCAGCTCCACCGCGTCCTCGGGCAGATAGATCAGCAGACCCTCGGCGATCCACACCGTGGGCAGCGTGGGGTCGTGTCCGGCAGCAGCCAGCGCCGCGGGCCAGTCCTCGCGCAGATCGACCGGGACGGTGATCCGCTCACAGCGCGCGACGGCCTTCTCCTGGCGCAGCACCGAGGCCTTGAAGCCCAGCGGTTCGGCGGTGTCGACCTCGAACAGCCGGGTACCTTCGGGCCAGTCCATCCGGAACGCCCGGCTGTCCATACCCGCGCCGAGCAGCACGACCTGCCGCACAGCGGCCGCGGAGGCCTGCTCCAGCAGGTCGTCGAGGAACTTGGTCCGGATGATGATGGAGAACGCCACGCCCAGCCAGCGCCGCCTGGCGGCCTCGTCGTCGCGCGCGGGCAGGGGCGAATCCGGCCCGATCCCGCCGGCGGTGGCGAAGGCCAACGCCAGCGGGTCGCGGAACAACGCGTTCTCCCGGGTGGTCTCCATGGCCCGCACCCGGGCCACCCCAACCGCCGTGGCCCACACCCCGGAAGGCCGCACCTGCCCCTGGCTCTCAGTCATTGCAGCAGCCTAACCCTGTTCGCCCCGGGACAGATGCGGGCGCTGGGTCGCCTGGTGCCCAGCAGGGCCTGACCCAAGCCGCTCCGCATCCGGGGCCAGTTGAACGTCGATGCCGTAGAGCCCGGCGGCCGGCTGCGGAGCGGGAGCGATACCCGGGCCGCTGTGGGTGGAAGTAGCTGAGAGTGGGTCATGACCGGTTCCTGGCCCGTAGTTGGACGCTGGTCAAGCAGGAGCCTCGCCTCCGCAGGCTCGAAGGGTTGTCGTGGCTGGTGAACGGCTTGATGCCGAATGGGTCCGCGGCTGGTGGTCGCAGGCGAACGCCGCAATCACCGAGCTGACGCGATCCTTTGAAGTGCGGCACGGCACGCCGCCCGAAGATCTCTTCCTGCTAGGACTCCTCACGCGGTTCCTGCAGGCAGGCAGCCTGGTTCTGCAGGGCTGTCACCATCGCCTGTGCCTGGGCGGAAGGGCGCGGCCGGGTCACGGCGACGGTCGCGCGGCCGGGCCAGTGGTTGTCGATGACGGCCACGGTTCGTACGCCAGCCGGAAGGGCCGGTAGGGCCAGGTCGGGGATGACGGTGACGCCCAGGCCGGCCGCGACCAGGCCGAGACGTGTCGACCAGCTGCGCGCGGTGTGGGCGATGTGGGGGTCCGGCAGGGTCGGCCAAGCTCCGAACTGCGGCTCACCCGCCCCTCCGTCCCCGGCGATCCAATGCTCCTGGGCCAGGTCCGGCACGGTGACGCGGGCGTGCCCCGCGAACCGGTGCGTGTCCGGGACGACCACCAGAAGATCGCCTTGGAGCACCGTGGTCTGCCGGAGTTCGCTCAGGTCGTAGTCCGGCAGGCCGTGGCCGACCCCGATGACGGCCACAGCCAGCCGGCCGGTCCGTAGCCGCCGGAGCAGGGCGGGGGTCGAGGCCTCCTCCAGGAGCACGGCGAGGCCCGGATGGTCGGAGGCCACCTGCGCCATCGCTCGCGGGACCAACCCCATGGCGGCGGTGGGGAACGCGCCGATCGTCAGGCGGCCCGCGAGCCGGTCGCGCAGGCCGGCGAGCTCCAGCTCGGTCGCCGCCACGTCGGCGAGAACCTCCGTCGCACGCCGGACGAGCACCTGGCCTGCCGGTGTGAGCGCTACGCCGCGTCGAGTGCGGTCGAAGATCGGTGCTCCGGCTGCCGCCTCCATGGCAGCAACCTGGCGGGAGACCCCGGATTGTGTGTAGCCGAGCATTTCGGCGGCCCTGGTGAACGATCCCGCGGTGGCGACCTGGTGAACCACGCGGAAGCCCGTGAGGGTGAACTCTGCCATGGCCAGAACCTAGCATGCGCATCTGTCATGGAAGTGGTGCCGAATCAGCGTTTGACCGCATGGCTTGGGGCGGACAGGCTGGTGGCATGACACAGCAATTCACTCGTGACGAACTCGTGGCGCGCCTGGTCCGGGCCGGCGAACTGGAGGTGTCGGGCGAGGACATGACCGAGGCCGCGTCGTACTTCGACACCGAGAAGTTCCGCTTCCACGGGCCGGACGGCTTCGAGTCCGACTTCGCCGGGCTCAACGACTACTTCGTGTCGGTGCGCGAGGCATTCGACGACCGGTCGATACGGCGCGGCATCATGGTGGCCGAAGGCGACCACCTGGCCTGCCAGACGTGGATCGAAGGCACATTCGCCCGTGAGTTCACGCAATCACCGGTCGGCCCGCTGCCGCCCAACGGCAAACGCGTCGTGTTCGACCTGATCAACATCTTCCGCTTCGACGATCGGGGACGCCTCGTCGAGGAGTGGGTACGCGTCGACAATCGCGGAGTCTTGCGCCAGCTGGACGCCGTAGGAAGCCAATAGCCGGACAGCCACTACGGGGTGAGGCTGACGGCGACGTCGCGCAGCAGAGGCAAGAACGCCGCCACCAGCGGCGTGACCGTGGCCCGGGTTGGCCGCGCGAGCCTCATCGACGATGCCAACCCATTGCGACAGGGCTACGGGGGCGAGGACGGCAAGGCGGCAGGGCGGCACCGGATCGTGGGTCCAGACCCGCTTCGAGGAGGTCAGTCGACTCGTACTGATGGAATCGCGTATTGGATCGTCGTAGAGTTGCCCAGGCGGCGGTGCTGGAACGAGGATTCTGCAGTCCCAGGTGGTCGGGCCGACTCAGCCGCGCAGATGGGCCAGAAGCTTGTCGCTCGCCGGGTAGGGGCGTTCTGCAGGGAGTAGTTGCTGGGCGGCTTCCAGAGCCCCGTCCCTTACGTGGGCATGGATCGAATGCGCGAGCGCGGTGACGTCGTTGATCGAGACGATCCACGTCTCTGCGTAACGTTCGGCGGCCTCGCCGGCGAGGCCGAGTTGCAGGGAGCGGTGAGCAAGCGGCTGCAGGTGCAGATCGCGTTCGGGATCCCACTGCACTCGGGCCGGGGCTCGCTTCAGCCGGCGCTTCCAGGTGGCGCGGTCTGGATGCAGCCCGCGGTCGTAGTGGGCCAAACAGGCGTTTTCCAGGGCCCATTCGAAGCCCTCGCGGGTGATCTCGATCGCGAGGACGGTCTCCTGGCCTTCCTTGGCCGCCCATCCGCAGCGATACATCATCCAGAGGAACGACGGCTTGATCCATGTCATTCGGTCCCGCTGCCAGGTCGCGGAAAAGCGGCCGTCGAGTGCGGCGGGCAGGCCGATCTCCGGCGCGTACGCCTGGTAGACCGTCACTGTGGTGGCCGTATGGAGGGCACGGATCTGATGCTTGGGTTCTGACACGGTGACCAGATTCGACGTTGGGTGCGCATCGCGCCATCGAATTACCAGGTCGGATGAGATCCCCACGACGCGACGCCGAACCAGCCGTGCACTGGATGCGGGTCGGTAGACTTGGTGCCGACCGCGCCCACGCCTCGTTCGACGGCTCGCAACGTCTGGCTACCTGTCACCTACCTCAAGATCGCCGCACAGGGGCGCAGACTGGTGGGATGAGTTCTCTCAGCAGGCGGGGCCTGCTCGTCAGCGGGGCGGCGGGCGTCCTGGGCGTGGCCGGGTGCGGCGGCTCACCGTCGCGACCCGCCGCCACGGCCTCAGCCACGCCCACGACCCCGCCCACCGCCACGGCCAAGGCCCCGGCCTCGGCCCATCCCAGCGCCACCAACCCAGCGGTCAGTGCCTCCCCGACCGCCTCGCTGCCCGTGCCGACGGCCTGGCAGCCGAGCAGCAATGACATCCAACCGGCCGTCAAACTGCGCGCGGTTCGGCTGATCGAGGCTCTGGGTAACTGGGGCCAGGGGGGCCAGGGCCAGGCCGCCGCGCGGCAGCGCGCCACCGCCGCCGGGTACGACCCCGCCCTCGCCGCCGAGGCCGGGACGCTGTTGAGCGCAGCGCCCGAGGCCGCGTTGCAGGTACTGGAGGCGCAGTACGGTGGGATCCTCAGCGACTCGGCCAGCGTCCTGGTGGTCTGCCGCCAGTGGACGCCCGGCGCCACCGGCGGCGCCACCGTGGACGTCCGACTGATCGGGGCGCAGCCGCAGTGGCGGGTGACCGCGCTGCACCCCTCGCAGCCGGGAGCCGCCGCCTCCACGCTTAGTACGGCGGCACGGAAGGTACTGGCCTCCGACGCGATCACACTGCCGCCCGCCGCCCTCGCGGACGTCCGCAGCGGCAACGTCCACGACAGCGCGCTGGAGGCGATGCTGACGCTGTCGAAGGCGTACCGGATCGAGCTGAGCGTCGTCCGCTCCGGCCATCCGATCGACGTCTTCGGCACCTCCCGTCCGAGCGACCACCCGAAGGGACGCGCCTTCGACGTCTGGCGCGTCGACGGTCACGCCGTGGTGGACCCGGCCACCTCGCACGCCCTGGTGGACGGCTTCATGCGTGCGGCCGCGGCGGCCGGCTCCTACAACGTGGGTGGGCCGCGGCAGCTGTCCGGAGGAACCGGAAACCAGTTCTTCTCCGACGACACCCACCACGACCACGTCCACGTGGGCTTCGACCACTCGTAGGTGGTGGATCGCCGGAACGGCCAGGCCAGGGCGGCGTGGAAGCGGCGTGGGTGTCCTGGGGGTCCTCCACGCCGATGAAGCCCAGGTCGGCCGGCGCCCCGACGCCGGAGTCGGTGTGACTGCCGTTGGAAGGCATGCGGAAGCACTACGGGGGCCTGACCGAGCGGGCCCGGGACTGGCCGATCACGCTCTCCGGCGGGGAGGCCCAGCGGGCGACATAGGGCGGCGTGCGGAGCTGTGCACGCGCTCGGTTCGGGTGGAGGCGTGCGAGGGTGACCTACCGTCAGCCCCCGGAGCGATCAGGGGGGCAGGGGACGGGGAAAGGAACGGACGCTGTGCCCACCGCCCAGTCCGGCGAAGTGGTGCAGGCGGAAGGCGTTCACCGGTGCCGGCCTGCGGCCTCCCGGATCGTCGCCCTCTGCTGTGCGTCCATACCCCGGGTCTGCCGTCCGGCCGCCGCGGCGGCAACGGTTTCTGACGCGGTGGAAATAACCTGGACTGTCATGCCGACCTCGCGGTTCGCAGTGCCAGCGGGTCCTGGTGCACGGCGGCCAGCACGGGCGCGCCGGCGGCGACAGCGAGCGCGCCCGGCCCGAAGGAACTGGGACGGACGATCTGCTCCACCGGTTGCCGGGTCCGGGCGGCCACCTCCTCGTGCAGCACCCCGAGCAGTTCCGGCAGGTGGAGTGTGACCGCCTCGGTGAGTACCAGCAGGTCCGGGCTGAGCATGTCCAGCAGCAGTGCCACCGCCGGGGCGATCAGCCGCAGCCGGGTCCGGCACAGGTCCAGGGCGCGTCCGTGGCCCGCTGCCGCCGCCGCCATGAGCAGGCCGAGTTCGGGGCGCGGCACGATCCCGTCGGCGACCGCTCGTTCGAGGACGGCCCGGTCGGAGACGGTGGCCTGCAGGCAGCCGCTCGCGCCGCAGGGGCAGGCCGTGCTGGAGCCCGGTACCGGCAGATGGGCGATACCGCCCGCGCCGTTGCGCCGTCCCCTCAGCAGGACCCCGCCGGCGACGATGGCCGCGTCGACGACGTTGCCGACGAAGAGGTGCACCAGGTCGCCCTCCTGGCCAAGGCGGCCCGCGTGCCGTCGAGCCTGCTGTCCTGCGCCGAAGAGGAGTTCGGCCTGGGCCAGCGCGCGGGCGTGGCTGTCCACATGGATCGGCAGCCGGGTCGCGGACAGCAGGGACTGCCGCAGCGGGACGTCGCGCCAGCCCAGCGCGGTGTTCTCGACCACGGTCCCGGTCTCCGGGTCCACCCAGCCGCCGGTGACCACGCCCAGCCCCAGCACCGAGCGTCCGCCGGCGCTCCTGCGCAGGAAGCCGGGCAACCGTGCGGCGATGTCCTGCAGCACCGCCGCCGGGGTCGCCACGCGTGGGACCCGTTCCTGGGCGACCACCCGGCCCCGCAGGTCGGTGAGCGAAAAGGTCAGCTGCGGCACCGCGATGTGCACCCCGGCGGCGAGGTGGCGGCCGGTGTCGACGTCCAGCGGGATCCGGGGGCGCCCGGGGCGGGGCGGGGAAGGCTGTTCCCTGGGTTCGTGGAGCAGGCCGAGGGCCATCAGCTCGGCGGCGTGCCGGGAGACGGCCGCCGGGCTCAGCCCGGTCTCCCTGCTGATCGTCGTGCGGGCCAGGGGCCCGCCGCGCAGGGCGGCGCGGAGCACGGCGGCCGCTCCGTCGGGCCGGTCGGGCACGGGCGGCGGGGCGGGTGTGGCGATCAGCGCGAGCGGCATCGGCGGAGTCCTCGGTCGACGGGGTACGGATCGGCTACGGCTGCCGGCTGCCGGGACAGGTCGAGGAGGTCATGCGGGCATCGTCGCAACGCGGTCGGGTACGGTCAATGGACGCGTGTTGCGGCGGTGTGGCGTTTCTGCGACACGCCTCCCTGCTGAGCCGGCATCCTTTGCGACCTGCGGAGACCGGTCCGCGAGCCGGGCGACCGAGTCGGGCGTTGGGTACGACCGGCAGGACGGTTCACGCTGGAGGAGTGGGTGGAGGCGGCCGTCGAGGTCGCCGAGCACATCAACGAGTGCACCGGCCTGCCGGTGTTCATCAAGGGTTCCTCACTGGGCGCGGCCGCCGCCTACGGCGCCTACGCGGCCTCGGACGTCTTCACCGGCGCCGTCCTGATGGGATACGCGATCCCGTCCTCACCGATGATCCCCGCGGACAATCCCTTCCGCACCAACGCCTTCGAGCAGCTGATCACCCAGTTCGGCGATGCACTGCTCCTGGACATCGACCGCTTCTACGACCTCGATCTCGACTACGGCTACAAGGGCGCCCGGCAGCAGAAGCGGGAGGACCCGCTCAACACCTGGACGTACGAACTGTCCTCGGTGGGCTCCCTCATGCGCTACGAGCCGACCGTGCCGCTGGCCGAGAACACCAAGCCGATCCTCTTCACGGTCGGCGAGAAGGACCCGGTCTTCACCCCGGACATCGCCCGCGGCGTGGTCGCCGCGACCGGCGGACCTGTCCAATTGCACGTGCACCCCGACGGCGTCCACCAGCTGATGATCTTCCACACCGCCGACTACTCCGCTGTGGTCAGCGAGTGGTGCAGGAAGCGTCTGACCCGTCCGGCAGCCGAGGCCGCCTGATCACCGACCATGTCCGTCCATCGCATCCCGGCCGTCTCCGGCCGCTGATCACAAGGGAGTGATCGAACATGTCTGTCCACCCCCGTGCGCTGAACCACATCGCCTTCGCCACCCGGGACATCAAGACCCAGATCGAGTTCTTCACCGACGTCCTGGGCTGCAGGCTCAAGGCTCTGTTCTGGATGCACGGTGTCGACGGCGCCTGGCACGGCTTTCTCGAACTCAACCCCACGTGCTACATCGCCTTCGTCCAGCACCCCGACAACCCCGACAAGATAGAGGTCGGACTCACCCACGCCGGCACCCCGACCGGAACGGTGGCCGTCGGCGCCATGCAGCACATCGCCCTCGACGTCGCCGACGACGAGGAGCTGCTGACTCTGCGCGACCGGATCCGCAGCCGCGGCATCATGGTCATCGGTCCCGTCGACCACGGCTTCTGCCGTTCGATCTACTTCGCCGGGCCCGAAGGACTGGTCCTCGAACTCACCGCCGGCGAGGCGATTCCGGAGATGGCCTGGCTCGACCCCGAGGTCGTCGAGAAGGCGGGCATCAACGCTGAGGACCTCGCCCGCTACCGCAAGCCCGCCGACTACATCCGGCCCGCCGAGGCCGTGCCCCAGCCGACTCTGGACCGCACCAGGCCGCACATGGCCTTCCCCGACGAGATCTACGAGTTCCTGGCCACCGCCACCGACGAGCAGATCCGGGAGATGCTCAGCGAGACCGAGCCACCGGTGAAGGCCGAGGACTGAACATCCCAGAGCCCGGCGGCAGCGCTTTCGGACGCAGGTCCGCGCGCATGCGTCGGGCGCCCCTCCCTGAGGGGGCATGCGCCTCCGCTCGCGAGAACCGCTAGTGAGCAGCCATCGCCTGCCTCTCCTGACTCCCGGATGTCCGGCTCTTTTGGCTGGCCGGTGCGGTCGGACTGGTCAGCGGCCTGTGGCTCTGGCCGCTCGGCGTGACGGCTGCCGTCGCGCTGCTCCTGATGCTCGTCGGCGCCGTCCTGTCCCACCTGCGCGCCAAGGACGTCGCGAAGGCCCTCGTCCCTGCGGTGCTCTTCGCCGTGGTTGCGCTCGCGGTACTCCTCCTGCGCCTCGCGACGTCGTGACCGTTGAGGCCCGCACCCTGGGAATTGAGGTCATCACCCCCGAGCAGCTCGCCCAGCGCCTCGCCGCCTACCTCGACTGACTGTGTTGGGCAGAGCGCGCCGCAGGGCAGCGGCTGAGCATGCGTCTGCAGGTCCGGCTCAGTTGCTGCCCCGGCAAACCGGCTGCTGGCGCCGGCAGCCGACGCCCTGAGCGCTGAGGGGCGAGCGACATTGTCCTCCTGACCCTTCCCTCACGGGTCCTTGAAACCTCTTGCCGCCCCACCCGCCGCTACAGCAAGATCACCGGTGTGACCATCGTCTACCTGTTGATACTCGCGGCCCTCATCGGCGGGCCGCTCGGTCTTCTGCGTTACCGGCGCCGCCGTTTCCTGCTGCGCGCCGTGCCCAAGGACTTCGATCCGGTCCGCTACGGGCTGGCCCCCTCAGCCTTGCTGGACCCGCGCAAGGCAGGCCCTGATGTGCCGGACGACCATGCCGGTGAGCGTGACGCGGTCATCGAGGCCGCACGGAAGGGCGACTGGAAGCCCGCCGCAGCCTATGCGGAGGGCGCGGGCCAGGACTACGACGAGCGCTGGTCCAGGACCCAGCTGCTCCAGCAGCTCGCGGACCGGACCCCGCAGTGGCTCGGCGCCTGGCTCCAGGCGCAACCGCAGAACGGCGACGCCCTGAGCGTCCATGCCTCACTGCTGGTGCATCAGGCCTGGGCAGCGCGCGGCACCGGCTACGCCAACCAACTGTCAGAGCGGAGCAACCGGGTCAACCGCACCGAGGCCGCGCACGTCACGAGCTGGTCCGCGGCCGCCCGCGCGACCCTGCTGCAGGTTGCCCGGTCGCTGGACCAGGTCGCCGAGGACGACGGCAGGGTGCAGCGCCTGCGGCACAAGCTCGCCTTCTACCTGTGCAACGCCCGGCACTACGACGCGGCCCTGGATCAGTTCCGGCGGCTGGGACCCTGGTGCGGGGCGGAGCCGTGGAACGAGCAGGTCAATACCGTCGCCCGATTCGAACTGGCGCGTGCCACGGCGGCGGTTCGTGCGGCGGGGTCGGCCTGACGGGCCCCGGTCGGCGCGGCGGGCTACGGTCGGCGGCGGTGGGTCGCCTGGTCATGTGAGCAAAATGAACAGAGGTGCACCTTAAGAGCTTAATGGCGGGTTAACCACGAAACCTGGAAGTCATCTGCGGGCCGTCCTAGCTTCAGAGTCCTCGACGACGAGGACGAAAGGAGACGGACGTGACGGCAGCACACACC
>NZ_BBPM01000006.1:243963-248000 GCF_000787775.1 Streptacidiphilus carbonis | reverse complement strand
ACCTGCATTCCCCACCGTCGGCACAGCCACGGTGGGTGGCTTCCATGGCGCCGCCGATGCCACCCACCCCGCCCGTGCGTGTCGAGGTTCACTGCCCGGAGGCGCTCACCACCGCGTCCCCGGCGTCGGACCGGTAGTAGAGGACCGAGCGGCCCGACCGCCTGCGCCGTACCAGCCCGGAGTCGTGCAGCACCTTGAGGTGTCGGCCGACCGAGCCCAGTCCCTGCCCGGTCAGCGCGACCAACTGGGTGGTGCTCTTGGGGCTCGCCAGCAGCACCAGTACGGCTGCCCGCCCCGGGCCGAGCAGGGCGGCCAGCGCCTTGGGCGCCTTGGGCGCATGCCCGGCCTCGGCCAGCGTTCCCGCACACGGGTACACCACCGCGTAGCGGTGCTGTGGACTCGGCGCGGGTGGCGGCACCGGCTCCACGCCGTCGGTCGGCTTGGGATCCCAGGAGACCCAGCCCTGACGGGGCGTCACCGGGGCGAACAGCAGTTGCGCGCCGGAGATCTCCCGTGGCGGGTAGTCGTGTCCGTTGATCTGCAGCCGCCCGTCGCCCAGCCAGCGCATGCCGGGCCGCATGGTGTCGAAGGAGCCGGCCCAGCCGCCCTGGCCCAGCTCCGCGGTGCGGGCGACGATGTCCGCCTCCAGCACCCGTCGGCGCTGCGGCCAGTAGGGCAGCACCGTCTCGGTCCACACCCATTCCAGTAGCTCGGCGGCGCGCCGTGGCAGGTCGGAGCGGTGCAGCAGGTCGGGCAGCGGGCCGCCGAGCGAGACGGTCAGATTGGTGCGGGCGACCTCGGGGGAGGCCTCGCGGACCCGGACCACCTCCCGCTCGAAGGTCGGCTCGCGCTCGGCGCCGGGCGTGGGGGTGAGGAAGTCCGCGATCCAGTTGCGGCCCAGGGCGGCCCGGATCAGCAGGGCCGTGACCGGGTCGGCGGCCAGCCTGCCGCGGTAGTCGGCCAGGTGCGCGTCCAGCCAGGCGCGTTCGCCGGGGTGCGCGGCAGCCCTGCGCTCCAGGGCCTTGAGGCTGGCGGTGGCCTCCGCCAGCGGCGAGACCACGAACCTGCTGCCCGCCAGGGTGTCCGCGTTGACCTGCCACCAGCCCATGGTTTCGCCTCCCCGCGAAACTCTAACGCCTGCGTCGCGGCCGCCCGGAGACTGCCGCATGCGCACTTACCGGCAGCTCTTCCGGATTCCCGAGTTCACCCCGTTCTTCCTCACTTCGGCCACCCAGGTCGCCGCCTCGACCGTGAGCGGACTGGCGCTGGGCACCCTGGTGTTCAACACCACCGGCTCGCCGCTGCTCTCCTCGCTGGCCATGTTCGGACCCTCGCTGGCGCAACTGCTGGGAGCGGCCACTCTGCTCTCCGCGGCCGACCGGCTGCCGCCCCGGGCGGCGATGAGCGGGCTGGCACTGCTGTTGGCACTGGGCACCGCCGCCCAGGCCGTGCCCGGCCTGCCGGTGTGGGCGGCGTTCGTGCTGCTGTTCGGCCAGGGCCTGCTGTCCTCCCTCGGCGGCGGGGTCCGCTACGGGTTGCTGAACGAGATCGTGGTCAAGGAGGGCTATCTGCTCGGCCGCTCACTGCTCAACATGGCCTCCGGCACCATGCAGATCTGCGGCTACGCGGCCGGCGGCCTGCTGCTGGCCGGGCTGTCGCCGCGCGGCACGCTGCTGGTCGGCTCGGCCCTCTACGCCGGCGCGGCACTGGTGGCGCGGATCGGGCTGGGCGCGCGGCCCGCGCGTTCGGCCGGGCGGCCGTCGGTCGCCGAGACCTGGCGCACCAACGCCCGGCTGTGGTCCGGGAAACCGCGCCGCTACGTCTACCTGGCGCTGTGGGTGCCGAACGGGCTGATCGTCGGCTCCGAGTCGCTGTTCGTGCCGTATGCGCCGGTCCACTCCGGGCTGCTCTTCGCGTCCGCCGCGATCGGCATGCTGGCCGGGGACACCCTCGCGGGCCGGTTCATTCCGTCCCGCTGGCGCGAGCGGCTCGGCGCGCCGATGCGGCTGCTGCTCGCCGCCCCCTACCTGGTCTTCGCACTGCGGCCGTCGCTGCCGGTCGCGCTGGTGGCGGTGGCGCTGGCGTCGGTCGGGTACTCCGCCGGCCTGCTGCTGCAGGAGCGGCTGATGGCGCTGGTGCCGCAGGAGTTGAGCGGGCACGCGCTGGGGCTGCACTCCTCGGGGATGCTGGCCATGCAGGGCGTGGGCGCGGCACTGGCCGGGGCGGTCGCCACCAGGACCTCGCCCGCTGCGGCGATGGCGCTGATGGCGGTCGCCTCGCTGGCCGTCACCTGTCGGCTGGCACCCGGGCTGAAGGCTCCCGTACCGGCCCGGGAGCGTGGGATGCTGGTCGGGTGACGCCTGAGGACCTTGTGCAGCTGCGACGCGCGCGCGACCGGATGGACCGCGAGTACGCGGAGCCGCTCGACGTCGACGCGCTGGCCCGGACGGCGCTGATGTCGGCCGGCCACTTCGCCCGCAGCTTCCGCGCCGCCTACGGGGAGACCCCGTACGGCTATCTGATGACCCGGCGGGTGGAGCGGGCCAAGGCGCTGCTGCGGCGCGGGGACCTCACCGTCACCGAGGTGTGCTTCGCGGTGGGCTGCTCCTCGCTGGGGTCGTTCAGCTCCCGTTTCACCCAGCTGGTCGGCGAGACCCCGAGCGCCTACCGGGCCCGCGACCACGGTTCCGGGGCCCAGATCCCGGCGTGCTACGCCAAGGTCTACACCCGCCCGGTCCGCAACGGGTCAGGCAGCAGATCGGGAAACGGATCAGGAACGGAGAAGCCGTAGCGGCGGGTCGGCCCTTAGCGTTGGGCCCATGGATCTCAAGCTCTCACACTGCTTCCTCGCCGTCGACGACCATGAGGCCGCGCTGGTGTTCTACCGCGACGTCCTGGGCCTGAAGGTGCGCAACGACGTCGGGTTCGAGGGGATGCGCTGGGTGACGCTCACCCCGCCGTCCCAGCCCGACCTGGAGATCGTGCTGGAGCCGCCGCACGCCGCCCCCGGTATCTCAGATGACGACAAGCGGGCGATCACCGAACTGATGGCCAAGGGCATGTTCGGCCGCCTGGTCTTCGTCACCGAGGACGTGGACGCGACCTTCGAGCGGATCGAGGCCTCCGGCGCCGAGGTGCTCCAGGAGCCGATGGACCAGCCGTACGGGGTGCGTGACTGCGCGTTCCGGGATCCGGCGGGGAACGTGCTGCGGTTCAACCAGCCCCGCGCGGGCGCGTAGCGGGAGCGGGGGGACCGAGATGCCGTCACTTCCCGAATGGCCGTCGCCCGCAACGGCGGACCTGGTCACCTTCGGCGCGGACGGGACCGGCGACGTCGGAGAGCTGCACGCCATACCGGTGTCCGCACCGGTGCGCGCCGACGAGCGCACCATCCTGCTGAGCCTGCACCACAGCCGTGACTCGCTGGCCAGGCTGCGGGCCCGGCCCGAGGTCGCGCTGCTGGTCCGGGCCGAGGGGTGCGCCTTCACCGCACACGGGACGGCCCGGATCGCGGCGCGGGCGATGGCCGGGGCCCCGGACTGGTGCGCCGTCGAGATCAGCGTCAGCCAGGTCGACGACCACCGCGAGGGCGGCCGGGAGAGCCGGGACGGGCTGGAGGACCGGCTGGGCACCCTGCGGCAGCTCGCCGCGGTCCGGCAGCGCTGCCGGGTCGCCGCGGGTGGGCTGCCGACCGACCGTCAGGAGGGGGCCGGCCCGCGGCCGGGCGCCGGGTGAGGGGGCCGTCCGGTCGCGCGGACGTCCGAGCCGGCGCCTGAGTGGGCGTCAGCAGTCGCAGTCGCAGCCATCACAGCATTCGCAGCATTCGCAGCACTCCAGGCCCTCACAGCAGTCGAGGTCGTTGCACGGGCCCTGGCGGCGGCGGCCGTTGCAGGGGTCCTCGTAGTCCTCGCGGCAGCAGGCCTGGCAGGTGCAGCAGAGCAGGGCCCACATCGCGCACCCGGCGATCGGGTTGCGGCGGCGCGGCGGGGGCGGCGGGGGTATGTCGAAGGGGCCGCGTGGGCCCGCAGGTCCGTAGG
>NZ_BBPM01000006.1:230072-243922 GCF_000787775.1 Streptacidiphilus carbonis | reverse complement strand
GGGGTATGTCGAAGGGGCCGCGTGGGCCCGCAGGTCCGTAGGGGGCGGCCGGGCCGAAGGAGCCTTCGGCGCCGCCGTGCCCCGCGTGGGCGAAGGCGCGGCGCACCGCGGCGGCGGTCTCATGGGCGAGCAGCCGGTGGGCCAGGGTGCCGTCGGCGAACTCCACGTCCCGAAGTGCCAGCCGGATGCCGTGCACCGCGTCGTCGCACAGCCGCCGGGCCTCGTCCAGACCGGTGCCGGTGGCGGCCAGTGGGTTCCAGGCGCCGGTGGCCCGATCCTCGGCCAGGTCCTCGACGGCGTCCAGCAGGTGCGCCAGCCGGCCGAAGAGCCGGCCGATCTCGGCCAGTGGGACGCGGTTGCCGGGTCGGCCGGCGAGTACGGCGGTGTGCTCCAGCGCCAGCGAGGTGGCGTGCTCGGTCGGCGCGGTCACCAGCAGCACCGAGCTGCCGCGTACCGCCGCGCGCTCCAACGTCCCCTGCTGGGCGAGGGTGTCGAACAGCAGCCCGGTGTCGAAGCCGAGGCTGCTGCCGCCGCTGCGGCTCTGCCGTCCCCAGCGTTCGGCGACCCCGCCGGCGGCCAGCGCCACCGGTCGGCGGGCGTACGCTCCGTCGCCGTCCTCGACGTGGTCGCGGACCTTGGCCGAGGCCAGCGCCAGCGACACCGCGGCGGCCAGCCTGGCCCCCTCGCCGCGGGCCACCGAGGCGGTGCGCATCCCGCGCAGCGGGCAGGGGCCCGCGGTGCGGCGTCCGGCCGTGCGGTCCTTGCTCTGGGCCTCGACCAGGACCGAGACGATCAGCCCGTCGTAGTTGGTGGCGGTCCGGGCCAGCTGTCCGTGGTCGTCCCGCAGGGCCAGGCAGAGGCCGCAGAGGTGGGCGGTCCAGGACTGGTGCAGCGACTCGGTGAGCCGGTGGCGGCAGGGCCTGATTATTCCGAACATCCGCGGGTGAGGGCCTTTCGGAGAGGAGAACGTGGCACGCGCCTGACGGCGTGCCACGGAGCTTCTCTGATCACCCTAGTGAGCCTGCATCAGTCATGGGGGCGGACGCAGGATGATGCGAAAAAGACAAAGGCAAGGAGAGAGCTCTCCTTGCCACTCTCAACGTATAGCGCACCGGGGGGCTTGCCACAAGGCCCGGGTCACCGCGCAGAATCGTCGGTCGATGCCACACCCTGCGGAAATGTGGCACGACGTGGAGGCATCGCAATGGTTGAGCAGTATGTGCTGGAACTTCAAGAGGTCGACGGGACACAGGTCGCGCTCGTCGGAGGCAAGGGCGCGCACCTCGGCACGCTGTCGCGGATCGAAGGCGTCCGGGTGCCGGGCGGCTTCTGTGTGACCACGGACGCCTTCCGCCGGATCATGGCGGCGGCGCCGTCGATCGACGACCGGCTCGATGAGTTGTCGCGCCTGAGCCCGGACGACGGGGAGGCGGTCCGCACGCTGAGCGCGCAGATCCGTCGGACCATCGAGGGGACCGCCGTCCCGGACGAGCTCGCGGCGGGGATCACCCGCGCGCTCGCCCGGCTCGGCGGGCAGGCCGCCTGCGCGGTCCGGTCCAGCGCGACGGCGGAGGACCTGCCGACGGCCTCCTTCGCCGGCCAGCAGGACACCTATCTGAACGTCATGGGCCCGACGGCGGTCCTCCAGCACATCAGCCGGTGCTGGGCCTCGCTGTTCACCGAGCGGGCCGTGGTCTACCGGCAGCGGAACGGCATCGACCACCGCACGGTGCACATGGCCGTGGTCGTGCAGCGGATGGTCCTCCCGGATGCGGCCGGCATCCTGTTCACGGCCGACCCGGTCACCGGCAACCGGAAGGTCGCCACCGTGGACGCGGGCTTCGGCCTCGGGGAGGCCCTGGTCTCCGGCCTGGTCAACCCGGACGTCTTCACGGTGCGCGACGGCGAGGTCGTCGCCAGGACCATTGCCGCCAAGCAGCGTGCCGTGCGGGCCCTGCCGGGCGGCGGGACGGCGGAAGTGGCGGTCGAACCGAAGCGGCAGCGGCAGCCGGTGCTGACGGATGCGCAGGTCCTGCAGCTGGTGCGGCTCGGACGGAGGATCGAGGCGCACTTCGGCCGCCCGCAGGACATCGAGTGGTGCCTGGCCGACGACGGCTTCCAGATCGTGCAGAGCCGGCCGATCACCACGCTGTTCCCGATCCCCGATTCCGGCGACCAGGAGAACCACCTCTACGTCTCCGTAGGCCACCAGCAGATGATGACCGACGCCATGAAGCCCCTGGGGCTCTCCGTGTGGCAGCTGACCGCCATGGTGCCGATGCACACGGCCGGCGGGAGGCTGTTCGTCGACGTCACCGCGCGCCTGGCCGCACCCGCGAGCCGGGCCGGCCTGCTGGACCTGATGGGCCGAGGCGATCCGCTGGTCAGGGACGCCCTGGAGACCGTCCTCGACAACGACGGCTTCGTCCTGCCGGCCCCGGCCGCGGCTCCGGCCGGGCCGCCGGCCGGCGGCGGCCGCGGTGCGCCCGCCCCGGTCGAGACGGATCCGGCCATCGTCACCGGGCTGATCGAGCGCAGTCAGGCGTCCCTCGCCGCGCTCGAACGCGACATCCGGACCAGGACCGGTCCGGCGCTGTTCGACTTCCTGCTGGAGGCCTTCGAGGAGCACAAGCGGGTGCTCAGCGATCCGCTGAACCTTCCGGCGATCATGGCCGGGATGGAGTCCACCTGGTGGCTCAACGACAAGCTGCAGGAGTGGCTGGGCGAGAAGAACGCCGCCGACACGCTGACCCTGTCCGCCCCCGACAACATCACCTCGGAGATGGGACTGGCGCTGCTCGACGTCGCGGACGTGGTCCGCCCGCACCCGGAGCTGGTGGCCTACCTGCAGGGTGTCGAGGGCGCCGACGGCGCCGACTTCCTGGACGAGCTGCCGAAGCTCCCGGGCGGGACCGAGGCGCGCGACGCCATCGAGGCCTACCTCGACCGGTACGGCATGCGCTGCGTCGGCGAGATCGACATCACCAGGCCGCGGTGGCGCGAGCGCCCCGCCACGCTGGTGCCGGTGATCCTCGACAACGTCAGGAACTTCGAACCGGGTGCCGCCGCGCGGCGCTTCGAGGAAGGGCGGCAGCGGGCGCGGCAGATGGAGCATGACGTGCTGTCACGTCTGCGGGCCCTGCCGGACGGGGACCGGAAGGCCGACGAGACCAAGCGGATGATCGACCGGGTCAGAACCTTCATCGGGTACCGGGAGTACCCGAAGTACGGCATCGTCAGCCGCTACTTCGTCTACAAGCAGGCCCTGCTGGCGGAGGCCGAGCGCCTGGTGCGGACCGGCGTGCTCGCCGAGCGGGAGGACGTCTTCTACCTCAGCTTCGAGGAACTCCGCGACGTCGCCCGCTCGAACCGGGCGGACATCCGGCTCATCCGGCAGCGCAAGGAAGCCTTCCGGTCGTACCAGGCGCTGACACCGCCCCGGGTGCTCACCTCGGACGGCGAGGCCGTCAACGGGGCGTACCGGCGCGACGACGCGCCGGCCGGCGCCCTGGTCGGCCTGCCGGTCTCGGCCGGGACGGTCGAGGGCAGGGCCCGGGTCATCCTCGACATGGCGGACGCCGACCTCGAGGCGGGCGACATCCTGGTCACGACCTTCACCGATCCCAGCTGGTCGCCGCTGTTCGTCGCGGTCGCGGGCCTGGTCACGGAGGTGGGCGGGCTGATGACCCACGGCGCGGTGATCGCCCGCGAGTACGGCCTCCCGGCCGTCGTCGGCGTGGACCAGGCCACCCGGCGAATCCGGGACGGCCAGCGGATCCGCGTCCACGGAACCGACGGCTACATCGAGCTCCTGACCTGACCGACCGCTGCGCCGACCCCGGTTACGCTGGGCCGATGACGGCGCAGCAGATTCCCTACCTCGCGGTTTCGACGCCGGACGGGCCGGTGGTGCACGAGACCGAGGTCAGGAAGTCGCGGTTCCTCTGCTCGCTGCTGCGGGTGGAGGACGAGGCCGAGGCGCAGGCGTTCATCGCGTCGGTGCGCAAGGAGCACTGGGACGCGCGGCACAACTGCACCGCCTTCGTCATCGGCGACCGGCCGCGCCGTGAGCGGTCCAACGACGACGCCGAGCCGGCCGGGACGGCGGGGGCGCCGATGCTGGAAGTGCTGCGGCGGCGCGGGCTCACCGACACGGTGGCGGTGGTGACCCGGTACTTCGGCGGGGTGCTGCTGGGCACGGGCGGCCTGGTGCGCGCCTACGGCGGCGCGGTGTCGGCGGCGTTGGACCAGGTCGAGGTGGTGGAACGGCGGCTGGTCGCGTTGCTCGCCGTGAGCACCGACCACCAACGCGCCGGACGTCTGGAGAACGATCTGCGCGCTGCCGGCCACCTGGTTCGCGAGGCGGTCTACACCGCGTCCGGGGTCCGCTTCGAGGTCGGCGTGCCGGCCGACCGGACCCAGGCGTTCGAGGCCTGGCTGGCCGCGGCCACCGCGGGCGCGGCGCAGCTGGAGCCGATCGGGACCGAGCGCGGCGACGTCCCCTGGAACGGAGCCGACCCGAGCCGCTGAGATTGTTGGAAGTCAACAATGCTCGCAAGGTCAACTCGGTGCGCTGCGGCACCCGCAGACAGCTCTATCCACGTGCCAGGGTGGGGATCGACGGCTCGGCTGCGTTGCTGACGGCTTGTCGGCGGTGCGCGGCCTTCATGGGTTTCCTACAGGCGGGAGTGCGGCGATGGCCATGCGGACGATCGAGGTCGCGGTGACCGGACTGGGCGCCAGCACTCCGCTCGGCGGTGATCTGGCTGCCACCTGGGAGGCCATGCTCGCCGGACGTTCCGGGACCGCGGTGCTCACCGAGGACTGGGCCGCGACGCTGCCGGTCCGGATCGCCGCGCCGCTCGCGGTCGAGCCGACCGAGACGCTGTCCCGGGTCGAGGCCAGGCGGCTGGACCGCTGTGAGCAGCTCGCGCTGGTCGCCGCCCGTGAGGCGTGGGCGCACGCGGGACGTCCCGGGGTGGACCCGGAGCGGCTGGCCGTGGTGATCGGCACCGGCACCGGTGGCACCCGGTCGCTGCTGGCCCAGGACGACATCCTGGAGCAGTCCGGACCGCGCAAGGTTTCCCCCTACACCGTGCCGATGCTGATGCCCAACGGCCCGGCGGCCTGGGTGAGCATCGACCTGGGGGCGCTGGGCGGCGCCCGTACGCCGGTGAGCGCCTGCTGCTCCGGGGCCGAGGCGATCGCCATGGGCCTGGACCTGATCCGTCTCGGCCGGGCCGACGCGGTGGTGGCCGGCGGGACCGAGGCCTGCATCGCCCCGCTGCCGCTGGCCGGATTCGCGCAGATGACAGCCCTGTCCTCGCGCAACGACGACCCGGACGCGGCCTCCCGTCCGTTCGACCTGGACCGGGACGGTTTTGTGATGGGGGAGGGCGCGGCAGTCCTGGTGCTGGAGCGCGCGGACCTGGCCCGGGCCCGGTCGGCCCGGGTGCACGCGCTGCTCGCCGGGGCGGGTGTCACCTCGAGCGCCGTCCACATCACCGCCTCCGATCAGCACGGCCAGGTCCGGGCCATCGGGCAGGCCCTCGCCGACGGCGGTCTGAGCCCGCTGGACATCGGCACGGTCCATGCGCACGCCACCTCGACCCCGTCCGGCGACCTGGTCGAGGCGGAGGCGGTGGCCGCGGCGGTCGGCACCCATCCGGTGGTCGCCGCCACCAAGTCGATGACCGGCCATCTGCTCGGCGCGGCCGGGGCCCTCGGCGCCGCGGTGGCGGTGCTGTCGCTGCGCGAGGGCGCCGTGCCCGCGATCCGCAATCTGGACCGTCCCGACCCGGGGATCAAGCTCGACCTGGTCCGGGGCACCCACCGCCGGGGTGTCTGGGACGCGGCGCTGGCCAACTCCTTCGGCTTCGGCGGGCACAATGTCACCCTCGCCTTCACCCGGGCCTGAGCTGCTGTGACGTGTGCGATCCGCCCGTTTCTGCCGGGTTGGGAGGTTCTGTTCATGTGAGCTGTGGCACTAACCAGGCCGGTTAACCTGCTGTTCACACATGGGCAACAGCTGGGAAATTGCGGAATGTGAGTCTCGGGCGCAGCACGACAGCGGACCTCCCCAGCGACGCGGAGCACCGCACGCGCGCCACCGCATCGTTCCCACCCCACCGCGAGGAATGCCGCCCGTGAGCTTCAAGGCTGAGTACATCTGGATCGACGGCACCGAGCCGACCGCCAAGCTTCGTTCGAAGACGCGGGTTCTGGCCGACGGTGCCGAGCTGCCCACCTGGGGCTTCGACGGCTCCAGCACCAACCAGGCCGAGGGCCACGCGTCCGACCGTGTGCTCAAGCCGGTGTTCTCCTGCCCGGACCCGATCCGCGGCGGCGACAACGTTCTGGTGCTGTGCGAGGTCTTCAACATCGACGGCAGTGCCCACGAGACCAACACCCGCGCGCTGCTGCGCCCCATCGCCGAGCAGTTCGCGGCGCAGGAGGCCATCTTCGGCATCGAGCAGGAGTACAACTTCTTCAAGGACGGCCGTCCCTTCGGCTTCCCGGTCAACGGCTACCCGGCCGCCCAGGGCGGCTACTACTGCGGCGTCGGCGCCGACGAGGTCTTCGGCCGCGAGATCGTCGAGCTGCACCTGGACCGCTGCATCGAGGCCGGCCTGGCCATCTGCGGCATCAACGCCGAGGTCATGCCCGGCCAGTGGGAGTTCCAGATCGGCCCGGTCGACGCGCTGACCGCCTCGGACCACCTGTGGGTGGCCCGTTGGCTGCTCTACCGCACCGCCGAGGACTTCGACGTCGCGGTGACCATCGACGCCAAGCCGGTGAAGGGCGACTGGAACGGCGCGGGCGCGCACACCAACTTCTCCACCAAGGCGATGCGCGAGAACTACGCCGCGATCATCACCGCCTGCGAGTCGCTGGGCGCCGACCAGGACAAGGTCCTGGAGCACGTCAAGCAGTACGGCCACGGCATCGAGGACCGGCTCACCGGCAAGCACGAGACCGCCCCGTGGAACGTGTACAGCTACGGCGTCTCGGACCGCGGCGCCTCGGTCCGCATCCCGTGGCAGGTCGAGGTCGAGCAGAAGGGCTACATCGAGGACCGTCGCCCCAACGCGAACGTGGACCCGTACGTGGTGACCCGTCTGCTGGTCAACACCTGCTGCAGCGCTCTGGAGAAGGCCGACCTGGTCTGATCCGCTCGACAGCACGCAGCGCCCGCCGGGGGTCCCGGCGGGCGCTGCGCTGTTCTGCGGACTGATCAGGAAGCCGGTCCAGACGCCCGGTCCAGGGGAGCCTGATCGGGGAGCCGGATCAGGCGTTCTTGACGAGGGAGACCTCGAACTCCAGCACGACCTTGTCGCTGACCAGGACGCCGCCGGTCTCCAGCGGGGCGTTCCAGGTGATGCCGTAGTCCTTGCGGCTGATGGTGTGCGAGCCCTCGAAGCCCAGACGCTTGTTGCCGAACGGGTCGGTCGCCGCGCCCTCGAACTCGAAGTCGATGGTGATCGGGTGGCTGACACCCTTGATCGTCAGGTCGCCGGACAGCTTGGCGTTGTTCTCGTCGACGAGCGTCGCGCCGGTGGAGCGGAAGGTGATCTCCGGGTAGTTGTCCAGGTCCAGGAAGTCGTTGGTGCGCAGGTGACCGTCGCGGTCGGCGTTGCGGGTGTCGATGCTGTCGACCTTGATCGAGAGCTCGGCGGTGGACTGCTCGGGCTTCTCGGCGTCGATCACGACGGTGCCGGTGAACTCATTGAAGGAACCGCGGACCTTGGTGACCATCGCATGCCGGGCGACGAAGCCGATGCGGGTGTGCGCCGGGTCGATGGTGTAGGTGCCGGACAGCTCGGGGGTGATGGCGGCCATGATGCGCTCCTCGATCGTGGTTCGTCAGTGGTTGATGTGTCACCCTTATAGTGGCGCAGGATGGGTGATGTGTCAACCAAGAGAGGTAGGGTGGATCCATGAACGACATCGACACCCCTGCTGAGCCGCGCTGGCTGAGCGACACCGAACAGCACGCCTGGCGCGTCTTCCTGCGGATGCAGGGCCAGCTGATCACCCGGCTCGGCCGGGAACTGCAGGCCGACTCCGACCTGTCCATCGCCGACTACGACGTGCTGGTGCATCTGACCGACCTGGCGGGCGGTCGGCGCCGGATCCTGGAGCTGGCCAGGGAGCTCGACTGGGAGAAGAGCCGGATGTCGCACCATCTGGCCAGAATGGCCAAGCGCGGACTGATAGCGCGCGAGGAGTGCCCCGCCGACGGGCGCGGCGCGTTCATCGCCATCACCCCGGCGGGGCAGGCCGCGATCGAGGAGGCGGCCCCGCGCCATGTGGAGCTGGTCCGCAGGATGGTGTTCGACGCGCTGACGCCGGAGCAGGTCGCGGCGCTGGGGACGGTCTCCGAGCAGATCCTGAAGCAGCTGGACGCGCCGCAGCCGAGCTGCGAGGGCTGAAGGGCGGGGGTGGCGGGGAGCGCAGGCGGCACGGCGGGGCGGACGGAGTCCCCTGTGCCCCGTCCGCCGCGCCGCAAGCCCCGCGCCTGCGGGGATCAGCTGCTCTGGATCGCTGCCGGGTCCATCCACATGATCTCCCACTGGTGCCCGTCCGGGTCCTGGAAGCTGCGCCCGTACATGAAGCCCATGTCCTGGGGCTCGTTCGACGGCTTGCCGCCGGCCGCCAGCGCCTTGTCGGCCAGCGCGTCCACGGCCTCGCGGCTGTCCGCGGAGAGGCAGACGATGGCCTCGGTGCCGCTGCTCGCGTCCACGATGGGCTTCTTGGTGAAGCGCTTGAAGTGCGCCTCGGTCAGCAGCATGGCGAAGATGTCCTCGCTGATGACCATGCAGGCTGCGTTGTCGTCGGTGAACTGGGCGTTGAAGGAGTAGCCCAGCGCCTCGAAGAAGGTCTTGGAGACGTCCAGGTCCTTGACGGGGAGGTTGACGAAGATTTTGGTGGCCATCGCGGTAGCTCGCTCTCTTTCGGGTCGCCCGTCCGTCCGGGTCGAACGGGCGGGGCTTTCGAAGAGGTTGACGCCGGGGGTGCCGGAAACTCATCGGTCCCGACGGAATCCCCCGGACGGCGCTGCGAACGCACGGCCCGGGACCGGCTCGGCCGGGGCTCACGACACCACGTCCTTGGCGCGGAAGTGCCGGAAGGCCAGCGCGAACAGCACCAGGGCGTAGCTCACCGAGACCGAGACGCCCTTGGCCATGCCGTTCCACTGCGGGTCGGTCTGCAGCAGGTCGACCCAGGAGTAGGCCCAGTAGGTGGGCAGGAAGTCGCGGACGCCGCCCAGGGCGGTGATCGCGCCCAGGATGTTGCCGAGGATGGTCAGGCCCAGCGCCCCGCCGACCGCGCCGAGCGGCGCGTCGGTCACCGTGGAGAGCCAGAACGCCAGTGCGGCGGTGACCAGTTGGCTGAGCAGGATGAAGCCGAGCGCGGTCAGCAGCCGGACCACGGCGGTCCCGGTGGGCAGCGCGCCGCCGGTGGGCAGTTGCAGCGGACCCCAGCCGTAGGCGGCGGTCCCGGCCGCCAGCGCCACCAGCGGGACCAGCACGGTGGCGACGGTGCTGAAGCCCAGTGCCACCGTCAGTTTGCTGACCAGCAGCCGGGTCCGCGGCACCGGCGCGGCCAGCAGGTAGCGCAGTGAGGACCAGCCCGCCTCGGAGGCCACCGTGTCGCCGAAGAACAGCGCGACCGGCACCACCAGGAAGAAGCCCGAGGACAGGAACAGGCAGGTCGCCGCGAAGTTGGGGCCGGAGGCGGTGGCGACGGTGAGCAGCGCATCCTGGTTGCGCCCCCCGCCGGGGCTTCCGCCGACCTGGAAGGCGATCAGGATGATCAGCGGCAGCAGTACCACCAGGGCGCCCATCGCGGCGGTGCGTCGCCGGCGCAGCTGGCGGACGGCCTCGACCCGCAGCGGCAGGGTGCGGCGTGCGGCACGGCGACTTCCTGCCGGGTCATGGGCCGTCTCGGCCGGCAGGTCCGACGGGGTGTCCGTGAGTGTGCTCATCGGGCTGCTCCTCCGATCAGGGTGAGGAACGCGTCCTCCAGGCGGCGGTGCGGGCCGAGGCTCTGCACCGGGATCTCCAGCCGGACCAGGTCGGCCGTCAGGTCGGCGGCCGAAGCCCCGGCGAGGCGGACCAGCAGCCCGTCGGCGACCTGTTCGGCCGAGGCCACCCCGGGCAGCGCGGCGACCTTGCCGAGCTGGTCGGCGTCGAGCGGCAGCACCGTACCGACCAGCACAGCGTCCTCGGAGCCGACGATGTCGGCGACCGGCCCGGCCTGCGCGAGCTGCCCGTGGTCCATCACCACCAGGTGGGTGCAGGTCTGCTCGACCTCGGCCAGCAGATGGCTGGAGACGATGACGGTGCGTCCGCCGGCGGCGTAGCCGGTGATCACCTCGCGCATCTCCCGGATCTGCGGCGGGTCCAGGCCGTTCAGCGGCTCGTCCAGGATCAGCAGGTCGGGCAGGCCCAGCATGGCCTGGGCGATGGCGAGCCGCTGCCGCATGCCCTGCGAGTAGGTCCGCACCGCGCGTTCGACCGCGTCGCCGAGACCGGCGATGGCCAGCGCCTCGTCCAGACGGGCTTCCTCGTCCGGGCGTCCGGTGGCCCGCCAGTACAGCTCCAGATTGGACAGCCCGGACAGGTGCGGCAGGAAGCCGGGACCCTCGACGAACGCGCCGACCCGGGACAGCACCGGGGCGCCGGGGCGTACTGATTGGCCGAAGACCCGGATCTCCCCCTCGTCCGGGCGGATCAGCCCCATCAGCATCCGCAGCGTCGTGGTCTTGCCCGCGCCGTTGGGGCCGAGCAGGCCCAGCACCTGGCCCGGCTCCACCTGGAAGGACAGGTCGCGGACCGCGTACCGGTCCGCTGACCCGGCATAACGCTTCGTCAGTCCCTGGATCCGCAGCGGCACCAGGACCAGTTCCGGGTCGGCGGCCGGGCGCCCGGACCAGTGCCGCCGGCGGCCGGTGAGCAGCAGCGCCGCCGCGATGGCCAGCGCGAGCAGCGGCAGGGCCCAGACCCACCAGGGGAGCGGGGCGGCCGCGGTGCTCAGAACCGGATCGGTGGGAACGCTGAGGTCGTTGCCGGCCAGCGAGACGGTGTAGGAGGCGGGCGCGGCGGGGGAGGCGTAGGCGAGGTCGGTGGAGGAGAGCACCAGCTCCAGCCGGTGCCCAGCGGCCACCTGGTGGTCCACGGCGGGCAGCCGCACCAGTACGTCCGCTCCGGCCCTGGCGCCGGTCACCCGCAACGGTGTGACCAGCTGCGAGGGCAGCACCCTGGCTCCCCCGGTGCCGGGGGCGACGTCGTAGAGCTTGGCGAACAGCACTGCGTCGTCGCTGTCGGCGCGGACGTGGATCCGCACCGTGGGCGAGCCGGTGATCCGCAGCGACCGGGTCAGCGGCTGGGAGGAGAACTCGGCCGACTGCCCGGGGAAGTCCACCGAAAGGCCCACGCCGAGGCTGGACAGCTGGCCGAGTCCGCCGATTCCGGGCACCACGGAGACCGCCGGCGGCGCGCCGCCGGGCGGATTGGCGAAGGTCTGCGGCGGACCGGACAGCGACACCGCCTCCGGGGAGTCCTCCAGACCGGGGTACGCGTCCGCGCTCGCGCCCTGCAGGGTGACCGTGCCGCTGGTGCTGTCGACACCGCCGCTGCGGCTGACCCGGAAGGCAGGGCCGGTGTCGGCGGCGGTGTCGCGCTTGAGGTAGCGGTCGAACCAGGCCGAGGTGCGCTGCTCGATCCGGGACGACTCCATGTCGCCGCCGTCATGGCCGCCGGCGATCCAGTCCACCGCGACCGGCGCGCCGTTGGCCCTGATCGCGGCGGCTGCCCGGTCGGCCTGGTCCAGGGGGAACAGCGAGTCGGTCTGGCCCTGGACCAGCAGCGTCGGCACCTTGATCCGCGTGGCCGCCGCCGAGGGGCTGCGCTGCGCGAGCAGCTGCTCCGCCGCCGCGTCGGGCTTCCCGGAGACGGCCACCCGCTGGTACATCGCGCACAGGTCGGGGGCGAAGCGGCCGCAGGTGGCGTCGTCGGTGGCGGTGATGCGCGGACCGGACTGGCTGGTGCTGCTCGCGGCGGACTGATCGGTCGATCCGGTGGTGAAGAAGATCCCGGCCCACAGCTTCTTGAACACACCGTCGGGGAACAGCGCGTCGGACAGGTTCCAGTAGGTGATCTCCGGGGCGATGGCGTCGACGCGCTTGTCGTAGCCGGCCGCCAGCAGCGCCACCGCCCCGCCGTAGGAGGCCCCGGCGACGCCGACCCGCGGGTCGCCGGGGGCGTCCAGCTGCACCTCGGGCCGCTCGGCCAGCCAGTCGATCAGGCCGCTGACGTCGGCGACCTCCGCTTTGGGGTCGTTCAGCCCGATGTCCCCGCCGGACGCGCCGAAGCCGCGTGCCGACCAGGTCATCACGGCGTAGCCCTCGCGGGCCAGCGTCTGCGCCTCGCCGGTCAGGTCGTTCTTGCTGCCGCCGAAGCCGTGCGCCAGCAGCACCGCGGGACGGCGGACATCCGAGCTGCCGGAGGTGAAGTAGGAGGTGTCGATCTTCACCGTCGCGGCGCTGCCCGGCGCCTCGGGGAGGGCCAGCACCTGGTCGGTCCGCTGCACGGACGCGGGACCGTGCCCGGCGACGGCGGTCCAGGTGCCGCCGCCCACCAGCAGGGCTGCGGCGGCCGCGCCCGCGAAAAGTGCTCGTCGCGGGCGGAGCAGGCTGAAGCCCATACGGGGTCCCTTTCGACAGGACGTCAGGAGTGCGGGGGATCCGACGGAGTGGATCACTGCTGGGAGAACGATCCCAGATGCGCACTCGTGCCCGAGTCCCGCCCCCGTGTCGCCGGCCGTGGCAGCCGCTCACCGCCGCTCGCCGCGCAACGCCGTGCAGCCCGCGCGCGCCAGGATGCGCGGGGCTGCACGGGGTCCGGTCGCCTCGGCCGTGACGGCCGTCCTGGTGACTGCTGGTCAGGTCACCCGGGCAGGCTGCCTACAAGGTGACGCGGCACCGTGAGGAGTGTCAAGACCGCCTCAGTTCGGCACGGTGTCGGTGAAGTGGGTGCCGGCCGACTCGTAGGCGTTGACGGCGCTCTGGACGTCGGTGGGGGACTGGGCGCCGGAGGCGTTGTAGTAGACCCAGTTGACCTTCTCGTCCCAGGTACGGGCGCCGGTGAAGGGCAGGTCGATGAACCACTCGTTGAAGTCGATGGTCATCTTCTCGCGCGGGTAGTACTTGCCGTTGCTGGAGAAGTACTGCTGGCCGTCGACGTAGTAGGTGACGGTGCCGCCGGCCACGGTCATCTGCAGGGTGTGCCAGCCCTGCAGGCTGGAGATCACATTGTGGGTGACCCGGTCCATGGCGTCGGCGCTGTACCAGCTGGTGGTGTAGAGGGTGGGGCCGGGCGCGCCCCAGCCGCCGTTGGGCAGGTACTCGTTGTCGAGCTCGCTGTAGAGCGAGTCGTCCGGGGTGATGGTGTAGAAGGTCTCGTTGACGTGGTCGCCGTTCTGGCCGCTGGTCGGGGCGTCGTTGAAGTAGACCCGGGCCGCGTAGGTGCCCTCGAAGAACTTGCGCTGGGTGGTGTCGATCTCGGCCTGGGTGGTGCCGGCCGTGGTGCCGTCGGTGGTGGCCTGCAACTGCATCACCTGGCCGCCGAGGGCGGTGGGGTCGCTGGGGAAGCTGATGGCGCCCGCGGACCAGGTGTTCTGGACGCCGGGTCCGCCGGAGCCGGTACGCACGGTCCAGTCGTGCGCGGCCAGGGCGGGGTCTCCGGAGCCGGTGTAGTGGAAGTCGTCGAAGAGGGTGGCGCCGGAGGGCGGGGTCGAGCCGCCGGTGGGGGTCCCGGTGGGGGACGGTGTCGGGGTGGGGGTGGAGG
>NZ_BBPM01000006.1:190707-229768 GCF_000787775.1 Streptacidiphilus carbonis | reverse complement strand
GTGTCGGGGTGGGGGTGGAGGACGGCCCGGAGGCACCGGCCGGCTCGGTGCCCCAGACCAGGCTTCCGTTGCGGTAGGCGGTGACCGTGCTGGACGCGGTGTAACCGGTGTCGGCCCCGTTGAACGAGTAGTCGTCCGCCTGGTTCACGTTCTGCCAGTCGCTGCGGTAGAGCCGCAACTGCAGGTCACCGGTGCTGGCGCCGGGGGCCAGCGAGCCGGCCCCGCTGCCGAAACTGATCTGCAGGTAGTGGTCGGCCGTGGCGCTCGGGGTGGTCAGCGCGACGACGGTTCCGGTGACATTGGCGCAGCTGACCACGGCCCAGGCGCAGGCGAAGGTGTAGGACGGCGCGCCGTCGGCGGTGAAGTAGTAACGCAGCGTCACCTGGCTCAGTGGGACCGCGCTGGTCGAGTTGTTGACGACCTGGAACCAGGGCTCGGCCTCGTCGGCGCTGGCCCCGGTGGTGGTCTTGTACTGCACCGTCAGCGCGGGGGAGTCGGCGTGGGCCGGACGCACGCTCGGGTACAGCGCGGTGAGCCCGCAGACCAGGGCGGCGGCGCCGGCCAGCAGCGCCCTGCGGGTCCGGCGGCGCAGGGGGGTGAGCGGTGCGGGGTGGGGGTGGACGTGCTCCATCGGTGCTCCTCGGTGAATGGGAGGTGCGAACACGGCGCGCCGTACGGGGCCCGCGCGCCAGGAAGAGCGGGTCCCGTACGGCCCCGGTGCAGCCGGTCGGCCCCGTCAGACTGACCACTGGTCATTAACTGCTTGCCGGATGACGTACAAGGTGAGGCCTTGTCCTATGGCTGTCAAGGGCTCAAATGCCCTTCTGATCCCGGAAATGCTGGCTTCTGCAGGTCGGAGCGGGCATTTTCTTCACGAGGTATTGACATGACCAATGGTCAACTGGGAGCGTCTGCGGTCACCAGCCCACCGGCCGAACCGACCGACCTTCTCCGAGGAGTCCCCGTGCACAAGAGAGCCCTGTCCGTGCTTGCCTGCAGCGCTGTGATGGCCCTGTCCGTGACCGCCTGCGGCAGCGGCGGCAGTGGTGGCAGCGGGTCGGCCGCATCGGCCGGTACTTCCGGCGCGGCCTCCGCCGCCGGGAAGACGATCACCGTCTGGATGATGGACGGCGATCTGAGCACCAAGGCCACGGACGCCATCAACGCCGCCTTCGAGCAGGCCACCGGCGCCAAGGTGAAGGTGCAGATCCAGGAGTGGGACAGCATCAACACCAAGATCAGCACCGCGCTGGCGCAGGACAACCCGCCCGATGTGCTGGAGATCGGCAACACCGACGTCCCGCTGTTCGCGGCCAACGGCGGCCTCAGCGACATCACCGCCGACCGGGCCGACCTGTCGGCGGGTCAGACCTGGCTGTCCGGACTGGCCGACCCCGCCACCGTGGACGGCAAGCTCTACGCCGTGCCGCTGTTCGCCGGCAACCGCGCGGTGATCTACAACAAGACCGTCTGGTCCAAGGCCGGGGTGACCGCACCGCCCACCACTCTGGCGGAGTTCACCGCCGACCTGGACAAGGTCAAGGCGGCCGACCACGCCGCCGACTTCTCGCCGTTCTACTTCCCCGGCCAGTACTGGTACGGGGCGCTGCAGTTCGTCTGGGACGCGGGCGGCCAGCTGGCCACCCAGAGCGGCGGCAAGTGGACCGGGGCGCTGGAGTCGCCGGCCGCCCAGCAGGGGCTGCAGGCCTGGAAGGCCTTTGAGAACGCCTACTCCAGCCCGGCGTCGCGCAACGTCGACACCACCGCACCGGACCAGCGGGCACTGTTCGCCGGCGGCAAGGCCGCCACCATCCTGGACACCAGCCTCAACACCGTGCTCAAGGACAAGCCTTCGCTCAAGGGGGAGTTGGGCACCTTCCCGTTCCCGAGCGCGACCGCGGGCAGGACCCAGCCGGTGTTCCTGGGCGGCTCGGACCTGGCCATCGCCACCAAGAGCCCCAACCAGGCGCTGGCCCTGGCCTACCTCAAGGCCGCCGCCAGCCAGACCGTGCAGACCGGCGCGATCGTCGGCATCGACGCCTGGACCCCCGTGTCCACCCAGCTGATCGACTCCACCAAGAGCTCACTGCCGCCCACCTCCGCCGCCTTCTTCGAGGCCGCCAAGACCAGCGTCGGCACCCCGGCCACCCCGGGCTGGGCCACCATCGAGAGCGACAAGTCGATCAATACCTTCTTCGCCGACATCGCCACCGGGCGCAAGACCACCGCCCAGGCGGCCAAGGACTTCGACGCCCACCTCGACCAGGCCCTCAACGCGGCCCAGTAGCCGATGCCGCTCTCCGAGAAGCCCCGTCAGACGTCCGCCGCAGGGCCCGCCGAGGGCCGCGCCGCCGCGGATGCCGCCGCCACCGCCGAGGCCCCGGGCGTCCTGTCCGGGGTCCGCCCCACCGGCCCGGTCCGCACCGACGCGGACCGCCCCGGACCGGGCCGTCCACGAACCGGCCGGAACCGCCCGGCCGTCCTGCGCCGGCTGCGCCGCAACGCGCTGCCGCTGACCCTGCTCGCCCCCGCCGCCGCCGTGCTCGCCCTGGTGCTGGGCTATCCGCTGGTGCGCGTGGTGGTCATCTCCTTCCAGGACTACGGGCTGCGCGCGCTGTTCACCGGGAGGATCAGCTGGGCCGGCTGGGCCAACTACCGCGCCGTGCTGGAGGACGCCCAACTGGTCCCGGTACTGCTGCGCACCGCCGGGTTCTGTGCCGCGCTGGTGGCCGGAACCCTTCTGATCGGGCTCGCGGTCGCGATGATGATGGGCCGGCTGGGGCGGCGGATGCGCACCGCCGTGACGTTCGTCCTGATCGCCGCCTGGGCCGTGCCCAATGTCGCGTCCAGCCTGGTCTGGCAGTGGCTGTTCCAGCCCGTCTACGGGGTCGTCAACTGGCTGCTGACCCGCACCCACCTGTTCGGCGACCTCACCCAGCGCGACTGGTCCGGCTCCACCCTCAGCGCCTTCCTGCTGGTCTGGCTGCTGGTGGTGTGGCAGTCGGTGCCCTTCGTGGCACTCACCCTGCACGCCGGGCTCTCGCAGATCCCGCGCCCCTACTACGAGGCCGCCGCGCTGGACGGGGCCGGGCCCTGGACGGTGTTCCGGGTGATCACCCTGCCGTTCCTGCGGCCGATCCTCGGGCTGGTCACCATCCTCTCGGTGATCTGGGACTTCAACGTCTTCACCCAGCTCTGGATCCTCACCAGGGGCGGTCCCAACCAGACCACCACCACCCTGCCGATCTGGTCCTTCACCAAGGCGTTCAGCAGCAACTCCTTCGGCCAGGGCGCCGCCATCGCGGTGGTGTCGGTACTGCTGCTGCTCGCCGCCACCGCCCTCTACGTGCGCCGACTGGTGCGGTCAGGAGAAGACCTGTGAGCGTCCCCTTCCCGGCGCGGGCCCGCCGGATCGGACTCAACGCCGCAGCCGTGCTGTTCTGCGCCGTCTGGATCTTCCCGGTCTACTGGATGGTCAACACCGCCTTCAAGCCCTACGGCGACATCCTCAAGCCCACCCCGGGCTTCCTGCCCTTCCCCTTCAGCCTGGCCAACTTCAGCGACGCCGTGCACAAGTCGGGTTTCCTCACCGACCTGGCCAACAGCGCCGTGGTGACCTGTTCCGTGGTGCTGCTCGCCATCGTGGTGGCGTTCCTCGCGGCCACCGCGCTGACCCGGTTCCACTTCTTCGGCCGCCGCAGCTTCCTGGTCGGGGTGCTGATCGTGCAGATGGTCCCGCAGCCCGCGCTGCTGATCCCGATCTTCCTCAGCCTGAAGAGCGCCCACATGCTCAACAGCCTGTTCGGCCTCACCCTCACCTATCTGGCGCTGGTGCTGCCGTTCACGGTCTGGGTGCTGCGCGGCTTCCTGCAGGGCATCCCGGTCGAGCTGGAGGAGGCCGCGATGGTCGACGGAGCGAGCCGGGTGCGGATCATCCGCACCATCCTGCTGCCGCTGGTGCTCCCCGGTGTGATCGCCACCAGCGTCTTCGCGTTCATCACCGCGTGGAACGATTACGTGTTCGCCTATGTGCTGATGAAGGACCAGAGCCACTACACCCTGCCGGTGTGGCTGGTCTCCTTCAGCACCAGCGCCGGAACCGACTACGGCGGGCTGATCGCGGCCTCGACCCTGTTCGCACTGCCGGTGGTGGTGTTCTTCATGCTCATCCAGCGCCGGCTGGTGGCCGGCATGACCGCAGGGGCGGTGAAGGACTGACCGACCGCGACCCGTTCCCACCCGCTCCGATCCGTCCGCCGTACTTCCGGCGTCATGAAGGGCCACCGTGATCATCCCGCGCCCCAGCGAGCTCACCCCCCGTCCGGGCACCCTCCCCGTCGGCCCCGACCTCCACCTCTCGGCTGGTCCCGGCGCCGAGTCGGCTGCCGCGCTGCTGGCCGAGTATCTGGGGCTGCCCGCCGATGCGGCCGGGCCGGCCGGGCCCGGACCCGGGCTGCGGCTGGAGCTCACCCCGGAGGACTCCGCCCTCGGCCCGCAGGGCTACCGGCTGGACATCCGTCCCGACCGGGCCCGGCTCAGTGCGACCGCCGAGGCCGGTCTGCTCTCCGGGGTCCAGACGCTCCGTCAACTGCTGCCCCCCGAAGCGCTGGACCCGCGCACCCCCGCCGCCGGCGGCAGCCACCTGCCCTGCCTCACCCTCCAGGACATCCCGCGACTGCCCTGGCGCGGCTTCACCCTCGACGTGGTCCGGCACTTCTTCCCGCTGTCCTTCCTGCTGGAACTGGTCGACGAGCTGGCCCTGCTGAAGTTCAACGTGCTGCAGCTGCACCTCACCGACGACCAGGGCTGGCGCTTCGAGGTGGACGGGCTGCCCGGGCTGATCGACGTCGGATCCCGGCGGGCCGAGACCCAGGTCGGCCCGCTGGGATCGGGGCTGACCGACGGGACCCCGCACAGCGGCCACTACACCCGGGCCGAGCTGCGCCGACTGGTGGCCTTCGCCGCCCGGCGCGGGATCACCGTGGTCCCCGAGGTCGAGATGCCCGGACACGCCCGGGCCGCGCTGGCCGCCTACCCCGAGTACGGCAACCACCCGGAGCGCCCGCAGCCGGTGTGGACCGAGTGGGGCATCAGCGAGGACATCATGGCGGTGGACGACAAGACCCTGGCCTTCTGCCGCCAGGTGCTGGACACCGTGGTGGAGGTCTTCCCGTCCCGGCACGTGCACATCGGCGGCGAGGAGTGCCCGACCACCCAGTGGGAGCAGAGCGAGGCGGCCCGGGCGCGCGCCCGCGAGCTGGGCCTGGACCACCCCGCCCAGCTGCACGGCTGGTTCCTGGGCCGGATGCACGACCACCTGGCCGGGCACGGCCGCCGCACCGTCTGCTGGGACGAGACCGGTCACGCCTCCGGCGAACCCCCGGCCGGCATGGTGCTGGGCGCCTGGCGCGACCCGGTGCACGGGGTGCTCGCGGTCGGCCGCGGCCACCAGGTGGTGATGGGGCCGCACCGATCCACCTACCTGGACTACCCGCAGCGCGACCACCCCGACGAGCCGCCGGGGCAGCCCGGGGAGATCGTCACCGTCGACGACATCCTCCGCTTCGACCCGCTGGCCGCCGACCTGCTGCCGGGCGGGCTGCCGATCGCCGACCCGGCCCGGGACGACTCTCCGGGCGTGCTCGGAATGCAGGGGTTCCTGTGGACCGAGTACGTGGCCACCCCGGCCCAGGCGCGCTATCTGCTCTACCCCCGGCTGTGCGCGCTGGCCGAGACGGCCTGGCGGTCCGGACCGCACGACCGGGACTCGCTGCTGGAGCGGGCCGCGGTGCACCGGAGCAGGGTCGCCGCGCTGCTCTCCGCGGGCGGTACGCAGTCACCCCGGATGATTGGGACGATAGAGGCGTGACCAGTACCGACAGCAGCACCGACAACGGCACGGCGAACGGCGCCGGGAGCGGCACGGGCAACGGTGCCGCCCAGCCGGCCCGCCGGCTGCCCACCGCCAAACGCGACCGGGTCCGCCGCCATCTGCTCGACGTCATCGAGCGCTCGGGCCCCGGCACCAGCCTGGCCCCCGAACGCGACCTGGCCACCCAGCTCGGCGTGTCCCGACCCACCGTCAGGGCCGCGGTCGAGGAGCTGACCCGCAGCGGGCTGCTGGTCCGCCAACAGGGCAGAGGCACCTTCACCAGTCCGCACAAGGTCACCCAGGAGATGTCCGGCACCACCACCAACGCACTGGCGGTGCCCCCCGCCGAGGGCGACTGGACCAGCAGGGTGATCCGCTTCACCGTCGCCCCGGCCGGACCGCCGCGTGCGGCCCGGCTCGGCATCGGGCCGGACGAGCCGGTGCTGCGGATCACCCGTGTCCGCGACGTCGACGACGAGCCGATGTCCATCGAGCAGTTGGAGCTGCCGGCCGCCATCGTCCCCGGGCTCTCCCCGGAGGACCTGGAGAGCGGCAACTTCTACCAGCTGCTGCGGGAGCGCTTCCAGGTCGTGGTCTCCGACGCGGTGCAGACCCTGGAGCCCGCGGTCACCAACCCGGAGCAGGCCGAACTGCTGGACGTCCCGGTCTACGCGCCGATCCTGCAGGTCGAGCGGACCACCCGGGACACCACCGGTCGGATCGTCGAGTTCGCCCACGCCGTCTACCGCGGCGACCGCTACCGGATCACCTCCAAGCTGCGTTTTGACGCCTCGTCGGGATGAGGCGGGCTGACGCGGGGGCGCCGTCGGCGATGCGGTAGACAGGTGCCATGGCTGATCTGGAGACACCGCGGCTGCTGCTGCACCCGCTGACGCCCGATGAGGCGGCGCGGCTGGTGGCGGGGGAGCGGGCGGCGGGGGAGGTGTGGGCGGCGGACTATCCGGCCGAGATGGACGTCCGCGGCGCCGTGTCGTATCTGCGGCGCTGCGCCGGCTCCGGGGACCCGGCCCCCTTCGGCGGCTACGAGATCCGCCGCCGCGCCGACGGCGCGGCCATCGGCGGTCTGGGGTTCAACCGGCTCCCCGAGCCGGACGGCAGCGTGGTGATCGGCTACGGCCTGGTCCCGTCGGCGCAGGGCCACGGCTATGCCTCCGAGGCCCTGCGCGGACTGCTCGCGCTCGCCCGCTCGTTGGGCGTCACCGTGGTGAAGGGCGACGCCGACCACGGCAACACGGCGTCCCAGCAGGTGATGCGGGCGGTCGGGATGCGGCTGGTCCGGGAGGACGAGACAGTGAAGTACTTCGAGACGGACTGGGCGTAGCCGATCGGGTCAGGCCTTCTCGTGCGGCACGGCGTATCCGGCCAGCGCCTGGGCGATGGCGGCCTCCGAGGCGGCCTTGTCGACGCCCAGACCGTTGAGTGGGCCGCTGCCGTCCTCCAGTTCCAGCAGGGCCAGCAGGATGTGTTCGGTGCCGATGTAGTTGTGGCCGAGGCGCAGGGCCTGACGGAAAGTCAGTTCCAGCGCCTTCTTCCCCTGCGCGTCGTAGGGGATCAGCTCGGGCACCGAGGCGGCGCGCGGCGGCAGGGTCGCGGTGGCAGCCTCGCGGACCGCGTCGAGGGTGATGCCCTGGGCGACGATCGCCTTGGCCGCGAGCGCTTCCGGTTCGCACAGCAGCCCCAGCACCAGGTGCGCGGTGCCGATGGTGTCGTTGCCGGCCGTGCGGGCCTCCTCCTGCGAGGAGATCACCACGTTCCTGGCCCGCACGGTGAAGCGGCTGAACCCCTGGCTCATGTCCAGGTCCAGCGTCTCCGACGCCTTGGGCACGAAGCGCTTCTGCGCCGCCTGCCGGGTGACGCCCATGCTGCGGCCGATGTCCGTCCAGGACGCGCCGGAACGCCGGGCCTGGTCCACGAAGTGGCCGATCAGATGGTCGGCGATCTCTCCGAGGTGGTCGGCGGCGATCACCGCGTCGGAGAGCTGGTCGAGCACGTCGGGATGGACCTTCCTGATCGCCTCGATCAGGTCGTCCAGCCGGACGGGGTTGGTCATTGGCTTTGGTTCCACGGGATCCGTCATGTGACAACCGTAGGTTGACAGTGCTCGGACTGTCAACCCACGGTTGTCAGTGGGTGCCGCAGGGAGCGGCGGAGTGCGATGGGGTCAGCGCAGCTGCCAGAGCGGGACCGTGTAGATGCCCCGGCCGTGGGTGGCCGCGTAGAGCTTGCCGTCGGGGCCGGTGAGGAGCTGGGTCACCGCCACGGCGGGCAGGTCGCCGACCTTCTTCCAGCCGGTCCGGCCGGGGGCCCGGTACACGACGCCGAGGTCGGTGCCCAGCGCGATGCCGCCGCCCGGGGTCAGGGCGATCGAGTCGGCGGGGATGTCCGGCAGGTTGGCGGAGATGTCCTTCCAGGTCAGGCCGCCGTCATGGGATTCGTAGAGGTGTCCGACGCCGGCGCCGGGCCCCTCGTTCCAGGACCGGGAGAAGCCGTTGACGGCCAGGTAGACGTGGTTGGCGTCGGCCGGGTCGATCTTGAGGTCGGAGAGGTAGCGGTTGGGCACGCTGCCGGTGGCCGGCAGGGTGATCTGCTGCCAGCCGGTGCCGTCGGCGTTGCCGACCGCGATCCCGCGGGTGAAGCCCTGGCTGTTGCAGGGGCCGCACCAGGCCGCGTAGACCTTTCCGCCCGAGGCGGCGACCGCGGTGGCGACATGTCCGTCACCCAGGTCGAAGGCGCTGGTCCAGGCGCTGGAGTTGCGGATGGCGTAGCCCTGGGTCTGCACCCAGACGTGCTGGCCGCCGGCGACCCAGGTGGTGGGCGTCTTCAGGTCGGTGGTGAAGGGCGCGATGAAGCGGGCCAGGGACTTCGCGTTGTCCGGCGGCGGGACGTCGTAGGTGGTCGGTGCGCCGAGGCCGTTGTTGACGGCGCAGTTCTGGGTGACGTTGATCTCCAGGTAGACGTACTCCTGGGCGATGTTGCAGCCGTTGGCGGGGTCGGTCAGGGTCATGCCGCCGTCGCCGCCGAAGTTGGAGCCCATCACCGTGTCGTTGCCGCGGAGGATGGACTGCCCGTTGTCCTGCAGGCCGCCGGTGACCGAGACCCCGCCGTAGGTCAGGTCCTTGCCCACGCCCACGGAGTAGTACTGCAGGGTGTCGATGGTGCCGTCGTTCAGCGAGGTCCAGTCGGTCGCGTGGCCGGAGGCGTCGGCCGAGCCGTCCACCGGCCGCCGGTACATGCCGCCGTCGTTGCCGACGTAGAGCACGCTCTTGCCGTGGTACCTGCCGATCGCCACCCCGTGCTGGTCGGCGTGGGTGGTCTGGGAGCAGTCGCCGGTCTGCTTGGTCGGGTCGATGCTCCAGCAGGGGAAATTGAAGTTCCAGTAGGGGCCCGGCGTGGTCCAGGTGGTCCCGCCGTCCTTGGTCTCGAAGACCTCCTCCAGGCCGGCGTAGACGTGGTTCGGATCGCCCGGGTCGACCTGCAGGAACTGGTCGTACCAGCCCTGGTCGCCGGGGGAGCCGAGGGCGGAGCCGGAGGCGGCGAGCTGGGCGGAGTCCGCGATCCGGGTCCAGGGGCCGAACGGGGAGCCGGACTTGGAGACGAAGATGCCGGCCAGGGCGTTGCTGCCGGCGGCCAGTCCGGCCGGGGACTGGTCGATGGCGTAGTAGCGCGAGCCGTCCGCGGAGGCGGCGAAGGTGACGCTGCCGATGTCGGCGGCGTCGGCGGGCAGGTCGCCGAGCGAGGTGAGTTTCTGCCAGCTGCCGCCGACGCGGGTGTAGAAGCCGTTGTAGGTGTCGCCGGAGCGCCAGCCCGCCGCGACCACGACCCGGCCCTTGTTGCCGGGGTCGAAGGCGATGTCGCTGACGATGTTCTTGTAGGCCGAGCTCGGGTCGTTCGCCAGTGAACCGCCGGGCAGATAAGCGGGGTTGGGGGCGAACTCCAGCTTCCAGGGGCCGTTCAGGTGGACGGTCGAGTGCGACCACAGGCCCTCGCTGGTCGCGGCCCACACGGTGGTCCCGCTGAAGCGCAGTTCATGGATGCTGGTGCTTTGGAGCTCGGTCCCGCCGACCCGGTCGCGGGCGGTGAAGGCGCCGTGCTCGGGGTGGCTGAGCAGGTAGACGCCGCTGCCCAGGTAGGCGTCCGCGTTGGTGGTGGCCTCACCGGTGCCCAGCCACAGCCGGTCCCTGGAGTCCAGCGCCAGCGCGCCGGTGGACTGGGCCGACAGCCCGTCGCTGATGGAGGTCCACTTGCCGCCGCCGGTGCTGGAGCGCCACACCCCGCCGCCGGCCGCGCCGGCGTAGACATGGCCTTCGTCGTCCGCGGCCACCGCGGCCATCCTGCCCGTCACCAGGCCCGAGCCGCCGCTCGAATTGGAGTTGTAGTCGCGGTAGCGCGTGTCGTCCGAGTTGTAGGGCAGGTTGGTGACGTTCCGCCAGCTGCCGCCGGTGCGGGGCAGTCCCTGCAGGGCGGTCCAGGCCGCCCCGTAGGCACCGGGCGCCACCACGCCGGGGGAGGTGCGGGCCTCGGACCACTGAGCCGCGCCCTCGGCTATCTCGTCCGCCTCCTCGCTGCCGTCGGCGGCGGGGGCGGCAGCGGCAGAGGCCGCGGTAGAGGCTGCGTGGCTGCGTTCGGCGGTCCGCTGTTGGGCCAGTGCCTTGGCCGCGCCCGGGGCGAAGATCCCCGCCCCGCTTCCGCCGCCGGTCGCGGCTTGCGCCGGTATCGCGGCCATCAGTCCCGCCATGGCCAGGGCTCCGATCGCGACGCCCTTGTGCCTGAGTATTCCTGTGGTCAACAGGTCCTCCCCGAGTGGATGGTGTCACCGGCTATTTCTGCTGTGCTTGTGTGCCAAGCGACTTGACCACACTGGAGGTGGTGGCAGTAATGGCTGTGCGCCGGCTTTGCCAAATCGTTGTCCGGGACCTGCTCAAATCGGACGTCACCCTGATGGTCGTCCGGTGCGGCGGGGCGATCACGGCCGGGCGAAGCTGGGCGTATGACGTCCGGTCAGGTGCTCGCGGGGGTCGGGCTCATCGCGCAGCTGCCGCCCGGCCTGGACCGAGCTGCACGGGGGCCGGCGATGAGTTTCCCCGAAGGCAGCAGTCTCCTTCTGCGGGTGTACAAGACCGCAGGTATCCGAAGACCTGAAGACAGGGAGCAACCGATGACCGGCAGAGAGCCCGTCGAGACGACCAACCTCGACCGCTACGACAACCCGGCGCTGGCGTGGGCCAGGGCCGACCAGGCGCTCGGAGCCGAAATGCCGAGGCCGGCCGTGCCGTCCTTCCTCGGGACGGTGCGCCCGGACGGACGTCCCAGCGCCGCAGGCGTGGGGGCGGTGTGGCGGGACGGCGAGCTGTACTTCACCAGCAGCCCCAAGGCGCGCAAGGCACGCAATCTGGCGGCGAACCCGGCGTGCACCTTCTCGGTGCGGCTGCAGGGCATCGACGTCGTGATCGAGGGCGAGGCCGCACGGGTGACCGACGCGGCGACGCTCAAGAGCATCGCGGCCGTCTACCACGGGGCGGGCTGGCCCGCGGAGGTGGAGGGCGACGCCTTCACCGCGCCGTTCAACGCCCCCAGCGCCGGGCCGCCGCCGTGGCACCTGTACCGGATGCGGGTCAGCACGGTCTTCGGCGTCGCCACCGCCGAGCCGTACGGCGCCACGCGCTGGCGGTTCGAGGACTGGGTTCGAGGACTAGGTTCGGGTTCGACCGGCGGAGCCCGGGACGCGGGGACCCGCTGGGCGTGACCGGCGGCGGTGGCGCAGCAGGCGCAGGGCGAGCAGCACGAGGGAAGCGGCGTAGAGGGCTGCGGTGATCAGTAGCCAGCGCCCCAGGTAGGGGTGTTCGTTCAGGGTGGTGTCGCCCGTGTAGGGCTTGGAGAGGTTCAGGATCAGGGGGAACCAGACGAGCAGGAGCAGGCCGGACAGGGCGGTGGGGACCCGGAGGTGGTTGATGACCGGCACGGTGCGTGTCCGGCCGCCCTGCTCGGACAGCAGCGCTTGGGCGCCGAGGTCGGCGCCCGCGTACACGGGCAGCAGTACCAGGTCGTGCAGCAGGGCGGCGCCGATGAACCACAGGGCGACCGCCAGGGTGCGTCCGGTCAGGAGTTCCACGGCGGCATAGCCGGCCAGGGCGAAGCAGCAGGCCATGGCGAGCAGGTGCAACGGGTGGGCGCCGTACCACCGCAGAAGACGGCTCGTCAGCTGTCGGACCCGTTGTACGGGATGAAGGCGCGGTCGGCGCCGCAGCAGGGCGGGGAGGTTCACGCGGTCACGTCCGGAAGGTCAGCCGGGCGACCCATTTGGTGTTGTTGACCCCCGGGTTGGCGGGCACGATGATCCGGGCCGGGTAGCCGTGGTCCGGGGACAGGTCGGCGCCGTTGACGTGCAGGGCCAGCAGCGAGCGCGGGTCGCGGATCTGGTTGCCGGCCAGCAGTACGGTGCCGAACGGTCCGCCGCGCTCCACCGACTCCACCAGGACGCTGCCCGCATCCGGGGCCCCGGCCAGGGCGGCGAGGTCGGCCAGGCGCAGGCCGGACCAGTGCTGGTCGTCGGTGGACCAGCCCTCCACACAGGCGATCGGCAGTGCCGCGGCGTGCTGGGGCATGGCGGCGAGCTGCTCGCGGGTGAACGTCGACACCTCGGCGGGGCCGTGGAGGGTCAACCGCCAGGCCGGGCCGATGTCCGCGGCGGTGATGCCCACCGCGGCGGCGCTCTTGTTGACCTGGAAGCCGTTGGGGCCGGTGCCGGGGTCCCGGTCGTGGGGGGCCAGCAGGGCGGTGCGGCGCCAGGGTCCGCCGATGCTCTGCCCGGCGGTGACCGCCAGCAGGACCAGGGACCCGGCGCCGGTCAGGGCCAGCGCTCCGCGCCGGCTCATCGTCGGTGCCGCTGGGGACGCCGCCACGAGGCCGTCGGGGTCGGCGGGTTCGGGCCGGGTACGGGCGGTGTCGGTGCGCAGTACCGACTCCGGCCGCCGCGAGCGCAGGGCCCGGCGCAGGCGGCCGATCCGCAGGCCCACGTGCACGGCGAACGCGGCGATGAACACCCAGGCGCCGTAGAAGTGCAGGGTGTAGAACGAGCCGGGGAAGACGTAGTGCAACTGGATGTTGAGGATGCCGGTGGCGAACTCGAACCCCGCGCCCCCCACCAGCAGCAGCAGCGAGAGCCGTTCGACGGCGTGGGCCGGACTGCGGGTGGGCGGCCACTCGAACAGCTTGGGGATGGCCGACCACAGTTTGGCCAGCAGCACCGGGACCAGCACCACTCCCAGGGTCACATGGACGCCCTGGTTCAAGCGGTACAGCCAGGAGGGGTGGGTGGGCCAGGTGAACAGGTAGAACCCCAGCCACCCCTTGCCCGGTGTCTGGTCGTTGACCGCCCCGAGCCGCGGGTTGTAGGCGGCGTACGACAGCAGTCCGGTGACGAACAGGACCGTGATCCCGACCAGCAGCACCAGTCCGAACACCGCCGTCAGCCACGGGCCGCGGATCGGACTGCGCCAGAACCCGGCGCGGAAGGGACCGGGCGGACGCGGCGTCGCTCCGTCGTGGTCACCAGTCGCCATGGAGGGTTCCCTTGCTCGCACGCCCTGAAGTCACGTGGCCGGCCGACGGCCACCGGTGGCCCGGCGCCCCGATTGTTCCGGGAACAGGCGGTGCAGGCGCGGCGCTTCGGGCCGGCCGCAGGTCGTGTCCACCCCAACAGCCCAGTGGCCGACGTCGACCGGTCCGCCGGAGTGTCCGGCTCGTCCACTCCGGGGTGCAGGCCCCAGGAGTGGACGGAGCCGGTCACCGGCCGCCGTCGACGCTGGTGAGGCGACGGCCGGAACAGGGGGGCAGGAGGGTGTGGGCGGTCATGGCGCGGCCTCGGATCCCGCCGTGGAAGCCGTGGAAGCCGTGGACATCGAGGGCGTCGCGCCGGAGGCCTGCCTTCATTGTGAAGGCGTTCACAAGCCTGGGGGCAGAAGAGAAGGTCCTCGGAGACGGGGACCTTCGTCCTGCTGGGCGGGGCCGGACGGACCGCCGGGCCCTCGGGTCAGACCCTGGTGCCGTGGCGGGTCCGGCTCATCAGCCGCCGGACGGCGGCCGGCATCGGCATCCATGGGGCGGCGGGCGCGCTGTGGTCCTGGCGGGCGTTCGCCGCCTGATGCGGCACCGCCGCGAAAAGGGCCGCCCGGTCCACCCCGGGGTCGGCGTCGTGCACCTTCCCCCTGGCCGCCGGATCGTTCACACACAGGTCCCGAGGCGGTGGGGATTCACTAGAAGAACCTAGGCTCCGGGGTACCAGGCCAGGGCGTGCGCCTCGGCGAGGGTGTCCCGCACCTGGATCCGGTACCGGACCGCCTGCTGCGGATCGCTCTCGGTCAGCGCGGCCGCGGCCAGCGCCGCCGCCGAGGTCGCCCAGGCGAGCAGGCGCACCGCGTCCTGGCGCGAGGTGTCGCTCAGGGTGGAGTCCGGCAGATCGGCGGCGTGCCGCGCGAGCAGGATGGAAAGCACGCGCAGATGAGTGCGAGTTGCGCTCGGGGTGGGTAGGGAGTCTGGTGCGTGACGGCCCACGGCTGTCTCCTGGGGAAATTGACGTGTACTCAGCTCATCCTTTCGCATATGCGGTAGGCATGTGCAGAAACTGCCGGGAAAGTGTGCAGACGATCAGATCTTTTTCGGTAGATCTTGTGTCCACCCGGTGAGCGCCGCAGCGTGCGTGTTTCCGCTGTGTTTCCGATCGCGACGGCTGTGAGATGACTGCTGAACAGCTCTTGTCTGGGCATGGACATCTCACCTAACGTACTCCGCAGTTGCCACCCCGGACCGGGGAGGCAACCAGCCGCACGCCCCCGGTCACACCCCCACATCTGGAGGCAGTACGTTGCGTACCACCCCGAACCCCCGCACTCCCCGCCGTGTCGCTCTCCCGCTGCTCGGCTCGGCGGCGCTGGCCGCGGCCGGTCTGCTCGGTGCCGCCCCCGCCGGCGCCGCGACGGCGCAGTCCGCCCATCCCAGCTGGGTGCGGTCCTGTGCGGTGATCCACTCGGTGGGGCAGATGGCCTGCAACGCCCTCCGGGTCACCAGCACCGCCGAGCACGTCAACGCGCTCGGGATCACCCCGAACGCCACCCCGTCCGGTTTCGGCCCGAGCAGCCTGCTGAGCGCCTACAACCTGCCGGCCAACGGCGGCGCCGGCCAGACCGTCGCCATCGTCGACGCCTACAACGACCCCAACGCCGCCGCCGACATGGCCGTCTACCGCTCCCAGTACGGGCTGCCCGCCTGCACCGTGGCCAGCGGCTGCTTCAAGCAGGTCAGCCAGACCGGCAGCACCAGCTCGCTGCCGAGCAACAACAGCGGCTGGGCCGGCGAGATATCGCTGGACCTGGACATGGTGTCGGCGATCGCCCCCAACGCCCACATCATCCTGGTCGAGGCCAGGACCGCGTCGATGACCAACCTCGGCACCGCCGTCAACGAGGCGGTGAAGCTGGGCGCCAAGTTCGTCTCCAACAGCTACGGCGGCTCGGAGTCCAGCTCCGACACGTCGTACGACAGCAGCTATTTCAACCACCCCGGTGTGGCCATCACCGCCAGCTCCGGTGACTCCGGCTACGGCGTGGAGTACCCCGCGGCGTCCAAGTACGTCACCGCGGTCGGCGGCACCTCGCTGAGGACGGCCTCCAACTCCCGCGGCTGGACCGAGAGCGTGTGGTCCACCAGCAGCACCGAGGGTGCGGGCTCGGGCTGCTCCGGCTACGACGCCAAGCCGACCTGGCAGAAGGACACCGGCTGCTCCAAGCGCACCGTCGCCGACGTCTCCGCGGTCGCCGACCCGGCCACCGGCGTTGCGGTCTACCAGACCTACGGCGCCTCCGGCTGGGCGGTCTACGGCGGCACCAGCGTCGCCTCGCCGCTGATCGCCGCGGTGTTCGCGGACGCCGGCGCCCCCAGCGCCAGCTACCCGGCGGCCGACCTGTACGCCCACACGTCCTCGCTCAACGACGTGACCACCGGCTCCACCGCGAGCTGCTCCCCGGCCTACCTCTGCACGGCGGAGACCGGCTACGACGGCCCGACCGGCCTGGGCACCCCGAACGGTCTGACCGCCTTCACCGGCTGACGATCCGTCAGTTGAACACTGCGAGCTGACACCCCCACCGGAACACCCCCACCGGCAGGGTCGGGTCCGGACGCCACGCGTCCGCGGCCCGGCCCTGCTGTCGTGCCGCGGTGCCTTCGGCGCCCCTGGTCCCGGCTGTGGCGGTTCAGGCGGGGAGCGGTGCCACGGCCCGGTTCACCAGCTCGCGCCAGCCGGCCTGGATCCGTTCCAGGGAGAAGCCGCGCTGCGTGCACAGATGGTGCACCAGGGCCGGGTCCAGGTAGCCGGCCAGGGCCTGTGCCACCAGGTCGACGTCGCCCACCGCCCCGGCCTGGTGCAGCAGCACGGCGATGTGGGTGACCCGCAGCACCCCGGCGGGGACGGTGTAGCGCCGGCTCGCGCAGGCGTCCGCGGCCAGGTAGAGGTCCATGTTGCAGAGCAGGTGGCGCACAGTGGCCTCGCCGAAGGCGTCCAGCCGTTCCAGCGGCGCCGCGCCCGGGCCCAGCGGCGGCGGTCCGAACAGGTAGCCGCGCTGGTACTCCTCCTCGGCGTGTTCCAGCAGGGCCAGCATCAGGCCCTCGCGGTCCCCGAAGCGCCGGAACAGCGTGCCCTTGCCGACGGAGGCCGCGTCAGCGACCGCGTCCATGGTGACGTTCTGTGCGCCGTGCCGGCGCACCAGCTCGCCGGCGGCCTCCAGTAGGCGGACCCGGTTGCGGGCGGCGTCGGAGCGTTCCCGGGGTGCCTGGTCCACGACCGGCAGTTCGGCGCGGGAGGGCGACGGCGTCTCGGCGGGGCGGGGGCGTTGCGCGGTCATACCTCAACGATAGCGCTACTCGAGAAGAAGTGGACTCAGGTCCGCTTTCCGTGCTACCACTGTACCCGGACCACAGTCCACTTCCGTGGACGCCCTGCCCAACCTCTCAGGAGCACGTTATGTCTGTTCGCGTTCTCGCCCTCGTCGGCAGCCTCCGCGCCGGTTCGCACAACCGCCAGCTCGCCGAGGCAGCGGTCAAGCACGCCCCTGAGGGCGTCGAGGTCGTCATCTACGAGGGTCTCGGCGAGGTCCCCTTCTACAACGAGGACATCGACGTCGAGGGCGCCGTCCCCGCCGCGGCCGCCGCGCTGCGTGAGGCCGCCGGCCAGGCCGACGCCTTCCTGCTGTTCAGCCCGGAGTACAACGGCACCCTGACCGCCGTGCTGAAGAACGCCATCGACTGGCTGTCCCGCCCCTACGGCGCCGGCGCCTTCACCGGCAAGCCCGCCGCCGTGGTCGGCACCGCCTACGGCCAGTTCGGCGGCGTGTGGGCGCAGGACGAGGCCCGCAAGGCCCTCGGTGTGGCCGGCGCCACCGTGCTGGCCGAGGCCAAGCTCTCCATCCCCGGCTCCGTGGTGCGCTTCGCCGAGCTGCACCCGCAGGACGACGCCGAGGTCGCCGAGCAGCTCCCGGCGGTCGTGGCCCAGCTGGCCGAGGCCACCGCGGTCGCTGCCTGATCCCAGGCACACAGCACGCAGGGGCCCGGCGGGCCCGGCTCCGCAGCGCGGGCCGGGCCCGCCGGCCGTCGGTTCAGGCCCAGTGCGCCGGGCGGTGCATCGTCGCGGGGAGCACGGTCGCGCGGTCGCCCCTGGCCGCGTCCAGCTGGGACTGCACCAGGAACAGGGCGCCGGTCAGGTCCGCCCCGCGCAGGTCCGCGTCGCGGAGGTCGGCGCCGATGACGTCGGCCGTCCGCAGGTCCGCGCCGCGCAGGTCGGCCCCGATCAGCAGCGCACCGCGCAGATTGGCGCCGCGCAGCGCGGCGCCCCTCAGCTTGGCGCCGACCAGGTCGGCCCCGCGGTGGTCCCGCCGCCGGCCCGGCACCTCGGCCCGAACGAGTTCACTCGCGCGGAGCAGCAGCGGGTTGACGCTCCCTCGGACCGCGTCCACGTCCAGCGCCGGGAGGGTGTCCGCGCCGCCCAGGGTCAGCTGCTCGGTCTCCGCGAAGGCAGCGCGCAGCTCGGCGTGGACGGGACCGGCGGCGGGCCACTCCAGCGCCTCCGCGAGGTACCGCAGCAGTTCGTGCAGGTCGCGCATCACCGGGAACACCGCGAACATCCGCCGGGCCGCGCCCGGGTCCTTGCGCCAGTCCTGGCCAAGGAAGGTGACCTGGGAGACCTTCTGGCCGGCACCGAAGCAGTCGTAGACGGTGCAGCCCTTGAAGCCCCGCTCGCGCAGCCGGGTGTGGATGCCGCAGCGGGAGTCCTCGCCCAGATTGGGGCAGGCCTGCCCGGCGGCCTTGTCGACGGCGAAGTCGGTGGAACGCGCGAAGGCGGGCACGACGCAGCACAGCCCGAAGCAGTTGCCGCAGTCGGCCCGCAGTGCGGCGGGGTCGATGGTGCTCACCCGGGAAGCGTAGTCGCCGGCCCGGCCACCGTCCCGGCGGCCAGGGGGTCCAGGTCCACCCCTGTGGTTCCCGGTGCTTCGGGAGGCCGGCTCCGACCTCCCGAAGCACCGGATCTCCTGGACTGCCGGACTGCCGGACTGCCGGACTGCCGGACCGCCGATCAGCCCTGACGGGCCTTGAAGCGGGGGTCGCGGCGGTTGATGACGAACACCCGGCCGCGCCGGCGGACGACCTGTGCGCCCGGCTTGGCCTTCAACGAGCGGATCGACTGACGGACCTTCATGGGCGTGTCCTCTCCTCCTGCGCGGGGCCCCGCAGCGCCCCGACGACTGTGCCCATGACAACCCGGCCGGGGGTCGCCGTATTCCGCCGTCCCCGCGGGTGGCGCTACTGGTGGATGTGCTGTCGCCAGTCCGCGGGCACCCGGCCGGCCGGCCCGGGAGTGGGCTGGTCCAGCGGGTGGTGCTCGGGGCCGGCCAGGTCCGGTCCGCTCTCGTAGAACTGCTCGTCGGGGTAGCTCCAGAACCAGGCCTCGCCGGGCTCGAAGCTGGTGATCACCGGATGGCCGGAGGCGGCCGCGTGCGCGCTGGCGTGCTGTGAGGGCGAGCTGTCGCAGCAGCCGATGTGGCCGCAGAGCGCGCAGCGCCGCAGATGGAACCACCATCCGCCGACCGCGTCGCACTCCGCACAGCCGGCACCGCTCGGTACCGCGGTCGGGTCGATCGCCGGGTTGTCGCTCATCGTGCCTCTTCCTGGTTGGCGTCTCTGACGTCGTCGGCGTCCTGTCGGACGTTCCGGTCCGGATCCTGGTCCGGGTCCTGTGCGGTCAGCGGCAGCGTCACCTCGAACAGGGTGTCGCCGGGGACGGACTCGACCCGGAGGTCGCCGTGGTGCCGGTGCACCACGATCCGCCAGGAGATGTCGAGCCCGAGCCCGGTGCCGTCGCCGACCGGCTTGCTGGTGAAGAACGGCTCGAAGATCCGTCCCTGGATGTCCGCGGGCACCCCGGGGCCGGTGTCGCGGAAGCCGATCACCGCCCGGTCGTGGTCGGCGCGGGTGCTGATGGTCAGCGTGCCGTGCCCGGCCATCGCGTACAGGGCGTTGTCGATCAGGTTGGTCCACACCTGGTTCAGCTCCGCGGCGAAGGCCGGCACCCTGGGGAGCGAGCGGTCGTAGTCCTTGACCACGGTGATGCCGGGGCCGGTCTTGCCGCCCAGGATGACCAGGGTGCTGTCCAACAGCTCGTGCAGGTCGACCTGCTGGTAGGGGGCGCGGTCCAGCTGCGAGTACTGCCGGGCCGCGCCGACCAGTGAGGAGATCCGCGAGGACGCCGCCTCGATCTCGCCCAGCAGCAGTTCCGTCTCCACGCCGTGGGTGAGCCAGCGGAGCGCCCAGGCCAGGCCCTCGGTGCCGATCGCCGCGTCCACCCGCTCCAGCCAGTCCGCGTCCAGTCCGGCCTGGACCAGCACCGGGGCCAGTTCCCAGCCCTCGGCCACCTCGTGGTCGTCCAGCCAGTCGGTGAGGGCGTCCTCGCGGTCGGAGGCCTCCAGCGGCCCCAGCACCGGCTGTTTGGCTGCGGCCCGTACCGCCTCCTCCTCCAGCCGTACCAGCTCGTCGAGACCGGCGGCCTTGCCGGACTTGCCGGCCACCTTGCCCAGCGCGCCGCGCATCTGCGCGACCCGCTCGCGCAGCGCGGCGGTGGCGCGCACCGCCGCGGCGGCCGGGTTGTTCAACTCATGGGTGAGGCCTGCCGACAGCGTGCCCAGCGCGAGCAGCCGCTCGCGCTGGCCGACCGCCTGCTGCAGGGTCCGGGTGCCGAAGAAGAGCCCCTCCAGCAGGTGCTCGGCCATCGGGAACCAGTCGTGCATCATCCCGGCGAAGTCATGCGCCGACAGCACGAAGAACCGCGAGGGCGAGACCACCCGCATCGAGTTCATGTACACCTGCGGGACCCGCTCGCCCAGATAGGCCTGGAACGCCCCCGCGTACACCCCGGGACTGGAGGAACGGTTCACCTCGACGTCGTCGGGGCCGACCCGGTGCGACAGCACCACCGTGCCCTCGACCATGACGTAGAAGCAGGTGGCCGGCTCCCCCTCGGTGTAGACCGGGCCCGGCTCGAAGGCCTCCACCCGCCCCTTCCGGCACAGCCAAGCCAACTGCTCGAACGTCAGCTTCTCGAACAGGAACAGCCCCCGCAGCTCCTCCGGCGAACACTGCCCCGCGACGCCGCCCGCCCCGCCCGTCACGGCCCGACCCGAGCCGACGTCAACTCCGTCTTCCTGGTTGCCATGGGACCAGTCTCCCGTATCCACTGCCGCAGGGCAGCGGTAGTCCGCTCCGGCGGCGTGCCTCCCGCCGGCGCCTGTCAGAGCTTGTCCAGGTAGCGGTGGACGAACATGACGGCCATGGCGCCCTCGCCGACGGCCGAGGCGACGCGTTTGGCGGACTCCGCCCGGACGTCGCCGGCCACGAAGACGCCCGGGACGCTGGTCTCCAGGTGGTGCGGGGGGCGGTCCAGGGGCCAGCCGCCGGAGTGCTGGCCGGCTTCGCCCAGGTCGGGGCCGGCCAGCACGAATCCGTGGTCGTCGCGGAGCACCACACCGTCGAGCCAGTCGGTCATCGGCACCGCGCCGATGAAGACGAACAGCCACTGGGCGTCGACCTCCTCGGTGCGGCCGGTCGCGGTGTCCAGCAGGGTCAGCCCCTCCAGGTGGTCCTCGCCGCGGGCCGCGACCACCTCGGTCCCGGTCCTGACCGTGATCGCCGGGTCGGCCTCGACCTGCTGGACCAGGTAGTGCGACATGGAGGCGGTCAGCGACCCGCCGCGGACCAGGACGGTCACCGACTTGGCGCCGCGGGCCAGGAAGACCGCGGCCTGACCGGCCGAGTTGGCGCCGCCGACGACGTACACGTCCTGACCGGCGCAGCCCACCGCCTCGGTCAGCGCCGCTCCGTAGAAGATCCCGCGCCCGGTCAGCTCGTCGGTGCCGGCCGCGGTCAGCTGCCGGTAGGCGACGCCGGTGGCCAGGATCACGGTGTGGGCGGAGATGGAGGTGCCGTCGGCGAAGCGGACCGTGCGGGCCGAGCCGCAGACCTCGAAGCCGGTCACCTCGCGGGCGGTCAGGATCTCCGCGCCGAACTTGGTGGCCTGGCGCCGGGCCCGGTCGGCGAGCTGGGAGCCGGAGACGCCGTCCGGGAAGCCGAGGTAGTTCTCGATCCGTGAGCTCTGCCCGGCCTGGCCGCCGGTCGCGGTGCGCTCGATCAGCACGGTGCGCAGCCCCTCGGAGGCCCCGTACACGGCCGCGCCCAGGCCGGCCGGGCCGCCGCCGATGACGATCAGGTCGTAGAAGTCGGCGGCCGGGGTGGTGGAGAGGCCGACCCGCTGGGCCAGCTCCTCGTTGGTGGGCTCGACCAGCGCGTCGCCGTCGGTGGTGACCACCACCGGCAGCCGGCTGCCGTCCTCGCCGGCCGCCGCCAGCAGCTGCCGGCCCTCGGGCTCGGTGACCGGGTACCAGCGGTAGGGGACCTGGTTGCGGGCCAGGAACTCGCGGACCTCCGAGGAGCGGGCCGACCAGCGGTGGCCGACCACCTTGGTCTCCTCCACCTGGTGCGGGTCGGCGGCCAGCCAGGCCTTCAGCAGGCTGTCCAGCACCGGGTAGAGCTTCTCCTCGGGCGGGTCCCACGGCTTGAGCAGGTAGTGGTCCAGGTCGACCACATTGATGGCGTCGATGGCGGCGCCGGTGTCGGCGTAGGCGGTCAGCAGCACCCGGCGGGCCTGGGGGTAGATGTCCATGGCCGCTTCCAGGAACTCGATGCCGTTCATCTCCGGCATCCGGTGGTCCGCCAGCAGCACCGCGACCAGCTCGCCGCGCAGCTTCATCTCCCGCAGCGCCTCAAGCGCCGAGGCGCCGGACTCTGCCCGGACGATACGGTGGTCCTCGCCGTAGCGGCGCCGGAGGTCCCTGGCCACGGCCCGGGACACCGCCGGGTCGTCGTCCACGGTCACGATCACCGGTCGCCTGGAGCTCTCCGGTCCGGTCGTCGTCGCCATCGGCGCCCCGCCCTGTCGTCGGATGTGACTGTCGTCGGATCTACCCGGGCCCGGGATGGTCCCCGGGCCGGTACCTACGCTATCTGCTCGGCGGCGACTGATCCTTCGGTCGTGTGACCGTGTGCGGCAAACGGGGTCGGGAACCTGTGAATCATGGAACCGGGGCGTGATCGATCCCACAGTCTGTTGTGGTTTGAATGAAGGTCTGGCTACCTTTCTGGCGTTCGCACTTAAGCGGAACCGACAACTCCGGAACGCCGAGTCCTGCCGCCGGAGGAGTCGCGACCCACAGACCGCACCACGGCAGGAGCGGGGGAACCAGGTAAGTCGCCGCGCCGACGCACGTCGTCGGCGCGGCTTGGGGTGAAGCCGTGCTGCGCACGGCCGGGCAACTCCAGCCCGAATCCGACAGCTCACCTCGTAGGCGTGGGAGAGGAAACGCTGCTTCATGCTGTCCGTCCACGGGCGTCACCGCGCCACGAAGACCCGACGCACCACCGCCCAGCGCCTCATCGCCTCGGCCGGCCTGGCCGGCGTCGGCCTGGCCGTGCCGCTCGTCACCGCCACCACCGCCTCCGCCGCGACCGTCTCCACCTGGGACGCCGTCGCCCAGTGCGAGAGCACCGGCAACTGGAGCATCAACACCGGCAACGGCTACTACGGCGGGCTGCAGTTCTCCGCCTCCACCTGGGCCGCCTACGGCGGCACCCAGTACGCGTCCAGCGCCGACAAGGCCACCAAGGACCAGCAGATCGCGGTCGCCGAGAAGGTCCTGGCCTCGCAGGGCCCGAGCGCCTGGCCGGTCTGCGGGCCGCAGGCCGGTCTCACCCAGGGCGGCGCGGCCGCCTCGGTGAACACCTCCTCCTCGTCGGGCTCCTCCTCCGGCTCGTCCTCCGCGTCGGGCTCGTCCTCCTCGGGCTCGTCCTCCTCGGACTCGTCCAGCAGCTCCTCCTCGGACTCGGGCTCCTCCGCTGCCTCGGACTCGTCCTCGTCCTCGTCCTCGGGCTCCTCGTCCTCCTCCGCGAGCGGCAGCTACACCGTCGTCGCGGGCGACTGGCTGTCGACCATCGCGGAGAAGGAGAACGTCTCCGGCGGCTGGAAGCGCCTCTACGCGCTCAACCGCTCGGTGCTCACCTCGGGCCCCGACGTGATCTACCCGGGCCAGAAGCTGACCCTGGGCGGCAAGGCCTCGACCTCGTCCTCCTCCGGCACCAGCTCGGACACGAAGGCCACCGACGCCTCCGACACCACGTCCAGCAGCAGCGACAGCGCCTCGTCGTCGAGCTCCTCCTCGAACTCCGCCACGGTGAGCGCCAGCTCCAGCAGCTCCAGCAGCTCCAGCAGCTCCAGCAGCGGCATGGCGGCGGCCGCCGCCTTCGCCCTGTCGAAGGTCGGCGAGTCCTACGTCTACGGCGGCACCAGCGACGCCGGCTGGGACTGCTCCGGCCTGGCCCAGGCCGCCCTGGCCAAGGCCGGCATCTCGCTCCCGCGCACCAGCGAGGAGCAGGCCGCGGCCAGCACCAGGGTCTCCCTGGACTCGCTCCAGGTCGGCGACCTGCTGTTCTGGTCCAGCGACGGCACCGCCTCCGGCGCCTACCACGTGGCGATCTACGTCGGCAACGGCGAGTACGTCGAGGCCGCCAACCCGAGTTCCGGTGTGAAGACCGACACCATCAGCAACTGGGCCCCCGACTTCGCGGGCCGCGTCAGCTGACGCAGCACCAGTTCCGAGCGTGAGGGGCGAGGCGGATCCGGCCGCGCCCCTCACGCCTTGTCGGTGTCCGGGGCGTCCACGCTCAGCCGCAGCTCGCGGAAGCGCTCGGCGATCGCGTCCAGGGTGTAATGGGCGTTCAGGCCGCTGGGGTTGGGCAGCACCCACACGGCCGTCCCGCCGATGGACGCGGCCTGCGGGCCGACCACGGCCCGGGGTGCGTCGAAGGCCACCCGGTAGGCGCCGATCCCCAGCACCGCCAGTGCCCTCGGCCGCAACCGCTCCACCCGCTCACGCAGCGCCAGACCGCCCTGGCGGTACTCCTCGGCGGTCAGCTCGTCGGCCTTTGCGGTCGTCCGGCTGACGACATTGGTGATGCCCAGGCCGAAACCGAGCAGCTCCCGCTGCTCCTCCGGCTTCAACTGGCGCGGGGTGAAACCGCTGCGGTGCAGCGCGGGCCAGAACCGGTTGCCGGGTCGGGCGAAGTGGTGGCCGGTGGCCCCGGACCACAGCCCGGGGTTGATGCCGCAGAACAGCACCCGCAGTCCGGGGGCGGTCACATCGGGGATGGTCAGGTCGGGCGCGGCGGCGAGCTGCTCGGCTGTGGGCTTCACGCACGACAGTGTGCCCGCTCCGGCAACGGTCCGTTGAACGGCCTCCCCACTGCGTTAGCATCCAGGAGCGCCGCCAGTCGGCTGCCCGTCGAAGGAGGCCCCGCACCATGTCCGACCAGCCCGACCCGTTGTTCGCGGGCGTCGACGCCCTGCTGGCCGCGGTGCAGTCGGGCCAGGTCCTGCCGTCCCCCGAGGAACGGGTCCGGCTGCGACGGGCCGCCGGACTCACCGAGGCCGCGGTCGCCCAGGCGCTGCGGACCCGTCCGGCGTCGGTGCAGGCCTGGGAGGAGGGCCGCAGCGAGCCGTCGGGCGACAAGCGGGAGGCCTACCGGCGGCTGCTGGAAGGCCTCGCCCAGCGGTTCCCGGCACCGGTCGAGCCCGAGGCCGCGCCCGAAGTCGAGCCCGAGCCCGCAGCGGCGGCCGCCCCGTCACGCGCACCGGCTTCGGCGCCCGCCACCACGTCGGTGCCCGCACCAGCCCCCCGGCGCGCGCCCGTCCCCGCACCCGCGCGCCGAGCCACAGCGCCGCAGGACCGGGTGCCGCAGGCCGGTGCGGAGGAGGCGGTCGAGCGCCGCTTCGCCAACGGCCCGCTGCTGGTCCTGGACGGCGACGGGACCGCGTACGGCATCGGCGGCCTGGTCCTGGACTGCCCGGCCCGCACCCTGCCCGCCCTGGTGGAGTGGGCGTTGGAGCAGGCGCAGATCGGCTCGCCCCGGCTGCACCGATCCGGCAAGGACGGCGACCCGCTGGTCGTCCTCACCGCGACCGCGGCCGAATCCTTGGGACTACCCCTGGAGTTGGCGGACCGGCGCGGCCTGCGGCTGCCCGACAACCACCCCGTCGTCAAGCAACTGGCCAAGGCCAAATGGCAGTTGACGAAGCGTGGGTTCGGCCCCTGGGCCCGGATCTACCGTCCCACCGAGGGCGGCCGGCGCCGCTGCGTGCAGCTCGCGGTGCTGCCCTGGGAGGCACTGGACACCCGGGCCTGGAACGACGCCGCCGCTCTGCCGCCGCCCGAACTCGCCCAGGTGCTGGGCGACTACGCGACCCGGGTGATCACCCCCCGCGGCTCCACCGCCGTCTCCGGACTGGAGCTGATGACCGCGCTGCGCCCGCCCACCCGTGCGGTCCGCGGCGAGGACGGGGTGTGGACGTCGGGACCGGTCCCCGGCTCGCTCACGACGGCGGTCGACCCGGCCCCGCCCGAGGCCCCGGACGAGCATCCGGTCGCGGTGGGCCGGGCCGAGGGCGAGGTGCTCGACGAGGAGGCCTACGAGTGGATCCGGGACCCGGAGCTGCTCACCGACGCCGAGTGCGAACTGCCCTGGGCGGTCGGCGTGGACGTCAACATGGCCTTCGCCGCAGCGGCGAACCGGCTCAACCTCGGCCTGGGCGCGCCGGTCCACGTCCAGCAGCCGCGGTTCGACAAGACGCTTCCCGGGTCCTGGTTCGTCGACCTCTCGCACATCGCCTTCGACCCCCGGCTGCCCAACCCGTTCACCCCCGACGGGGAGCAGCCGCAGGGACCGGCCTGGTACGCCACTCCGACGGTGGCCTACGCGGTCGAACTCGGGCACGGCGTGCAGCCGTTGGAGGGCTGGCTGCGTCCGGAGCACGGCGCCTACCTGGATCCCTGGTACCAGCGGCTGCGGGACGCCTATCTGGCCACCATGGCCGAACTGGGCGTCACGGCGGCGCTGGGCCCGGCGGAATTCCTGGCCGCGATGGAGCACCACAAGGAGCAGGACCCCGGGCGGGCCGCGGTGCTCTCCGCCATCAAGGCCACCGTCAAGGGCGGTATCGGCAAGCTGCGCGAGCGCCCGCAGGGGGCCCGGCACCGCCCGGGCGAGCGCTGGCCCGCACTGGAGCGGCCCACCTGGCGCCCCGACATCCGGGCCGCGGTGATCTCGGCGGCGCGGATCAATATGCACCGCAAGATGCTGGCGCTGGCCACCAGGGCCGACCTCTACCCGGTCGCGGTGCTGTCCGACTGCGTGGTCTACCCCTCGCCGGGGCCCTCGCCGCTGGACGTGCTGCCGTACGACGCGGCCACCGGCAAGCCGATGCCGGGCGGGTTCCGGCTCGGGGTCAGCCCGGGCATGGTGAAGCACGAGGGCACCCAGAGCTTCCTCTGGGCGGCCCAACTCCTGGACCAGGAACACAATCCGGCTCGCCACATCAAGGGCACCGACGCCGCCGCGGGCGGGGAGTAGGGGAGTAGGGCAGCGCCATGGGAACGATCGGCGACAGTCTGGATCGCGCGGCCGAGGACACCTTCACCCGGAAGCCGCCGGTGTCCACCGCGGCCCGGGTCGGCTTCCTGGTCAAGCAGCTCGGCACCACCCGGGCCACGGCTCAACTGCTGGGCGTCTCCCAGCGGTCCGTCGAGCGCTACCTCAAGGGGACCCGCAGGCAGCCGCCTCAGGCCATCGCGGCCCGGATCGACGCCGAGGTGAAGCGGCGCTGGCAGCCGCTGGTCCGCAGGCGCGCGGTCAAGCACGCGGTGGACAGCGGCGGCATCACCGTCGAGACCCGGGCCCGCTTCGGCTTCACCGCGGCCCCGGGGTCCACCGACGACCCCCGGCTGCGCCGGATCACCGAGCACCTCCCGCCCGCCTACGCCCAGCAGCTCTTCGACGCCCACGCGGCGGGGGCCACCGAGCAGCGGCTGGCCGCGATCGTCGCCCAGGGGCTGCAGGAGATGTACTTCAAGGACCGCGGCCGGCGCGCCCAGGGCCTGGTGGTGGACCTCAACGGGATCGACTACCTGGACCTGTCGTACTGACGGGTCCGACCGCATGACGGGCCCTCACCGCATGACGGGCCCCGACCGCGTCGCGGCCGGGGCCCGTCGGTGCTGACGGCTGATCAGGTCAGACGGTCTTGCTCGCGTCCTGGCCGGCCGCCTGGCCGGGGACGGTGCCGGTGAACACGGCCGCCTGCGGGAACGCGGCGATCAGCTGGTCGAGCTCGGCACGCCAGTAGCGGTGCACGTTCAGCCGGACCGGCTTGGAGCCCTGGTTGAGCTCGACGTACATCGAGCTCCAGACCGACGCCCGCTTGATCCGGCTGACCGGGAAGCCGGCCCTCGGGAACACCGCGACCACGTCGCCGGGACGGTTGGTCCAGCGGCTGGCCGAGTTCACCACGATGGAGGTGTTGGTCAGCGTCAGGAAGTAGAACTTCCGGGTGAAGGCGACGATCACACCGACCAGCGGGATCTCGTCGAATATCGCGTTGAGCCACGGGCTCGGCCCGGTCTCGGTGTGCACGCAGGCGATGAAGGTCTCTCCGGGCGGCGCCGCCTGGGAGAGCTTCTCGATGACCTGAGCCTTCATCTTGGCCCGGCGTATCGCCATGGGTCCCCGTCCTCTTTGCTGTTGTGGCACCGTGTCAGTCACGGTGGAGTGCGCAGAGGCTAGCAGCATCCGGGGCCACGGTTCGAACTGCCGTGGGAGGGGACGGGCCGACGGGGCTACCGGGGTGGGCCGGACACCCCGGCCGCGTCCAGGAGGACGGTCGCGGATGGAAACAGATCGGTGTACATTGAGTGGAAACCGATCAGTTTCCATCCGGCGGTCCATTCGACCGATCCGTTCCATCGAGGGAGACACCATGACAGCGATCGCAGGCGCCACCGTTCTGGTCACCGGCGGCAGCCGGGGCATCGGCAAGGCACTGGTGGAGGAGCTCCACCGGCGCGGCGCCAAGAAGGTCTACGCCACCGCGCGCGACGCCTCCACCGTCCGGCACCCCGAAGCAGTCCCGCTCGCCCTGGAGGTGACCGACCCCGCCGCAGTGGCGGCCGCCGCGGCCCAGGCGCAGGACGTGACCATCCTGATCAACAACGCCGGGCGGAGTGTCAACGCGTCGTTCCTGGACTCGCCGGTCGAGGACGTCCGCACCGAGTTCGAGACCAACTTCTACGGCCCGCTGCTCACGGCCAGGGCCTTCGCGCCGATCATCGAGCGCAACGGCGGCGGCCACCTGCTGAACGTCCACTCCGCGCTGTCCTGGGTGGCGCTGGCCGGCTCCTACAGCGCCTCGAAGGCCGCGCTGTGGTCGCAGACCAACTCGCTGCGGCTGGAGCTGCGGCCGCGCGGGATCCAGGTGACCGGACTGCATGTCGGCTATGTGGACACCGACCTGGTCGCCCACATCGACGCCCCGAAGACCTCGCCCGACGAGGTCGCCCGGCAGGCCCTGGACGGCATCGAGGCCGACGCCGCCGAGGTGCTGGTGGACGAGGTGTCGCGGCAGGTGAAGCGGGGGCTGTCCGGGAACCTTCTCGGGCTCTATCCGCAGCTGGTGGGATGACCGCAGCGGGTGGGACGGTCGGCGGTGCGGGGCCGGCGGGTCACTTGGCGGCGTCGAGCGCGCTCTGCAGCGAACCGATGTAGCCCTCGCTGGTGTAGCTGGCCCCGGAGACCGCGTCGATGTTGGCGCTCTGCGCGGCCAGCGCCTCCTGGGTGAGGATCGGGATCGCCTGGGAGTTGATCTCCTGGTCGCGGGGGTTGCCGTCGGGCTGCTGGACCACGTCGATGGCGGTGATCTTCGAGCCGTTGAAGGTCACCTTGACCTGGACCGGGCCCCAGCGGGTGTCCACCGAGCCGCCGGTGATGCTGCGGACGCCGGTGCTCTTCGTCGTGCCTGCGGACGAGGACGCGCCGGGGGACTTGCCGGACGATGCGCCGGAGGACGTGCCGGACGAGGCGCCGGTCGTCGACTGCTGCTCCGGAGCGGTGACCGCGGGGACCGCGACGGCCACGCTGTGGTGCGGCTTGGCGGCCAGCAGCAGTGCCACGCCGAGGGCGGTGCCGCCGGCGGTCAGTACGGTGCGACGCATCGGGGACGCCTCTCCTCAGAACTCGAACGACTCGTGGTGGATCCGGTTGCGGGGGACGCCCGCCGTCTCCAGGGCCTCGTGCGCGGTGCGGGTCATCCCGTCCGGGCCGCACAGGAAGACGGTGTGCTCGCGCAGGTCGGGCAGGATCCCGAGCAGGCTTCTGGCCTGCAGCGGTTCACCGATCCGGGACCGGGATCCGACCAGGTAGTACAGCCTGGCGCCGCGCGCCTCGGCGATCGACTCCAGCTCGGCCCGGAAGATCAGATCGTCCTCGCTGCTGGCCCGGTAGACCAGGGTCAGCTCGCCGTTCCGGGCCGGAATGGACTCGAACAGGGCCCGCAGCGGGGTGATCCCCACGCCGGCCGCCAACAGCAGCACCTTGCCCCGCCGGCCGGGACGCCGGTCCGCGGTGAAGGCACCGTAGGGACCCTCGGCGAAGACCCTGGTCCCCGGACGCAGCCGGGCCAGCGCCGCGCTGTGGCCGCCGAGGTCCTTGACGGTGATCCGCAGGTAGTCGGCGTTGGGCGGGGCGGACAGCGAGTAGGGGTTGCCGGCCAGCAGCAGCCCGCGCTGCAGGAAGCGCCAGCGGAAGAACTGTCCGCTGCGGGTGGCGCCGGCGAGTTCGTTGAGGAAGCGTCCGGTGATGAACACCGAGTGCACCCCGGGGCCCTCCGGCCGGACCTCGGCGACCCTGAGCCGGTGCCGGAACGCCAGCATGGTGGGGACGGCGAAGCGGAACCACAGGATCAGCGCCGCCGAGCCCACGTAGAGCCCGTACCAGGCGATCCTGGCCTTGGCCTCCAGGACGAACTCGGCGCCGTTGGCGAGCTGGTGGAAGAAGGTGAGGAAGATCGCCACATAGGTGGCCAGGTGCAGGTAGTACCAGGTCTCGTAGCTGAGCCTGCGGCGCGCGGCCCTGGCCGAGACCGCCCCGACGCCGAGCAGCAGCAGGGTGCCGATGGTGGCCTTCAGCATGTCGGGGTAGTGGAACACCAGCTGGGCGGTCTGGTGGACCAGCCCGTTGTGGTCGGTGAGCGCGTAACCCCAGATGATCAGCAGGACGTGGGACAGCACCAGGCCGACCATGTAGCGGCCGCCCATCGCGTGCCAGCGGGCCAGCCGGTCGCTGCCCAGGGTGCGGTCGATCAGCGGTATTCGGGCCATCAGCACCACCAGCACCGGGGCCGCGTATCCGGCGAGCAGGCCGCAGAGCCGTCCGGCATTGGTGATCCACGCCGCGGTGGAGACCACCGAGGCCGTGTTGTTCCACCACAGGAAGACGACGACGGCCGCGCCCAGCCCGATGGCGGTGAGCAGCGCCGGCGCGAGCAGCGCGGCCCGGTCGCCGCGCCGTGACGCGGGTGATCCGCGGCGCGCGTCGGCGCTGTGGCGCGCTCCGACGGTGCTCGTCATGGGTCTCCTCAGCCTGGGTCCTCGGTTCGTGGCCCGCTGCCCGGAACACCGGGCCGCAGGACTTCACCCTGACACCGGTCCCTCTGAGTTCCTTCTGAAACCCGGGGGTTCCGCCGCAGGTCACAGCTGATCCACAGGCATGCCGGTGGCCTCGGGTGCGTCCCGCGGGGGTGCATCATGTGATGCTATGTCTCCTGATTCCTCTCGCCGTCCCCAGGTCGGACCGCCGCGTGCGCTGGTGGTCGACGACGAGCCGGATCTCACCGAGGTGGTGGCCCAGGCCCTGGTCTACGACGGATGGGAGGTCAGGACCGCGGCCGACGGCGCCGAAGCGGTCGCGGTGGCCGCCGGTTTCCGTCCCGACGCGGTCGTCCTGGACATGATGCTGCCGGACTTCGACGGGCTGGAGGTGCTGCGGCGGATGCGCGCCGAGGCGCCCGGGGTCTGTGTGCTGTTCCTCACGGCCAAGGACGCGGTCGACGACCGGATCGCCGGCATCACCGCGGGCGGGGACGACTACGTCACCAAGCCGTTCAGCCTGGAAGAGGTGGTGGCCCGGCTGCGCGGACTGCTGCGCCGGGCCGGGACGGACCCGCGGTCGGAGACCGACCGGGGGGAGCGGCTGGCGCTGGCGGACCTGGAACTGTTCGAGGGCACCAGGGAGGTCCGCCGCGCGGGCACGCCGGTGGAGCTGAGCCGGACCGAGTTCGAGCTGCTGCGCTACCTGCTGGCCAACCCGCGCCGGGTGCTGAGCAAGGCCCAGATCCTGGAGGCCGTCTGGTCCTACGACTTCGGCGGCCAGGCGCATGTGGTGGAGCTCTACATCAGCTATCTGCGGAAGAAGGTGGACAGCGGGTACGCACCGCTGATCCACACCGTCCGCGGCGTCGGCTACGTCCTGCGGGAACCCCGGTGAAGCGGTCGCTGCCGCGCTCCCGAACCCGGCGGATCAGGCTGCCGCGGTCGCTGCGGGCCAGGCTGATCAGCGGGCTGCTGGTGCTGCTCGCCCTGGCCTGCGCCACGGTCGGCATCGCGACCACGGTGGCGTTGCACGGGTTCCTGGTCTCCAAGGTGGACCAGCAGCTGGTGCAGTCCGGGGTCCGCTACGCGCAGAGCCTGGAGCACCCCGACGCCGGCGGGCTCCCCGGGGACACCCGCGCGCAGTCGGTGGGCACCTTCGGCGCCCGGCTCGCGGACGGCCGGCTGGCCCAGGCCGCCATCGTCGACGGGGACGCGGACGACGCCGACGTCGGCGCCGACGCGGTCACCCTCTCCGCCGCCGAGCTGGCCGCGATCAAGGCGCTGCCGACCGACGGCAGCGTCCACGACCTGGACCTGCACGAGGACGGCTACTACCGGGTCAGGGCGGTGGCCGGCCGGGACCAGGACATCCTGATCACCGGGATGCCGCTGGAGGGCGTCGAAGGGGCGGTCCACCGGCTGGAGATGGTCGAGCTGACCGTCTTCGCGATCGCGCTCGCGGTGACCGGCGTCGCCGGTGCGCTGTGGGTGCGGCTGTCGCTGCGTCCGCTGGACCGGGTGGCCGCCACGGCGGTGCGGGTCACCGAACTGCCTTTGGAAAGCGGCGCGGTGGCGCTGCCGCCGCGCCTCCCGGACAGCGATCCGGACACCGAGGTCGGGCAGGTGGGCACCGCGTTCAACCGGATGCTCGGCCACGTCGAGACCGCGCTCGCCAGCCGGCACTCCTCCGAGGAGCGGCTGCGCAGTTTCGCCGCCGACGCCGGCCACGAGCTGCGCACCCCGCTGGCCGCGATCCGCGGCCACGCGGAGCTGGCCCGGCTGCACCCGCAGCCGCAGGCGCCCGAGGTGGCGCGGGCGCTGACCCGGATCCAGGCGGAGTCGGTGCGGATGGGCGCGATCGTCGACGACCTGCTGCTGCTGGCCCGGCTGGACGCCGGACGGCCGCTGGCCCGCGAGGAGGTGGACCTCACCCTGCTGGTGCTCGACGCGGTGTCCGACGCCCAGGTGGCCGGCCCCGGGCAGCACTGGGTACTGGACCTGCCGGAGACCCCGGTGCTGGTCACCGGTGACAAGGACCGGCTGCACCAGGCGGTGGCCAACCTGCTGTCCAACGCCCGGCTGCACACCCCCGCGGGGAGCACCGTGCGGGTGTGCCTGTCCCGGCTCCCGCAACCGCTGCACCTGGTACGGCTCGTCGTCGCCGACGACGGTCCCGGTATCCCCGAGTCGCTGCGCTCCACCCTGTTCGAACGGTTCACCCGCGGTGGCGGGGGCCGCTCCCGCACCGACGGCGGCAGCGGCCTGGGGCTGGCCATCGCCCACGCCGTGGTCACGGCGCACCAGGGCGAGCTGACGGTGCGCAGCCGCCCGGGACGCACCGAGTTCCGCCTCGACCTTCCCTGCGTCGATCCGTAGAGTCCCGGATCCTCGGCAGGCGGGCTGACGGGGCCTCAGCCGGCCTGGCCGAACTGGACGCGGTCGAGAAGGCCGGCCGCGGTGAAGGCCTTCACCAGTTCGTCGCGCCCCTCGGTGAAGTGGGCCCAGCTGTCGAAGTGGACCGGAACCACCCTGCGCGCACCCAGGATGGCTGCGGCCTGGGCGGCCTGGGCGCTGTCGAGGGTGAGCAGCGCGCCGTCGAACAGCCCGGTGCGGGCGGCTCCGGCGAACAGGACGGCGGTGTCGACGGGGCCGAAGCGCGCGGCGATCTCCTCGACCAGGGCGAGTGAGGCGTTGTCCCCGCTGACGTAGACCGAGGGCAGGTCGGCCGCGGTCAGGACGAAGCCGACGACCTCGCCGCTGATCGGCTCGCAGCCCTCGGGCCCGTGCTGGGCGGGTGTCGCGGTCACGGTCACCGTCCCGCCGTCGGGGCGGGGCAGGTCGACCGACTCCCAGGGGGCGAGGCCGCGTGCGGTGCCGCCCAGGCGCTGGGCCCCGCCGCGGGTGGTCAGCACCAGCGGCATGTCGGCGAGCAGGGCCCGGCCGGAGTCGTCCAGGTTGTCGGGGTGCTCGTCGTGGGAGAGCAGCACGGCGTCGACCGGGCCCAGGTCGGCCGGGTCGATCGCGGACGGGGCCGTCTTGGTCAGTGACCGCCCCTTGCCGCGGGAGTAGTCGCCGGGGCCGTCGAAGGCCGGATCGGTGAGGAAGATGAGGCCGCCGAACCCGATCAGCGCGGTGGGACCGCCGAAGACGCGCACGGGGGTCTGCTCAGCGGTCGTACGGGTGTCGCCCATGATGTGTCCTCACGTTTGAAAGCAACTTTTGCCGTGATGTGAAGCTAGTCGATTCTCACGGAGAAGCGCAAGGTTTAACATGAGAGACATGAAGCAGACCGCTGATCCAGGCCGCATCGATCCGGACCGCGCCGATGGGGACCGCGCTGATGGGGACCACGCGGCCCTTCCGCCGGCGCCGGGCGCGGAGCGCTACCCCGCCCTGGACTTCGCCAACAGCGCGCCGGCGCTGCCCGGCGGTCGGATCCTGGACCTGCTCGGCACGCCGGCCGCGGCCACCGAGTGGCTGGTCGAACACGGGCTGGCAGGGGACGGCGCGGCGCTGCAGGAGGTGTGCGCGGCGCGGCTGCGGGACCTCCGCGAGCAGGTGCGGGCGCTGATCGCGACCCGGATCGAGGCCCTTCCCGCCCCGCCGGAGGCGCTGCACGCGGTCAACGACGCGATGACGCTCGCCCCGGCGGCCGCGCTGCTCGCCTGGGAGCCGTCCCTCGGGTTGTACCGGGCCCAGCCGCACCCGGCCGACCAGGTCGCCGACCGCGCGATGGCGGTCCTCGCCGCGGACGCCGCCGACCTGCTCACCGGCGCCGACGCCGACCGGCTCGCCGCCTGCGGCTCGGCCCCGTGCCGGCGCTTCCTGCTGCGGACCCACGCCCGGCGCCACTGGTGCTCGGTCCGCTGCGGCGACCGCGCCCGCGCGGCCCGCGCCTACGCCCGGCGTACGAAAGCGGCCGCCACTTCCTGACGTTGTCAGTGCGGCGGTCTACGGTGGGCACCGGACCACCGGCCGAATCGCGGGGAGACGACGATGACCACACTGCAGGACCGGCCCAACACCGCGCTTGTCGTCGTCGACGCGCAGAACGGCGTGGTCGAGGGCGCGCATGAGCGCGACTCGGTGGTGGACAACATCGCCGTCCTGGTCGACAGGGCCCGGCGGGAGCGCATCCCCGTCATCTGGGTGCGGCACGCGGACGAGCAGCTCGCCCGGGGGAGCGACGCCTGGCAGATCGTCCCCGAGCTGGCCCCGGCCGAGGGCGAGCCGATGGTCGAGAAGAGCTACGGCGACTCCTTCGAGGAGACCACGCTGGAGTCCGCGCTCTCGGACCTGGCCGTCGGACGGCTCTTCCTGGCCGGCGCCCAGACCGACGAGTGCATCCGCTCCACCCTGCACGGCGCGTTCGTCAGGGGCTACGACGTGACCCTGGTCGCCGACGCCCACACGACGGAGGACCAGACCGCCTGGGGCGCCCCCTCCCCGGACCTGGTCATCGCCCACACCAACCTCTACTGGACCCATCACACCGCCCCGGGGCGCACGGCGGGAACGGTCGTCACCAAGGACGTCGACTTCGAACTCAGTACTCGCCCTTGATCACGAAGTAGGATCCGCGGATCACGCCGGCCAGCTTCGACTTCTGGCGCGCGAACTTGAAATTCGACGCCAGCTCCTCGGGGATTTCCATGCCCTCCGACAGCTTGAACCCGACTGCCCGCTTCCCCGTGGCCTCGATGTCGTACATCACGTTGATGGAGAGGCCGGACTCGTAGAACACATACGCCATGCGAATACCCGCCACCTCAAAGGAAGTGACCTCCAGCGGACGTGACGCAATGACGATGCCGCGCTCGTCGGCAAGGATGCGCGTCACCCATTCGAGCGCCTCCGGCTCCTCACTCGCGGGGCTGACGGTGAAAACATGGTCGTACTTGTTCTTGAAATAGCGTGCCTCGTTGGCGCGAAGTCCGGCCAGGGCCTCCGCGACCGGCGACGATTCCAGGCCGACGGTGGACACGGTAACGAAATCGACGACGTACGGCATGAATCCTCCTGATGACGAACTGTCAGGGAAAATGTAGCCGATGAGCCACGACGGCCAAGATGCCTCGCTGACACCCGAGCGTCGCGAACAGTCGTGTGCTGCGGAGCCCGCGGAAGTGACATACTCCGCCCCGTGACGACGCACCCTGCTGACGATCCGGCCCTGACCATCGGCGAACGCGACGCCGAACTCAATGAGCGGCTGAGCCAGGAGTTGACCGCCTTCAACACGGCCGCCACCGGTGCGGACGACTACGGCACGCTCTCGGTCAAGGTCACCGACCAGGCGGGCGAACTGGTCGGCGGTCTGGCCGCCTGGACCTGGGGCGGACTGTGCGGCATCGAGATGCTCTGGGTGCGTGACGACAGCCGCAAGGACGGCTGGGGCAGCAGGATCCTGCAGGCAGCCGAGACGGAGGCCGGACGACGGGGGTGCGACCGCGTCGCCGTGTCCTCCTTCACCTTCCAGGCTCCGGGCTTCTACCAGCGCCACGGCTATACCGAGACCGGACGCACGCTGGGCATCCCCGGGGGCCATGCGGACGTGCACCTGTTCAAGTCACTGGTTGGCACGGTTGCTGTCGACCAGTAGCAGTGAGTGCTGAGCGATGACTTTTGCTGTTGTCGGAGGTCTACCGGGTATGAATGCTGACACTGATGTGCCGCTCGTGATCGTCGAGCGTGCTGCGCAGCCCTATGCGGGGGTTCGCGCGGTCGTGGCGATGGAGTCCGTGGACACCGTTGCGCACCGGATCCCCGAGGTGATCGGGCGGTTGGCCGCCCTGGGGGTCGCGCCGGCGGGGGCGCCGTTTCTGAAGTACGACGTGATCGACATGGAGCGGGGACTGGAGGTCGAGGCGGGGGTTCCGGTCGCCGGGCCGGCTGCGGAGGGGGAGGGGGACCTGTTCTTCGGGGTGCTGCCGGGCGGTCGCTACGCGCTGCACACCCATGTCGGCGGTTTCGACGGGCTGGTCGGGGCCACGGCGCTGCTGCTGGAGCGGGCGGCCGCGGCCGGGCTGCGGTGGGACATGGTGCCGACTGAGGCCGGCGACCGGTGGGGGTGCCGGATCGAGAGCTATCTCACCGATCCCCGGACCCAGCCCGACAGCAGCAAATGGGAGACGGAGCTGGCCTTCCGGCTGGCCGACGACGAGTGACCGCGGGTAGCGCGGCTCAGGCGACATTGACGGCCACGTTGTGGAAGCCGGTGGCGCCGTTGGGGCGGGTGGCGGCTTTCTGCTCGGTCTGGATGTAGCCGGTGCGGTCCGTCGCGCGTACCTCCAGGCGGTGCGGGCCAGGGGTGGCGGGCCACTGCCAGACCCATTGGCGCCAGGTGTCGACGGAGTCCTGGGCGGAGAGGTCGGCGGTGTGCCAGGCGCCGCCGTCCACCCGCACCTCGACCTTGGCTATGCCCTTGTGCTGGGCCCAGGCGACCCCGGCCACCGCGACCTTGCCCGAGGTGAGCTTGCTCGAACTCTTGGGGGTGTCGATGCGGGACTCGGTCTTGATCGGGGCCTGCGCCGACCAGTCGCGCCGGGCCCAGTAGGCGTCGAAGTCGGTGAACCTGGTGAGTTCCAGCTCCTGCAGCCACTTGCAGGCCGAGACGTAGCCGTACAGGCCGGGCACGACCATGCGGACCGGGAAGCCGTGGGCGAACGGCAGCGGTTCACCGTTCATCCCGACGGCGAGCAGCGCGTCGCGGCCGTCCAGCACGGCCTCCACCGGGGTGCCGATCGTCATGCCGTCGACCGAGCGGGCGACGAGCTGGTCGGCCGGGCCGCCCTTGGACGGAGGCACCACCCCGGCCTGCCGAAGTAGTGGCGCCAGCGGGACGCCGGTCCAGCGGGCGTTGCCGATGTAGTTGCCGCCGACCTCGTCGGACACGCACATCACCGTGATGTCGCGGTCGATCACGCCCCGGGCCACCAGCTCCTTGTAACTGATGTCCAACTCCTTGGCGACGCCGGTCCCGTGGATCCGCAGCCGCCAGGTGTTGGCGTCGACGGTCGGGACGACCAGGGCCGTGTCGACCCGGTAGAAGGACGGGTTGGGGGTGATGAAGGGGCTCAGTCCGGGGACCTTGAGGTCGACGCCGACCGGTGCCGCGCTGGTGCTGGCGCGCGGGGTCGGGATGCTGATCGCGGCGCGTGAGGCGGCGGCCTTCTCGGTGCCGACGGCGTTGAGCTTCTGGCCCAGCAGCCCGGCCCCGAGCGACACCGCCGAGGCGGAGAGCGCGGTGAGGACGAAGCCGCGACGGTCGAACTCCGAACCCGCGGCGTCGCGCCCGCTGTCGTCCGGGCCGTTCCCCCCGTCCTGCCATGAGGGTGCCTCGGGCTGCACGGTCAGCCGTCCGGCGAGCAGGAACAGCACCGCCGCGCCGACCACCGCGCCGATCACCGAGGGCACGGCGTCGAAGCGCTGCGCGTCCGGACGGGACATCGCCGAGACCGCGCCGAGCAGCCCGAAGGCGAGCACGCCGGCCGAGCCGACGCGGCGCCAACGCAGCGTCAGCAGGCCCAGCCCGAGGGCGAACAGGGCCAGCAGCACCAGGATGCCGAGCTGCAGCACCAGCTTGTCGTTCGTCCCGAAGTTGCGGACCGCATAGTCCTTCAGCGCGCCAGGGGTGCGGTCGATGACCGATTCGCCCACCGCCGTCACCGGGCTCGCCTGGGGGCGCACGGGGACCGCCGCCAGCTCGGCGACCGCGAGCGCGGCGAACGCCGCGACCAGTCCGCTCAGCGCGCCGAAGAGGGCCCGCAGCAGTCGCCCGCCGCGGCTCTGCCGGTCGGGGCGCGGCAGCCGCCTGCTGCCGTGGTGGGCCGGTCTGGTTGTGTAGGTCATCCGCTCACGTCTCCGATTCGAAGCGGGAGTCGGTACGTCCGTACGTCCCGCCGTTGGCCGGCTGTGTCTGGTGCGTGCATCCATGACACAGCGTCGGAGCGCCCCTGGGGGGCGGCGGCTGCCTTACGGAAGTCCTACGGTGCGGCCGGCAGTTGTCGGAACGGCTACGGGCGGGGCGGGGGGCCCGGGGTCCCCCCCC
>NZ_BBPM01000006.1:140059-190662 GCF_000787775.1 Streptacidiphilus carbonis | reverse complement strand
CCGTGGTCGCCCGCCCCGCCCGTTCCCCTCCTGCGCCTGCACCTTCAGCTGCGCCTGCGTTCCGCCGAAGGCGGTCAGCCCACCGGGTGGGCCGCCAGGAACGCCGCGACCTCGGCGCGGACCTCCGGGGTGTCCAGGCCGCGGACGACCATGGTGGTGCGGCGCCGCAGAACGTCGTCCGGGGTGTGCGCCCACTCGTGCGCGGCCGCGTAGGCGACCTGGGCCCAGACGTCCGGGCCGTCCGGGTGGATGGGCCGGCCCAGCTCGGGGTTCTCCGCGATCAGCTGGGCGATCTCGAAGGACAGGGTGCCGTAGTGGGTGGCCAGGTTGCGGGCCACCAGCGGGTCGATCCGGGTGCCGGGCTCGCGGTCCACCAGCAGCCGGTGCGCGACCGCGTTGGGGCTGGCGACGCCGGGCAGCGGCACGGTGCGCGGGATCGCCGAGATGTCCTCGGCGAGCCCGGTGCCGGCGACGTGCGCCAGCTTGTCCAGGACCACCCGGCCGATGTGACGGTACGTCGTCCACTTGCCGCCGGCCACCGACAGCATCCCGCCGCGGCCCTCGGTGACCACGGTCTCCCGCTTGGCCGCGGCGGTCTCGCCGGGGCCGCCGGGCAGGACGCGCAGGCCGGCGAAGGAGTAGGTGACCAGGTCGCGGTCCAGGTGCTCGTCCTTGATGGCGTGTCCGGCCTCGCCCATGATCTGGTCGATGTCCGCGTCGGTCGCCCGGACGTCGGCGGGGTCGCCGGTGTACTCCTCGTCCGTGGTGCCCAGCAGCACGTGGTCCTCCCACGGGATGGCGAAGGAGACCCGGTACTTGTCGATGGGTATGGTCAGCGCCGCGTGCCAGGGCGCGCGGCGCTTGACCACCACGTGCGCGCCCTTGGACAGCCGGATGCTGGGCGCGGAACCCGCGTCCTCCATGGTGCGCAGGTGGTCCACCCACGGCCCGGTCGCGTTGAGCACCAGCCGCGCGTTCACGCCGAACTCGGTGCCGTCCAGCCGGTCCCGCAGTTCGGCGCCGGTCACCCGGCCGCCCGTGCCCCCCTTGCCTCCAGAAAATCGCAGCCCGGTCACCTCGGCGTGGTTGAGCACCACGGCGCCCGAGTCGACCGCCGCGCGCACCGTCATCACGGCGACCCGGGAGTCGTTCATCTGGTGGTCGCCGTAGACCGCGACCGAGCGCAGTCCCTCCGACTTCAGCGCAGGGACCTGCTGCAGCGCGTGCGCGGGTGTGGACACCCGGCCCATGCCGTCGCGGAACGCGGACAGCGCCGAGTACAGGAAGACGCCTGCGCCGAGCTTGGGGGCGCTGTGCGGGCCGCCCTTGTAGACCGGGACGAAGAAGGTGAGCGGGTTGACCAGGTGCGGGGCGACGTCGGTGGCCAGGGCCCGGCGCTCCTTGTGGTTCTCCGCGACCAGCTTCACCGCGCCGGTCTGCAGGTAGCGGAGCCCGCCGTGGACCAGCTTGGACGAGGCGCTGGAGGTGGCCCCGGCGAAGTCGCCGGCGTCGACCATGGCGACCTTCAGCCCGGACTGGGCGGCGGTCCAGGCGACCGCCGTACCGAGAATGCCGCCGCCGATGACCAGCAGGTCGTAGGTGGCGCTGCTGAGCAGGTGCCGCGACTGCGCGCGGCTGGCGGAGTGGTTGGCGCCCAGGGTCGGGATGGTGTTCATCAGCTGGTGTCCGGCGGGCCGCGGGGTGCGCGGTCCCGCCGTGCTCCTCTCAGAAGGTGTCTCAGAAGTGGTGCTGTCGGTACGGGTTGGGACGGGGGCCCGGGTGCCGGACCCCGTCCCAACCCGTACCGGTGCTGCTACGCCGTGGGCTCGTCCTCTTCGATCCAGCCCATGGTGCGTTCGACGGCCTTGAGCCAGTTCTTGTACTCGCGGTCGCGGGTGGCCTGGTCCATGCGCGGGGTCCACTCGGCGGCGCGGTGCCAGTTGGCCCGCAGGGTGTCCAGGTCCGGCCAGAAGCCGACCGCGAGGCCGGCCGCGTAGGCCGCGCCGAGGGCGGTGGTCTCGGCCACGAAGGGCCGCTCGACCGGGGCGTCCAGGACGTCGGCGATGTTCTGCATCAGCAGGTTGTTGCTGGTCATGCCGCCGTCGACCTTGAGCGCGGTCAGCGTGACGCCGGAGTCCTTGGCCATCGCGTCGACGACCTCGCGGGTCTGCCAGGCGGTGGCCTCCAGGACGGCGCGGGCCAGGTGGCCCTTGGTGACGTAGCGGGTCAGGCCGGTGATCACGCCGCGGGCGTCGGAGCGCCAGTACGGGGCGAACAGTCCGGAGAAGGCCGGGACGATGTAGGCGCCGCCGTTGTCCTGGACGGTGGAGGCCAGGGTCTCGATCTCGGCCGCGGTGGAGATGATGCCCAGCTGGTCCCGCAGCCACTGCACCAGCGAGCCGGTGACCGCGATCGAGCCCTCCAGGGCGTAGACCGGCTTCTGGTCGCCGATCCGGTAGCCGACCGTGGTCAGCAGGCCGTGGTAGGAGTTGACGGCCTTCTCGCCGGTGTTGAGCAGCAGGAAGGTGCCGGTGCCGTAGGTGCTCTTGGCCTCGCCCTCGTCGAAGCAGGTCTGCCCGAACAGCGCCGCCTGCTGGTCGCCCAGGGCCGAGGCCACCGGCACGCCCTCCAGCACGCCGACCGCGTTGCCGTACACCTCGGCGGAGGAGCGGATCTCCGGCAGCAGCGCGGCCGGGACGTCCATGGACTCCAGGATCTTGGCGTCCCACTCCAGCGTGTGCAGGTTCATCAGCAGGGTGCGCGAGGCGTTGGTGACGTCGGTGACGTGCACGCCGCCGTCGGGGCCGCCGGTCAGGTTCCAGATGACCCAGCTGTCCATGGTGCCGAAGAGGATGTCGCCGGCCTCGGCGCGCTCGCGCAGGCCCTCGACGTTGTCCAGCAGCCAGCGGATCTTCGGGCCGGCGAAGTAGCTGGCCAGCGGTAGCCCGGTCTCCCGGCGGAAGCGGTCCTGGCCGACGTTGCGGCCCAGCTCCTTGCAGAGCGCCTCGGTGCGGGTGTCCTGCCACACCAGCGCGTTGTGGACGGGCTCGCCGGTGTGCCTGTCCCACAGGATGGTGGTCTCGCGCTGGTTGGTGATCCCGATGGCGCGGATGTCGGACCTGGTCAGGTCGGCCTTCTCCAGCGCGCCGGCCACCACCGACTGGACCCGGGTCCAGATCTCGGCGCCGTCGTGCTCCACCCAGCCGGGCTGGGGGAAGATCTGGCTGTGTTCCTGCTGGTCGACGGCGACGATGCGGCCGTCGGCGCCGAAGATGATGCAGCGGCTGGAGGTGGTGCCCTGGTCGATCGCGGCGATGTACTGGCCGCCATTGGACAGTGTGGTGGTCACGGCGTGAGTCCTCTGGGTCGGGGAGCGGACAGGGGAACGGCTGGGGTGGGGACAGGTGCTGCGGGGGTGCTGGCGCGGGTCGGCAGCGGGGCCGGTGGCCGGGTCAGTAGGCGGCGTTGTACAGCAGGCCCGCGAGGGCACCGCCGACGAGCGGGCCGACCACGGGTATCCAGGCGTAGCCCCAGTCGGAGCCGCCCTTCTTGGGGATCGGCAGCAGCGAGTGGACGATGCGCGGGCCGAGGTCGCGGACCGGGTTGATCGCGTAGCCGGTCGGGCCGCCGAGCGAGAAGCCGATGCCGACCACGGTCAGGGAGGTGATGAGGACGCCCGTGCCGGACAGGGTGAGCCCGGGAGTCAGGCCCTGGGTGAGGATCAGGATGCACAGCACCAGGGTGCCGATGGCCTCGGTCATCAGGTTCTGGACCGGGTTACGGATCTCCGGGCCGGTGGAGAAGATGCCCAGGGTGGGCTCGTCGTTCTGCTGGAACTGGCCGAGGTAGGTGACCCACACCAGGAAGGCACCGAGCATGGCGCCGAGCATCTGTCCGGCCAGGTAGACCGGGACGTGGCTCCACTCGCCGCTCTTGATGGCTATGGCCAGGGTGACCGCGGGGTTGAGGTGGGCCCCGGAGAGGTGGCTGGAGACGTACGCCGCGACCATCACGGCGAAGCCCCAGCCGAAGGCGATGGCGACCCAGCCGGCTCCGAACGCCTTGGATCTCTTGAGCGTCACGGCGGCGCAGACGCCGCCGCCGAGCAGGATCAGCAGGGCGGTGCCGATGAGCTCGCCTACGAAGATGTGGCCGTTGGACACAACGACTCCTTTGTCCGTGCCCCTGTGGGTGGGAGAGGGCTGGTGATGCGGCTGCCGTGAACAATGTTCGACATTGTCGACCGCCATGCGGCAGTTTTCCCTCTGGGTGGCATTACGTCAAGACCACCACCCATAGGCGAAAAAACGTCGTAGACACCAATAAATACGGACAAATTGCCCGTAGTCACGACAGCGCGGAAGCGGGACCGAATCGCGTCGGCCCCGGCCTGAGCCGCTTCAGAACCGCGCTGCGCCCAGGTCCCGGGAGATCGCCCGGGCCGCCTCGCGCACCGCCACGACCAGATCCGGCCGCACCACGCCGGCTTCGCACACCCGCTCGACGGCGCCGCTGATACACACCGCACCCACAGGATTGCGGCGCCGGTCCTGGATCAGCGCGCCGATCGAGGCCACGCCCGGCCAGGTCTCCTCGACGGCCGCGCTCCAGCCGCGTTCGCGGGTCAGCGCGCACTCCTCGTCGATGGCGGCGAGGTCGGTCAGGGTCCGGGAGGTGAAGGTCTCCGGGGGGAACTCGTCCAGCTCACCGCGGGCGACCGGGTCGTGCGCCAGCAGCACCTTGCCGAGCGCGGTGCTGTGCAGCGGCTGCATGCTGCCGACCTCCAGCACCTGCCGGCTGTCGTCGGGCCGGAAGACGTGATGGACGATCAGCACCCCGTGCTGGTGCAGCACCCCGAGGTACACGGTCTCGCCGCCGGCCCGGGCCAGGTCGTCGGCCCAGACCAGGGCCCGCGCCCGCAGTTCGTGCACATCCAGGTAGCTCTGCCCGAGCCGCAGCAGTTCGGCGCCGAGCTGGTACTTCCCGCTCTCCAGGTCCTGCTCGACGAAGCCCTCCTGCTGGAGCGTGCGCAGGATCCCGTGCGCGGTGCCCTTGGCCAGGCCGAGCGAGGCGGACACCTCGGACAGGCCGAGGCGGCGCTCGCCTCCGGCGAGCAGCCGCAGAATGGCCGCCGCGCGCTCGAGCGACTGGATCGGGCCGGGCATCGCACACCTCCGCTGGGGTGCGGTCGACAATGCAGAACAGCTAATGATTATGTCGACCGCCAACTCTTCTTCCCAGAGTGTGCCAGTCCGGCCGCCGCGACTCCATCTCGACCTGGCGGACCGGGCCGCCGAGGACCGGGACAAGCGGTGCCAAGAGGCCGCAAACCAGCCGTGCCGAGGGGTAGCGAAGATCACGCGGTGGATTTCCCGGCGGAGTGTCATACGGGCGACGTGCGTCGGACGTGTACGGAGTGCCGTACGCGTCCGACGCGCTGCGGCTCCCGGGTCACCGGGACGTCCCCGCTGTCGAGAGGAACCGAACATGCAAGCACGTGAAGCCTCCCCGTCGAGCCCCGGCCAAACCAGGCAGACCGGGCGGACCCGGATGCTGTCCCTGGTCGGCTGCGCACTGGCGGCCGCCCTCGCCTTCTCGGTGGCGGCCCCGGCCGACGCCGCCACCGCACAGCGCAGGGACGCCTGCGGCTGGAACCCGGGGACCGTCAGCGACCACCCCTTCTACGAGCACTGCGCGACCAACACCAACGTCTGGATCCAGGTCACCCGGGCGTTCCGCGGCGACTACCACCGCTGCGTCGGCCCGGGGAAGACGGTCCTGGACTTCGACGCGACCGGCGCCTGGTACGACAGCAACTACCAGGGCGGCCTTTGCAGCCACCCCGGGGACACCGGGCCCTGACCCCCGCCCGACCCCCGCTACGGCCTGGGCCGGCGGCACCCCGCCGGGGCCGACCTCAGTGCAGGTCGGCCCCGGCCGCGGCATCGTCGAGAAAGCCTCCCGACTGGTGCTGCCACAGCTTCGCGTAGGCGCCCTCCGACGCGAGCAGCTCCTGGTGGGTGCCCTGCTCGACGATCCGGCCGCGGTCCAGCACCACCAGCCGGTCCATGGTGGCGACCGTGCTCAACCGGTGGGCCACCACCAGCGCTGTGCGCCCCTCCATCAGCCGCCACAGCGCCTCCTGGACCAGCAGCTCGCTCTCCGAGTCCAGCGCGCTGGTCGCCTCGTCCAGCAGCAGGATCGGCGCGTCCCGCAGGATCGCCCTGGCCAGGGCGACCCGCTGGCGCTGACCGCCGGACAGTTTGACGCCGCGTTCGCCCACCATGGTGTCGAATCCGTCCGGCAGCGTGTCCGCGAAGCCGGTGACGTGCGCCGCCTCGGCCGCGCGGCGGATCTCGGCCTCGGTGGCGTCCGGCCGGGCGAAGGCGATGTTCTGCCGCAGGGTGCGGTGGAACATCGCCGGGTCCTGCGGGACGTAGGCGATCAGGCTGCGCAGGTCGGCCTGGCGCAGCCGGCTGATGTCCTGACCCCCGATCAGGATCCGGCCGGTGTCGATGTCCGTCATCCGCAGCAGCAGCCGGGTGAGCGTGGTCTTGCCGCCGCCGGAGCGCCCGACCAGACCGATCCGCGCGCCGTTCGGCACGGCCAGGTCCAGCTCCTCGAACAGCGGCTGCGCGCCGCCGTGGGAGAAGGTCACCCGCTCGAAGCGGATGTCGGCGGCGCGCCTGCCGCCGGACAGGGAGGGCAGCGGCAGCGGCGACTCCGGGTCGATCACGGTCGGCGGGGTCAGCAGCAGCTCGGTGAACTGCGCGGCCTCGGTCATCGAGCTCTCCAGGCGCCGGTAGATCTGGTTGAACTGGAACATGATCCTGGTGGCGTTGCTGTAGTAGGTGAAGGCGACCACGACCGCCTCCACGCCGTGGTTGCCGCCGCCCAGCGCGACCGCCAGCAGCAGCCCCAGGGCGTTGGTCAGCACGGACAGCGGCGCGACCAGGGTGTCGATACGCAGATTGCCGTAGTCCCAGGAGCGCAGCGAGAGCCGCCGGGACTGCGCGACGCGGGACCGGTGCTCGGCCGCCTCGCGCTCCTCCGCGGCGAAGGCCCGGACGGTGTCCATGTTCATCAGGCTGTCCGCGACATGGCCGGACACCCGGGCGATCGCCTCCTCGCGCTGGTCGACCAGCGCCTGACGGCGACGGATCAGCGGGGCCACACACACCGACGTCAGCACGATCATCGTCAACAGGCCGACCACCAGCAGCGGCTGATAGTGCCACAGCACCACCGACCCGAACAGCAGCGGCACCAGGCTGCCCACCACGTCGAACGTCAGCGTGTCGATGAACTCCTCGAAGCGGGAGGCGAAGCTCAGCACCCGCTTGGTGAGCGACCCGGCGAAGTTCTCGTGGAAGAACGCGGCGTCCTTGGCGAACAGCTCGTCCATCCCGATCACATAGAGGTGCTCGATGCCGCGGGCGTCGAGACGGTTCAGGCAGTGCAGGCCGATCCGCCACAGCACCTCCGCCAGCAGCAGTACGCCGCCGAACTCCAGGATGTAGGGCAGCGTGGAGCCGATCGAGACGCGGCCGTCCTTCGCGATGCGGCCGACGAGTGCGGCGACGACCAGCGGCGCGACGTAGTTGGTGCCGATATTGCCCAGCGCCGGCAGCAGCATCGCCGGTGCCGTCACCCGTTTGAGTCGAATCAACTCCCTTGCGTAGTAACGAAGTGCGAGCAGCGTCGAGCCTCTGCGCGGCGAGCTGTCAGGTGCTCCGGAAAAACTCATACCACCCCCAAAAGGGCATGCCGATCAAGCCCCCACACAGCTGGTCGCGGCTCAAGGCGGTGCTTCGGCGCGGGCGCGGGGGCCGGGAACCCGCAGTGTCCCGCGACCGCGACCGCGCAGTCCAAGCGTTTTCCGGATGGTCCGGCGATCGGCGTGTGCGTTGGCGGCAGATACTTGAACAGGTCTACCTTTGAGTGGAGCGAACCAACGCGGACCACTACCCCCGGAGCGCACGCACCATGGCAAAGATCCTTTTCGTGATGACCGGCGCCGACCACTGGACCCTGGCGGACGGCACCAAGCACCCGACCGGCTTCTGGGCCGACGAGGCCGCGGCCCCCTACCAGGTGTTCCGGGCCGCCGGGCACGAGATCGTGGTCGCCACCCCGGGCGGCGTGGTCCCGCCGGTGGACGCGGCCAGCCTCGCACCGCAGTTCAACGGCGGTGAGGAGGGCGCGAAGCAGATGGCCGACACCCTCGCCTCGATGGCCGAACTGCGGCGCCCGGTCCCGCTGGAGGACGTGCGGCTGCAGGACTACTACGCCGTGTTCTACCCCGGCGGCCACGGCCCGATGGAGGACCTGGCCGTCAACGCCGACTCCGGCGCGCTGCTCACGCTGGCGCTGAAGTCCGGCACCCCGCTCGGCGTGGTCTGCCACGCCCCTGCCGCGCTGCTGGCGGCCGCGAACGAGGACGGCACCTCGCCGTTCGCCGGCTACCGGCTCACCGGGTTCACCAATGCGGAGGAGATCCAGGGCGGCCTGGCCGACAAGGCCAGGTGGCTGCTCCAGGACCGTCTGGTCGCCCTCGGCGCGGACTTCCGGGAAAGCACGCCCTGGGCCCCGCACGTCGAGGTGGACCGCACCCTGGTCACCGGCCAGAACCCGGCCTCCGCCGGCCCGCTCGCCGAGGAACTGCTGAAGCAGTTGGGCTGAGAGGACGGCGACATGGAACGCGTGCTCGGCATCGGCGGCTACTTCCTGCGGGCCGGCGACCCGGCGGCCCTGGGCGCCTGGTACCGGGACTGCCTGGGCCTGGAGGCCGACGAGAACGGCCTGTGGCGCCAGGAGGCGGGGGTGACGGTCTTCGCGACCTTCGAGTCCGGGACCGACTACTTCGGCTCGCGCGGCCAGCAGACGATGCTCAACTTCCGGGTCCGCGACCTGGACGCGATGCTCGCCCAATTGCGCGGCAAGGGAGCGGAGGTGGCCGAGGAGATCCAGGAGATGGAGGGTGTCGGCCGGTTCGGCTGGGTCACCGATCCCGAGGGCAACCGGGTCGAGCTGTGGCAGGCCGGCTGACGCGGCCCGGGGCCCCGGTCCCGCCGCTCGTCAGTCGGCCGTCCAGGGGCGGAGCTTCTCCGGGTTGCGCATGGCCCAGATGTTCCTGATCCGGCCGCCCGAGATGTCGAGGGCCATCACCGCCGCGATCTCTCCGTGGAACCGGAGCAGCAGGCCCGGCTGGCCGTTGACCGTACGTTCGTGGAGCGTCAGGTCCGGTGCCAGGGTGACGAGTCGGATCAGGTCGCGGGCGATCGACTCGCTGCCCCGGACCGGGTGGAGCCGGGCGGTGACCAGGCCGCCGCCGTCGCCGGTCGCTGTGGCCTGCGGGTCGAGCAGGTCGACCAGGGCGCGCAGGTCCTTGGCCGCCCAGGCCTGCTTGAAGTCCCTGACGATGTCGGCGCGCCTGGAGGTGTCCGGTACCGGGCTGCTCTGCGCGGCCCGGACCCGGCGGCGGGCCGAGGTGGCCAGTTGGCGGCAGGCCGCCGGGGTGCGGCCGACGATCCTGGCGATCTCGGCGAAGGGGTAGCGGAAGACGTCGTGCAGCACGAAGGCGACGCGCTCGGCCGGGGTCATCGACTCCAGCACCACCAGGAAGGCCATGCTGATCGACTCGTCCAGGGTGACCCGGTCGGCGGGGTCGGCGGTGGTGCCGCCGGACCAGCCGTGGATCCATTCGGCGGCGTCCGGCACCGGCTCCGGCAGCCACTGGCCCACGTACTTCTCCCGCCGGGCCCGGGCCGAGCCCAGCAGGTCCAGGCAGATGCGGCCGGCGACCGTGGTCAGCCAGCCGCCGGGGGACTCGACCGCCTGCTGCCGCTCCGGCGGCATCGCGTACCAGCGGGCATAGGTCTCCTGGACGACGTCCTCGGCGTCGGCGACCGAGCCGAGCAGGCGGTAGGCGAGGTTGATCAGCCTGTGCCGTTCGCTCATGATCGCGTCCAGGCCCGGATCGGGCCGTCGGGCCGTCTGCTCGGATCGGTTGCTCATGGTGTCGCGGACCCCCACGGTCGGATCGGTGTGCGGTTCATGAGGTGGACGGAACAGCGCGGCGGAGTGTGAGGTCCGCCTGCTCGTACGGACCCGTCGGCGCACGGCCGGACGCGGGGCCACGTCCAGCCGGCGTCGCGCGGGACTGCTCGCAACTGCCACCGGCTCCGGGGGTCAGCCGGCGACGTGGTCCGCGACGTACTCCGCGAGGTGCTCGCCGGTGAGGGTGGAGCGGGCGGCGACCAGGTCCGCCGGCGTGCCCTCGAAGACGACGCGGCCGCCGTCGTGGCCGGCTCCGGGGCCCAGGTCGATGATCCAGTCCGCGTGCGCCATCACCGCCTGGTGGTGCTCGATGACGATGACCGACTTGCCGGAGTCGACCAACCGGTCCAGCAGGGCCAGCAGTTGCTCGACATCGGCGAGGTGCAGGCCGGTGGTCGGCTCGTCCAGGATGTAGACGCCGCCCTTCTCGCCCATGTGGGTGGCCAGCTTGAGCCGCTGCCGCTCGCCGCCGGACAGGGTGGTGAGCGGCTGACCGAGGGTCAGGTAGCCGAGCCCGACGTCCGCGAGCCGGGCCAGAACGCGCTGGGCGGCGGGGATGGCCGCCTCGCCCTCGGCGAAGAACTCCCCGGCCCGGTCCACCGACATCGCCAGCACCTCGCTGATGTCCCGGCCGCCGAGGCGGTACTCCAGCACCGAGGCGTCGAACCGCTTGCCCTCGCACTCCTCGCAGGTCTGCGCCACCCCGGCCATCATCGCCAGGTCCGTGTAGACCACGCCGGCGCCGTTGCAGTTCGGGCAGGCGCCCTCGGAGTTGGCGCTGAACAGGGCCGGCTTGACGTCGTTGGCCTTGGCGAACGCCTTGCGGATCGGCTCCAGCAGTCCGGTGTACGTCGCCGGGTTGCTGCGCCGCGAGCCGCGGATCGGGGCCTGATCCACCGTCACCACGCCCTCCCGGCCGGACACCGAGCCCTGGATCAGCGAGCTCTTGCCCGACCCGGCCACGCCGGTGAGCACCGTGAGCACGCCCAGCGGGATGTCGACGTCCACGTCCTGCAGGTTGTTGGTGCCCGCGCCGCGCACCTCCAGCGCACCCGACGGCTTGCGCACCTCCGGCTTCACCGAGGCCCGGTCGTCCAGATGCCGGCCGGTGAGCGTCCCGGCGGAGCGCAGGTCCGCGAGCGTGCCCTCGAAGCAGACCGTGCCACCGGACGTGCCCGCGCCGGGGCCCAGGTCCACGACATGGTCGGCGATGGCGATCGTCTCCGGCTTGTGCTCCACCACCAGGACCGTGTTGCCCTTGTCGCGCAGCCGCAGCAGCAGCCGGTTCATCCGCTGGATGTCGTGCGGGTGCAGGCCGATGGTGGGCTCGTCGAAGATGTAGGTGACATCGGTGAGCGAGGAGCCCAGGTGCCGGATCATCTTGGTGCGCTGCGCCTCGCCGCCGGAGAGGGTGCCGGCGGGCCGGTTCAGCGAGAGGTAGCCGAGGCCGATCTCCACGAACGAGTCCAGGGTCTGCCCCAGCGCGGTCAGCAGCGGCGCCACTGATGGTTCGTCGAGTCCGCGGACCCAGTCGGCCAGGTCGCTGATCTGCATGGCGCAGGCGTCGGCGATGCTGATCTTCTTGATCTTCGAGGAGCGGGCGCCCTCGCTGAGCCGGGTGCCGTCGCAGTCGGGGCAGGTGGTGAAGGCGACCGCGCGGTCCACGAACTCCCGGATGTGCGGCTGCATCGCCTCCGGGTCCTTGGACAGCATCGACTTCTGGATCCGCGGGATCAGGCCCTCGTAGGTCATGTTGATGCCCGCGATCTTCATCCGCACGGGCTCGTGGTAGAGGAAGGCGTGCAGCTCCTTCTTGGTGTACTTCCGGATCGGCTTGTCCGGGTCCACGAGGCCGGACTCGGTGTAGAGCCGGTAGTTCCAGCCGCCGCCCTTGTAGCCGGGGACGGTGATCGCGTCCTCGTTGAGCGACTTGGACTCGTCGTAGAACTGGGTCAGGTCGACGTCGGAGACCGTGCCGCGGCCCTCGCAGCGGGTGCACATGCCGCCGGTGCGGTTGAAGGTGGCCTTCACCGTCTTCTGGTCGCCGCGCTCCACCGTGATGGCGCCGCTCGCCCTGACCGAGGGGACGTTGAAGGCGTAGGCGCTCGGGGGGCCGATGTGCGGCTCGCCGAGGCGGCTGAAGAGGATCCGCAGCATCGCGTTGGCGTCGGTGGCGGTGCCGACCGTGGAACGCGGGTCGCCGCCCATCCGCTGCTGGTCGACGCTGATCGCGGTGGTAAGCCCGTCGAGGACGTCGACCTCCGGCCGCGCCAGGGTCGGCATGAAGCCCTGGACGAACGCGCTGTAGGTCTCGTTGATCAGCCGCTGCGACTCCGCCGCGATGGTGCTGAAGACCAGCGAGCTCTTGCCCGAGCCGGAGACCCCGGTGAACACCGTCAGCCGGCGCTTCGGGATCTCGATGCTGACGTCCTTGAGGTTGTTCACCCGCGCCCCCAGTACGCGGATCAGATCGTGGCTGTCGGCAGCGTGCGGCTCGGGCGACTGCGTCCCCGTCTTCTCGGCCATGCCTATCGTGTCCCCATCTTCGTCAGGCTGCGGTGTTTCAGGCTGCGGTGCTTCAGGCTCCGCTGTTTCGGGCCCGGTGTTGCTGCCTGTCACGCTACGGGCGGGCGGTGGGATCCGCTTCTTCGTTCCTGACCGGTCGCGCGAGCTGCTGACCGAGCCAGGCCTCCATGACCGCGTAGGCCTGCTCGCGCGGTTCGGCCAGGGACAGGAAGACGTCGTGGCGCGCGTCCGGGACCGGCACCACGGTGGTCTCGCCGCCGAGGGAGCCGGCCCAGCGGGCGATGTGCTCGACGTCGACCACGGTGTCCGCGCGGTCGCTGAGCGGTGAGTACCGCGGCGAGAAGTCGGAGCGGTCGGAGCGCAGCACCAGCGAGGGGACGCCGATGTCCAGGCCGCGGTGCAGCCGGGCCTGCGCGCGCCGGATCGCGTTGAGCCAGCCGATCGTCACCGGGAAGCCCTCCATCGGCTTCAGCGCGAGGTCGAAGTCCCATTCGCCGGTGCCGCTGGTGTGCAGGGTGTTGGTGTACACGCCGATCGGAGCCTTGAGGTGCCGCAGCGGAAACGGCTTGGCCAGGACGCGGATCAGCTGGGTCAGCAGGCCGCGCTCCACCGGCTTGCCCTGCAGGTCGAACCAGGGGCTGTTGAACACCGCCCCGGCGACCGGCGCGACCTGTCCGGCCGCCCGGCGCCGGTCCAGCCACAGGGCGGTGACCAGCCCACCGGTGGAGTGGCCGATGACGTACACCGGCAGACCGGGGTGGTCCGCGGCGACGACGGCCAGCGCGCGCTCCAGCTCCTCGTCGTAGCGGGCCAGGTCGGAGATGTGGTGCGCGGTCTGCCCCGGCTTCCGGGCCCGACCGCATTTGCGCAGGTCCAAGGCGTAGAACGGGAGTCCCTGACGGGCCAGGGCGTCGGCGAGGCCGGTCTGGAAGAAGTAGTCGGAGAAACCGTGCAGATACAGCACGGCGCCGCGGACGGCCTCCTCGGGCTTGGGGTCGCGCCGCACGAGTACGGCGGCGACCGTCCCCTCCCGGTCCGGGTCGGTACCCAGGTCGAAGTCGTGCCGGTGGTAGCCGGGGCCGAGGATGTCCTGCTGCCAGTCGGTGTCGGGCATGGGTGACCTCCGGGTCGGGGGCCTGCGGTGGCCTGCGCGGTCGCTGAGGGGATGCGTCCCCGGGGACACTCTGCACCATGCGCCGACGCCGGTGGGCGAGGGGCGGCACGGTCGGGCGCGACGGCGGCTTCGAGCCGCTGGGGTACGGCGGACAGCTGCCGGGGTACGGTCGGATCACCTGAGGAGAGGAGGGGCAACCACCATGCCCCAGCGTGTACGTGGAGTGATCGCCCCGGGCAAGGGCGCACCGGTGCGGATCGAGACGATCGTGGTGCCGGACCCCGGGCCCGGTGAGGCCGTCGTCAAGGTGCAGGCGTGCGGGGTGTGCCACACCGATCTGCACTACCGCGAGGGCGGGATCAACGACGAGTTCCCGTTCCTGCTCGGCCATGAGGCGGCCGGGATCGTGGAGAGCGTGGGCGACGGCGTCACCGAGGTGGCGCCCGGCGACTTCGTGATCCTCAACTGGCGCGCGGTCTGCGGCCAGTGCCGGGCCTGTCGGCGCGGGCGGCCCCAGTACTGCTTCAACACCCACAACGCCGAGCAGAAGATGACGTTGGAGGACGGCACCGAGCTGTCCGCGGCGCTGGGCATCGGCGCCTTCGCCGACAAGACCCTGGTCGCGGCGGGCCAGTGCACCAAGGTCGATCCGGCTGCCTCGCCGGCCGCGGCCGGACTGCTCGGCTGCGGGGTGATGGCGGGCCTCGGCGCGGCGGTGAACACCGGCGCGGTGTCGCGCGGCGACACCGTCGCGGTGATCGGCTGCGGCGGGGTCGGCAGCGCGGCGGTGATGGGCGCGCGGCTGGCCGGTGCGGCGCGGATCATCGCGGTGGACATCGACGACAACAAGCTCGCCACCGCGCTGCGGCTGGGCGCCACCCACTCCGTCAACTCACGGGCCGGCGACCCGGTGGCGGCGATCCAGGAGCTGACCGGCGGCAACGGCGCGGACGTGGTGATCGAGGCGGTGGGCCGCCCCGAGACCTACAAGCAGGCGTTCTACGCCCGCGACCTGGCCGGCACCGTGGTCCTGGTCGGGGTGCCCACCCCGGAGATGAAGCTGGAGCTGCCGCTGCTGGACGTCTTCGGACGCGGCGGAGCGCTGAAGTCCTCCTGGTACGGGGACTGCCTGCCCAGCCGGGACTTCCCGATGCTGATCGACCTCTATCTGCAGGGCCGGCTGGACCTGGACGCCTTCGTCTCCGAGACGATCCCGCTGGACGGTGTGGAGGAGGCCTTCGTGCGGATGCACAAGGGCGAGGTGCTGCGCTCGGTGGTGGTCTTCTGATGACGGGCGGCCCCGCCGGGTCCGCCGGCTCGGCCAGGGTCGAGCACCTGGTCACCTCCGGCACCTTCGACCTCGACGGCGGCAGCTGGGAGGTGGACAACAACGTCTGGATCGTCGGCGACGACAGCGAGGTGCTGGTCGTCGACGCCGCCCATGACGCCGAGGTCATCGCCGCGGCGGTGGGCCCGCGACGGCTGGTGGCGATCGTGTCCACGCACGCACACAACGACCACATCGACGCGGCCCCGGCGCTGGCGGCGCGGACCGGGGCGCCGGTCCTGCTGCACCCGGACGACCTGCCGCTGTGGAAGCAGACCCACCCGGGGCGGTTGCCCGACGGCGAACTGACCGACGGTCAGCGGATCACGGTGGCCGGGACCGAGCTGGTCGTCCTGCACACCCCGGGGCACAGCCCCGGGGCCGTCTGCCTGTACTCGGCCCAGCTGGGCGTGCTGTTCTCGGGCGACACCCTGTTCCACGGCGGGCCGGGGGCCACCGGGCGGTCCTTCTCGCACTTCCCGACCATCATCGACTCGATCAGGGACCGGCTGCTCACGCTGCCGCCGGAGACGGTGGTGCGCACCGGCCACGGCGACTCCACGACGATCGGGGCCGAGGCCGCGGACCTGCCGGTCTGGATCGAGCGGGGGCACTGACGGGGGTGTCATACTGCGGACCGTAGCGGGCTGAGCGCGCAGTTCCCCGCGCCCCCAACGGTGCTGCAACTGACCCTCTGCGGGGAAGTTGCACCCACCCAGGGGCGCGGGGAACTGCGCGACCAGCCAATGACGGCCCGCAGTCGAAAGCACTGCTACACCACGGTCTTCAGTTCCACGGCGAGCCGCTCCAGCTGCGACCGCGTCCCCGCCTCGCGCCACTCCGGCCGGTCCTGTCCGTCCAGGTACGCGCCCTGGTCCGTTACGGTCAGCCGGGTCCCGGCCCCCTCCGGGTCGAACTGGACGTGGACCAGGTTGACCGCGAGGCGGGTCTCGTCCCGGTGCATGTGGTTGGTCAGGACGATGCGCTCGTCCGGCACGATGTCGCGGAAGCAGCCCTCGTAGCTGAACACGGGGCCGCCCTTCCCGTCCTGGAAGGTGTTCCGCTCGGTGCCCCCGACCCGGAAGTCCAGCTCCAGCGTGGCGGCGTCCGGGTCGGGGCTGTCCACACCGGCGAACCAGCGGTTCTTGGCCGTCTGGTCGGCCCATGCGGCGAACACCCGGGCGGGCGGAGCGTCGTACACGTGCACGATGACGAAGGTCGCGTGGGTGACGGATCGATCGGACATGGTGTCACTCCTTCTGCTCGTTCTGCTTGGGTTCCTCAGCCAGGAAGTCGCCGAGCCGGTCCAGTCGGACCTCCCAACTGGTCCGCTGTGCGGCGAACCACGCCTCGGCGGCCCGCAGTCCCGCCGGTACGACGTGGCAGGTGCGCACGCGGCCGACCTTCTCCGACCGCACCAGACCGGCCGCCTCCAGCACCTGCAGGTGCTGGACCACGGCGGCCAGCGACATCGGCAGCGGCTTGGCCAGCTCGCTCACCGAGGCCGGCCTGCGGATCAGCCGTTCGACCAGGGCCCGACGGGTGGGGTCGGCCAGCGCCTGGAAGACCCGGTCGAGCGGGACCTCATGGTTAAGCATGTACTTAAGTATTGAGCCGCGGAGGGCAATAGTCAAGTAGATACTTAAGCATTGGCGCCCCCGGGCCCTGGTGCGGGCCCGGGGGGCGGATGTTCCTCGTTCAGCCGAACATGCCGGGGCGGTAGTCCCCGGCAGGCTGCTGGAGGATGACGTTCATCCGGTTGTAGGCGTTGATCAGCGCGATCAGCGACACCAGGGCGGCGAGCTGGTCCTCGTCGTAGTGCTTGGCGGCGTTGGCCCAGACGTCGTCCGGGACGCCGCCGGCGGCGTCGGCGATGCGGGTGCCCTGCTCCGCCAGCTCCAGGGCGGCGCGCTCGGCCTCGGTGAAGACCTTGGCCTCGCGCCAGGCGGCCACCATGCTGAGGCGGATCGCGGTCTCCCCGGCCTCCGCCGCGTCCTTGGTGTGCATGTCGAGGCAGAATCCGCAGCCGTTGATCTGGCTGGCGCGGATCTTCACCAGCTCCTGCGTCGCGGCCGGCAGGGTGGAGCCTGCCACTGCCTTGTTGGCGGAGTTGAAGTACTTCAGGGCCTGGCCGGCCACCGCGTTGCCGAAGACGTTGAGACGAGCTTCCATGACGAACTCCCGTGTGCCTGGTTGGTCGGTACATTCCTAGGACAGGAGGGCGCGGCCGAATGTGACATGGACCGGTGTGACCTGGGTCTCCCGGGGATCAGAGCACCGGAGGCGCCGGGGGTACCGAGGGCGCCGGGGGTACCGCCACCGGAAGTCCCCGGCCCGCGCGGACGGCCCAGACGAACAGGGCCGAGGCCACCACGGCGACCGTGATCGAGTCGTACGGCGCGCGGAGATGGTCCGTGCCCTTGAAGGACCCCAGCCAGGACAGCAGTGTGAGCGCCAGCAGGTACACCACCAGCCAGGCGCCGCGCAGCAGCTCCGCCGCCAGCGAGGCCTCCTCGCGGTGCTCGGGCCGCAGCAGCAGGAAGAGCGGCAGGCCGATCAGCACCAGCGGCAGCGCGTAGCGCAGGTCGTGCCAGCCGGACCAGTAGACGAACTCGCTGGCCACCACGAAGCTGAGCGGCGCGATCCAGTTCAGCCCGGGGATCCAGCCGACCAGCCCGCCGTCGGGGCGGCCCCGGAAGACGGCGACGGCCACCGCCGATGCGGCGTAGATGAGCAGATACATGTCGCCCATCACGCTGACGATCTGCTGCCAGCCGTTGAACGGCAGCAGGAAGACGGCGATCACGGCCAGGTTGAGCAGCAGCGCCCGCTGTGGCACGCCGCGGCGTCCGTCGACCCGCATGAAGAACCGCGGCAGGGTGCCGTTCTTGGCCAGCGCGTAGGTGTGCCGGGCATCGATGGCGACTCCGACGTAGGCCGAGCCGCCGGGGGAGACCACGGCGTCCACGTAGAGCAGGCTGGACAGCCACTGCAGATTGAGGATCAGGGCGAGCTGGCCGAACGGCGAGTCGAAGTTGACGCCGGACCAGCCGTGGCCGAGCAGGCGCTCGGGGACGGTGTAGAGGAAGGCCAACTGCAGGGCCAGGTAGAGCAGCAGTGCCAGCCCGATGCCTGCGAGCACCGAGCCGGGCATGGTGCGGCGCGGGTGCCGGGCCTCGCCGGAGAAGTCCAGCGGGGCCTGGAAGCCGTTGAGCGAGTAGACGATGCCGCCGGCCGCCAGCGCGCTGAGCACGGCCGGGTAGCCGTAGGGGGCGAAGCCGCCGTGCGCGGAGGAGGTGAGCCGGCCGGAGTGGTAGCCGGAGGCGAAGAGCGCGGCCACGGTGAGCACCGGCACGGCGATCTTGAACAGTGACACCAGGTTGTTGAGCCGGGCGAAGAGCTTGACGGCGAACCAGTTCAGCGCGGTGAGGACCACGCTCAGCGCCAGCGCCACCGCCAGGCCGGAACCGGTGAGGCCGCCGCCGGCGCTGTAGAGCCAGGGCAGGTAGTGGTCGGCGTAGCGCATGATCGCGCTGATCTCGGCGGCGGTCCCGCCCACCGACAGCAGGGTGGACCAGCCGATCAGCGTCCCCACCAGCCGGCCGCTGGCGAACAGCGGCCAGCGCACCGTCCCGCCGCCCTCGGGGCGGGAGACGCCGAGCTCCACCATCACCAGGGCGACCAGCGCGCACAGCACCCCGGCGCCGACCCATGCCAGCAGTGACGCCGGGCCGGCCGTCTGCGCCGCGTACATCGCCGCGAACAGCCAGCCTGATCCGACGATGTTGGAGAACCCGATCGCGGTGAGCCCCCAGAACCCCAGGTCACGCCGGAGCCGGCGCTCCTCGGCCGCGACCTCGGTCCCGGCTGTGGAATCAGCGGCCGTCGAAGGCTCCTGACCGTCCGACATGCGCCCCTCGTCCTGTCACGCCCAGCCCGGCCGGTCGCCGAGGCATGAGGCATTTCGCACGATAGCAGTCGAAGACAGCCATAGCGGGTGGTCACGCGGGCGGAGCCGGCGACCGCGACTGGTTGGCGCCGCCGTTGGCGCGGTGGCCGGGCTGGTCCCCCGGCTGGTTCAACTCCCCGCCGGGGTGAGCAGTTGGGAGAGGCCGGTGGCCTCCAGGACGCGCAGCAGCGCTGGGGCCGCGCGGACGATGTGCAGCACGACGCCGAAGTCGGCGGCCTGCTTCTGGGCGCGGAGAAAGACGGTCAGTCCGCCGCGGTCGCAGAACTGCACCATGGCGGTGTCGATCTCGATGCGCAGCACCCGTGGAACGACCAGCAGTTCGTCGAGCACCGCACCGAGCAGCGCGTCGGCCTGCCGGTCGACCCGTCCGACCAGCATGATCTCCGCGATCGTCGAGCCGTCCGCAAGGTATACCGCAACGTCTGAACGGCTGCTCATATGATCTCCTGTTACGTTGACCGGGACATCAGCAACGTAGTTCGGCAGATGACGGGGTGTGCACGATTCTTTGCGGTTCCCCCGCTGCTCCCTACCGTCTGGTATACAGGGGCCGCCCGGAGCGGAAGGACGCCGTACTCGTGGAGTGGCTGAATGAGGTGCTGGCGGTCAACCGCTATCCCGGCCGTGGTGTGCTGTGGTGCAGAACCGCTGACGGGTCGGTGCTCGGCGGCTACTTCCTGACCGGGCGCAGCCCCGAGTCCCGTGCCCGGACCTTGAGTTGCACAGCGGAGGGCGATCTCGTCGTGGCTCCGACCGGGACGGGCGGGCACGACCGGCTGCGGCACTATGTCGCCGGCCGCCGGAGCGGTGAGTGGCTGGTCTTCGGCAATGGGGAGCAGGTGGCTGCGGTCGCCGACCGGCTCGCCGCCGGGCAGCCCCCGGCGCCGGCCCTGGACGGGCTGGACTACGAGCCGGACCCGCCGATCTTCACGCCCCGGCTGACCGTGGTCCTGGACCTCGGCGACACGGCCAGGGCCTGGTTCGGCGCCGCGCGGCACAGCGGCGGGGAACGCACCGCCACCAATCGGCTGACGCTCCAGGCCGGTGGCCTGGCCCCGGGCGAGGGCGTGCTGATGACGACCTATCAGTCGGACGGGCGCGACATCGCCACGGGGCGTCCGTTCATCGAGTTCCGGACCAGGGCCCACAGCTCCCACGATCTCTCCCGGGAGCTGTGGGCGGCGCTGCCGGAGGACCTGCGCATCGCCGCCGCGGTCTTCACCCCCGGCGCCCTCGGTCAGGCCGAGATCCGCCAGGCGGTACCCGCTCAGTCCTGACCGGCCCCACCGGTCCCGGCGGAGCCGACTGCTGCGACGCGGCCACCGACCTCGATCCAGCCCTGGTCGGAGACACGGGCCAGGATCTCCGAGCCCGCGCCCTGGCGGATCCGCAGGTCCCGGCCCAACTCGCCGGCGAGCAGCATCGCGGCGGCGCCGGTCGCCTCGTCCTCGGTGATGGCGTCGCCGCGGCGGGGGAAGCCGCGGGCCCTGACCGTGCCCGCGGCCTCGTCCGCCCAGGCCCAGGCGTAGAGCCAGCCCTCGCCCGGGGGCGGGGCCGGCAGCGCGTCGACCTCCGCGGCGGAACCGAACTGCTGGGTGCGCTTGCCCGACACCCACTCGGCCCGGCCGCGGATCCAGGTGAAGTCCCCGTCGGCCCAGGTCGCGACCTCGCCGGCCTCGGTCCGGAGCAGGTCGACCGCTTCGCCGTGGTGGCGCAGCAGCCAGGCGGTGCCGATCAGCGGATAGCCGGCGAAGGGCAGCCGCACGCTGGGCGTGTAGATGTCCACCTCGCCCCGCGCGGTGTGGTCCACGAACACCGTCTCGGAGAAGCCGAGCCGCCGGGCGACCTCCTGGCGATCCGCCACACCCCGTACCGAGGCCCCGTCGCGGACCACGCCCAGCGGACTGCCCCCGGTCCCGTCGGCACCCAGGAAGACCTGCACAACCTCGACATCAGCCATGCCGAGATCCAATCACAGGCCCTCGCGGGCCCCGGCCCCGCTGGTGCCCCCTGCCGTGCCGGTCACTGCTCGCGCTGGGGGGCGTAGCGCTCCCAGGCCGACTGGCGGGTCATGCTGAGGGCGGTGCCGATCCTGGCCCAGGAGACGCCGCGCTCCCGCAGCCGGTCCACCAGGAGCCGCAGGCTGCCGTCCACCTGTGCGCCGACGGCGGCGATGCGCGGCAGCCGCTCCAGGATCTGCTCGTCCGTCATGTCCTCCCAGTCGGGAACCTCGGAGGAGGCCGGCCCGGCGGCGGCCTCCTGGCCCAGGATGTCGTTGCACAGGCTCACGCACTCATTGCAGATGTAGACGCCGGGGCCGGCGATGATCTTCGCGACCGCGGGCGCCGGCTTGACGCAGAAGGAGCAGTGGACCTCGGTGGGGGAGGGTGCGGTTGTCGGCATGGCTTCGTCTCCTCGATCGGCCTGCCGTCAGGCGTTGCCTGACGGCCTGTCGGCAACCTTAGAGTGTCAGGCCCCGCCTGACAAGACTGGTGCGGCAGGGTCGTTCCGAGCCGCCGGTGCGGCGTCCCGGCGCGGAGCGCGGTGCAGCCAGGCGCGCTCTGCGGTACTCCAGGCACTGGTGGTCAGCAGATAGTCGCCCTGACCGACGGTCAGGCCCCCTGGCCCGCCACCCGCCCTCCGTGCCGCACGGTCATCGGCCTCTTCGCCCGCCATGAGCCGACCCGCTCCCGGAACGAGGACAACCCCGACTACGCCCCGGACCACCCGCCCGCCTGGGCCCGCGTGGTCGACATCGGCCAGCCGCCGGCGCAGCGGCCCTTCGGATGTTCGGTGTTGCGGGCTACGGCCAGGTGTGGGCGTGGGCGGCGAAGTAGTCGGGGTCGCTGTGTACGGGGACGACGCACAGGAGGTGGCCGCCGGGGGCGCGGAGGGTGCGGCATTCCAGCCAGTCGGACACCTCGGTGGCGCCGAGCGCCAGGAGTCGGGCTGTCTCGGCGCGGACGTCGTCGGTCTCGATGTCGATGTGGAAGCGGGGGGCGTCGTCCACCGACTGCACGACGGTGACCAGTCCGGGCAGGGCATCGGGCAGGACGGTGAACTGCGGCTCCCTCTTGTCCACCCGGGCGGCCGCGCCCAGTGCGGCGGACCAGAACGAGGCGGCCTCCGCCGCCTGCGCCTCGGGGGTGTCGATGAGGACGGCGTAGACACGGGTTCGATGCATGCGACAGACCATAGCGATCAGTCCGGTGTGGTCATACGGTGCTGACGGTCACTCCGGCGGCGGCGAGTGCCTGGAGTTCCTCCTCGGGGGCGGTGTCGTCGGTGACCAGGGCGGTCAGCGCGGTGGCGGGGACGGCGAACGCGAGGGCGGCGCGGGTCAGTTTGCCGCCGTCGGCGACGGCGATGACGCGGCGGGCGGAGGCGATGGCGGTGCGCTTGATGTCGGCGTCGTCCAGGTCGTAGGCGGTCAGCCCCTGTTCGGCGGTCAGGCCGCAGCAGCCCACGACGGCGGTGTCGAAACGCAGTGCCGCCAGCGAGGCGCGGGTCAGCGGCCCGGTGAGCGCGCCCTCGCCCCGGCGCGGGCGGCCGCCGGGGACCAGCACCGTGGTCGAGCCGGGCTCGTCGACGAGTACGTTGACGGCCGGCAGCGACAGCGGCATGACCGTGAGGCGGCGTCCGCGCAGCGCCCGCGCGACCTCCACACAGGTCGTGCCGCTGTCGAGCACCACCGACTCGCCGTCCGCGAGCAGTCCCGCCACATGGCCGGCGATGCGCCGCTTGGCCTCGGCTGCCTCCTCCGCCCTGAGGGCGAAAGGCGGCTCCTCGCCGCGCAGCAGCAGGCTGCGCGCGCCGCCGCGGTAGCGCTCCAACACGCCCTGGCTCATCAGCAGGTCGAGGTCGCGCCGGACGGTCATCTCCGAGGCACCGGTGAGTCCCGCCAACTCCGCGACCCCGAGCGTGCCGGCCTCCTGCACCGCCTGCGTGATCCTTCTGAGCCGGTCCGTGTTCGCCATGCCACCTATTGAACATCATGTCTGTGCGTTAAATCAATTTACGAACAGAGATTATGTTCGTTATGTTTGATCCATGGATCGATCACTGCGGGCCGCACGACTGGCCACCTTCGTCTACTTCATCCTCAACGGGACGGTCATGGGGATGTGGGTGGTCCAGATCCCCACCGTCGAGCACCGCACCGGGATCAGCCACGCCGTGCTCGGCGAACTCCTGCTGCTGCTCGCGTTCGGAGCCTTCGTCGGGATGCGGGTGGCCGGACCGCTGGCCGACCGGTTCGGCGCCCGCGTGATGGTGCCTGCGGGCGCCGCGCTGTGCAGCGCGACCCTGGCCCTGCCCGGCCTGGCGACCGGCGCGGCCCCACTGACCGGGGCGCTGTTCGTCTTCGGCCTCGGGAACGGGGTGCTGGACGTCAGCATGAACACCCACGCCGTCCAGGTGGAGCACGCCTACCGGCGCCCGATCCTGGCCGTCTTCCACGCCGCCTACTCCCTCGGCGGCGTGCTGGCCGCCCTGGCCGGGGCCCGGGCGATCAGTGCCGGTTGGACCCCCGCCACGACGCTCGGGACCGCGGCGGTCATCGGCGCCGTCATCGGCCTGGCGACGGCGCCGCTGCTGCTGCGCCGCCCCGCCGCGCCTGCCGCGGATCCGGTCGCCCCCACCACGGGCCCGCGCGGGCGCCGGACCTCGCGGCGGATCTGGGGCCTGGCGGCCCTGGCCCTGATGGTGATGCTCAGCGAGGGCGTCGCCAACGACTGGAGCACCCTGCACCTGCGCACGGTCCTGGACGCGGCCCCCGCCACCGCGGCCCTGGCCTACGGGGCGTTCTCCGTCGCGATGACGGTGGGACGGCTGCTGACCGACCGGACCGCCGCGCGCTTCGGGGCGTTCGCGGTGCTGCGCTACGGCGCCGCCATCGCGGCCGTCGGACTGACCGTGGCCGCGCTGTCGAGCTGGATCCCGCTCGCCCTGGTCGGCTGGGCCCTGTTCGGCGCGGGACTGTCGGGCTGCGTGCCCCAACTGTTCAGCGCCGCAGGGCACGTCGACGCGCAGGCGGCCGGCGCGAACGTGTCCCGGGTGGCCAGCCTGGGGTACCTGGGCATGCTCGCCGGTCCGGCGGTGATCGGCTGGCTCACCCATCTGATGCCGCTGACCGCCGCCTTCTTCCTCCCGATCGCCTGCTGCGCGGCGGCCGCGCTCGCCGCGGGCCTGGTCCGCCCGCCGGCGGTCACCGGGACCGCATCCGACGTGCAGGGGCAGACCGGACCCGCGGACGCCGGTGCGTTGCCACCCCGCGTGAGTTCAACCGCCGACTAGGACGGCGGCGGCCTTTGCCGTCTGCGGGTGGCGGGTGAGCAGGGCCGCACCGGTCGGAAGCGGTGCGGTGCCCTCGGTGGGGGCCCAGGGGTCGTCGCAGCCGAGCAGGGCCGCGGCGGCGTCGCAGGCCGCGGGGTGTGCGGCCAGCAGGGCGGCGCGGGTGGAGGGCCGCCCCGGGGCGGCTGCGGGGCGCGGGCGGGCCGGCGGGGCGAGCCACGGCGGGGTCCAGGCGTCCAGCGCGTCCAGGCGGCCGGGGAAGATCCGTCCGGCCTCGCGCACCAGCACGGGGACGAGGTGGCTGCCGCCGCCCCGGAGCGAGGTGATCAGCAGCGGCAGCCACGGCAGCAGCACCGGGTCCGGCAGCCGGCCGAAGGCGTTGGAGAGCGCCTCCACCACGAAGTCGGCCAGCCCGGGCGCGGGCTCCAGAGCGTGGATGAGCCCGCTGAGGTACCGGGGGTAGACGGGCAGCGTGAGCGGGTTGCCCAGCAGGTCGTCGCAGCGCCGGCGCAGATCGGCGCGGGACTGCCGGCCGATCTGGACCTGAGCCGCCCACAGCAGGGCGACCTTCGCCGGCTCCTCGGGGTGCGACTGCGCCAGGGACAGCTCCAACTGGGCCCGGTCGCATCCCAGCGACAGGGCCAGCGACTCCATGCTGAACAGGAACCCCAGCATCGCCGCGACCTGACGCACCGTCGCCTCGTCGTCGGTGAACGCGGTGGGCAGCAGGGTGCAGTAGTGGGCGTAGCCGGTCTTGGTGAAGGACTCGATCCAGCCGGGGAGGGCCGGTTCGGAGGAGCGGTAGTACCCGAGCAGCCGTCGTACCCGCTGCAGTACCTCGGGGGCGCTGTCCACGGTTCGCTCGGTGGCCAGCACCTCCAGGGCGCGGGCGCCGAGCTCGTCGGCCAGGCGGCGGCTGCGCAGGTACAGCGTGGCGTCCTCGACGGCCTCCAGCACGCCGGCTGCGGTGGCCTGCGGGCCGTTGGCGGTGCGACGCAGCCGCTGCTCCAGCACCTGCTCGATGCTGACGCCCTCGTAGCCGATTTCGATCAGTGCGCGCTGGTGGGTGCCCAGGGCCAGGTCCCAGGACTCCTGGATCGGGCGCTGCCCGAGCTTGCGCTCGCCCATGATGGGCCGGGCGCTGCCGGGGGGCATCAGGTACCGCAGCATCCACAGCACGTCGGAGCAGCGCTCCAGCTCCGGGCGGCCGGAGATGTCCAGCAGCGCCCGCTGCACCCCGCGCCGTTCCAGGGGCAGGTCGAGCGCGGCGAGCCGGTCGTGGACGTCGCGGGCCAGCGGTGGGAGCGCCTCGTAGCCGACCCGGCCGATCCGGTCGCCGCCCATCATGATCTCCACCAGACGGCGCACGTCGCGCCGTCCGGGCACGGTGTCCTTCTCGATGCAGGTGACCGCCGCGTCCAGGAAGTCGTACGGGTTGGGCTTGGCCCGGTCCCGCATCCCGGCCAGCAGGATCGAGGTCTCGAAGACGGCGATCGCGTCGGCGGTGGAGGCCAGGTAGCCGGCCCGGCGGGCGGCCCGGACGATGTCCACGCACCAGCCCATCAGCTCGGACACGTCCAGGCCGTCCAGGACCGGGGGCCGCTGCAGGAACCCGGAGAGCTGGTCCGCCGCCGGTACGGCTGCAGCCGTCGCGTGCGCAGTCGCGGGCACGGCGGCACCGGTCTTGGCCTTCCCGGCCCGGGCGGGCTTCTTGGTGCCGGCCTGGCCGGCCAGGCGGAACGGGGCGACCTTGGAACGCTTGAGGTTCTTCGTCCATACGGTCGCCGCGATCGACACCGAGCCTGCTGCCAGACCGAACTGCGCCTCGATGGCGGCGTGGCTGGACGGGATCAGGCCGTACTGCCAGCTGGTGCCGGTGCGCGGGCTGATCTCGAAGGTGTCGCTGCCGTCCACGCCGAACTCGTCCACCCGGCTGGCCGCGTGGGCGGCCCCGCAGACGTACAGGGCATCGGCGGGGTCGGTCCCGGTAGCGGTCAGATGCTGCCGGATCCGGGTCCACATGTAGCGCTCGCGGTCCTCGTCGACCGCGGTGCGGCGCTCGTCGCCCGGCGCCAGCCGCCGGAACAGCGAGCCGATCAGGAACAACGCCTGCCGGTAGGTGTCGTGGTCGGCGTCGCCGAGCGGTAGCTCGACGTACTGGTGCCACCACTCCGACCAGTGCCGGACCCGGCCGTGGCGCAGCAGGTGCTGCTCCAGGTCGGCGAAGCGCGGGCGCAGCTCGCCGACCTGGACGCCGACCGCGTCGCCGTGCAGCGCCGCGCCGTCCTCCGGATGCGCCGTGTCGGGGCCGGGTGGCGCGGCGTCGGGATCGGGCCGTCCGGGCTCCTCGTAGGGCTCCCACTGGAAGACGTGGTCGCTGGAGCGGTCGACCAGCACCAGCTCCACCCCGGGGGTGTCCAGGGCGTAGGCGATCGCCTGGTACTCGGCGGACGCCTCGGTGATCGGCGCGACCACCGACAGCGGTGCCCACCCGGCCGGGAAGCCCTCGATCTCGCTGGCGAACGCCTGGACGGCGACCGGGAGCTGGCAGTTGCGCAGCTCGGCCAGGAGCGGCGCCAGGTCCTCGCACAGCTCCAGGTAGACCACCGTCGGCTGCTTCTCGCGCAGTCGGCGGGCCATGGCCAGCGCGGAGGCGGGGGAGTGGTGGCAGACCGGGAAGATCTCCAGCGGCTCGCGGACCGCGCGGTCGACGTCGTCGACGATGCCGCGCAGCAGGCCCTCCAGCGCGCCGGGGCCGTCGGCGAACCGCTCGGCCGCTTCGCTCAGCTGGAGCCGCAGGGCGTCGAACGTCCCCTCGGCAGCGGCAGCGGCAGCGGCAGAAGCGGGCGCAGTGGCGGGGGCAGTGGCGGGGGCAGCGGCTCGGCTCACGACAGGCTCGCCATCGCGTCGCGGCCGCCCTGCAGGAACTCCGGCCACGGGCCGCCGACCTCGTTGCTGCGCGGTTCGACGACGCCGTGCAGGTACTTGTTCAGGATCGCCAGGTCCTCCGGGGCGCGCCGGGCCAGCGACCCGACCATCGAGGAGGCCAGCGTGTGCGGGGTGAGCCGCGCGGCGCCGAAGAAGTTGCTGTGCAGGATCGCGTCCTCCAGCACGCCGATCTGCTCGGCGGTGGACAGCGCGGACTCCAGTTTCTCGTCGTCGCTGCCGGCCGCGGCGGCGGAGGCGCGCAGGTCGGCGAAGCTGTCCAGCAGCACGTCCAGCAGCGTCGGCGGGACCTCCAGTTCGAGCTGATGGCGCTTCAGCAGCTCCTCGGTCCGGAAGCGGACGATCTGCGCCTCGCTCTTCTTGTCGGTGACCACCGGGATGCGGACGAAGTTGAAGCGCCGCTTGAGCGCCGAGGACAGGTCGTTGACGCCACGGTCGCGGCTGTTGGCGGTGGCGATGACCGAGAAGCCCGGCTTGGCGAAGACGATGTTGTCGCTGTCGAGCTCGGGCACCGAGATGTACTTCTCGGACAGGATGGAGATCAGCGCGTCCTGGACGTCGCTGGTGGAGCGGGTGAGCTCCTCGATGCGGCCGATCGCGCCGCCCTCCATCGCGGTCATGATGGGGGAGGGGATCATCGACTCCCGGGACTGGCCCTTGGCGATCACCATGGACACGTTCCAGGAGTACTTGATGTGGTCCTCGGTGGTCCCGGCCGTGCCCTGCACCACCAGGGTGGAGTTGCGGCAGACCGCGGCGGCCAGCAGCTCGGCCAGCCAGCTCTTGCCGGTGCCGGGGTCCCCGATGAGCAGCAGCCCGCGGTCCGAGGCCAGGGTGACGATGGAGCGCTCGACGAAACCCGGGTCGCCGTACCACTTCTGATCGATCGTCCGGTCCAGCTCGTCGGAGCGCTGGGAGCCGAGGATGAAGGTGCGGATCATCTTCGGGGACAACCGCCAGGAGAACGGCTTGGTGCCGGTGTCGACCGACTCCAGGTAGTCCAGCTCCTCGGCGTACTTGGTCTCGGCGGGGGCGCGCAGCAGGTCGGACATGTCAGGGGCCCTTTCTAGGCGAGGCGGGTCTTGAGCTCGTGCACGAGCTTGCGGATGTGGCCGGATATCACCGGGGTGCCGAGGTCCTTGAAGCGCTCGCGGAACCACGGGTTGACGCTGCCCCGGCCGGCGCTGGTGACCGATCCGACCGGGATGAACTTGGCGCCGGAGCGGTGGATCGAGGCCATCGACTGGAACAGCGGCTCGCAGCTCCACTCGTAGAAGTCGCTGATCCACACCACCACGGTGTTGCGCGGCTCGGCGATCAGCGGCTGGGCCAGCGCCATCGCGACGGTGCCGTCGGTGCCGCCGCCGAGGTTGGTGCGCAGCAGCGTCTCGAACGGGTCGTGCACCCAGGGGCTGAGGTCGACGGCCCTGGTGTCGTAGGCGATCAGGTGGACGTCGACATTGGGCAGACCGGCGAAGATGGAGGCCAGAATGGTGCAGTTGACCATCGAGTCGACCATGGAGCCGGACTGGTCCACCACCACGATCAGCCGTTGCGGGGTGGTCTTCCGGGCGGTTTGGCGGTAGTGCAGCCGGTCGACGTAGAGCCGCTCCTGCTCCGGGTCCCAGTTGGTGAGGTTCTTCCAGATCGTGCGGTCCAGGTCCAGGTTGCGGAACACCCGCTTGGGCGGCACCGACCGGTCCAGGGCGCCGGTGCTCGCCTTCTCCACCTGGGTGCGCAGGACTTCGGCGACCTCGTCGACGAAGCGGCGGATCAGCGCCTTGGCGTTGGCCAGCGCGACGCCGGACAGGTTGTTCTTGTCCCGCAGCAGCTGTTCGATCAGCGACATGCTGGGGGTGAGCCGGGCGGCGAGCTGCGGATCGGCCAGGACCTCGCGCAGATGCATGCGCTTGACCAGGTCCGCCTCGATCGCGGCCAGATCCGGGCCGATCGCCGGGATCAGCCGGCTCAGGTCCGGCTGCCGACCGGGTCCGTTCCCGGTCCCGCTCCCGGCGGGTCCCGGACCACCGGGGCCGGTGCCCGGGCCGGAGGCCGGCCCGGGGCGTCCGCCGCGCAGGGCGCCCGGCCGGCAGCCGAGCGCGCGCTCCAGCCAGCCCGCGTCGGACTGCCACTGGGAGAGCTGCCCGGCGGTGACCGTGCCGCTGCCGGTGGCGAAGGCGTTCAGCAGGACCTTGGACACCAGGGCGGCCCGCCGCACCTCGGCGGCCCGGTCCCGTTCACCGGACTCGGGCTGGGGAGTCATCAGGCCGTCCAGCTCGGAGGCGAGTTCGGGGTGGCGCTGGACGATCGCGTCGACGGAGGCCTGCGGGTCCTGGAGGGCGTCCGGCAGTCCGATGTCGCGGACGACGGCCAGGCTCGCGGACTCCAGCGCAGGCTGCTCCTGGGCGTCGAACAGCCGCGCCAGCAGGCGCCAGTAGAGCACCTGGCGACGGGTCTCGTCGCGGTCCGGCCGTGGATCGGCAGGGGCCGGGATCCGGTCGGTCATCGGATGCCTCCGTGGATACCCCCGGTTTGAGGCGGGGGAGGAATCGGACTGCCCGCGGCGCGGGGCAGAGGGCGGCGATTCGCCGTCAAGGCGGACCGTCGGTGAGTCACCCTCCCGGGGGACTGCCCCGTGAGTGGCGGACGGATAGGGTGGCTATCGCCTGGACGGCGACAACCAAGCCGCCCGGGTCTACCTCCGGGCTGGAGGGATGTCAGGTCTGTGGAGCTGGCGTAAGACTGCTGGGCGTACCAACGTCCCTGGCCGTTGATTCGGGGCAGCTGCTGTCGATGAAGCAGAAAGCTCGACCCGCTAGGGAAGAATCCCCCTGCTTCAGCTGGGGGAGAGGTCAAGAGCGCAGCAGCTTTCCGGCGCGTTCGCGCAGCACCTGGACGGCCTCGGTCGCGGCCTTCTCGGCCCGGGCGCCGTCCTTGTCGGTGGTGCCCGCGGCCCATGCCCCGGCGTGCAGGGCGACCGTGCGACGGCCCTTGACGGCCTCCACCGCCAGCGGTTGCAGCAGGAACCGGCCGGCGTCCCAGCGCAGCAGGCCGATGCAGGCCCGGGAGGCGGCCACCGCCTGCGGAGTGAGCGGGGACGCGGACGGGAGGCGGTCGACGTCGACCTCCCAGACCGATCCGGCCAGGGCGAAGGTCACCGCACCGTCCTGCTCGTCGGCCCGGTAGCCCTCCAGGAAGACCGGTTCGGCCAGCCGGGCCGGGTGCCGGTCCAGCGGTGCGGTCCAGGAGCCGGTCGCGGCGGGCAGGGCGACGCGGGCGGTGGCGAACGGATCGGCGGGTCCGCCGGTGCGGGCGAGGTCGTCGTTCCAGAGCAGATCGCCCTCGTCGGTGACCGGCATGTCGGTCAGCTCCATCGTGAGGCCCTCCGCCAGAGCCGAGAACAGCGACAGGTGCGGGCGCAGCAGCTGCCAGCCGCCGGCGCCGACCACGGTGTCGGGCTTGGGAGCGGACACACTGGCCCGGACCAGCCGCGCCGGGCCGCCGTCGGCGGGCTCGAACACCGCGTGGACCTGCGCCTGGACGCCGGTCGAGTGCTCGTGCAGGTCCACGCCCAGCGGCAGCAGCCGTCCGGTGACGGTTCCTGACGGGGGCGCGGCGGGGTAGCCGGGGTCGGACAGCAGCATGCCGCGGGTCCACAGGTCCGCCCAGCGGCGCACCGGGAAGCGGTCCTGGCCCGCGCCGGGGCAGAACGCGTCCAACTCGGCGGCGAAGCCGTCCAGCAGCGACGCCAACCGGCGCAGGGCCGGGTCCGCAAGCATCCCGGCGACCACCGGTTCGGCCCCGGCGACCAGCTCCCGGTCCAGGCCCTGCCAACCGGCACGGGCCAGGTCGCACAGCCACGCCCGCGCGCCGGCCAGCCGGTTAGGCGCCGCTGCCGGGGCGGTCGGCGGTGCGTCAACTCCGCTGCTGCTGCGGCCGGTTACCGCGTACACCCGGGTGGCCAGCGCGTCATGGACGGCGCCCAGCAGTGCGGTGCGTCCTGCGGCCAGCGCCACCAGGTGCTCCTCCGAAGCGGCTCCGGCCGCCGCCTTCTCGGCGGCCACCGCGACGCTGGCTGCCAACGGCGACCCGGCGACGGCGTCGGCCAGCCCCCGCAGGCCTTCCTCCTGGTCCGGTCGGGGCCGGAGCAGGCCACCGGTCAGGACCCGGTCGAACGCGTCGACCGCGGCCAGGGCCTGGTCGAGGCCGTCCACCGGGTCGTCCAGCTGTACGGTCATCAGGCTGCCTTCCTGGTCGGCGGGAACCACTGCATCTCCGGCAGCGGCACTGTGGTCGGCGCCAGCTCCAGGTAGGCCAACTGGCGCAGGAAGCGGGCGAACACCGCGGGCGCGGCCTCCTTGCCCGCCTGCACCGGCCGGGTGCCGGTCATGGCCGCGGCCAGGCTGTACGGGCCCGACCCGCTGGTCCCGCCGTCGGTGTCGATCCGCAGATAGCGGGCGACGCGTTCGGCGCCGTACTGCAGCTCGGCCTCGACCAGCAGGGCCAGGATGTGGTTGCAGAACGAGCCGCGCAGGCCGCCGCAGGGACGGTTGTTGTTGGTGCTGCACGCGAAGGCGAAGTCACCGGCCGCGACGGACGACACATAGACGCGTCCGATGTCGGAGCCGCTGGAGACCACGCCCTGCAGCCGGCCGTCGGCCAGTTCCACGAACGGCACTTTGGCGAGCTTGCGGGGCCGCGCGGGAGCCACCACGCGGGCCGTGCTCGAGTCCTCCCGATGGGACAACAACGCACTGCCTCCTAGGGCATGGGCAGAAGAACGGGCAGGAGAATGGGGGTTGTCCGCCGGATCGGCGCGACATGATCGAAGCTACCGGTGCCCACTGACAATCGAGCCGGGCAGCGGCGCCGCGCCCGCGGATCCGCCCTGCCGGGTCCGGTGGGGGTTGTCCGTACCCGGGAGTTGGGGGGCAGCACCAATGTCCGGGGATCCGGGCCGACCTAGCGTCGAACGGGTGACGATGCGGTCGGATCCCAGGAGGCAGACATGATGGCGGGCCATGGATGGAGCAGGCGGTCAGCCGTCGCGGCGGGCGCGGTGTTGGCGCTGACCGTGGGCACGGTACCGGCCGCGACGGCGGCGGGCGGCGGACGGGCCTCCGCACCGCCCGGCAGGGCCGCCGTGGCCGACTATGTGCCGTTGTGGTCGGTGCCGACCACCGAAGACGGCACCGCAGCAAAGGACTTGGGCGTGGCCGCGGCTTCGGCGCCGGTGGCCGTGCGGGTCTACCTGACCGGGAGGAATCCGGCAGGACTGGCCGGGTACGCGAAAGCGGTGTCCACCCCGGGCAGTCCGCTGTACCGGCGGTACCTGACTCCCGGTCAGGAGCAGGCGCTGTTCGGGCCGACCCGGGACCGGACGGACGCCGTCCGCTCCTGGCTGAGCGCTGCCGGACTACGGGTGACCGCGGTCTCGGCGCACTATGTCGAGGTCACCGGCACGGCTGCCCAGGCCGACCTGGCGTTCGGCGTGAGCTGGCACAGCTATCGGGTGGGCGCGGATCCGGTGCGGCAGTACGGCCGACAGGTGGCCGGCACGCCGCAGCAGGCACCGGTGCCGGGCGCGAGTGCCTCCGTGCCCGCGCAGGTCGCGTCTGCAGTGGCCACGGTCGTCCCGATGGAGACCGGCATTCCCGGCTACGCAGGCCGCGGCGAGGCGACCTCGACCAGCGGCGGGTCGGCCGTCGCCGCGTCGTCGGGCACGACGTCCGCACCCTGCTCGGTGTATTTCGGCCAGCGGTCGGCCGACACATTGCCGACCGCGTACGGCGCCAAAGCGCCCTACGCGGGCTGCGGTTACACGCCGCAGCAGTTGCGCAGCGCCTACGGCGTGCCGTCGGACCTGACCGGCGCCGGCGTGAGCGAGGCCGTGGTGGCCGGCGGGCACACCCCGAGCATGGCGCACGACCTGGCGACCTTCGGCGCCCGTCACGGCGAGCCGCTGGCCCCGGGCCAGTTCTCCCAGATCCTGCCGTCGGGCCTCGACGAGACCTGTGCGAGTCAGGGGCCGATGTACTCCGAGGACTTCGCGGACGTACAGGAGGTGCACGCGACGGCCCCCGCGGCGCACCTGACGGACCTGGGCGCGAAGTGCGACGACGACGGCCAGGCACTGCCGATCCTCGACGCCTACACCGAGATCGCCGATACCCGGCTCGCGACGGTGGTCAGCAGCGCGTACAACGTCCGGTACAACGAGGCGACCCTCTCGCCCGGCCTGATCGCCCTCTACGAGCAGGTCTTCGAACAGGGCGCGACCGAGGGCATCGGCTACTACGTGGACTCCGACGACGAAGGCGACGACTCGGATGTGTCGCCCACGCACGCACCGACCGTCAGTTATCCCGACGCCGACCCGTGGGTGACCGGAGTCGGCGGTACCACCCTGGCCGTCGGACCTGACGGCGGCTACGCGTGGGAGGCGCCCTGGGGGGACTACACGGCCGGTCTGACCGGCGACGGCACCCGATGGGCCGCTCTGCCCGGCACGTTCCTGGGCGGCGGTGGCGGCGGCACCAGCCGCGTCTTCGCCCGGCCCGGCTACCAGCGCGGCGTGGTCCCCGACGCGCTCAGCCACGCCAACGGTTCGGCCGCGCCGATGCGGGTGCTCCCCGACATCGCCGCCGACGCCAGCCTGGGCAGCGGCGTACGGGTCGGCGTCACGGTGGCACTGGCGCCAGGGCGACCGGCCGCGTACCACGAGTTCTCCCTGGCGGGCACCAGTGTGTCCGTGCAGCTGATCGCCGGCATGCAGGCCGACGCCGAACAGGCCGCCGGCGCCCCGCTCGGCTTCGCGAACCCGGCCCTCTACGCCCGCTACGGCACCGGGGCGTACCACGACGTGACCAGCACGCCGACCGGCCCCGCCGCGCACACGGACGCCGTCGGCCCGGCAGGCACACCGCAACCGGGCTCACCGGCCACGCCCTACCTGATCACCCTCGGCCTCGACCAGACCCTGACCGCCACTCCCGGCTACGACAACGCGACCGGCCTGGGCACACCCGACGCCCGGTACTTCGCCTCCTACCGGCGCAGGTGACCGTACGTCAGGCGAAGTCGGTGGCCGGTGTGGTGGCGTAGCGGGCCATCGCCTCGACGGTGGCCGGCTCGGACAGCTGTCCGTTCTCGGCGACCGTGTCGCCCAGGTCCCGGAAGTACTGCACATAGAGGTCCGGGGTGAAGGTGTTGAGCAGCACGACCGGCTGGTCGCCGGGGTTGGCGAAGGTGTGCGGGACCCCCGGCGGGACCATCACCAGGGTTCCGGCCGGGGCCTCGTGGCTGGTCCGGCCGACGGTGAACACCGCGCAGCCGGACACGACGTAGAAGCCCTCGTCGTGTTCGGCGTGGCGGTGCTGGGGCGGGCCCTCGCTGTGCGGGGCCAGGGTGATCTCGCCGATCCCGAGGCGGTGGCCGGTGGTGCCGCCGTCCTCCAGGATGCGCATCCGCGCCGGGCCGAGCTCGATGACCTCGCCGCCGTCAGGCGCGACGATCGAGACGTCGTTCATGGTCGACTCCCATGTAAGAGCGTACTCTCATGACTATAGGCGGCTTGCGCTTACGGCCACAAGCCGTCCCCGGTCCTGGGGGCACGCTCCGGGCAGCCCGGCCGCGCTCAGCCGGGGATCAGCGACTCCAGGGCGACCTGCGGGTCGGCCAGACGCGCCGGGTCGACGGCCGCGCCGGAGCGGATCAGCGCCTGGACGGGTTCGACGACGTCCCAGACGTTGACGTTCATGCCCGCCAGGACCCGGTCGCCGGCCAGCCAGAACGCGATGAACTCGCGGGCGGCGGTGTCGCCGCGGAAGACGACCCGGTCGTAGCCGCCGGGCTCGACGTAGCCGGTGTACTCCATGCCCAGGTCGTACTGGTCGCTGAAGAAGTACGGCAGCCGGTCGTAGACGACGTCCTGGCCGAGCATCGCCCGGGCCGCCGTCTGCGGCTGGTTCAGCGCGTTGGCCCAGTGCTCGACCCGGATGTGACGCCCCAGCAGCGGGTGGCGGGCGCTGGCGACGTCCCCCGCGGCGTAGATGTCGGGAGCGGAGGTGCGCAACCGCTCGTCGGTGACGACGCCGTTGTCGACGCTGAGCCCCGCGGCTCCGGCCAGGCCGGTGTTGGGGGCGACCCCGATGCCGACCACGACCGCGTCCGACTCGATCCGGGTACCGTCGGCGAGCAGCACGCCGGTCACCGTCCCGGACTCCCCGGTGATGGAGTCCACCTGCACGCCCAGGCGCAGGTCCACCCCGTGGTCGCGGTGCAGGTCGGCGAAGACCTGGGCCGCCTCGGGGCCGAGCACCCGCAGCAGCGGCAGTTCCGCGCTCTCCAGCACCACCACCTCGGCCCCGGCCGCGCGAGCCGCCGCCGCTGTCTCCAGGCCGATCCAGCCGGCGCCGACGACGGTGATCCGGGCCCCGCTGCGGAACACGGTCTTGAGCCGGTCGCTGTCCGCCAGCGTCCGCAGGTACAGCACGCCGTCCAGGTCGGCGCCCGGGACCTGCAGCGGGCGGGGCGAGGCGCCGGTGGTCAGCAGCAGCTTGGCGTAGTCGACCCGGCTGCCGTCGGAGAGCGTCAGCCGGTGCGCGCCGGGGTCCAGGGCGCTGGCCGTCGCGCCCAGCCGCAGGTCGACGTCGTGGTCGGCGTACCACTGCCGCGGATGGACGAAGGCCTTCTCGCGCGGGTCCTTGCCCAGCAGGTAGCCCTTGGACAGCGGCGGGCGCTCGTAGGGGTGCTCGCGCTCCTCCCCGATCAGGACCAGCGGGCCCTGGAAGCCCTGCTCGCGCAGCGCCTGCGCGGCCTTGGCACCGCCGAGGCCGGCCCCGACGATGACATGGGCGGTGTTCGCGGTCATGGTCACTCTCCTCCGATGGCTTCCTGCTCTTTCAGGATGACCCGGCCTTCAGGATGGCGCGGGCAGGACGGACCGGACGGCTTCGGCGGTGCGGGCGACGACCGCCGATCCGTCGTCGGCGGTGATGATCGGACGCTGGATCAGGGCCGGGTGCTGCGCCAGCGCCTTGATCCAGCGGTCGCGGTCGGCCGGGTCCCGGGACCAGTCGGCCAGGCCCAGTTCGGCCGCGAGGGGTTCACCGGTTCGGGTGATGTCCCACGGCTCCAGGACCAGCCTTTCGAGCAGTTCTGCGAGCTCGTCGGTGGTGGGCGGGTCGTCCAGGTAGCGCCGCACCGTGTACTGCGTGCCCTCGTCGTCCAGGAGTGACAGCGCCGAGCGGCACTTCGAACACGCCGGGTTGATCCAGATCTCCAAAGCGGGTCCTTTCGGGGTCAGCGGGTGATGCCGGTCAGCGCGAGGAACTCGCTGCGGGAGCGCGGGTCGTGGCGCAGCAGGCCCTGCAGGGTGGAGGTCACCGTGGTCGAACCGGTGGCCTGGACACCGCGCAGGGTCATGCAGGTGTGCTCGGCCTCGATGACCACTCCTACACCCTTGGGGTCGAGCCGGTTCTGCAGCCAGTCGGCGATCTGCTTGGTGAGGCGCTCCTGCACCTGCGGGCGGCAGGCGAAGTGCTCGACCACCCGGGCGAGTTTGGACAGCCCCAGGATCCGCTGCCCGGGCAGGTAGCCGACGTGGGCGGTGCCGACGAAGGGCAGCAGATGGTGCTCGCACACCGATCGCACCGGGATGGACCTGGCCAGGACCAGCTCGTTGTAGCCCTCGTCGTTGGGGAAGGTGGTCAGGTCGAAGGCGCGGGGGCTGAAGAGCTCGGCGTAGGCGCGCGCCATCCGCCCGGGGGTGCCCTGCATGCTCTCGCTGTCGGTGCTGAGCCCGAGGGCGTGCAGGAACTGGCGGGCCGCGTCCTCCGCCGCCGCCAGGTCGACACCGTCCGTGTCGTGCACCACCCGCAGCGCGGCGGGGGCGGGTATCGGGGGCTCCGCGTCGAGGCGGGCGGGCCGGGCGGCGGGCTGGTGTCGGGCGGTCATGTCGGGTGCCTCCGATGCCCGCGACGGCAGGCTCTGCTTGTGGCCTGATTTCACCAGTAAGTATTGGACTTATTCAAGGCGACGGTCAACCCGCCACGGTCGTCGCAGTGCCGGGCCCCGTTATGAACACGGTCGTAGCCGTTACCCTGGAAGGGTGGCTACCAGTCCGGCTCGCTCCGAGCCCTCCGCCGGCGACCCGGTCGGCACCGTCGCCGTGCTCGCCGACGGGCAGCGCCGCCGGATGTACGACTTCGCCCGCCGCGCCCGGCGGCCGGTGACCCGCGAGGAGGCGGCGGCCGACGCCGGGGTCTCCGTCAAGCTCGCCGCCTTCCACCTCGACAAACTCGTCGAGGCCGGCCTGCTGCGCAGCCGCTACGAGAACCCGGACGGGATCCGCAAGGTCGGCCGCAAGCCCAAGGTCTACGAACCCGGCGACGCCGACATCCACGTCAGCATCCCGGAGCGCCGCCCCGATGTGATCGCCGAGATCCTCATCGACGCCGTCCTCACCGGCCGACCGGACGAGGACGCCCGCACCGCGGCCCTGCGCACCGCCTATCGGCGCGGCCAGGACATCGGAGCCGCCGAACGGGCCCGGATCCGACCGGGCCGACTCGGCCCCGAACGCTCCATCAGCGCCGGCGAGCCGCTGCTGGAGCAGTACGGATTCGAGCCCGACCGCCAGGCCCCGACCAGGCTGCGCCTGCTCAACTGCCCGTTCCACCAGCTGGCGGCCCGGTCGCCGGAACTGGTCTGCGGGATCAACCACGCCTTCCTCGGCGGAGTCCTCGACGGCCTGGAGGCCACCGGCGTCGACGCCGTGCTCACCCCCCGCCCCGGCCTGTGCTGCGTCGAACTGCGCGAATCCGCCCGCACCGAGGGGCCCGGGGCGGGCGCCGCGCCGATCGGCTGCGGCCGCGCGGATCCGGTGGTGCCGCCCGTCGGAACGGACACCACCTGACGTCGGCTCAGGGCTTGGCGACCGCTGCTGCCAACTCCTCCATCGAATCCGTGACCAGCCGGGTCAGCGGCCCCTCGGCGTTGTCGGCGATCCACCGGGCGAAGGCGACCCGGAAGGCGGCCAGGCCGGTCTCCGCGAGCAGCCGGGCGGTCCAGACGTCGACGCCGCGTGCCTGCAGCGCGGCCGCCAGGTCGGTGGCCAGGGCGGCGAGCTTGACCAGTTCGCGCTCCTGCAGTTCGACGTGCGCGTCGATGACGGCCTGACGCATCCTCACGTCCTCGGGCCGCTCCTGGACGATCCCGGCCGCCGCCTCCAGCGCCCGGGTGGTCGCGGCGACGGGGGACAGGTCCGCGGGCGCCTCGGTGACCGCGCGTGCGACCACCTCCGTCAGCAGGGCCGTGCCGACGAACAGCACGTCGCGCTTGTCCGCGTAGTGGCGGAAGAAGGTCCGCTTCGTCAGTCCGGCCCGTTCGGCGATGTCCGCGACCGTGGTCTGGTCGAACCCGCGCTCCACGTACAGCTCCATCGCGGCCCGGCCCAGGCGGCCTCGCGCGTTCGGTTCCCATCGTCCCATGGCCCCATCCTAGTGATGACATCCGGTGTCATCGGATGTAGTGTGATGACACCAAGTGTCATTGACTCGTCCCGCCCCCGCATCCCGCGGTGGCGCCGGGGCGGTCAGCTCTTCGGAGGTCATCACCCATGCACGTTTTCGTCACCGGCGCTTCCGGCCACCTGGGCTCCGCGCTCATACCGGAACTGCTCGACGCGGGCCACCGCGTCACCGGCCTGGCCCGCTCCGACTCCTCGGCCGCGGCGGTCGCCGCGCTCGGTGCCGAGGTCCGCCGCGGCGACCTGGACGACCTCGACGGCCTGCGCCAGGCCGCCTCGGCCGCGGACGGTGTCGTCCACCTCGCCTTCAAGCACGACGCGATGCAAGCCGGCTCAATGCTCGACGCCGCGGCGGCCGACCGGAGCGCCGTCGGAGCGCTGGGCGAGGCCCTGGCCGAGTCCGGCTCCGGCAAGGCACTGGTCATCGCCTCGGGTACGCTGCTGCTCGCGTTCGCCGGCGTCCAGGGCCGGGCCGGCACCGAAGCCGACTTCGCGGAGTCCGGCCCGAGGATCGACAGTGAGAACGCGGTGATCGCACTGGCCGAGCGCGGGGTTCGCTCGTCGGTCGTGCGGCTGCCCCCGCTGGTGCACAGCGACCTCGACCAGCACGGCTTCACCAGCGCGCTGATCCGCTTCGCCCGGACCGCGGGCTATGCCGGCTACCCCGGCGACGGCGCCAACAGCTGGCCCGCCGCCCACACCCTCGACGTCGTCCGCCTGTTCCGCCTGGCGCTGGAGCAGGCCCCCGCCGGATCCCGGCTGCACGCCGCGGCCGACGAGGGCGTCCCGCTGCGCGAAATCGCCGAGGCCATCGCCCGCAACCTGGACCTTCCCGCCAAGTCCGTCCCCGCCGAGGAGGTCCCCGGGTACTTCCAGTTCATGGCACCCTTCATCGGACTCGACAACCCGACCTCCAGCGCCCGCACCCGCGAGCTGCTCGGCTGGGCGCCGACCCACCCCGGCCTCATCGCCGACATCGACGCCGGCCACTACTTCACCGCCGGTTCCGAGTAGCCCGGTCCGGGCTGCCCATCACTCCTGGCATATGCCGGACGCGGACCGATCCCGGCGGCTAGCCTGACACCGCGTCAGCCGACCCGCTGATCCCGCGGGCCCCGCCGTCTCCTCCCCCGTCGGCGGGGCTCCGGCGTGTCCGCGATCCTCCTACGCGGTGCCGAACGCGCGCACGGCCTCGTCCACGATGGCGTCCAGGCGGGCGTGGTGGGCGCCGCGCCAGTAGGCCTGGCCGCAGTCGCCGCACTGGGCGAAGACGTCGAACGAACGCGCGGTCCCGCTCGGCAGCCGGTCCTGCAGTGAGGACTTGCTGGCCGCGTGCAGCACTCCGTTGCAGGCCGTGCACCTGGTCCACGGGGCCAACCGGGGGGCGAAGCGTGACAGTACGTCAGTGAGCTGCTCGGCCGGGCGGTGGCTGTAGACGTACGCCCCGGCCCAGATCTCCCGGCGCCGGAGCAGTCCGCGGTCGCGGGAGAGCATCACCCGCTGCTCGGCGGCCGAGCGCGCGGCCAGGGCCGGGTCGCCGATGTCGACGCTCTCGTACGCGGTGTCGACGCCCAGCAGCCGCAGTCGCCGCGCGAGGGTTCCGAGGTGGACGTCGAGCAGGAAGCGCGGCGGGCCGGGAAGCTGCTGGGGCCTGGGCACGGCGTGGACGACCACGTCCTCCCCGTCCGAGGGGATGTGCGAGACGGCCACTCGCTCCCCGTCGACGAGCAGACCGCCGACCTCGGTGAGCGGGGGACCGAGGGATTCGACGACATGGCCGATCGTCGACGTCCCGTCGATGCGCACCGAAGCCCTCTCGCCCCGGTGCCGGGCACTGACGAACACCTGCAGGTCGGGGGCGAAGGTGATGGTGATCCCGGAACTGTCCACAAGGTCAGCATGGCAGTCCGAAGAGGTCGGGCTCCAGCCGTTTCCGTCGGCGGCCGGGGTAGTGCGTTCGGGGTCCGCTGCGCGTGTTCACGGGAATTCGGGCCCGGACGGGGCAGAGAATCGTGCATGAGAATCTATGCGCAGACCCCGGCCCGCCGTACCCGGCAAGTGCTGGCCGACCTGTTGGCGATCGCGGTGATCGTCGGTGCGGCGTGGTTCGCCAGGCTGGTGCACCGCACCATCATGCTGCTGGTCGGCCCCGGCCAGGCCGCGCAGAGCGCGGGGAACCGACTGGCCGGTGGTCTCCACGACGCGGGGAACGCGGCGTCCAGGGTTCCACTGGTGGGTGGGGCACTGAAGCAGCCGCTGCTCGACGCCGCCGAGGCCGGAACCGGTCTGGCCTCGGCGGGACAGGCCGCGGAGCACACGGTCAGCCGGCTGGCTTTCATGATCGCCTTCGTGCTGGTGGCGGTGCCGGTGGTGACGGTGCTGCTGCTCTGGCTGCCGCCGCGGATCCGCTGGCTGCGGAGCAGCTCGCAGGCGCAGCGGCTGCTGGCCGCACCCGGCGGCGCCGACCTCTTCGCTTTGCGCGCGCTGACCGGTCCGTTGCAGGACCTGGCCGGGCTGCGGACCGCGGACGGCGGCCTGGCGGCGGCCTGGCGGCGCGGTGACCGGGAGGTCATCGACGACCTGGCCAGGGTCGGCCTGCGGCGGGTGGGGCTGCAGCCGCCCCGGTAGGGCCGCGCCACCCTCGCAGGGGTGCGGCATGCGGCCGGGTCAGGACGCGGGAGTCAGCGCCGCTGCCTCCCAGCCGAAGCCGTCCGGGTCGCTGAACGGCCCGGTGCTGCCGTTGATCGCCAGGCGGTGCGACCCGCTGCCCTCGGCGGGGACACCCGCGTCCTTGGCCAGCGCGCGGCGTCCGTACAGTCCGAACTTGACGGTGCCGGACGGTGTGGCGAACTCGACGTACTTGCTGCCGAAGCTCTTGCCCACCTCCAGGCCCTGGCTGACGTAGAAGCGCTTGGTCGCGGACACGTCGGTGGAGCCCAGCAGGAGTACGAGGTCGTCGAACTCCAGGGTGGCCGGGCCGGTGTCCTTCTTGGCAGAGGTCGCGATCTTCCAGATGGTCCCGTCCGGGGCCCGCACGACGCCGCCGTAGCCCCAGAAGGACTTGGTCACCGGCTTCAGCGTGGTGGCGCCGGCGTCGAGGGCGGCGGCGAACAGGGCCTTCACATTGCCCGGCTGCGAGACCGTGATCGACAGCACGAACCCGCGGAAGCCGTCGGTCGGCTCCTCCGAGGCGCGCAGGCGCACTCGCGTGCCCAGACCGAGGGCGGCGTAGAAGTGTTCGGCGGCCGTGAGGTCGGCCACCTCGAGGGTGATGGATTCGATGGAAGTCATGACAGTCACGCTAGTTGTGGCCCGGTCGCCGGGGCTTCTCCATTCCTGACCGGTTCGCCGTCCGATCGCCTGTCAGGTCAGAGGAAGCGACCCGCGGCTGACGGCCGCGGGGTCCGGACGTAGCTGAAGCTCAGCACTGCGGCGGCCGGGACCGTGGTGACGAGTGTCTCCGCGTCCGCGTCGCCGTCGCCCGGCGCGATGTGCAGGAACGCACCGTCGGTGGCGACGCGGCCCTGGGCGATCGAGTCGAGGGTCCCGGTTCCGTCGGGATCCGGGATGAGGGCTTCGCGGAGGCGTACGTCGGTCACGGTGATCCAGTCGAGGGCGGTCATGTCGCCAGCGTTCCAGATGAGGATGCCGATGTCGCGCGGTCCCGGTCGATCGGCCGGAAGGCGTCGGAGCCGCACGGATCGTGAGGCGCGCGGGTTCCGGATCCGGGTCGGTGCGTGCGGCGGCGCGCAAAGCCTTGACAGGTGTGTAACAACGCCGTAGAAATCAGCTGCTAGAGAGCGCTCTCTTGTGCGAGGAAAGGGCCAATCGGCCTGCTGGACACAGATGTTGCGGCATTCGAATGCCGTCGCTCCGTGCTGCCCGCGGCCAGATCTGAGAGAGCGCTATCTGCGCTGAAGGGAAGGCATGATGTCCTTCGCACTCCACAAGGGCCGACAAGTCGACCGCAGACCGGCGAGGCTGAGGGGCCGTTCGGTCCTGGCCACGGCAGCGCTCCTGGCCGGCTGCCTGACCGGCGCCGTCACCGCGACGCTGGTCGCCGCACCCGCCGCGCAGGCCGACACCGTGCCGGCCGCACCCGCGGGCTGGAACACCGTTTTCGGCGACGACTTCGCGGGGGCCGCAGGCTCCGCGCCCTCGTCCTCGAACTGGTTCTACGACATCGGCAGCGGCTACGGCACCGGGGAGATCGAGCAGACCACGAGCTCCACCAACAACTCCTACCTGGACGGCAACGGCCACTTGGTCCTCAAGGCGATCAACAGCGGCGGCACCTGGACGTCCGCGCGGCTGGAGAGCACCCGGGACGACTTCCAGGCCCCGGCCGGCGGCGAGCTGGAGATGACCGCCTCGATCGAGCAGCCGAACCCGGCCAACGGCCTCGGCTACTGGCCGGCCTTCTGGGCGCTCGGCGCCCCGATGCGAACCGGCGGCGGCTGGCCCACCTCGGGCGAGCTGGACATGATGGAGGACGTCAACGGGCTGAACGAGGCTTCGCAGACGCTCCATGACTCGGCCAACAGCCCTGGCCACGCCCTGATCCCGTGTCCCGCCGCCGGGTCGAGCTGCCAGACCGGCTACCACACCTACTCGGTGATCATCGACCGCAGCAACACGGCCGCCGAGTCCATGCAGTACCTGATGGACGGCACGGTCGAGAGCACCATCACCGAGGCCTCGGTCGGCACGACCGCCTGGCAGCAGGCCGTCGACCACGGCTTCTTCATCATCTGGGACCTGGCGATGGGCGGCAACTACCCGGACGGGATCTACGGCTCCACCACCCCGACCGCCGCCACCTCCTCCGGCGCCTCGATGAGCGTGGGCTATGTGGCGGTGTACGAGAAGGGCGGCGACTCCACGCCCACCGGGACCGCCACCGCGACCGGCACGGTCAAGGGCATCGGCGGCCTGTGCCTCGCCAACCAGAACTCACTGAACACCGAGGGCAACCCGATCGGTGTCAGCGCCTGCAACGGCAGCGCGGGCCAGCAGTGGTCGCCGTACTCCGACGGCACCTTCCGCGGCCAGGGCGGCTGCCTGGACGTGGTGAGCGCGGGCACGACCAGCGGGACCAACGTCGACTGGTACCCCTGCAACGCCACCGCCGCCCAGGGCTGGACCCATCAGGCCAACGGGGAACTGCTGAACCCCAGCTCCGGCCTGTGCCTGACCGATCCGGGCGGCAACACGGCCAGCCGCCTCGACATCGAGACCTGCACCGACTCGGCGCAGCAGCAGTGGACCCTGCCCACCGGCAGCGGTACCGGCAACACGGTGACGGTGACCGGTCCCGGCGACCAGAGCTCCACGGTCGGCAGCGCGGTGAGCCTGCAGACGCACGCCAGTGACTCGGCGTCAGGTCAGACGCTGACCTACAGCGCCACCGGCCTGCCCGCCGGGCTGTCGATCAGTGCCGGAACCGGCCTGATCTCCGGCACCCCGACCGCGGCCGGGACCTCCAGCGTCACGGTCAAGGCGACCGACGGCACCGGCGCCGCCGGAACCGCCTCCTTCAACTGGACCGTGGCCGCCGCCGGAGGCGGATGCGGCACGACCGACCTCGCGCTGAACAAGACCGCGACCGCCTCGTCGACGGAGAACGCGGGTACCCCGGCGAGTGCGGCGGTGGACGGGGACACCACCGGGACCCGTTGGTCCAGTGCGTTCAGTGACCCGCAGTGGCTGCAGGTGGACCTGGGCTCGACGCAGTCGATCTGCAAGGTGGTCCTGGACTGGGAAACGGCGTACGCGACCGCGTTCCAGGTGCAGACCTCAACGACGGGTCCACCTGGACCAGCATCTACTCCACCACCACCGGACCGGCGGCAGCCAGACCCTGAACGTCACCGGCAGCGGCCGCTACCTGCGGATGAACGGCACCGCCCGGGCCACCCAGTACGGCTACTCGCTCTGGGAACTCCAGGCGTACGGCAGTTGACGCACCACCACCCCGGCGGGGCCGCGAACCCGGTTCGCGGCCCCGCCGCGCGGAGGCAGGTCTCGGCGGCGCGCGCCAACTGCTGCTCGGGGTCCTCGCGGCAGCGGTCACCTACGGCACCGGCCGCCTGATCGGCACCTCCGCCGGCTGACCGGTCCGGCCCCGACGCACGTCAGCCCTCGCCGAGTGCTTCGAGCCGGCGCTGCAGGAACGCGCGCTCGGCCGTATTGCCGCTGCAGGCCGTCGCCGCCCGGTACGCCAGTGCGGCCTCGGCGTCGCGGCCCAGACGGCGGAGCAGGTCGGCCCGGACGGCGTGGAACACGTGGTAGCCGTCGAGGTCGAGGTCGTCGACCAGGGCGAGTGCCGCGGCCGGCCCCTCGACCTCGGCCACGGCCACGGCACGGTTCAGCGCCGCGACCGGGGTCGGGCCGAACTGCAGCAACTGGTCGTACAGCCGGACGATCTGCGGCCAGTCGGTGTCGGCGGCGGACGGCGCATCGCTGTGCACGGCGCTGACCGCCGCCTGGATCTGGTACTGGCCGGGACGGTTGCGCCGCAGGCACTGCCGGACCAGGGCCTGACCTTCGGCGACCAGTTCACGGTTCCAGCGGCCGCGGTCCTGCTCGGCCAGGGGTACGAGTTCGCCGCTGCGGCCGGTCCGCGCCTCCCGCCGCGACTCGGTCAGCAGCATCAGCGCGAGCAGCCCCCTGGCCTCCGGTTCGTCGGGCATCAGCGCGACCAGCAGCCGTCCCAGCCGGACGGCCTCCGCGCAGAGGTCCTCGCGGACCAGCCGGTCGCCCGAACTCGCCGTGTAGCCCTCGTTGAAGACCAGGTAGACGACGGCCAGCACGGACCGCAGCCGGTCCGGGAGGTCCGCCTCGCAGGGGACCCGGTATGGGATCCCGGCGTCGCGGATCTTGCCCTTGGCCCGGACCAGGCGCTGGGCCATGGTCGTCTCGGGCACCAGGAAGGCGTGCGCGATCTCCGCGGTGGTCAGCCCGCCCAGCAGCCGCAGCGTCAGGGCGACCTGGGCGCCGGTGGCCAGGGCCGGGTGGCAGCAGGTGAAGATCAGACGGAGCCGGTCGTCGTGCACCGCGCCCTCCTCGGCCGGTTCGTCATGTTCGTGCAGCAGGGCGGACTGCGCCTGCCGGTCCTCGCGGGACGCCTCGCGCCGCAGCCGGTCGATCGCCCGGTTGCGGGCCGTGGTGATCAGCCAGCCCGCCGGGCTCGGCGGCAGCCCGTCGGCCGTCCAGCGCTGCACCGCCGCGGTGAAGGCGTCCTGCACCGCGTCCTCGGCGGTGTCGATGTCGCCGAGGACGCGGACCAGGACGGCCACCGCGCGGCCGTACTCCGCGCGGAAGACGCGTTCGATCTCCGCGTCGGAGACGGCCGGCGTGTCGGGCATCAGCTCTCGGCCTCGCCCATGAACGGGCGGACCTCGATGGGCAGGGTGGTCGCCCGGGCGGCCTTGCGGCCCCAGTCGAGTGCGGCGTCCAGATCCGGCGCCTTGACGATGCACAGGCCGCCCAGGTACTCCTTGCCCTCGGCGTAGGGCCCGTCGGTGAGGAGCACCTCACCGTCCTGGGACCGCACCACGGTGGCCGTGCTCGGGGCGTGGAGCCCGCCGGCGAAGACCCAGGCTCCGGCGGCCCGCAGCTCCTGGTGGAAGGTGTCCAGGTTCCGGCCGATCTCGGCCAGGACCTCGGGGGCGGGCGGTTCTCCCTGCGGCTGCATCACACTGAGCAGATACTGCTTCATGGCGGTCCTCCTGTGCTGGTCGCGCGTTGTGGTCGGGCCGGCCCTGGCCGGCTTCCTCACCTTCTATACGAACAGCAGCCCCCCGAATCGACACCGCGAGAAAGAGATCTGCGATGACGTTCTCCGACCTGCACCGTGCCGGGGAGGTGCCGTTCCTGCTGCCCAACGCCTGGGACGTGCCCTCGGCCCTGGCCTTCGCGGACGCCGGCTTCCCCGCGGTGGGCACCACCAGCTTCGGCGTCGCCGCCGCGTCCGGGCGCCCGGACGGATCGCGCGCCAGCCGTGAGGCGACCGCGGCCCTGGTACGCGCCCTCGCCGGGCTGCCGGTCTTCGTCAGCGCCGACGTCGAGGACGGATACGACGACGACCCGGAACGGGTGGCCGCCCATGTCGCCGGGCTGGGCGCCGACGGGGTGAACATCGAGGACAGTACCGACGGGCGGCTGATCGACCCGGCCGCCCAGGCCGCGAAGATCGCCGCCGTCAAGCGGCGCAGCCCCGGGGTGTTCGTCAACGCCAGGGTCGACACCTACTGGCTCGGCCAGGACGCCGACCTGCCGACGACACTGGCCCGCGCCGGGCAGTACGTGCGGGCCGGCGCCGACGGGATCTTCGTCCCCGGGGCGAGCAGTCCGGACGACATCGCCGCACTGGCCGCCGCCGTCCCGGTGCCGCTGAACGTGCTCGCCGTCCCCGACCTGCCGCTGACCGAACTCGCCCGCCTGGGCGTGCGCCGCGTCAGCACCGGCTCGCTGCCCTACCGCGCCGCCGTCGACGCGGCCGTCCAGGTCGCGATCGGCGTCCGCGACGGACAGCCGGTCCCCGCCGCCACCCCCTACCCCGTCATGCAGAAGCGGCTGAGTGACTACGACGCGGCCCGCCGGAACTGACCTGGGCCGGCGGGGCCGCGTCGCGTCGTGCTGAGGGCGTGTCAGCCGCGGGTGTAGGTGTAGACGGTGGTGGCGGCGCCGCAGATGCTGGGCTGGATCATCTCGACCCGCAGGATGCCGGTGGCGGGGTCGTAGTCGTCGCCCTCGGCCTCGAAGCCGCCCGAGCAGATGCTCTTCTGCGGGATCGGGCCGAGGTCGGTGACATGGCCGGTGACGGTCGCGCCGTTCAGGGCGTGCGCCAGGTCCACCTGCAGCAGCGGCTTGTCGTCGGCGAACAGGCTGCGGCTGGAGTCGTCGGAGACGCAGACCAGTTGGGTGGCGCTGGTGAAGTCGCAGGCCTGGATGTCGTTGACCGCGTGGTCCAACTGGATCTCACCGGACAGCGCGAGGGTGCCGCCGGTGGGCGAGGTGGCCGGGTTGAGCACCGGGGTCGGGTAGATCTGCAGGTGGTCCATGGTGCCCCACTCGCCGGCGACCATCCACTGGGTGTCGGGGGAGACCGCGTCGAAGGAGTTGTTGTACAGCTCTCCCGAGACCAGCGCGTGGGTGTACTCGTAGGCGGCGCCCGACGGGGTGGTGACCCGGAACATCTTGCTGGTGGGGGTGGAGGCGCCGCTCTGGTAGGCGTCGAAGACATAGCCGTTCGCCGAGTCCGGGTCGCCGATGTGGCTCCAGCCCTGGACCAGCACGGACAGCGGGATCGATCCGGCACCCCGGTACAGCACCGTGTCGCTGGAGCCCGAGTGCACCGTGGCGACGCCCTCCCCGGCGGTCAGGGTGCTGTGCTGGGTGCTGCCGGTCACGGTCCAGCCGGATCCCGCCGCGTGGGCGGCGAGCGCGGGCGCGAGGGCCAGCAGACCGCAGGTGGCTGCGGCTACGACGGCTGACCGGCGGGTCGCCTTGGTCCGGTTCGGTGCACGCATGGGTGACGCTCCCTCAGGTGGGTGGCTCCGACGGCCGCACCATTCTTATCATCCGGCATGTGCATGCCTAGGCGTGCCGGTGGACCGGAGTTGAACACCCGCCGAGATCTCCCGCCGTCCGGGCCGGGGCGAACGGGCCGTCCAGGGCCGCCCATTGCAGCAGCAGGATGGTCTTGCCGTCGCTGATGCGTCCGTCCCTGGTCATCGCGAGAGCCTCGGCGAAGGGGAGTTCGAGGACCTCGATGTCCTCGCCGTCCTCCTCCAGTCCGCCGCCGGGGCCGGTCCGGTCGGCCGCCGTGTAGGGGGCGGCGAAGAAGTGCAGCCTCTCGGTCACCGAGCCGGGGCTCATATAGGCGTCGAGCACATGGGTGAGAGTGCCCAGCGTGACGCCGAGCTCCTCGGAGCTCTCGCGGCGGACCGCGGTGGGAGCGTCGTCCGCGTCCAGCAGTCCGGCGGCGGCTTCGACGAGCATGCCGTCGGGGTGGTCGTTGACATAGGCCGGGTAGCGGAACTGACGGGTCAGCAGGACCGTGCGGCGCGTGACGTCGTAGGGCAGGACCACCGCGCCGTTGCCGCGGTCGTAGGTCTCCCGCTGCTCGGTGGTCCAACGGCCGTCCCTGCGCCGGTAGTCGAAGGTGGAGCGCCGCAGTACGTGCCACCCCTGCGAGGTGAGCTCGACCTCGCGGACCACGACGTCGGGGTTGCGGTCCAGTCCGCGGCCGGCGCGGTCGAGTCCGGTGCGCCCGCGGTGGTCCGGGGTGTCGACGCCGGGACGCGGGGTCATGCGTTCTCCTGGGAGGTGACCGGCGGGATCTCGGCGACGTCGTGGTACACGGGCAGGCCGCGGCGGTGGGCTGTGGCGACGTCCTGGTCGGCTCCGGTGGAGTCGCCGGGCAGGCGCAGTACGGCGTCGCAGCGGGCCAGCAGGCGCTCGGCGGTGGGGTAGAGCACCTCGTCGGCGAGCGGGTCGGTGGGGCCGGCGCCGGCGGAGTGAAGCACGGGCAGTGCGATCCACTCCCCGATCACGGGGAGGTGGCCGGTTGCGAAGACGGGCCAGGCGGCGGCTTCGAGACGGGCCAGGTTGGCGGCCATGGCGCGCGGGTCCCCGTCTGTGCCGGAGCGGTAGGGCCCGGCGATGAGGATGAGCATGGGCTTGTCGGTCATGGGGCGCTACGATACATGCAGAAACGTGCAAGAACAGGAGAGAGTGCGGATGCTGGCTGCTGAACGGCGTGACCACCTGCTGGATCTGCTGGCCCGGGAGGGCAAGATCGTCGCCAAGGATGTCGCCGCCGAGCTGGGGATCTCCGAGGACAGCGTGCGGCGGGACCTGCGCGAGCTCGCGGCCGAGGGGCGGTGCCAGCGGGTCTACGGCGGGGCGCTGCCGGTCTCGCCGGCCGTGGTGGACTACCGCGCCCGGCAGACCGTGGCGCCGGACGGCAAGCGCAGGGTCGCCGCGGTGGCCGCCGGGCTGGTGCGTCCCGGGGGTGTGGTGATCCTGGACGGCGGCACCACGGCCCTGGCCGTCGCGCGCGCGCTCCCGCCGGAGCTGGCCTGCACCGTGGTCACCCACAGCCCGACCGTCGCCGCCGCGCTGCTGGACCATCCAGGGGCGGAGGTGTTCCTGCTCGGCGGCCGCGTCTTCAAGCACTCGGCGGTCGCCTGCGGCGCCGCCGCGGTCGAGGCGGCGCAGCAGGTCTCGGCCGACCTGTTCCTGCTGGGCGTCACGGGTGTGCACCCGGAGGCGGGGCTGACCACCGGCGACGCCGAGGAGGCCGCGATGAAGCGCGCCCTGGCCGCGCGGGCCGCCGACACGTACGTCCTGGCCTCCTCGGAGAAGATCGGCACCGCCTCGCGGTTCACCGTGCTGCCCTGGGAGGGGATCAGCGGCCTGATCACCGACGCCGCACCGCACGATCCGGTGGTCGAGCAGCTCAGGGCGCGCGGCGTCGAGGTCCTGGCGGCCGACTGACGGACCGCTTCCCGCGGGTCGCCGCCCGGCACGGACGGGGCCGTCGCGGATCATGTTCGCGGTTGAGGGAGGAATGCCGGGGATCCCGGGTAGGCGAGTGCGTACAAACAACCCGAAACCGGCGAAAGGACCATGCCATGTCCACCCCCGACGACAAGGACACCCGGCCGCTCGACCCGGAGGAATGGGAGCGCTCCGCGGAGGAGCGGAACATCACCACACCCACGCCGCCGGAGGTCCGCGAGAAGGCCGACGGCGATCAGGAGGAGGGCAACGAGAACGGTCGGGGGAGGCCGGAGTGACCTGCGGCGGCGGGGCCGGAGCAGTACGCTCC
>NZ_BBPM01000006.1:132821-139592 GCF_000787775.1 Streptacidiphilus carbonis | reverse complement strand
GGATGACCCGGGGGCGGCGGGGCCGGAGCAGTACGCTCCGGCCCCACCGCCGTACCTGGTTGTACGTCGGGCCGGTGTCAGCGCACCGGCAGCACCTTGGTGCCCTCCTCGCGGACGGCCTTCAGCTGCTGCGGGTTCAGGCCCAGCAGGGCCAGGATGGTCGGCGCGATCTGGGTGGTGTGGACCGTGGCCGTGTCCGTGACCCGGTCCGGGGTGCCGGCGCCGGAGACCACCAGCGGCACGTCCAGGTCGTCCGCGTGGCCGCCGCCGTGCTCGGCGATCTTCTTGGTGCCGCCGGTGTAGACGACCCCGTACTGGGCCACGCCGAAGATGTCGGGCACCCGCGCGTCACCGGGCTTGACCCCGAAGAAGTGCGCGGCGTCCGCGCCGGCGTAGACCTTGGTCAGGCCGCCGTGGGTGAAGGCCTTGGCCTTCTTGTCGATGTCGGTGCCGGTGCCGCTCTGCGCCAGCAGGTACGCCTTGGCGAAGTCGGTGGCGGCCTTGGAGCGGTCCGAGAGCCAGAGCAGCATGGCGTCGTCGTCCACCGCGTGCACCACCAGGTCGGCGGCCGCGGGGTGGAGCTTCTTCCAGGCGGCGTTGAGGCCGTCCAGCAGCGGGCCGTCGTCGATCCGGGTGAGCGCGGTCGGGTCGGTGGGCGACTGGCCGTGCTTGGCGGAGAGGATGACGGTGGTGCTGCTGTCCAGGTGCTGCTTGTGGATCTCCGCGGTGAGCGCGCCGATCTGGGCGTTGATGTAGTCCAGGTTGTTCCGCAGCAGCGGTCCGGGCACGTTCTTGGCGGTGTAGCCGCCGGTGAGCCCGTCCGAGGTGGGCAGCTTCTCGGCCGTCGAGACGGACTGGAAGTTCAGGCCGAAGATGGCCGGGGTGCCGACCTTCTGCGAGCGCGAGTGGTCGTAGCCGTCGATCTCGTTGAGGACGGCCTGCACCTTGTAGCTGTCGTACTGCTGGGTGGCCTTGTTGTCGGTGGTCCAGTCGTTGCCCGAGGCGTAGCCCAGGGCGTCGGAGTTGATCTCCGGGGTGAACAGGTCCTGGACGCCGGTTCCCGACGGTCCGTCGAGGATGTCGTAGGCGGCGTGCTTGTCCGACCACGCGGTGCGCAGGCCGGCCTGGCGGGCCACCTCGAAGATGGTGTTCACCTGGAGGTACTGGTACGGGTAGACCGGCTTGCAGGTCTTGGGGTCGACCGGGAGCTTGCTCGGGTCGATCAGCTTGGTGGGGTTGCCGGTCATCGAGAGGATGCTGCCGGGAAGGTTCTTCAGGCCCTGGCCGCCGTCGATGGAGGCCTTGTTGATCTCCAGGTCCTCGGTGAGGTCCACCTCCACGCCGGGCTTGACGCCCTTGCAGCTGGTCGTGCCGGCCGGCAGCAGCGCCGCGTTGTAGGTGTCGTCGTAGTAGATGCCGGTGGTGCCGGGGCCGCCGCCGGTGGCCTGGGCGACCATGCCCGGGAAGCTGTCCGAGGGGTTGGTGGTCTTGGCGTCGGTGTACTGGACGCCGCCGCGGACCAGCCTGGCCAGCGCCGACTGCGGGTGCCTGGCGATGTACCAGGCCAGGTCGGACTGGTGCAGGCCGTCCACGGAGATCAGCAGCACATGCTTGGCGGCGGCATGGCGGGATGAGCCGCCGTGGGCGGCTGGGGCGGCGCTGGCCTGGGACAGCACGGCGGCGCCGAGCAGCGTGGTGGTGCTGAGGACTGCGGCCAGGCGGAGATGACGACGCTTCACAGGTACTCCCCGGAGTGTGCGGTGTGGCGGTGTGATTCGCCGTGATCCTCACCGCTGAACCCGGCGAGCGGCAGAGGTCGGCGCCACTGTTCGCCGGATGTTCTGCCGGATGCATCCGGCCCGATACCGGGGCGCTGACAACTCGGCCCTGTTATCCGGGTGTTAGGTGGTCCGTGGCATAATCGTCGGCCCGTCCGTACCGCTCGCCACGCCGCTCCGGGCGGTGCCGGGACCGGCGCTCCGGTGGCCGTAGCCTGCTCACACTGACGCTGAGAGCTGAGAGCTGAAATCTGCGAGGGGCACCTGATGAGCGGCGCACGCGAGAACCTGACCTATGAGATGTTCGGCGTCGCGGTGCGCGAGTTGGCGCAGGCCGTCGCCGACGACGGGTTCGAGCCCGACATCGTGCTGAGCATCGCCCGGGGCGGGGTGTTCGTCGCGGGCGGTCTGGCCTACGCGCTGGACTGCAAGAACATCCACCTGGTGAATGTGGAGTTCTACACGGGAGTCGGCCGGACCCTGGAGATGCCCGTCATGCTCGCGCCGGTGCCCGACGTGGTCGACTTCTCGGACAAGAAGGTCCTGATCGCGGACGACGTCGCCGACACCGGGAGGACCCTCAAGCTGGTCCACGACTTCTGCCTCGACGCGGTCGCCGAGGTGCGGTCCGCCGTCATCTACGAGAAGTCGCACTCCCTTGTGACCTGCGAATACGTCTGGAAGCGCACGGACGAATGGATCAACTTCCCCTGGTCCGTCGAAGCGCCGGTGATCCGCCGCGGGGGCCAGGTCCTGGACGCCTGAGCCGCCCCGTGGTCCGGCACACGCTGGGCCGGGAGCGGCGTCCAGGCTCAGGGACCGCGCGTGCGTCGGACGGCGCCCGGCTGCCGTGCGCGTCCGTTCGGCGCGGGCACGGCAGCCGGGCCCGGGTCAGAGCTGGAGGAGCTGGCCCTGCCCGGTGGACGGGGCGAGGGCGGCGGTGCCGTGGAAGGCGGCGGTGTAGTGCAGCGCGAGCAGCGCCGTGAGGACGGAGCACACGCCGTGGCAGCTCGCGGTGCCGCTGCTGTCGGTGGTGGCGGTGCACAGCGTGGTCGTGCCCACGGTGAAGGTGATCGTCCGGCCGGGGACCGGGCGGTGGGTGGTGGTGTCGGTGAGCGTGGCCGACAGCGCCAGGTTCAGGCTGAGTTGGCCGACGCCGATCTGCAGCGTGATCGGGGCGGCGGTGAGCGTGGTGCTGTCGCGGTCGTAGGTGTACCGGTCGGCGCCGCTGACGGCGCTGGTGCCGCCGGGGGCGGCCACCTGGACGTCCACGCCGGAGCCCGCCGCGCCGGCGGGCGCGGTGGCGGTGATGGAGATGCCGCTGGTTACCGTGAACGAGGTCGCCGGGACAGTGCCGAACTCGACGGCCGTTGCGCCGGCGAACCCGGTGCCGGTGATCGTCACCGCGGTGCCGCCGGTTGAGGCGCCGCCGCTGGGGCTCAACGCGGTGACGGTCGGCGCGGCGAGATAGGTGTACTGGTCGCTGCCGCCGACGGCGCTGGTGCCGCCGGGGGTGGTGACGGTGACGTCCACGGCTCCTGCCCTGCCGGCGGGTGCGATGGCGGTGACGGAGGTGCCGCTGTTCACCGTCACCGCGGTCGCCGGGGTGGCGCCGAAGTCGACGGCGGTCGCGCCGGTGAGTCCGGTGCCGGTGATCGTCACGGTGGTGCCGCCGGCCGCCGGCCCGGTGTTCGGGCTCAGGCCGGTGACGGCCGGGAGCGGTACGGCCGGTGCCGGGGCGACGACGACCACGGCGTCCGGGACGTTGAAGCCGCCGAGGGTGGAGCTGACGGTGCCGGTGGCGGTGTCGACCACCGCGACGGTGTTGTCGACGCCGTTGGCGACGAAGGCCTGGGTACCGTCAGGGGCGAACGCCAGCGCGGAAGGGCCGCGGCCCACCGGGACGGTGGCGGTCACGGTGTCGGTGGCGGTACTGATCACCGCGACGGTGCCGCCGGTGTAGTTGGCCACGTAGGCCCGGGTGCCGTCCGGGGCGACGGCCACCGCGTACGGACCCCTGCCGCTCGGGCCGGCCGGGACCGGGACGGTGGCGGTCACGGTGTTGGTGGCGGTGCTGATCACCGAGACGGTGTCGGGGTCGACCGCGGCGTGGCTGTCGTAGTCGGCGACATACGCCTTCGTCCCGTCCGGTGTGATCGCTATGCCGATCGGGTCGTTGCCGACCGGGACGGTGGCGGTCACCGTGTCGGTGGCGGCGTCGATCACCGAGACGGTGTTGTCGCCGCCGTCGGTGACGTACACGGTGGTCCCGTCGGGTGTGACCGCCACACCGAACGGTCCGGACCCGATCGGCACGGTCGCGGCCACGGTGTCGGTGGCGGCGTCGATCACTGACACGGTGTCGGATCCCGCGTTGGCGACGTACGCGCGCTTCCCGTCGGGGCTGACCGCCAGAGCGGTGGGGCTTCCGCCGACCGGCACGGTGGTGGTCACCGTGTTGGTGGCGGTGCTGATCACCGACACCGTGTTGCTGCCTTCGTTGGCGGTGTACACGGTGGAGGCCGCCGGGTCGGCCGCCACGGCGTCGGGGATGGCCCCCACCGGGACGCTGGCGGCCACGGCGTGGGCGAGCGTGTCGTAGGCGGTCACGGTGTTGCTGCCGGCGTCGGCCACGTACACGACCGGGTCGCCGGCGGCGTGCGCGGGCAGCACCGAGACGGCCGACAGCGCGGACGCCGCCAGCAGCCCGGCGCTCAGCCGGGCCAGCAGGCGACGTGCACCGCCGCCGCGCATCGGACCGCGGGCGCTTCTGGAATACGGCATACGAGGATCCCCCCAGAGGAAAACGGCATCGGGCGCGCCATGGCACGCCAGCCCCTTCCTCCCCATGCACTGCTCATGCCAACCGGCGATCGTGCGGCGAACTCGGCGGCCGGAGAGGCGGGTTGGCCGGAACGGCAGGACCGCAGCCCCCGTTGCCGGGGACTGCGGTCCTGATGGTTCCTGGTGGATCAGGAATGCGCTCGGGATCGGGCGGTCACGGGTAGCTGACCACGTTCGACGGGGTGGTGTTGGTGGGGGTCGCGGCTCCGGTCTGGTTGATGACGTGCGTGATGCTGCCGACTCCGCCCAGGGACACCGTGAGCAGGTCGTGGAAGTTCACGCCCGCCGTGTTCGGCGCCTCGAAGGCGTGGTCGGAGACCACCGCCGGATTGACGTTGAAGTAGCAGTAGCTGCCCAGTGCGTACGCCTGGTGCGAGGTGACGTTCGGCGACACCACGTACGCCGCGTAGCCGTTGGAGCCGCCGTTCATCCAGGCCGCCTGGTTCGGCGGGTCGTAGGGCATCTCGTTCTGCAGGAAGATGGTCTCGCCGCCCTGGCCGTTCCAGACCACCTCGTTCTTCTGGTAGTGCTCGACGAACAGTCCGGTCGCCAGCACGTTGTTGCCGTTGACGATCAGTCCGGTGTCGGCGGTGTTCACGGTCCAGCCGACCGTGCCGGCGTTGCCGTGGTCCGCGCGCCAGGCCCAGATGTCGTTCACCAGCGTGTTGTTGGCGTTGACCACCAGGCTGTCGGTGGCCTTGCCGGCGATGTCGCCGCCGATCCGGAAGAACACGTCCTGGACGGAGATCGGGTCAGCGGCGTGGCTGGTGGCAGAGCCCTGGGTGCCCACGGTCAGCAGCGCCGAGGAGTTGGTGGTGCCGGCGTCGAACAGCACGCCGCTGATCCGGACCCCGTCGGAGTCGCCGACCTGCATGGTGTTGACGCCGCCGGTCGGGACGAGGGTCGGGAAGCCGACGCCCAGCACGGTCGTGTTCGGGTTGGTGACGTTCAGCGTCTGGTCGATGTTGTAGACGCCGGGGGTGAGGAACAGGCTGCAGCCCTCCGCCAGCGCCGCGTTCATCTGTGCCGCGGTGTTGGACGGGGTGGCCACGAAGAACTGGCTCATCGGCACCGAGGTGCCGGGAGTCGCACCGTTGGCCCAGCTGGCGCCGGAGGCGTTGGTCCGCAGCGACGGCTCGAACACCTGGTAGGCGCCGGCCGAGTCGACGTACAGGTACGGCACGTCACGCGAGGTCGGCGTGGTGGACAGGGTGGTCATCGGGGGAGTGGGGAAGCTCTGGGCGGGGGCGCCGGTCACACCGGAGAACGCCATGTTCCAGACCGAGCCGCTCCAGCTGCCGAAGTTGCTGTCCTGCGAGTACCACTGCTGCTGGGACACGCTCGACGCCTGCCCGGAGACCCTGGAGTCGGCGATGTAGCCGCCGCTCGCGTAGCCGTAGCTGGCCGGGTAGAGCTGCAGCCCGCCGTGGATGTCCATCCGGCGGAACGGACCGGCCTGGGCGACGGCCCAACGGGTGTTGCCGGACGAGGGGTTGACGGCCAGGTTCTCCGCCGAGCGCCAGAAGTTCTGGGTGGCGTTCCCGGTGCCGTCGAAGGCGTCGACGGTCACGTCGCCGTTGATGGTGACGTCGTCGGGGTTCTGCCCCAGGCCCTGGATGGAGGTGTAGTAGCCGATGTTGGCGGTGTTGCTGTACGTGCCCGGCTTGAACAGCAGGGCGTAGCGCTGGGTGCCGAACTGGTTGAGCTTCTGGGTGTTGAAGACCGAGTCCAGGGTGGACTGGATGGTCGCGCTGGACATGCTCGGGTCGAAGATGTCGACGTTGGGGCCGAAGTTCGGCGTGTTCGACTGGCCGGTGCAGCCCGGGGCGGTGGTGCCGATCGTCCAGGTGAAGGTCGCGGAGCCGGCGGCGTGGGTGGTGTCGGTGGCGGTCACCGTGGTGGTGAAGGTGCCGGCCGCGGTGGGGGTGCCCGAGACCAGGCCGGTGGAGGCGTTGACGGACAGCCCGGTCGGCAGGCCGGTGGCGCTGTAGCTCAGCGTCTGGCCTGACGCCGAGTCAGAGGCGTGGAGCTGCAGGCTGGTCGCGGTGCCCACGGTCGCGGTCTGGTTGCCCGGGGCGGTGACCGTGACCGAGTTGCCTCCGGTGGACGTCCCGGTGAAGACCTGGAACTCCCACAGCGAGTAGCCGTA
>NZ_BBPM01000006.1:74938-132258 GCF_000787775.1 Streptacidiphilus carbonis | reverse complement strand
TTGGAGGTCTGGATCTGGAACGCGGTGCCGTAGGCGGCCTCCCAGTTCAGCACCACCTTGTCAATGGTGGCCGTGGCGCCGAGGTCGACCTCCAGCCACTGCGGGTCGCTGAACGCGCTGGACCACCGGGTGCCGGTGTTGCCGTCGGTGGCGTCGGCGGCCGGGGTGCCGGCGTTCTCGGTGGAGGACGCGGTGGTCGTCCTTCCCTGCGACAGCAGGGTGTCGGCGGCGTGGGCGGAGGGCGCGGCGATCGTGCAGATCGCCAGGCACAGGGCTACGCAGAAGAGGAAGGCGGCGTGCGCCGGGCGGAGCAGAGCACCTCTGAGGAGTGATCCTTCGGAGGGGTGGGCCTGCATGGCGGCTCCAGCTTGGTCAAAGGGAAGGGTGGGGTTTCCAGAGAGCGCTCTCTCCCATGAGGTATAAGGGCGGTGCGGCAGACATGTCAACGAGTTGGCAGACCGGAACCGGGTGCGGAACGGATCTGTTCGGATTCCCGGACGCGCGCGGCGGCCGATTCGGGGCAGGCGTTCGGTATGAGCTACCTTGCCGCTGTATCCGACACCGGTTACTGGATCATCAATAGCGTCCTCTTCGCCGTCCTCGCCGCCGCAGTCGTGGCCACAGTCGTCGGTGCGTTCCGTTCGGGGCGCCGCTGACCTGAGGTCAGGAAGCGTCTCGGGCAGGGCGCCTGGGACGGCGCGGCTTCGTCCGTTGCCCAGGCCGGGCCGGCTCCGGCAGTGTCCTGCGGTGCCGGCGTTGACAGCCGGGCCGGCGCGTACCTAGCGTGGCCGCTGGGATGCTACTCGACAGTAAGGTGTGGGCGGGCATGGAGCCGGAGCGCGAGTTCGACGTGGTGCTGTTCGGCGCGACCGGCTTCACCGGGCGGCTGACCGCCGCCCACCTCGCCTCGGCGGCCCCGGCCGGCTGCCGCTGGGCGCTGGCCGGCCGGGACCGCGAGAAGCTGGAGGCGCTGCGCGCCCGGCTCGCCGCCGACCGTCCCGTTCTGGCCGAACTGCCGCTGCTGGTCGCCGACTCGGCCGTTCCCGCCGGGCTGCGCCAGGTGGCGGCGTCCACCCGGGTGGTGATCTCCACGGTCGGCCCCTATCTGCGCCACGGCGAACCCCTGGTGGCGGCCTGCGCGGACGCGGGCACCGACTACGTCGACCTGACCGGTGAGCCGGAGTTCGTGGACCTGATGTATCTGCGCTGGCACCAGCGCGCCCGGGAGACCGGCGCACGCCTCGTGCACGCCTGCGGGTTCGACTCGGTCCCGCACGACCTCGGCGTCCTGTTCACGGTCAACGCCCTGCCGCCGGGCAGCGACAAACTGCCCATCAACGTGCAGGGCTTCGTACGGGCCGGCGGGACGATCTCCGGCGGCACCCTGGACTCCGCTCTGACCGCCTTCTCCCGGCTGCTGCCGATGGCCCGCACCGCCCGTGCGCGCCGGGCCGTCGAGCCGCGTCCGGCCGGACGCCGGGTCAGGGCCGTCACCAGCCTGCCGCGCCGGTCCCGCGCGGCGAGGGCCTGGGTGCTGCCGCTGCCCAGCATCGACGGGCAGATCGTGGCGCGCTCCGCGGCGGCGCTGCCCGGCTACGGCCCGGACTTCCGCTATGCGCACCACGCGGCCGTCAAACGGCTGCCGGTGGCGCTGGCCGCAGTCGTCGGCGCCGTCGTCGTGGTCGGTCTGGCCCAGGTCCCGCCGCTGCGCCGGGCCGTCTCCGCCCTGCGGAGACCGGGCCAGGGGCCCAGCGAGCAGCAGCGGGCCGACAGTTGGTTCACCGTCAGGTTCGTCGGCGAGAGCGGCGGCCGGCGGGTGGTCGCCGAGGTCTCCGGCGGAGACCCCGGCTACAGCGAGACCGCGGTGATGCTCGCCGAGTCCGCGCTCTCGCTGGCCTTCGACCAACTGCCGCCCACGTCCGGCCAGGTGACCACCGCCGAGGCTCTCGGCACCGCCCTCATCGACCGCCTCACCGCCGCGGGGCTGCGCTTCTCCGTACTGGACCCGGCATAGACGGCGAAGCCCCGGCTAGGGCGCGCTCGGTGCCGGGCAGTGCGGCAGTCGCGGAAGGGCGGCGCTGTTCACCTCGTATTCGACCAGGGGCGCGGTCTTGCTGTCGGTGGCCAGGTAGCCGATCTCCATCCGCGTGCCGTTGACCTCCGAGAGGCCCCAGCGCGGGGTGGCCCGGGTGCGGCTGTGGCTGCTCAGGTCGACCAGGTAGGTGGCGGTGTCGTCGGTGTAGCTGAGCAGCCGCCCGGCCAGGCCGAGGCCCTGCACCCCCGCGCCGCCCGCGAGCACCGTCACCGGTCGGGCCCAGCCGGGCTGCCAGGCGCTGATGCCGGAGAAGTCGGACGAGAGCCAGAACCACCGGGTGCCGTCCGAGACGACCTCCCAGGCGTCGCGCACCGCGGCGAGCGGCGCGGGGAGCCGCACCGGCGCCCAGGTCCTGACGTCCACCGCCCGCAGCACGGTCGGCGCGTCCGGCGCCGGGGAGACCTGCCAGACCAGCAGGTCTCCGGCGAAGACCGATCGGTAGACGTGCGCGGTGGTGACCACGCGGTCCCGGTGGGCGGCCAGGTCGTAGGCGTGCACCTGCCTGGTGCCGTCCCGCAGCGGCTGCACCCAGGTGGCCAGCCCGGCGCTGACCTGCGGGACCACGAAGGGCCCGGCCGGCACCTCCAGGTCCTGCTGGGCGCCGATCAGCCGGGGCGCGGCGGTGCCACGGGTGTCGTAGGAGTAGATCTTCCAGGTGGTGTCGGACGAGTCGGTGTTCACCAGGTAGGCCAGGTGTCGGCCGTCGAAGCCCGCCATGCCGAAACCGGTGCCCGACTGCCAGCCGGACGGGTACCGGGCGATCACCCGGTAGGCCGTCGACTTGCCGTGCATCTCCACCAGTCGCTGGCTGGTGGCGTCGGACAGGACCACGAAGCGGGTGAGCCCGTCGGCCGACACCGCGAGGGTCTGGCTGTGCAGGCCGGCGACGCCGGGCAGCCGGCCGGACTGCATCGCCCTGGTCCACTGCGGCGGCGTGGCCACCTGGCAGTACCCGGCCGCCGCGGTGGGCGTGGTGACGGCCGCGGCGGCCGCGGCGGGCGCGAGGCCGACCGAGCCCGTCCCCGCCGCGCCCACCAGCGCGAGCGCCATCAGCGACGTCGCTGTGTACTTTCCTGACTTCCGCACGACTGATCCCCCCAGAGTCGGTCCGCCGTCATCGGCGGCACCAGGAACAGACGGCAGTCGCCCCGGTGCTGCTGCACGGGATCGGCTTCGTTATCCGACCGTGACGCAGTCATCCCGCGCCAGGAGTCAGTCCGCTTCGGGGAACGTTCGGGGCAGTCCGAAGCGCGTCATGACCTCGGTGCTGAAGCTGGTGATGGCGGTGATGCGGTCGCCCGCGGTGGTGATGACCAGGAAGCAGGAGGCGCGGTAGACGCGGGCATCGGGTTCTGCCAGGTACAGGCCGAAGGCGGGCTGGCCGTTGGCGCGGGTGGGTACCACGCGGTAGGCGTGGCCGGGGCGGAAGGTGACGGAGGCGAAGATGCGCTCGGCTGTCTCGATGCCGCGGTACTCGACCATGGCCGGGGGCATGGAGAGCCGCACGTCGGTGACCAGCAGTTCGATCAGGGCGTCCAGGTCGGCGCGTTCCATGGCATCGGTGAACCGGGCGACCAGCCGTTGTTCGGCGGCGGTGTCGGGTTGGCGGTCGGCCCGGCGGCTGCCGGCGTCGGTGCTGCTGGCGCCGCCGCCGCTGCTGCCGGATCCGGCGAGGTGGTTGTCGACGGTGGCGCGGGCGCGTTTGAGGGCGCTGCTCACGGCTTCCTGGGTGGTGTCGAGCATCCGGGCCGCTTCGGCGGCGTGGTAGCCCAGGACGTCGCGGAGGACCAGCGCGGCGCGTTGGCGCGGGGGCAGCAGCTGCAGGGCGGTGATGAAGGCCAGGGAGATGGCCTCGGTGGTCTCGTAGCGGGCCTCCGGCCCGGGGCGCTGGTCGACGAGTCGGTCGAGCAGGACGTCGGGGTAGGGCTCCAACCAGGGCGGGGCGTCGCCGGCGCCGGAGGGTTCCGGCAGGGTGGCCTCAGGAGCCGTGGGGGCGGTGCGGGGGCGTCGGCTGTCGGCGCGCAGCATGCTCAGGCACCGGTTGGTCGCGATCTGGTACAGCCAGGTCCGCAGTGAGGACCGCTGGCCGAACTCGCCGAGGTTACGCCAGGCGGACACGAGGGTCTCCTGGAGTGCGTCCTCGGCGTCCTGCAGGGATCCCAGGATGCGGTAGCAGTGCACCTGCAACTCGTGGGAGTGGCCCTGGACCAGGTCGCGGAACGCGTTGTGGTCTCCGGCCCGGGCCCGAGCGATCAGGTCCGTCGTGTCCGTCTCCGTAGGCATGCATCCTCGCCTTTCGTCTCTTCGCAGCGCGTTCGGCCGCTCAACGGTATGGATCCCGTCGGCTCGGCAAATTGGGCGGTGTTGCGCCGCCCAATTCCGGGAGGGCGGTGGCGTCTACCCGATTGGAGGCGGTCCCGGCCCGGGGCGCCCGAAACAGAACAGGACCACAGATCATGACCAAGTACGTCTTCTCCTTCCGTGTGCCCTCCGACTACGCGCCCGACGCCGGAACGCCGGCCGAGTGGCAGGCCTGGTTCGGGGAGTTGGGCCCGGCCCTGGTGGACGTCGGCAACGCGGTGACCGGTTACGCCTCGGTCGGCGAGGTCGGCGGCAGCGGCTCCCGGATGGTCGCCTACTCGGTGGTGTCCGCCGAGGACATGGATTCCGCGCTGGCGCTGGCCAAGGACTGCCCGGTGCTGCGGGTCGGCGGCGGCGTCGAGGTCGGCCCCGTCATGGAAGCCGCCGGATCGTGAGCGACGCCATGACCGCGACGGCACCGCCGCAGGGGTCGTTCCTGGCGACCGGGCGCGGCAGGGTCACGCTGGCGCTGCTGTGCGCGGTGACGTTCCTTGACGTCGTGGACGGCTCGATCGTGAACGTCGCGCTGCCGACCATCCGTACGCATCTGGGGTTCTCGGTGCAGAACCTGCAGTGGGTGGTCAGCGGCTACCTGGTCACCTATGGCGGGTTCCTGCTGCTCGGCGGTCGGGCCGGGGACCTGCTGGGGAGGCGGCGGCTGCTGATCGCCGGGACCGCGTTGTTCGCGGCGTCCTCGCTGGCCTGCGGGTTGGCGGACAGCCAGGGGCTGCTGGTCGGCGCCCGGCTCGCCCAGGGATTCGGGGCGGCGATGATGTCCCCGGCCGCGCTGTCCATCCTGACCACCACCTTCCAGAACTCGGACCGGCACAAGGCGCTGGGCGTGTGGGCCGGGATCAGCGGACTGGCCGCGGCGGTCGGGGTGTTCTTCGGCGGGCTGCTCACCCAGGACCTCGGCTGGCGCTGGGTGTTCTTCGTGAACCTTCCGCTGTGCGCGCTGGTGCTGGTCGGAGCCATCCGGATCCTGAAGGCCGACCGCGGCCGGTCCGTGCCGGGCGGTTTCGACGCGGTCGGAGCGGTGCTGGTCACCGCCGGCATGCTGCTGCTGATCTTCACCTTGGTGAAGGCGCCGGACGAGGGCTGGGGTGCCGGACGCACCATCGGCGGGCTGGCCGCCTCGGCGGTGCTGATGGCCGCGTTCGTGGTCAACGAGCAGCGGCGGGCCCATCCGCTGGTCCCGATGTCGATCTTCCGGATCAAGGGCCTGGCCGCGGCCGACGCCACCCAGGTGATCGCCTGGGCCGGGTTCTACTCGATGTTCTTCTTCGTCACTCTGTACATGCAGGACGTGCTGGGCTACTCCCAGTTGCGGACCGGGCTCTCGTACCTGCCGGTGACCGTAGGCATCGGGTTCGGCTCGACCGTGGCGACGAAGATGTTCGTCCGGACCGGTACCCGTCCGGTCATCGTCTCCGGTGCGCTGATCGCCGCCGGCGGCATCTTCTGGCTCTCCCGCATCCCGGTGGACGGCACCTATCTCGGCGACCTGCTCGCCCCGCTGGTACTCATGGGGGCCGGGCTCGGACTGCTGTACGCCGGTGTGCAGACGGCCGCGAACGCGGGCGTGCCCGAGGAACAGGCCGGACTGGCCGCGGCTCTGATCACCACTTCGTTCCAGCTCGGGTCAGCGCTCGGCCTGGCGGTGTTCAGCGGGATCGCGACCAGCCGCACCAGCCGTCTGCTGGCCGCGCACACCCCGCCCTCGGAGGCACTCACCGCCGGATTCCAGCGGGCCCTGCTCGTCAGCGCCCTCTGCCTGCTGGCAGCCGGAGCCATCGGGCTGCGCGCCTCCAACACCCGCGGCGAACCCGCCGCCCTACCGGAAAGCCGACACGGACTGGAACCCTCCTACGACCCCGCATGACACCGCGCAACGAAATCCCGGGACGGCGTCCGACGCCGTCCCGGGATTCACACGTGCCGCCGCGGCTGAGCACCGCCGCGGCCGGTCAGCTCCAGCCGTAGCGCTCCCTGAGCCGGTTGACGACCAGATTGAACCGGCCCCGGTCCAGGGCGCAGGCCTCGCGCCGCATGCCCTGCTCGTGCAGTCGGATCACCCGGTCGACGGCGATCCAGGAGTCGCGTCCCTCGCGGTCCCAGGGTCCCTGGCCGAGGGCCACCCAGTCGGCGTCCCGGTCGTGGCGCTTGCTGGAGAGCTGCACGGCGAGCAGCGTGCCCTGCTCCTCGCGCGCCACCACGAGCACCGGACGGTCCTTGCCGCGCCCGTCGTTCTCCTCGTAGGGCACCCAGGTCCAGACGATCTCGCCGGGGTCGGGGTCGCCGTCGTGGTCGGGCGCGAACTCGGTGCGGACCGGCCCGACCCGGTGGGGGTCGGCCTCGGTCGTCGCGGTGGGTCCGTTGCGGCCGGGGAACTCGTGGGCGGCGCTGCCGGCGCCGTGGGCGGGGGAGGAGAAGGTCGTCATTGGCAAGACGGTAGGGCCTGCACCGATCAACCGGCCAGTCAGGGTGCGCCGGCGCCCCCCGTGCCGATCGACCCGGCGGTGTCCTGCCACCGGCCGCTCGCCGGACCACCCCGGCCGGAACTGAGCGGGTCAGCGCTCCATCATCCGCATCTGGGCCTCGTTGTGGGTGTCCCCGGCGGCCTGCGGCAGGCTGCTGAGCCGGGCGATCTGATCGTCGGTCAGCCGCAGGGCGTCGGCGGCGGTGTTCTCCTCGACGCGTTGCACGCGCTTGGTGCCGGGGATGGGAGCCAGGTCGTCGCCCTGGGCGAGCACCCAGGCCAGGGCGACCTGGGCCGGGGTGGCGCCGATCTCGGCGGCCAGGGCCTGGACCTGGTCGGCCAGCGCCAGGTTGTGGTCGAAGTTCTCCCCGGCGAAGCGCGGGTTGCTGCGCCGGAAGTCGTCGGCCGCCAGCTCGTCGGTGGAGCGGATCCGGCCGGTCAGCAGCCCGCGTCCGAGCGGCGAGAACGGCACCAGGCCGATGTTCAGCTCACGCAGTACCGGCAGCACCCGCTGCTCCAGCCCGCGGGTCCACAGGGAGTACTCGGACTGGACGGCGGTGACGGGGTGGACGGCGTGCGCCCGGCGGATGGTGTCCGGGCCGGCCTCGGACAGGCCGATCGCACGGACCTTGCCCTGGGCGACCAGCTCGGCCAGCGCACCCACGGTCTCCTCGATCGGCGTCTTCGGGTCGACCCGGTGCTGGTAGTACAGGTCGATGTGGTCGGTGCCGAGCCGCTTGAGGGAGCCCTCGACGGCGGTGCGGATGTTGGCCGGGCTGCTGTCCAGGTTCCCCGGGCCGTCGCCGGCGTGGGAGACCATGCCGAACTTCGTGGCCAGCACGACCTGGTCGCGGCGGCCCTTGAGAGCCCGGCCGAGGAGTTCCTCGTTGGTGTAGGGGCCGTAGATCTCGGCGGTGTCGATCAGGGTGACGCCCAGCTCCAGGGCCCGGTGCACGGTGCGGATCGACTCCGCGTCGTCGGTCCCCGAGCCGGTGTAGGCCGTGGACATCCCCATCGCCCCCAGCCCGATCCGGGAGACCTCCAGGTCGCGCAGCTTGATGTACTTCATCGGGGACTCTCCTAGCGCTGTGGTCATTGCGGCGGTCGGCCTGCGGGGGCGCAACCGGGGTACTTCGCCGTGGTCCACTCTGTACCCGCGCGCGCCGTTCCGGCAGGCCGGGCCGTGCCGGGGTGTGACAGGGCCCCTCTGGCGGGTCGGCCTCCCGGTTGCGCGGGTGTGAGACTGGGGCCATGGCAGCTGAGCAGCACGGCAGCGAGGGTGAGCTGGGGCGTTTCCTGCGGGCGCGCCGCACGCAGACCAGCCCGGAGGCGGCCGGGCTCAAGCGCGGCCCCGGGGTGCGCCGTACTCCGGGTCTGCGGCGCGAGGAACTGGCGACGGTGGCCGGGGTGAGCATCGACTACTACATCCGGTTGGAGCGCGGCAAGGAGACCCGGCCCGGCCCCGGTGTGGTGGACGCGCTGGCCCGGGCCCTGGACCTGGACGACCAGGAGCACCAGCACCTGCGGGAACTGGCCATCCGCGCGGCCCGCTTCGTCTCGGAGCCCGCGCCGGTTCCCAGCCGCACCGTGCGCCCGCACCTGAAGCTGGTCCTGGAGAGCCTGCGGCCCAACCCGGCCTACATCGTCAGCCGAAGCATGGACCTGCTGGCCACCAACCCGGGCGGCCTGGCCCTGTACGCGGGCATCGACGACTGGCCCGCCAAGCAGCGCAACCTGGGCCGGTACCTGTTCCTGCACCCGGCCGCACGCGACATCTTCGGCAGCGACTGGGAGAGCCAGGTCCGCGGCTGCGTGAGCCGCCTGCGCGCCCTGGCCGGCACCAACCCGGACGCCCCTGACCTGACCGGCCTGGTCGGCGAACTCCTGGTCAAGAGCCTGGATTTCGCCAGCCTCTGGGACCGCTACGACGTCACCGGACGCAAGAGCGCCGGCAAGACCTTCCACCATCCCCGGGTCGGCACTCTCACCCTCGGCTTCCAAGGCATGAACCTGGAGAGCACCCCCGGCCAGCGGATGGGCATCTACGTCGCCGAGCCCGGCACGCCCGACCACGACGCGATGCTCCTGCTCGACATGGCCGCACCCGGCCACGCCACGGCCGACGAACGGACCGGGCAGAGCGCCGAGGAGCCCCGGCGCTGACGGATCCGCGTGTCCGGCCCGCTCCGGCGGATCACTGTCACGCGTTCGACAAATGAACAATGCCAGACCCCTTGACGCCCATTCACACTCCTGTCTTGATATGACACGGCGTCAAACATGCGGCGAGCCTGCGGGACTTGAACCGAGAGCCCGGCCACTCCCCGCCCGGACCCGGTCGCCACCTTTCATCCACCCAGGAAAGGTCTGACGCACCATGAGATTGGGAGCGCTCCCACCCACGGCAGGCCGCGCATGCATGCGGATCGGGCTGGCCCTGGCCGCGATCGGTGCGGCGCTGGGGGCCGCCGTCGCACTTCCGCCCGCCGCCGGCGCCGCCGGAGCGGTCGGATCCGGCTACTGGCACACCTCCGGCAGCCGCATCCTCGACAGCGCGGGCAACACCGTGCGCATCGCCGGTATCAACTGGTACGGCTTCGAGACCCCCGACGCGGTGGCCCACGGCCTCTGGAGCGCCGACTACAAGGCCGTCATCGACGACATGAGGAACCTCGGCTACAACACCATCCGGATCCCCTTCTCCAACCAGATGGTGGAGACCGACCCGGTGCCGTCCAACCTCGGCTACTACGGCAACGGCGGTCCGATCAACACCGATCTCAAAGGGCTGACCTCGCTGCAGATCCTGGACAAGATCGTGGCGTACGCGGGCCAGGACGGCCTGCGGATCATCCTGGACGACCACCGGTCCGAGGCGGGCAACAGCGCCGAGCAGAACGGCCTCTGGTACACCAGCGCCTACCCGGCCTCGGCCTGGCTGGCCGACTGGGACACCATGGCCAAGCGCTACGCGGGCAACCCCACGGTGATCGGGTTCGACCTGCGCAACGAGCCGCACACCCCCGCCTACACGGCCTACGCGGCAGGCGCCACCTGGGGCAGCGGCGACCCCGCCACGGACTGGCGGCTGGCGGCGCAGGCCGCCGGCGACCGGGTCATCGCGGACGACCCCGGCGCGCTGGTGTTCGTCGAGGGGATCAGCAACTACCCGGACGCCACCGTCAGCGGCGGCTACTCGACCGACTGGTGGGGCGGCAACCTGGACGGCGCCGCCGCCTACCCGGTCACCCTGACCTCGGCCGGACACGTCGTCTACTCCGCGCACGACTACGGGCCGCACGAGTACGCGCAGACCTGGTTCAACTCCGGCACCACCCCGGCCAGTCTGGCGGTGGTGTGGGACAAGCACTGGGGCTACCTGGCGGAACAGGGCATCGCCCCGGTCTGGGTGGGCGAGTTCGGCACCCCCAACGCAGCCACGGACGCGGCCGACAGCACGGCGGGCTCCCAGGGGCAGTGGTTCAGCAGCCTCGTCGGCTACATCAAGGCCAACAGCCTGAGCTGGACCTACTGGGCGCTCAACGGCGAGGACCCGTACGCGCTGCTCGACAACGGCTACGACCCGACGCCGGTCTCGGCGGCCAAGCAGTCGGCACTCGACACGATCGAGTTCCCGCTCACCGGCAGCGGCAGCACGGGCGGCCCGAGCAGCAGTGCCAGTGCCAGTGCGAGCGCCAGTGCCAGCGCAAGCCCCAGCTCCGGTGCGGGCAGCGGCAGTTGCAAGGCCACCTACACGCTGTCGAGCGAGTGGGCCGGGGGCTTCAACGGTGTGGTGGACATCAAGAACACCGGCGCCACCTCCGTCAACGGCTGGAGCCTGGCCTTCACCTTCGGCGGCGACCAGAAGATCACCAACTTCTACAGCGCCGCCATCACCCAGAGCGGGGCCAAGGTCACCGCCGCCAACCTCGCCTACAACTCGGCGATCGCCCCCGCGGCCGACGTCAGCTTCGGCTTCCAGGGCACCTGGACCAGCAGCGACGCCGCGCCGTCCGGGTTCGCCCTCAACGGCGTCCCCTGCAGCTGACCGGCTGCGGCTGCGGCACCGGTACCGGAAGCCGCCCCCGACCTCCGGGCGCACGCAGTAGTACCCGCACCCGTGCGCCCGGAGCACCACCCCTGCGGACAGCCCTCACCCCCCACCCGGGAAGGACACCTTCGTGCAGCTCCGTCCATTGATTCCCCTGGTCCGACGCCTCAGAGCGTCCCTCCTGGTCCTCGCCCTCGCCGGGCTGATCGCGCCCGTCGCCGCAGCCCCGGCGGCGCACGCGGCCGGCGGCACCTCGATCTGCACCCCGACCGGCACCCTGCCGGTCGCCAACGGCGAGTACACCCTGCAGTCGAACGAGTGGAACTCCACCGCCGCACAGTGCGTCACCTCGACCGGGGGCACCGCCTGGTCGGTGTCCACGGCGAACTTCAACCTCTCCGGCGGGGCCCCCGCCACCTACCCCTCGCTCTACAAGGGCTGCCACTGGGGCGCCTGCACCACCGGCAGCGGCCTGCCGATCCAGATCAGCCAACTCGGCAGCGCCACCTCCTCCTGGAGCACCGTCCAGCCGGCCAGCGGCGCCTATGACGTGGCCTACGACCTGTGGATCAACTCCACCCCCACCACGACCGGCCAGCCCGACGGCACCGAGATCATGATCTGGCTCAACAGCCGCGGCGGCGTCCAGCCCTTCGGGTCGCAGACCGGGACCTCCACCGCCGCCGGCCACAACTGGAACGTGTGGACCGGCCAGCAGACCTCCTGGAAGATCATCTCCTATGTGCTGCAGGGCGGCGGCACCTCCGTCACGGACCTCGACGTCAAGTCGCTGATCAGCGACGCGGTGTCGCGCGGTTCGGTGAACCCGGCGCACTACCTGATCGACGCCGAGGCCGGCTTCGAGATCTGGCAGGGCGGCCAGGGGCTCGGCACCAACAGCTTCTCCTTCGCCGCCTCGACGACGGGCAGCGGCGGAGGCACCGACACCACGCCCCCGAGCGCGCCGGCCGGCCTCGCGGTCAGCGCCACCACCAGCGACTCCGCCTCGCTCACCTGGGGCGCGGCGACCGACAACGTCGGCGTCACCGGTTACGACGTGTACCGGGGCGGAACCCTGGTCGGCACGACCGCCGGCACCTCCTACACGGACACCGGCCTCAGCGCCGCCACCGCCTACACGTACACCGTGAAGGCATTCGACGCGGCCGGGAACCTCTCGCCCGCGTCGGGCAGCGCGACCGCGACCACCCAGGCGGCGTCCGGCGGAGGCGGCGGCTGCTCGGCGGTGCTCGCGGTCACCAACCAGTGGACGCCCGGATTCACCGACACCGTCACCGTCACCAACAAGGGCAGCGCGGCCACCCACGGCTGGACCGTCACCTGGACCTGGCCCAACGGCCAGCAGGAGACCAGCTACTGGAACGCCGCACTGACCCAGACCGGCAGCGCGGTCACCGCGACCAACCTCAGCTACAACGGCGCGATCCCGGCCGGGGGCAACACCACCTTCGGCCTCCAGGGCACCTGGAACGGCAGCAACGGCACACCCACGCTCAGCTGCACCGCGAGCTGACCCGGGCGCGGTCCCCGGGCACCGGATCCACCCTCCGGGCCCGGGGACCGCTCGGCGTCAGACGTCCGCGACGGTCACCCGCACGGGCGTGCCCGCCTCGACCGTTCGGCTGACGGTGCAGAGCCGGTCGTGGGAGGTCCTGACCGCGCGCGGGAGGATCGTCCGGGCCCGGTCGCCGGGCTCCCCGTCCGGGAAGGCGACGGTGAAGGTGACCGCCAGGTCGGTCATGCGGTTGCCGAGCTCATCGCTGACCTTGTTACCGGTGACGGTGACGTCGAATCTGCTCGGCTCCACGTGCCTGCCGGTGGCGACGTCCACATCGGCCGCGGTGCAGCCCCCGATGGCCGCGAGCAGCAGCTCCACCGGAGTGAACCCGGCCCCGCCGTCGGGGTCGGAGCTCGTACCGAAGCTGATCGTGCCGCCGCGGGCATTGGTCGCCGTGAAGTGGCCGGTGGCGGTCCGCTCGATGCGGACGGAGCGCAGTGATTCGTCGGTCATAGCGACGAGGGTAACCAGTAAGGTCCCAGGGGGCCCGTCGTCGGCCGCGTCAGACCCCGGTGACGGTGGTCAGCAGCACGATGGCGTCGCTGAGGGCCAGCAGGTCGTGGCGCTCCTGCGGCACCTCGGCGAGTTCCCCGGGTCCGAGACCCACCACTTCACCGCTCCCGGTGCTGATCCGCACCTGGCCGGAGAGCACCTGCAGACTCGCGGCATGCGGCGATTCGTGCTCGCCGAGGACGGAGCCCCGGGTCAGCGCGATCAGCGTCTGGCGCAGCAGGTTCTGGTGCAGCAGGAGCCGTGCGGAGCGGCCGTGCGGGGACTGGCGCGCCTGAGCGAGCTGGGCCTCGGCCACCAGGGAGAGTTCGACCATGGCATCAGTGTGGCTGAGCGGGAGGCCTCCCGCACGCCCGGTCCGGTCCGGGACCGCAGGTCGGCGAGAAAAAGGACATGGCCGAGACCTGGCCCTCCCGTCAGGGCCGGCGGCCCGCCGCCGCCCGGTAGGGGCGGAAGAAGGCGCGCAGCTCCTCGGCGTAGAGCTCGGGCTCCTCGAAGGGCGCGAAGTGGCCGCCGCGCTCGGGCTCGGTCACGCGTACGGCGTTGGTTGTGCGCTCCAGCCAGGCCCGCGGCGGCCGCACGACATCGCCCTGGAAGATCGAGAACCCGGACGGCACCTCCACCCGGCGGGCGCGCTGATCGAGCGGAATCGCGGCGTTCGCGCTGTACATCCGCATCGAGGAGCCGATGGTCCCGGTGAGCCAGTACAGCGTGACATTGGTGAGGATCTCGTCCTTGGTGAAGCTCTGCTCGATGTCACCGCCGCAGTCGCTCCAGGCCCGGAGCTTCTCCACGATCCAGGCGGCGAGCCCGGCGGGCGAGTCGGTGAGCCCGAACGCGGCGGTCTGCGGCTTGCTGCGGTGCACGGCGGCATACGCGCCCTCGGCCTCGCCCCAGGCCACGGCGGTTTCGAACCAGGCGCGCTCCTCGGGTTCGAGGTCCGCGGGGTCACCGGTGGGGACGGGAAGGCCGCCGTCGGTGCGGTGGACCGCGACCACCCGGTGGGGGTGGTCCAGCGCCAGGTAGCGGCTGACGTGGCTGCCGATGTCGCCGCCGGCCGCGCCGAACCGGGGGTAGCCGAGGACGCCCATGAGTTCGGCCCACAGGCCGGCGACGGCGACGGAGTCCAGGGGCGGGCCGGTCGGACGTTCGGAGTACCCGTAGCCCGGCAGGTCGGGAACCACTACGTCGAAGGCGTCCGCGGGGTCGGCGCCGTGCGCGCCGGGATCGGTGAGCAGCGGGATGACCTTGGTGTAGCGCCAGAACGAGTCCGGCCAGCCGTGGCTGAGCACCAGCGGCAGGACGGGGGCGGCCGGTTCGACCGCGCGGGCATGCACGAAGTGGATCCCCAGGCCGCCGATCGGGACCCGGAAGCGGGGCAGCTCGGCGAGCGCCGCCTCCTGCGCCGGCCAGTCGAACCCGTCGGCCCAGTAGGCGACGAGCTCGCGGAGGTAGTCGAGGTCGGTCCCGAGCGACCACCCGGCGTCCTCGGGCGCGTCCGGCCAGCGCGTCGCGCGCAGCCGGGTGCGGAGATCCTCCAGTGCCGCGGGGTCGGTCCGCGGACTGAACGGCTCGGGACGAGGCGCAGCGTCAGCCATGCCCGTCACCCTACAACCCGTGCCGCGGTGGGAACGCGGTCACTGGACCAACGAGCCGTCCCGCCGCTCACCTGCGCGGGAACAGCTCGGTCTGCACGGCGCGGGGAGGGTAGATCAGATCCGTGCGCTGCTCCCGCGCGTCGACGCCGGCCGCGGCGGAAAACCTGCCCGCGACATGCAACCGGGGCGGCCCCTCAGCGGTGTAACACCTGGGCCCAGCGTCGGCGCCGTGTTCGGGCGCCGCCGGGTCGTCGCCCCCACGGATCGAACCCTCCTGAACGAGAAGACATATGAAGCGTCGTCATTGTGAACTCGCTGCTCGCCCGGCTGCCGTCGCCGCCGTCCTGTGCGCCGCCGCGCTGCTCAGCGGCTGCAACACCAAGGACCACCCGGGCGGCGGCATCCCGTCGAACCCGATCGCCGTCTCCGGGACGGCGGGAAGCACGCCGGCGCAGTCGGCTCCGGCCCGGTCGACGTCGACTCAGCCCACGTCAGCCCCGTCCGCGTCGCCGTCGACGCAGGCCACTTCCGAGTCGGCGGATCCCGGCTGCCGGGACCTGGTCGCCTCCGCGGGCGTCAAGGACGCGGTCACCCAGGCGTACGCGCGCCAGAATCCGCCGCTCAAGCACATCGAACCCCAGCCGGGTTCGTTCCTCTACGGCGAGTGCGCCGGCGTCACCTACGCAGCCGCCAGGTTCCGCCCGACCGCCGGCGCCACCCTGGACGAGCAGGTCGCGATGCAGGACGAGGGCAGCGTGCGCAAGTACCTCGTCCTCGAGTCGGGCAGCTGGACCGATCTGGCCAGCGACGGCTCCCCCTCGAACGGCCACTGCGCCGCCCAGGTGCCGACCGCCCTGGCGGCTGTCTGGAACGGGTGCTCCGCCCCCTGACCGGGCGGCATCGGACCCGAGCGGCAGCTTAAGGGCGTCTTAGGGGCGCCACAAAGCCGGTTAGGGTGCCCGGCCCCGGTAACCCTGCGCGGGCCCTGTACGCGGCAGGCGCCGCCGGCCCACCGCCGAGGGAGTCCGCCTGGTGGCAGGGCTGCTGACGGAGTCCCAGGTCCGGCTGCGGATCCGCCCCCGGGACATGACGGCACGAATCTCCCCAGAGTCGGACTCATTGACGGGGACGCTTCAGGCCAGCAGAATCACTTCCACCCGAGTTAGTAATACTTCCTAACTCGTTTGGGGTGCTGCTGTTCTGACGCGCAGTCGCTCCGTGCCGCCCCGCCGCCCCGGCGGACAACCCTCACAGGAGTCATGATGACCACTCGTGCGACCGGCACCCGCCACCGCAAGCCCAAGCGCACCGCGGTCCTCGCCGCAGCCTCGACCCTGGTCGCGGGCGGCCTGGCCTTCACCGGCGTCCAGGCGATGGCGGCGTCCACCCCGCACGCCAACGCCTCCAGCGGCGTCAACCTCACCGACGCGCACAAGAAGGAGATAGCGATGGAGCTCGTCTCCAGCGCCGAGAACTCCTCGCTGGACTGGAAGGCGCAGTACAAGTACATCGAGGACATCGGCGACGGGCGCGGGTACACCGCCGGGATCATCGGCTTCTGCTCGGGCACCGGCGACATGCTGGAACTGGTGCAGGCCTACACCGACACGAAGCCCGGAAACATCCTGGCCAAGTACCTGCCCGCGCTGAGGAAGGACAACGGCACCGCTTCGCACAGCGGCCTGGGGACGGCCTTCGTCAACGACTGGAGGACGGCGGCCAAGGACACCGTGTTCCAGACCGCGCAGAACAATGAGCGCGACCGGGTCTACTTCAACCCGGCGGTCCAGCAGGCCGAGGCCGACGGGCTGCGCGCGCTGGGCCAGTTCATCTACTACGACGCCATCGTCATGCACGGCCCCGGCGACGACCCGACCAGCTTCGGCGGCATCCGCAAGACCGCCATGAAGAAGGCCAGGACCCCCGCCCAGGGCGGCAACGAGACCACCTACCTCAACGCCTTCCTGGACGCCCGCAAGGCCGCCATGCTCACCGAGGCCGCCCACGACGACACCAGCCGGGTCGACACCGAGCAGCGCGTCTTCCTCAAGGCCGGCAACCTCGATCTCAACCCCCCGCTGACCTGGAAGACCTACGGCGACAGCTACACCATCAAGAACTGACGCGCCCGAACCCCGCAGGGCCTCGCCCGCCGCCGCCGTCCGCGCGGCGGTGGGCGAGGCCTTCGGCGGGCCGGGACCGGCTCCGGGAGCCCGCCGCCCGACGTACGGTCAGCTCGGCGTCCAGGACTGGTTGGCGGCGCCGGTGCAGGACCAGATCTGCACCTGGGTGCCGGGCGTCGTCGAGAATCCGGTGTCGTCCAGGCACTTGCCCGAGGCGGGGTTGAGCAGAGCGCCGTTCGACTGCCGCTGCCAGACCTGGGCGCCGGTGCCGTTGCAGGTGTAGAGCTGCACCAGGGTGCCGTCGGCGGTGCCGGCGCCGTTCACGTCCAGGCACTTGCCCAGCGCCTGCAGGGTCTGACCGGACCCCGCCGACCACAGCTGGGCCGCGGTGCCGTTGCAGGTGTAGACGTCCACCTTGGTCCGGTCGGCGGTGTTGGCCCCGGCCACGTCCAGGCACAGCCCGGCGTAGCCCACCAGCGGTCCGGCGACGGCCGATCCGGCCGGGTACACGGTCCACAGGAAGGTGGTCGTGGCCAGCGCTCCGGCCGCGTCCTCGGCGGTGACGGTGACCGTGCTGGTGCCTGCCGCGGTCGGGGATCCGCTGATCAGCCCCGAGGCGGAGATCGAGGTGCCGGCCGGCAGCCCGGTCGCGGTGAAGCTCGGGCTCTGGCCGCTGGTGCTGTCGCTCGCAGCCACCTGCACCGAGACCGGGGCGCCGGTCGCGTCCTCCTGCGCCCCGGGCGCGGTGACGGTCAGCGGCTGGCCGAGCTGGGCCGCGGCGACCTGCAGGGTCCCGGTCAGCGGCAGGTCGGCGTCGGAGTCGCCGACCGAGATGCCGTAGCTGCCGGTGCTGACGGCCAATGTGTCGGAGGCGGTGTCGTAGTGCTGCAGATCGGCCTGCGCCAGCGGGAAGCTGACGGTCTGGCCGGCTCCCGGCTGCAGCGAGACCCGGGCGAAGCCCTGCAGCTGCTTGGGCGGTTCGCCGGCCGAGGCCGGCTGGGTGACGTAGAGCTGGGCGATGTCGGCGCCGGCCCGCGAGCCGGTGTTGGTGACGGTCGCGGTGACGGTGGCCGCCCCGCCCTTCGGCAGGGTGCCGACGCTCAGGTTGCTGAAGGCGAAGCTGGTGTAGGACAGGCCGTAGCCGAAGGGGAACAGCGGCGTCAGGTGGTTGGCGTCGTAGTACCGGTAGCCGACGTCCACGCCCTCGGAGTACTGCACCGTGCCGTTGGTGCCCGGCCACTGCGCGGTGGTGTTCGCCGGGACCTGGCTGAGCGAGGTCGGGAAGGTCACCGGCAGGTGGCCGGAGGGGTCGGTGTCGCCGAACAGCAGCGAGGCGATGGCGGTGCCGGCCCCCTGGCCCGGGTACCAGGCCTCCAGCACGCCCTTGACCGAGGCGAGCCAGGGCATGGTCACCGCCGAACCGGTGTTGAGCACCACGACCGTGTCGGGGTTGGCCGCGGCGACGGCCGAGATCAGCGAGTTCTCCGAGCTCGGCAGGTCGATGCCGCCCAGGTCGCTGCCCTCGGACTCGAAGTCGCTGACGAAGACGACCGCCACGCTGGAGGACGCGGCCAGTGAGGCGGCCGAGCCGGTGGACGAGCCGCTGTCGTAGCGCACGGTCGCGCCGCTGCTGGCGGCCCGGGCGGTGATCCCCTGGAGCGGGGTGACCGTGCCGCTGGAGTTGACGGCCGCGCTGCCGCCCCCGGCGGTCTGCGGCGAGGTGGAGGCGTCGGCGCCGATCACCGCGATGGACGAGGTGGAGGAGCCGAACGGGAGCACACTGCCGCTGTTCTTCAGCAGCACCGTGCCCTCCTGGGCGATCTGCGTGCCGGCGCTCTGGTCCGCGGCGCTGGTGGCGGTCTGCGAGGGGGAGCCGGTCGGCGCCTTGTCGAAGAGTCCGAACCCGAACATCTGGGACAGCACCCGGGACGTCATGGTGTCCAGCGTGGCCTGGCTGACGGAGCCGGAGCTGACGGCGTTCTGCAGGCTGCTGCCGTAGTAGCCGTCGTTGCCGGGCATGTCCTGGTCCAGGCCGGCGTCGGCGGAGGCCGCGGTGGAGTGGGTGGCGCCCCAGTCCGAGGTGACGAAGCCCTGGAAGCCGAACTGCTGACGCAGCGTCGTGTTCAGCAGGTACGGGTTCTGGCAGGCGTAGGTGCCGTTGACGGTGCTGTACGAGCACATCACCGAGGAGGCCGCGCCCTGCTGCACCGCGTCCCGGAAGGCGGGCAGGTAGATCTCCTGCATCGCGCGGTCGCTGATGACGGCGTTGTCGGACGGGGTGTTGCGGTTGGTCTCCTGGTTGTACACGGCCAGGTGTTTCACCTGGGCCATCACCCCGGTGGACTGCACACCGCGGATGTCGGCGGCGCCGAGTCGGCCGTTGAGGTAGGGGTCCTCACCGACCGACTCGAAGGCCCGGCCCCAGCGCGGGTCGCGGTCGATGTTGATGGTCGGCCCCAGGTCGACGGTGGTCCCCTTGGCGGCCTCCTCGGAGCCGACGATCCGGCCGTAGGTCTGCTCGGCCGCGGTGTCCCAGGTGGCGGCGGCGTCGACCGGGGCGGGGAGTTGGGTGACGCCGGTCATCCCGTCCGCGACGCCGGCCGGTCCGTCCTCCAGGTTCATCGACGGTATGCACAGCGAGCCGATGGCCGGGGTGAAGCCGACGTAGCTGGAGCCGCCGGCCCCAGTGGCCAGGGAGACCTTCTGGGCGGTGGACATCTGCGCCAGCAGCTGGCTCACCCGCTGCGGGATCGGGGCGGTGGACTGCACCCAGGGGCAGGCGGCGGTGGCGGCCGCGCGGACCGTCGCGGGGGCGCCGGCGGCTGCGGGAGCCCCCGCGCCCAGGGCGCCTGCGCCGGCGGCCACCAGGGCCAGGGTGACCAGGTAGGACGTGGGCCTTCTCGCCCCTGTTCGGGTCGTGCGCACGGGACCTCCAAGGATCTTCCGCCCCCGCTCCCGGGTGGGAGAGCGCTCTCTCGGTGGGCAGAGGCATGCATCTCGCCGTGGCTTCGGAGCCGGATGCGCTCCGGCCGGGGCCACTTGACATGAACTCAGAAGAAACGAAGGGATGTCAATGGGTCTGGACCAATGAAGGGGGGCGTGCACGGCCGACTCGGCCGTGCACGCCCCCCTTCGGGACTCGAACGCTCGGGACTCGAACGCTCGGACTTCAGCGTCCGGACTCAGTGTCCGGGAGGTTCACCAGGACTTCAGCCGGCGTGGACGCCGCCGCGCCGCCTGCGCACGAAGAACACCGCACCGCCGCCGAGGACCACGAGCGCCGCACCGACACCGGCGATGACCGGGGTGTTGCTGCTCGCACCGGTCTCGGCCAGACCACCGCTGGCGGACGGCGACGGGACCGCCGGAGCCGAGGCGGGGGTGGACGCCGAGGCTGAGGCCGACGGGCTCGCACTGCCGCTCGGCGTTCCGCCGCCGGTCGGCCGGCACTTCAGCGCGCCGGTGAAGGTCTTGCTGAACCCGTTCGGCCCGGTGACGGTGATGCTGTAGGTGTCACCCTCCTTGACCGGGACGAGCACGGTCTCGCCCGCGCCCGGCGCGACGCTGACCGACTTGCCGTTGACCTGCGCGGTCCACGGCTGGTCGCCGCCGTTGGTCACGGTGACGTCGACACCGCCCTGCTTGCAGTCCTCGGTGGCGTTCGCCGCCGGGACCGCGCCCTTGGGCGCCCACTGCGCCGAGGCCGCGGCGTCGACCCGCACCGGGGCGGTGCCCGCGAGGATCATCGTCTGGCTGTTGCCCGTCAGCGCCTTGAACGCCCGGCCGACCGGAAGGCTGGCCGTCGCCGAGGCGCTGAGCTGGGCGGTGCCCGCGTCAGTGCCCGCGGGCACCTTCACGTACAGCTTGTCGTTGTTGCCCGCGCTGGTCACCGCCTGACCGCTGCCGTCGACGAGCGCGACGCCGCTGGGCGCGGTGAACTTGAGGTCGACCGACTTGGCGTTGGTGGTCACCGTGATCGGTCCGAGCTTGTCGCCGCTCCTGCCCGCGACCGAGGCCGGCGAGAGGGCCAGCGAGGGAGCCGGCTCGGAGGCGTCGGTGGCGTTCTGCTCCAGCCAGCCGGCGACCGCCGTGGTGGTCTGGTCCTTGCTGGTCGCGTCCGTCTTGTCGGAGAAGTGCCAGATCGCGATCTGGGTCGCGGCCGCCGCCTCGTCCGCGGTCAGGCTGCCGACGCCGGCCTCCTGCGCCAGGGCCGACGCATTGAGCACCGGGTAGCTGTGCTCCAGGATCCACTGGATCTTGCCGCGGTCCGGGTTGGCGGAGAGCACGGACTGGTCCCAGCCGGTCTCCTGGTACTTCACCCCGGCACGGGTGCCGTGGTAGAGGTCGATGCAGTAGACCTCCAGCTTCTGCCCGTCCTCCTTGAGCGCCACCGTTCCCGCGACACCCTGCCCCTCGCGGGGGATGTCCACGCTCTGGCCGTGCAGCACGTTGCCCAGCGTGGCAACCGCACTGCCGTTCGGGTCGGCCGCCGTCGCGGTGGTCGCCGTCGCCAGCCCACCCGCCGCGAACGCACCCGTCGCCAGCAGCGCGGCGGTGAGCTGCGCTGCTCCCCGCCGTGGTATTCCGATCATGCCTTGCCCTTTCGATGGTTCCGGGGGCCCGCGGCATCGTCTGCGTCGAGCGTGCTGACGCAGCAGCAGATCGGTTGCCCCCCATTGGCATGTGCATACTAGTGGGATTTACGCGCTTTCATGTGCAAGGAGTGAAATTCCCCGCCCCCAGCAGGTTTGGGGCCCCGCGAACCGGTATCGACTCCCGCCCGAGGGACTGTGGCGCAGCGGGTGCGACGGGGCAGTCGGGTGGCCGCTGCCGGACTATATGCTGTCCCACAGCCCGGGCTCATTCCCTGAACAGGGACGTGTGCTCCTCGTCGCGGGGTCGCTGCGGCGCCGTCAGCGAGGGGATCTCCAACCGATCATGTCCTGGATACGCTCCCGAGGGACTCTGGACCGGCTGCTCGTCGGACGTGCCAACAGTTTCGGCCTGCTGCGTCTGCTCCTGGCGCTGTCCGTGGTCTACGCCCACGCCTATGTGCTCGGCTACGGAAGCGATCGGGGCTGGAAGCCGCTCTGGGCTCTGAGCGTCTCCCCGGTCGACTGCAGCACCCTGGCCGTGGCCGGGTTCTTCGTGCTCTCGGGCTTCATGATCACCTCCAGTGGCACCCGGCTGTCCAGCGCGCGCTTCGCCTGGCACCGGGCCCTGCGGATCCTGCCCGGCCTGTGGGCCTCCCTCCTGGTCACCGCACTGGTGGTGGCCCCCTTGGTGCACATCCGACTGTTCGGTTCGACGGCCGGCTTCTGGTCGTCCCGGTCCGGACCCCTGGCCTATCTGAAGGGCTCCTGGATCACCGCGATGAGCTCCGGTTTCGACATCTCCGGAGTGATGTCGGCCGCGACCCACCGCGGCCTGGTCCACAACCCGGCTTTCGAGGGCACCCTGTGGTCGCTCTCGTACGAGATCTTCTGCTACGTCGTGGTGGGGATCCTCGCCGCAGGCGGAGTGCTGAAGCGTGCTCCCAGGACGGTGCTGCTGATCACCGTCGGGCTGTGGAGCAGCATGCTGGTCAACTTCGTCGACGCGCCGGCCCGGGCCTCGGAGGCGCGCGAGCCCTCAGCCGCCGTGGCCGTCCCGCTCCTGGGCGGGTTGGAGACACACTTCCTGGTGTACCTGGGGTTCTGCTTCATGCTGGGCGCGACCATGCGGCTGTTCCAGCACCGGATCCACATCAACGGCCTGCTGGCGCTCGGCGCCGCCGCAGTGCTGCTGGTGACGATGCACTACGGCGGGTTCCTGGTGTTCGGCTACCCGGCCTTCGCCTACCTGCTGTTCTACCTCGGCGTGCGGCTCCCGTCCTGGCTGCACTGGGTGGGGCGGAAGCACGACTACTCCTACGGCGCGTACATCTACGGCTTCCTGGCGGAGCAGCTGCTCACCCTGTACGGGGTGCCGAAGCACGGCATGGCCGTCTACCTGTCGCTGTCGGTGGCGGGGACCCTGGCGCTGGCGTTCCTGTCCTGGCACCTGGTGGAGCGTCAGGCGCTCAGGCTGAAGGACTGGACGCCGCCGCGCCCGTCCGCGCTGCGGCGCGGGCCCCGGCCCGAGTCTTCCGGGGGCGACGGGCAGCCGGTTCTGCCGGGCCAGGGCGTTCTCGAGGGGCAGCGCCTCTGAGGAGGGGGTTCCCGGGGTTCCCGGGTTTTCCCCTGCGGGGCCCAAAGTTCACCCGTTGCACAGGGGGCGTTGAACCAGGGCGGGTAGAACAGTGGTGAGGGCAGAGGTCATGGTGCCCGAAACCAGGAGGACGCACCGCATGCTCGAATCCGTGGGGCTCGACGACCGCGCCGAGGAGACATACCGCTACCTGGTCGCCCACTCGCCGGCCACCGCCGCCGAACTCGCCGACCTGCTCGGCGCCGGCGAGCAGCGGGTCCGGCGGGATCTGGACTCCCTGGTCGCGCTCGGCCTGGCCTGCGCCGAGCCGGGCCGGGGGAACCGCTTCGCGGCACTCGACCCCCGCTGGGACTGACGCCGGGGCTGAGCGGCGCGCCGTCCGAGCCCCGGTGTGCGAGCTTGGACGTGAGGCAGCAGGAGTCCGCCCCGGTGAGAGGAGTGGTCATGTCGTCGAAGCGTCGCCGCAAGAAGAAGGCACGTGTGAAGCACAAGGCCAATCACGGCCGTCGTCCCCAGTCCTGAGACCTGGACCAGGAGCCGACCGAGGACCGGCGACCACCCGAACGGGTGGTCGCCGGTCATTTTCTCCATGTGCCTCCGGGCTTCACGCGCTCACCCGTCCGGCGGCGGCTGGGGGCGCTGTGGGTGCGGCCCCGGCCGACGGTTGGTCAGATGAAGGCGTCGTGGTTCCCGTCGTCTGACAAGGAGATGGCTGATGAGGCCGGTCGCCCTATCGCCGCAGGCCCGTGAGGACGCATTGCACGCCATGGAGTCGGCCGGCGAACTGGACGTCCTGGTGGTGGGCGGCGGTGTGGTCGGGGCAGGATGCGCGCTCGACGCCGTCACCCGCGGGCTCACCGTCGGGCTGCTGGAGGCGAGGGACTGGGCCAGCGGCACGTCCAGCCGCTCCAGCAAGCTGATCCACGGCGGCCTGCGCTACCTGGAGATGCTCGACTTCCGGCTGGTGCAGGAGGCGCTGAAGGAACGCGGCCTGCTGATCCAGCGGCTGGCGCCGCACCTGGTGCACCCGGTGAAGTTCCTCTACCCGCTCAAGCACCGCGTCTGGGAGCGCCCCTACGTGGGCGCCGGCGTGCTGCTGTACGACACCCTGGGCGTGACCTCGGGCAACTCCCGCGGCCTTCCGCGCCACCGGCATCTGACCCGGCGCCACGCGCTGCGCGAGGTGCCCGCGCTGAAGGCGGACTCCCTGGTGGGAGCGGTCCAGTACTGGGACGCGCAGGTCGACGACGCCCGGCACACCATGACGCTCACCCGTACCGCGGCGTCCTACGGCGCGCTGGTGGCCAACCGGACCAGGGTCGAGGGGTTTCTGCGGCAGGGCGAACGGGTCACCGGGGTGCTGGCGTACGACCTGGAGTCGGGCCGCAGGTTCGAGGTCCACGCCCGGCAGGTGATCAATGCGACCGGGGTGTGGACCGACGACACCCAGGCCATGGCCGACACCCGCGGCCAGTTCCACGTCCGGGCCTCCAAGGGCGTGCACATCCTGGTGCCCCGGGACCGGATCAACTCCCAGTCCGGGCTGATCCTGCGCACCGAGAAGAGCGTGCTGTTCGTCATCCCCTGGGGCCGGCACTGGCTGATCGGCACCACCGACACCGACTGGGACCTGGACAAGCAGCATCCCGCCGTCAGCTCGCGCGACACCGACTACCTGCTGGAGCACGTCAACGGGGTGCTGGCCACACCGCTGACCCGGGACGACGTGGAGGGGGTGTACGCCGGGCTGCGGCCGCTGCTGTCCGGGGACGCCGCCGAGACCAGCAAGCTCTCGCGCGAGCACCTGGTGGGCCACCCGGTGCCCGGCCTGGTCGTGGTGGCCGGCGGCAAGTACACCACCTACCGGGTGATGGCCAAGGACGCCGTCGACGAGGCGGTGCGCACCCTGGACGGCGGCACCCCGGCGACCTCGGTGACCGAGGACGTGCCGCTGGTGGGCGCGGACGGCTACCGGGCGCTGTGGAACCGCCGCCAGAGCATGGCCCGGGACGCGGGGCTGCACGTCGCCCGGATCGAGCACCTGCTCAACCGCTACGGGTCGATGGTCGGCGAGGTGCTGGACCTGGTCCGGACCGATCCGTCGCTGGGCGCCCCGCTGGCCGGCGCGGACGACTACCTGGAGGCGGAGGTGGTGTACGCGGTCACCCATGAGGGCGCCCGCCACCTGGACGACGTCCTGACCCGGCGCACCCGTGCCTCGATCGAGTCCTGGGACCGGGGCCTGGCGGCCGCGCAGCAGGCGGCCGACCTGATGGCCGGGCCGCTCGGCTGGGACCAGGACACTGTCCGCGACGAGGTCGAGCACTACCGCAAGCGGGTGGAGGCCGAGCGCGAGGCGCAGCAGCAGCCTGACGACCACACAGCCGACGCCGCCAGGCTCGGCGCCCCCGACATCCTTCCGCTGCGCTGAGAGCTGCGTTGGCGACCGCGTCGGAGGCTGCGCCGAAACCTGCGCCGAAACGTGCGCTGAGAAAGGACAACGACCATGGCCTCGGCCACCCTGTCGGCCCGATCGCTGGAACCCAGCGCGTCGCGGGAACTGATCGGTGAACTGCTGGCCGAGTTCGCCGGAACGATGATCCTCATCCTGTTCGGCGTGGGGGTGGTGGCCCAGGTGGTCGCCGCCGGCATCGGCAACCACGACAGCATCGCCTGGGCCTGGGGTCTGGGTGTGATGCTGGGCGTCTACGTCGCGGCCCGGATCTCCGGAGCCCATCTCAATCCGGCGGTCACCGTCGCCCTGGCCGCGTTCCGCGGCTTCTCCTGGGCGAAGGTAGTCCCTTACGCGCTGGCGCAGACCGCGGGCGCGTTCGTCGCGGCGCTGCTGGTCCGCTGGAACTACACCGAAGTACTGGCCAAGGCCGACCCCGGGCACACCATCAAGACCCAGTTCGTGTTCTCGACCCTGCCCGGCAACGGCACGCTGCCGATCAGCCAGTGGGGGGCGCTGCGCGACCAGATCATCGGGACCGCCATCCTGCTGCTGGTCATCATGGCGCTGACCGACGTCAGGAACACGGCGCCCAGGGCCAACATGGGCGCGTTCATCACCGGACTGCTGGTGGTGGCGATCGGCATGGCGTTCGGCGCGGACGCCGGCTACGCCATCAACCCGGCCCGTGACTTCGGTCCGCGGCTGGCGAGCTTCCTGACCGGCTACCGGCACGCCTGGCGCGACCAGTACGGGGACCTCTACTTCTGGGTCCCCATCGTGGGGCCGCTGATCGGCGGCCTGCTCGGGGCCGGTGCCTACCAGTTCCTGATCGCGCGGTTCCTGCCCATCCAGGAGGTGCAGGCCGGTCGGGTCCTGACCGACGACGAGTGATCCGCGCGGAGGAGCTCAAGGCCAACTGGGACCAGGACCGCCGCTGCCCGGTGGTCCATCGCCGACGGCTGGAGGGCCGGTCCCGGGGGATCGAGGGCTTCGCCGAACCGACATGGGAGGACGTGGCACTCCAGCAGAAGGAGTTCGCCCCGTGGAGCGATCGACGACTGGTGCTGGACGCGATGGTCGACCTGCCGTCGAACCTGGCGAGAGCAGTTGACTTCCTGACCGCCGCCTCCTGACCGGCGGACCGTGCGACCGCTACCAGTCGATGTCGACTGCCAGGAACGGCCTGTCCTCCGGGGCCTCCTTGCGGGCCCGGAGCGCGCGCTCGGCGGGTGCGCCGACCGGCACACGCAGGGCGGGGTCGGGGTTCTCGACCGTGTCTGCGACCGCTGCCGCCACCAGCTGCGGGGTGATCGGTTCGCCGCGGAGCGCGGGCAGCGCCCGGTAGAGCCCAGCGTAGGGGTCGTCGTCCTGCAGCAGCACTTTGGAGCGTTCGGCGCCTCCTGAAGAGACTGCGCCGGGCTGCACGATGCTCACCTTGACGCCGAAGCGGCCGGTCTCGATGGCGAGGGTTTCGGCGAGGGCCTCCAGCGCCCACTTGCTGGCGCCGTAGGGGCCGATCAGCGGGAGCACCAGCCGCCCCTGGACGCTGGAGACGAAGACCAGGCGGCCGCTTCCCCGCTCGCGCATGGCCGGAAGCACTGCCTGCGCGACTCGCAGTGCACCGAGGGTGTTGAGTTGGAAGAGCCGTTCGACCTCGGCGAGCGGGACGCTCTCCAGCGGCGCGCGAACGGTGTCGCCGGCGTTGCTGACGACGGTGTCGATGCTGCCGGCGTCCCGGACGGCCTGGTCCACGCTCTCCTGGTCGGTGACGTCGAGGCGCAGGCGCTGGTCGACAGGAAGGTCGCCCAGCGCCTCGGGGCGGCGGGCGGTGGCGACCACCCGGTGGCCGCGGCCGGCCAGTTCGACGGCGACGGCTCGGCCGATACCCCGGGAGGCGCCGGTGATCAGTACGGACGACATGGTTGATCTCCTGCTTCGATGGCTCGGTGGTCCGCTCGGGCAGCGGCTGTGAGCGCGGCGAATTGGCATCAGTTCACTGACTGAACTGCTCTTCGTTGGAAACCGTAGCATGTGTCAGTTCAATGACTGAACTAGCTGGCGCTAGAATGGGTCCATGACACTCCCCAGCACGTACGCGGACCGCAACTGCTCGCTGGCGAGAACGCTGGAGGTCGTCGGCGAGCGGTGGACGCTCATGATCGTTCGCGACGCGTTCTTCGGCGTGACCCGCTTCGGCGACTTCGCCGCCGAGCTGGGCATCCCGCGCGCCGTGCTGACCAGCCGACTGAAGTCGCTGGTGCAGGAGGGCGTACTGACGCGCGAGGGGGATGCCCCGGGCGGCGTCGAGTACCGGCTGACCGCCAAGGGCATCGCGCTGTGGCCGGCTCTGCGCGCCTTCATGAACTGGGGGGACGAGTTCTACTCCCCGGCCGGAGCGAAGCGCACCTTCCGCCACGACCAGGACGCGGGCCTGATCGACCAGGACGGACGCTGTCAGGAGTGCGGCACGGTCGTCCGGGTCCCGGAGATCCGCATCGAACGCGGCCCCGGTTTCGAGCCGACCGAGTCCGACCCCGTCTCCGAGGCGATCACCACCTCACGCCGGCTCCTGGAGCCGGTCACGGCAGCACGAACGCCCGCGCCCGCGGCAGGCTGAGGCGGTCCGCGGCCGGTCAGTCGTGGTCCGGGGCGGATGCGTGTCCGGATGCGGGGTGCGGGTGGGTGCGGCGGTAGCTGTAGGTGAGTAGGGCGAGCAGGATCAGGCCGGAGAGGATCAGGCCGGAGCCGGTCGGCCAGCCTTCCAGCGGGAGCCCCGGTACGGTGCCCCAGAGGACGCCTGCCGCGATCAGTGCCAGGCCGGCCAGCACCGAGCCGGCGATGCGCAGCGGTGAGGCGACGCTGTCCTCCGCCGCTTTCAGCGCCCGGCGCCGTACCGGTTCGACGTAGCGCTCCAGTCGCGGGAAGGCCGTGGACAGGGTGATCAGGCCGGCCAGGACGAGCAGCAGCCCGGGGCCCGGCAGGATCAGCAGGGCCACGCCGGCGAGCAGCAGGACCGACCCGGCCAGGATGACTGCGGCGTGCTTGAGGTGTCGGATGTGTCGGTGGATGGCTGATGTCCTCGGCTCGGCGTCGGGGGCTCCGACCAGTCTAGGAAGTCGTCTGTCTGCGCGGCGTCAGCACGCGCGCCGGTCGGGGTTCCGGTTGCTGACCGGAACATTGCTCCGCGCGACGACAGTGCCTGGCAGGCCGCACAGGACCGACTGGCCACCGGCCCGGACGCGTTCGGGCAGGTCGAATCCAAGTAGATCTTGGTATGTGGCATGGTGATAATTTGGCTGCTCAGCCCGTTCACAAGGCAGGAGCGCCATCGATGAGCACGATCCCCGCAAGTCATCTCGACCTTCTGGAGCGCCCTCTCTTCGGCCACCTGGGCACGGTCAAGGCGGACGGCGCGCCGCAGGTGACGCCGGTCTGGTTCCAGTGGGACGGCGAGTTCCTCAGTTTCACCACGTCCACGCAGCGGGCCAAGTACCGGCACATGGAGAAGAATCCGGCCGTCGCGTTGTCGGTCAACGACCCGGAGCAGCCCTATCGGTACCTCGAAGTTCGGGGCACCGTCGAGCGGATGGAGCCCGACACGGACGGCGACTTCTTCTTCGTCCTCGCCGAGCGCTACGGCCCCGCCATCGACCGCGGGGGCCTCGACGACGCCCCCTACCGCGTGAAGGTCGTGGTCCGCCCTAGCCACTGCACCAAGCAGTAGCAGGCGCCGGGGCGGCGTTGAGCAGGTACGGGTGATGACGGCGTGCGCCGGCGCCTGTCGGGCGGGGCCGAACGGTAGACGGACCGGTCGGCTTCGCCCGCGCCCGCGCGACGCCTCTCGCGACCGCCCCGGCCGAGCGCTGTCGGTGGAACCCTCCATCCGCTCATCTGCCAGGCTGTGATCGACGAGGGCAACTCGGTGGTGTGCGAGGGCCAGCAGGGCGTCAGCAATGTCTTCGCCTCGGCCCTCTGGGAGATCGACGAGCAACTGGACCTGGCCCGCGAGGGCGTGGCCGGCGACTACATGCACGGGACCGTGATCCAGTGCAACGCACCCAAGCCCCTGTTCATGTATTACACGCCGCTGTGCGCCCCGACCGCCGCCGACGCGGCCGCCGGAACCCTGGCCGCGCAACCGGAGTACTACGGGCTGGCCGCCGTGCACCAGGTCGGCACGGGAAGCTTCCTCAACGTCGACAACCCCGCCTGGGCGACCGTGCGCACCTACGCCGTCAAGCACGCCGACGGCACGATGACCGTGGTGCTGGACGATGTGCAGGACCCGGCCGGCAACGGCGCCACGACCCTGCAGTTGAACCTCGGCGCCTCCTACACCACCGGTCAGCGGGTCGACCTCACCGCGGGCGGTCTGGCCGCCACCACCGGCATCACCCTCGGCGGCCGGACGGTCCAGGCCGACGGCAGCCTGCCGGCTCCCACCGCCACCCCGGTGGCCGTCAACGGCAGCACCCTGACCGTCACCGTGGCGGCAGGCAGCGCGGCGCTGCTCACCCTCGGCGGAAGCGGCGGCAGCAGCCCGAGCACCACCTTCGTCGGCGGCCTGTCCGGCAAGTGCCTGAGCGTCACCGGCGGTTCGACGGCCACCGGCGCCACGGCCGACATCTACGCCTGCAACGGCAGCGGCAGCGAGAACTGGACGCCCGGCCCGAACGGCACCATCGTCGGCGGACTGTCCGGCAAATGCCTTGAGGTCAGCGGCGGATCAACGGCGAACTACGCGGCCGTCGACATCGCCGCCTGCAACGGCGGGGCCGACCAGAGCTGGACCGTCACCTCCGCGGGCACCATCGTCGGGGACCGGTCGGGCAGATGCCTGAGCGTCACCGGCGCCTCGGTGGCCGACGGCGCGAAGGCCGACATCTACGACTGCAACGGCAGCGCCAGCGAGAACTGGACCGAACGGTAGGGCGGTCCGGGCCGTGCCCGGGCCGCGTAGGGTGGAGCGGTGATCCTGCCCAAGGAGCGCGACCCCAGGTTCACCACCATCCGCCGCGGGGGGACGCTCACCGACTCCGACCACCGGCTCCTCGCGCTGTGGGCGGCCGTGTGCGCCGAGCACGTGCTGCACCACTTCGAGGCCGTGCGGCCGTCGGACCCCCGGCCCCGCCAGGCGATCGAGCGGATTCGGGCCTGGGCGCGGGGCGAGGTCAGGATGTCGGACTCGCGCGCGGCGGGGGGCCATGCCATGGCGGCGGCACGCCCGTTGAGCGGTGCCGCCCGGCACGCCGCATTCGCCGCCGGTCAGGCGGCGGTGGTCGCGCATGTCGCCGCACATGAGCTCGGGGCCGCCGCCTACGCGATCAAGACAGTACGGGCGGCGGCACCCGCGGACCGGGCCGACAGCGCCGGACGGCTCGAGTGCCGTTGGCAGCGCGAGCAGCTGTCGGACGCGATCCGCGAACTCGTTCTGGACGACCAGCGGTTGCGCACCGGGATCTGCTGGTCGGTGTTCGATTGTTGAGCGTCAGAGCGGGTTGAGACGGGCCTTGAGCAGGCAGAACTCATTGCCTTCGGGATCGGCCAGGACATGCCAGTTCTCCTGCCCGGTCTGACCGATGTCGGCCGGCCGCGCGCCGAGCTTCAGCAGGCGTTCGAGCTCGGCGTCCTGATCGCGGTCGGTGGCGTTGACGTCGATGTGCAGCCGGGACTTCCCGGGTTCCGGCTGCTCCCTGATGCTGAGGATGATGGTCGGCTGCGGTCCGCCGAACCCTTCGCGCGGCCCGATCTCCAAGGTGCCGTCGTCCTCGCGGTCGAGCACGACGAAGTCCAGGACCTCGCACCAGAACCGCGCCAGCAGTTCGGGGTCGCGGCAACCCAGCACCAGTTCGCTGATCCGACATGCCATGGACGAAACCTGCTCTCCATCGGGGAACCGCCGAGGAGACCATACGCGAACGAACGTGCCGCAGTCAGCGGGACCCGCGGTGCGGGACGACGAGGCCGTGCTTGTGGGCGGCCTGCCGCGTTCACCAGCTGATGCGGGACGCGACCGGCCGGTGGTCGCTGCCGTCGGCCGGGAGCACCCAGGAGCTGTCCGGCCGCACGCCGCGGACCAGGATCTGGTCGATCCGCGCGACCGGGAACCGTGCCGGCCAGGTGAAGCCGAAGCCGTTCCCGGCCGCGTCCTGGGCCGAGCGCAGCTGCGAGGTGAGCGCGGCGAACGCCCGGTCGTCCGTGCTGCCGTTGAGGTCGCCCAGCAGCACCACCCGCCGGCTCGGAGCGGTGGCGACGGCCCTGCCGAGGGCCTGGATGCCGATGTCCCGCGAGCCGGTCCAGAAGCCCGCCCTGAGATTCACCCGCACGGATCCCAGATGGGCCACGTACACCGTCAGCGGTCCGCGGTCGGTGGCCACCGTGGTGCGCAGCGCCCGGTTCGAGGCCAGTTCCGTGACGGCCGGTTTGGTGGCCGCCAGCGGCCCGTAGTCCATGACGTCGATCGGCCGGGTGTCCGACAGCGGCAGCCTGCTCCACAGCCCGACCGTGCCCTGCACCGTGTGGTACGGGTACGCCTTCGCCAGCCCCTTCTCGTACACGCCGGTGGCCTGCGGGGTCAGCTCCACCAGGGCCAGTACGTCCGCGCCGGAGGCGGCCAGGTCGCGGGCGGTGCCCGCCGGGTCGGGGTTGCCCGCGTCGACGTTCTGCTCGGCCACGGTGAGGTCCCCGCCCGGGTGGGACTTGTCGCCGAGCGTTCCGCCGAAGAGGTTCAGCCACACCGCGACCGGCAGCAGCAGCGCGACCGCCGCGGAGGCGGAGCGGCGCCAGAGCGCCGCTGCCAGCAGCACCGGGACGAACAGGCCGAACCACGGCAGCAGGGTCTCCACCAGGCTGCCGATGTTCCAGATCCGGTTCGGGATGTCGGCGTGCAGCAGCATGACCAGGCCGAGCAGCAGGGCGAGCGCCGCGAGCACCGGGCCGCGCTTCCACGGCCCCGGCCGGAGGCCGCCGCGTATCGCCCGGCGCATGCCCGCGGTCCAGGTCCCGGGCCGCTCCTGGGCCGCGTCCTGCTGCCGCGTGTCCGCGTGTTCTCGTGTCGCATCGCTCACTGGTGACGTTCCCGAAATCTGAAATGGTGGAAGGGTTGCTGGTGGGGCTCATGCGGCCGCATGCGGCGGCGGTGCGGGCAGTTCGACGGTGATGTGCAGGCCGCCCGCGGAGCGCGGGGTGATGGCGAGGGATCCGTCGTGCACCTGGATGATCCTCTTGACGATCGCCAGGCCCAGGCCGACGCCTCCGTGGTCGTCGCGGATGCGCTCGGTGCCGCGCCGGAAGGGCTCGGTGAGGGTCGAGACCAGGTCCGGGGAGAGCTTCTCGCCGGTGTTCTCGACCGTGAGCACCGCGGTCCCGGGGCGGAGGCCGGTCCTGATCCGGACCGCGCCCTGCTCCGGCGTGTTGTGCACGATGGCGTTGTGCACCAGGTTCGTCGTCATCTGCCGCAGCAGCGCCGGCGATCCGAAGGCCGGGGCGATGTCACCGGAGGCGTCGACGGTGACACCGTGCTTCTCGGCGAGCGGCAGCAGAGTCTCGGCGGCCTCCTCCACGAGGAGGGAGAGGTCGACGGGCTCCCGGGTGAACGTGTCCCGGTCGGCGCGGCTGAGCACCAGCAGCGCCTCGGTGAGGTCGATCGCCCGGGTGTTGACGGTGCGGAGGCGGTCGAGGAGTTCGCCGGTGTCGCGGTCCGGATCGGTGCGGGCCACGTCGAGGAGGGCCTTCGAGATCGCTAGCGGGGTGCGCAGCTCGTGAGAGGCGTTGGCGGCGAATCTCTGCTGTTCGGCGACGTGCGCTTCGAGTCGGGCGAGCATCGTGTCGAAGTCGTCGGCGAGTGCGCGGAACTCGTCGCTGGGGCCCGGCAGCCGGATCCGGTGCGAGAGCGATCCGTTGGTGGCCATCCGGGTGGCGTCCGTGATGCGGGTCAGCGGGGCGAGCATGCGCCCGGCCAGGATCCATCCTCCCAGCAGTCCGAACGCCAGCAGCGACGCCATGACGGCGGCGGCCGCCGGCAGGAAGCCGCGCAGGAGCTCGGAGCGGATCAGCAGTCCTCCGCCGATGATGGTGGTCACGTTGGGCAGGGAATGCTCCAGGTACACCCCCATCGCCGCGAGCAGCAGGACGCCTGCGACCATGAGGAATCCGGCGTAGCTGAGGGTGAGTTTGACGCGGACGCTCAGACCGGGGTCCCTATCCACGCTCTCCTCCCTCGGGCCCGGATCCCGGACGGCGGTCGATGCGGTAGCCGACGCCCGGCACGGTGGCGATGGTCCAGGGCTCGCCGAGACGCTTGCGCAGTGCCGAGACCGTGATGCGCACGGCGTTGGTGAACGGGTCGGCGTTCTCGTCCCAGGCGCGTTCCAGGAGTTCCTCGGCGCTGACGACACCGCCGTCGGCGGCCAGCAGGACTTCGAGCACGGCGAACTGCTTCCGGGTCAGCGCGACGAAGCGGCCGTCCCGGTAGACCTCTCTGCGGAACGGGTCCAGCCGCAGGCCTGCGGTCTCCAGCACGGGAGGCCTGCTGTGGGCGCGCCTGCGGTCGAGGGCTCGGAGCCTGAGCCCGAGTTCTCGGAGTTCGAAGGGTTTGGTGAGGTAGTCGTCGGCGCCGAGTTCGAAACCGGACGCCTTGTCGTCGAGACGGTCGGCGGCGGTGAGCATGAGGATCGGCATGCCGCTGCCGGAGGCGACGATGTGTCGGGCGATCTCGTCACCGGAGGGCCCGGGGACGTCCCGGTCCAGGACGGCGATGTCGTAGCTGTTGACGTCCAGCAGTTCCAGCGCGGTGTCGCCGTCGCCCGCGATGTCGGCCGCGATCGCCTCCAGGCGCAGGCCGTCGCGGATGGCTTCGGCCAGGTAGGGCTCGTCCTCGACGATCAGCACACGCATGCTCCCGATGCTACGAGTCGGCGCATATCGTCGGCGTATCGAAAAGCGCTTACGGCACGGTACGTGGTGGTCGCCGACGCCGGACCGCACGGCCGTACGGAGCGCTCGCCGGTGGGCCCCGCATCCGTGCGGGTGCGGGGTCCACCTGTCTTGCCGTTGCTCCTGGCTCCCTGCTACTGGTTCCGCTCGGTGAACCGGTCGGGGGCCTCGGCCCGGACCGTCTCGTGCAGTTCCTCCGCGGTGAAGCCGAGGTTGCGCAGGATCTGCGCGGCCGGGCTGTCCTCGACCCGGATCAGGCCGAGCAGCGAGTGCTCCGTGCCGACCCAGTCGTGGCCGAGGTCGGCGGACGCGCGCAGGGCCTGCTCGATAGCCTCCTTGCCGTCCGCTCGGAACGCGATGTGACCCCGCGGTGCCTTCTTCTTGGCCGGTGGCAGCGCTTCCTCGACCGCGTCGCGGATGCGCTGCTCCGACTCGGTCTTCGCCAGCAGCACCTCGTATGCCAGGCCCCGCGGTTCGCCGAGCAGGCCGAGCAGCATGTGCTCGGTGCCGATGAAGTCGTGCCTGTGGGTCCGGGCGGCCTCCTGCGCCAGCACGATGCTGTGCCGGTTCAGGTCGGTGTACCGATCGAACGGGGCGGGCGTGTGGCGTTGCTGGGCGGCCTGCTTGGACACTCCGATGGCGTCGCCGATCTCGCTCCACGACGCGCCGGCCTGCTTGGCCTTGCCGACGTAGTGGCCGACGAGCTGGTCGCCGAGGTCGGACAGGGTCTGGGCGCGCAGTTGCGCCTCGGTGATACGGGCCAGGTCGTCGGCGTCGGGCAGTTCCTCGGCGAGACGGGCGATCAGGTCCGCGAGGTTGATGTTGAGTGGGCTCATGCGTCAATCGTAGATTGACGACCCCTAATCGTCAATCCGTAATTGACGCACGATCGTCGCGCGCCCGCGGACGGGTCCGCCCCCGCAGGGTCAGGTGTGCAGCCAGGTCACGGGGAAGGCGGTGCCGGTCAGTGTGCCGTCCTGGGTGAGCAGCACGCCGTTGCGCTCCAGGTTGGTGGTGCTGACGGTACCCGCGGAGCCGAAGGCCTGGCCGTTGGCGGTGACGTCGGTGAACCGGACCTGGTGGAAGTCGGGGCAGGGCGGGATGGTCTGGCTGCCGATGGCCTCGACGATCACCTCGGCGGAGCTGAGCGGCGCGCCGGTGAGGGTCTTGGTGTAGGTCTTGGTCCAGCCCTGGGTGGGGTCGGCCAGTGTCAGGGTGAAGCTGCCGCTGCCGTTGGTGGTCACCGAGGAGGTCATGGCGTCCCCGGCCTTGACGGTCTCGGTGAAGTAGATCGAGTTCGCCGGGTACATCTCGACCCACGGGTTGTACTGCACGGCTCCCTTGCGGGTGCAGACCGCGTCGAGGCCGATCTGTTCGACGCTGGTGCTGGTCCAGCCGTCGAGGCCGGACCAGAAGGATATGTCGCCGGCCGTGGCCGAGCAGTCCAGTGCGGGCACGGTCCAGTCGCCGGTGACGGTGCGGTACGTGCCGCCGGTGACGGCGTAGCCGCCCCAGTTGTCGTTCGCGCCCGCGTGCCGGACCAGGCGGTGGTCGAGGTGGCGGACGGCGGGTGCGGCGTGGGCGGAGGCGGGTGCTGCCAGTGCGGTGGTGAGCCCGAGTGCCAGCAGTGCGGCGGTCGTGGTGCGGCGCATGCGGATCCCCCTGTCCTCGCCTGGGATTCAGGCGACCTGATGGTGCAACAGAGGATTGTTGAGCGACCTGCACATGTCAACCGGGCCTCGGCCGCCCCTCCGGGGAGACGCCGCGGCCGGCCGCCCGTGGGAGGATCGCTCCCGCCCCGGCCCGGGTCAGCCGTCAGCACCACCGCCCCCGGAAAAAGGTTTGTCGGCGATGTCGAGATCGGGTGTCCGGCTCCGTCCCGGCTGTGAACGCGACCACAATGGGTCGCACCAGCGAGGAGGATCACCATGGCCAAGTACCTGCTGCTCAAGCACTACCGGGGCGCCCCGGCCGCGGTCAACGACGTGCCGATGGAGAAGTGGACGCCGGAGGAGATCTCGGCCCACATGCAGTACATGAACGACTTCGCGGCCCGGCTGGAGCAGACCGGCGAGTTCGTCGACAGCCAGGCGCTCGCCCCCGGCGGAACGTTCGTGCGGTACGACGGCGAGGGGCGCCCGCCGGTCACCGACGGTCCGTTCGCCGAGACCAAGGATCTCATCGCCGGGTGGATGGTGATCGACGTCGACAGCTACCAGCGCGCACTCGACCTGGCCGGGGAACTGTCGGCCGCCCCCGGGGCGGCCGGCAGGCCGATCCACGAGTGGCTGGAGCTGCGCCCGTTCCTGGGCTGCCACTCCACCGTCACGGAGTGACCTCATCGATGGACGAGGCCCTGATCCGGAGCCTCACCCCGAGCGTGCTCACCGTCCTCGGCCGCCGCGGAGCCGACTTCGCGGCGGCCGAGGACGCCGTCCAGGACGCACTGGTCCAGGCCGCGCGCCTCTGGCCGGCCGACCCTCCGCGCGACGCGAAGGGCTGGCTGGTCACCGTGGCCTGGCACAAATTCCTCGACGCCACCCGCTCGGATGCCGCCCGCCGGCGCCGTGAGGACCTCCTCGACGAACAGCCGGCGCCCGGGCCCGCGTCCGCGGTGGACGACACCCTCCAGCTCTACTTCCTGTGCGCCCACCCCTCGTTGACCCCGGCGTCCGCCGTCGCGCTCACCCTGCGCGCCGTCGGCGGGCTGACCACCCGCCAGATCGCCCAGGCCTACCTGGTACCCGAGGCGACCATGGCGCAGCGGATCAGCCGGGCCAAGCGAACCGTCTCCGACGTGCGCTTCGACCGGCCCGGCGACGTCGCCACCGTGCTGCGCGTGCTGTACCTGGTCTTCAACGAGGGCTACGGCGGCGACGTCGACCTCGCCGCCGAAGCCATCCGCCTCACCCGCCAGCTCGCCGCCGCAGTCGACCACCCCGAGGCGGCCGGACTGCTCGCCCTCATGCTGCTCCACCACGCCCGGCGCCCCGCCAGGACCGCGCCGGACGGCAGCCTGGTACCTCTCGCCGAGCAGGACCGCGGCCGGTGGGACACCGGGATGATCGCCGAGGGCGTCGGAATCCTGCAGGCGGCGCTCGCCCGCGACCGGCTGGGCGAGTTCCAGGCCCAGGCCGCCATCGCGGCGCTGCACGCCGACGCGCCCACCGCCGAGGAGACCGACTGGGTGCAGATCGTCGAGTGGTACGACGAGCTCACCCGTCTGACGGACAGTCCGGTCGTGCGGCTCAACCGCGCGGTCGCGGTCGGCCAGGCCGACGGACCGCGCGCCGGCCTGGCAGCCCTGGCGCAACTGGACGACTCACTGCCCCGTCACACCGCGGTCGCGGCGTACCTCCATGAGCGCGACGGCGACCTGGCGACGGCGGCACGGCTGTACGCCGAGGCCGCCCACAAGGCACCCGACCTCGCCGAACGCGACCATCTGACACGCCAGGCCGCGCGGCTCAACAACCACCGACGTCGCTGACGGCCCGCTGGGGAGTCGTCGCTTCGCGCCAGGTGAGCGGGGGTCAGGGCAGCTACTTGCGGAAGACCGCCCGTGCGACCTCGTCCGGGGCGGCGCCCGCCTCGGCGATCAGCTTTCCGTCGGAGGACCAGATCCCCGAGCGGCCGGAGGTCCGGTCGAAGCCGCCGCCGGTCGGACCGGCGAAGGCGGCCGTGGCGACCCACACGCCGTGGTCGGCGGCGACCCGACGCGCGCGCTCGCCGTGGACCTCGACCTCGTCGTCGGCGTGGACGACCCCGGCCAGGTAGCCGTCGATTCCCAGCGCCGCCGTCCTCGCGGCGTGCTCGGGCACGCCGGTGTCACGGCAGACGGCGAGTCCCAGCCGCCAGCCGTCCACCTCGATCACGGCGGGCTCGCCGGGCACGAAGCGGTCGGCCTCGCTGCCGTGCAGGTGGACCTTTCCGTAGACGGCCCGGGCACCGTCCCCGTCCACAGCCAGGACGCCGATGCACGGTCCTGGCACGGCAGCGCCGACCAGGGCGACGGCACCGGTCTCGGCGCAAGCGGCAACGATGGGAGCCAGCCTTTCGTCGTCCGGGGCGACTGGCACCGCGTCCAGCTCGTATCCCGTCAGCGACATCTCGGGGAACACCACCACCCGCGCGTCCGCAGCCCGAACGGCCTCCGCGTGGGCCTGCGCATTGCCCCTGACGTCGTGGGCGACGCACCTCGGCTGCGCCACCGCGATGCTCAACTGCTGCTCCACCCGGTCCCCCTCGTCGAATCGCAGGATCACCCTAGCGGGCAGGTAGAGGACCTCAGCGACGACCTCGCTTCGGGGCGGTGGGCCGACCACGACGGGACGCCACGCAAGGGTCAGGCGCCTCGGTGACAGCTCAGGTGACGGCTCAGGGGAGAAGGGAGACCTGGTAGTGGCTGATGTGCCAGGCATCTCCCTCGCGCCGCAGCAGGAGGCTGAGGTTGACGCCCAGCGACGGGCGGTCGCTGAAGGAGAAGTCGACGCTGAGGTAGCCGAGCACGAGGTCGTCGGCCGGGCGCCTGGTCTCCAGGATCCGGTACAGGGCTGTAATCCCGAGGGGCTGTGAGGCGTAGTAGTCGGCGACGCCGGACCTGCCGACGCTGTAGGGGTGCAGTCCCTGGAAGATCGCATCCTTGGTGAACAAGTCGGCGACCCGGGTTGGTTCGTGCTTGTCGACGGCGGCCTTCCACTGGTCGAGGACGGTGCGCAGGATCGCTTCGCTGTCTGGTGCAGGGTGCATCGTGCTGCTCCTGGTGCTCCTGGTGCTCCTGGTGCTCCTGGTGGTCGGGTCAGTGGCCGGCGCTCTGGCCGCCGTCGACGTGGAGGATCTCGCCGGTCACGAACGGGGCGTTCTCGAGGTAGAGGACGGCGTCGACGATGTCGCCCACCTCGCCCATCCGGCCGACCGGGTGGAGGGCGGCGAGGGCCGGACGGCTGTCCTCGGGGTGCATGGAGGTCTTGATGATGCCCGGCGAGACCGCGTTGACGCGGATGCCGCGGGCGGCGTACTCGATGGCCAGGGACTTGGTGGCGGACTGCAGGCCGCCCTTGGTCAACGAGGCCAGCACGGACGGCACCCGGGCGTCGGCGTTGTCGACCAGGCTGGTGGTGATATTGACGATGTGGCCGCTGTTCTGACCGAGCATTTGCGCGACGGCCAGCTGCGTGATGCGGAAGAACCCGGCAAGGTTCACAGCGGTCACCGCGGTGTAGTCGTCCGCCGTGTAGTCGGTGAAGGGCTTGGCCAGGAACAGTCCAGCGTTGTTGACCAGGGTGTCGATCCGGCCGAACCGCTCGACGCCGGCGGCGATGATGCGCTGGGCCGCGGCAGGATCGGCGATGTCCCCCTGGACCGTGAGCACGTCGGGATCGTCGCTGGGGGCGATCGAACGCGAAGTGGCGACGACGGCGTAGCCGAGTTTGCGGTAGCCGTCGACCAGACCGGCGCCGATGCCTTGCGATGCACCGGTGACGACGGCGACCTTCTGGGTGTGCGGACGCATGGTGAACCTTCTTCGAGACAGTCCTGAAAAGCTGGGGATCCGGGCCGGATCTCCCGGCCGGGACCGGTCGGCCGGTCGACTACTGGGAACGTAGGCACTGGTGGGACCCGACGTCAAAGGCCACGGGGGTCCAGGTCAGGACCAGCTTCCTCCCTGCTGCGAGGCGGCGCCTCCCAGCAAAGGTCAGCAGGGCGGGGCCGGCCTACCGGTGCGGATCGTCGTCGGGCAGCCAGGCGTCCGGAGCGTGGATGCCGAGGTCGCCGACGTCGGCGCACAGGGCGTCGACGACGGCCAGGACCGCGGCGCGGGTCTCACCGGCGCGCAGGACCAGGGACCAGGTCCACAGGATCTGCGGCGCCTCGACCGGGCGTCGGACCAGATCGGGCGGCAGCGGGGCGGTCTGGCCCTTGGGGGAGTTGACCACGGGACGGTCGCTGCGGCGGACGTGGTCGAAGAAGGCCGGCCCGGTGATGCCGCTGTCGGCGATGCGGACCGCGCGGGCCCCGGTGTCCCGGACCAGTTTCTCGGCGTAGACGTTCCAGGACGACCAGGAGGTGGTGTCGGCGTCGAGCAGGACGGCGGTGTCGTGGGTGCGGACGACGCCGGTGTCGCCACCTGTGGAGACCGCGTACAGCCGGTCGGCGCCCACCAGTCGGGCCTGCAGCCGGTGCCGCTCCAGGTCCCCGGTCCGTACCCAGCACACCGCCAGGTCCAGGCTGCCGTCGGCGACCCGGGCGGCCTGGGCGTGGGACGGGGCGACCCAGGCGTCGACATGGACCCGGGCCGCCGCCGAGGTCCGCGCGGTCAGGTCCGGCGGTAGCCAGCTGACATAGCCCAGCCGTACCGGTTCCGATCCGGACAGGGTGCCGGCACGGCGTTCCAGGTCGTCGGCGCGGGCCAGCAGGTCGCGCGCCTGCGGGAGCAGCGAGGACCCGGCGGCGGTGAGGGCGACCGACCGGCGGTCGCGGTCGAACAGGCGCACCCCGAGGTCCCGTTCGAGGGCTTTGATCTGCTGGGACAGGGACGGGCCGGCGATCAGGAGCCGCGCGGCGGCCCGACCGAAGTTGAGATCCTCGGCGACCGCTACGAAGTAGCGAAGTTGGCGCAGCTCCACAGCGCTCATGCTACGTCGTGTAGGAGGCTGCGCCTATCAGCAGTGAGGATGCCGGTCGTGGCGCCGGCCCGGCGCGGGCCGGAGGATGGGTGCAGTGCGGCGGTCAGCCGCCGGAAGGCAACGAGCACCGAACCGACAACCGGTGGCGTCCCGCCCAGCGCCGGGCGCCCCAGCGAATGGAGCTGGGTCATGCGAGAGTTCCTGGTCGAGATCACCACCACCGTTCCCGAGGGCACCAGCCAGGACGAGGTCGACCGTCGACGCGCGGCAGAGGCCGTTCGCGCCCGAGAGCTGGCCGCCGACGGCCACCTGGCACGCTTGTGGCGCCCGGTCGGCGAGCTGCGCAGCCTCGGCATCTGGCTGGCCGCCGATGAGACCGAACTCCACGAGAAGGTTCTCGGCACCCTCCCGCTGCGCCCGTGGATGACCCTGGTCGTCACGGCGCTCGAGTCCCACCCCAACGACCCGGGCCGCAGCAAGAGCACACAGTGATGAGCACGACCCCGTTGGCTGCCGCCGCGGCCCGACCGCGGCAGCGTTGTGCATCGAGCTCCGCAGTCCGCCCGCCCACCCACCGACCCGTCCGGACAGGGAGCTCGCGATGAGCGTACAACTCCGGCGCGCCTCCTCAGCGCGAGGACACGGCCCGATCCACTCACCCTGGCGCCACGTCGTCCAAGCCGCGGCAGCGCTCGCAGCCGGCATGGGGGTCGGGCGCTTCGTCTACACCCCGATCTTGCCGTTGATGCACACCGGGGCCGGGCTGTCCGCAGCCGCCGGGGCGAACCTGGCCACCGCCAACTACGTCGGCTATCTCGTAGGCGCGCTCGCCGGCATCCTGCTCCCCGCACTGGTCCGATCGTCTGTCCTGCTGCGGACCTCCCTGATCGTGCTGACGGGAACCCTGGCCGCCATGCCCGCTACCCACAGCACGGCGGTGTGGATGGCTCTGCGCTTGCTCGCCGGGGCGGCGAGCGCCCTGGTCTTCGTCATCGCGGTCAGCTCCCTCCTGAGTCACCTGCGGGAGCATCCGGCCCACCTTCCAGGCTGGGCTTTCGGCGGAGTGGGCGCCGGCATCGCGCTGTCCGGCCTACTGGTCCTCGTGCTGCACTCCTTCGCCGACTGGCGGGCCGCCTGGTACGCCTCGGCCCTGCTGGCCGGCCTGCTGGGAGCCGCGGCATGGAATCTCCGCCCGGAGACGGCCTCGCCGACGACCGCGGACGGTGGCGGGGCTTGCCCCGGTGCGGCGGGGATCCGCACCCATCGCTGGTTCACGGCGCTCCTGCTCTCCTACAGCCTGGAAGGCGTCGGCTACATCGTGGCGGGCACGTTCCTTGTCTCCGCGATCGAGCAGGGCTCCCCGAGCTGGGTCGGCAGCGGGGCGTGGGTCCTGGTGGGGCTGGCCGCTGTGCCGTCCTCGGCGCTGTGGGCGTGGCTGGGACGCATATGGTCACGGCCGGACCTGTTGCTCGCCGCGCTGGTCATCCAGGCGGTCGGCATCGCGCTGCCGGCCCTGGTCGGGGGGGTGGCATCCGCCCTGGCCTCCGCGGTGCTGTTCGGTGCGACCTTCATCGGCGTCAGCACGCTGGCCCTCGCCACCGGTTCCCACCTACGGTTCCCGCGCTCGGTCGCACTGCTGACCGCCGGCTACTCCGTTGGCCAGATCCTTGGTCCGCTGGTGGTCACGCCGCTGCTCCGGCACGGTTACCACCAGGCGCTGCTGCTTGCCGCCGCTGTGGTGCTCGCCTCGGCCCTGTCCGCAGGCCTCCTGCGTGTCGGCTTCCCCCACCACCTGACGCCGCCACAGCAAACATCCCCGGCGCGGCCCGCAGCGGGCGAGAGCAGTGCGCACGCTCCAAGGCGGTACTGGCGACGACGACGCTCTCGGCACGGCCACTCGGCAGGCACGGCGACCCGGGGATGGAGGAGCCGACGAGTGTGCGCTGGGTCGTGCTGCACATGATCGAGGAGACCGCACGGCATGCCGGCCACCTGGACATCGCCAGAGAACTGATCGACGGTCAGACGGGGCGCGGCCCGCGCTGACCCACTGGTGCAGGGGCCCACGGCTCATGACGGCTGATCACCCTCGCGCATCCTGGGAAGCCGCTGCGGTACCAGCGGAGCGCTTGGACGATCAGCAATGCCGCCACGGCCGCCACGGCCACGACACGGCACGAGGGGCCGCCCGGCCGTAGCCGGCGGCCCCTCGGCGGGTCTCCAGGACATTGCCGCGCGCTGGGGGTCAGACCTGCGGGCCGGCGGGGTCGGTGGGCAGGGCGAGCCGGGACCGGGGGCTCGGCGTGGCAGGGGCTGCCGGGGTCGGGTGCAGCAGTCGCTGCTCGGCGGTCCAGGCCCAGACTTCGAGCAGGGCGTTGGGGACCAGCCGGACCAGGTGCGAGGGGGCGTAGTAGTGGTAGCCGTAGTCCAGGCGGGCGTTGTTGTGCGCGTCCACGGTGGCCTCGGTGGTGTCGGTGGCCGCCTGGGCGACCAGGCCGACATGGCTGAGGGTGCCCCCGGGGCCGAGGTAGGTGACCACGATGTCCCCGGGCTGCGCCTGCCCCGGCTGGTCGCCGACGTCCTGGCCGACGCCGCTGTCCTGCAGGTAGGCGTAGAGGTTGTTGTACTGCGGCAGTTCCGAGATCAGCAGCAGGTCGTAGACCTTGCCGTTGGGCGCGGTGTAGTTGAAGTAGTCGCTCTGCGGGTCGTCGGGGCCCAGTCCGGGCACCAACCCGGCGGCGGCCATGGCCCGGGCCACGAACTCGGCGCACTGGTACTCGGGCTGGGCGCTTCCGAAGGCGACCGGGGTGCTGTCGTTCCAGGCCGTCCAGTTCCAATGTGCGTCGGCCCAGCGGACCTCGACGGCGCGGGAGACGACATCCGTGTCCGGCAGCGTCCGGGACTGGGTCAGGGACGGCCGCGGAGCGGCGACCGCGGGGCCGGCCAGGACCGGCGCACCGGCGCAGACGATTCCCACGACGACCGCCGCGGCGGCGACACGACTGCGGAGAACATGCGTCACTGTGATGGACTTCCTTGCTCTTGAATCCGAATCACACCATCTGTCACCTACCTTGACTCCCCACACTCCCCGTCGCGTTGCACCACACCGGCAAGAGAATGGCATGAGCGCAGCAATGATGTCCGTGGGTCGAACCGCCTGTACGGCGCACCGGGCCCCCGGGGCTCAGGTCTTGCGGGTGAACTTGCGGATCGCGATCGGTGCCATGATCACAGTGAGGCCGACGGTCCAGGCGAGGGTCACCGTCAGGCCGTGGGTGATCGGGCCGCCGGTCATCAGGCCGCGCGCGGCGTCGGCCAGGCCGGACATCGGGTTGTACGCGGTGAAGCTGCTCAGCCAGCCCGGCATCGAGTTGGTCGGAGCGAAGATCGACGAGCCGAACTGCAGCGGCATCATCACCAGGAATCCCATGGCCTGCACGGACTGGGCGTTCTTCATGGTCACGCCGAGGACCAGGAAGATCCACATGACGGCGGAGCCGAACAGCGCGGACAGCCCGATGGACGCCAGCAGACCGCCCCAGTGGCCGTGCACGTGGAACCCCACCAGGAGTGCGATGACCATCACGACGGTGGTGGCGACCAGGAGGCGGATGAGTTCCACGGCGATCTTCGCGACCAGGACGGAGCCGCGTCCGATGGGCAGGGACCGGAAGCGGTCCATGATGCCCTTGTTGAAGTCCTCGTTGAAGCCGGTGCCGACACCCTGGGCGATGTTCATGCTCATCATCGCGATCATGCCGGGGATCACGTACTGGACGTACGCCCCCTGGCCGCCGCCGAGCGCCTGGCCGATGGAACCGCCGAAGACATACACGAACAGAAGCGTGAAGATGACGGGCATCAGGACCGCGTCCATCATCGACTCGGGGTCCTGCTTGATCCACAGCAGGTTGCGGCGGATGAGCGCACCGGTGTGGCGCAGGTGGCCGCGCAGGCCGATCTTCGGGTCGGCCACGATGGTGATGGTGGGGGACGTGGGGGCTGTGGGGGAGACGGTGGCGGCGCTCATACGGCGACCTCCTCGAGCTCGGGCCGCAGGTCCTGCGGGGCGGAGGTCTTCTGGCCGGTCAGGGACAGGAACACTTCGTCCAGGCTGGGCAGTTCGGTGGTGATCGAGCCGATGGTCAGTCCGCGCGCGGTGACCGCGCCGACCACGCCGGTCAGCTGCTCGTCGCTGACGATCGGCACCAGGACCTCGCCGGACTCGGCGTCGACGGTGGTGGCGGAACCGGCCAGGCGCAGCCGGTCCAGGGCCTCGGCCAGCGGACGCAGCTCCAGCGGGTCGGCCGGGCGGATCCGCAGGGTGCGGCCGCCGACTTTCGCCTTGAGTTCGTCGGTGCCGCCGTTGGCGATGACCTTGCCGCGGTCGATGACGGTCAGCTCGCCGGCCAGCTGCTCGGCCTCCTCCATGTACTGGGTGGTGAGCAGGACGGTCACGCCGTCCCGCACCATGGCCTTGACCTCGGCCCACACCTCGTTGCGGGTGCGGGGGTCCAGCCCGGTGGTGGGCTCGTCCAGGTACAGCACGTGCGGGCGGCCGATCATCGACGCGGCCAGGTCCAGGCGGCGGCGCATGCCGCCGGAGTAGGTACGGGCCGGGCGGGTCGCGGCGTCGGTCAGCGAGAACCGCTCCAGCAGGGCGTCCGCGCGGGAGCGGGCTTCCTTGCCGGACAGGTCGAGCAGCCGGCCGATGAGGTACAGGTTCTCGCGGCCGGAGAGCTTCTCGTCGACCGAGGCATACTGGCCGGTGAGGCCGATCACGCGGCGCAGCTGCCGGGGCTGCTGCACCACGTCGTACCCGGCGACGACGGCCTTGCCGGCGTCCGGCGTGATCAGGGTGGACAGGCAGCGCACCAGAGTGGTCTTTCCGGCGCCGTTCGGGCCGAGGACTCCCAGGACGGTGCCCTCGTGCACGTCCAGGTCCACGCCGTCCAGGGCCCTGGTCCGGCCGAAGTGCTTGACCAGTCCCCGCACGGACACCGCCACCGGGCGCCCCGAGGGGGAGTAGTTGTCGATTCGCGTCATGCCCACCACGGTGCCCGGCACCGCGGCCACAGCGCTGACAGCCTGCGGCGTCCGCTGACATATCGCTGACACAGGCCGATTCGGCGCTGTCCTGCTGCCCTCCCGCACCCTTGCACGTCCTGCAGTACGCGCTTCGGCGTCCAGTAGGCTGGGCGGCCGGAGACAGCGACACCGTTGGGGGATGGGCCATGTCCGAGGAGCGCGAGGGCGTCGTCATGTACTGGCGTCCGGGTTGTGCTTTCTGCATGAACCTGCGGCTGGGCCTGCTCTTCACCCGGCTGCGCTACTCCAAGCGGAACATCTGGCGCGACAAGGACGCGGCGGCGTTCGTACGCTCCGTGGCGGACGGGAACGAGACGGTCCCCACGGTCACCGTCGCCGGACACGCCATGGTCAACCCCTCGAAGCGAGAACTGCTGGAGGCGGTCCGCGAGTACGCGCCCCACCTGCTGGCCTCCTGACCCGGCATCACATCCGGTTCAGGGCCGCAGGAGGGGAAACCCTGTCCGGCTCCACAGGGCACGGGTGCTGGTGCTCTGCGGCCGTGCGGCGTCCTGTGCCGTGTCCCAGATGTGCACGGTGGGCGTGACGCCGTCCATGGGAGACCAGCCGGGATCACCGGTGGCGGCGAAGCCGGCCCATGCCGCGAGCATCCGTCGGGACAGTTCATGGTCCGCGGCATCGGGGGGACCGCCGATGAGGAACTCGACGCTCTGGACGTCGAGGTTCCCGAAGGCGAAGGGAATGTCCGCGCAGTGCCAGGCACGCACCACTCCCTGTGGACCCTCGCGCCGGCGCTCGAAGCGGGACATGAACGTGCGGCCACCGGCCAGAGCATGCTGCTCGGCGAGTCGGCTGGTGTACTCGCTGAACCGCAGGTCGCCGAAGATCGCGAGGTAGACGTCGAGGACCGGGGCCCCGGGCATCAGCGCCCGGTAGCCCGCCACCAGGTCGTCCGGGAGACGGAAGTCCATGGCGAAAGCCGCCAGTTGTTGGTCGGTGGTCACCTTCGCGCTGCTGCCGACGGCGTCCAGCAGCCAGTACTCCTCGGCCGTGTGGCAGACCAGGAGGTCCACCTCGCCGCGGGCCCCGCCGGCCATGGCGGACAGGGGATCGTTCGGCAGGACGTCACCGTCGACGACGGGACCGTAGATCACGGGGTCGTAGTGCCGGGGCCCGGATCCCGGATCCCGCCGATAGCCGTCGACGACAAGGTCGGAGGCGGCGACCAGCATCTGCGGAGTCGCGGCCGTCACCTCGGCCGCCGTGGCAGCGACAGCGGCTGCGGCGGCAACCCTCCGAGTGGTCTCGGCCGCCAACTCCACGGAGTAGCACGGTCCGACGACACTGTGGGCGATCACACGACGGAACAGCCCCCGTGCCCGCTCCATCACCATCAGACAGGCGGCCGAGGCCGCCCCGGAAGACTGCCCGGCTACGGTGACGTTCTCCGGATCGCCACCGAAGGCGGCGATGTTCTCCCGAACCCACTGCAACGCCGCGACCTGGTCCAGCAGACCCCGGTTCTCCGGGAAGGAGGGCTCGGTCCCGCCCGGTATGTGACCGAATCCTTCAAAGCCCAATCGGTAGTTGAAGCTCACCGCGACCACCCCGGCTCGCGCCAGAGCGGTGCCGTCGAAGTCGGGCTGCGCGGAGGAACCGAAGGTGTAGGCGCCACCGTGGATCCAGACGACTACCGGCGCAGGACCACCCTCAGAAGCGCAAGCCCAGACATTGAGCGTGAGAATGTCCTCGTCGCCGGGTGACCAGGACGGCGCGCCCGGCAGCCGAGCCGACTGCGGGGCCACCGGGCCGAAGTCCTGGCACTCCCGGACGCCCTCCCAGGCGTGCACCGGGCGCGGCTCCCTGAACCGGTTGATCCCAAAGGGCGCCGCAGCGTAGGGAATCCCGAGGAACGCAACGACATCCGCCGCGGGTCGATGACCTCGGACCCAACCGCTCCTCGTCCTGCGGACCTCCATGGGACTCTGCCACCGCGCAGCACCGTCACCGCATGCGCTGGCGGGACCTCGCCTGCCGCCTCGTCGTGGGCCGGGAATCGGACGCTCCTACGGGCGGGTGAAGGTGAGGTGGGTGACGCCGCTCGGCGTGGTCACGGTTTCGACGCGGAATCGCTGTTCGAGCCCCTCGTTCCCGTCCCAGAGCCGTTCGCCGCGACCCAGGACGATCGGGACGACGACGATGTGCAGGTGGTCGACCAGGTCCTCGCGCAGGAAGGCGCGCACGGTGGACGGACCGCCGCCGAGCCGCACGTCGAGACCGTCTGCGGCCTCGCGGGCCTGGCGCAGGGCCTCCGGCAACGGGGCGTCGACGAAGTGGAAGGTCGTGCCGCCCTGCATCGACACCGACGGGCGGGGATGGTGGGTCAGCACGAAGACGGGCGTGTGGAACGGCGGGTTCTCGCCCCACCACCCGTTCCACTCCTCGTCCTGCCACGGCCCGCGCTGCGGGCCGAACTTGTTGCGCCCCATGATCTCCGCGCCGACGCCCTCGTTCCACCGGGCGGCGAAGGCGTCATCGGCCCCGGTCTCCCCGCCGTCCTGCCCCTGCATGGAGCGGAAGGTCCGGGTCTGGAAGAACCAGTCGTGCAGCCGCACGCCGGCATGGCCGAAGGGTGCGTCCAGGCTCTGCCCCTCGCCGGTGCCGAAACCGTCGAGCGAGATGGAGAGGTTGTGGACCCTCACACGGGACATGGCATGTTCTCCCTGCTTCTCGGACGCGCGCACGAAGTGATTGCGAGTCACCATCACTTCTGTGGCGACCGTAGACAGAGTGACAGCGGTTTGCAATCACCGGGGGCCGCGCGGAGTCGCGGTCGGGATGCGCGACCGGAGCGAGGGGTTGACAGCAGAAATATGGGTCGCACTACTATTTGTGCTGTTGACCCGAAAAACAGCATGCTCCGGGAGCGGTGTCGGCTGGACCGGCGTCGGCTGTCGGCGGCCCGATCGAGAGGCATGCCATGATCGCCCGCGTGAACTCCGCCCAGGCGGAACCCGAAACCATCGACGCCCTCATCACGTTCTCCCGGGAGCAGCTCCCGGACGCCCGTGAAGCCCCCGGGTTCAAGGGTTTCTACCTGTTGGCCGACCGTCGGAGCGGCAAGATCGTGAGCATCTCGCTGTGGGACGGCGAGGACCATCTGCAGCAGTTCCAGGGCCGAGGTGCTCAGCTCCGTGAGGCGGCGAGTTCGCAGGCGGGTATCGCCCCCACGCCTGTCGAGATGTACGAGGTGGTGCTCCAGGGGTGACCGACGCCCTCCCATTGCGCCCGTCACGCCGTCCACCCCCGTATTGCCGCGTCAACCACTTTGGGTGAAGATCAACCCCCATGAGCGCACTGCCCGACCCACCACCGCCCGGCCTGCGGGAACGCAAGAAGATCAAGCTGCGGCGCGCTGTCCGGACCGAGGCACTGCGCCTGTTCGAGATGCAGGGTTACGAGAGCACCACCGTCGAACAGATCGCTGAAGCCGCCGAGACCTCCACCACCACCTTCTATCGCTACTTTCCCACCAAGGAGGACGTCGTGCTCGGCAGCGACGCCTCCGCGATGTTCGAACCCGTCATGGCTACGAGACCCTCGGACGAGCCGCTCAGTGCGACCATCCGCGCCGCCCTGAGTGCGGTCGTGGCAGCCGCCGAAGCCGACCGCGAGCAGACCCTCGCTCGGATGCGGCTGATCGCGAACGTCCCCGCACTCGAAGCCCGTTATGCCGGCCAGGAGCGCAGGAGTGTCGACCTGATGGCCCGTCTGCTCGCCGGCCGCACCGGCCGCCCCGCGGACGACTACCAGGTCGAACTGGTCGCCTTCGTGCTCGTCGCCGTCCTGTTCACCGCCACCCGACGATGGGCGGCCGATCCGGACGCCAACCCGCTCGCCACCCTGACCGACCAGGCCCTCACCACCATCGAACCCCTGCTGACCGCGCTCGAACCCCCACGTCGGCGCTGACCCGTGCTCCTGGGCCTCATCCTGACGGCAGGTCGGCGGACCGGGCCGGGGCCAGGAGTTCCTGGGCCAGGTCCATGACGGCCGTGGCGCGGGCGGTCTGGCGGACGCCGTCCATCCGGGCGAGGACGAGGTCGAGCGGCGGGTGCGCGTTGGTGAGCGTGAGGACGGCCACACGCTCGCCGCTGTAGGTGTCGTCCGTCGCCGGGCGCTGGTGCAGAACGGAGAAGCCGTGGCCGAGGGCGACCAGTGAGCGCACCGCCTCGTAGTTGTGGGAGCGGTGGCGGACGACGGGGGTGATGCCGGTGGCGGTGACGAGCGACCAGAAGTAGTCCCGGCTGTGCGGCAGGTCGAGCAGGACGAACGGTTCGTGCGCGAGTTCGGCCAGGTCGACGCTGCCGTGTCCGGCCAGCTGGTGGTCGGCCGCGACGAGCGCGTGGGCGGGCAGGGCGGCGATGGTCTCGCGCGTGATGCCGGGTCCGAGGCCCAGGTCGTAGGTGAGGGCGAAGTCGATCCGCCCGGTGCGCAGGGCGCGGTCGAGCTCGTCCGCTTCGCCTTCGAGGACGTCGACCCGCAGGCGAGGGTGGCGTTCCGCCGCCGCGGCCAGCAGCCGCGGCAGGACGAAGGGCGCCAGGGTGACGAAGCATCCCAGTCGGACCGGTCCGCTCAGCCCGCCCTCGCCGCCCCGCGCTTCGGAGGCCACGTCGAGCGCGTGGCTGAGGAGGTCGCGGGCCTGCAGCAGCAAGCGCTCCCCGTCGGAGGTGGCGACCAGGCCCTTGCCCTTGCGGCGGATGAACAGCTGCACACCGAGTTCGCGCTCCAGGTTGGAGACCGCAGTGGAGACGGCCGACTGGGCGATCAGCAACTGCTCGGCCGCCGCGGTCATGCTGCCTGCCTCGGCGGCCACGACGAAGTACCGCAACTGCGTCAGCGTGAACCCGACTGCTTCCGTCATGCGTCCGCCGCTCCCGGCTCTCGTCGCTCATCTGAAATGGAGATGAGCCAACCCTAAAAGATCTGCTTTACCAAAGGAAGCGCCGCTCCCATAGTGGTGCTGCGGCCCCTTGCGGCCCAATGCCCCCACCCCCGCAAGCCCCGGAAAGGAGGTCCGAGCCTTGGTGTTCCACCGCGTCCGGCGCTTCAACACGGCCGAGACCTACCCCGAGCAGAACCTCGCGAACGACCTGGCCCAGGCCGTCGTCGCGGAAGGCACCGTCTACCTGCGCGGCCAGATCGGGCAGGACCTGGAGACCCGCGAGAACGTGGGCGTGGGCGACGTCGAGGCCCAGGCGGAGCAGGCGATGGCCAATATCGCCATGCTGCTGGAGGAGTCCGGCAGCGCGCTGGACGAGATCACGAAGATCACGATCTACCTCGTCGACCCCCGCTACCGCGAGCCGGTCTACCGGGTCATGGGCCGCCGGCTCAAGGGCGTGCACTACGTCTCCACCGGGCTCGTGGTCTCAGCTCTGGCCCGGCCGGAGTGGCTGGTGGAGATCGATGCCACCGCCGTCATCCCGGTCTCGCGCCGGGCCGAGGCGGCCGGCATCCGGCACGCCAAGGCCGCCCAACGCGGGGAGCTGCTGTGACGTTCTCCATCGCGGCCCGGTGCCACCGCTCCGGACAGGTCGGGGTCGCCGTGGCCTCCTCCAGTCCGGCGGTCGCCTCCCGCTGCGCGCACGTGCGGGCCGGGGTCGGCGCGGCGTGCACGCAGAACGTCACCGACCCCCGGCTCGGCCCCTGGCTGCTCGACCTGATCGCCGCCGGGTCGAGCGCCACGGACGCGGTCCGTCACACCGCCGACACCGAGACGCTGGTGGCCTGGCGGCAGCTGACGGCCGTGGGCACCGAAGGGAGTCCCGCCGTGTTCTCGGGCGAGCACACCCTCGGCACCCATGCGCATGCCGTCGGTCCGGACTGCGTGGCGGCGGGCAACATGCTGCTGCACGGCGACGTGCCGTCGGCGATGGCGGCGGCCTTCGCCGTGCAGCCCGAACTTCCGCTCGCGCAGCGCCTGCTGGACGCGCTGGCGGCCGGTCTCGAAGCGGGCGGCGAGGAGGGACCGGTCCACTCGGCCGGCCTGCTGGTCGCCGACTCCGTGCCGTGGCCGGTCGTCGACCTGAGGGTGGACTGGACCGAGGGCGATCCCGTCGCCGAACTCGGCGCCTTGTGGGCGCTGTGGGAGCCGCAGCAGGACGCCTACGTCCAGCGGGCCCTCGCGCCCGAGTCGGCGCCCGGCTACGGCGTCCTGGGAGACCGGCGATGAGTCCCGCAACCCCCTTGGAATGCAGGCCGGTTCAGGCCTCCGCGGCCGTCCGGGCGGTGCTGGCGCAGACGGTGGATCGGGCCTCCGACCAGCTGTCGGCGCTGTCGCACCGGCTGCACGCCAACCCGGAGACGGCCTGGGAGGAGGAGAAGGCGGCCCGCTGGACCGCCTCGCTGCTGGACGACTTCGGCTATGCGGTCACGCCGGGCGCCTTCGGGCTGCCGACCGCGTTCGCCGCCACGGTCGGCAGTGGTCCGCTGCACATCGCGCTCTGCGCCGAGTACGACGCGCTCCCCGGTCTCGGCCACGCCTGCGGCCACAACCTGATCGCCGCCTCGTCCGTGGGCGCCGCCGCCGGGCTGGCCCGGGTCGCGGACGACCTCGGACTGACCGTCACCGTGCTGGGCACCCCGGCCGAGGAGGGCGGCGGGGGCAAGATCGTCATGCTGGAACGCGGTGCCTTCGAGGACGTGGACGTGGCGATGATGGTCCACCCCGGTCCGGTCGACGTCGCCGAGGCCGAGCCCTTCGCCGTCGCCCACCTGGGCGTCCACTACACCGGCCGGGCCGCGCACGCCGCCGCCTACCCGGAGCAGGGACGCAACGCGGCCGACGCGTTCACCGTGGCCCAGGTCGGCATCGGCCTGCTGCGCCAGCACCTGCCGTCGAGCACACGGGTGCACGGGATGGTGACCCGTGGGGGAGAGGCGCCCAACGCCGTCCCGGAGCGCACGGACGGGCGCTGGTACGTGCGGGCGGGAAGCCTGGAGGAACTGGACCGGGTCCAGCCCCGGGTCGAGGCCTGCTTCCGGGCCGGGGCGCTCGCCACCGGCTGCGCGCTGGAGATCGAGCCTGAGTCCCTGCCCTACTCGGAGTTCCGCAACGACGCGGAGCTGGTCGCGCTCTACCGCCGCAACGCCGAGGGGATCGGCCGACGCTTCGCCGCGCCCGACGACCCGGCGGCGCGGATGAACCGGGCCTCGACCGACATGGGCAACGTCTCGCGGGTGATCCGCGCCCTGCACCCCTACATCGGCATCGACTCGCTTCCGGCGGTCAACCACCAGCGCGAGTTCGCCGCCGTCTGCGCTACCCCGGCAGCCGACGCGGCCCTGCTCGACGGCGCGCTCGCTCTTGCGCTGACCGCGGCTGACCTCACCGCGCCCGGCTGAGCGGCCCTGGGCCGCCGTCCGGCCCGCGGGTCTTCCCGGCGGCCGGCCTGGCCCGCCGGCCTTCCCGGCGCTGGCAGTTCACAGCTCCGGGCAGGCGGTGACCAGTCGGGCGTGCGCGGTGAGCAGTTCCAGGGCGGTGCGACGGTCGACGGTGGGGTTGCGGGTGACGATGTGGAGCCCGTAGCCGTCCTCCAGTGCCACCAGGTTGCGCGCCGTGTCGGCCACCGCCGCGGCGAGCGTGAACACGCCTGCCGCCGCGCCGACTTGGAGCAGCGTCGAGTACAGCGCGACCTCGCGGGCGAAGAGCGAGGTCATCAGCGCCGCATGCCCGGTGCTGCGGTCGGCGAGGCCGTGCAGCTCGAACAGGCGCCGGTGCAGCGGATCGTCGGGACCTTCCGGCAGCCCGCTCGCCAGTACGGCGCGCATCCGTTCCACCGGACCCGCGGGCGCCTCGCTGCGGCGCTGGCGCTGGGCGAGGTAGGTCTCCACCGAGTCCTGGTGGACGGCCAGGACGAGGTCGTCCAGCTCCGGGTAGTAGTACAGGACCGATCCGGCCGATACGCCTGCCTCGGCGGCGATGTCCTTGATCCGCAGACCGGCCATGCCCCGGTCGGCGATGGCCCGTCCGGCGGCGTGGATCAGCGCCCCGCGGCGGGCTTCCTGGTTCTTCGGTCGTGCCATGACCGCATTCTCTGATGTTCGCCGCAGTTTTTCAATTCCCATCGACGCCAGCCATTGACGCTGCCTTAACCAGTTGTTTGAATCTGACATCAAAGAACTCGGGCAGTAGCCCCAGACCCCGTGGACGAGACCGCGGGTCACCTGCCCTTCGAGGACGCCTGAGGTTCCCCATGAGCACCGCCACCCCCGCCACCCCTGAGAACGCCGCCCCTGAAAGTCCGGCTCCCGGTTCCGCCGTCCCCGCTGACGCCGGTGAGTGGCGCCGTTCGGCCGAGGGCCTGGCCCCGCAGACCCGGGCCTTCGTCGACGGCGACCACCACGACGCCCGTTCCGGCGCCACCTTCACCGACACCGACCCGGCCACCGGCAAGGCGCTCGCCGAGATCACCGCCTGCGACGCCGCGGACGTCGACGCCGCCGTCCGCTCCGCCCGGGCCGCCTTCGCCGACGGCCGCTGGTCCGGCCTGGCCCCCGAAGCACGCAAGAAGCGCCTCCTCCGCCTGGCCGAGCTGATCGAGCAGCACGGCCCCGAGCTCGCCCTGTACGACTCGCTCGACATGGGCAAGCCCGTCGCCGAGGCCCTCGCCGTCGACGTCCCCGGCGCGGCCGGCTGCTTCGCCTGGCACGCCGAGGCGGTCGACAAGCTGTACGACGAGATCGCCCCGACGGCGCCCGGCAACCTCGCGCTGGTGCGGCGGGTGCCGCTCGGCGTGGTCGGCGCGGTCGTGCCGTGGAACTTCCCGCTCGACCTGGCCTCCTGGAAGCTCGCCCCGGCCCTGGCGGCCGGCAACAGCGTCGTGCTCAAGCCCGCCGAGCAGTCGCCGCAGTCCGCACTGCTGCTGGCCCGGCTCGCCGTCGAGGCCGGCATCCCGGACGGAGTGCTCAACGTCGTCCCCGGCCTCGGCGAGACGGCCGGGCGCGCACTCGGGCTGCACCCGGACGTGGACGTGCTGGCCTTCACCGGCTCCACCACGGTCGGACGGCTCTTCCTGTCCTACGCCGCGCGGTCCAACGGAAAGCAGGTCTGGCTGGAGGCCGGCGGCAAGAGCCCGAACCTCGTCTTCCCCGACGCCGACCTGGACGCCGCCGCCGAGCGGGCCGCGTTCGGCTTCTGCTTCAACGCCGGCCAGGTCTGCTCCGCCAACACCCGGCTGCTGGTCCACGCCGACATCGCGAACGAGTTCACCGCCCGCGTCGCCGAGCACGCCGCTGCCTACGTCCCCGGCGACCCGCTCGACCCGGCCACCCGGCTCGGCCCGCTGGTCGACGAGGCCCAGGCGCAGCGCCTGCTCGCCGCCGTCGACGCGGCACGCGCGCAGGGCGGCCGGGCGGTGCTCGGCGGCACCCGGCCCGACCGCGTCGGCGCCTACCTCGACCCGACCGTCGTCACCGGCCTGCCGGCGGACGCGCCGCTGGCCCGAGAGGAGCTGTTCGGGCCGGTACTGACGGTCCTTCCGTTCCGCGACGAGGCACAGGCCGTGCGGATCGCCAACGACTCCCCGTACGGCCTGGCCGCGTCCGTGTGGACCCGCGACCTCGCCCGCGCCCACCGCGTCGCCGACGCGCTCCACGCCGGCACCGTCTCGGTCAACACCGTCGACGCGCTCAGCCCGGTCACGCCCTTCGGCGGGTTCAAGCAGTCCGGCTTCGGACGCGACCTCTCGCTGCACTCCTTCGACAAGTACTCCGGCCTGAAGACCACCTGGATCTCCTTCGGCTGACGCCAGGTCAGAACGCCGTACTCCCAACCCAGCACGGAAGGCACCCCCCATGAGCCGCACCCCGATGACCCCGGACCAGCTCCGCGACGCGGACCGGGCCCGGATCATCCACCCCTACCTGCCCGGCTCGGTCACCGAACGGGTCGTGATGACCGGCGGCTCCGGCTGCCGCCTCACCGACGTGGACGGCCGCAAGTACCTGGACGCGACCGGTGGCCTGTGGCTCGCCCAGATCGGCCACGGCCGCGAGGAGGTGGCCCGCGCCGCCTATGAGCAGATGGCGAAGCTGGAGTACTTCACCAGCTTCTGGGAGTTCTCCAACGACCGCGCGATCGAGCTGGCCACCAAGCTCACCGCGATCGCCCCCGAGGGCCTGGGCCACGTCTACTTCACCTCCGGCGGCTCGGAGGGCAACGAGGCCGCCATCAAGATGGCCCGCTACTACCACCACCGGCGCGGCGACGCGAACCGTACCTGGATCCTGGCCCGGGACAAGGCCTACCACGGCATCGGCTACGGCGGCGGCTCGGCGACCGGCTTCCCGGTCTACCACGAGGGCTTCGCTCCGATGATGCCGCACGTCTCCCACCTGACGCCGCCGTGGCCCTACCGCAGCGAGCTCTACCACGGCCAGGACCCCACGGACTTCCTGATCGCCGAGCTGGAGCAGCGGATCGCCGAGATCGGGCCGGGCAACATCGCCGCCATGATCGGCGAGCCGATCATGGGCGTGGGCGGCATGCTCGTCCCTCCGGCCGACTACTGGCCGCGGGTGCGCGAGGTGTTGGACCGCCACGGCATCCTGCTCATCCTCGACGAGGTCGTCACCGCCTACGGACGTGTCGGAAAGTGGTTCGCCGCCCAGCACTTCGGCGTCACCCCCGACATCATCGTCACCGCCAAGGGCATCACCTCCGGCTACATCCCGCTGGGGGCGCTGCTGGTCGGAGACCACGTCGCCGAGCAGCTGCTCGCCGACTTCGGCTTCCCGATGGGCTACACCTACAACGGCCACCCGGTCGCGGCCGCCGTGGCCCTGGAGAACCTGGACATCATCGAGCGCGAGGGCCTGCTGGCCCGCGCCACCGAGACCGGCGCCCTCCTGCACCGGGAGCTGCAGGCGCAGCTCGGGGACCTGCCCGTGGTCGGTGAGATCCGCTCGGTCGGCATGATGCTCGCGGTCGAGCTGGTCGCCGACCGCGCCACCCGCGAGCCGCTGCCGATGCTCCAGCCGCTGCTGCCGGACGTGATCCGCCGCGAGACCGGCGTCATCGTCCGCGACTGCGCGCACTCACTGGTCCTGTCCCCGGCCCTGATCATGACGGAGGGTGAGGCCAAGGAGGCCGTCGCCGCGATGCGCCAGGTCCTGGAGCGGGTGCAGCCGAACGGCGAACTACGCGACTGACCCTGAGTCAGAGGACCGCCGGGCCGTTCCCCCACCACCCCCACCGCCCCACCG
>NZ_BBPM01000006.1:26429-74636 GCF_000787775.1 Streptacidiphilus carbonis | reverse complement strand
CCCCCCCCCCCCCCCCGCCCCACCGCGGCCGGAACGGCCCGGCCCGCCCCAGCCCGCATTCCACACCACGCTGAACCTCCCCTCGCCCCCGCATCCTCGAGGAGTTCCCGTGTCCCACACCCCCGCATCCGACGGCCCGCCCCCGGACGACAGATCCGACTCGGTGCCGAACCTGCAGCGCAGCCTCGGCCGCTTCGACATCATGGCCCTCGGTGTCGCCGCGGTGATCTCCGCCGACGTGATCGGACAGATCGCCACCGGCGGCGGCGAGGCCGTCACCTGGACCGCGCTGCTGGCCCTGCTCTTCCTCGTCCCCTACGCCCTGCTCTTCGCCGAGACCGGTGCCACGTTCCCGCAGGAGGGCGGCCCGTACGTATGGGTCAAACTCGCCTACGGGCGCACGGCTGCCGCGCTGACCACGCTGTTCTACTGGGTCACCAACCCGGTCTGGCTCGGCGGCTCCCTGGTCTTCGCCGCCGCCTCCGCCTGGGACGGCCACGTCACCCATCTCGGCAACGGCACCGTGGCCGACTACACCTTCAAGCTGGTCTTCATCTGGGTCTCCATCCTCACCGCCGTCGTCTCGCTGCGGCGCGGCAAGTGGATCACCACCGTCGGCGCGATCGCCAAGGTCGCCGTGATGCTGACGGTCACCGCGGCCGCGCTGGTCTACGGTATCCAGCACGGCTTCAAGGGCCTGACCGGCACCGGCTTCGCGCCCACCACCGGCGGGCTCCTCGCGCTGGCGCCGATCCTGCTCTTCGCCTACGTCGGCTTCGAGGCCCCCAACGCCGCGGGGGAGGAGATGCGCAATCCCAAGCGGGACGTCCCGGTGTCGATCGGAGTCTCCGGCGGCGTCGCGGCCGCCTGCTACCTGCTGCCCGTCTTCGCGATCCTCGCCGTGGTCCCCGCCAAGCAGGTCACCGGTGTCGCCGGATTCCTCGACGCCGCCTCCCTGGTCTTCGGGAGCTACGGCAGCGCCGGTCACGCACTGCTGACGGCGACCTGCGTGCTGTTCGTCTTCGTGCTGATGACCCAGGGCAGCGCCTGGATGATCGTCAGCGACCGGATGCAGGCCATGGCCGCCGCCGACGGGGGGTTCTTCAGCCGGGCGCTCGGCGCGTTCCACCCGCGCCTGGGCACCCCCGTGCGGATGAACCTGGTCTCCGGCTGCGCCGCGACCGTCTTCATGCTCGCTGCCACCCTGCTGGTCGACGGCACGGCCGCCGCCGTCTTCAAGGTCGTCCTCACCGTCGCGGTCACCACCCTGCTGCTGTCCTACCTCGTCGTCATCCCGGCGCTGGGCACCCTGCGCAGGAACCACCCGGACGTCGAGCGCCCGTACCGGGTGCCGTTCGGCGCCTGGGGATTCCGGATCAGCCTCGGCCTGGTCTACGCCTGGATCGTCCTGGGCTCCTGGATCGCCCTGTTCCCGGGCGTGCTGGAGCATCTGCTCGGCGTCCCCTACGACTTCGCCGGCACCTGGGGTGTCTCCCGCACCGTCTTCGAGGCCTTCACCCTCGGCACCGTGGCCGTCCTGCTCGCCATCGGCGTGCTCGGACGTGCCGTCGCCGCCCGCCTGGACCGCCGCACCCCGCGGAACCCGGTCGCCCCGGCCGTCCCGGAGTACCAGGCATGACCGCCCCGGCCCCCACCCCGGCCCCGCGGCCGATCCCGCATCCGACCTCCGTCGCGGGGCCGCACCGCACGGAACACGACCTGCTCGGCGACCGCGAGGTCCCCGCCGACGCCTACTACGGCGTCCACACGCTGCGGGCAGTGGAGAACTTCCCCATCACCGGCACACCCATCAGCGTCCACCCCGAGCTGGTCGTGGCCCTCGCCTGCGTCAAACAGGCCGCAGCCCAGGCCAACCACGAGCTCGGGCTGCTGGACCGCCGCCGGGCCGACGCCGTCGTCCGCGCCTGCCAGGAGATCCGGGCCGGCCGGCTGCACGACGCGTTCGTCGTCGACGTCATCCAGGGCGGCGCCGGCACCTCCACCAACATGAACGCCAACGAGGTGATCGCCAACCGCGCCCTGGAACTCCTCGGCCACCCCCGCGGCCACTACGGCGAACTGCACCCGCTGGAGCACGTCAATCTCAGCCAGAGCACCAACGACGCCTATCCGACGGCCGTCCGGATCGCCCTGCAGATCGGCGCACGGCAGCTGCGCACCGCCCTGACCGGCCTCGCCGACGCCTTCTCCGCGAAGGCCGCCGAGTTCGCACCGATGGTGAAGATGGGACGCACCCAGCTGCAGGACGCCGTCCCGATGACGCTGGGTCAGGAGTTCGGCGCCTTCGCCGTCACCATCCGCGAGGACGTCGAACGCCTCACCGAGGCCTGCGGGCTGCTGCTGGAGATCAACCTCGGCGGCACCGCCGTCGGAACCGGACTCAACGCCCCCGACCGCTACGCGGCGACCGTGTGCGCGCAGCTGTGCGACCTGACCGGCCTGCCGCTCAGCACCGCCGCGGACCTCGTCGAGGCCACCTGGGACGTCGGCGCGTTCGTGCAGCTCTCCGGAGTGCTCAAGCGGATCGCCGTGAAGCTGTCCAAGATCTGCAACGACCTGCGGCTGCTCTCCTCCGGTCCGCGCACCGGTCTGGGGGAGATCAGCCTTCCGGCCGTCCAGGCCGGGTCGAGCATCATGCCCGGCAAGGTCAACCCCGTCATCCCCGAGGCCGTCAACCAGGTCGCCTTCCGCGTGATCGGCCACGACACCACCGTCACCATGGCCGCCGAGGCGGGGCAGCTCCAGCTCAATGCCTTCGAGCCGGTCATCGCCCACAGCCTGCTCGACTCGCTGTCCCAACTCGGCAGCGCCTGCCGGACCCTGACCGAACGCTGCGTGGCCGGCATCACCGCCGATCCCGAGCACCTGCGCCGCAACGTCGACCGCTCGATCGGCACCGTGACCGCCCTCAACCCCTTCATCGGCTACACGGCCGCCGGCAGCGTCGCCGCCGAAGCCCTGGCCACCGGGCGCGGCGTCCGGGAACTCGTCCTCGAACGCGGCCTGCTGACCGTGGCGCAGCTCGACGAGCTGCTCCGTCCGGAGAACCTCGCCTTCAGCACGCGGCCCGTTGCGGGGGAGTGACCGCAGGCTCCTACGACCACGGTGGGATCTGTGAGTACCACTGGCTCGGCCCGGATGAACCGTCATCCGGGCCGAGCCAGTGGTACTCACGGCGTGGGTGCCCCGGTCGGCTCGACGCGGCGGCCGGCACGGCGGCGGGCCCCTCGGGTCACAGCGCCGGTCGATGACCGTGCGCTCACCAAGAGGCCCGTCCTTCATGCCTGCCGCGCCTCGGGGATCACGTTGACGCCGGCGTTCGCGCCCCGTCCCCTTCGGCGGCCTGGTGGGCGAGGTAGCCCCGCTGGGTGGCGATGTGGTCGGCGACGTACCTGGCGTCGTGCCAGACGCCCCAGATGAAGCTGGAGCCGCGGCGGGACTGCCAGGGCAGCCCGAGGAAGTAGACGCCGGGCTCGCGTGACACGCCCCGTCGCTGGTCGGGCCGGCCGGTCTCGTGGAACGCGTCGACCTCCAGCCAGCTGTAGTCGCTGGCGAAGCCGGTCGCCCAGACGATCGAGGTGATGCCCGCGTCGGCCAGGTCGAGTTCCAGTCGGGGCTCGGTCACGCACTGCGGATCCGGTCCCAGGACGTGGGCCCGCGGCTCCTCGGGCAGGTCGAGCCCGTTGCGCTCCACGTACTCGTCGGCTGCCCGGAGCAGCGCGGTGTAGTTGGCGTCGCCGAGCGCGATGTTCGCGGCGAGATCCGGTGCGAAGCGCAGGACACCGTCGTCGTAGGAGGCGGTCAGGCCGACGAGTTCGATGCCGTCGGCGGCCAGGGCGCGGAAGTCCACGGTGTGGCCGCCGCGGGCACCGCTGACCGCGATGGTGACGTGCTCGGCGCCCTGGGGAGGCGTTTCGGCGTCCCAGAGCCGCAGCACGCCCAGCCACCAGCAGAAGTCACGCCCGCGGTACTCGCGCGGAGGACGGTCGTGGGGACCGACCGACAGGAGGACCCGGCGCCCGGACCGGCGCAACTCGTCGGCGATCTGGACCCCCGAGGAGCCGGCCCCGACCACCAGGACCGCGCCCTCGGGCAGTTGCTCCGGATTCCGGTACCCGGAGGAGTGGATCTGTACGTCGATGGCACCGTCCGGCACGATGGGCGGGATCAGCGGCCGCTGGAACGGGCCGGTCGCGGCCACGACGAAGCGCGCGTCGATGGCGCCCTGGGACGTCTCGACCCGGAAGCCGGGCCGACCGGCGTGCCTGCGCACCGAGGTGACCTCGACCCCGCACCGGACCGGGGCGCCGATCTTCTCGGCGTACGCGACGAAGTAGTCCGCGACCTCCTCCTTCGAGGCGAAGGCGCCCGGCGCCACGTCGGAGAACTCCATTCCGGGGAACCGGTCGTGCCACGCGGGGCCGTTGGCGACCAGGGAGTCCCAGCGCTCGGAGCGCCAGCGCTCAGCGATCCGATGCCGCTCCAGGACGATGTGCGGGATGCCGCAGGCGCCGAGGTGCTCACTCATGGCGACGCCCGCCTGACCTGCCCCGACGACGACTACTTCGGTTTCTTCTCTCGGCATTTCAACCTCCGCTCAGGCGGTAGTCCTACCGCAGGGAAATCGTCTGCCGTGCCACGAGTTCTGTCCAATAGACGTTTTTGCTATAGGTGATCTGATTTATAGATGTACCGCAATTCATGCCTGCTGTAGGGCCAGCGGACTGTCGCGGAAGGGTCGGTGGCCAGATCTTCGAGGCGTCGTCGAAGCTCGGCTGCGCGGGGATCGCCGACGAGCTGGGTCTTGCCCACCCCGGCCATGCCCTCGATCGAGGAGATCACCACCGTGTTCGCGCCGCCGTCGTGGTGGCGCGTCGCGGCCGCGATCAGTTGGGTGAGAACCTCGCGTCGTCCGGTGAACGTGGCGAGATCCGAGGGCAGCTGACCGAACACCCCGGCCGGCCCACCGGTCTTCGCCTCCGCATGGACCCGGATGCAGGCCGCCCGCCACCGCGCCACCTCCGGCTCGGCCAGGCCCAGCGCCCTGACCACGGCGGTCACCAGGTCCACGTCGAGTCGCCGACGATGAGACCGGAACACCTCGGTCACGGTGGAATGCGCGATCGCCTGAGGGGGTCTCAGCAGCGGTCCCACCCGCTTGGCCAGGACCCGGAACGACGGGCTCCCCGCCGCCAGCCGGAGCCGGTTGAGATCCTGGATGAACTCGGCAAGGTCGACGGACCGGTCAGGATCCGGCAGATCGGCGTCAGCCACAACTCGTACCCCGTCAACTCTCCCTCGTGTGCGTACGAGTGTACGGAATCGTACGGAATACTGGCTCACGATCGTGCCCGACGGCATCGTTGTTCACCGAAGCCGGGCAGCGAACCATCGGGGGGCCCGGCCTCGCACGAGGCGCCGGCTGTCAACGGCTGGGGACGTACTTCCCAGCCGTTGAGGCGTCTTCGCGAACAGGGATGCCGCACAGCACAACGTCCTGGTATGTCCACGCGCACCGTCCGCCGCCACCTGGCAGCCGTCGTGGAACGCCGCCGTGCCCCTGGACAGCGGGACTACCGGGCCCGGTCCGGGGGGTCGGGCCCAGTGTGGTGGTCGACAGGCGCCGCGAGATCTGCTCCTTCCTCGGGAAGGGATTGCCGTCGTCCCTGCCGACGCACCGGTGGCTCGCGAAGCCTGCGGGCAGGGGCCGGCCGCGGACGCCCTGGCCGCGACCGGCTGAAAGCCCGACGGAAAGGGACCGCTCATGCCCGAGACGCAGGACCTCGCCGCGCAACTGGGGGAGGCGTTCACCAACGGAGACCTCGCCCGGCTGGCACCGCTGCTGGATCCGCGGGTGCGCTGGGGCGGCGAGGAGGAGACCGCGCAGACCTGCCACTCCCGCGCCGACGTGCTGGCTTGGTATGGCGGCGCCAAGGCCGTCGGCGTGCGCGCCGAGGTCACCGAGACAGTGGTGCGTGACCACGCGGTGGTCCTCGACCTGATCCTGACGGGCCCGGGCCAGGGCCCGGACGGCCGGCGACCCGAGCACGTCTTCCAGGTGTTCCGCCTCGCCGGGGGCTTGATCATCGACATCCGCGGCTACAACACCCGCGAGGAGGCACTGATGGCGGCCGACAGCCCGGTGCCGGCCGAAGGATCACCACTGCACGGTCACCGCGCGCCCTGGTCCCGGCGCTGACGAGCCCGGCTGCCGGGCTGAAAGCGTCCCGGAGCCGCCGGAGCCGCCGGAGCCGCCGGAGCAGGACTGATGCGACTGTCAGGCGTCCTCGGGCCGCACCAGGCGGGGGATGCTGACGCGCAGGGCCTGGACGGCCTGGTCAGAGGTCATGCGGTTGGCGCGGACCTCCTCCCCGGCGGCGTGGGCGAGGCCGAGCACCGCGGCGATGATCCAGGAGACCGGCAGATCAGCGGCGATCTCCCCGTCGCGCTGACCGCGGACGACCACGAGTTCGAGGTGGCTCATGATCGGTTGGTGCCGCTCGCGGTCCTGCTCCGCGGTGACGTCGGGTTGGGCGAGGTGCAGCAGGAACGGGTCGGTGTCGAACGCCTGCCAGCCGGCCTCCAGCAGCCGCACGAGCGCCGCGTCGGCGGCCCCGTTGTCCAGGTCCGCGGCATCGATGGCGGCGAGGACGCGCCCGGTGGCGCGGTCGACGAGAGCGGCGATCAGTGCGTCGCGGGTCGGGAAGTGCGCGTAGACGGTCTGGCGGCTGGTTCCGGCCTCTTTCGCGATCTCCTCCATGCTCGCGTCCGGTCGCCGTGCGAGTACCCGGGAGGCGGCGTCGAGGATCGCGGCGATGCTGCGTCGCGCGTCCGCACGACGCCGACGGAGGGGCTGATCGGATTTCATGTCTGACACGGTTGTCAATGATAGCGGGCGAGAGTAGCTTTGACACTGCTGTCAGAGTTAGCGCGGCTGGGGCCAGGCCGCGGCGCGCCCTGACGATCGCCTCGCGTCCTGTGACGCGGCACCACACCCACGACCTCACGAGAGAAGGCCAGTTGTGGAAGCAGCCGCCGAACTCGCCATCCAGGCCACCGGACTGACCAAGCGCTTCGCCGCGACCGTGGCCCTCGACGGCGTCGACCTGACCGTTCCCGCCGGGACGATCTACGGATTCCTCGGCCCCAACGGAGCAGGCAAGACCACCACCTTGCGCATCCTCGCCACTCTGCTGCGGGCCGACTCCGGCACCGCCCGGGTCCTGGGCCACGACGTGGCCCGCGAGCCCGATGCGGTCCGCGCCAGGATCAGCCTCGCGGGCCAGTCCGCGGCCCTGGACGAGGACCTGACGGCACGTGAGAACCTGCGCGTCCTCGGCCGCCTCATCGGCCACCACTCCCGCGCCTCGCGCTCACGGGCCCAGGAACTGCTCGACGCGTTCGGACTCGCCGATGCCGCCGACCGGCCGGTCAAGACCTGGTCGGGGGGCATGCGCCGACGCCTGGACCTGGCTGCGAGCCTCATCGCCACCCCCGAGCTGCTCTTCCTCGACGAGCCCACGTCCGGCCTGGACCCGTCCAGCCGCGCCCAGGTGTGGGACACCGTGCGCGCCCTGGCCGAAGCCGGCACCACGGTGCTGCTGACCACGCAGTACCTCGACGAGGCGGACCGGCTCGCCGCCCGCATCGCCGTCATCGACCACGGCACCGTGATCGCCGAAGGCACCCCGGGCGACCTCAAGGCGGCCACCGGCGCCGGACAGTTGCACGTGCAGCTCGCCGCACCCGAACAGGCCCCGCAGGCTGCCGCGGCGCTGCGCCGGGTGCTCGACCTCCCCGTCCGCCCCGGCACCGACCCCGGCAGCCTGTCCGTGGCCGGACCTGCGGCCGACCAGGCCGCACTCGCCGTCGCCCACCTGCACCGCAACTCCATCCCGGTGGCCGCCTTCGCGCTGGCCCGGCCGAGCCTCGACGAGGTCTTCCTCGCCCTCACCACCCGCGCCGCCGACGACTCGGCAGATCCAGCGAAGGAGCCCGTCGTATGACCACCGTCCCCGCAGCGGCCCCCAGCAGCGGTCCCGGCTACACCTCGTCCGACGCCCAGGCCCTCAGCGCGGCCCCGGCGCGGCCCAGGCCCGCTCCCCCCGGCCCCGTCACGGCGGCGCTGACCTTCGCGTGGAGGGCGCTGCTGAAAATCCGCAGGATCCCCGAGCAGCTCTCCGACGTGATCGCGGTGCCCGTCGTGTTCACCCTGCTGTTCACGTACCTGTTCGGCGGCGCGCTCGCCGGATCGCCGCACCGCTACCTGCAGTTCCTGCTGCCCGGCACCCTGGTCATGGCCGTGCTGCTGGCCACCATGTACACCGGGGTGAACCTCAACGGCGATCTCGCCAAGGGCGTCTACGACCGCTTCCGCACCCTGCGGATCTGGCAGCCGGCCCCGATCGTGGGCGCGCTGATCGGCGACGCGCTGCGCTACCTGCTCGCCTCCGCCCTCGTCACCGGCCTGGGACTGCTGCTCGGGTACCGGCCCCACGGCGGCGTCGGCGGCGTCCTGATCGCGATCGCGCTCGTGGTCGTGTTCGCCGTGGCCCTGTCCTGGGTCTTCACCCTCCTCGGCCTGGTACTGCGCTCCGCCAGCGCCATCATGAGCCTGGCGGTGGTGGTGCTCTTCCCGCTCACGCTGGCCAGCAACGCCTTCGTCGAACCGGGCACGATGCCCGGCTGGCTGCGCGCCGTCGTCCACGCCAACCCGGTTACCCAGTTGGTCACCACCACCCGGGCCGCCATGGACGGGACGGTGACCGCCGTCCAGATCGCCACCGTCCTGGCCGCCTCCGCCGCCCTCGTCGCCGTGTTCGGACCGCTGACCATGCGCGCGTACCGCCGCCACGAGTGACCGCCACCGGACCGAACGGTGGGGTGCTAGCCGTTCGAGGTGGCCTCACGTTCGAGGTGTCTCAGTGCATGGCGACTGGTCTTGAACGGGCAGGTCCAGGGGACGGCCAGGACCGGGCAGCGGGCGTTGGCCAGGACGTAACGGCTGACGTGCCCGTGGAGCGTACGGGCCCGCGTCCCGCGCCGGCCGGCCCCGATGACCAGGAGGTCGTCGGGGTTGTCGGCGATCGCGCACAGTGCGGGTCCGCTCGGGCCGTGGATCACCATGGGCTGAATGTCCAGGTCCGCCGGAAGGCCGCCGAGGGCCTGCTCGAAGGCGGTCCGCAGCTGGTCCTGGGCACATTCGCGCCATACCTGGGCGAGCGGCGGGCAGGGCGCGGCACGGTAGCCGACCTCGCCGCCCGGCGGGGTCCAGGCCAGGACCGCGACCAGCGGCCGGTTGGTCGTGCGGGCCTGGAACACCGAGTGGCGCAGCGCCGCCAGGTTCGCCAGCGACCCGCTGACACCGACCACGATCCGGCCTCGGCCCTGGTCCCCGGTCATCGTCGCCACGCTCCTTCGCCTGCGCGGATACCCCTTTCATGCTAGAACCGGTCAGCCCTTCAGGAGCCCGATCGAGCTCGCTGAAACCGCGCCCCGCGCGTTCGCCGGCCTCTCGGCGGCCGGCCTGGCGCGGATCTCGGACGCTCCCCGGTCGGGCCGGCCATGGGCGGCGGCAGTCAGGTGAGCCAGGAGGGGGCACGACCCAGCGAGAACGGGAATGACTCGCCCCGCTCGTGCGGGCAGTGGACCTCAGGCGTCCACGCGCGTCAGCGCGATCACCGGAATCGGCCGCTCGGCCCGCTCCTGGAAGTCCTCGAAGTAGGGGGTGTGCGGCAGCTGCCGGGCCCACAACTGCTCTCGTTCCGCGCCCTCGGTCACTCGGGCAGTCACGCGAAAGGCCTCGCTGCCGACCTCGACCGTGGCCGATGGGTCGGCCAGAAGGTTGTAGTACCAGCCCGGACGGTTCTCCCGCCCTCCGTTGGCCCCGAAGACCACCAGTCGCGCCCCGTCCCTCAGAAAGGTCAACGGCATGGTGCGCCGCTCCCCGCTGCGAGCTCCGGTGGTGGTGAGCAGGAGCAGCGGTACGCCCGCGAAATCGCCGCCGACCACGCCGTCGGCAGATCGGAACTCGTCGATGACCAGTTGATTGCGGTGCAGTCTTTCTGACATGGACTCAGCCCTTCGGCGGGTTTCCTGTGCTCGGTGGGGCAAGGATATTGGCTCTGCGTCACCTGTTCGTCCGGCGAGCACCGGGCGGGCTCCGGCGGTTCGCTGCACGGTGCTGACGTCGAACGGACTTGCGGCCCGGCCGGGGTGCAGCTCTCCGTCACGGACGGGGCGGTGGGGGGTCGAGGAGCCGGCGGGCGGCGGTGTCCAGGTCGATGTGTTCGTGTTCGAGGCCGAGCGGTACCAGGCACTGGGTCTGCTGCAGGAAGGCCCTGACCGGCCCCGACCGGGCCCGCAGCACGGCGGTTTCGTCCCCGCAGGCCAGGGAGATGTACACGATCCGTGCGTCGCCCGGGCCGGGGTAGACCGACACGTCGCCCATGCCCGCCCAGGTGTGCAACCCGGTCGCGAGAAGGTCGCGGGCGAAGACCCAGGTCACGGTTTCGTCCGTGTCGATATCGGTGTGCAGGTACACCGCGTACGGCTCCGCTCGGCGGTACACCAGGGCTGCGGGGACAGCGATGCTGATGCCGGGGAAGACGGCCGTCATCAGCTCCAGGCGCACAGTGCACGCCTCGGCGTTGGACCGCTGCGGCGGAAAGCGCGGCGGTTCCTCCGGGGGCGTCACCTGTCGCCCCGGGGCCGTGCTGAGCCGTTGCCGGCCCGGCTGCGGGAGCCGGGCGGGAATTGTGTCAGCCGGTCCCAATCCGGATCGGGGCTTCCGGGCACCATCCGGTTCTCGCGGCGCCAGAGCTCAGCCAGACGGGAGTAGATCGGGGTCTCGGAGAGAAACGTTTCCTCCGGGGCGCTCGAACCATGTGGTTGGACATGCATATCCAGAGCAACGACACAGCCGCGGGCGGGGTAACCCTGTGCCGGTTGTTGTCCTGGCACCGACCGACGCCACGGTCCGGAGTCAGTGGTGTGCGTGATGGTGCAGGGCCTGGTGGGGGTCGCTGCCGTGGGTCAGGTGGTCGGTGTGGACGGTGGCGGCGGTGAGGCGGGGGACGGCGTGGATGAGGGCGTGCTCGGCGGCGACGGCCAGGGCGTGGGCCTGGACGACGGTCAGGTGCGGATCGACCACGATGTCCGCCTCGGCGCGCAGGGCGTGGCCGATCCAGCGCATCCGGACCTGTCCGACGCCGAGGACTCCGTCGACGCCACGCAGGGCGGTTTCGGCGGTGTCGACCAACACGGGGTCCACGGAGTCCATCAGGCGGCGGGAGACCTCGCGGGCGGCGTCCTTGAGGACCATCAGGATCGCCAGGGTGATCAGCAGGCCGACGACCGGGTCGGCCCACCTCCAGCCGATGGCGACCCCGCCGGCCCCCAGCAGCACGGCCAGTGAGGTGAAGCCGTCGGTACGGGCGTGCAGGCCGTCGGCGACCAGCGCGGCCGAGCCGATCCTGCGGCCGGTGGTGATGCGGTAGCGGGCGACCCACTCGTTGCCGACGAACCCGGCAATCGCGGCCAGGGCGACGGCCCACAGGTGGTCCACGGCGCGCGGGCGCAGCAGGCGGTCGACGGCCTCGTAGGCGGCCAGCGCGGAGGAGGCGGCGATGGTGAGCACGATGGCGATCCCGGCCAGGTCCTCGGCGCGGCCGTAGCCGTAGGTGTAGCGGCGGTTCGCTGCCCGCCGCCCCAGGACGAACGCGATCCAGAGGGGGACGGCGGTCAGCGCGTCGGCGGCGTTGTGGATGGTGTCGCCCAGCAGCGCCACCGACCCCGACAGCGCCACCACCACGACCTGGACCACGGTGGTAAGGCCGAGGATCCCGAGGGACAGCCACAGGGTGCGCATGCCTTCGCGGGAGGTCTCCATCGCGGAGTCGACCTTGTCCACCGCCTCATGGCTGTGCGGGGCGACCAGGTGCGACAACTGGTGCCGCAGCTCCGTCCACCGGCCACGGTCGTGGCCGTGGGTGTGGGTGTGGGTGTGGTCCCCGTGGTCGTGATGCCCGCCATCGGCATGCGGGTGCGGATGCCCGGTGTGGTCGTGCGGCTCGTGATCGTGCTGGCTGGCCTCCATGGGACCACCGTGACAGCCGAATCCCGTTGCAGCCACTCTCCTCGTACCAGTCGTGAGCTGCTGCGATGGATATGCAGGAGCGAGGCCGGTGCAATCCGCGGCGGCCCGCGACCGGCCGGTCCCACCGGGGCCCGGATCGCCGGGTACAGCGGCATCACGGTTCCTCAACAGACTTCGGCGGGTGGCGGAACCGTGCAGGACTCTACAGCGTGTAGTAGGTTATGCCGGGCGGTCGCCGCCGCGTCATCCGTGCGCCATCTCCGCGTCACCTTCCCCCGGGTCGTGCAGTCGTGGCCCGTGGCGCGCGGCGGCCGCCCGCACCGCCTGGTGCCGCCCCGTCCCTTGGAAGGACTTCCCGCATGCCGTTCGTGCGTCACTGGTTGCGCAACTCGGTTCTCCTGTTCGCGGTCGCGATCGCCCTGGGCCTGGTCGCGGCGCACACGTCGCTGATCCAGCCGCACGACCTGAAGTGGGACCAGCACCTGGAGGACGACACCCGCTCCTCCGCGCTGACGCCGGTGATGAAGCTGGTCAGCGACATCGTGTCGCCGGTCGGCGGGTTGATCATCCTGGCGCTGTGGTGCGGCTGGCTGCTGATCCGCCGTCACCGGCCGGTCCAGGCGGTGTCGACGTTCCTGGTGGTGGCGGTCGGCTGGAACAGCAGCGAGGTCGCGAAGATCCTGGTGGCCCGCAACCGGCCCCCGATCGCCGCCGTCCACTCCCTGGACCCCGAGATCGGCTCCAACAGCTTCCCCAGCGGCCATGTCGCCTTCACCGTCTCCGCTGTGATCGCGGCCTACTTCCTGGCCCGCCACACCCGGGCCCGCCGCCCGGTCGCGGTGATCGGCGCGGCCGTGGTCGCACTGGTGGCGTTCTCGCGCCTGTACATCGGCGCGCACTACCCCACCGACGTCCTGGGCTCGCTGCTGGTCTCCAGCTCCGCGATCATCTTCCTGACCGGGCTGTGGCACGGCTGGCTGCTGCCGCGGCTGCACACCGTCCCGGTCGCCTCTCCGCTGCTGGCGCGCTTCGGCCCGCTGGAGGTCCAGCCTGCCGCCTCGCAGGCGGCCGCGGGCGGCTCAGCGGGCCGCCGGTCGCGGATCGAGTCCAGCCGACGCCACCGCCACGCGGCCCCCTGAACACACCTCAGGTTCTTGGCGGCCAGGGCGTAGCCGGGGGTCAGACCGGGTGGGCGTGGCCGGTGACGGTCAGGTAGAGCGGTTGTCCGTCGCTCGGGGGCGCGGTGTCCGTGTGGGCGACCAGCGGCTGGAGCGGTTGGGCGCCGGCTTCCAGGACCAGTTCGACCCGGTGGTCCGCGCCGCGGAAGACCGAGCGCACCACCCGGACCCGGACGCGGTCGGGTCCGTCCGTCGTCGAGAGGCGCAGTTGGTGCGGGCGGAGCAGTACGGTGGCGTCGGTGGCAGGGCCGGCGCTTCCGCTCAGCGGCAGCGGGCCCAGTGCGGTGTGGGCGACGGTGGTGTCCAGGCGGGCGGGCAGCAGGTTCGCCTCGCCGAGCAGGCGGGCGGTGTCGGCGTCGGTGGGCTGGTGGTAGAGCCGGTGCGGGGTGGCCTGTTGGGTGATGCGGCCGCCTTGCATGACGGCGACGGTGTCGGCGATGGCGAGTGCCTCCTCCTGGTCGTGGGTGACCAGGACGGCGGTGGTGCCGGTGCTGCGCAGCAGGACGGCGACGTCGGTGCGAAGAGTGGCGCGCAGGGCGGTGTCCAGGGCGGAGAAGGGTTCGTCCAGGAGCAGGAGTTCGGGTTGCGGGGCCAGTGCGCGGGCTAGTGCGACGCGCTGCTGCTGGCCGCCGGACAGTTGGTGCGGGTGGCGTTCGGCCAGGTCGGGCAGGCCGATGAGGTCCAGGAGTTCACTCACGCGCTTGCGGCGTTCGCGGCGGGGGAGGCCGAAGCCGATGTTGGCCGCGACGGTCAGGTGGGGGAACAGCGCGCCGTCCTGGGGAACGTAGCCGATGCGGCGGCGCTCGGCGGGCACCGGCCGCCGCGTCGCGTCGTCCAGCACCCGTCCGTCCAGCGTCAGTTGTCCGCGGGAGGCGGGGTGGAAGCCGGCGATGACGCGCAGCAGGGTGGATTTTCCGCAGCCCGAGGGCCCCAGGACGCACGCCAGTTGGCCGTGGGCGACGGTCAGGTCGACCCCGTTCAGGATCGGGCTGCGGCCGTGGGCGGCGTGCAGGTCGGTGACGGTCAGGTCGGTCATCGCTTCTCCGCGCGGTGGTGGGTGCCCAGGGTGCGGCGGGTCAGCAGCAGGACCGGGGGGACGGACAGGGCGGCCATCAGGGCGGCGTAGGGGGCGGCGGCGCCGTAGGCCAGGCCGCTGGTGTAGGTCCAGAACTGGGTGGCCAGGGTCTCGGTGCCGGTGGGGCGCAGCAGTAGCGTGGCGGTCAGTTCGGTGCTGGCGGTCAGGCCGACCATGGCGACGGCTGCTCCCAGTCCGGGCAGGATCAGCGGCAGGGTGACCCGGGCCAGCACGGTCGCCGGGCCGGCCCCGAGGGAACGGGCGACCTCCTCGGTTCCCGGCGGGATCTGTGCCAGGGCGGCGCGCAGGGCGGTCAGGGCCAGCGGGAAGAACAGCACGACGTACCCGGCGACGAGCATCGGGGGCTGCTGGTAGAGGGGTTGGGCGTAGCGGATGGCGACGTAGACCACCGACAGTGCGACGGCGATGCCGGGCAGGGCGCGGGTCAGGTAGGAGAGGCGTTCGAGGCTGCGGGCCCAGCGGGTGCCGCGCCGCCAGGAGTACAGCGCGACCGGGATCGCGGCGGCGGTGGCCACCAGCGCCGCAGCGAAGGCGTAGCCCAAGGTGGTCAGCGCGGCGTCCACGATCGAGGCCGGGGGCAGCGTCGTGGAGCCGCCGACGACCAGCCAGTAGCCCAGCGCGTACAGCGGTACGCCCAGCGCGGTGCCGACCAGGACGGCGAGCGCCGCCGCGGCCGGGGCGGTCCAGCGGCGCAGTCGGACCCGGCTCGCCGAGCGCGGCGCGGTGCCGGTTCGCGCCGGTCGCCCGCCGTGGCGGCCCAGCGTTCCCTCCAGGGCCACCAGGAGCAGCGCCAGCAGGACCAGGACCAGGGTGAGCAGGGCCGCGGAGGCGGCGTCGAAGCCGAGTTGGTACTCCGTGAAGATCGCGGTGGAGAAGGTCGTGAAGCGCAGCATGGCGAAGGCGCCGTACTCGCCGAGCAGGTACAGCGAGACCAGCAGGGCGCCGCCGGCCACCGCGGCCCGTGACAGCGGCAGGGTGACCCGCCACAGGGTGGCCAGCGGTCCGCGTCCCAGGCTGCGGGAGACCTCCTCGCAGGCGGTGTCGGAGCTGCGCAGTGAGGCGGCGACGGGCAGGAAGACCAGGGGGTAGAGCGAGCAGGTCATCACCAGTACCGCGCCCCAGTAGCCGTGCACCTGGCGGAAGAGCGAGACCCAGGAGTAGCCGCGCACGAACTCCGGCACGGCCAGGGGCATCGTCAGCGCGACGGTCCACCAGCGGCGGCCGGGCAGGTCGGTGCGCTCCACCAGGTAGGCGGCGCCGAACCCGAGCACGCAGCAGGCCGTGGTGACCGCGGCCGCCAGGGTGACGGTGTTCCACAGCAGGGTGGCGATCAGCGGGCGTTCCAGCAGCCGCTGGGCCTGGCCGGTGCCCGCCTGGCCGGCCTGGACCAGGGTGAACACCAGCGGCACGGCGAGGGCGGCGACCACCGCGCAGGCCAGCAGCGCGAGGACGGGGCGGTGCGGGAGCAGGCCGGCGGCCCGGCGCCGCAGGACAGGTGCCGGGCGGCCGGCCTCGACGGGTGCGGTGGTCACGCGAGCAGTCCGGTGTCCTGGAGCAGCTGCAGGGCCTGCTTGCCGTCGCCCAGGTCGGCGACCGGGGCCAGGGCGCCGACCGAGGTCAGCGGCGGCAGTTCGGCCTTGGCGCTGACGCCCGCGGCCAGGGGGTACTCGTAGCTCTCCGAGGCCGCGATCAACCGCTGGGCCGGGACGCTGGTGAGGTAGGCCAGGAACGCCTGGGCGGCCTGTTGGTGCTTGCTGCCGGCGAGCACGGCCGCGCCCGAGACGTCGACCAGGGCGCCGGGGTCGCCCTTGGCGAAGTAGTGCAATTTGCTGTGCGTACCGGCGGCGGTCTTCTCGTCGCGCAGCCGGTACCAGTAGTAGTGGTCCACCACGCCGCCCTGGACCTCGCCGCTGTTGACGGCCACCGCCAGGTCCTCGTTGCTGGCGTAGACCTTGGCGTTGGCCTTCAGGCCCTTCAGCCACTCGGTGGCGCCCGCCACCCCGATCGACTTGATGACCTCGGTGACCACCGGGGAGAAGTCGGTCTCGCCGGGGGCGATGCCCAGCCGCCCCTTCCACTGCGGTTTGGCCAGGTCCAGCACCGAGGTCGGGGGCGCGGTGTCGGCCGGGGTGCCGGTGGCGGCGACGAACGCCGCGGCGCGCGAGGAGACGCCGACCCAGTCGCCCTTGGGCGAACTGTCGGCGGCGGGCACCGCGGCCAGGGTGGCCGGCCGTACCGGGGCCAGCCGGCCCTGCTCCTGAAGGACTGTCAGCGCGGGCGGGTTCTCCGCATAGAACACGTCCGCCGGTGAAGCCTTGCCCTCCTGCAGCAGCTGGGTGGCCAGCTCGGCCTCGTCGCCGGAGCGCACCCGGACGGTGACGCCGGTGCGCTTCTCGAAGTCCGCGACCAAGGTCTTGACCGTCTGCTCGTGCTGCCCGCTGTAGAGCGTCAGGGACTGCCCGGCCAGCGACGACGCGCTCCCCGCCGAGCCGGAGCCGGTGGCGCTCGCACCGGCCGCGGCACTGCCCGAACTGCCGCATCCGGCCAGGACCGGCAACGACAGGGAGACCGCCAGCACCAGGGCCGCCGGGCGTCGGGAAACGGGCATGGAAGATCCTTCGCTGTGGGGTGCTCGGGCCGAGCAGGGGGCTGCAGGGGACGGGGGCGCACTACTGCCGCCGCTTAGCTTAGGCATACCTTAGTCAAGGGAGGCAGTGCTGTCTACACGCCCGTAGACGGGTGGCCCGGTGCAGCACGGCCGGTCGTTGCCGCGGCGACCGTGCCGGCCGTCGGCCGCATCAGCACCAGCGTGCTGCGCTCGACATGGCCGGCCGGGTCAGGTTCCGGCTGGGTCGCCGTGCTCGTCGGTGCTGTGGCCGCGGCGGGTGATCGTGACGGAGGCGACAGCGGTCAGCGCTGCCAGAGCCGCGAAGCCGCCGGTCAGCGTGGTGACGGCGGCGACACCGGCCACCAGCAGCGGCCCTCCGGCATCGCCCAGTTCGCGGCCCAACTCGGCCGCGCCCATGGTCTGCCCGATCCGTTCGGGTGCGGTGGCTGCGGCCAGGGCGGCGAAGCCGAGCGGGGTGATCAGGCCGGTGCCCGCACCGATCAGCACGGCGGCCGGCAGCAGGCCGAGCAGCCCGGGGAGCATGGCGGCAGCCAGCCCCGCGCCGGTCAGCAGCAGCCCGGCGCGCAGTCCCGAGGCGGTGGTGATCCGTCCGCCGTCCAGGGCGCGGCCGGCCCTGGGCTGCGCGAGGGCGGCGGTCAGGGCCAGCAGGGAGACCACGGCGCCGGTGGCCACGGTACCCAGACCGGCGCCGATCCCGGACAGCTGACGCGTACCGGGTTACTGCTCCTGGTCCCCGCGCAGCAGCTGCTGGAGCAGCTGCTCGTCCTGCCGCGAGAGGTCCGAGACGAAGCGGGCCAGCACGGCTTCGCGGTCCGAGCCGTGCTCCAGCAGCGAGACCATCTGCTCGGCGGTGTGCTCCGCCTCGTCGCGCACCGGGGTGTAGGCGTACCCGCGGCCCACCCGCTGACGCGTGAGCATGCCCTTGTCGTACAGCCTGGCCAGGATCGTCATGACGGTCGTGTAGGCCAGGTCCCCGGGCAGGGCCTCGTTGACCTGAGCCGCCGTCAGAGCACCGGAAGCGGCCCACAGCACGCCGAGCACGTCGCCCTCCAGCTCACCGGCAGCCCGCCGGCCGCCGCCGCGCACCGGATCGCTCATCGCTCCCCATTCCCGTCGTGTTCCTGTTCGGCTGCTGCGGCCGCCCCAGAGATTAGCGCGCGCCTGCGCGGCAGGGCATGGGCAGTGCTTCAGCTGTGCGTGTCGGCGCTCCGGTCAGGTCGGGCCGACCACACAAGCTACTACACAATGTAGACCTTGCCGGGACCACGGCTGGAAAGGCGGCCCCTGCGCGACCACCGCGTCACGACCGCACCGCCCGGCACCGCACTGCCTCGGCTACATGTTCTGGGCCGCCGAGATGCCCTCCACCCGCTGCGTCACCACCGACCCGCCCAACACCTTCCTCCGGCTACGGCTCGCCCGAGCCGTGGCCGGAGGCGGCCCGGTGTCCTGGGCTGCCTCCGACGCGGGTTCCAGTCTGCTGCCGGCTTGAGGGAGGGGGCGGGGGCTAGCCCAGATGCCGGCTGAAGAACCTGGCCGCGGTGCCCCCCGCGAACTGCGGGACGCCGGTGTGGCCCCCCATGTTGGCCTCCAGGGTCTTCTCCTTGGAGCCGAAGGCGTCGAACAGGTCCAGGGCCGCCTGCCGGTCGTTGCCTTCGTCGTCCCACTGCAGCAGGACGTGCAGCGGAATGGTGACCTGCCGGGCCTCCTCGACGATGGAGCGGGGCACGAGGCTCCCGGCGAAGAGCCCGGCGGCCTTGATCCGCGGCTCGACCCGCGCCAGCCGGATGCCGATGGAGATGATTCCTCCCGAGTAGCCGACGGGTCCGCCGATCTCGGGCAGCGAGAGCAGGGCGTCCAGGGCGGCCTGCCATTCGGGGACCGCCTTTTCGACCAGCGGGAGGGTGAGGGCGTCGATGATCTCGTCGCTGATCGGCTCGCCGGCCTGCATGGCCCGGCGCAGGTCTGCGCGGGCCTGGTCGACGGCGGCCCAGCGGGGCCGGTCGCCGCTGCCGGGAAGCTCGATGGTGGCCGCAGCGAAGCCGTCCGCCGTGGCCTGCCGGGCCCGCCCCACCAGTCGGGGGTACATCGCGCGCAGCCCCAGCGGTGGGAGGCCGAGCAGGATCAGCGGCGCCGGGGCGGATGCGGTTGCCGATCCGGGCGTCCACAGGATGCCGGGGATCTCGCCGAGGGTGAATGTGCGCTCGATGACGCCGTCGTCGAGGCGCTGCTCAGAAGTGACGTGCATGGTCGTGCCTTTCGGGAGTGCTAGTGAACGGCGCTCCCGGACGGCCTATCGCCCGACCATGACCCCGGAGGAGAGCACCCATGTCAAAACGTTCACGGGTACCACCTCCTCGTTCTCTCGCACGGCCTCCGGCAGATTAGCAATGCCCGCTGCCATTCGCCAATGAGTTCCCGCGAGGGCTGCCGATCCGGACGCTGCCGGCGCCCCCCGCGCCGCAGTTCGGTCACTCGCCGAGGCGCGCCCTCAGCGTGGGCGCGTACGGGTCGTTCAGCTCGGTGAAGAGGCGAAGGCTCTGTGCCCAGTGGCTACGGGCTTCCTCCTCCCGGCCGAGCTCGCTGAGGATCTGCCCGAGCGCGTCCAGGGAGCGGGCTTGTCCGTGCTGGTCGTTCGTGGCGGCGCGGATCGCCAGGGCCTGGGTCGCGTAGTCGAGCGCCCGCTGGTGCTCGCCGAGCAGGAGACAGGTCAGGGCGGCGGTGTTGAGGGCCCCGCCCTGGGCGTAGGTGTTGCCCAGCGCGCGGAAGACGGCCAGCGACCGCAGGCACTGCTCCAGCGCCTCGGCGGGCCGGTGCAGGTCCTGGAGGGTGCGCACCATGTTGTGCCGGATCACACCCTCGCTGTAGGTGTCGCCGAGATCCGTGAAGAGCGTCAGCAACTGGAGCTGGATCCGGTGGGCGTCGTCGAAGCGGCCGAGCTTGCGATAGGCCACGCTGAGGTTGCCGAGCGCGGTGCCGACCCCCCGCTGATCGCCCCGGCGGCGCTGGATCTCAAGCGCCGCGAGGCAGTGGGTCTCCATGTCGTGGAACCGGTTCAGATCGTGCGTCAGGACGCTCAGGTAGTCGAGGACGGCGGCCTCGCCCTCCAAGTCGGCTCCCTCCCGTGCGGCCGCCAGCCCGAGATGGGCGGTCTGCTCCCAGTCGTCCCAGTACTTGCGCAGGTTGAAGAAGGCCCACAGGGTTTTGGTGAGGCGCCAGGCGAGGGAGTGGAAGCCGCCCTCTGCTGCCTGGCGGACGGCGACGACCAGGTTGGCCCGCTCGGCCTCGTACCACTCCAGCGCAGCCTCGGCCGTGTCGAAGACGGGGACGAGGTCGGCCGCCGCCGCCTGGTCCCCGCCCGGAGTCCCTGCCGGGTCACCGGGCGGCAACTGCGCTGAGGGGTTCAGTGCCAGGCTGGCTGCGGTCGCTGCCGCAAGGTACCAGCCGAGCAGGCGGTGGACCGCCGCCGCCCGCTCCTCGCCCGGCTCCTCCGCGCCCGCGCGCTCAGCAGCGAAGAGCCGCAGCAGGTCGTGGAACTCGTAGCGGCCCGGCGTCGGGGACTGCAGGAGATGGATGCCGGCCAACGCGTCAAGGAGTCGCTGCGTGACATCCCTCGGCAAAGCGAGCAGCGCGGACGCGGCCGGGACCGTCACCGACGGGCATTCGCTGACCGCCAGCAGCCGGAACGCCCGCGCCTGGTGGCGGGCCAACTCCTGGTAGCTGACCGCGAAGGTCGTCCGGATCGCTCGGTCCTCGACCGTGAGCTCGTCCAGACGCGACCGCTCGTCGGCCAGTCGTCGGGTCAGTTCCCGGACGCTGCCGTGGAGTCCTGCCGCGAGGCGACTCGCGGCGATCCTGATCGCCAGCGGCAGACCTGAGCAGATCTCCAGGAGCGCCTGCACCGCATCCGGTTCCGCGGCCACGACATGGTCGTCCACGATGCGGGTGAGCAGCTCCAACGAGTCGTCAGGACCGAGGATGCCGACCGAGATCCGGTGGACGCCGTCCAGACCCGGGAGCCTGCTTCGACTGGTGATCAGAATCCGGCTGCTTCCTGTGCCCGGAAGCAGCGGGCGCACCTGTGCCGCGTCCTTGGCGTTGTCCAGGACGACGAGCACCCGCCGCTGGGCGAGCAGGCTGCGGTACCTGGCCGCCCGCTCCTCGGGATCGAGGGGGATTCGAGCCGGCGCGGCGCCCAGTGCTCGAAGGAATCGGGCGAGGACGTCATGGGGGGCGGACGGTTCCGCGTCGGTGCCGTGCAGGTCGACCTGCAGTTGTCCGTCGGGAAACAGGTCGAGCACGCGGTGGGCCACGTGAACGGCCAGCGATGTCTTGCCCATCCCGCCGGCGCCGCTGATCGCCGAGAGCACCACCGGCGCCGCCGCCCCGGACGTGGTCGTCCTGAGAATGGCCACCAACTGCTCGGCCTCGTCGACGCGGCCGGTGAAATCGGTCAGATCTGCGGACAACTCTGCCGGGGGTTCCCCCTCGACCGGCTGTCCCTCTGCCTCCGCAGGGATGCTCCTGGCGTCACGGTGCACCCTGACGCAGGAGGTGCGCCAGTCCGCCACCGCGGCCTCGTCCACGCCCAGCGCCCGGACGATGGCCAGCACGAGGTCCAGATCGAGGCGCCGTCGTCCGTCCTTGAACGCGTCCACGACTGTGGATGCGGAGACGGCACGTGGTGGTCGCATCCTCAGCCCGACACGCTTCGCCAACACGCGGTAGGAGGGCATTCCCGCCCACGCGCGCAGTTCACCCAACAGACCGACGAACTCGGCCAGATCGGTGGCTGCGCCCGGGTCCGGCATCTCGCCCCGCTGCTCACCCACGACGCCCCCATGTAGCTGTGCTCCTGACAACCAGAGTCTATGAGTGGCCTTTGCGGCAGTCGGGCAGGCGCGAGGTCGATTCCTGGTGAGAACATTCGTCACGGCACGATTTGTGCCAGGGCCTGCGACAGTACGCCGAGCTCTCTACTCCCGTCCGGGCAATGCCTGCGTGAGCGCGCCAACGGTCACGCCGACGATGTCCAGGAGTTGTGCCGGGCTCGCACCAGCCCTGCTCATGACGGCGAGACACTGGTTCACCCCGGCCATGTGCACAGCGAAGGCCTCGGCGTCCTGGTCGCTCAGTGGGCCGGCCCTCAGCGCGGTGCGCAGGCGCGAGAGTTGGAAGCCCAGCGACTCCCTCGCGCGCGCGGCGACGGCAGGGCTCAGCACCGGAATCGCCATGGCCGACTGGGCGATCAGGCATCCGTCCGGCAGTTCGGGATCGGCGATGCGCTCCAGGGTGACGTCGAAGAACGCGCGGACTGCTGCAAGAGGCTCCGAGGCTGCGCACGACAGGGCGGCGTCGTACTTCTCGCCGTAGCGCGCGGCGTAGCGGTCCAGGCAGCGCAGGAAGAGCGTGTCCTTGTCCCCGAGCGAGGAGTAGATGGAGCTCCGGTTCAGGCCGGTGGCCCGGGACAGGTCGTCCACCGAGGTGTCGGCGTACCCGGAGCGCCAGAACTGGACCATCGCGGCGTCGAGCGCCGTATCCATGTCGAACTGCTTCTTGCCTGCCATGTGGCACTTCCTCGCCGCCGTGTCGATCTGTCGGGCTGGTGACTCCACTCTATCCTGAACTGATCAGTTCAAGATGTGCTAGCGTTCGACCCGTGATCACGGCCGGCCCGTGCTCCGAACCAGGACAGCTGACACGTATGCACGTATGCACGTATGGAGGATGACCGTGGCCGACACCGCGACCCGTGCCCAGTACGGCTTCGAGGGCAACCCAGTCCGCGACGTTCCCCTGTACGACCTGGCGGGATTCACCCACCGATGGGTCGATGCGGACGGCGTCCGCCTCCATGCCGTCGAAGGCGGCCGCCCCGCCGGCCCGGTCGTCGTCCTGCTCGCGGGATTCCCGCAGACCTGGTGGGCCTGGCGCAAGGTGATGCCCCTCCTCGCCGAGCGGTTCCGGGTCATCGCGATCGACCTGCCAGGGCAGGGCCACTCCGAGCGGCCGGAGTCCGGCTACGACACGCACACGGTCGCCCGCCGCGTCCACGCCGCCGTGCGGATTCTCGGAGCGTCGACGTACTGGCTGGTCGCCCACGACATCGGAGCCTGGGTTGCCTTCTCCCTCGCCCTCACCTACGAGGACCGGTTGGGCGGGGTCGTCCTGCTCGACGCCGGCATTCCCGGCGTCTCCCTCCCGGCGGCGGTTCCCACCGACCCGGAACAGGCCTGGAAGACCTGGCATTTCGCGTTCCACCTGGTGCCCGACCTGCCCGAGAGGCTGCTTGCCGGCCGTGAGGGGGAGTACGTCGGCTGGTTCCTGAAGGCGAAGGCTCATTCTCCCGACACGTTCGATGCCGCCGAGATCGACCACTACACAACGGCCGTCGCCGCCGGCAGCGGCCTTCGCGCCTTCCTGGCCTACTACCGGGACGCCGCCGAATCGGCCCGCAGGAACCACGAGGCACTCGAGCGGCAGCGGCTGACCGTGCCCGTCCTCGGGATCTCCAGCAGCCACGGCTCCATCCCGGACATGGCGGCCTCCCTCAGCCCGTGGGCCGAGCAGGTCACCGGAGTCGTCGTGCCCGACGCCGGACACTTCATCCCCGACGAGCAGCCCGAGGCCGTCGCTGCCGCGATCGCCGGTTTCGTCGTCCCAGCGGGACTGCCGAATTGACGGCGTATCACCCGCGGTCGCTCGAGGCGGCCCTGGACGTCGGCGGGGGAGCGGCGGTCAGCCGCCGCACCGATGCCCGGGCCCGCGGGCGTCGTCGCCCACGGTCCGGCCACGCGACGGCTCTCACCGGTCCGCGCCGCCCATCACCGGGTCGATGCCGGCCACCGCGACGATGACGTCCGCGACCTGACCGCCCTCGCACATCGCCGCCACCGTCTGCAGATTGGTGAAGCTCGGGTCGCGGAAGTGCACCCGGTAAGGCCGGGTGCCGCCGTCGGAGACGACATGCACACCCAGCTCGCCCCTCGGGGATTCGACCGCCGTGTAGGCCTGTCCCGCCGGGACGTGGAAGCCCTCGGTCACCAGCTTGAAGTGGTAGATCAAGGCCTCCATGGACTCGCCCATGATCTTGCGGATGTAGTCCAGCGAGTTGCCGAGCCCGTCCGCGCCGAGCGAGAGTTGGGCCGGCCACGCGATCTTCTTGTCGGCGACCATCACCTCGCCGCCGCCGCCCCCGAGCTGTTCCAGGCACTGCTCGACGATCCGCAGCGACTGCTCCATCTCGTGCAGCCGGATCAGGAACCGCCCGTAGGAGTCGCACGAGTCGGCGGTCTCGACCTCGAAGTCGTAGCCCTCGTAGCCGCAGTACGGCTGCGACTTGCGCAGGTCGTGCGGCAGGCCGGTGGCCCGCAGGATCGGCCCGGTCGCGCCCAGCGCCATGCAGCCCGCCAGGTTCAGAAAGCCGACGCCCATCAGCCGGGCCCTGAAGACCGGGTTGTCGCTGGCGAGCTTGTCGTACTCGTGCATCCGCCCGCGCAGTGTCTTCACGCCCTCGCGGATCTGCTCCAGCGCACCGGGCGGCAGGTCCTGCGCCAGCCCGCCGGGCCGGACGTAGCCGTGGTTCATCCGCAGCCCGGTGACCAGCTCGAAGATGTCGAGGACGACCTCGCGGTCACGGAACCCGTAGACCATCAGGGTGGTGGAGCCGATCTCCATCCCGCCCGCGGCCACGGCGACCAAATGGGAGGAGATCCGGTTGAGCTCCATCATCATCACGCGGATGACGCTCGCCCGCTCCGGCACGTCGTCGGTGATGCCCAGCAGCCGCTCCACCGCCAGGCAGTAGGCCGTCTCGTTGAACAGCGGCATCAGGTAGTCCATCCGGGTCACGAACGTCGTGCCCTGGACCCAGTTGCGCCACTCCATGTTCTTCTCGATGCCGGTGTGCAGGTAGCCGATGCCGCAGCGGGCCTCGCGCACCGTCTCGCCGTCGATCTCCAGGATCAGCCGCAGCACTCCGTGGGTGGAGGGGTGCTGCGGACCCATGTTGACGATGATCCGCTCGTCGTCCGCCTTCGCCGCCGCGGAGACGACCTCTCCCCAGTCACCACCGGTGATCGTGTAGACGTGGCCCTCGGTGGTGTCGCGGGCGCCTGCCGTTCCAGGATCGGAGCTGCTCATCGTCGCTGGGACCTCCGGTGTGGTCGCCGATCGCGTCCAGGGGCGCGGGCTGCGCGTCACCGGGACACACCAACCAGAATGCGCTTCATCCCCGTCAGGTGCTCTGCTCGGCCCAGATGATCTTTCCTGCGGGGAGGTACCGGGTCCCCCAGCGCTCGGCGAGCTGGGCGACGAGGAACAGTCCCCGGCCGCCCTCGTCCGTGGGGGTCGCGTAGCGCAGGTGCGGAGAGGTGCTGCTGGTGTCCGACACTTCGCAGATCAGGGTGCGGTCGTACAGCAGCCGCACCAGGATCGGGCCGGTGGCGTAGCGGATGGCGTTGGTGACCAGCTCGCTGAGGATGAGCTCGGTGGTGAAGACGGCGTCGTCCAGCCCCCACCGGCCCAGGTGCTCGGCGATCCGGACCCGTACGTCGGCGACCGCCGCCGGGTCCGAGGGCACCTCCCACTCGATGATCCGGTCGTCCGGCAGCGCCCGGGTGCGGGCGACGAGCAGGGCGACGTCATCGGTCGGATGGGCGGGCGGCAGGGTTTCGAGGAGCGCGGCGCAGGTCTCCTCCGGCGTCCGGTCCAGGTTCTCCGGGGCGCCGAGGGTGGCGCACAGCCGCGCCAGGCTGTCGTCGATGTCGCGGTCGCGGTCCTCGATCAGTCCGTCGGTGTAGAGCACGAGTCGGCTGCCCTCGGGCAGGTGCAGCTGGACCGACTGGTAGGGCAGCGAGGACATCAGCCCGAGCGGCGGCCCGGACGGTACGTCGGCGATCGCCGCGCTCCCGTCGGGGAGGACCACGGCGGGCGGGGGGTGGCCGGCCCGGGCCATCGTGCACAGCCGGGTGCTCGGGTCGTAGATCGCGTACAGGCAGGTGGCACCGGTGACCGCCGCCGGGCCCTCGGCGGTCCGGCGGCCGTCCGGGGCCGTCCCGTCGCCTGGGGTCTCGTCCCGGTCGATGCGCGCGACCAGGTCGTCCAGGTGCGACAGCAGTTCCTCGGGCGGTAGGTCCAGGGCGGAGAAGTTGTGCACGGCTGTGCGCAGCCGGCCCATGGTGGCCGCCGCGTGCAGGCCGTGGCCGACCACGTCGCCGACCACCAGGGCGACGCGGGTGCCGGGCAGCGGGATGACGTCGAACCAGTCGCCGCCCACCGACTGGGCCGGAAGGTACCGGTAGGCGACGTCGACGGCGGTCTGCTGGGGCATGCCGCGCGGCAGCAGGCTGCGTTGCAGGGCGCCGGCCATCGCGTGCTCGCGGGTGTAGCGGCGGGCGTTGTCGAGGCAGACCGCGGCGCGGGCGACCAGTTCCTCGGCCAGCGACAGGTCGTCCTCGTCGAAGCGCGCGGGCTGGCTGGACCGCCAGAAGTAGGCGACGCCGAGCAGCACGCCGCGGGCGCGCAACGGGACCACGATGCGGGAGTGGACGCCGAAGTCGAGCAGTGCCTGCGCCCGGGCCGGGGACTGGGCGCGCCATGCCTCCGCGGTGGGCAGGTCCGATTCCAGGACGGCCTGCTGGTGGTCGAAGGCCCACGCCTGCGGTGTGGCCGGATCCAGCGAGAACACCTTGCCGACGGGGAAGAACGGGAAGCCCTCCCGGATGCCGTGCATCGCCACCCGGCACATCCGGATGCCGTCCCCGGTGATCGGTTCCTCCCCCTCCAGGACGCTCTCCACCAGGTCGACGGTGGCGAAGTCGGCGAAGCGCGGCACGCCCACCCGGGCGAGCTCCCAGGCGGTATGCCTGAGGTCGAGCGTCGTGCCGACCGCGCCGGTGGCGTCGTACAGCAGTTTCAGGCGCCGGCGAGCCGCCTCGGCCTTCTCCGACAGCAGCCGCAGTTCGGTGGAGTCCCGAAGAGTGGCCACACTGCCTCCGGGGCCGCCCTGCGAGCCCATCGGCCAGGAGTTCACCACCAGTAGCCGATCGCCCACCGTCAGCACCTGGTCGCTCACCACCTGCTCCGAGGACCCCGAGGACAGCGCCTCGGTCACCTCGCGCTCCAGCCCGAGCCCGGTGAGCGGCCGTCCCTCCAGCTCGGCGTCCTCGGGCAGGCCCAGCAGCCGCCGGGCCTCGTCGTTGACGACCGTGACGCGGCGCTGTGCGTCGAAGCCGACCACGCCCTCCCGGATGCCGTGCAGTGTCGCCTCCCGCTCCTGGAACAGTCCGGCGATCTCCTCCAGTTCGAGACCGAAGGTGCTCCGCTTGAGCCAGCCGGCCAGCAGGAAGGCGGCGATGACCCCGATCAGCAGGACCGCACCGGCGTAGACGCCGAACGACGGGAGCTCACGCCACAGTTGGCTCATCGCCGTGGATTCCGGGATCCCCGCCGAGACCTCGCCGAGCGGGCGGTGGCCCGGCCCGTACAGCGGCACGATCCCGTTGGCCGAACGCCCGGTGGCCCCGGTGTCGATCCTCGTGTGCGTCCTGCCGTCCAGGGCGACGACCGGCTCGGAGACCTGCTGCCCGATCAGCGCCGGGTCCGGGTGCGAGTACCGGACCCGGTCCAGATTGATGACCACGACGAACGACGCGCCAGAGTCCGTGGCGATCCGCTGCGCCTCGGCCTGCACGGCACCGTTGCGGGAGGGCGGTCCGCCCGCGGCCATCGTCGCGATGATCACCGGGTTGTTCGCCGCCGTCTGCGCGATGGCCACGGCGCGCTGCTGGTAGAAGTGGTCCAGCTCGGCCCGCTGGACCAGCGCGAACAGCCCGAAAGCGACCGCACTCGTCGTCGTGAGGATCACCAGGAGCGCGATCAGGATCCGCCGCGAGAGCGTCCCCTTCCGGACGCGCGGCAACCGCACCCCCAGCGGCGCACGCCCCGGCTGCGAGGACACCGTTGCCACATCCCTCCGGACAAAAAATGCTGTTTAGCCAGTTTTACCCATAAAGAGCGTCTGTATCGGCTGCCTCTCCGTCGGCGTACCGATCATCGGTATCGGTCCTCGGAGCGGGGGTGACCGGGATCCCGTGGGAATCCGCCTCGGGTGCGGCGCCCGAACGGCCGCCGCACCCGGGCACGCGGTCCGCGAGCGGCTCGGGGCCTACGAACCGGACCCGCGCGCGCTGCCGCCTTCCTGCAGCATCGCGAGCGTGAGGACATGGCCACTGATGCCCCAGCCGCCGTCAGCGACCTCCTCGACGAGCACCATGGTGCCGCTGCGGGCACGCTCGCCGTAGAGCTCCACATAGAGCTCGGTGGTGCGGTGGACGATCGTCTCCTTCTGCTCGGCACTCAGGGTGCCTGCGGGGACCTTGAAATTTGCGAACGGCATGACTGATTCAGCTCCTTCTGGTGGCGGGCCTGCAGGTGGCAGGCCTGCGATTGCGATGCGGTGGAAACGTCCGGTCCTGGGGCCGCTCCTGAGGGCTGCGCCCAGCCCGGCATTCGGGTGGGGGGTGGGGGTGCGGTCCGGCCTTGGCCGTGGGGTACGGCGCGTGGGACGGCGGGCGGCCCCGACGGACTCAGACCATTCCCCCGTTGGCGCGCAGGACCTGACCGTTCACCCAGCGACCGTGCGGCCCGGCGAGGAAGGCGACGACCTCGGCGATGTCCGCCGGTGTACCGAGCCGGCCGAGCGGAGACTGGTCCGCGAGCCGGGCGACCAGCTCCTCGTCCTTGCCGTCGAGGAACATGTCCGTCGCCGTCGGACCGGGTGCGACGGCGTTGACGGTCACGTCGCGGCCGCGCAGTTCGCGGGCCAGGATCAGCGTCAACGCCTCGACCGCGCCCTTGCTGGCGGCGTAGGCACCGTAGGTGGGGAACTTGGTGCCGACGACCGAGGTCGAGAAGGTGATCAGGGAGCCGCCGGCCCGAAGACGCCGTGCGGCCTGCTGGGCGACCACGAAGGTGCCGCGAATATTGGTCCGGTGCAGGTCGTCGAGGACCGCGAGGTCGAGGTCGGCGACCGTCGACAGGGACATCTTCCCCGCCGCGTTCACCACGGCGTCGACGCCGCCGAAGCGCGCCTGTGCCTCGTCGAAGAGTCGCTCGACAGCGTGCTCGTCGGCGACGTCCGCCTGTACCGCGACCGCCCTGCCCCCGGATTCCGCCACCTCGGCGGCGGCCTGCTCGGCGAGGTCCTTGCGCCCCGCGTAACCGATCACGACCGCGTATCCCTCGTCGGCCATTCGGGTGACCACCGCCCGGCCGATGCCGCGCGAGCCGCCGGTGACCACAGCGACCCGGGGCGCCGTGCTCTCAGCCTCAATGTTCATGGTGTGCTCCGTTCTCGTGACATCCCCACCCTGGGCTCCCGGCGCCGGGGTATCCAGTGGCCGCTCACCCAGGGGTCGCCATCCCCTGGCTCCGGCGCGAACGCCAACGCAGACTGGAGAAGTGAACCTCGCTGAGCTCGGAGCCTTCCTCAAATCACGGCGCGACCGGATCCGGCCCCCCGACGTGGGGCTGCCCTCCGGACCGCGTCGCCGGGTGCCGGGGCTGCGCCGGGACGAGGTGGCCCAGCTGGCGGGGGCCTCGGTCGACTACTACATCGAGCTGGAGCGCGGCGGCGGTGCGCAGCCCTCCGAGCAGATGCTCGCCGCGCTCGCCCGAGCTCTGCGACTGACCCTCGATGAGCGCAACCACCTCTACTACCTGGCCGGACGCCCGGTCCCGCCCTCGGGAAGCAGCGCCTCGCACGTGCATCCCGGGATGCTCGACCTGCTCGACCGGCTGGCTGGTACCCCGGCCCGCGTCATCACGGACCTGCATGTGGTGCTGTTTCAGAATCCGCTGGCGGCAGCGCTGCTGGGCCCGGCCCCCGCGGAGACCGGACCGCGGGCGAGCTTCGTCTACCGCTGGTTCACCGATCCGGCCTCCCGCGCCATCTACCCGCCGGAGGACCACGACCGGCATGCCCAGAACTTCGTCGCGGACCTGCGCGCGGCCGTGGCCCGACGGGGCGGGCGCGACGAGGAGGCGAACTGGATGGTCGGCGACCTGCAGCGGCGCAGCCGTGAGTTCACCGAGCTCTGGGAGCGCCACGACGTTGCCGTGCGCCGACTGGACACCAAACGCATCGTCCACCCGAGCCTCGGCGTGATCGACGTCAACTGCCTCAACCTGCTCAACGAGGACGGGCGCCAGCGCCTGCTCTGGTTCAGCCCCGTGCCGGGCACGGACGCAGTGGAGAAACTCGAACTGCTCGCCGTCCTCGGCACACAGAACCTGGTGCCGAACGCCGACTGAGACCGGGGCGGAGAGCCCTGCGGGCTCGTCGGGGGGTTCTCGCGGGCGGTGCTGCGATAGGGTGAATCGATCTTCGAGCTTGCAGGCATGGGGGAGTGGGGCAGTTGTGGCGATCGGCTTGACGTCCGAACTGGAAGAAGCGATCCAGCGTGGCTACGACCAGCGCGACCGGGAGAACATGGCACCGACGATCGCCTACTTCCAGGCCCTGCTGGCTGAACACCCGGACCATCCAGTCCTGGTGTACGAGGTGGGCGGCGCCTACGACACCGCGGGCCAGGAGGAGACCGCCCGTGGCTACTACGAGCGGGCGCTCGCCCTCGGCCTTGAGGGCGACATCCTGCGTCGGTGCCTGTGCCAGTACGCCAGCACCCTGAAGTGGCTGGGCAAGCTGGACGAGTCGCTGGCGGTGCTCGAACGCGCCCGCGAGCAGTTCCCGGACTCCGACGCCGTACGCGTCTTCCGCGCTCTGACTCTCAATGACGCCCAGCGGGGTGACGAGGCGGTGGCCGAGTTGCTCACCGTCGTCACCGGGCACGCCGAGGTCACCGACCTCGGGCGGTGGGCGGTCGGGCTGCGCGGCCTCGCCCAGTGGCTCGCTGACGGCCGTCCCGAGTAGGAGGCCCGGGACGGACATTGGGTTGGCCGCCTCGATTCAGGCGGTCACCGCGAACCCGCGCCGGAACGGGGAGCCTTGGTCTCTCAGCGCGCCTTGGTTGCCCGGCTCTGACGTTTGCCGGGTTCCACCAGGGTGTACGTGACCGAGCGCTGGTGCTTGTGGCGGCGCAGACGTCCCTTGGCGACCAGGCCTTCGAGGGTGTTGCGCACGACCTGCGGCGTGGGGCTCCGGTCCGGGTACCGCTCCAGCAGTTCCTCCCGGAGCTCTTTGGCCGGGCGCGGCTCCTGATGGGCACTGAGCAGCTCCGACAGGAGGTCGCCGAGCAGAGGCTGCCGTGGCTTCTTCGGCTCGGCGGCGGCGACCGGGCGCTCCGTCGGGGTCCGCGGCAGCGCCGGTTCGTCCTGTGCCTGCTCGGGCAGGTCCGAGGGGTCGGCCGAGCCTTCGAACCGCTCGGCGAGCGACAGGATGTCACCCAGCAGGGCCTCCTCCTCCTTCAGGGCCTTGAACCGCTCGGCGAGTTCGTGTTGCTGACGGAGGTTCTTCTGCAGATCCGATGCGGCCTGTTCCACGTACCGCGCTCGGAGCGATTCGGCTGCCTGCTTGGTCACAAACCTTCACTCCTTCAGCTTGGGATGCTGCCACGTATGCTACTCACGCCCGGCTGCCCGCGCCGAGGGGTGTGAGCGACGTGGGACGGTTCGGATCCACCGGGTGTGCGGCATTTCCCGCGTCCTGAGCAATGTACCCGGGCGCAGCCAGACATGTCCGTTCGCGGACATTAAGTCATTCGACTGTTCCCGTCGGAGTACTCCCCGGTGGATCCTTGAACGGTCGCCCCCATGCCGTGCCGGGCGGCCACGACACCCGGAGGAGCAGCTGTGAACCGTGGGCCCGCCGCCCTCATCCACGGAGCGCGGTTCCACGCCCGGTCCCCGGTGTGCGGTCCTGTCAGCCCGTGTCGTCGGGGATCCTGCCCAGCGCGTCGCGCAGTGCGGCCCGCGAGGTGATGCCGAGTTTGGGGAACACCCGGTACAGGTGTGAGCTGACGGTGCGCGGGGACAGGTGGGTGCGCTCGCCGATCTCCTTGTTGGTCAGGCCGCGGGCGGCGAGGTCGGCGATGCGGCGTTCCTGCCAGGTCAGCGAGTCCGGACGAACGGAGGAGGCGCGGGCGGCGATGCCGCAGGCACGCAACTCGGTCCGGGCCCGCTCGGCCCAGCCTGCGGCGCCGAGCCGTTCGAACGATTCGGCGGCCAGGGTCAGCGATCGGCGGGCGGCCTGGCGGTCCGGCCCGTGGCGCAGCCGGATGCCGTGGGCCAGACGGACGCGGGCGAGCTCGAAGGGGAAGTTCGGACCGGCCGGATGCGCCTCGACGCGTCGGTACATCTCGCCGGCCTCGTCCTCGTCGGCGGCGGTCATCGCCAGAGCCCCGTAGGTGATCAGGGCCAGTCGGGGCGAGACGTCGGGCAGGCCGGCGGCCCGGGCCGCCAGGGCGTGCTGCCGGGCCTGTTCGGCGCGTCCGGTGTGCAGCGCGGCTTCGACGAGGTCGAGCAGGGTGCGCGAGGCCTGGTGCGCGCAGGGTTCGAAGAAACCCGGCCGGGTGATGCCGATGGCGTAGAGGTACGCCGCCTCGTAGTCGCCCTCGCTCAGGGCGGCGGTCGTGCCGACGGCGTCGGCGATCTGGGTGAGGAAGCCCACACGTCGCGGGCGTGCCCAGGCGTCGACGACGGCCTGCAGTTCCCGTGCCGTGTCCAGTTGCCCGCGCATGGCCGCCAGCAGGGCGAGGTAGGCGCGGCTGTGGTGGGCGAAGAGCGGGTGCCTGTGAGCCGTCGTCAGCTCCTGGCTGCGCCGGCCGGTCTGCTCCGCCTCGTCCCATTCGCCGGCGGCCATCTGGTCGAGCATGATCAGGTGAAGCATGGTCATGCCGCTGGCCATGGCGCCGGTCTCCACCTCGCGGTCCACGATGCGCTGCAGTTGGGAGCGGTACTGGCTGAGGGTGTCCACGTGGTAGGCGGCCACCCCCAGCCGCACCACGTCCCACGGTTCGAGCACCTGCAGCGCGGCGAAGGCACGGTCCACACGTTCGCGCAGGCCGGCCCCGCGCCGTACCACGTCGCTCCAGGCATCCTGGTAGATCAGGGAACTCTCCAGGACCAGGCCGTCCAGCGAGTCGAGGAGTTCGTGGGCCTGCTGCCATGACGCCTGGTCGCTGCGGTACTGGTTGATCACCAGCAGCAGGTTCACCAGCCTGGTCAGTGTCTCGTCGGGCCCCTTCGGGCCGCTGTCGCGCAGGGCCTCGATCGCCGCCACCACCTGGCCCCGGGTGGAGCGCACATCCCCGTCCTCGTACAGGGCGACGTACCCGGCGGTGACCACCGCGGCCGGTGATTCGGCTCCGCCAAGGTCCCGGTCGGAGTGGACCAGGCGCTGGGCGTGGTCCAGCAGCCCGGAGTGGCCGGCGACGAAGGCGGCGTCGCCCAGCCGGCGGGAGCGGTCGTGGTGGTTCTCGCTGAGTTCGGCGGCGCGGGTCAGCCAGGCCACCGCTCCGGCCGAACCGCCGCGCCGGGTCGCCGAGGCGGCTGCCGCCTCCAACGCTGCTGCGACCTGCTCATCCGGGTCGACCGCGGCCGCCGCCAGATGTGCGGCATGCCGCTCCGGGTCCTGCCGGTGCACCTGCGCCAGCGCCGCATGGGCGTCCCGGCGTTCATTGGGGGTCGCCATCTGCACGACGGTCGAGCGGACCAGGGGGTGCCGGAAGACGAACCCGCCGGTGACTGGATCGGTGTCCAGCAGACCGGAGGCCGCCGCCTCGTCGGCGTCCGTCATCCGGTACCGCGACGCCCGGGTGGTCACCGTTCCGGCTCCCGCGGGGACCCCGTCCAGGGCGCCGCGGAGGAGTTCCGCGCGCACGCCCGCGCCGAGCGACCCGATACGTGTGCCGTATACGTGCTGAAGCCGGTGCGGAAGCGGCAGGCCGCTGTATCCGGGCAGCTTCCCGGTGTCCTGCGTGGCCGTGACGCTGCTCAGGAACGGCGGAAGCTCCAGCAGTGCCAACGGGTTCCCGCAGGCCTCGTCCAGGACCAGTCGGCGGATCCCAGCGTCCAGCAGCGGGAACCGCGTGTCCAGCAGTTGTTCCGAGGCCTGTGCGGAGAGGGTCGACACGGCCAGTTCGGGCAGGGCGGCCGTGTCGAAGCCGGACGGGATGTCGGACCGCAGTCCGACGACGAGTCTCACGGCGCTGCTCGCGGTCCGGCGTCCGACGAACCCGAGGACCTCGGTGCTGGTGGCGTCCAGCCACTGACCGTCGTCGACCACCAGCAGCAGGTGTTCCTGGGAGGCTGCCACGGACAGAAGATCGAGGACTGCTATGCCGAGCGCCATGACCGACGGTGCCGGTTCGGTGCTTCGTCCGAAGACGACGCCGAAGACCGACCGGCCGGACTCGTCGAGCCGGTCCAGCTGCGGGAGCAGCGGGTGGAGCAGTTGGTGGAGGCCGGAGAAGGGAAGCTCCGACTCGGCCTCGACGCCGATGGCCCTGACCACGCGGTGGCCTGTCACCGTGGCGCGTTCGACGGCATGGTCCAGCAGGGTGGTCTTGCCCACCCCTGATTCACCCCGCAGGACCAGGGCCCGTCCACCGGGCGACGTCAGCAGTGAGCCCAGGAGCGCCAGTTCGTGCTCCCGGCCGACCATTGCTTCGAGCGATTCCACGGCCGCTTCACTCCTTCTTCTGGACCGGCGGCGGGCCCCGTGCCGGGGGAGGACACGGGGCCCGCGTATGTGGGTCGGCCGGAGGGCCTTCGAGGTGTCGTTCAGGCGGCGGTCGCCGCGAGCCACTAAGACATGTGTCAGTGCGAAGCTAACACATGTATATGCGCCTGCGATGACACCTGCCTCGTCGACGTCGCTTCTTGGCATTCCGTCTACGTCACCCCCTTGACCGGTGACGAACTCTGGGCGCATGCTGGTCACGCAGAGGTACGGCGCACGGTGTGAGAGCGGAGAGCGGCCATGGCTGACGACGGTGGGGCGGATGCCGCCGAGGCGCGGAGCGAGCGGTTCCGGGTACTGCCCGAGCGGATCCGGTTCGAGGACATGACCGAGACGAGTGACGTCTCGTCACACGCCGGCGCGGGCCCGGGGTACGACCCCGAGCGGTCGTGGACCTTCTACTCGTGCCTGCCTCTGGACCTGGGGCTCTAGGCGGCCGCGCTCTTCCTGCGGGCGCGGTACGCGGCGGCCTTGATCTTGTTGCCGCAGGACTCCATGCCGCACCACTGGCGCCGCATCCCCCGGGAGCGGTCGATGTAGACGCGGGTGCACTCCGGATTGCCGCACTCCTTGAGCAGCGGCACGTCCGGTCCGCTCAGCAGGTCGACGGCCTGGCGGGCCACGGTGGACAGGGCCTCCTGCGCCGTCGCCCGGGTCCAGCGTCCGGCCTGGGTCAGCTGCGGCACGGCGCTGGGCTGCCGTGCCGCCTCGTTCAGCAGGTCCAGCGCCTCGGCGTCGTAGTCCGAACCGAGGCGCCGGGCGGTGACCAGCGAGTAGACGCCCTCCCGTACGGCGGTGGCCCGGTCGACGTCGGCCTGTTCGCACGGGGCGAGAGCGTCGACGACCCCGGACTCCAGGTACCAGGCCGCCAGCCGTTCGGGAGTGCCGAACATCTCGAAGCGCGTGCTGCGACGGGCCCGCAGCGTGGCGGCGAAGTCCAGGGCCGGGTGGCCGCACACAAAGACATGCTCGGGATTCATGTCACCATTCTGGCAGGTGACTCATTCGGCTCGCAAGAGTCGTCACCGGTTCGACCGGTGCGCATCCGGGGCGCCGGTCTCCTGCAGTTCACCGCCGTCCAGCCGCAGCCACCGGCCCACGCCGATCTCGCGCAGGAACCGCTCGTCATGGCTGACCACCACGAACGCCCCCCGGTAGGAGGCCAGCGCGCTCTCCAGCTGGCCGGTGCTGACCAGGTCCAGGTTGTTCGTCGGTTCGTCCAGCAGCAGCAGGTGCGGAGCCGGCTCCCCGCACAGCACGCAGGCCAGGGTGGCGCGCAGCAGTTCGCCGCCGGACAGGACGCCGACCGGGAGATGGGCGCGCGCGCCGCGGAAGAGGAAGCGGGCCAGCAGGTTCATCCGCTCGGCCTCGGGCCTGTCCGGGGCGGAGGCGGCGAAGTTCTCCGCGACGGTGCGCTGCGGGTCCAGCAGGTCCAGCCGCTGCGACAAGTACGCCACCCGGCCGTCGGCCCTGGTGACCTGTCCCGACCCGGGCTCCAGGACACCGTCCAGCAACCGCAGCAGCGTGCTTTTCCCGCCGCCGTTGGGGCCGGTGAGCGCGATGCGCTCGGGTCCGCGGACGGTCAGTGCGACGCCCTCGCCGGCGAAGACCGGCCGGCCGCCGAACCGGACCTGCAGCCGTTCGCCGAGGAACAGGTTGCGTCCGGCCGGAACCTGGGTGTCCGGCAGGTCCACCGTGATGCGCTGTTCCTCGCGCAGGGCCCGTCCGGCCTCGTCCAGTCGGGCCCTGGCCTCGCCGACCCGGCCGGCGTGAACGTGGCCGGCGCGGCCCGCGGACTCCTGCGCGCCCCGCTTCATGGTGCCGGCGAAGATCCTCGGCAGGCCGGCGTTGCCCAGGTTGCGAGCGGCACTGCCCGCCCGGCGCTCGGCGCGCTCCCGGGCCTGCTGCAGCTCCCGCTTCTCGCGCTTCAGCTCCTGCTCGGCGTTGCGGACGTTCTTCTCGGCGACCTCCTGGCCGGCCCGGACGGCTTCCTGGTACTCGGTGAAGTTGCCGCCGTAGAACCGCAGTTCACCCCGCTCCAGTTCGGCGATGCGGGTCATCCGGTCCAGCAGCTCCCGGTCGTGGCTGACCAGCAGCAGGCAGCCGGTGAAGTCCTCCAGCACGTCGTAGAGCCGGTGCCTGGCGTCGAGGTCGAGGTTGTTGGTGGGCTCGTCCAGCAGCATCACGTCGGGCCGTCGCAGCAGCTGGGCGGCCAGGCCGAGGGAGACCGCCTGGCCGCCGCTGAGGGTGCCCAGAGACCGGTCCAGCGCCAGGCCGGCCAGGCCGAGCCGGTCGAGCTGGGCCCGGGTGCGGTCCTCGACGTCCCAGTCGTCGCCGATGACGGTGAAGTGCCTCTCGTCCACGTCACCGGATTCGACGGCGTCCAGGGCGCGGATCACCTCGGCGATGCCGAGCACCTCGGCGACGGTGAGGTCACCGGTCAGCGGCAGGCTCTGCGGGAGGTAGCCGAGGGCGCCGGTCACGGACAGCGAACCGGAACCGGGCCGCAGCTCTCCGGCGACCAGCTTGAGCAGTGTGCTCTTGCCGGAGCCGTTGGGCGCGACCAGGCCGGTGCGGCCGGCCCCGACGGTGAAGGACAGGTCCTGGAAGACGGGGGTGTCGTCGGGCCAGGCGAAGGACAGGTTCGAGCAGACGACGGAGGCGTCGGACATGGTGGTGACCTCGTGAACAGGGGACGGCGAAGGGACATGCCGCCGCCCGGGCAGACATGGTGACGTGAGGGAACGACAGCGGGGCCACTGCGGCGGCGCCTCTGGCGGCGGCCGGCGGTCTGGCGGTCCGGGCTGTCACCCGGAGATGTCGTCGTCCAACCCCATGCCCGACTCCTCTGTCCGACTCCTCCATGAACGATCGAGGTTCGTTCGGAGTCTAACACCCGGAGCCGGAGTGACATCGGGAGTGCGCACACCTGTGTCGCCGACGACTGACCGTCAAGTGACTGATGTGCGTGAGCTGTGCCCGGACCAGAGTGGTGATCGCAGCCTCCGCTCCCGGAGGGTGCCGGGAACACGGTGCCGCAGTGGTTCGCAGCACATGTGTTCCAGCTCCAGGACACACTTTTCTTATGGACAGGGAGCCATGAAACGACTTCAGATCTGCCTGGTGGCGGCAGTGCCGCTGGTGGCCGCGCTGTACCTGCCGACCGGCGCCTCGGCGCAGGCCGCGAGTCCAGCGGCCGCCGCGCTCAACTGCTCGGCCATGACCGTGAAGGCGCCGGCCGGGGCGACCATCGAGTCGGTGACCGCAGTGAGCCAGGCCGGGGGGACCGTGCAAGGGACCGGCCTGCTGAACGGCACCGTCACCGACGTCCCGCCATACTGCGACGTCACCCTCACCCTCACCCACCCGGGCGCCGGCGACCATGCCAAGGTCCAGGTCTGGCTGCCGGTGAGCGGTTGGAACGGCCGCTTCGAGGGGCTCGGCGGCAGCGCCTACGCCGCGGGCGACAACGGCACCGGGCTGGCCACGGCGGTCAAGAGCGGCTACGCCGCCGCGACCACCGACGCCGGCATCGGCGATGTGATCGACACCAGCTGGGTGCTGAACAGCAAGAACCAGGTCAACGCGGCGCTGCTGGAGAACTTCGCGACCCGGTCCCAGCACGAGGCCGCCGTCGTGGGCAAGGAGGTGGTCGACGCCTTCTACAGCAAGGCGGCGTCCTACTCCTACTTCACCGGCTGCTCGACCGGCGGACGCGAGGGCTACGTGGAGGCCCAGCAGTACCCGGGCGACTACAACGGCATCCTCGCCGACGCGCCCGCCATCAACTGGACCCAGTTCGAGGTGGCCACGCTGTGGCCGCAGGTGGTGATGAACGAGGCGAAGACCTATCCCACCACGTGTGAGTTCAACGCCTTCAACCAGGCCGCCGTCAAGGCCTGCGACAAGCTCGACGGCGCGGTCGACGGCCTGATCTCCAACCCCGACGCCTGCCACTTCGACCCCCGCAAGCTCATCGGAACCACGCTGGTGTGCAACGGGCAGCAGGTGACCATCACGGCGGCCGACGCCGCGGTGGTGGCCAGGATCTGGGACGGTCCGCGAACCACATCGGGCAAGAAGCTGTGGTACGGCCTGCCCGTCGGCGCCGCCTTCGGGGACCTGGCCGCCATCCAGACCGCCCCCGACGGCACCGTCACCGGTGCGCCGTTCGCGGTCCCGTCGGCCTGGGTCTCCGACTTCGTGCTCAAGCAGCCCGCCTTCAACACGGCGACCTTGACCTACAGCCAGTTCGACCAGGTGTTCAAGCAGTCCGTGGCCGAGTACGACACGGTCATCGGCTCCGACAACCCGAACCTGTCGGCGTTCAAGAAGACCGGCGGCAAGCTGCTGACCTGGCAGGGCGACGCCGACCAGCTGATCCCGGCCAAGGGCACCGTCGCCTACCGCAACCGCGTCGACCAGCTGATGGGTGGCACGAAGGAGGTCGACGCCTTCTACCGGCTGTTCCTCGCCCCGGGCACCGCCCACTGCGGACTCAACGGCGGCAAGACCGACGGTCTGGGGGCCCTGACCAACTGGGTGGAGCACGGCCGGGCCCCGGAGACCCTGGCCGCAACCCTGACCACCGCCTCGGGCCAGTCCGTGAACCGCGACCTGTGCCGCTACCCGCTGGTGTCCGCCTACACCGGCCACGGCGACGTGGCAGACGCCGCCAGCTTCCGCTGCGTCCCCACCGGCCGCCGCTGAGCCGAACCGTCCCCGGCCCTCCCGGGCCACCGCGTCTCCCGTCCCGTCCCGGCCCGCGTCCACGCAGGCCGGGACGGTCGCGTTCGGGGGAGGGCACGACGCTTCTGCAGGCGCCCCCCGGGGATCGGGCGGAGGCAGACAGTCGGATGACTGAGTCCCTCCTGGAGTCCGGTCCCCGGAGCGGCGCGGCGAACTCGGTCATGGCCCACCGTCAACTGACGGATGTGACCCGCTTCCTGGTGGCCGAGAGTGGCCACACACGAACTGCACACCCCACCACCAAGGAGAGAGCATGGACAGGCGCACCTTCACCAAGGGCGTCGGGATGAGCGCGGGCGCCGCGGCCCTGTCGCTGACCGGCCTGCCGACCGCCGCGAACGCCTCGACCGCCTCGACCCCTGCCGGGACCGGTGGGAGCACCGGGGCCGTCCCGACCGTGCCGACCATCACACCGGGGACGCACACCTCGTTCGGCGAGCTGAAGCAGGTGCGCGCCGGTGTGCTGGACATCGGCTACGCCGAGGTCGGGCCCAAGCAGGGTCCCGTGGTCATCTGCCTGCACGGCTGGCCCTACGACATCCACAGCTTCGTGGACGTCGCCCCGCTGCTGGCCGCCCAGGGCTACCGGGTGATCGTGCCCTACCTGCGCGGACACGGCACCACGCGGTTCCTGTCGGCACACACCTTCCGCAACGCGCAGCAGTCCGCGATCGCCCTGGACATCATCGCGCTGATGGACGCGCTGAGGATCGACAAGGCCGTGCTGGCCGGCTTCGACTGGGGGTCGCGCACCGCGGACATCATCGCCGCGCTGTGGCCCGAGCGGGTCAGGGCACTGGTGTCGGTCAGCGGCTATCTGATCACCAATGTCGCCTCGCAGGCGACGCCGCTGCCGCCCGCGGCCGAGCACACCTGGTGGTACCAGTTCTACTTCGCCACCGACCGCGGACAGCTCGCCATGCAGAACCCCACCGACCGCCCGGAGCTGTGCCGTCTGGTGTGGACCACCGTCTCGCCGACCTGGAACTTCGACGACGCGACCTTCGCGCGCACCGCGGCGGCGTTCGAGAACCCGGACTACCCGGCCATCGTCATCCACAACTACCGCTGGCGGCTGGGTCTGGCCGCCGGGGAGCACCGCTACGACTCCTATGAGAAGCAGCTCGCGGCGCGACCCACGATCACCGTCCCCACCATCACCCTCGACGCCGCACTGGACCCGTTCACCGCCGCCGGGAACGGCTCCGGCTACCGCGGCCTCTTCACCGGCCCCTACGCCCACCGCACCCTCGGCGACATCGGCCACAACCTGCCGCAGGAGGCGCCGACCGCCTTCGCCCAGGCCGTCGTCGACGCCGACCACCTCTGAGGGTCCGCCAACTCGCTCGGAGGACACGCCATCCAGGAGCGGCGGCCGCACGTACCAGTGCGGCCGCCGGTCCTGGCACCAGAAGGAGAACCAGAGTGAAATCGAGCAATCCGATCCTGACCCGGAAGGAATTCGGCCGCCGCGGCGCCCCGGTAGCCGGTGCCCCGCTCCCGGTGGGCGCCGCCACTGCCGCCGGGCACCAGTCGGCCGGGCGCTACGCCGGGTTCGACGCCGGCGCCCCCGCGGGCGCGGTCCCGGCCGAAGGCAGGACCATGACCCTGGACGACGTCGTGGTCCGCGCCGCCGCGACCCTGGGCACCGTCGCAGTGGCGGCACTGCTGTCCTGGACCCTGCTGCCGGTGGACGAAGTGGACGTCAACCGGTCGTACGGCATCGCGGTGGTCTCCGCCCTGGTCGCCTTCGTCCTGGCGATCGTCCAGAATGTCAGGCGCACCGCCGTGCCGGCCCTGATCATCGGCTACGCGGCCTTCGAGGGCGTCTTCATCGGGGTCCTGTCCAACGTCACCTCGACGTATGTCGCACCCGGCGTCGTCGTCCAGGCGGTACTGGGCACACTGGCCGTCTCGGCGGGCGTGCTGATCGCCTATCGGATGCGGTGGATCCGCGTCACGGCGCGGTTCTCCGGCTTCGTCCTGGCCGCGGGAGCCGGCTTCGTCCTGCTCATGGTCGTCGACTCGCTGTTCTCCGCCTTCGGCAGCGGGAACGGCCTCGGCTTCGACAGCGGCGGCCTGGGAATCGCCTTCGGCATCGTCGGCATCATCCTCGGGGCGTCCTTCCTGGCACTGGACTTCAAACAGATCGAGGAAGCGGAGGCCAACGGCGCTCCGCGGGACGAGGCGTGGCTGGCGGCCTTCGGACTCACGCTGACCCTGGTCTGGATCTACCTCGAGGCCCTGCGGGTGCTGACCATCCTGCGCGGCGACGATTGAGTCCGACCGCGCTGCTGCTCTCGGCGCCGGTCGTGCTGTTTCGGACGATCACCCGCGGCGCCTGGCCGCTGACGGGGGCCCAGCTCGCCGGTGGCGACGACATCGCCTGGGTTCTCGCCGGCAGTCTGCCCGTCGCCGTGCCACTGGCGTCCAGTTGGACGGTTCCGCCGGAGCAGTTCACACCAGACCTGTGCGATCCGCACATCCTGGCGCATCCATCGTCACCGCCTTGACCGGTGACTGAGTTCCGTGAAACATTCATCACCGGTCAGACCGGTTACTTTTTCGAAGGAAGACTCATGGCTGTCGTACGCTTCCACCTCGTCTCCACCCTCAGCCCGAAGGACGTCATGGGGGTGCTGACCGACTTCGGGCCCGGCCGACCCCAGGCCTGGCCCACGATCGACGCCGAGCACTTCACGGTCCACCAACTCGGCGACGGCTGGGCCGAGGTGACCGAGGGCACCGCCGCCGCCTGGGAGCGGGCCCGCTACGAATGGAACCCCGAGGGCGACAAGGTCACCATCACCACACTCGACTCCAAGCTTTTCGGCGCCGGGGGCGGCTGGGTCTTCACCATGACCCCGGAGGGCGACGGCACCCGCGTCGACGTCGAACTGACACGGCAGCCCGGCACACTCAAGGGAAAGGTGCTGGCATCGCTGCTGCCGCTGGCCGCCCCCGCCTCCCTGCGCAAGTCCTTCGCGGTGCCGCTGAAGGCGAAGTGACCCGAAGGGGCCGGCGGCACCCGCCGCCGGCCCCGGGTACGTCCGACCACAGGGAAAGAAGGAGTGCGACCGTGGCATCCGACCAACGCGAGATCGGGGCCTTCCTCAGGGCCCGGCGGGCCCAACTGACCCCGGACGACTGCGGCCTGCCCGCGACGGACTCACCACGCAGAGTGGCCGGACTGCGCCGCGAGGAGGTGGCCCGGTTGGCGGCCATCAGCGTCGACTACTACACCCGGCTGGAGCAGGGACGGGTCCGCGCGTCCGCCTCCGTCCTGGCCACCCTGGCCAGAGCCCTCCGCTTCGACGACGACCAGCAGAGGTACCTCTACGAGGTCGCCGGCCGCGCTGACGCCCGGCCCCGGCGGCAGCCCGCCCAGCGGGTACGGCCAGTGGTCCGGCGCCTGCTCGACCAACTCGCGGAGACCCCCGGCATCCTGCTCAGCAGACGCCTGGACATCCTCGCCTGGAACTCCGCCGCCGCGGCCCTGTACACCGACTTCTCCGCCGTCCCGCCGGAGCGGCGCAACTATGTGAGCCTGCTGTTCACACACCCGGTCGTCCGCGGCATGCACCGGGAGTGGGAACACGACGCCCGCGACGCCGTCGCCGCGCTGCGGATGGCCGCGGCAGCCGACCACGAGGACCCCGGCCTCGCCCGGATGACAGCTGAACTCTCGGCCCGGAGCGCCGACTTCCGGTCCTGGTGGGCGGAGCACCGGGTGATGGGATCCCACTACGGGACCAAGCACTACCGGCACCCGGTGGTCGGCGACATCACTCTCGACTGCGACACCTGGAGCAGCCCGGACGGCTCGGGTCAGCTGATGGTGCTGACCGCCGAACCCGGCAGCCCGAGCCATGACGCCCTGCGCATCCTCACCTCGTTGACGGCGTCCGACCGGAACCTGTTCGGCTGACCGTCTCAGCGTCCGGCGCCGAGGGCGGTGGTGAGGTCGGCGGTGAGGTTGGCCGTGAAGAAGTCGGCGAGCCTGTCGACGGCGGGGTCGATGTACTCCTTGCGGTCGTAGAGGTCGACATGGCTGGCGCCTTCGATCCAGTGGAGTTCCTTGGGTCCGGTGGCGAGGTGGTGCACCTCGACAGCCATCCAGGAGGTGATGGCGCGGGACCCGACGATCTGGAGCAGCGGGCGGGGACCGATGAGCGGGACGGCCCGGAATGCGTCGAAGAAGGCCAGCTTGTCGATGCTGGGCCAGGCCAGGGACTTCGCCGAGCGCTCGTGCAGTCCGCGCGCGGTGCAGTAGTACTCGAAGCCCTCCACACCGTGCTCCCCGCCGAGCGCCGCGGCCTGTTCGGCGGTGTCGGGGAACATGGTCATCGCCCCGGGGTCCTCGCCGCGGGCCGCGGCGGTGCGGGCCAGGGCGGCGGCGTCCAGGAGGCTCTGGAAGAGGGCCGGGTCCTGGGCGCCGTCGGCGCCGAAGCGGAACTGGCGGGCGACGTCGACGCCGCTTACGGTGGCCAGGGCCCTGATGCGGTGGTCGCCTCCGGCGGCGGACAGCGAGTAGCCGCCGGAGGCGCAGATGCCCAGGACGCCGATGCGTTCGGCGTCGACCTCGCCGCGCGTGGTGAGGTAGGAGACGGCGGCCTTGAAGTCCTCCACCCGCTGAGCGGGGTCCTCCAGCCCCCTGGGCGCACCGCCCGACTCGCCCTGGTACGCGGCGTCGAAGGCGAGGGCGGCGAAGCCGCGGTCGGCCAGCGCCTGGGCGTAGGTACCAGCGGTCTGCTCCTTGACCCCGGTGCCGGGGTGGCCGACCACGACGGCCGGAAGCGGACCCGGCGCGGGCGCGTCGGGGAGGTGGAGGTGGGCGGCGATCGGGATGCCGGCGCTGTCGAAGGTGACGTTGGTCCTCGCCATGGAGAGCTCCTCGTTGATCGGTGCTGACGTCTCCACGATGACGGCGGATCGCACCGGGAGGAAGAGACAGGTTTCTGCCTGGGAAGAAACCTGCCCCCCCACATGTGTTACCGGACCACGATGCCGATGCCAGACTCGGATGCATGGATATGCCGACCTCCGCCGGCTGGACAGCCGAAGAACTCAGTCTGCTCAGCGAGAGCCGATCCCTGGTCCTGACCGCCGGAAGCAGCGGTCAGGAAGGCGTGGAGCTCGGCATGGTCCTGGTCGGCGGCCAACTCTTCGTCCGTGCCTACGGGGGAGTGCGCTCGGGCTGGTTCCGGGCGGCACAGCGGTACGGACGCGGCAGCGTCAGGATCGGAGACGCCACCCGTGAGGTCCTCCTGCACGCAGGCGACACCGGGCCCGCCGACGAGATCGACGGAGCCTACCGCAGCAGGTACGGAAGTACCGCGGCCGCCCTGGTGGCGAGCCCCGGGGCACGTACGGCGACAGTACGCATATCCCCGGCCCCGACACATACGTCACACCTCCAGCGAAAGCGAGACAGCACCGTGGATATGAAGCTCGAAGTCGTCATCCTGCCCGTGTCCGACGCCGACCGTGCCAAGGCCTTCTACGTCGGGCAGCTCGGCTGGCGCCTGGACGCCGACTTTCCGATCAACGACGGCTACCGGATCGTCCAGGTGACTCCTCCCGGTTCGGAGTGCTCGGTCATCTTCGGGGAGGGCCTCTCCGAGCAGCAGCCGGGCACCCTGCACGGCCTTCAGCTGACCGTCACCGACATCGTCGCGGCCCTGCAGGAGCTGGCCTCCCGCGGGGTGACGGTCTCCGGCCCCTTCCGGGACTCCACCGGTGCCTTCCGCCACGCGGGTACCGGTCACCGCGTGCCCGGCCTGCACCCCGACCGGGCCAGCTACGGCACCTTCGGCGCCTTCGAGGACCCCGACGGCAACGGCTGGTTCCTCCAGGAGATCACGGAACGCGCCCCCGGCCGCTGAGACGCACAGAGGTCGTGTGACACATCCGGCGGAGGTCCTGCCGACGACGGCGGCCCCCGCCGGAACGCGGGGGCCGCTCAGCGCGGCGCGGGACGCAGGTGGCGGCTGACGTCGCCGACCAGCCGGATGCGGACCTGGCGGTGGGTGAACCGCCAGTGGCCGCCGTCGCCGCTGAACCGGTCGTTGTAGGTCCCCGCGGCCACGGCCTGCAACGGGAGGCCGGGCAGCGCCTGGAAGACGGTGACGTAGGAACGGGCGGTGGCGGTTCGGGCCTGCGGGTCGACGTCGATGACGAGGTTGGTCGTCATGTGATGGGTACGCGGTGTTCCGTCCTCGTAGCGGATCACGCTCTCCCGGAGCATGCCCTCCACGGCGTCGCGGCCCACGGCCGGCGTGCCGCTGCCGAGGAACGTGGCGTCCTGGAACAGCTCGCCGACGCCCGCGAAGTCCCCTGCGTCGACGCGCTCGGCGTACTGGGCGATCAAGTTGGCGACGGCGGTCTCCGGTGAGGTGCTCATGGACCGAGCATACGTGTACCGGGCGTTTGCCCCTCGGCCGAGGGGCTGCTCAGGCAGTACAGGGCTCGATTGCCGACACATGTCTCGGTCGAGACGAACCCACGGTCGGCGGGGACAGGGACACCGGATGAAAGGTGTGGGCGCGGTCGGTGGTCGGGCCCCCGCTCCGGGCGCCCGGACCGGGCCGCCGGGAGTCGGGGAGGACCTGGGCCGGAGCAGTTGTCGCCGCGCGGCGGACAGGTCGGGGCCGGGTTCGACGCCGAGTTCGTGGTCCAGGGTGCGGCGAACGGATTCGAAGTGCTGCAGCGCCTCGGCCTGTCGGCCGGTGGCTCCGAGAACCCTGATGATCCGGGAGTGCAGGGCCTCGTCGAAGGGGTGGGCCCCGGCAGCCGCGCGCAGGGCCGTCAGCACGTACTCCGCCTGTTCGGGAGCGGAGTCGAGGACGACGTCGGCGGCCTCCTTCGCCGTGGCCACGAATTCGTGGCCCACCGAGGTGAAGACGGGATGCCGGGCCACCGACGTGCCTGCGGCGACGACGGGGCTGCGCCAGATCCGCAGGGCCGCGGTGAAGTCGGGCACAGCCCGTGCCGGATCGCCGCCCCCGGCCGCGGCCTGTGCCCGGGTGCGCAGCTCGCGGAAACGCAGCAGGTCGGACGACGAGGCGTCGACCAGGAGCCGGTATCCGTCGGCGGCGCGCACCAGGTGTTCCGCGTCCTTGCGGCTGCGCAGCGCCGGCTCCAGGCTTCTGCGCAGCGCACCGATGTGCCGGTGTACGACGTTGACGGCGCTGACGGGGGGTTCCTCGTCCCACAGGATGTCCACCGCCTCGCTGAGCGTCATGGGGCCGGGGGCGCGCAGCAGGAGCAGGGCAAGCAGGGCGAGCCGTTTGGGCGGCCCGAGATCGAGTTCGGTGCCACCGCGCAGCGCCCGCACGCTGCCGAGAAGCGAGTAGTGCACGTTCGCCTGCATCTTGCGGCCGACCTTGCCCTTCTGTGCCTGTGTCCGTGCCTGTGCCGGAGGCGGTGCTATCTTCGAGACCATCGCGTCACCGCTTAAACCGGTGACGCGAGGGTCCCGCTCCATGGGCGCCGTTGTCAAGGCGGCAAGGGTGTGCCCCACAAAACACATGTTCAATGAACTGACATCCGGCGCCGCTCGTGTTTACCGGCAGCAACATCGAGCCCGCCCGACCGGCGCGACGTCAGAGGAGAGGTGCACATGGCTGCGAAACGGCCGAAGGAGACACAGGGTCCACCCGTCGGGCGACGCGCGCTGCTGGGCATGCTCGGCGCCGGCGCCGCCGGACTGGCTGCCGCCCCCTATCTGCAGCACGGTTGGGAGAGTGTGCTCGCCACGGCATCCCAGGAGGACCCCACCGGGCTCTCCGGCCTGCTGCCCAACCCCGGCGGCTTCCGCTACTACAGTGTGGTCGGCTCGGTGCCGCGCAAGGACGCCGCCGACTACGCGCTGACGATCGACGGCCTGGTCGACCGGCCGCGCACCTACACGCTGGCGGACCTGCAGGCCATGCCGCAGACCCGGATCGTCCACGACGTGCAGTGCACCGACGGATGGCGGGTGGAGAACACCCCCTTCGAGGGCGTGCGGCTCGCCGACCTCCTCGACGCCGCCGGAGCGCACGCCAAGGGCGCCGCGATCCGCTTCACCTGCTTCGACGGGGCCTACAGCGAGAGCCTGACGCTGGAACAGGCCCGCCGCAGCGACGTCCTGGTGGCCCTCAACATGCAGGACAAGCCGATCACCTATGAGCACGGCGGACCGGTACGCCTGTATGTGGCCCCGATGTACTTCTACAAGTCGGCCAAGTGGCTTTCCGGCATCTCGGTCACCGAGACGGTCGTCCCCGGCTACTGGGAGGAGCACGGCTATGCGGTCGACGGATGGCTCGACGGCGCGGACAAGCACCGTGACGCAGCCTGAGCGCCCCGAGCGGATCCGCCGCTTCAGCGCCGGGGAGCGCATGGTGCACCGGTGCACCGGCATCCTGATGCTGCTGTGCGTGGCGAGCGCCGCCTGCCTGTACCTGAACCCGCTGGCCCAACTGGTGGGCCGTCGCCACCTGATGGTCACCGTGCACGAGTGGTCGGGGATACTGCTGCCCGCGCCGCTGCTGCTCGGCCTGCTCTCGCACGCGGTGGGGTGCACATCGAACGCCGCGGACATGACCATGGCTGACCCTTCCGGAACGGGAAGTCTCCCGGCCGTGCGGGCGGAGGAGAACCTTGCAAGGACAACCTTGAACCGAACCGCCCGGCGACTCCAGGCGGTTGACAGGCAGTTTGGGAGGTCCGCGCGGTCACCGGCACCGGTGC
>NZ_BBPM01000006.1:0-25915 GCF_000787775.1 Streptacidiphilus carbonis | reverse complement strand
GCCGTCGGGCCTTGATCGGGCGTCGCCTACTTGGCCAGGAAGGCGAGCAGGGCCTGGTTGACCTCGGCCGCGTGGGTCCGGAGCAGGCCGTGCGGGGCGCCCTCGACCTCGACGTAGTCGGCGGTGGGCAGGGCCTGGTGGAAGAGTCGTCCGGTGGCTTCGACCGGCAGGATCCGGTCGCCGGTGCCGTGCAGGATGAGCGCGGGCACGTCGATCTTCGGGATGTCGGCGCGGAAGTCGGTGGACCAGGTCAGCGGTGCCGCGGCGGCCGCGTGCGCGCCGCCGCTCGCGGCGGTGTCCCAGCTGTTGCGCAGGGCCACCTCGCTGATGCGGGACCCGAGGTTCTCGTCCAGGTTGTAGAAGTCCTCGAAGAACCGGGTGTAGTAGGCGTAGCGGTCGGCCGCCGCGGCCTTGGAGACCTCCTGGAAGAACGCGGCGGACGCCGCCCCGCCGGGGTTCTTGTCGTTCTTCAGCAGCCAGGGCTCCAGGGAGGCGAGGAAGGCCACCCGGGCGATCCGGGCGCTGCCGTGGTTGCCGAGGTAGCGGGCGACCTCGCCGGTGCCCATGGAGAAGCCGACCAGGACGGCGTCGTTCAGGTCCAGGGTCTCCAGGACGGTGTGCAGGTCCGCGGCGAAGGTGTCGTAGTCGTAGCCGGTGGTGGGGTGGCTGGACCGGCCGAAGCCGCGGCGGTCGTAGGTGACGACCCGGTAGCCGGCTTCGAGCAACGCCGCGGACTGCTGCTCCCAGGAGCGTCCGCTGAGCGGGTAGCCGTGGATCAGCACGACGGGCTGTCCGGTGCCGTGGTCCTCGTAGTACAGGTCGATGCCGGTGGAGTTCTCCTGGCCGACGGTGATGAAGGGCATGGCGGTTCCTTGGTGTCGTAGGTGGTCTCGGGCCCGGTGGGCGGGGCTCAGCCCCGGTAGGTTTCCAGCAGCCGCAGCCAGATTTCGCTGATCGTGGGGAAGGCGGGTACGGCGTGCCACAGCCGGTCCACGGTGATCTCGCCGGTGATGGCGACGGTGGCCGAGTGGAGCAGTTCGGCCACGCCGGGACCTGCGAAGGTGGCCCCGAGCACGGTGCGGCGCTCCGGGTCGATCAGTATCCGGGCCCTGCCCCGGTAGTCGGGGCGGTACTGCAGGGCGCCGGCCAGCTGCCCGATCTCGTAGTCGACGACGTCCACCTGCCGGCCGGCCCGCTCGGCCGCGGCGGTGGTCAGGCCGACAGCGGCGATCTCGGGGTCGGTGAAGACGACTTGGGGAACGGCCTCGGTGTCCGCGGTGGCGGTGTGCCGTCCCCAGCGCCCGGTGTCGAGGGGCGTGCCCGCGGCCCGCGCCGCGATGGTGGCGCCGGCGATGCGGGCCTGGTACTTGCCCTGGTGGGTGAACAGGGCACGGTTGTTGACGTCGCCCACCGCGTAGAGCCAGGCGCCCGGCACGCCGGTGACGGTGAACGAGTCATCGGTGGTCAGCCAATCGCCGGGGGTCAGCCCGACGGTCCGCAGTCCGAGGTCCCCGGTGCGTGGTGCGCGTCCGGTGGCCAGTAGGAGTTCGTCCGCGGTGAGCCGCGATCCGTCGGAAAGAGTCACCTGGACCGGGTCCTGCGGTCCTTGAGCGCGGGCTGCGGCGGTCACGGTGGTGCGGAAGCGCAGATCGGCTCCGGCCTCGCGGAGCCGCTCGGCGACGAGTTCACCGGCGAACGGCTCCATGCGTCCCAGCAGCCGGGAGTCGCGTGCGATCAGGGTCACCTGGGAGCCCAGCGCCTGGTAGGCGGTGGCCATCTCGGTGGCCACGACGCCGGCGCCGACGACGGCGAGCCGTTCGGGGATCCGCGGGGCGCTGGTGGCCTCGCGGCTGCTCCACGGCCGCAGCGCGTCGAGCCCGGGCAGCGGCGGGAACGCCGCGCCGGTGCCGGTGCAGAGGACCACGGCGTGCCGGGCCCGCAGCCGCAGCACTCCGCCGTCGGCCGTGCGTACGGCCACCCGGCGTGGCCCCTCCAGGTAGCCGTGCCCGCGGATCAGCTCGATGCCGGCGGACTTGAGCCAGGCGACCTGTCCCTCGTCGTTCCAGTCGGCGGCCATGCGGTCCCGGTGGGCCAGCACCGCCGCGGTGTCCAGCGGCCCGGCGACGGCCGGGGCAAGCCCGGGGACGTGGGAGGCGTCGGCGCGCATCAGCGCGGCCCGGAGCAGTGCCTTGCTCGGTTCGCAGGCCCAGTACGAGCATTCGCCGCCGACCAGGTCGCTCTCGACGATCACGGTGGTCAGGCCTGCGGCTGTGGTGCGGTCGGCGACGTTCTCGCCGACCGGTCCGGCGCCGATCACGACGACGTCAGGGGTGCGGGGGGTGTCCGCCACGGGTCCTCCGTTGGGTGTGTGGTGGATGCGGGAGAGAGCCGGGCGGTCGTGGTCCCGCGGGGGCGGCTGGACATCGGCCGCCCCCGCGGGTGTTCAGGTGATCCGGTCGCGCCCGGGTCGGCGGTCGGTGCCGCGCGTCAGCGGGTGGCGTTCGCGGCCTTCTCGATGACCTGCGCGACCGTGTCGGGGTGGGAGACGGCGACGGAGTGGGAGGCGGCGACCTCGGTGATGTGGGAGTGGGCGCGGCGGGCCATGAAGAGCTGGGCGGCCGGCGGGATGTTGAGGTCCTGCGTGGTCACCACGTCCCAGCTGGGCGTGGTCTGCCAGGCCGCGGTGGTGGCCTTCTCCTCCAGGGCGCTCTGCGCGATGGGGCGCTGGATGGCGGCCATGATCGAGGCCTGGGCGGCGGGAACGTCGGCGGCGAACTGGTGGCGGAACTTGCTGGTCTGGATGTACAGGTCGGTGGTGGTGCTGCCGTCCGGGAGGGTGTAGGTGACCGGGTCCAGGGCGTCGGAGAGGGTGGAGCCGGGGAACTTCCCAGTCAGCTCCAGGGCGCTCTCGCCCGGGGCGGGCAGGAAGGCGGCCACGTAGACCAGGGCCTTGACCTGGGGGTCGTTGGTGGCCGCCTCGCTGATCACGGAGCCGCCGTAGGAGTGCCCGACCAGGATCTTGGGCCCCTGGATGTGGTCGACGACGCTGCGCAGTACGGCGGCGTCCTGGGCGGGTCCGCGCAGCGGGTCGGAGGGGGCGACGACGGGGTAGCCGTCACGGCGCAGGCGGGTGATCACATCGCTCCAGCTGGAGCCGTCGGCGAAGGCGCCGTGTTCCAGCACGATCGTCGGCTTGGCCTTGGTGGCGGAGACGGCGGGCGTGGTGGCGTTCGCCGGGCCGCCGATGACGAACGTGCCGAGGAGCGCACTGCCTGCGACCGCCGTCACGATGGCCGTCGGAAGCCACTGACCGCGCCTGCTCTTGTTGCGTGCCATGGGAGTTCCCCTTTCGGGAGATGTCGAAGGATCTGAGAGGACGCCCCACCGCGATATCGTTCGAGCGATTCGCTCGACGTGGCGCGGAGGCCTGTCCTGCTCCACTCTTGGCCACCGGCAGCTCGGGGAGATCCGTCAGTTGACGGTCAGTTGCTCCCGCGCACGACTGCCTGTCGATGACTCAGATCCCGGCTCGCGTCCATGAACGGAGCCGTGTCCGACCGTCAACTGACGGATGGCTGCCGCATCGCCCGCACGGGAGGGTGGAGGCGTAGGTCGATGTGCTCGCCCACCCGCGCCGGCAGATGCCGGGGACCGTGCCCTCGCCGATGACGTATTTCGACTGACGGTCACATTACCGATGGCCTGCCGGGCTTCGCCCGGGGAGAGTCGTGGCAACGACGTCGATCCACTGAAGGAGCGCCTGCCATGCAGGGCAACCCGCCAGACCTCCCGGTTCGCGAGGCGGCGGCCCAGGACCCGCTCGCGCTCTCACTGGACACGCGCAGGGTCCTGGGCCGTCGGGCACGGCAGTCCGTGCGGGCCGAGTTCCGATTCGATCCGGCCACGCCCCTGGTCGTGGCCGCCACCTTCGTCCCCGACCAGGGGCCCAGTGTCACCTGGCGCATCGGCCGCGAGCTGCTCAGCCAGGGCCTCCACGAGGGCGGCGGTGCCGGAAGCATCCGCATCTGGCCTGCCCAGGGCTGGGACAGCGACACGGCCTGGCTGCTCCTGGAGTCGCCGAAGAGCAGCGCCCTTCTCGAGCTCCCCGTCGTTCCCATCGTCGGATGGCTCGACGCCACCTACGAACTCGTGCCGCAGCAGGACGAGGCGGCGGCGCTGGACTGGGACGGGTTCATGGCCGGCCTCCTGGACGGCTTCGGACCGTCGCGCGGCTGATGCTGAGCGCCGGTCACATGCTGCGCGCCGGCCGGCCGTACGGATCGGCCGGACAGACGCCGAGCACGCGGAGTTCCGACCGGACGGGCGCCGGCCTCAACGCCACGCGCTTCCACGTCGAAGTCGAGGGGCACCCGACCAGCCGCACGTCGCACTGACATGCAGGAAGTGCGTGTCTTCACCGCTGCTGGCGATCCGCCGACGGCCTTGTAGTCATCACCGGATCGTCGCCGTCGTTCATCGCTGCGCAGCTCGATCCCGTTGATCGGCGGTCTGGCCGTGGCCACCACCGTGTCCGGATGGGTCATCACCAGGACCGGGAAGTGGAAGGCCTGGCTGCTGACCGGGGGGCCCTGCTGACGGCGGGCCTGGGGCTGCTGGGCTCGATCCGCTCCGACACCCCGTTCTGGCGCATGACGTCTTCATGGCGCTGATGGGCCTGGGCGTCGGCATGACGCTGCAGAACCTGGTCCCGTGCACCCAGAACCAGGTGGTGCCGTCGGATCTCGGCGCGGCCTCCTCGACCGTCAACTTCTTCCGCTCCCCCGGTGGGGCAGTGGGCGTCGCGGTCCTCGGCTCGGTGCTGACCGACCGTATCGGCCACTACACCAGGGCCTCCATCGGATCGCTCGTCCCGCAGTCCCGGCGCGTGGCCGGCGAAGCCGTCAGCAGCGGTGCACTCCCCGGTGCCAGGATGCTCCCCGCGCCGGTCCGCACCTGGCTGCCGTTCATCGCCGGTCTGCTCGACGGGGCCGATGCCGGCTGAGAGGCGTGGCGCGCTCTCACCGCGTCTCGGCGAAGCGCCTGTTCTGCAGTGCGACGAGCCGTTCCATGTACTCGACTGCGGCCTCGCCCACGTCGAAGGCGGACTCGGCCCAGTCCTCGGTGGTGGCCATCAGCACCTCACGAGGAACGGGAAGCGACAGCTCCCGGGCACGGATCATCGCGCGCACCCCGTTGAACCGCGGAGCGATCTCGTCGATGAACTCCGTCACCGCCCTGAAGCCCTTGCCCGTGGCCGCGACCCGGTCGACGAGCCCTCGCTCCGCGTGCCAGCCGACAGCTTCCTGATCGCCCCAACCGATCAGGCGCTCGGCCGTCTGCCGTCCGGCGCGTCGGGCCGTCAGCGGATACGCCCCCATCCCGGGGAAGAGGTTGAACTTGATCTCGGGGAAGCCCAGCCGGGCCTGCTCCTCGGCGATGACGAAATGGTGGGCCAGGGCGCATTCGAAGCCACCGCCCAAGGCGTCCCCGTCCACCAGGGCGATGCTGATCGCGCCGGTGTGGAAGCCGTGCACGGCCTCGTCGATGCAGTCGACGCAGGCGCGGGCGTAGGACCGCAGGGCGTCGTGGTCACCGGTTCGTATGGAGCGCGCGAACAGCTCCAGGTCGCCGCCGGCGTTGAACATCCCCGGGGTGGCTGAGGCCGTGACCCAGAACCGGACCGGGATCGCGGCACTCCGCACCAGCCGGCCCAACCGGAGGATCTCCCCGAGAAGCACACGGTTGAACGATGGCCGCGGCTCCGCGCGCATGACCATCCAGACCACCTGGCGATCGCCGTCGTAGCGGGCAGTGATCTGACTGAACTCGTCCGCGGCACCGAGCGGACACGTGTGGCTGAGATCGTTGATATCCATGGGGAACCTCTCCGGGATGCGGGACGCACTGGAGCAACTCGGCCCAGCGGGGCAGCCATGTCGGTCCCTGCGTCTGCCCACCCTTCGTCAACGTGCCTGAGGGTGTGCATGGTTCACGGTGCCGAAGAGCCGGACGGAACCTCCAGTCACATGACTCAGGCGGTGGCGCACGGACCGCAATAGCCTGGTTTGTACGGAAGGCACGGCCGGGTCCGCACCGGCTGCGGACGACTCACACGTGTGTCGTCGTGGACCGACCGACGGTAGGGAAGGAGAGAACAGCATGCTTGAGAACCGTGCGCTGGAGCTCGTCGTCATCGCCGCAGTGCTCCTGGTGCTCTTCGGGGCCAAACGCCTGCCGGACTCGGCGCGGGCACTGGGGACGTCCCTTCGCATTCTGAAGGCGGAGACGAAGGCCATGCGCGATGACGAGGCAGACCAGGCAGTGCCGCTGACCGAAGGCCAGCAGGCACGTGTCCCGCGCTGACATGGACAGCCGACATCGGGACGTCACTCGGACGGCAGTCTTCCGGCACATGTTCCCGCATACGGTGCACACGCGGGGGTTGCGTCCTGCCTCCGATCCTTCACGCAAAGACAGAACGGGCTCGTAAGGCAATGATTGCGCCCCCCACCCCAACGAACCGGTTAGACCTGCTCGGCACCATCGTGAGGGAGTACCGGGGCGGTCTCGTCGCGTACGCCGAGCGGATGCTGGGCGATCACGGGCTCGCGGAGGACGTGGTCCAGGAGACGATCATCAGGGCCTGGCGGAACATCGACCGGTTGCTGGCGACGGAGCGATCGGTCCGGGGGTGGCTGTACACCGTGACCCGTCACCTGGTGGTCGACTGGGTGCGCAAGCCCTACGCCCGCCGGGAGTTGGTCGGGGCGGCCTGTCCCGTGACGTCCACCGGTGACGACGGGACGGGTCGGGTGCGCGATGCCATGGTGGCGGAGCCACTGCTGCGCCGGCTGTCCCCCGAGCACCGGGCGGTGCTGGTGCACATCTATCTGTGCGACCGCACCATCCAGGAGACGGCCGGGATCCTCGGCGTGCCGGCCGGCACGGTCAAGTCCCGTCACCACCACGCCCTGCGCAAACTGCGGCACGCGGTGGAGCACGAGGCGGCGTGAGTGCACAACTCCGGTCGGCCTGAAGGGGCGGCGGATCCGCGCGCCCGCAGACCCGTGAGAGGAAGAATCCCGTTGTACGTCCTGGTGCCCGACGATCCAGTGTTCTTCTCGAAGTTCCAGAGCCTGGAGGAGCCACTCCTGTGGCGCCTCCACTGTCTGCGGAGCAAGGGCCCGGACACCGACGAGGCGCACCTGCTGGCCGACGCCTACGACAGCTGGGTGCGCGTGCTGTTGAAGCTGCCGCTGTGGCCGCGCTGGCATGTCACAGGGGCGTCCACGCCCGAGACGGACGAGGACGACCGGATCGAGTACACGCTCTTCAACGCCCACGGGACCGAGCTGACGGGCCTCTACCCGGTGGATCTGGCCGCCGCGGATCTCGAGCAGCTGGCACTGTGCCTCTTCGCGATCAGCGATGCCCGGCGTGACGGACGGGGGCTGCTCGGCCAGGCCTGCAAGGAGGCGTTGGGCACTGCGGAGAGCCTGGTGAACGGTTTCCGACGGGTGCTGGGTGCGCTGTTGCTGCCGCCGCCCCGCGAACTGCTCTCCGCGCTGCACGGCGTGGGCCGAACGTCGACCGTGACTCTCACGCCGAATGAAGAGGCGTCCTACCGGCGCTACTGCGCGGACCTCGTACACATCCTGAGTTCGGGAGACCAGTTCGCCGTTCAGAGCCATCTGGCCATGTATCCCTGACCGCGGCCACCGGCACCACACACAACCGACCGCATGCCCAGCGCGTCCTGGAAGAGGAGTTCTGACGTGATGGACGTTGAGTACCGTTCACTGAAAGGCAGCAACCCGGTGCTGTCGCGGCCTGGCTTCCGACGTCAGTGCGGCCAGAAGACCGTGGCCGGTAACCCGTGGGCGGAGGCCCGGAGCCCCTGGGCGGAAGCCGCCGGGGAGTCGCCGGTTCCCGTGGGCGATCTGTTGACCCTGGACGCGGCCGTGGGCCGGTCCGCTCTGGCGCTCGCTGTCGCGGCGCTCGCGGCCGTGGCGTCCTGGACGATCCCCTTCGTCCGCGGGGCCGGGGTCGCGGCCGGGTACGCCGTGGCCGGGGCCGCTGCGACAGCATGTGTGCTGCTGGTGCTGACCCAGTGCCGGAAGCTGATGCCGTCTCCCGCGCTGACGCTTGCCTGCGCGGGATTCGAGGGAGTCTTCCTCGGCGTCCTTTTCCCAGGCGGCCTCGGCGCAGGTCTCGGCGGGCGTGTTCACGCAGACCGTGCTGGGGGGCATGGCTGCCTCGGCGGGCGTGCTCGTCGCCTATCGGCTTCGCCTGATCCGGATGACCCGGAGGTTCACCGGATACCTGGGAGCCGCAGCTCTGGGGACGGTGTTCCTGGCGGGTTCGGACGAGCTGCTGACCGCCCTCACCACCTTCGACGGTCTCGGCTTCCGCAGCGGCGGCGCCGGTGCCCTGTGCGGGCTGCTGGGAATCCTCCTCAGCGTCCCCTGCCTGTCGCTGCACGTCAGGCAACTGGAGGAGGGGATTGCGCACGGTGCGCCAGGGCGGGAGTCCTGGGCTGCCGCCTCCGGCCTCACGCTGACCCTGGTCTGGGCCTACGTCGAGATCTTCCGGACGTTCACTCTGGTCGAGGACGTCGACGTCTTCTACCTCTGAGACCCGTTTGCCATCGGTGCCGCCGGCTGCCGCCCAGAGTGCTGACCTGCGGTTGCTGCGACGGGGTGTTTGGCCATCCCGGTCACCGAGGTGATTTGATGGGGCGGACGGAACAGAACGGAGCGTTGCGCCGGCGCGCTGCACGGACTTCCTTGGCGACGCGTAGGAGGCAGCCCGGTGAACGGCCTGGACACACCTCCCCACCCGGCCTCGGCGCAGTTGGTCGGGCGGGACGGGGACCTGGCATTCGTCCGGTCCTTCTTCGGCTCCGTCGTGCGGGGTGCTTCCCTGCTGCTGTCCGGCGAGGCGGGGGTGGGCAAGACCGCGTTGCTCGACGCGGTCGCGGCGACCTCGGCCCGCGAGGGCGTCCGGGTCCTGCGTGCCAACGGTGTGCAGTTCGAAGCGGACATCGCCTATGCCGGGCTCAACCAACTGCTGGTGCCGCTCTTCCAGGAATTCGACCGGCTCGCCCCGGTGCACCGTGACGCGCTGAGGGTGGCGGTCGGCATCGGCGGCGGCCCGGCCCCGGACCGACTGCTGACCTCCACGGCGGCCCTGCTGCTGCTCCGCCAGGTCTCGGCCGAGACGCCGCTGCTGCTCGTGGTCGACGACCTCCCGTGGCTGGACCGTGCCACCACCGCAGTCCTGGGCTTCGTCGCCCGACGGCTGGTCGGCAGCAACATCAACTTTCTGGCTGCCTCCCGGGAGAGCTCCGACAGTTTCTTCGAGTCGAGCGGAATCACCGAGTACCGGCTCAAGCCCCTGGACGCCGGCGCGTCCAAGGCGCTGCTCGCCCGCATGTATCCCGACATGTCGCCCGCGGTGCGCCGCCGCATCGCGGTGCAGACCGGTGGCAACCCGCTCGCCCTGGTGGAACTCCCCGCAGCGCTGACCAGCGACCAGCGGACCGCGTGGGCCTCGGTTCCCGCGGTACTTCCGCTCAGTGAGCGGCTGCAGGCGCTGTTCGCCTCGCGCCTGGCCGAGTTGCCGGCCGCGAGTCGGGAGCTGCTGCTGCTGGCGGCGCTCGACGGGACCGGGGACCTCGCCACGATCGAGCTGGCCGCCGCCGGCAGGGCCTCCGTCGACGATCTCGGCCCAGCGGAGCAGCGGCAGCTGATCAGGGTCTCCGCCGACACCCGTCGGCTCTCGTTCCGGCATCCGCTGATCGGTTCCGTGATTGTGGACGGGTCGTCCCCTTCCGAACGCAGGAGGGGACACCGGGCCCTGGCAGCGGCGCTGACCGGCCATCCGGAACGTCGTTCCTGGCATCTCGGCGAGGCGGCGTCGGGCCCCGACGAGACTGTGGCGGCCCTGCTGGAGCAGTCCGCCCACCTGCGGCTGCGGCGCGGCGACGCGCTCGGCGCGGTGGCGGCGCTGACGCGGGCGGCCGGGCTCAGCCCGGCGGCGGAGGACCAGAGCCGACGGCTGTCGGAGGCCGCCTACATCGGGGCCGACGCCGGCGGGGAACTGGTGGACGCCTCCCGGCTGCTGGCCGGCGCCCGGCAGGTCAACCCGACCGGTCAGGAGTCGCTGCACGCGGCCGCGGCGTCCGCCGTCCTGCTGCTCAACCGGGACGGCGATGTCGAAACCGCGCACCGGCTGCTGGTCGGGGCGATCGAGTCGGGCGGCCACGGGTACGACGCGTCGGACGGCGCCCTCATCGAGGCGTTGCACACCCTGGTCCTGGTGTGCTGGTACGGCGGCAGCCCGCAGCTGTGGGAACCGCTGTTCCGGGCGCTGCAGCGGCTGACCCCCAGGGCGCCCGAACTGCTGCGGGTGTACACCCAGATGTTCGCGGACCCGGCCCGAACCGGGCTGCGCGGCCTGCCGCGCCTGGAGGCGCTGCTCGCCTCCGTGTCCGGCGACGATCCCACGAGCACCGTGCGCCTCGCCGCGTCCTCGATCTACCCGGACCGGCTGGCTGACTCGCGGGAGGCCTCACGCCGCCTGGTCGAACAGGGCCGGGCCGGTGCAGCGCCGGTCCGGCGACACCTGGAGTCACTGCTGCACCTGGGGCTGGACCACTACCACTCGGGACGGTGGAACGAGGCGGCGCGGCTCGCCGGTGAGGGCCTGGCCCTGTGCGAGGAGCACGGCTACCGCTTCTTCGTGTGGGAACTGCAGTATGTGCAGGCGCTGGTGACCGCGGCACAGGGCGATGCCGCGACCAGTGCGGCGCTGACCGCGGAGATCGACCGGTGGGCCGCACCCCGCGGTGCCCAGGGCGCCCGGTTCTGGGCCCTGCACGCGAAGACCCTGGCGGCCCTGGGCAGCGGCGACTTCGAGACCGCCTACCGCCATGCCACCACGATGTCCCGGCCGGGGACGATCGCTCCGTATGTCCCGCACGCCATGTGGAGCGCGATGGACCTGACGGAGGCGGCAGTCAGGACCGGGCGGCACGCCGAGGCCTCGGCGCATGCGGCAGCCCTGGGCGGCTCGGCGATGTCCGGCCTCTCGCCGCGGCTGGCGCTGCTGACCCTGGGCAGCCGGGCCCTCAGCAGTCCCGAGGACGAGGCCGTGGACCTGTTCGACCAGGCGCTCTCCCTGCCCGAAGCGGAACGCTGGCCCTTCGACGTCGCCCGGGTGCGGCTGTTCTACGGCGAACGCCTTCGACGGCGGCGCGCGACCAGCGAGGCCCGCGACCAGTTGGCCCGGGCGGGGGAGGCCTTCGAGCGACTGGGCGCGGCGCCGTGGGCGAGGCGCGCGGCCGCCGAACTCCAGGCGAGCGGCCAGGCCCCGCCGGCGGTCGCCGGCCAGGACCGGCGGGCGTCGTTGACAGCACAGGAACGCCAGATCGCTGAGCTCGCCGCCACCGGGCTGACGAACAAGCAGATCGCCGAGCGGCTGTTCCTCTCCCACCGCACCGTCGGGGCCCACCTGTACCAGATCTATCCCAAGCTCGGCATCGGTTCGCGTGCGGCACTCCGTGACGCGCTCGCCGCGCTCGACCCGCTGGGCCGCGATTGACCGGAACCTGCAAGACTGCTTCCGTGCCCTACGAGTAGCGTGAAAGAGATCCCGGATGTACGACACCTCGGGCCGCCGCCCGGACATGCACTGGCCGGCCGGCTTCTCCCCGGCCGACGCGCACAGTTTCCAGCAGTGGCAGGCCACCGTGCCCGGCCCGGCCGAGCAGGCGTTCACACGTCTCACCGACACGGGCAACTGGACGAGGTGGGTTCCCCGCCTGGACGAGGTGAGCACCGACACGATCAGTGAGACGTTTCACGTGGTCTGGGAGGGCCACCGGTTCGAGGTGTTCGTGGGTGAGTACGAGCCGCCGCACCGCCTCGGCTGGCTCGGGATCGGCGCCGGAGTGCAGCTCTACCAGGCGTGGCTGCTCACCGAGACCGGGGACGTTACCCACATCGTGCTCGAGAACATCGTGCGGGGATCCGCCCCGAAGGCCCTGGACACGCTGGCTCCCGCCTGGGCGGAGAAACTGCACGCACTGTGGCTCACCCAGCTCGCGAAGCTCTCCGAAGGCGGTACCGGGGCGGCGGCGCCGGGCGGGGCGTGACCCCCCGCCGCGGCCGCTGTCAGTCCGCGGGAGGAACCCGAGACGTTCGACGAGGCGGTTCTCGACTTCGTCCGGCACACCGGCGAGGCGCGCGCACACGCTGGGGAGCGTACCGGGGAGGGTGGTGTCGCGCAGTCAAGTGACCGATGCGCCATGCTTCTTCGCCGCTCAGAGTGGGGGTGACAGTAGTCGCTTCGCGAAAGGAGCCCCCGTCATGAGCGGCGACCACCACGGGGCAGCGGCCCGGCAGTCCAGGCCCCACCCTCTCCCCCCACTGTCCCTGGGCATACGGCAGATACTGGGCCCGTCCACCGAGCAGGGGATCGGAGCGGAGTTCCGCTACGACCCGGACTCCCCTCTCACGGTGACCGTGACCCTCCTCGCCCCGTCCTGCCCGCCTGTCGTCTGGCACATCGGCCGCGACCTGCTCAAGGAGGGGGTGCGGTCGAGGAGCGGGGTAGGGGACGTGAAGGTGTGGCGGTCCTACCGGGGCGAGCGGGAGACGGTCTGGCTCCGGCTCGGGCCCAGCGGCGGCAGCGCGCTCTTCGAGCTGCCCGCCGCACCCCTGGCGAACTGGCTGGCCTTCACCTTCCAACTGGTGCCCGCGGGTGAGGAGATCGATCCGCAGGAGTTCGACGCGTTCATCTCGACGCTGCTGGACGGGCCGTCAGTACCGCTCGACTGACACACGGCGCACGGAGCACGGCGTCAGGATTGAGTCATTCGACTGTCGTCGTCGCCCGGTTCCTGATCGATGCTGAATCCATCGCCCGCGTGCGTGCCGGGCGATCGTCATGCTCGGAGGAGCCAGCAGTGAACCGCACACCCATCGTCTTCATCCACGGCGTGTGGCTGCACGCACGCTCCTGGGAGCTCTGGGCGGAGCGCTTCGCCAGCCGCGGCTTCCTCGCCCTGGCGCCCGGCTGGCCGGGCGAGCCGGCGGACGCCCGTGACCTGCGTGTCGACCCAGGAGTCCTCGGGGGCATGGGACTGGACGCACTGACGGACCACTACGCCGGGATCGTGCGTGCGTGCGAGGTTCCGCCGGTGGTCATCGGCCACTCGGTCGGCGGGCTCATTGCCCAGCACCTCATCGGCGCCGACGTGGGCCGGGCCGCGGTGGCCATCGCGCCCGCCCCGATCAACGGCATCCCGCTGGGCACGCCCCTGGGACTGGCGGAGGCCGGGGTGCACGGACCCGGTGCCGACCAAGTGGTGTCCCTGTCGCCCCGGCAGTTCCGCCAGGCCGTGGCGAACACCGTGGGGGAGCAGGAGTCCGAGCTGCTATACGAACGCTACGCGGTGCCGGCGCCGCGCGCCCTCCTCACCGACCTCGGCTGCGGCGGCGCGGTGCCGGGCACGCGCACAACGGCGGACACCGGCAACACCCGTCGCGGTCCGCTGCTGCTGATCTCCGGGCAGGAGGACCGGATGGTTCCCGACTCGGTCACCCGCGCGGTGTACAAGTCGTACGGCGACTCCACCGCCGCCACCGACCTGAAGCAGTTCGCCGACCGAGCCCACTCCCTGGTCGTCGACAGCGGGTGGAGGAACGTCGCGGACTACGTCCTCGGCTGGCTGCACGACCAGGGCATCAGGTCCCGCACCATGTAGGCGGTACACCACACGGGCGGGACACGCTGACGGTCGGCGGGCCGGCCCGCCCGGCGTCACTCGCCCCGGTCGGCGGGGAGCCGGCCCAGCGCGTCCCTGAGCGCGGCGCGCGAGGCGATGCCCAGCTTGGGGAACACCCGGTAGAGGTGGGAGCTGACCGTGCGCGGGGACAGGTGCATGCGCTCGCCGATCTCCTTGTTGGTCAGTCCCCCGGCCGCCATCTCCGCGATCCGGCGTTCCTGCCACGTCAGCTCAGCGAACTGGGCCGAGGCGGCGAGGGTGGTCATGCCGGTGGCGCGGAGCTCGGCCCGGGCCCGCTCGGCCCAGGTGGACGCCCCCAGCCGATCGAAGGCCTCGACCGCCATGGTCAGGGACGGCCGCGCCTCCTTGCGACCCTGGGTGTGCCGCAGGCGGACGCCCCGGGCCAGGCGGATGCGGGCGAGCTCGAAGGGGAAGCCGGCGGCGGCCGGATGGGCTTCGGCCCGCTGGTACATCGCCTCGGCGTCGGCGGGGTCGGTGCTGGTCATGGCCAGCGCGCCGTAGGTGGTCAGCGCGAGGCGCGGGGAGATCTCAGGCAGTCCGGCTTCCTGCGCCGCCAGGGCATGGCGACGCGCCTGTTCCTCGCGGCCGGTGTGGACGGCGGCCTCGACCAGGTCGAGGAGGGTGCGGGAGGCCTGGTGCGCGCAGGGTTCGAAGGAACCGGGAGGGGTGATGCCGATGGCATGCACGTAGGCGGCTTCGTAGTCGCCTTCGGCCAGCGCGGCGGCGGTGCCGACGGCATCGGCGATCTGTGTCAGGAAGCCCACCCCGCGCGGGCGGGCCCAGGCATCGACCTGTGCCTGCAACTGCCGTGCGTCGTCCGCCTGGCCCCGCATCGCGGCGATCAGTCCCAGATAGGCGCGGGTGTGGCAGCCGAAGAGCTGGTGCCGGTGGAGCGTCGTCAGTTCCAGGCACCGCCGGCCGGTCTGCTCGGCCTCCTCCCACTCGCCGACGGCGATCTGGTCGAGCATGATCAGGTGCAGCATGGTCATGCCCGCGGCCATCGCGCCGGTCTCCAGTTCGCGGTCCACGGTGCGCTGCAGCTGCGGGCGGTACTGGCTCAGGGTGTCCACGTGATAGGCGGCGACGCCCAGCCGGGTGATGTCCCAGGGTTCGAGACCGGGCAGCCCGAGGAGGGCGCGTTCCACCCGCACGTGCACCCCGGCGCCGCGCCGTACCACGTCGCTCCAGGCGTCCTGGTAGATCCGGGAGACGTCCGGCACGAGGTCCCCGAGGGCGTCGAGGAGTTGATGCGACTGTTCCCAGGCGGCCGCGTTGCCCGTGTACTGGCTGACGGCCAGCAGCAGGTTGACCAGTCGGGTGAGCACCGCGCTCTGCTCCCGCACCCCGCTGTCGCGCAGGCTCTGGATCGCGGCGGCGACCCGGCTCCGGGAGGACCGTACGTCCCCGGCCTCGTACAGCGCCTGATAGGCCGAGGTGACGACCGAGGCCGGCGACTCGTCCACGGCGGACGCCGCGTCGGCGCGCAGCAGCTGCTGGGCCTGGTCCAGTTGGCCGGAGTGGCCCGCGATGAACGCGGCGTCGCCGAGCCGTCGGGAGCGTTCGTGACGGCTCTCGCTCAGCTCCGCGGCCCGGGTCAGCCAGGCGACGGCGGCCAGCGCGCCGCCGCGCCGGGTCGCCGAATGGGCCGCGGCTTCCAGGACCGCCGCGATCTCCTCATCCGGGTCGACCGTCGACGCTCCCAGGTGGGTCGCCCGCCGTTCGACGTCCTCGCGGTGGACGTGGGCGAGGGCGGCGTGCGCCGTGCGGCGTTCGTTGGGAGTCGCCATCTGGACCACGGTCGACCGGACCAGAGGATGGCGGAAGACGAAGTCGCCGTTCAGCAGGTCGATGGTGAGCAGGCCGCAGGCGACGGCTTCGTCGGCGCCGGCCATGCGGTAGCGCGGACCCGCGGTGCGGGCGGTCGCCGTGCCCGCCGCGACGCCGTCCAGCGCTCCGCGCAGCAGCTCCGCGCGCACGGAGTCCCCGAGCGTCCTGATGCGGGAGCCGTAGACCTGCTGCAGGCGTAGCGGTAGCGGGACGCCGGTGTACCCGAAGGGCGCCTCGGAGCTGCCTGCGGTCCGGGACGCCCGGACATGGGGCGGCAGCTCCAGCAGCGCCAGCGGATTCCCCTGCGCCTCGTCGAGGACCAGCCGGCGGATCGGAGCCTCCAGGCCGGGGTGGTGCAGGTCCAGGAGCAGTTCGGAGGCCTCCGCCGACAGCGTGTTCACCGGCAGTTCGGGCAGTGCGGCGGAGTCGAAGCCCGAAGGCAGGTCGGACCGCAGGCCGACGACCAGTTTCACCGAACTACCCGTCAGACGCCGCCCCACGAACCCGAACACCGCGGTGCTGGAGGCGTCGAACCACTGGCCGTCGTCGATCACCACGAACAGGGGCTGCTGCGAGGCCGCGAGCGAGAGCAGGTCGAGGACCGCGATGCCGAGGGTCATCACCGAGGGCGGCGTGTCCGCGCTTCCGCCGAAGACGACGTCCCAGACTCCGCGGGCGCTGTCGTCCAGTCGTTCGACGTAGCCGAGCAGGGGATAGAGGGCCTGGTGCAGGCCGGCGAACGGCAACTCCGACTCGGCCTCGACCCCTGCCGCCCTGATCAGCCGGTGCTGCTCGGACGCCGCCAGCTCGCTGACATGGTCCAGGAGGGAGCTCTTGCCCACCCCTGTGTCTCCCCGCAGGACCAGTGCCCGCCCCGCGGCGCCCGACACGAAGTCGGACAGCACCTTCTTCTCGCCCTCGCGACCGACTATGGACCCGAGCCCCGGCCCCGCCGTCTCCGCCATCTCCAGCGTCCCCCATTTCCTACGATCCGCCTCGGCCGTCATCAGGCGTCCTCGGCGAGCCTCTTGAGCTGCGCGAGCCACAGCGTGTTCAGGTGGTGCGGCCACTTCGGGAACAGCACGTCGAGCGATCGGGCCGCAGGTCCGCGGACGACGTTCTCGGTGACCGCCTGCGTGCCGCCCGGGACGTCACGGAGCAGCCACGCCTGGTACAGCTGCACCCCGGCGCCGATGCCCGACCAGCCGAGCCGGCGGGGCGGCACGTGTTCGCCCAGCAGTACGTCGAACCAGTGTTCGTGGAACCGCACCTGGAACGTCCGGGGGAGCGAGCCGGCCCGCACCTCGGTGACGCCCGGCACCCACTGCGGCCACCGCGGTACCTCGGTGAGAAGCGCGAAGACCGTGTCGCGAGGCGCGTGGACGACGGCCTGCGCCTGACAGAAACCGTGGGCCTCGGCGGGTGAGAAACCGGAGGGCCAGTGGATGTCCGGATGGCAGCCCGATGTGTCGACCATCCACGTCCCTTCCCTGGCCACCCGGCGGCCACAGCTGCGCCCACCAGGCAGAATGCCCCCGACGGGCGTCCCGGGACCTACTCTGCGCCAGCGCGGGCGGCCGGGCATAGGTAAATTGACTGAGTGATCGGACCGAGCGGTGGGCCGCGGGTGGAATGCGCCGGTTCGCCGCCGTTGGTCAGGCGTCGCCCGCCTGGAGGTCGGAGAGCGCGTCGCGCAGGGCCGCCCTGGATGTGATGCCCAGTTTGGGATAGATCTGGTAGAGGTGCGTGCCGACCGTACGGTGCGACAGGAACAGCCGCTCGGCGATCTGCTTGTTCGTCAGTCCCGTCGCGGCCAACCTGGCGATCTGCTCCTCCTGCGCCGTCAGCGCCACCAGCCCCGATCGGGCGGTGGGCGGCGCGGACTGCCCGGCTGCCCGCAGCTCGGCCGCCGCCCGTTGCAGCCAGGGCTGGGCGCCGAGCCGTTGGAAGGCGTCCAGCGCCAGCGTCAGCTGCTCGCGGGCCTTGGCCGTGACCCGACGGCGGCGCAGGCGCTCCCCGTAGAACAGCCGCACCCGTGCCACGTCGAAGGGCCAGCGTTCCGGCCCGGGGACCGACAGCGCCTGCTCGAAGAGGTCGAGGGCGGCGTCACCCGAAGCGACGAGGGCCTCGCACGCCAGGACCAGCAGGTTCAACCGGGGCGACAGTCGGGCCATCGCGGACGCGCGCATCGCGGCCGCGTGGGCCGCCGCCTCCTCGTTCCGTCCGGTCCGGACGGCCGCCTCGACCAGGTCGATGGTTCCCCACATGGCGATCGGGACGTACGGCGCGACGGTTCCGGGTCGGCTGAGCTCGGAGGCGTACTGGTACGCCGTCTCGAAGTCACCGCTGCCGACGGCAGCCAGGGCCCTGGCGTGATAGGCGAAGAACCGGGCGCCGTGGACTCCGCGGGGCGTGGCCCACCGGACGATCTCCTCGGTCAGCGCGGCGCTCCTGGGCTCGTCGCCCTGCACCGCGGCCACGAATGCCTGGATGTACTGGAAGTACCACGCGAAGAACCGGTAGTCGTGGTCTTCACACAGCCGCAGTCCTTCGGAGCCCAACTCGTCCGCGTCCTCCAGACGGCCGAGGTGCATGTAGTCCAGACCCAGGTGCATCAGCGCACCCATGTGACGGCGCACCGGCGCGGTGCCGGCGCGGCCCTGTTCGATCACGCGGTTCGTCGCCCAGCGGAAGTCTCCCAGCAGATCCGCGAAGACCGAGGCGGTTCCGACCCGGATCACCCGGGTGTGGTCGTCGCCCACGGTGGCGATCAGCCGGGCCAGCCGGGGGAGCGCGCCGGGACCCGTGCGTGCCGGGTCGGCGAAGGTCCGGGTGAGCACCCACAGCAGTTCGGGCGGCCGCGGGGTGAGCCGGTCCACGAAAACCAGCAGCGGCTGCCAGCGCTCGGGGTCACCGCAGTACCAGCAGAGCAGCACCAGCAGGTGCAGGGCCTCGATGAGGGCGTCGTTGGACGCCTCCCAGTTGTGGCTGCCGGCCTCGACGGCGCCGACCAGCAGCCGGTACGCGGTCTCGACGTCGCCGTCCCTGTTGATCAGCAGGAACGCGGAGGCGGCGGCCGCGTGGAGTGACTCCTGCCCGATGGAATGGACCTGCCGGGCTCCTGCCAGCAGCCGTGAGGCGTCGTCCAGCTCACCGCTGGAGTCCACGCCCACGTAGGCGGCCTCGGCGAGTCGTCGGCTCTCATCGGCCGCCGCGGGGCTGAGTTCGGCGGCCCGCGTCAGCGCCGAGACCGCGCCGAGCGCGTCCCCGCGCCGCAGCCTGCGGCGCGCCGCTTCCTCCAGCAGGGCCGCGACCGTCTCGTCCGGGCCCACAGTGGCCTCGCCCAGATGCCACGCTCGGCGCTCGGCCTGGTCGACCAGCACCTCGGCGAGCGCCTGATGGGCCCTTCTGCGCTCCGAGGCGGTCGCCAGTTCCACCACGGCGGAGCTGATCAGCGGGTGCCGGAAGGACACGTGGCGGTTGTCGGAGGAGATGTGCACCAGCCGGGCGCGTTCCGCGGGCGTCAGGTCGTCGGCGGTGCCGTGCCCGGCCGCGGCCGCCTCGATCGAGGCCAGGTCCCCGGTGCCGTCGAGGGCGGCGATCAGCAGCAGCTCCCTGCAGCGCTCCGGGAGGTCGACCACCCGCGCGGCGAAGATGGCCTGCAACCGCTGGCCCAGGGGGAGCGCGGCGGGCACCGACGCCAGCGCGGCGTGCTGCTCGGCGGAGAGCGCCTGTGGCAGCTCCACCAGTGCGAGCGGGTTGCCGCGCGCCTCGGCCACGATGCGGCGCCTCAGCGCATTGGAGACGTCCGGATACGCGTGGGCGAGCAGTTCGGCCGAGGACGTGTCGTCCAACGGCTGCAGCCGGTGCTCGGTCAGGCCGCTGGCCTCGAAGAAGCTCTCCGATCCTGCACGGGAGGCGGCAAGCAGGCCGATGCTGCTGCCCACCAGCCGCCGGGCCACGAAGCCGAGCACGGCGTTGGTCGCCTGGTCCAGCCACGGCAGGTCGTCGATGACCAGCAGCAGCCGCCTCCGGGCGGAGATCTGACGCAGCAGCAGCAGCACCGCGGTGGAGGTCAGCAGGCGGTCGGTGACCGGCCCGCTGCTGATGCCGATGGCGACGCACAGGGCGTCGCGGTGCGCGGTGTCCAGGACGTCGAATTCGTCGAAGAGGGGAACCAGCAGCTGGTTGAGTCCGGCGTAGCTGATGTCCGCCTCGAACTGCGCACCGGCGGCCCGCAGGACCCGGACGCCGCTGCGCGCGGCACCGGTTGCGACAGCGTCCAGCACAGCAGACTTGCCCACGCCGGCCTCGCCCGAGAGCAGCAGGGCCGCGCCCTGGACCTCGGCGTTGCCGAAGAAGGACTGGATGAACGCGAGGTCCTGGTCGCGTCCCACCAGGCGGGTGGAGGCAGCACAGGGCGTTGGGTCCGCGTCCCGCATCGCACTGCCTCCCACGCCCGGCGGCAGGCACGGTGTCGTGCGCCGGCCCGGCCCAGTCCGCACCCGGCATCCTGTGGCCGGGCAATCACGGCAGTCTAGAGCACCTGCGCGATCGGTCGGGCACGCGATCGTGCCCCACGGACCCGCCGTCAGCCCAGGTCGCACGGCAGACCGAGGGTCCGAGCGAAGCTCGTGACTTGCTCGGACCAGGGCTCGGCAGCCAGCGTGGCGCTGTTGAGCCGGACGACCGTGCGGGTGCCGTGCGCGTGCGTCGTCCTCCCGTCGCCGGAGACCGGTATCCACCGGTGGCGGAGGTGGTCCCCAGCCGCTCCAGCCACAAGCGCACGAAGTACTCGCCGATTCCCGTCATGGGTAACTCGTAGGTGATGGCGAATGTCTTGACGACGTTGAACCCTTCCCTTTCCAGGCCGGCCCTGCCGCCCACTGCCCGCGCCAGAACCCTCCCCAGACCCGTTCGACGATGGACCGAGGGGCCGGCGGGTCGCCTGCGACTTAGGAAACCCGCGCCTCGGACGGGCTGCCGGCCGTCCCGGGCGAGCAGTCAGATGACGGACGTCCCTGCGGATCGCAACAGTGAAGCTCTGAGTACCGCCAAGAAGGGCATCCCGCTCGCCGCGGCACATGAAGGCGCCCTTGCGCCCATGGCAGCACCGCACCAAGAGGAGCAGAACATGACTCGTACATGGATGATCACCGGGGCCTCCCGCGGCTTCGGACGCCGGTTGGCCGAAGCAGTCCTGGAGGCGGGGGACCAGTTGGTGGCCACCGCCCGGCGCCCGGAGCAGCTCGACGACCTCGTCGCCGGATACGGACCGCGAGTGCGCACGGTGGCCCTGGACGTGACCGACGGCGACGCCGCCCGCGCCGCCGTCCAGGCCGGGGTCGACGCCTTCGGCCGTCTGGACGTGGTGGTGAACAACGCCGGCTACGCCAACAGCGGACCGATCGAGGAGATGACCGACCGGGACTTCCGCGACCAGTTCGAGGCGAACTTCTTCGGAGTCGTCAATGTGACCCGGGCGGCGCTGCCCGTCCTGCGCGGGCAGCGCTCGGGCGTCTTCGTGCAGTTCTCCTCGCTCGGCGGCCGGGTCGGCGGCACTCCCGGCATGGGCGCCTACCAGAGCGCCAAGTTCGCCGTGGAGGGCTTCTCCGAGGTTCTCGCCAGCGAGGTCGCCCCCTTCGGGGTGAAGGTCGTCATCGTCGAGCCGGGAGCCTTCCGCACGGACTGGCAGGGCTCGTCCATGGAACTGCACGCGGTGGGGGCCGACTACGAGAAGACCGTCGGCGCGATGAACCGGTACCGGCAGCAGGACACCGGCAACCAGCCCGGCGACCCGGCCCGTGCCGCCCGGGTCATCATCGGCGCCGTCACCGCCGACGAGCCACCGCGCCGGCTGCTGCTCGGCGCCCAGGCCGTGACCATGGCCCTGGAGGCCGGCAACGCCCGCGCCGAGGAGACCTTGAAGTGGGCCCAGGCGAGCCGCTCCGCCGACTTCCCCGCCGAGGCCTGAGCGCCGGTCCGGCCTTCGCCGCCCGAGCACATCCCGAGTCAGTGCACCACCGATCTCACCGATCCACCGATACCGAGGAGAGCACGCAATGGACCGCAAGACCTGGCTGATCACCGGTGCTTCCAGCGGACTGGGCAATGCCCTGGCCGAGTACGTTCTGGAGCAGGGCGACCAGGTGGTGGCCACCGCCAGTTCGGTGGCGGCCACCACCGAACTGGCCGCCCGCTATCCCGGCACGGCGCTGGCGCTGCGTCTGGACGTCACCGACCCGGCCCACCGGACCGCGGCGGTGCAGGCCGCTGAGGAGCGCTTCGGCGGCATCGACATCCTGGTCAACAATGCCGCGATCGACTTCATCGGCGCTTTGGAGGAGCAGGAGGAGGTGGACTACCGACGCCTGTTCGAGGTCAACTTCTTCGGGGCCGTCGGCCTCACCCGGGCGGTGTTGCCCGGCATGCGGCGCCGCCGCAGCGGCACCGTCGTCAACATTTCCTCCATGGACGGCCTGGCCAGCCTGCCGGCCAACGGCTACTACTCGGCCAGCAAGTTCGCCTTGGAGGGATTCACCGAGGCGCTGTGGCAGGAGATCGAACAGCTCGGGCTGCACGCCATGGTCGTCCAGCCCGGCTCCTTCCGCACCGGGATCGAGAACCGGACCCGGGCGTCCGGCACCGCCATCGAGGACTACGCGGCCACGGCCGGTGCCTTCCGCGCCATGATGGGCACGCTCACCCCGGAGATGTTCCCCGGTGACCCGGCCCGCGCCGCCGCCGTCATCTACACCGAGGCGACCTCACCTCAGCCCCGGCACTGGGTCGTGCTGGGCAGCGACGCCCAGCGGCGGATCGGCGCCAAGCTCGACCAACTGCGCGACGAGTTCGACGCCGGCAAGGACGTCGCCCTGAGCACCGACTTCCCCGGCAGCGCCGCCAACGCCGTGCTCTGACCGGCCGCCTGTCGTCCTGCCGTCCAGGGCGACCGGTCGGCGCCCCGTATGCTCGCCTCCATGAGCGCTGACAGGCGAGTGCAACGGCGTGACGCCGCCGCTACCCGTGAGGCGGTCCTCGCCGCAGCGTTCCGCTTCGGACCCTGAGGTGGCGGACATCGTCAGGAAGGGCATCGAGGAGCACGCGGCCGCACGGCTGGCACGGCTGATCGGCGGGCCGGAAGGCGACCTGCGCGCGCAGTTGGGGCTGTCCCTGGTCGCCGGCACCTGGTTGCTGCGCACCGTCGTCGGTACCACCGCTTTGGCTGCGGCCGACGACGAGCGGCTCACGCGGTAGCTGGCCGGGATGCTGGATCCGGTGGTCCGGCGGACGGATGGTGCGTCGCCGCCGGCAAGCGACGGGGCCGGAGACTAGAGCCGCGTCGGTTCAGAAGGCACTGGGCCGGTGGCACGAGGCCCTCGAACACCTGAGGGGCAGCCTTCTGGAGTTCCGGCGCATCGGCCACCCCGTATACGAGAGCCGGATGCTCATGAACATGGGCGAGGCTCTGGTCGCACTGGGCGAGATCGAGGAGGCGCGCTCCTGCCTCCGGCAGATCCTCGCCCTGGCCGACACGGCACACCCCGGCGCCCTGGAGACAGCCCAGCAGCTCCTGGACTCGCTGAAGGACCCGAGGTAGCGGGGTTGGCCGGGGCAGAGGTCTCGACGTGGGCCCCCGGGCTCCTGGAGCGGCGGACGCACACCCGCCTTCGCTGACCCCGGGCCGGTCTCGGAGGCAGCCGTCCTAGCCGGCGCTGCTGACCCGCCCGTCCTGACCACGGAGGACGGAGGCCAACTGGCGGCGTGAGGTGATGTCGAGTTTTCGGAAGACCTTGTTGAGGTGGTACTCGACGGTCGACGTGGTGATGAAGAGCCGCGCGGCGATCTCGCTGTTGGTCGTTCCCGCGGCGGCGAGCCCGGCGACCTGCCTCTCCTGCGGCGTCAGAGCGTGATCGCTCCGTTCGCTCCGCCTGCGGGCCCGTTCGCCGGTGGCCAGCAGCTCCTTCCGGGCCCGCTCGGCGAACGAGGCGGCTCCCATCCCCGTGAACAGGTCGTACGCCGTTCGCAGCTGGGTGCGCGCATCACCGCGGCGCCTGCGCCGACGAAGCCATTCGCCGAACAGCAGCTGCGTGCGCGCGAGGTCGGTCGTCACCCCGGTCCGGCCCAGTAGCGTCACGGACTCCTGGTACAGCTCCTCGGCCCGGTCGTCGTCCGCCATCAGTGCCCTGCAACGCGCCAGCAGGCCCAGCGCCCAAGGGGTTCCGCAGGCCGTCGCCCGCTGCTCCAGCCGGGCGAGTGCCTTCTTGGCCGTGCCGTGGTCTCCGGACCGCGCCGCTGCCTCGACGGTGTCGGGCAGGATCAGATGGCCCGTCGGATCCGTGTCGTCGAGGACACGGAGCGCCGTGTCCAGCGCCGCCTGATAGCGGCTGAGGCTGAGTTCGAGCAGCGTCAGGGCCCGGACCGCCTGATCCGCCTGGACCCCGAGGCCGAGCCGCTCGGCGTTCGGGAACTGGTCGGCCGCCGCCGCGCGCGCCTCGGCCTCGCGGCCCTGCCAGGCCAGTAGTTCGGCCCGGTGCGGCGAGGTCCCCGCGCTTCGGCCCATGGCCCGGGCGATGTCGTCGACCTCGTCGTGGCAGGCCTGGGCTTCGGCGAAGCGTCCGGCCCGGAGCTCGGAGGCGGCCAGCGCGACGAGGGTGACGGACAGCGGGTAGAGCGCGCCGTGGTCCCGGTCGGCCTGGCTCAGACGGAGCAGGATCCGGTGGCGGCGCCGGTCGTCCCAGAGCACGTCGGCGGCGATGGCGATCACCACGGCCTGCGGGCTGCTCGGCTCGGGGAACCGGTCGGCGGCGCACAGGTCCGCGAGGGCCGCCCGCAGGGCGGGTGCGGTGCTCGCGAGGCCATGGGCGACATGGCCGGCGAGTGCGACCGTCGTCCGGTCGACCGCGGAGAGCTCGATGTCCACCTCGCTGGACGCCTTGACGACCGCCCGCGCGACCTCGGGCAGGGAGGTTCCGGTGACACGGCCGCCGGCCATGAGTGCCGCCTGGAGTGCCTCGCAGAGCATGTCCCAGCCCAGTCGCGGGTCGTGTCCGTCGAGTTCGGCGACGGCTCCGAGCAGGATCTGCGGTACGGCCGCCGGGCGTTGGTGCAGCAATTCCAGGGTTCCCCGCAGCCGTTGCGCCTGGGCCCGGGTCCGCAGGTCGGGAAGGTCGGGTGCGGCGCGCTCCAGGAGCGCCGCGGCCAGGGCGGGGTCGCCGGCGGCGATGTCGGCTCCGGCCGCGGCGAGCAGCCGCTCGGCTCTGTGCCCGGCGTCGTCGGTCAACTCCGCGGCCCGCAGCAGGAACGCCGCTTGTGTCGAGAATCCGCCGCGGCTCCGGGCCAGCTCGGAGGCGCCTTCGAGTTCGCGTGCGACCTGCTCGTCGAGGCCCGTCGTGGCCTCCGCGCGGTGCCAGGCGCGCAGGTCCCGGTCCCTCCTGGGGTCGCCGGCGGTGGCCAGGGCCGCATGCACCCGACGCCGGTCGGACGGCTCGGCGCCGCCGTAGACGGCTGACCGGATCAGCGGATGACGGAAGACGACCCCCCGATCGCGCGTGACAATCCCGGCAGCCCGGGCGGGATCCACCGCTGCCGCGCCCACACCGAGCTCGGCCGCTGCCCGCCACAGCAGGGCCGGGTCGTCGGGCGACGCGGCCGACGCCAGGAGCAGCAGCCACCGGGTCTCCTCCCCGAGCGCACGGACCTGCCGCAGGAAGTGCGCCTCAAGGAGGCGGCATACCGGCAGGGGCACGGGAAGGGGCGCGACGCCCGACAACTGTTCGCGGGCCAGGCAGTGGGCGAGTTCGAGCAGGGCCAGGGGATTGCCGCCGGTTTCGGCGGCGATGCGCGCGGCGACCCGTCGATCGACCTGTCCGGTGGTGCAGGCCGCGAGCAGGGCCCTGGCATCGTCCTCGGGCAGTCCGGGGACGGCAAGCGTGGGCAGTCCGTCGAAGACGGTCCCGTGCAGCGGGTTCTCACGTCCGGCCAGCAGGATTCCGATGGCGTCGGCGTGCAGGCGGCGGGCGACGAAGGCCAGGGCCTCGGCCGACTCCCGGTCCAGCCAGTGCACATCGTCGATCAGACAGAGCAGGGGAGCGGCGGAGGCAGCCGCGGCGAGGAGCGTGAGGGTTGCCATTCCGACCAGGTAGCGGTCGGCGGGCGGCCCGGGAGCCAGGCCGAACGCTGAGCGCAGGCCTTCACGCTGCGGCCCGGGGAGGGCGTCGACGCCGTCCAGGAACGGCAGCAGGAAGCGATGCAGGGCCGCGAAGCCCAGGCGCC
>NZ_BBPM01000007.1:203786-218239 GCF_000787775.1 Streptacidiphilus carbonis | reverse complement strand
ACCCAAGCCAATTCATCCGCTTTCCCGATAAAGGGCACAGCAAAACAAGCCCATGCCGTCTGATCAGGAGATTTGCCGCCACCGCTGTCCGCAGGGCAACTCGCAGGACATTACGCGGACGTCCCAGCCCAGTCAAATCGCGGCCGTACGGACGTGCACGTGCGCCTCGTCCGGGTACCTGGGCGGGTGGGGTGGCAGGACGGACTCCAGCGCGAACCCTGTCTTCTCCGCCACGCGACAGGACGCATGGTTGCCCACATCGTGCAGCAACTGGAGACGGGCGACCCGCCGCAGCGCCCACTCGGCGACGGCGGAGACCGCGCTGGGTGCAATCCCCCGCCCCCGCGCCTCGACCGAAACCCAATAGCCGATCTCCGCGGATGCCGCACCAGGGCGGAGTCTCTTCGCGACAACATGGCCGATCGGGCTTGGGTTGCCTGCCTCGACCACGGCGAAGCTGCATCTCGTGCCGTCCGCCCAGCCGGCCTCCTGCGCCGCGAGCCACGCACGTCCTTGCTCGGGGTCCTCGATCCTGCTGGCCAGCCAACGCTTCATGGCCGGGTCCCGATGGGCTGCGAGCAGCGACGGCAGGTCCTCGTCGCGCCAGGGGCGCAGTGTCAGCCCTGGGTCCACCGAGAGAATGATCGTCGTCATAGGCGCACAACCTACTGCGCCACCGAAACGCCGAGGTCCCGACGGTCCCGGTGGTCGCAACACCCGACCACCGGGGCGGGACCATCTGGACCACCGGAACCTCAAAGGCTCAACGCTTGCCCATCTCCTCCGCGATCGCCGCCGCGAAGTTGTCGATGTCCGCCTCGGTGGTGTCGAAAGCGGCCATCCAGCGGACCTCGCCGGTGTGCTCGTTCCAGAAGTAGAAGCGGTAGTTCTTCTGCAGACGCTCGCTCACCTCGCGCGGGAGGATCGCGAAGACCGCGTTGGCCTGGACCGGGCGGACGACCTCGACGCCGTCGATGTCGCGGACTGCGGCTTCGAGGCGGCGGGCCATGGCGTTGGCGTGGCCGGCGCTGCGCAGCCAGAGGTCTCCGCTGAGCAGCGCTTCGAACTGCACCGACACAAAGCGCATCTTCGAGGCGAGCTGCATCGACATCTTCCGAAGGAACAGGATGTTCTTCACCGCGTCCGGGTTGAGCACCACCACGGCCTCGCCCATCAGCAGCCCGTTCTTGGTGCCGCCGAAGGAGAGCACGTCCACGCCGACGTCGGTCGTGAACGCCCGCAGCGGGAGCTCCAGCGACGCTGCGGCGTTGGCCAGCCGCGAGCCGTCGACGTGGACGAGCATGCCGCGCTCGTGGGCGTGGTCGCAGATCGCCCGGATCTCCTCGGCGGTGTACAGGGTGCCGAGCTCGGTGCTCTGGGCGATGGAGACGGCGAGCGGCTGGGCCCGGTGCTCGTCACCCCAACCCCACGCCTGGCGGTCGATCAGCTCGGGGGTGAGCTTGCCGTCCGGGGTGGGGACGGTGAGCAGCTTGATGCCCGCGATCTTCTCCGGGGCGCCGCACTCGTCGACGTTGATGTGGGCGGTCTCGGCGGCGATCACCGCGCCCCAGCGCGGCAGCAGCGCCTGCAGCGCGACGACGTTGGCGCCGGTGCCGTTGAAGACCGGGAACGCCTCCGCCCGCTCGCCGAAGTGGCTGCGGAAGACGTCCTGGAGGTGGGCGGTGTAGGCGTCCTCGCCGTAGGAGATCTGGTGGCCGCCGTTGGCCAGCGCCAGGGCGGCGAGGACCTCCGGGTGCACGCCGGCGTAGTTGTCGCTGGCGAAGCCGCGTACGGAGGGGTCGTGGCGGCGCTGGGCGTCTGTAGTGCCGGCGGTCATCGGGGCGTCAGCCACAGGTGCTGTCCGTTCAGGTCTGCTGCGGGTCGGTTCCACAGGTCGGTGATGGTCGTGGCCAGGTCGTCGACATGGGTGAAGCCGGCGAACTTGGCGTTGGGCTTGGCCGCCCGCATCTCGTCGGTGACCAGGGCCTTGATGACCAGGATGGCAGCCGCCGCGCGCTCGGGCTGCTCGTCTGCCGCAACAAGTGTGCGAAACGAGTCGGCGAGGGACAGCGTCCAGGTCTCGGCCGCGGCCTTGGCGGCGGCGTAGGGGGCGTTCCCGGCGGTGGGCTTGGCGGCGCCGGCCGCCGAGACGACCACGACGCGCGCCTGCGGGCTGCGCATCAGGGCGTCGTGGAAGCCCAGGGTGGTGTGCTGCAGGGTGCGGACCAGCTGGTCGTGCAGGAAGTCCCAGTCCGACAGGTCGATGTCGGTGAACTTCTTGCTGCCGCGCCAGCCGCCGACGAGGTGGACCAGTCCGTCCACGCAGCCGTGCTCGGCCTCGATGTGGTCGGACCAGTCCCCCGCCGCCTGCGGGTCCAGCAGGTCGAGCACCTGTCCGACCACGGTGGCGCCGGGGACCGCCCGGCGGGTGGCGTCGAGCAGCGCGTCCAGTCGGCGCGGGTCGGTCCCGGCGCAGGCAACGGTGGCGCCGGCCGCGGCGAGGGCGCGGACCGTGGCCCGGCCCGCGGGACCGGTGGCCCCGGCCACCGCGACGACCCGGCCCTGCATCGGCAGAGACCCGGACACCGACGCTGAGCGGGACGAGGAGGAGGGGGAGGAGGTCGTCATGCCGCGCTCCGCAGCTCGCTGGTGCCGGTGATCCCGGTGGTGGAGGCGATGACCCCGGAGAGCTTCTTGGACAGCGCCTCGAAGAACATGCTGAGCGGGAACTCGTCCGGAAGGACGGCGTCGCACAGCGCCTTGTTGAGCGACTTGGCGTCGCTGTGCTCGGTCAGCGGCAGTGCGTCCGGGCCCTTCGCCCACACCGAGGCGGGGTGCGGAGTCAGATAGCGGGACACCAGCTGGTAGGCCGCGATCCAGTGCGCGGTCTTGGGCCGGTCGATGCCGTCGCGGTAGAGGGCCTCGATCTCGGTGCAGAGGTCGGTGGTGACCTCTGCGACGCGGTCCCAGTCGATCCGCAGCTTGTTGTCGGTCCAGCGGAGCGCGTCGTGCTTGTGCAGGTACGCGAAGAGCAGCTGGCCGCCCAGGCCGTCGTAGTTGCGGACCCGGCCGCCGCTGACCGGGAAGCGGAACATCCGGTCGAAGAGGATGGCGTACTGGACGTTGCGGCCCTGCTCGTAGCCCTCCTTCTCCAGCTGCACGGCGGCCTTGAAGGCGGTGAGGTCGCAGCGGAGCTCCTCCAGCCCGTACATCCAGAACGGGCTGCGCTGCTTGATCATGAACGGGTCGAACGGCAGGTCGCCGTGGCTGTGGGTGCGGTCGTGGATCAGATCCCAGAGGACGAAGGTCTCCTGGGCCAGCTGCTGGTCCTTGAGCAGCACCTCGGCGTCGTCCGGGATCTGCAGGCCCAGGGTGGCGACGGCGGCGGTGCTGACGGCACGGAAGCGTGCGGCCTCGCGGTCGCAGAAGATGCCGCCCCAGGTGAAGCGCTCGGGGGCCTCGCGCACGGCGACGGTCTCGGGGAAGAGCACGGCGGAGTTGGTGTCGTAGCCCGAGGTGAAGTCCACGAAGGTGATCGGTACGAACATCGGGTTGTCGAAGCGGGTGCGCTCCAGCTCCGCGAGCCAGTCCGGCCAGACGACGGTGAGCAGCACCGCCTCGATGTTGCGGTCCGGGTTGCCGTTCTGGGTGTACATCGGGAAGACGACCAGGTGCAGCAGGCCGTCCTCGCGCTGCGCCGCGGGTTGGAAGGCGAGCAGCGAGTCCAGGAAGTCGGGGACCGCGTAACCGGAGCCGCGCCAGCGCTCCAGGTCGGTGACGACGGCGTCCAGGTAGGCGGCGTCGTGCGGGAACTGCGGGGCGAGCTCGCGCACCGCGCCGGTGATGGCGGCGAGCAGGGTGTCGGCCTCGTCGCGGGTTCCGGCGCCGCGGGAGTTGAGGTCGATCGAGCCGTCCTTGGACTGCAGCGGGCGAATCGCCTCGACGGCCTCCTTGAGCCGTGTCCAGGCAGGGCCGACTGCCGAAGGGAGATCGGGCGAGAGATTTTGCATGCTAACCCTGCCTGTACCGAAGGAACTGTTGTCCGGACACCGTATATACAGAAGGTTCTTCTGTTCAAGGGTAGGTCGGCGGAGCGGAACATCACACCTCACCGACCACTCTGACCCGGCCCGTCGCATCACGCAGAACGGCAGCAGAACGCAGAACGGCACCCCGGCCGGTGGGCCGGGGTGCCGTTGCCTACAGGTACAGCCAGGAGCGAGGACTACAGTCCGTGCTCCGCGAGCGGGCCGACCTTCCAGCCCTGCTCCTCGCAGTGGTCCAGCAGCCGGGGCAGCGAGCTGAGGGTCGCGGTCCAGGAGGCCGGGGCCGAGGTGCAGTCGGAGTCGTGCAGCAGGATGGTGCCGCCGCCGCGCAGATTGCGGGTGACCGTGTCGAAGACCGAGCTGCCGGTGGCGCCGGCCCGCCAGTCCGCGCCCCAGCTGGTCCACAGCACCGGACGCATCCCCAGGCCGCGCGCAGTGACCAGCGCGGAGGTGGTGGCGATCCCGTACGGCGGCCGGTACCAGCGCGGGGTCTCCCCGGTCGCGTCGGTGACCAGGGCATGGGCGCGGGTGAGGTCGTCGCGGGTCTGCCCCGGGGTGCGCAGCACCATCGGGCGGTGCAGGTAGCCGTGGACGGCGACCTCGTGGCCGGCGTCGGTGATCGCGCGGCCGAGGCCGGGATCGCGCTCCAGCATGAAACCCAGCAGGAAGAAGGTCGCCTTGATCCCCCGGTTCTCCAGCAGGCTGAGGAAGCGCGGGGTGGACAGCGGGTCGGGGCCGTCGTCGAAGGTCAGCGCGATGTGGTCGGGAGCGCCCTGCCCCCCGTATCCGGGGAACAGGCGGGTGCGCAGCGTTTCCAGCGGCTGGACGGCGGTGACGGCCGGGGCGGCGTGGGCGAGGGCCAGGCCCCCGGCGACGGCGGCGGCTGCCTTGACGACGCGGCTCAACGGACTGACTCCATCGTGGCGGGGACGGCGACCGGCCCGGGAAGGGGACCGGCGGCGGAAACAGAACCGGAAACGGAAACGGAGGCGGCGGCGGAAACGGTGGCGGACCCGGTCGCGGCAGCCTCGGCGGCGGCTTCCGCGTAGTGGTTCGGTCGGCTCAGCCCGGCCGATGCGAGCAGGACCTGGACCGCGTCCGCACCGGGGCGGCGGGCCGAGGAGATCGGGGTGACCCGGTCCGAGAGGGCGCCGGCCAGGGCGGCGGCGAGCTCGCCCGAGTGCCGGGCCCAGCGGGCTATGCCCGCCTCGTCGAGTGCGGCGGCGTTGGTGAGGCCGTGCCCGGGTATCGAGCGGTAGGTGACCACCGGCAGGGCGCTGGCGACGGCCTCCTGCACGGTCATCCCGCCGGCGTTCTGCACCAGGACGTCGGCGGCGTGCATCAGGCTCGGCATGTCGTCCACCCAGCCGTGGGCGTGCTTGACCCCGGCGGCGAGCAGGCGCTCTCGCAGCGCCTCGTTGCGGCCGCAGACCACCACGCAGGTGATGCCCGGGTCGGCCGCCTCGACGTCGGCGACGGTGCGCTCCAGCTCCCCCGCACCCCAGGAGCCGCCTACCAGCAGCGCCAGCCTGGCGTCCTGCGGCAGGCCCCAGCGGGCCCGGGCCGCGAAGCGGGACTCGGGCGTCGCGGGGGTGAACCGCCGGTCCACCAGCGGGGCGACCACGGAGACCTGCTCGCAGCCCGCCGCGCGGGCCTGGGCGGCGGCGACCTGGTGCAGCGCGAGGTGCGCGTCCACGCCGGGGGCGGCCCAGAGCTGGTGCACCGAGAAGTCGGTCAGATAGGTGTGCACCGGGGTGCTGACCTTGCCGGTCAGCCGCAGCCGCCCCAGCACCTGGCTGGCCAGCGGGTAGGTCGCGATGACGATGCGGGTGGTGTCGCCCTGGACGGCCCTGCGGATGCGGCGCCCCGCGAGCGCGGTGAAGATCGACGCCTGCATGCCCGCCATCCGGGCGTTGTCCATCCCGCCGTAGAGCAGCTTCCAGGTCCACGGGGCCCGCGAGATCATGCCGTGGTACGAGCCGACGAACACCCGTCCGGTCGGTCCGGGCATCAGGTCCAGGAAGTCGTGGCGGTCGACGGCGACCCCGGCCTCCTCCAACCGCGCGGCGAGCTGCTCCGCGACCGCGTCATGCCCGGCGCCGACGCTCGCCGACACGATGACGGCGCGCGGCGGCGTTGCGGCGACTGCGCCCCTTCGGCTGCCGACGGTGCGCTGCCGGGGGATGCGGATCAGTCGGCCCATGGTGGAGGTCTCGTCCCTGCTTCTGGATGCTTGGCCTCCGAGGCGGTGGTGCTGGGGTGCTGCGGCCTGGGGGCTCGGGCATCACCAACCTAACGATCTAGATCTCGGCCGAAGACCCACCCGGGGATGATTAAGCGCCACCGGGCACGTAGTCCCGCAGAGGCAGGCGGCGGCCCGTGTACTCCTGTGGGAGTACGGCGGGTCTCAGGGAGCGGGCCCGGGACAGCCCTGAAGGGCCCGGCTGCGCAGCCGGGTGCGACCTGCCTGCGGCAGTGCTCTGCCGGGGATCGGAGCGGACCGGAGGGGATCGGGGGCATCGGGGGCCGACTGCGCTCGTGCGCCCCCGTTGCGCCCTGTAGTTCCCCGCCACTCAGCGTCATGGTGGGAGCAGTACTCGAGGGGAGACCGGATGCATGGTCCCGCCGCCGTCGGATGGCTGCTGACCGGACTGATGGGAGCGACCGGACTGTACTGCCTGGTCCGACTGGTACGGAGGACCGCCTCCAGGGCCGAGCGCGAACTGGACGCCTCGGAGGCGCTCAAGGGTCTGGGCATGGCGGCGATGGCACTGCCGCTGGGGACGGGGCGGCAGGTGCCGCCGGCGGTGTGGGTGGTGCTCTTCGGTCTCGCGGCGCTGTGGTCGCTCGGGGCCGGGCTGCTGCCCATGACCGGGAGCGGGACGTCGTCCGGGCACCCGCCCGGGCACCGGGGGCACCACCTCTACCACGGGGTGGGGCACCTGGCCATGGTCTACATGGCACTGGTGATGGGGACGGGGGCGGGGACGACGGGCGCGGGCGCGGCGATGCCGGGCATGGCCGGGATGGCCGACCAGGCCGCCGGAACCGGGGGGTCGCCCGCGGTCACCGGCGCGCTGCTGGTGTTCTTCGGCGGGTACGCGGTGCTGGCCGGGGCCCGGATGATCGCGGTGCCCGTGCCGGCGGGGGGCGGCACGGGCACGGCGCGCCGCGGATCGGTCGCCAACCGGCTGCTGGGCGCACCGGAGCTGCCGCAGGCCTGCCGGATGGTGCTGGGGCTCGGCATGTTCACCATGCTGCTGGCCATGTGACCGGGCGGCTGGCCATGTGACCGGCCGCCCGGCCGCCGCCGCCCGACATTCCGGCCCGGCCGACCCGCGGTGGTGTGCCTGGTGACACGTGGTGCGTGGCGTGCGTCACGCCTGTCCGGATCCACTGCCGCCGCTGCCCCGCGCCGCATAGGTTGGGGGCGCACGCAGTGTCGCGTGTCCTGGGTCCCTCCAGCGGAGGTCTCGTTGAACGCGCTGCCCGCCCTACTGCTGCTCGGCCTGGTCCTGGCCACCGCCGGTCCCCGGTTGCTGGCACGGGCGCGCTGGACCGAGCGCGAGCCGGTGCTGGCGCTGTGGGCCTGGCAGTGCCTGGTGCTGGCCGCGCTGCTCTGCTGCGGGCTGGCCCTGCTGCTCACAGCCGCCGCGGCCTGGCCCGAGGTGCGGACACTGCTGTTCTCCGGTGCCCCGCGCGGCGTCGAGGCCGCCTATGCGAGTCCGCTCTCCCGCCCCTGGGCGATCGCCGCCGCCGCGCTGCTGGCCGTGGGCGGCGCCCGCACCGCGTTGGCGCTGGGCACCGAGGTGCGCTCGGCGCGGGCGCTGCGCCGACGGCGCCATCGGGAGCTGCGGCTGCGGGCGCCCGAGCTGCCGTCCGGGCTGGAGCGGGTGCGCCGTCCGGCGGCTGCCGAGCGGCTGGTGGTGCTGGAGAGCGCCGAGCCCAGCGCCTGGTCCCTGCCGGGGCCGGCCAGCCGTCTGGTGGTGACCACGGGCGCGCTGCACCGGCTGAGCGACCGTGAGCTGGCCGCCGTGCTGGAGCACGAGCGCGGACACGTCCGGGCCAGGCACCACTGGCTGCTGCAGTGCTCCGAGGCGCTGAACAACGGCTTCCCCGGCGCCGGGATCTTCCGGCTCTTCCGCGACCAGGTGGGACGCCTGGTGGAGCTCGCGGCGGACGACTCGGCCGCGCGCCGGCACGGGCGGCTGGCCACCGCCGTCGCCCTGGTCGAGCTGAACACCGCGCACGGGCCCGTCCCGAACTGCCCCGGACTGCTGGACGAGATACCCGGGCGGGTGGAACGACTGCTCGCGGGCGAGCCGAGACTGCCGGTGACCCGGCGGCTGCGGCTGGCCGCTGCGACGCTGGCCGCCCTGAGCGCACCGTTGGCACTGGTGTTCGCACCAGGATTGCGTGTGCTCTTCTGAGGGTTTTGTGAACCTTCCCTGAGAGACGGCTGAAGCATTCCGGGGCAGTCTGCTATTTGCCGTCACGCGCAGGCCATTCCCAGCCGACCGCGCTAGGCTTCCCCGCAACAGACGGTGTCCGAAACGTCCGCGTAGCCGCGTGCGTATGGACCAACCGGCCGTGGGCAGGCGGAGTGCAGGGCTTCTGGCTGGTCAGGACAGGCTGGGACGTGGGGTGAACACTTCGTGACGGTGTTTCTGCTCGGTGTCGGCGCGGCATGTCTGCTGGGACTCGGTTTCGTGCTCCAGCAGCACGCGGCGCAGCGCGCACCGCGCTCCGAGATCTTGTCCTACCGGCTGCTGCTGCGGCTGATGCGGCAGCCCGAATGGCTGCTCGGGATCGCCTTCATGGTCGGCGGCCAGGTGCTCAGCGCGATGGCGCTGTCAGCCGGACGGATCTCCCTGGTCGAACCCCTGCTCGCGACCAATCTGCTGTTCGCCATGGGCTTGGCCCGCAGCATCACCGGCCAGCGGCTGGGTCGCTCGGGCTGGGGCGGGGTGCTGCTGCTGGCCCTCGGGGTGACCGCGTTCATCACCAGCGGGGAGCCGACCGGCGGCGGGACCGAGGCCGGGGTGCTGCGGCACTGGCTGGTGTTCGGCGTGGTCGCCGGGGCCGCGCTGCTGCTGGTCTCCATCGCCAGACGGCTGCCGCTGTTCGAGGAGGCCACCCTGCTGGCACTGGCCGCCGGGCTGCTCTACGGCCTGCAGGACGCGCTGACCCGCACCGCGGGCCAGCGGTTCACCCATGGCGGCCTGGCGCTGCTGCTGACCAGCTGGCAGACCTGGACCGTGGTGGCGATCGGGGTGATCGGCCTGATCCTGGTGCAGAGCGCGTTCGAGTCCGCCCCGCTGCGGATGTCGCTGCCGGCCCTGACCGCCGCGCAGCCGCTGGCCGGGATCGCCTGCGGCGTCGGCTTCCTCGGCGACCGGCTGCGGCTCACCCCCGGCGCGCTGGCCGGCGAGGCCGTCGGCCTGGTCTGCATCGTGCTGGGCGTGATCATCATCGGACGGCACCCGGCGATGCCGGACACCTGCGCCGAGAACTGCGTCGAGGAGGCGGTCCGTGCCGCCCAGCAAGAGGCCGCCACCGCCCAGCGGGCCGGCGCCCACTGACCCGACCGGCCGCTGACGCGTCCAGCCACTCACCCGACCACGCCGGCGACGCGCCCGCCCAGACCTACGTCAGACGTAGTACTCGCCCATGAACTCGGTCGACCGGGCCGGCTGGGTGGTCGCCCCGCGCGGCCCGAACTCCGCCGGATGCGGTCGCCCCTGCCAACGCTGCGGCCCCCCGCTCAGGGGGTGAGCATGTCGGCGAGGACGCTGCGGTGGGTGGGGACGGCGTCGGTGTGGCGGTCGCGGCCGGCCGGGGTGAGGCAGACGGAGACGCCTCGGCGGTCTTCGGCGCACATGGAGCGCTCGACCAGGCCGGCCTTCTCCAGGCGGGCGATCAGGCGGGACAGCGCGCTCTGGCTGAGGTGGACCGAGTGGGCCAGCTCCTGGATCCGGAGCGAGGCGGCGCAGTCCCCCGAGGTGCCCTCGACCAGGCGCTCCAGCACCTCGAACTCGCTCATGCCCAGGCCGTGCCGCTCGCTGAGCTCGCGATCCAGGGCGCAGGCGGTGGCCGCCTGGCGGGCAAGGAGGGTGCGCCAGGCTTCGACGAGCTCGGGGTCCGAGGGAGCGCTCACGCAGTCAGCGTAGCAGTTGCAGGGGAACTTAATGAGTTCACATTAAATTCACGTGCATTGAATGCACATGCATGTAGTGTCCTCGGCATGACCACAGCCACCACCCGATGGAGCCCCCGCCTCTGGGGCACTCTCGTCGTCCTCTGCGCTGCCCTGTTCCTCGACGCCCTGGATGTGTCGATGGTCGGAGTCGCCCTTCCCTCGATCCGAACCGATCTGCACCTCAGCACCACCTCGCTGCAGTGGGTGGTCAGCGGCTACGTCCTCGGCTACGGCGGGCTGCTGCTGCTCGGCGGCCGGGCCGCGGACCTGCTCGGGCGGCGGCGGGTGTTCCTCGCCGCACTCGCCGTCTTCGCCGTCGCCTCGCTGCTCGGCGGCCTGGTCGACGACGGCGGACTGCTCATCGCCACCCGGTTCGTGAAGGGCGTCGCCGCCGCCTTCACCGCGCCGGCCGGCCTGTCCATCATCACCACCACCTTTCCAGAGGGCCATCAGCGCAACCGGGCCCTCAGCATCTACACCACCTGCGGCGCCAGCGGCTTCTCGCTCGGCCTGGTGCTCAGCGGACTGCTGACCGAGGTCGGCTGGCGCTGGACCTTCCTGCTGCCGTTCCCGCTGGCACTGCTGGCGCTGGCGGCCGGCACCCGGCTGATCCCGCGTCAGGAGACCCCGCGGCGCGAGGGACGCGGCTACGACCTGCTCGGCGCGGTCACCGCCACCGGCGGGCTGCTGCTGCTCGTCTACACCGTCACCCAGGCCCAGGGCGCGGGCTGGGGCAGCGCCCGCACCGTGCTGTCGCTGGTCGCGGTCGCCGCGCTGTTCGCGGCGTTCGTCGCGGTGGAGCAGCGCACCGCGCACCCGCTGGTGCGGTTGGGGATCTTCCGCAACGGGCTGGTGGCCCGGGCCAATGTCGGCGCGATCGCCCTCTTCGGCGCCTACGTCGGCTTCCAGTTCATCGCCACGCTCTACCTGCAGTCGCTGCTCGGCTGGTCCGCGCTGGAGATGGCCCTGGGCTTCCTGCCGGCCGGGGTGCTGGTGGCGGCCTCGGCGACCAGGATGGGCGCGCTGGTGGACCGCTACGGGACGACCAGGCTGATGCTGGTCGGCTTCCCGGCGGCGGTGCTGGGCTACGCCAACTTCCTGCGGATCGGCCCGCATTCGGACTACCTGACGGTGATCCTGCCGTCGATGGTGCTGATCGGGATCCACTTCGCGCTGGTCTTCCCGTCGCTCAACATCCAGGCGACGACCGGGGTCGCCGACTCCGAGCAGGGGCTGGCCTCCGGACTGGTGAACACCTCGTTCCAGATCGGCGGCGCGGTGGTGCTGGCCGTCGTCACCGCCGTGGTGACCGCGGGCGGCGGCGGCACCGTACGCGCCCAACTGAGCGCCGACCACAACGCGGTGGCGGTAGTGACCGGGGTGGCCCTGCTGGGGCTGCTGGTGACCGTCTACGGGGCGCTGCGGGACCGTCGGGCGCCGAGGGCCGCCGCCTACCCGGTGCCGGACTACGCGATCCCCGGCCGCGAAGGCTCGGCGGCGGCTGCAACGGCCGCGCACGCGGTGCCGGCAGCGGCCGCACCGGAGGCCGCACCGGAGGCCGTCCGGCGCCCTTAGGACCCGCCCGTACGGGGTTCGGGCGGACCGCCCGGGCGTTCGCCGATCCCCCGCGTCGGCGAACCGCCCGGGCGGCCACACGCGTTCGAGGGCTGGCCGTATATTGGCCAGCAGCCAATGAACGCAGGAGCACAATGTCACCCCGACGCGCGTCAGTCAACGAGGCCATGCGGGCCCGGTCCCGTTCGCGCATCATGCAGGCCACGGTCGAGTTGGTGGACGAACGGGGCTTTACGGGCACCACCCTCGGCGACATCGCCGAGCGGGCCGGGATGGCCCGGGGGCTGGTCTCGTACTACTTCCCGGGCAAGCGCTACCTGCTGCAGTCCTCGATGCACCGGCTGATGCACCTGACCCTGGCGGCGGAGCTGGCGAAGCTGGCGGAGACGGATCCGCCGGACCTCTGGCTGGCCACCTCGATCGACTCGGTGCTGAACCTGACCCGGCAGCGGCCGACGCTGATGCGCACGCACCTGGCGCTGATCCTGGCGCCGAGCGCGGAGGGGTTCATCCAGGACGAGGAGCAGCGGCGGTTCGGGGCGCTGCTCCAGGGGGTGCTCCGGCGCCGCGGGGCGTCGGACCCGGTCGCGGAGCACGCGGTGCTGCGCAGCGCCCTGATGGGCGCTTGCATGGGCATGCTGCTGCCCGGGGCGGAGACCTCCCAGGCGCTCATCCGCGCGGACCTGTTCGCCCGCTACAACCTGGAACCCTAGGCGGCCCGGCTGGCCCCGGGTCCCTCAGATCTCCTTCAGCAGCGACGAGAGCAGCTCCACGCTGGCCTCCGGGGTGAGGCTGTCGACGCTGAGCCGCTCCATCACCTGGATGTACTGGTCCACGTCGTCGCGCTTGTCCAGGTAGAGCGCGCTGGTGAGCTGCTCCAGGTAGACCACGTCGGGCAGGTCCTGCTCGGGGAAGCGGAGGATGGTGAAGGCCCCGCTCTCCGCGGCGTGGCCGCCGAAGCGGAACGGCATCACCTGGACCACCACGTTGGGCATGTCGGCCGCGTCGATCAGGCGCTGTATCTGAGCCTTCATCACCGCGGGGCCGCCCACCGGGCGGCGCAGCGCGGCCTCGTCGACGACCGCCCACAGCCGCGGCCCGTCGCCGTCGGCGACCAGCTTCTGACGCCGCATCCGCAGGTTGATGCGGCGCTCCAGCTCGCTCTGCTCCATGTGCGGGCGGTTCAGCAGCATGATCGCCCGGGCGTAGTCCTCGGTCTGCAGCAGGCCGGGGATGAACTGCACCTGGTACGTGCGGATCAGCGCCGCCGCCTCCTCCAGACCCACGTAGGTCTGGAACCAGTTGGGCATGGCGTCGCTGAAACTGTGCCACCAGCCGGCCTGGTTCGCCTCGCGCACCAGGGTCACCAGAGCGGTGCGCTCGGTCTCGTCGTCGACTCCGTAAAGGCTCAGTAGGTCCGTCACGTCCCGCTCCTTGAAGCTGACGCGGCCGAGCTCCATGCGGCTGATCTTCGATTCGGAGGCCCTGATGGTGTAGCCCGCGTCCTCACGGGTGATCCCCTTAGCCTCACGGAGTCGGCGCAGCTGGGAGCCGAGGAGGATACGGCGCACCATCGAGCCGCTCCCCGGCTGAACTGTGGTCATTCCGTTGAACCTCCACCCAATGAAATCAGCGCACAGTCTGCCACTGTCCGGTGGCGAAGGGTGCCCAAACGGACAGGTTTGTGTCAAGAACTCGGACGTCACGGCCCGGCCTCAGCGGTCACGCCTGCGGCGAGCAACCATGAGACTACTCCTTGCACACGAATATGCACGTGCAGATGCGCGACTCGCACATGCACGTGAATCCACCCTTGCATCTGGCGTGAGCGGGGAGGACCATGATGCACGTGCACATGCACACCCACTGGCAGTCCTGCGGGGAGCCCGCTCCCCCCTCGCGCCACACCGAGCCACCGCCCCGTCAGCCGTTCGGCGACGCGGCGGAGTCCGGTGTCGCGCGCGCGACCCCGGCAGGGCAGACCTCGGCAGCGATGCCTGCAGCGCCCTTATGGGAGGAGCTCTTCATGGGCCTGAGCCCGGCACTGGCCACGGACCCCGACGTGGTCAACTGCGCCCTCGCCCCCCGGCTGGAATCCGTGCGCACCGCACGGGAGTTCACCAAGCTGACGTTGAATCGCTGGGGTCTGGGCGACCTCTTCGACGACATCGCGTTGGTGACCAGCGAGCTCGTCACCAACGCGCTGCGCCACGCGCTCGCGGCCGCCAGCGTGCCCGAGCAGCGGACCAGCGCCTGGGGCAAGCGCGGCACGAGCGGCCCCGGGCCGATCACCAAGCAGTTCGGCGACACCCCGCAGAACCCCGCCCCACTGATACGCCTGAGCCTGGTCCGGCGGGCCCCGCAGGTGGTCTGCGCGGTGAGCGACCCCAGCAGCTCCGGTCCGGTGACCCGGGAGCCGGACTGGGTCGCCGAGTCGGGGCGCGGGCTGCACCTGGTGGACTCGTTCAGCCAGTCCTGGGGCTGGCACCCGGTGGCCGCCGGCAAGGTGGTCTGGGCCCTGTTCGAGCTCGACGGCAACGGGATGGCCGACGGGACAGGGGCCTTCCCGATCGGCGGGGAGAAGCAGACGGAGCGGCGGGGGGAAGGGGGGGGGGAACCCCCCCCCCCCCCCC
>NZ_BBPM01000007.1:146646-203647 GCF_000787775.1 Streptacidiphilus carbonis | reverse complement strand
GGGGGGGGGGGAGGGGGGGGAGTGACCCCCCGCCACCGCCGCTCCGGGCGTCCACCGGTCCGCCCGGCCGGCCGTTCGGTCAGGTGTCCAGCAGGTCCTTCGGGGAGCCTCGCTCAGGCCGGCTCGGCGAGGTGGTCGAACTCGCCCTTCTTCATCCCGTCGATCAGCGCCGCAATCTCGGCCCGCGTGTAGATCAGGGCCGGCCCGTCCGGGAACCGCGAGTTGCGCACCGCCACATCCCCGTCCGCGAGCCGGGCCAACTCGACACAGTCACCCTGCGAATTGCTCAGACGGCTCTTCTGCCAGACCACACCCTCGATCTCCGTGGCGGCCATGCCGTTGTACATGCGAAGCATCGGTGTCTCCTGGTTGTACGAGCCGTGCAGGATGGGCCAGAGAGGCGCCTCACTGCACGTAATGATATCGCCAGTGCAGTTGCACGTGCAGCTGCTTATGCGCGTGCACGTGCGTTCACCACATGTGACAACTTCCGCTCCGCAATGTCGGGCTGACGGATCGAAAGGGACATTTGCCACCCGACTCGTCGCTCTCGGCTACGGTCGCACTGCAACGTGCCGTCGAGTCACTTTCAAGATCCACAGCGCGCAGCGCCCCGGTGACACACAGTCAGTAATCATGTGCGTCGCACAGCTATGTGACGCTGCTCACCGTGATCCGGTTGCACGCGACCGTCGGGCGGTGAATATATGTCCGTATTGATGATGATTCAGCGGGTATGGCCTCGCCGCTGAGTCGCAAAGAAGGGTGCCCGACTTCAGCAGTCCGCACAGATGACCTACGATCGTCCGACATGAGCTCTGCCGCCATCCCCAGCACACCGCTGCCCGTCCGCACGCCCGGCACCCGGGCACGCGGTCGGCACCGTCGGCCCGAACGCCACGAGATCCCCGCGGAGGCCCCCGCGCTGCTTCTGGCCGTACCTGCGGAGGCCACCCAGGCCACCCGGCAGATCGCCGACGAGTTGGTCTCGCTGATCCGGGCCGAGCAGTCCGGGATCGACGCCCGGGCCGCCTACCTGCCCTCCACCAGCACCGAAGCCGGCACCGAGCCCGGCGCCGGTACGGAGGGCGACTCCGCCGAGGCCCCGACGCTGGCCGCGCTGCTGAGCGCCGCCGCCGCGGAGGGCCGTCCGGCCCCGGTGGTCGTGCCGCTGCTTCCCGGTCCCTCCGACTCCTTCCGGTCCGCCGTGAGCGGCATCCCCGGCGAGGTCAGGGTCACCGACACGCTCGGACCGCACCCGCTGCTGGCCGAGGCGCTGCATGTGCGGCTGTCAGAGGCCGGGCTGGCCCGGGCCGACCGGGCCAGGCTGTTCGCGGTCAACACCTCCGCCGACGGCATCGTGCTCGCCACGGTCGGCGGGGCCGAGTCGCTGCAGCTCGCCGAGGTGACCGCGGTGCTGCTGGCCGCCCGGCTGGCCGTGCCCGTGGTGGCGGCCGCGCTGGACGAGCCCGGTTCGGTCACGGCGGCGGCCGCGCACCTGCGCGAGACCGGCTGCGCGCAGCCCGCGCTCGCGCCCTACCTCTTCGGCCCCGAGGTGGACCCGGACCTGCTCAAGTCCGTGCCGGCGGAGGCCGAGTGCCAGGCGTCGGAGCCGCTGGGGGCGTACCCGACGGTGGCCCGGCTGGTCCTCGGCCTGTACCTGACGGCACTGGGCATCGAGCTGGACCCCGACCTGGTCTGAGCGGGCGGAACCACACGGACGGCGGGGCCCGGCGCCCCGCCGTCCGCTGTGCTGTCTGCGCTGTGCTCTGCCGCGCCGAGCCGTCAGGCGCGCGGCCGGGCCGCGCCGGTGGAGCCGCGGACCACCAGCTCCGGCTGGAACACGAACTCGCCGCGCTGCGCCGGGTTGCCGCCGATCTCCTCCAGCAGCACGTTGACCGCCGCCGCGCCCATCGCCTCGACCGGCTGACGGATCGTCGTCAGCGGCGGGTCCGCGAAGGCGATCAGCGGGGAGTCGTCGAAACCGACCACCGACACGTCGCCCGGCACGCTCAACCCGCGCGAGCGCGCACCGCGGATCGCGCCGAACGCCATCAGGTCGCTGCCGCAGACGATCGCCGTGCAGCCCTTGTCGAGCAGCGCGCCGGCGGCCGCCTGGCCGCCCTCCACGCTGAACAGCGAGTGCTGGACCAGGTCGGACGACTCGGCGGCGGCCATGCCCAACTGGGTCCGCATGGCGTCGGCGAAGCCCTCCAGCTTGCGCTCCACCGGCACGAACCGGGCCGGACCCACCGCGAGACCGATCCGCTGGTGGCCCAGGCCGGCCAGGTGCTGCACCGCCATCTGCATCGCGGCCCGGTCGTCCGGGGAGATGAACGGGGCGGCGATCTTGGAGCTGTAGCCGTTGATCATGACGAAGGGCACGCCCTTGCCGGTCAGCCGGGCGTAGCGCTCGGTGTCGGCGCTGGTGTCGGCGTGCAGCCCGGAGATGAAGACGATGCCGGTCACCCCCCGCTCCACCAGCAGCTCCACCAGCTCGTCCTCGGTGGAGCCGCCGGGGGTCTGGGTGCAGAGCACCGGGGTGTAGCCGTAGCGGGTCAGCACCTGCTCGATGACCTGGGTGAAGGCCGGGAAGATCGGATTGCTCAACTCCGGGGTGATCAGCCCGATCAGACCCGCGCTGCGCTGGCGCAGCCGGGTCGGCCGCTCGTACCCCAGGACGTCGAGGGCGGCGATCACCGTCTGCCGGGTGGTGGCGGAGACCCCCGGCTTGCCGTTGAGCACCCGGGAGACGGTGGCCTCGCTCACCCCGGCCTGGGCGGCGATGTCCGCGAGCCGCGCTGTGTTCAAAGGGGTCCCCAGTCTTCGTCGAGCAGTCTTCGTCTGCTGTACACAGCAGGCACCTTATTGCACGTGGGCGGACGTCCCAACGGCTTCGGACGGTTCCGCATCGGCGCGGGCGTCCGCCGGCGGTCCGGCCAGGGCGCGGCCGCCCAGCAGGGCGATGAGCATCGCCAGGCCGCTCAGGGCCGGCTGGATGTGGAAGCCCGCACCCGGGCCCAGGTGCTGAACCGCCCAGCCGCCGGCCGCGGCCCCGAGTGAGACGCCGACCATCACCCCGGTGGTGGTCCAGCTGAAGCCCTCGGTCAACTGGTGCGCCGGGACCCGGTCGCGGACCAGGCCCATCGCCGTGACCAGGGTCGGCGCCGTGCAGAGGCCCGCCAGCAGGAGCCCGAGCGCCAGCTCCGGGAGGGTGCGGACGAGGGAGAGCAGCGACAGCATGCCGGTCATCAGCAGCAGGAACAGCGGCAGCTGCCGGGCCGGGCTGCCCTTCGGCCGCCACACCCCGAAGGCGATCCCGGAGAGCATGGACCCCAGCGCGTAGCAGGAGAGCACCAGGCTGGCGGCGGGCTTGTGGTGGTGCGCGTCGGCGAAGCCGATCACGGTGATCTCCATCAGCCCGAACACCGAGCCGACGGCCGCCAGCGTCGGCAGCAGCACCCGCAGCGCCGGGGTGCGCAGCGCGGAGCCGCCGGGGCCGGACGCGTCCTGCGGCCCGGCGCGCGGGGTCACCGGAGGCTCGGTGCGCCGCTGGGCGCAGAACAGCAGCACGCCCGCCAGCAGCAGGAGTTGCGCCGTCAGATAGCCCGCCGAAGGGAAGACGGAGGTGGCCAACGCGGTGGCGGCGATCGGGCCCAGCACGAAGCACAGCTCGTCGACCACGGTGTCCAGCGCGTAGGCGCTGTGCAGCAGTTCCTCGTTCCCCTGGTGCAGCACGGCCCAGCGGGCCCGGGACATGCTGCCGGTGTTGGGGGCCAGGCCGGTCATCGCGGCGGTGAGGAACAGCAGCCAGTGCGGGCCGCGGTAGTGCACGCACAGCAGTTCGGCGAAGCCGCCGGTGACGGTGGTCAGCACCGCGGGGACGGCGACCCTGGCCTGGCCCCAGCGGTCCGTCAGCCGGGCGATCTGCGGTCCCGCCACGGCGAGGACCACCAGCAGGGTGGCGGAGAGCGCGCCGGCCAGCTCGTAGGAACCGGCCGCGCCTGTGATCATGAAGACCGCCCCGACGCTGTACATCCCGATGGGGAACCTGGCCAGCAGCCCGGCCAGGACGAAGGGCACCGCCCCCGGCGCCTGCAGGGTGCGGCGATAGCTGGAGAACACAGTGCTCCTGACAGCGGCGGGACTTGGGTCCGCCCCAGTCTGGCCAGCGTGCCGCGGCGGAGCCACTGGTTATCCGGCCGCGGCCGCGCTCCGGATCCGGCGCCGACGCACGACGCGCCGCGCAGGTGCCCCGCGCACGCGCACGGCGCAGGACCGCACGGGGAGGCACCTCCCGTGCGGCCCTGCGCCGCTGTGCGGTCCCGCGCGACCCCTCAGACGCGCGGGCGGGCCGCCCCGGTGGAGCCCCGGACGACCAGCTCGGGCTGGAAGACGAACTCGGCGCGGTGCAGCGCGTTGCCGTTGATCTCCTCCAGCAGCGCGTCCACCGCGGCCGCGCCCATCGCCTCGACCGGCTGACGGATCGTCGTCAGCGGCGGGTCCGCGAAGGCGATCAGCGGGGAGTCGTCGAAACCGACCACCGAAACGTCGCCCGGCACGGTGAGGCCGTGCTGGCGGACCGCCCTGACGACGCCGAAGGCCATCAGGTCGCTGCCGCAGACCACCGCGGTGCAGCCGGCCTCCAGCAGCGCCGCGGCTGCCGCGTGGCCGCCCTCGACGCTGAACAGGGTGTGCTGGATCCGGGACTCGATGTCCTGGTCGGACTGGCCGAGGATGTCGCGGCAGGCCGCGGTGAAGCCCTCCAGCTTGCGCAGCACCGGGACGAACCGGCGCTGGCCCAGGGCCAGGCCGATCCGCTCGTGGCCGAGCTCGACCAGGTGCTGCACCGCCATCCGCATCGCGGCCCGGTCGTCCGGGGACACGAACGGCGCGGAGATCAGCTCGTTGTAGCCGTTGATCAGCACGAACGGCACGCCCCGGCCGGCCAGTCGGGCGTAGCGCTCCATGTCGGCTGTGGTGTCGGCGTGCAGTCCGGAGACGAACACGATGCCGGTGACCCCCCGCTCCACCAGCATGTCGACCAGTTCGTCCTCGGTCGAACCGCCGGGGGTCTGGGTGCACAGCAGCGGGGTGTAGCCGTAACGGGTCAGCACCTGCTCGATGACCTGGGCCAGCGCCGGGAAGATCGGGTTGTTGAGCTCGGGGGTGATCAGCCCGATCAGTCCGGCGCTGCGCTGCCGCAGCCGCACCGGGCGGTCGTAGCCGAGCACGTCCAGTGCGGCGAGCACCGACTGACGGGTCGTCGGGGAGACCCCGGCCCGGCCGTTGAAGACCCGGGAGACGGTCGCCTCGCTGACCCCCGCCTGGGCGGCGATGTCGGCGAGCCGGGCGGTCGGCGCAGCCGGGGTCCCGACCGGAGCGGGGGCTGCGGCCGGGGCCGGCTTGGGCGACGCCGCTGAGTGAGTGGGCATGTCAGACGGCCCACCAGACGGTGGTGTCGGCCGGCAGCACGAGCTCGTCGTCGACCACGGTGACCGGCTCCGAGGCCAGCAGCAGTCGGCCGGGAGCGGTCAGCCGCACCGCCTGGTCGCCGGTGTTGGCGAAGCAGGCGAACGCACCGTCGGGGCTGCTGCGGCGGAAGGCCAGCACCCCGGCCGGGGCGTCCAGCCACTCCACGCTGTCGCCGGTGCCCAGTGCCGGGTGCTCCCGACGGGCCGTCAGCGCGGCCCGGTACAGCTCCAGGGTGGAGCTGCGGTCGCGGGTCTGCGCCTCGACACTGAGCTTGGCCCACTCGGCGGGCTGCGGCAGCCAGCTGGGACCTCCGGAGACCGGGCCGAAGCCGTACGGGGCCTCGGTGCCGGACCAGGGCAGCGGGACCCGGCAGCCGTCGCGCATCCCCTCCTGCCCCTCGGCGCCGGTGCCCTTGGCCCGGGTGAAGGCCGGGTCCTGGCGGACCGCGTCGGGCAGGTCGAGGACCTCCGGCAGGCCCAACTCCTCGCCCTGGTAGAGGTACGCGGAGCCGGGCAGCGCCAGCATCAGCAGCGTCGCCGCCCGGGCGCGGCGCAGGTCCTGCTCGGCGTTCTCACCGGCGGCGGGCCCGGCCAGCCGGGTGAGGTGGCGGACCACGTCGTGGTTGGACAGCACCCAGGTGGCCGGGGCGCCGACCGGGCGCATCGCGTCCAGGGTCAGGTCGACCACCTCGCGCAGCGCTTCGGCGTCCCAGGCGGTGCCCAGGTACTGGAAGTTGAAGGCCTGGTGCAGCTCGTCCGGGCGCAGGTAGTTGGCGGTGCGCTGGACGGTTGGTGTCCAGGCCTCGGCGACGGCGATCCGGCGGGTCTCCGGGTCGGTGCCGTACTCGTCCAGGATGCGGCGCCAGTCGCGGTAGATCTCGTGCACGCCGTCCTGGTCGAAGAAGGGCAGCACGTCGTTGCCGAGCAGCCGCAGCTGGTCGTGGTGGCCGATGTCGGGCAGTCCGGCCGCCTTGACCAGGCCGTGGGCGACGTCGATGCGGAAGCCGTCGACGCCGAGGTCCAGCCAGAACCGCAGTACCGAGCGGAACTCGTCGGCGACGGCGGCGTTCTCCCAGTTGAGGTCGGGCTGCTCGGGGGCGAAGAGGTGCAGGTACCACTCCCCCGGGACGCCGTCACCGTCGGCGGTCCGGGTCCAGGCCGGGCCGCCGAAGATGGACTCCCAGTCGTTGGGCGGCAGTTCGCCGTCCGCACCGCGGCCCGAACGGAAGTGGAACCGCTCCCGCAGCGGGCTGCCCGGTCCCTCGCGCAGCGCCTGGCGGAACCAGGGGTGCTGGTCCGAGACGTGGTTGGGGACGATGTCCACGATCACGCGCAGGCCCAGCCCGTGGGCGTCCTCGACCATCCGTACGGCGTCGGCGAGGTCGCCGAACATCGGGTCGACCACCCGGTAGTCGGAGACGTCGTAGCCGGCGTCGGCCTGCGGGGAGGCGTAGAAGGGGGACAGCCACACCGCGTCGACGCCCAGGTCCCGCAGGTACGGCAGCCGGCTGCGGACGCCCTCCAGGTCGCCCATCCCGTCGCCGTCGGCGTCGGCGAAACTGCGCGGGTAGACCTGGTAGATCACCGCGTCGCGCCACCAGCCGGATCTGCGGCCGGAGTCGGCGGCAGAGGCGGTCGGGTCGGCGGAGGAGGTGCGGGGCGCAGCCCCTCCGTTGAGGGTGGCGGCGGGCGACGGGCGGGAGGCCATGGGATCCCTTGGGGCTCAGTGGACGGGGGTGACTGGATGTGCGGGGGCGCTAGCCCTTGGTGCCGCCGGCGGTGAGGCCGGACACCAGGTGCTTCTGTACCAGGTAGAAGACCACTCCGGCGGGAAGGGCGATCAGCACCGCGCTGGCCGCCATGTAGTTCCACTGGGAGTTGTACTGGCTGATGTAGGTCTGGATGCCGACGGCGAGCGTGTACTTGTCGGCGGAGAGCATGAAGTGCGAGGCGAAGGCGACCTCGCCCCACGCGGTGAGGAAGGTGTAGAAGGCCGCGACGGACAGTCCCGGCTTGGCCAGCGGGATGATCAGCCGCCAGAAGGTGCCGAACGGCGAGAGGCCGTCGATCCGCCCGGCCTCGTCGATCTCGACCGGGATGGTGTCGAAGTAGCCCTTCAGCAGCCAGGCGCTGTAGGGCACCGCTGTGGTGCAGTAGACCAGGATCAGGCCCTGGTAGGTGTCGAGCAGTCCCAGCGTCGCCATGATCTTGTACAGCGGGACCATCAGCACCGCGACCGGGAACATCTGGGTCAGCAGGAAGGTGTACATCAGCTGGCGGTGCCCCGGGAAGCGCATCCGCGAGACCGCGTAGCCGGCGCTGGCGGAGATCAGCACGCCGACGGCCATCGTGCCCAGGCCCACGATCAGCGAGTTCAACATCCAACTGCCGAAGCCCGTGTGGTTGATGACGAAGTCGTAGTTGGACAGCGTCACCCGGCCGAGGATGCGGCCGGGGTGCAGGTAGTCGTCCTTGCCGGCGCCCAGGGAGATGTAGAGGATCCAGGCCACCGGGAAGGCCGCCACGAAGGCGAAGACCGCGAGCAGGCTGTGCAGCCCCACCGAGGCGAGCCTGCCGCGCTCGCCGCGCAGCAGCGGACGGCGGGCGGCCCTGGCCGGGACGGCCTCGACGGTCCGGTCGGCGGTGGTGAGGGTGGACATCGGGTCTGCTCCTGCGGTGTCGCCGGGTTCGGGGAGGACGCTGGTACTCATGCCGCCGCCCCGTTCCTGGCCACCCAGCGGCGGTAGAAGCCGGTGAAGACCACCAGGATGGAGAGGCAGATCACGCCCACCGCGGCCGATCCCGCGTAGTCCTGCGGCATCTGACCGAAGAACAACTGGTAGGCGTAGGTGACCAGGATCTGCACGCTGTCGTCGCCTCCGGATCCGAAGAGCAGGTAGATGACATTGAACTGGTTGAAGGTCCAGATGATGCCGAGCAGCATCACGGTGCTGCTCACCGGGCGGAGCCCGGGCAGGGTCACCTGGGTGAAGCGCTGCCACGGCGTGGCGCCGTCCATCTCGGCGGCCTCGTAGAGCTCGTTGGGGATGGACTGCAGCCCGCCCAGGAAGGACAGCATCATGAAGGGGAAGCCGACCCAGGTGTTGACCAGGATCGCGGCGACCTTCATCGCCAGCGGGTCGCTGAGCCAGCTGGGCTGGGGCAGGTGCAGCAGGCCGAGCAGCCCGTCGACGGCGCCGCCGTCGCTGAGCAGCAGCCGCCAGGAGAAGACGGTGACGAAGGTCGGCACGGCCCACGGCAGGACCAGCAGCATCCGGTAGACGGCGCGGCCGCGGATCCTGCGGTTCAGCAGCACGGCCAGGCCCAGGCCGGTGCCGACGGTGAGCACCACGCAGACCGCGGTCCAGACGATGGTCCACACGAAGTGCGGCACCAGCTGGTTGTCCGGCCCTGTGATCAGGTCGACGTAGTTCTTGAAGCCGACCCAGCTGTAGGTGTCGGGGATGTGGTTGACCCCGATGGTGCGGCCGACGTTCAGGGAGTTGGCGTTGGTGAAGGTCAGCAGCACACCCTGCACCAGCGGGTAGCCGACCAGCGCGGCGAGGACCAGGACGACCGGGGCGCACATCACCCAGGCGTACCAGTGCTGGTCGTACGAGCGCCGCAGCCGGGCGATCAGCCCCGGCCGGGGTTCGCGGTCGCGGCGCTCCTTGCGGGCTCTGCCCTGGACGGCGACGGTCATCGGTCTGACACCTCTTCGGATCTGCGGCTTTCCGGTACGGCTGCGGTGGGACGGCCGCAGTGGGACGGCCGCTGCTCGTACGGCGATGGGGAACGTCAGGCGGCCCGGCGGGCCGGTCCCGGATCGAGGACCGGCCCGCCGGGCTGCGGGTCACTGGGTCGCGAAGGAGGGGACCAGCTTCTTGAGCGCGACCGAGGCGTTGTTCAGACCCGTCTGCGTGCTCTCCCGACCGGCCAGGATCTTCAGCAGCTCGTCGTTGAACGGGGTGTACATCGAGCTGTACTCGGGCACCGCGGGGCGCGGCACGCCGGCGGACAGGATCGACTGGAAGGCGGCGATCGCCGGGTTGGCGGTGACCGCGGCGGTGTACGCGTCACTGCGGGTGGGCAGGGTCGCGTTCTTGGTCGCGATGGTGGCCTGCGAGGCGGCCGAGGTCATGAACGCGATGAACTTCTCGGAGGCGGCCTGGTGCGCGGCGTCGGAGCCGGCGTAGGCGACCAGGTTGTGGCCGCCGACCGGGGCTCCGGCCTTGCCTGCGGAGCCGGCCGGGACCTGCGCGACGCCGAGGTTGGCCTTGTCGCTGTAGGCCGAGCCCTTGTAGACGTTGGTGGTCTCCCACGGGCCCTGGATGATCATGGCGATCTTGCCGCTGCCGAACTTGTCCATCATGGTCGCGTAGGCGTTGGCGGTGGTGTCCAGCTTGGTCACGCCCGGGCTGGCCAGCAGGCTCTTGATGGTGTCGACGCCCTTGACGGCGGCCGCGGAGTTGATGGTGATCTTCTGCGCGGAGGCGTCGATCATGTCGGTGCCCTCCCCGTAGAGGAACGGCATCGCGTAGTAGGAGGCGGCGTTGAACTCGAAGCCGTCGACGCCGTCCTTCTGCTTGATCAGCGCGGCGTCGGCCTTGAGCTCGTCCCAGGTGGTGGGGGCCTTGGTGATGCCGGCCTTGGTGAAGAGCTGCTTGTTGTACATCAGGCCGAGGGTGTCGGTGACCAGCGGAACGCCGTACTGGTGGCCGTTGTAGCCGGCCTGGGTGACGAGCTGCTTCTCGAAGGAGGCGCTGTCCGCGGTCGCCGGGGTGCCGTCCAGCGGAACCAGGTAGCCGGCCTTGGCGAAGCCCGAGGTCCAGCCGACGTCCGAGCGCAGCACGTCCGGCGCGCCCTTGCTGCCCGCCGCGGTCTGGAACTTGGTCTGGGCGTCGGCGAAGGGGACGTTGACGTACTTGACCGTGATGGTGGGGTTGGCCTTCTCGAAGTCCGAGACCAGGGCCTTGTAGGTGGGGGCCTCATTGGTCGCGTCCGAGGTGTCCCACCAGGTGATGGTGACCGGGCTGTCCGCCTTGGCGCCAGAACCACTGCTTCCGCTGCCACTACTCCCGCAAGCGCTTGCAGAAACCGCTATCGCTGCCGCCAGAACGGCCGCCGCAATGCCACGACGCATTGTGAACTCCTTGAGGTGGGATGCCCGAGTGGGTGGGTCGGCACCTGCGAAGGGACCGCCCCGAGCCGACGCACCGTTGCTGCCGTCGGGCTTGGGGAGGAACGTAACAGCGACGGGTCAGGCATGGAAAGACCTTGCAGCAACTTTCTGAAAGGCTGGGTGATCGTTACATCCGTGTGTCCTGGTCGTTGCCGCTCGGCCTGTTGACCGTGTCGGGCGGGGGCCGCCGCCGCTTGACAGGGATCCGCCCGCGCCATGGGATGAGAGGACATGCCCGCGGGACATCCCCAGGGGGCATGGGTCCTGGTCAGAGTCGCTCAGGTCGCTCAGGAGGCGAAGGTGGCGTACTACCGCAGCGCGGGCACGATCCCCCCGAAGAGGCACACCCAGCACCGGGACGGGGAGACCGGCCGGCTCTACTTCGAGGAGCTGATGGGCGAGGAGGGCTTCTTCTCCGACTCGTCCCTGCTCTACCACCGGCACCTGCCGTCCGCGATGGTGGACAGCCGGGTCTGGCAGCTCCCCGAGGACAAGCCCGAGCCCAACCACCCGCTCAAGCCCTACCACTTCAGGCTGCACGACCTCTTCCCCGGCGAGAGCTGGCGGCAGGCGGACCCGGTCCGCGACCGCAGGACGGTGCTCGGCAACGCGGACGTCCGGATCGCCTACGTCGCCGCCGGACTGCCCTCCCCGCTCTACCGCAACGGCACCGGCGACGAGTGCGTGTACGTGGAGTCCGGCGCCGGCGTGCTGGAGAGCGTCTTCGGCAGCATCGAGGTCGGCGAGGGCGACTACGTCATCGTGCCCAGGGCCACCACCCACCGCTGGCTGCCCACCGGGGACGCCCCGCTGCGGCTCTACGCGATCGAGTCCAACAGCCACATCACCCCGGCCCGGCGCTACCTGTCCAAGTTCGGGCAGCTGCTGGAGCACGCGCCGTTCTGCGAGCGCGACCTGCGCGGACCGGTCGGGCCGCTGCTGGCCGAGGACGGCGGTGGTGATGTGGACGTCTACGTGAAGCACCGGGCCGGCGGCTCGATCGGCGGCACCGTGCTGACCGTGCCCACCCACCCCTTCGACGTGGTCGGCTGGGACGGCTGCCTCTACCCTTACGCCTTCAACATCAGCGACTTCGAGCCGATCACCGGCCGGGTGCACCAGCCGCCGCCGGCCCACCAGGTCTTCGAGGGCAACGGGTTCGTGATCTGCAACTTCGTCCCGCGCAAGGTGGACTACCACCCGCTGTCGATCCCGGTCCCGTACTACCACTCCAATGTCGACAGCGACGAGGTGATGTTCTACTGCGGCGGCGACTACGAGGCCCGCAGGGGGTCCGGCATCGGTCAGGGCTCGGTCTCGCTGCACCCCGGCGGGCACACCCACGGCCCGCAGCCCGGCGCCTACGAGCGCAGCATCGGCGCCGAGTTCTTCGACGAGCTCGCGGTGATGGTGGACACCTTCCGCCCGCTGGACCTCGCCGAGGGCGGCCGGGCCAGCGACGACGGCCGCTACGCCTGGAGCTGGAGCGGGCGCGGGCCGGCCGACACGGACAGCCGGCGTTCGGACGGCACGGGTGACGCACCGTGAGTTGTTGGGTTCCGGTGCCCGAGGGTTCCGACTTCACCCTGGAGAACCTGCCGTACGGGGTGTTCGAACCCCGGCGGGGCGGAGGCGGGCACGGCCCGCGGGTCGGCGTCGCCATCGGCGACCAGGTGCTCGACCTGGCCGCGATGTGGGCCGGCACCCCGCTGGGCGCGGACCTGGCGACCGGCTCGCTGAACCGCTTCCTCCGCCGCGGGCCGCGGGAGTGGGCCTATGTCCGCGCCGAGGTCCGGCGGATGCTGGAGACCGACGAACGCCGGCTGTTCTGCGAGCGGAACCTGTACCGGTTGGACGAGGTGGCGCTGCGGCTGCCGATCGAGGTCGCCGACTACGTCGACTTCTACGCCTCCGAAGCGCACGCCGCCAATCTGGGGCGGATCTTCCGCCCGGAGACCCCGGAGCCGCTGCTGCCCAACTGGAAGCACCTGCCGGTCGGTTACCACGGGCGGGCCGGCACGGTGGTGCCTTCCGGCACCCCGGTGCGGCGGCCCGCCGGGCAGCGGGCGGCCGGGGACTTCGGCCCGACCCTCAGGCTGGACATCGAGGCCGAGGTCGGCTTCGTCGTCGGCGCGCCGTCCGCGCTGGGCGAGCCGGTGTCCACCGGGGCGTTCGCCGAGCATGTCTTCGGCGTGGTCCTGGTCAACGACTGGAGCGCGAGGGATCTGCAGCGGTGGGAGTACCAGCCGTTGGGGCCGTTCCTGGGCAAGTCCTTCGCGACGTCGGTGTCGCCGTGGGTGGTGCCGCTGGCTGCACTGGAGGCGGCGAGGGTGCCGGTGCCGGTACAGGAGCCGGAGCCGCTGGCCTACTTGGCGGAGAAGGAGTCCTGGGGTCTTGACCTGCGACTGGAGGTCTCGCTGAACGGGGAGGTGGTCTCCCGGCCACCGTACCGGGACACCTACTGGTCCCCCGCGCAGATGCTGGCGCACACCACGGTCAACGGTGCCTCGCTGCGGACCGGGGATCTCTACGCCTCAGGCACCGTGTCCGGGCGGGAGCCGGACCAGTTCGGGTCGTTGATCGAGCTGAGCTGGAACGGGGAGTGGCCGCTGCGGCTTGCGGATGGAAGCGAGCGCACGTTCTTGCAGGACGGCGATACCGTGACGATCCGGGCGAGTGCACCGGGGGTTGGCGGCGGGCGGATCGGGTTCGGGGAGGTCAGCGGGACAGTTGTGGGGTAGGCGGGGGGTTCTGACGGGTTTTCGGCTGCGGGTTGTGCCGGGTTGGCCGCGCAGGCAGTTGAATCAGCACGGCCTCGCGCCCCTACCAAGTGCAACTGAGCCAGTCGCACCACCTCTGGGGCGTCGAACGTCCGTCCCGTACGTGACCCTCGGCGCGTACGGGACGGCGCGACCAGCGAGATGGCCGGGGACCTGTCAGGTGGTCCGGAGCCACACCGCCGTATCGGGGGGCAGGTGTCCGCCCGGGGTGGGGCCGCTGGCCAGGACGACTTCCGCGGCGGCGGGTCCGGGCAGCGGGACGTCGGTGTCGGAGAGGTTGACCAGGCAGGCGAAGCCGGGGCCGCGCCGGAACGCGAGCACCCGTGAGCCGAGCGCGGTGCCGTCCGGTCCCTCGGCCAGCCACTCCATCGGGCCGTCGCCCAGCGCCGGCTCGTCGCGGCGGATCCGCAGAGCCTGCCGGTAGAGCGTCAGCATCGAGGCCGGGTCGCCGTCCTGGGCCTCGGCGCTGAGCTCCGCCCAGGCGGCCGGCTGCGGCAGCCAGGGTTCGGCGGTAGCCGTCTGCGGGCTGAAGCCGTACGGGGGCACCAGTCCGGACCAGGGGATCGGCACCCGGCAGCCGTCACGGCCGGGGTCCGTTCCGCCGGTGCGGTGGTACATCGGGTCCTCGATCCGGTCCGGCGGGATGTCCTCCACCTCGGGCAGCGCCAGCTCCTCGCCCTGGTAGAGGTAGACCGAGCCGGGCAGCGCCAGCGAGAGCAGCGCTGCGGCGCGCGCCCGCCGGGTGCCCAGCCGCAGGTCCGTGGGGATGCCGTGGGCCTTGTCGGCGAAGTCGAAGCCGGTGTCCTCGCGGCCGTAGCGGGTGGCGGTCCTGGTGATGTCGTGGTTGGCCAGCACCCAGGTGGCGGGCGCGCCGACCGGGGCGTGCACCGACAGCGTGGTGGTGATGGTGTCCCGCAGCTCGACCGCGTCCCAGGGACAGGCCAGGAAGCCGAAGTTGAAGGCGGTGTGCAGCTCGTCCGGCCGCAGGTAGCGGGCGAAGCGGACCGGGTCGGGCAGCCAGACCTCGCCGATCAGGGCCCGCTGCTGCGGGTAGGAGTCGGCGATGGCGCGCCAGGAGCGGTAGATGTCGTGCAGCTGCTCCCGGTCGATGTAGGGGTGCGGCTCGTCCGGGGCGTGCGGCGCGTCGTAGTCGTAGTCGGGCAGGTCCGGGTCCTTGACCAGTTCGGCCGCCGAGTCGATGCGGACCCCGGCGGCGCCGCGGTCGAACCAGAACCGCAGCACGTCCTCGTGCTCGCGCCGGATCTCCGGGTGGTCCCAGTTGAGGTCGGGCTGCTCGGGGGCGAAGCGGTGCAGGTACCACTCCCCCGGGGTGCCGTCCGGCTCGGTGACCCGGGTCCAGGCCGGCCCGCCGAACTGGGACCGCCAGTTGTTGGGCGCCAGTTCGCCGTGCTCGCCGCGGCCGGGACGGAACCAGAAGCGGGCCCGTTCGGGGGATCCGGGCGGCGCCGCCAGTGCCTGCCGGAACCAGGTGTGCTGGTCCGAGACATGGTTGGGGACGATGTCGACGATGGTGCGGATACCCAGGTCCAGGGCCTCCGCGATCAGCTTCTCGGCCTCGGCGAGGGTGCCGAAGGCCGGGTCGATCTCGCGGTAGTCGGCGACGTCGTAGCCGCCGTCCGCGAACGGCGAGGCGTACCAGGGGGTGAACCAGAGTGCGTCGACACCGAGGTCGGAGAGGTAGGGCAGCCGTGAGCGTACGCCGGCGAGGTCGCCGACTCCGTCGCCGCCCGCGTCGGCGAAACTGCGTACGTACACCTGGTAGATCGCGGCGCCGCGCCACCACTGGGGCTCGTGCACGGTAGGGGTCTCCATCTGTCGGGGACGAGGCCGGTCCGGGGAGGGACTGGTCCGGGTCGGGGGCGCGGCTCTGCGGGAGGGTGTGTCCGCGGGCGGTCTGTCGGGGTGTCAGCCCTTGAGGCTGCCTGCGGTCAGGCCGGCCATGATGTTGCGCTGGAAGAAGAGGAAGAACAGGATCGTGGGCACCGCCGAGATGGCCGAGGCCGCGATGAGCACGTTCTGCGGTACGCCCTGGGAGAGCGAGTAGATGCCGGCGTTCAGGGTCTGCCTGGTCGGGGACGGCTCGGCCAGCAGCGGCCAGAGGAAGTCCTTCCATACTGCGACCAGGGCGAAGATCGACACCACCGAGATGATCGGCCGGGACATCGGCAGCACCAGCGACCAGAGGATCCGGATGGATCCCGCCCCATCGATCGAAGCCGCGTCCAGCAGTTCCTGCGGGATCGAGTCGAAGAACCGCTTCAGCAGGAAGATGTTGAAGGCGTTGGCCACCGAGGGCAGCCAGATCGCCCAGGGCGTGTTCAGCAGGTTGACGTGCAGCACCGGCAGGTCGATGACGGTGAGGTACTGCGGCACGATCAGCACCATGGCCGGGATCATCAGGGTGGCCAGCATCGCCCCGAGCACCGCGTTGCCGAGTACCGGGCGCAGCTTGGAGAAGGCGTACGCCGCGCTGATGTCGAAGACCAGTTGGAAGAACAGCGCGCCGAAGGCGTAGACCAGGGTGTTCATCAGCAGTTTGGCCAGGTTGAGCTGGGTCCAGGCGGTGCTGTACGTGCCCGGGGTGATCTTGTGCGGGAACAGCGTGGGCGGGCTCTGGATCGCCTCGGCGGTGGACTTCAGGCCGCCGGTGACCATCATGTAGAGCGGTCCGATGAAGACCAGGGTGAACAGCAGCAGGGTCAGCACCAGCACGGTCCAGTAGACGAACCGTCCGCGCGGGCGGTTCAGCTGGACCCGGGAGATCAGGGTTCGGGTGGACGTGTCGGTTGCGACAGCCATGGCTGACCTCACTGTTCCGCTCGGCGGCTGATCCACCGGTAGATGACGGCGAACACGACGAGCACCAGGAGCAGCAGCAGCCCCAGGGCGGACGCGGCGCCGTAGTTGCTGAAGTTGAAGGCGTACTGGTAGACGAGGTAGACGATGGTGGTGGTGGAGTTGTCGACCCCCTGACCGCCGTTGGTGAGCACGAACGGCTCGACGAAGACCTGCATGGTGGCCACGATCTGCAGCATCAGCAGCATGCTGAGGATCATCCGGGTCTGCGGGATCGTCACATGCCAGACCCGGCGCAGGATGCCGGCCCCGTCGATCTCCGCGGCCTCGTACAGCTCGCCGGGGATGCCCTGCAGCGCGGCCAGGTAGATCAGTGTGGCGCTGCCCATGTTCATCCAGGTGGAGGCGATCACCACGGCGATCATGGAGGTGTTGGGCGACTGCAGCCACTGCAGGGTGGGCAGTCCGACCGCGTGCAGGATGTGGTCGAACAGGCCGTATTCGGGGTTGTAGAAGTACTGGAACAGCACCAGCGAGGCCACCGGCGGCAGCATCACCGGCAGGTAGACCACGATCCGCAGGTAGGCGCTGGCGTGCCGGAACTCGTTGAGCACGATCGCGACGAGGAACGGGACCAGGTAGCCGAGCAGCAGTGCCAGCAGGGTGAAGTAGAGCGTGTTCCTCCAGGCCTGCCCGAAGCTGGGGTCGTTCCAGATCTGGTTGAAGTTGTGCATGCCGACCCAGCGGGTGCGGCCGAGCTTCTGCTTCTGGAAGCTCATGATGAACTCCCGGACCATGGGGTACCAGGAGAAGAGGCCGAAGCAGAGCAGCGCTCCGACCAGGAATCCGTAGGCGCTGACGTTGCGCCGCAGCTCCCGGACGAAGCCGTCCTGCCTCCGCGGGTTCCGCCGGGACCCGGGCCCCGGTTCGGTCGTGCTCTCCAGTACGGCGATCGCCGCCATCGGGGCTCCTGACAATGCCTGGACGGGGACGGTGGCGGGGCGGCCGGGACAGCGGCCGCCCCGCTCGTGCCTCCGAATCCGTCGGGTTCGGACCGGTCGCTGCTACTTGTTCGCGAGGACCTGGTTGACCTGGGTCTCCGCGGTCTTCAGCAGCTGCTGGAGGTTGGCGTTGGGGTTGGTCAGCGTGGACGCCATGGCGGTGTCCAGCACCTTGTAGATGTCCTGGGCGTTGCCGGGCTCCAGGTCGCCGGGCACGGCGGCCTGGATGAACGGCGAGAAGTTGGTGACCGGCATGGTCGCATTGGCGGCCTTGAGCGTGTTGTCCGCCTGCAGCGAGGCGCCCTGGTAGAACTCGGGCTCGGGCAGGCCGACGGCCTGGTTGGTGCTCTTGGCCCGGGCGTAGTTGAACTGGCCCTGACCCATGGTCAGCTTGAGGAAGTTGACCAGGGCGACGCCGGCCTTGATCTGGTCCGGGGTGTCCTTGACGTTGAACATGTAGTCGTCGCCGCCGGCCAGGGTGCCCTTGGCGGGGCCGTCGGTGCCGGGGATCGGGCCCATGCCGTAGTCGGAGTACTTGGCGTTGAGCTGCTGCACCATGTAGGTGATGTCGTCCGGCGCCGCCACGTACATCCCGAGCTTGCCGGAGGCCATCTGCTTCTGCAGGTCGCCCCACTTGAACAGCTGGGTGGTGCCCATTGCCTTGTCCTTGAACCGCAGGTCGTGCAGGTTCTGCAGGACGGCGAGGCCCTGGGCGTTGTTGAAGGCGGCGGTCTTGCCGTCGCTGCTGACGACCGGGGCGCCGAGGGCGTCCATCTCGGCCACGAAGTGCCAGCCGCCGTTGTTGCCGGCGCTGTAGTCGCCGTAGCCGCTGACGCCGTTGCCCAGTTTCTGGATGGCGGCGGCGTCGGTGGCCACATCGGCCCAGGTGGTCGGGGGCTTGTCGGGGTTGAGGCCCGCCTGGGTGAACAGGTTGCGGTTGATGATCATGCCCATGGAGTAGTTGCTCCGCGGGATGCCGTAGAGCTTGCCGTCCGACTTCTGGCCGTCCATGACGCCCGGGAGGATGTCGTTCAGGCTGGGCACGGAGGTGGCGTTGACGTACTGCGTGATGTCCGCGGCCTGGCCGGAGTCCAGCACCTGCTGCTTGTCGGTGAAGTACGTGTAGAAGACGTTGGGCTCGGTGTGGCCGGCCAGAGCGGCGGTGAACAGCGCCGGGGTCTCGCACGGGAAGGTGTCGATGCTCTTCACCGTGACGTCGGGGTTCTGCTTCTGGAACGCGGCGATGTCGTCGATCCACTGCTTGCGGGGGACCGGCTGGCTGGTCGGCGGCTCGCAGTCGATACTGATGGTCACCTTTCCGCCGCCCGAACCCGCGCTGGCGCCGCCGCCGTTGGCAGCGGTCTTGGCGCTGCTGCCACAGGCGGCCGCGGTGAGGCCGACAGTTGCCGCGAGGAGCAGGGCGGCCGTTCTACGGGTGCGAGGACTGGTCAGTCGCTCACTGGTCATTGTGAGGACCCTTCTGGGTGGCGATTCAGAGTGTTGACGCGCTGTGATGCGGGACACTTAACCATCGCGAGCAGATGACCACAATATGTCGACCAAAGATTGCAAGATTTCGACATGGTAACGAGAGGGCATGACAAAGGGGCCGGACGGTGACCGTCCGACCCTTTGACACTGCGCTGCGTGCCGAACGGCAGCGGCGCTGCCCCCCGGGCTGCCCCCGGCCTGCCTGCGGACTACCCCCGGCCGCCCACCGGTCCGGTGGAGCCGCGCACCACCAGCTCCGGCTCGAAGAGCAGCTCGTCATGGGTGACCCTGGCGCCGGCGATCTCGCTGGCCAGCAGGTCGACCGCGGCCCTGCCCATCGCCTCGATGGGCTGCCTGATGGTGGTCAGCGGCGGGTCGGTGCAGGTCATGAAGGAGGAGTCGTCGTAGCCGACGACGGAGATGTCCCCGGGCACGGTGAGACCGGCACGCCGCACCGCGCGCACCGCGCCCAGCGCGATCGGGTCGCTGGCGCAGATGATGCCGGTGACCCCGCGGGCCACCAGCCGTCCGGCCGCGACCTGGCCGCCCTCCAGCGAGAACAGCGCGTGCTCGATGTGCGCGTCGGGCAGCTCGATCCCGGCCCGCTCGGCCGCGGTCCGGGCCGCCGCGAGCTTGCGCCGGGACGGCACGTGGTCCGGGGTGGCCAGCACCAGGCCGATCTTTCGGTGGCCGAGCGACACCAGGTGGCCCATCGCCTGCTCCACGGCCACCGCGTCGTCGCAGGAGACCTGCGGGAAACCGAGACCGTCGATGGCGGCGTTGAGCAGCACCGTCGGCAGTCCGCGCTGGGCCAGCCGCTCGTAGTGCTCGTGCGGGGAGTCCGCCTGGGCGTAGAGCCCGCCGAAGAAGACCACCCCGGAGACGTGCTGCTGCAGCAGCAGTTCGACGTAGTCGGCCTCGGACACCCCGCCCGCCGTCTGGGTGCACAGCACCGGGGTGAACCCCTGCTGCGCCAGCGCTCCGCCGACCACTTCGGCGAAGGCCGGGAAGATCGGGTTCTGCAGCTCCGGCAGCACCAGGCCGACCAGTCGGGAGCGCTCCCCGCGCAGCTGGGTCGGTCGTTCGTACCCGAGCACGTCGAGTGCGGTCAGGACCGCGGTCCTGGTGTTCTCGGAGACGCCGGGCTTGTCATTGAGGACGCGGCTGACCGTCGCCTCGCTGACCCCGACCTTCTTCGCCACTTCAGCAAGTCGTCGTGTCATGGCCGCAAGTGTACGTCATTGGGCGCAAGCTGCTTACTATTTCTTGCAATCCATTGACCAAAACTTATCCGGCCTGCACGGCCTGAGCTGCGCGGGCGGTGGTGCACGCGGCCAGCAAAGGTGCCGACCACGCGGTCACCACTCCGGCGCGCACCCCGACGAAGACGCACCCGCCGGTACTGCCGGAGACGGCTGCCACGACGGTACTGCCCTTCACCCCTCCGGTGACTGCCGACCGCTGCTCCAGTTTTTCCGGGCTCGACCCCCCGAGCCCCCAGGCGACCCCCTGCTCGGTGGTCCCGGGCGCGGCTCCGGCCGCGGACAGCAGCGAGGCCAGGTCCCCCTGGAGCGCCGCGGTGCTGTCGGACTGCTGCGCCAGCCGGTTCGCCAGCGCCTCGCCCTTGCCGAGCGCCATGGTCCGGCCGGCCGGCACCGGCGGGCAGGTGACCGGCTGCTGGGTCGCCCCGGCCGGGCTGCCGGTCCAGCTGTAGTCGTAGCAGTGCCGTACGGTCGTCCGCCGGTGCCCGGTGAGCCTCCCGCCGGCCGCGGTCCCGGTGATCCGCACCGTCAGCTCGACCCGGCCCGCGGCCGAGCCGTACCGTGCGTCCAGCAGTTGGCCGTCGACCCGGCGGGTGGCGCTCGCGTACGCCGCCTCGCCCACCGGTCCCGTTCCGGCTCCGGTTCCGGTTCCGGCGGAGCCCAGTCCCCGCAGGGCCAGCAGCAGCGCACCGGCCCTGTAGTCGGCCTCGGCCTCGGCCCGGGTCCGGCTGTGCGAGGACCCGATCCAGCCGGCGAACTGCCCCACCGCCACCAGCGCCAGCAGGCTGCACAGCAGCAGGACGAAGCCGAGCCCGTACCGCCAGCGGACCCGGCGGCGCGGCAGCCGGCCGTGCGTGCCCGGCTGCGCTGCGAGTCCGGCCACGGCTGTCTCCCACCTCCCCCTCGTCCACCTCTCGTGGACAGACTCCCAGATGTGCCGGTCCGGTGAAGAACTATTGCGACTCCGGTCGAGCAGGTTTGCGGATGAAGGGCGCCGGGACTGCTCGCGGTACGCCATAGGACGGAGTCGTCGGCAGCGTGCGGCGGGGCGTGAGCGGGGTCTTACGCACCAGGCGTTCACCCGGGTCGTGCCGGGTGTCTTACCCCGGTCGTCTAACGTGGTGCAGCCGAACATCCTGCGTTTGACCAAGCCTTGGGGACCTCCGCTCAGTATGTCCGTTCCTTCTGCGGCTCTGACCAGCCGCCGCTTCGTCGTGCTGCGCCGGGATCCCGGGGACGGCCAGGAGCGCCCGTCCCTGCTGCACCGCGGGATCAGCCTGCTCGCGGTGCTGGCCCTGTTCCAGGGCATGGCCGACGCCATCCGCTCGCACGCCCTGACGGACCACTCCGTGCTGGTGCTGCTGCTGGCGCTGTACGCCGCGCTGGTACTGCTGGCCGCGCTGGTGCTGACGGTGCGTCGGCAGCGCGCGCTGGTCCGGGTGGACCTGGCGGTGCTGCTGGCCGGCTTCCTGCGCTTCGCCGCGATGTTCGTCGGCACGGTCGGCTCCCACCAGCGCCCCTACCAGGACGACGAGGGCCCGCTGGTCACCCTGGCGGCCCGGGCCCTGGTCGCCGGCGGCCACGTCTACGGGCGGCACTGGCCGCACTTCGCCCAGCAGTTCGGCGTGGGAACCACTCCGCTGATGAACGGCCGGTTCGCGGACACCTTCAGCTATCCGCCGCTGAGCGCCCTGCTGGCGGCACCCTTCGTCAACACCCTGCCGCACTGGGTACCCGTGCTCAGTCTGTTCGCATTCGCCGGGCTGACCGCCACCGCGCTGTTCATGTTCCGGACCCTGCCGGTGGGGCTGCGCCCCGCCGCCACGCTGATCTGCTTCGGCATGGGCTGGTACCTCTTCTACGTCAGGAACGGCTACCCGGTCTTCCTGGCACTGCCGTTCCTGGCCGTCGCGGTGCACCGGTGGACCCGTACCGGGGCCGGCGGGGTGCTGGGCCGGCCGGGCGTGGTCTCGGCCTGCTGCCTGGGGCTCGCCGCCTCGGCGCACCAGCTCGCCTGGTTCCTGGCGCCGTTCCTGCTGGCCGGGATCCTGCTGGCCCGGCGCGGCGAACTCCCCTGGCGCGGGGCGGTCCTGGTGACCGGGCGCTGGGCGGCCATCGCCCTGGGCGTGTTCCTGCTGGTCAACCTGCCGTTCGTGATCCGGGACGGCACGGCCTGGATCGGCGGGATCACCGGCGTGCTCACCCAGCACGCCACCCCGCAGGGGCTGGGCGCCGTCGACATCAGCTACTACCTCACCTCCGGCACCGGGAACCTGGGCCTCTACTCCGACGCCGCCGCGCTGCTGCTGGCCGCCACCCTGGTCGCACTGCTGTTGTACCCCCGGCGGCTGGCCCCGGCGCTGGCGCTGCTGCCCTGGCCCGCCTTCCTGCTCTCCCCGCGCTCCCCGGAGACCTACTTCGTGCTGCTCGCCCCGCTCTGGCTGACCGCCTTCGCGAGCTGCCCGCAGCCGGACTACCAGCGCCTCCGGCAGTGGCGGCCGCGGCTGCGGCTGCTCACGGACCGCCGGTTCCGGGCGGCCGTGCCGGTACTGCTCGGCCTGCCCGCGCTGCTGTGCCTGCTCGCGGCGGTCGCGTCCCCGGTGCCGCTGAAGGCGTCCGTCTCGACGGTCCGGACGGCGGCTGTCCGCGGCGGCGCGGGAGCGGGAGCGGGCTACGTCACGTCCCTCACCGTGAAGTTGACCAACACCTCCGACTCGGTGCTCACCCCGCAGTTCGCCTTCAGCGACAACGCCTGGACCAGCTTCGACTGGAGGGTGGTCTCGGGCCCGGCCATGCTGGCCCCCCACGCCACCGGCACCTACCGCCTCACCCGCCGCGGCACCGACACCGCCGCCGGCGGCTCCGGCACCACCGGCCGCAGCTATCTGCGGGTCCTCACCGACGACCCGCAGACCCTCACCACCACGCTGATCCCGCCGGGGCGGTGACGGTGCGGTAGTGGGTGGTCAGCCGGCCGGCGTCGTCCAGGACGTGGAATGCGAGCGCGGGCGGCGCGTCGAGGTGGACGTGGTCCTCGGGGTGCGCGCGCTGCTCCCAGGGGAGCCGCAGCGTGGAGACGACCCCGGGTGCCACCAGCAGCGGGCGGCCGGCGAACGCCGTCGCCGCCGGGGTGTGCGCATGTCCGGCCAGGAAGGCGACGACCGCTGCCGGGTGGCGGTCCACCAGGTCGGCCAGCCGCTCCGCCCCGAACTGGCGGATGCCGTCCAGGAACGGGCTGTGCAGCAGCGCCGGCGGATGGTGGAACCCGACCAGTACCGGCACCCCGCTCGGGGTGGCGTCGAGCACGTCCTCCAGCCAGGCCAGGGTCTCCTCTTCGAGGAACCCCTCGTCCTTCCCCGGCACCGAGGAGTCGCAGAGCGCGACGGTGAACCCGGCAGCCCGGTGCACCTGGTTGACCGGTGCCGACGATCGCGGCCGGCCGAGCAGCGACTCCCGGAACGCGGCACGCTCGTCGTGGTTGCCCGGGCAGACCAGCACCGGGTGCCGGGACGCCAGCAGCTCACGGGCCTGCTCGTACTCGGCGGGGAGGCCGTGGTCGGCGATGTCCCCGGTGACCAGGACGGCGTCCAGGTCGTACGGAAGGCCCTCCAGGTACTCCATGACCGCCCGGGCACGCCCGATACTGCGCTGCCCGTCGTCGAGGTCGATGTGGATGTCGCTGAGGTGGGCGATCACGATCACCGCAGGTCCCCTTCCGCCGCGTACAGGATGCCGTCCATCACGGTGACGGCATGTCCGGTCAGGTGGACACGGTCGCCGTGCACGGCCGTGCGGACCAGTCCGGTACGCGCGGAGGCCTGCAGGCCGGTGAGTTCGGCGCGTCCGAGGCGCGCGGACCAGTAAGGGGCGAGCACGGTGTGGGCACTGCCCGTGACCGGATCCTCGGGAATGCCGCTGGCAGGCGCGAAGAAGCGTGACACGAAGTCGTACCCCTGGTCTGCCTCGGCTGCCGGCGCCGTGACGATGACACCGCGCAACCCCTCGCGCCGCGTCAGCACGGCCACGGCCTCGAAGTCGGGAGTCACGGCCCGGACGGCGGCCTCGTCAGGCAGCACGGCCAGCAGGTCGCCGAGCACGCCGGTCCGGAAGGCGGTGGCGTCGGGCCCGACCGCCACCCCGAGCGCCGCGGACAGCCCCTCCGGCACAGGCACTTCCGCATCGGGCGGCGCGGCCGGGAAGTCCAGAGTGATGCCGCCCTCCTCTGCCTCCTCGGCGTGCGTGACCAGAACACCGTGCCAGTTGCTGGTGAACCGCACGGTGCCGAAGATCCCTCTCTCGCTGCGCAGCACGTGGGCCGTGGCCAGGGTGGCATGACCGCACAGCTTGGCCTCGACCAGCGGCGTGAACCACCGAATCGCCCACCGGGCCCCGGCCTCGGCCTTGCCGTCGCCCTCGGCGCCCGCGCCGCTGCCGTCGGCGTCGGCGTCAACGGGAAGCGGGAGCGCGAACGCGGTCTCCGAATGGTTCATCTCGGCCGCGATCCGCTGCATCCAGCCGTCGTTCGGCCACTCCCCGGCCGGCAGGAGGCACACGCCGGCCGGGTTCCCGGCAAACGGACGATCAGTGAAGGCGTCGACAACATGGATACGCATGCCACGACCGTATCGATGCCAATCGGAGCCGCGCCAAGGCCAATTGCCGAAAAGTGGCCCCACCGCCGGTCTGCACGTGGCCGGCCGGCGAGGTGGGCGTCAGAAGGAGCCGAGTGGTACGGCATTGTCCTCGGCTGTGCCCAGGGCCAGTTCGACCACGGAGACCAGGACCTCCTTGGCGGAGTCCCTGACCCGGGCGTCGCACTGCACCAGCGGGATCTCCGGACCGAGGTCGAGCGCGGCGCGGACCTGCTCCAGCGGGTAGGGGCGGGCGCCCTCGAAGCAGTTGACGGCCACCACGAAAGGGATCGAGCGCCGCTCGAAGTAGTCCACCGAGGGGAAGCACTCGTCGAGCCGACGGGTGTCGGCCAGCACCACCGCGCCCAGCGCGCCGACCGCCAACTCGTCCCAGACGAACCAGAACCGGTCCTGCCCGGGGGTACCGAACAAGTAGACCGCCAGGCCCTCGCGGATGTCGATGCGGCCGAAGTCCATGGCGACGGTGGTGGTGGTCTTGGCCTCCACCCCCACCGTCCGGTCCACGGGCCGTCCGACCTCGCTCAGCTGCTCCTCGGTGCGCAGCGGACGGATCTCGCTGACCGCGCCGACCAGCGTCGTCTTGCCCACCCCGAACCCTCCGGCCACCAGGATCTTGAGCGCCGTCGGGGCGGTGACGGCCTCGTTACGCCGTGATATCGGGTCCACGGGCGAGATCCTAGCGGCTTCCTCCCGCGACGCCCCTAGCCTGCGGAGAGTTGGGCGAAGCGGGCCAGGCTCTGGGTGTAGGCGACCGGGGTCACATGCACCGGTCCGGTGTACGGGTGGGTCATGTGCAGCACCAGGTAGATGCCGAAGCCGACCACCGCGCCCACCAGTCCCAGGGCGATCGACTCGCGCAGATGGAAGGTCAGTCCGGCGATCGGCGCATACAGCAGGACCAGCAGCCCGGCGCCGATCAGCGCCGGGTAGAGCGGGGCCGGCAGCGAGGCCTGGGTGTCCGCGAGCCGGATCTGACGGGCGGTGTAGACGCTGGCCAGATCGCTCAACTCCTGTGCCCTGGTCGGGTTCTGCGGCGGCAGCGCCTCGACCTGGGCCCGTACCGCGTCCAGGTCGGTCCAGGTGGCCGGGTCGGCGCCGCCGTGCGACATGGTGGACCATTCGCCGTCGATGACCGAGGTGACGTACCTCGTCAGCAGCGGACGGGTGGTCGTATCGGCGTCCGTGTAGGCGGCATTGAGGGCACGGGACTCGTCGAAGGTGTGCCCGCGGGCGGTGTTGATGTTGGACCAGGAACCCGCGATCAGAAAGGCGGCCACCAGGATGAACGAGGACAGCGAGGCCGAGCCCAGGAAGCTGAGGGCGCCGCCGGAGAAGGTCCCCTCCCGGGACCGCACGGTGCGGCCGAAGGCCGCCAGCACCCCGACCGCGGCCAGGGTGCCGAGAAGGACGAAGAGAATGAATCCGAGGATCAACGGTGCCTCCCGACAGCGTGGTTGATGAAGCTGGCGCCGGCCGCGATCAGCGCCGGCAGGGTGACCGCGACCAGGATGAACGCCGCCTCCGGCGACCCGTTGGTGGCCGGGGCCGCGGTGTCGGTGATGATCCGCGGCGGCGCGGTCGTGGTGTGCACCTGGGCGTGCGGTGTGGGGGTGGGCAGCACCGCCAGCGGGTGCGGCGGCGGGGTCGGGCGCGGGCTCGGCTGCGGGGTCGGCGGCGGAGTCGGACGGTGCACCGCGACGGGCGCCGGGTGGTGCACCGGACGCGGCGCGGGATGCGGCGTCGGAGTCGGCGGCGGAGTGGGCGGCGTCGGAGTGGGCGGTGTCGGCTTGGGCGGCGGGCTGCAGTGCGGAAACGGCGGGAAGGACGGGAAGCTCGGGAACGAGGTCGGCGGCGGACCGCCGACCGGCGGCTTCGGCGGCGCGGGCACGGGTGGTGGCGGGGGGACGGTGCAAGGCCAGTGGTGGTGGTGGGACGGAGCCATGCGCAAGGATTGCCCGGCGGCGCCGCGCACCACAGGCAGATCCGGCAAACCCACCCATGAGGATGAATACCTCTCAAACATCTGATTCAGCTGGGGTGGTGGCGACCTGATCCGGGGACTCGACGTCAAACGAGTGAATCGACCGTTCGGGATCGAACCGTGCGGAGACTTGGGTTCCGGGGCCATCCCACGGCCCCGGTCCAGCACTTCGGCATCCCAGGAGTCCCCATGCCAGCCTTCTTTCGACGACCCGGCCTCGCTTCCGTCCCCAACGCCCGTGCCGCAGTGGGCCGCAGGACGGTCCTCGGCACCGGCGCGGCTGCCGCGCTGCTCGGCGCGGCCGGCTTCGCTCCAGCACCGTCCGAACAGGGAACCGTAGTTGACCCCGCGTCATATCCCGGCGGAGCCGATCCCGAGGTCAGCCGGGACCTGGCCCGCAAGCTGCTGCTGGTCGGCGACCACGGGGAGGACCTCAAGCTGGAGTACCTGAGGATCCTCATCGACGGGCAACTGCCGCCGCGTTCGCCGCGCAAGAAGGTGCTGGTGGTCGGCGCGGGCGTGGCCGGTCTCACGGTCGCCGGGCTGCTGAAGCGGGCCGGGCACGAGGTCGTGGTGATCGAGGCCAACGGCAACCGGGTGGGCGGCCGGGTCAAGACCTTCCGCGGCGTCTTCACCGACCCGGCCCTGCACGCCGAGGCCGGGGCCATGCGGCTGCCCGACTTCCACCCGCTGGTGCTGGCCCTGGCGGACCGGCTGAAGCTGAAGCGGCGGCTGTTCTACAACGCCGACGTCGCCCCGGGCGCCGAAGCGTCCGGCAGCACCCCGCCGGTGGTCTACCAGTCCTTCACCGGCACCCAGTGGCGCAACGGTCCGGCCGTGCCCGGCTTCACCGCGCCGAAGGCCACCAACCGCACCCTGATCCGGGTCAACGGCAGCACCACCACCCGGTCCCACTACGCGGGCGCCCCGGCCGCGGTGAACGCCTCCTTCGGCGTGAGCAGCACGCAGACCACCACCGAGGCGGTCAACCAGGTCCTGGCGCCGGTCACCGTCCCCGGCGGCCCGATCGCCGACCAGATCGTCGCCTGGTCCAAGCTGCTGCAGAAGTACGACGGCTACTCCACACACCGCTTCCTGGTGGAGGAGGCCGGCTGGTCCCTCGACCGGATCCAGGCCGCGGGCACCCTGGAGAACCTCACCTCGCGGCTGCACTACTCGCTGATCCCCACCCTGATGGACCACGCCGCCATCTCCCCCACCGGCCGCTACTGGGAGCTCACCGGCGGCACCGCCACCCTCACCGACGCCCTGGCCGAGCCGCTGCGCAACGACCTGCGGATGGGCCGGCGGATGACCCGGCTGGTCCAGACGGCCACCGGGGTGCGGGTGGAGACCACCGCCGAGACCGGGTCGGAGGACTCCTTCACCGGTCGGCCGGTGGCCCCGGTCGAGACCTTCGAGGGCGACTACGCGATCGTCACCATCCCGTTCAGCGCCCTGCGGTTCTGCCAGGTCGAACCGCTGATGTCCTACCCCAAGCGGCGCGCCGTCAACGAGCTGCACTACGACTCGGCGACCAAGGTGCTGCTGGAGTTCAAGACCCGCTTCTGGGAGCGGGGGGCCGGCGGCTTCACCGGCGGCGGGTGCGTCTCCGACAGCACCAGCCGCTTCAGCTACTTCCCCTCGCACGCCCCCGACGGCTCCCGGGGCGGCGTGGTCCTGGCCGCGTACACCTGGTCGGACGACGCGATGCGGTGGGACTCGCTGACCGACGGGGAGCGGTACGCGTTCGCGCTGAACGATCTGGAGCAGCTCTTCGGCCCGGTGGTGCGCCGGGAGTTCACCGGGACCGGTGCGACCCAGTCCTGGGCCCGCGCCCGCTACGCCCTCGGGGAGGCGGTCGTCTTCACCCCCGGCCAACTGCACGAACTGCACGCCGCAGGCCGCACGGTCGAGGGGCGGGTCCATTTCGCCGGCGAGCACACCAGTCTGAAGCCCGCGTGGATCGAGGGGGCGCTCGAATCCGCGGTCCGTACCTTCCTTGAGGTGCACGGCCGTCCGTAGCCGCGGTCGAGCTGTCAGGTGCGGACCGTAGGCGGCTTGTCGCGCACCCCTACGGTCCGCAGCCGGAGAACCGCCGCTACAGCGCCCGCAGCCCCTGGATCACCTCGCGGAGCACACTCACGTCCGGCAGCAACGCCGTAGGCACCGGGCGGCTCACTCGGATCAGCTCTGCGTCCAGCAGGTCGCCCAGCAGGATGCGGACCACGCCCAGCGGCAGGTCCGTCTCCGCGGCGATCTCCGCCACCGACAGCGGCTGGGACCGGACCAGCTCCAGGATCTGCTGGTGCTCGGGGTCATCCGCGCCCTCCGCCTCGTCCGGGTCCGGCAGGCCGGTCCGGTCGGCGGCGACGACCTGGGCGATCACGTCGAACGCCGCGCCCTCCGCGTGCCGGGTGCGGCCCCGGGTCAGCGTGTACGGACGGACCAGCTGCGACAGTTCGGCGTCGTCGTCCCAGGGCTCGTCGTCGCCCAGGGAGCCGTCCGGCCCGGACCCGTCCCGCAGCGACCCGTCCCGCAGGCAGCCGTCGTCCTCGTGGCCGCCGTCCTGGTGGGGGGCGCCGTCCGGGTCGACGACCTCCTCCTCCGTTGCTCCGTCGTGCTCCCAGGAGCTGTCGCCCCTGGCACCGCGTCCTCGACCGCCGAGGTCCCCCGTCTCCGGCACGACGCCGCTCACCGCCCCGTGGGCAGGCCCGCCCGGGGCTCGCTGCCCAGGTGCTCGCCCACCCGCTTGACCAGCAGTGCCATCTCGTAGGCGACCAGCCCCACGTCCGCCTCGGCCTCGCTCAGCACCGCCATGCAGCTGCCGTCCCCGGCGGCGGTGACGAAGAGGAAGGCGTGGTCCAGCTCGATCATGGTCTGCCGGACGCCTCCCGCCTGGAAGTGCCGGCTCGCCCCCTTGGCCAGGCTGTGGAAGCCGGACGCCACCGCGGCCAGGTGCTCCGCGTCCTCGCGGGTCAGCCCGGAGGAGGCGCCGGTGGCCAGCCCGTCGCTGGAGAGCACGACCGCGTGGCGGACCTCGGGAACGCGGCGGACCAGATCGTCGAGCAGCCAGTTCAGATCGCCACTGCTCGTGGTCGGTACGGTCATCGGGAGGGTCCTTCCGCTGAGGGTTCGGATGATGCGCCCGCGCGGGCGGTGTGCGGATCGGTCGGCCGCGCCCGGCCCTGGTCGGCGCGGTCGGAAGGGTCGCTGTTGTCGGAACGGTCGCTGCGGTCGGCGGGCTCGGCGCCGGCCCGGCCGCGGCCCCGGCTGAGGCCGCGCTGGAACGAGGCGAAGGTGGCCCGTACCTCCTCGGGCGAGCGCTCCCGCGCCGGGGGCAGCTCCGGCCCGGAGCGCCCCGACGACTCGGCGTGCTCGGCGTCGGACTCCTGGGCGGCCACCCGCAGCTGCGGGGCCAGGCTGGCCTGGCGCACCCGTCGCGGCAGCAGCGGCGCCGGATCGTGCACCGGCGCGGGCGCCTCCCGCAGCGGCGCCTCCCGCGGCGGGACCTCGTGCACCGTCGCCTCGCGCGGAGCGGCGTCCCGCGCGGCCAGATAGCTGTCGGCACGGCTGGACGCGGAGCGCCGCTTGGGCAGCGCCGCCGGCCCCTGCTGCTGCTCCCGCTCCTCCTCCGCGCCGTTCCCGGCCCCCGCGCCGTTCCCGGCCGCGCCCGGGAACGGGGCCGCATGGCGCGGCCCGGTCCTGCGCCCGGAGTCGGACCTGGCGCCGGCCGGCAGCTCCTTGCGGGTCCGCGACCGGCTGACCAGCAGCGGGTACTCGCCGGTGCGGCTCATGGCGTCCTGCGTGTCCGTATCGCCGGCCTCTCCCGCCGGGGTGTCGCCGCCCCGCGAGGGCACCTCGGTGATCAGCTCGCGCGGCAGCAGCACCACCGCCGTCGTGCCCCCGTACGGGGAGCGCCGCAGCGACACCTGCACGCCGTGACGGGCACTCAGCCGGCTGATGACGAACAGTCCGAGCCGGTCGGTGTCGGTCAGGTCGAAGTCGCCGCCGGTGGCGAGCCGGTCGTTGGCCGCCGCCATCGCCTCCTCGCCCATGCCCAGGCCGCGGTCGTCGATCTCCAGTACGAAGCCGTTGGCGACCTCCTCGCCCTGGATCCTGACCTGGGTGTGCGGCGGGGAGAACACCGCGGCGTTCTCGACCAGTTCGGCGATCATGTGCACGATGTCGGAGACCGCACCGCCGACGACGGCGACCTGCGGCATCCGGTGCACCCGCACCCTGGCGTAGTCCTCGACCTCGCCGACCGCGGCCCGGACCACGTCCAGGATCCGCACCGGGCGGCGCCAGTTACGGCCGGGCGCGGAGCCGGAGAGGATGATCAGGCCCTCGGCGTGGCGGCGCATCCGGGTGGTGAGGTGGTCCAGCCGGAACAGGTCCTCCAACTCGTCCGGGTCCTCGGCGCGGCGCTCCATCTCGTCCAGCAGGGTCAGCTGCCGGTGCAGCAGGGCCTGGCTGCGCCTGGCCAGGTTGACGAAGACCGCCGCGACCCCGCGGCGCAGGTCGGCCTGTTCGACGGCGGCCTCGACCGCGGCCCGCTGCACCGCGTTGAAGGCCCGGCCGACCTGGGCGATCTCGTCGTTGCCGCTGGGCCGCACGGTCACCTGCGGGACCTCGGCCACCAGGTCGACCCGGTCGCCGGCGCGCAGTCTGCGCATCACCTCGGGCAGCCGCACCCCGGCCAGGTCGAAGGCGTCGTCCCGCAGTCCGACCAGTTCACGGACCAGGCCGCGGCCGATCCGCAGCGACAGCACCAGGGTGAGCACCACCGCCAGCAGCCCGACCACCCCGGCCGCGACGCCCCGCCAGATCACGCCCATGGCGTAGGACCTGGCCCGGTCGCCGGTCATCGAGGCCGACCGGGTGTCCAGCTGGGCGAGCTGGCTGAGGGCGCTGTCGAAGGTCGAGACCCAGGCGGCGGCGTCGATCTCCTTGGGCGCCTGCTGGGCGTCCAGGGTGCTCACCGCGCCCTCGAGGCTGGTGACCCGGGAGTAGACCTCGCCGGTGGTGAAGTTCTGGAACAGCCGCTGCTCCTGGTCCGGGAGCTGCGGCTGGTGCACCTGGAACAGCAGCCGCTCGCCGTCGCTGACGGTGAGGAACTGCTGGAACTCGCTGGAGCTGAAGTACCCGGTGGCCCGCGCCCCGTACATCAGCGCGTCCTCCTCGGAGAGGTACTCGCGGGCGCGCACCAGCTCGATCAGGTTCCCGGCCTCCCGGGTCAGGTCGCCGGCCTGGAGGTCGCTCATCTGCAGCCGCAGATTGAAGAAGGGTTCCTGGGCGTCGGTGTACCAGAAGAAGGTCTCGTCCCAGACCTCCTTGTGCCCGGTCACCTGGGCGCGCTCGGTCGGCAGCCCGGCGATCTGGGTCTCGATGCCCTGCAGCGCCAGCTTCTGGGCGCCCGTCAGGTCTCCGCGCCGCCCGTTGTCGTCGGCGTGCGCCTGGAACACGGTGACCAGCTGGTCGGTGGCGGCCTCCGCCTTCTGCAGCGCGGTGCGGTCGCCCTTGCCCGGAGCGGCGGCGACATAGGCGACGGCCGCCCGGCGTTCGTCCTGCAGGGCCCGGGAGAGGTCGTCGGCGGGCGTGCCGAACCAGCGGTAGTCCGAGCCGGCCTGGATCAGGCCCCACACCTGGTCGACGCTGGTGGCCGTGGTCCAGGTCCAGAGGCCGGTCAGCGAGACCAGCGGTACCAGGAGCAGCGCGACTATCTTCGCGCGGACCGACCTGCTGCGAATGCGCATGGGCTCCTCCGGACCGACCGCAGGAGGTGCACGCGGAGGCGGACGCGACTGGACGGCGTGGATGAGGGACGACGGGGCAGGGATGGCGCTGTGTCGGCGAGAGCCTACTACCTGTGGGCGCGTCAGTTCGAGCTTCGTGCAGTTAGAGCACCATCGACCGGACCGCACCCGCCGAACCACCGCCGACCCGGCCGCGCCGACCCGCGTCAACCCGCCCCGACCCGCGTCGAAGGGCCTGACCCCCGCCGACCCGCAGCCGCAGCCGTCAGCCGGCCGCCGCCGCAGCGCACAGCCGCCGCAGCGGGCCGATCACCGCCTCGGGCCGTTCCAGCAGCAGCATGTGCCCGCAGCCCGGCTCGATCTCCAGCCTCGCCCCCGGCAGCTCCTCCACCAGCCGGCGGCTGTGCGCCACCGGGGTGAGCCGGTCCGCGGTGCCGACCACGATCTCCACCGGCAGCTCGTCCAACGCCTGCAGCGCCCCGGCCTTGTCATGGAGCATCAGCGCCGGGAACCAGTCGGCGACGGCGGTCATCGGGCAGGCGTGGATCATCCGGGCCCCGGCCAGCACGGCCTCGCGGGACGCCCTGGGGCCGTAGAGGTAGCGCTTGACCAGGAACGGGTTGACCCGCCCCGCGGGCCCGGGCAGCCGGTCGCGGATCCGCTCGGAGCGCTCCGCGGTGCGCGAGCAGTAGCCGAAGAATGCGGACTCGGCATGGCCCAGCGCCCGCAGCCGCAGTGGTACGCCGGGGCGCCCACGCGGGTCCAGCTGCCCGGCGGAGGTGCTGGTCAGCAGCACCCCGCCGACCCGCTCCGCGAAGAGTTCGGGGCGGGCGGCGGCCAGCGCCATCACGGTCATCCCGCCCATCGAGTGCCCGCCGAGGACCAGCGGACCGCTCGGCGCGGTCTCCGCTATGACCCGCGCGAGGTCCTCGCCCAGCAGGTCGATGCTCCAGGGACGGGCGTTGCCGCCGGTGGAGCCGCCGTGGCCGCGCTGGTCGTAGCGGACCACCCGGACCGCGCCGTCGGCCGACAGCTCCATGGCGTGCCGCTCCCAGGCACTGGCGTCCAGGGTCCAGCCGTGCGCCAGCACCAGGGTGACCGGGGCGTCGTCGGGGCCGTCCGTGCGGACCGCGAGCGCGGCCCCGTCAGCCGTGGTCACGGTGCGCACGGCGGTGGCGGCGGGGACGACTGACATGAACGGCCTCCTACGAACTCCTACTGCGGGGAGAGCGAAACTTACTGACTGGTAAGTTATGACCGGCGCCGACGCCCCGTCAACAGTCCTGCACGATCGATCGCGGGCGACGCGTGCACATCACGTGGAGATCGGGAGTACACCCTGGCCAGGGGTTTTATGACCCGGTAACTTTCGGACAGGTCAGCGCAAATCGGCGCCAGCGACTTTGAGAGGGCAAGTGTTGCGCGAGTTCTCCACCCCGGCTCTCACGGTGCCGCCGACCACTGGCGGTCTCGCCGACTCCGTTTTCGCGACCGCCCTCGCGCAGCCCGACCTGGCCGCCCTGTCCCGGCGCACCGAGGACGGCGGCTGGCAGACCGTCACCGCGGCCGAGTTCCGCGACGAGGTCGTCGCCATCGCCAAAGGCCTGCTGCACCAGGGCGTGCGCTTCGGCGACCGGGTCGCCCTGATGTCCAGAACCCGGTACGAGTGGACGGTGCTGGACTACGCCCTGTGGACCATCGGTGCCCAGCCGGTCCCGGTCTACCCCACCTCCTCCGCCGAGCAGGTCCGCTGGATCCTCGCCGACTCCCAGGCCGTGGCCTGCGTGGTCGAGCACGAGGACCATGCGATGACGGTCGGCTCGGTGGTCGAGGGCCTGCCCCAGCTGCGCAGCATCTGGCAACTGGACTCCGGAGCGCTGCGGGCCCTGGCCCTGGCCGGCCGCGGTGTCCCGGACGAACTGGTGGAGCGGCACCGGCAGGCGGTCACCCCGCAGTCCACCGCGACCGTCATCTACACCTCGGGCACCACCGGCCGCCCCAAGGGCTGCGTACTGAGCCACGCCAACTTCTTCGCCGAGACCGACAACGTGGTGGAGCGCTACCACGATGTCTTCACGAACAAGGCCAGCGAGCAGCCGGCCACCCTGCTGTTCCTGCCGCTCGCCCATGTCTTCGGCCGGATGGTGCAGGTCGCGGCGCTGCGCGCGGGGGTGCGGCTGGCGCACGAGCCCAGCCTGGCGCCGAGCGACCTGATGCCGGCCCTGCAGTCCATGCAACCGACCTTCGTCCTGGCCGTCCCCTACATCTTCGAGAAGCTGATGCAGCGGGCCCGCGAGGCGGCCGAGGAGGCCGGGAAGCTCGGGCCGTTCGACAAGGCGGTGGACGCCGCGGTGCGCTACGCGGCCGCGGTGGAACGGCATGCGTTCGGCGACGGCCCCGGGCCGAGCGCGGCCCAGCGGCTGCAGCACCAGGTCTACGACCGGCTGGTCTACAGCAAGGTACGGGCCGTGCTGGGCGGCCGGGTGCGGCACGCCATGTCCGGCGGCTCGGCGATGAACCGCGAGCTCGGGCTGTTCTTCGCCGGAGCCGGGATCACCGTCTACGAGGGCTACGGCCTCACCGAGTGCACCGCGGCCGCCACCGCGAACCCGCCGGACCGGCCGCGCTTCGGCACCGTCGGACACCCGGTGCCCGGCACCACGGTGCGGATCGCCGACGACGGCGAGGTGTGGATCCACGGCGGACAGGTGTTCCAGGGCTACCTGGGCGACCCGGAGGCCAGCGGGCTGACGCTGCACCAGGGCTGGCTGGCCACCGGGGACCTCGGCCACCTGGACGAGGACGGCTACCTCTCCATCACCGGCCGCAAGAAGGAGATCATCGTCACCAGCAGCGGCAAGAGCGTCGCCCCCGCCGTGCTGGAGGACCGGGTGCGGGCGCATCCGCTGGTGGCCCACTGCATGCTGGTCGGCGACAACCGCCCGTACATCGGCGCGCTCCTGATCCTGGACGCCGACGCGCTGCTGCGGTGGCAGCGCAAGCGCGGCAAGCCGGAGCACTCCGCGGCGACCGCCGCCCGGCAGGACGCCGACCTCAAGGTCGACCTGCAGCGCGCCGTGGCGATGGCCAACACCGCCGTCTCCCGGGCCGAGTCGATCCGTTCCTTCCGGGTGCTGGCAGGCGAGTTCACCGAGGACCGCGGCCTGCTGACGCCCTCGCTGAAGATCCGCCGCCGAGCCGTCCTCAAGGCCTACGCCGGTGACATCGACGCCCTCTACACCCCGGCCGGCGCCTCGTCGTAGACCACCTCCAACTCGAACCCCTGGCCGACGCTAAAACGGGGTACAGCCGAGCGCCGGCAGGACGGGGCCCACTGGCGCTCGGCGGTGTGGATCAGCCCGCGGCGGAGGTGAAGCCGGGGAGGTAGCCGCCGGACTGGCCGGCCGCGGTGGGGTGGTAGGACTCGTCTATCGGCAGGGTGGTGCTGTGCAGCCAGGAGTTGCCGGAGCAGATCTCATGGCCGGTGAAGGCCCCGCGGACGTCCACGAAGGTGAACCCCGCGTTGGCGGCGCGCTTGGCGATCACGCCGTCCAGCTCGTCCGCCGCGCCGTTGATCGCATTGCGCGAGGTGTCGCTGATGCCGAACAGGCAGCTCCCCGGGACCTGGTAGAGGTGCGGGTAGTCCAGCACCACGACCTTGGCGTTGGGGGCGTGCGAGTGGATCGCCGCATAGGTGGCGTCGAGCCTGGCGGCCAGCGGTCCGTTGATGTAGGTCTCGGCGGTGGCCACGGCCGACTGGCAGGAGCTGGTGCCGTCCAGCACGCAGGTCTCCATGGTGCTGGAGAAGCCGGCGTCGTTGCCGCCGATGGTGATGCTGACCAGCCCGGTCGAGCTGCTGAGCGTGGAGAGCTGACCGCTCAGCACATCCGCCGTGGTCGCGCCCGAGCAGGCCGCGAAGGAGAAGGAGGACGGGCTGTGGGCGGTCTGCCACAGGTAGGGGTAGGACTTGGTGCTGCGCTCGCAGGTGCCACTGGAGCTGATGTAGCTGCCGGCGCCGACGCCGCTGGAGTACGAGTCCCCCAGGGCGACGTAGCCGGGCTCGGACGCGTGGGCCGGGGCTGCGGCCAACGCGGTGAAGGCGAGGCCGACGGTGGTGAGGAGGGTCAGGACGGCAGTGCGGAGCGAGCGTGCGCCGGGTGAGCGCATGGGACCTCCACGGCTGATGGGTGGCGCACGGGGTGACGTGCGTCACACACATTTATACCGGCGGGTAACCCATTGTCGATAGTGTGCATGCCATGAATTCTGACGTGTCGTCACCCATCCCCCGGACGATCCGTCAGCCCCCCAGGAACGAGAGCCGGACCGTGCGGTCGGCGTTGTCGACGTTGGTGTCCACCAGGACCACCGACTGCCAGGTGCCCAGGGCGATCCGGCCGTCCACCACCGGGAGGGTGGCGTGCGGGGCGACCAGTCCCGGCACCACATGGTCCCGGCCGTGGCCGGGGCTGCCGTGGCGGTGCCGCCAGCGGTCGTCGGCGGGGAGCAGCTCGCGCAGCGCGGCCAGCAGGTCCTGGTCGCTCCCTGCGCCGGTCTCGATCACGGCGACTCCGGCCGTGGCGTGCGGGACGAACACATTGAGCAGCCCGTCGCGGCCGGCGGCCGCCTCGCGCAGGAAGTCGTCGCACCGGTCGGTGATGTCCACCGCGGCCTCCCGGCCGCCGGTGGTGAGCTCGAACGTCAGCGTGGTGAAGGACATGCCTCCATCTTCATCCATCCCGGTGCTTCGCTCATGCCGGTGCTTCAGTCATGCGGGTGCTTCACTCATGCCGGTGCAGGGCCCCGTGCAGCCCCTGCAGCCAGGAGTGCGACTGCGCCGCCTCGACCTGCTGGTGCAGGTCGCTGGCCGCGTCCAGGGTGGTCCCCAGCGACAGTGCCAGCGCCCCGGCCAGTACCAGCGCGGCCAGCAGTGACGCCCGGCGCCGGCGCGGCGCGGCCCGGCCGTCCAGCATCGCCGCCACCCGGCGCGGCACCGGCCCCGCCGCCATCCGCAGCGCGCCGGCCCCGGCCCCGGCCAGCGCCGCGCGGCCCACCGCACGGGCGACCAGCCGCCGGTCGGCGACCCGTTCGGCGGCCGACTCGTCGGCCCAGCGCTCCAGGCTGTAGGCGGCGCCGTCGCGCAGCGGACGGAGCAGCGGGTGCAGCGCCACGGCCAGGTCGGCCAGCAGCAGGAAGCGGTGGTGCCGACCCGTCAGATGGGCCCGCTCGTGCGCCAGCAGCACCCCGCGCTCATCGAGCGGGAGCGCCTCGATCATCCCGGCGGTGACCACGATCCGGTCCCGGCCGCCCCGGAACAGCCCGCCGGGCAGCGCATACGCGTCCGGCTGCCGGTCCGGCAGCACGATCACATCGCCGTCACGGCCCATGTCACCGCTCACGTCACCGCCCGCGCGGCCGCGGCCCCCGGCGCCGGGACGGGCATGGAGTGCGACCAGTAGCCTGGCCTCGGCGTGCCCTGCCCGGTGCCGCCCCAGCACCCGCAGCGCCCGCAGCGCCAGTACCACCAGCGCCAGCGCGGCGGCGGCCCCGACCGGGACCACCGCTCCCGGCGCCAGGTGCCGGGCGACCGGCAGGTCGAGATGGCCCAGCGCGGCCACGAACGGCAGGTGCAGCAGCGCCGCCACGCTCAGCAGCGCCAGCGCGACCGCCCCGGCGGCGGCCAGCCCGGCCGCGGTCGCGGTGAGCAGCCAGGCGGCGGCCCTGGGCGGCAGCAGATCGGGCAGCGCCCGCACCGAGGGCAGTACCAGCAGCGGTGCCAGCAGCAGCGGCAGCAGCACCGGCGCCCAGACGTCCACGGTCACACCGGGCCCCCTTCGTCGGCGGGGCCGGCCCCGTCCGGCTGCTCCCCGGCCGCGTCCCGGCTGAGCAGGGCGCGCAGCACCTGTTCGTCGTCCTCGCTGAGGCCGGAGACGAAGCGGGCCAGCACGACCGACCGGTCCGCCTCCTTCTCCAGCTCGGAGCGCATCCGCCGGGCCGCGAGCCCCGGCGCGTCCTGCGCCTCCTGAGCCGGTGTGTAGGCGAAGGCGCGACCAACACGCTTGCGCACCACCATCCCCTTCTCGAAGAGCCGGGTGAGAATGGTGTTCACCGTGGTCCGGGCGAGGTCGCCGCCGATGGCACGCTGGATCTCGCCGGGTGTCAGCGCCCGCCCTCCGGCCCAGAGCACGGCGAGGACGCTCGCCTCCAGCTCGCCGGGGTGGCGACGCTGCGGTCCGATCATCGTCAAGGACTTTCACCTCCCACAGGCCGTCCGCTGCTATCCACTAGAGTGGCACTATCGTCTACACACATGTAGACGATAGTGCCCGGCTCGAAACAGTCTCCCCCATCGCAGGAGTGTGACATCCATGGCCCCGGATCCGACGGCCTTGATCAATCTGGCGGTGAACCCGCTGGACGCGAATTCGCTGCTCGCCTCATTCGGGGCGCTCGGCATCGCCGTCGTCCTGTTCGCCGAGACCGGGCTGCTGGTCGGGTTCTTCCTGCCCGGCGACTCGCTGCTGTTCACGGCCGGCCTGCTCTGCACCACCAGCAAGAACGGCGTCCACCTCAACCTCGCCGAGGTGCTGGTCGCCGCCGTGTTCGGCGCGCTGCTCGGCGCCCAGGTCGGCTACGTCCTCGGCGCCAAGGGCGGGAAGGCGCTGCTCGCCCGCAGCAGGAACAAGCACGTGCAGCAGGGCGCGGTCAGGGCCGAGGAGATCCTGGCCAAGTACGGGTACGCCAAGGCGATCGTGCTGGCCCGCTTCATCCCGGTGGTCCGCACCGTGCTCAACCCGATGGCCGGGGCGCTCAGCGTGCCGGTCCGCACCTTCACGCTCTGGCAGGTCGTCGGCGGCCTGCTCTGGAGCGTCGGGGTGACCATGGCCGGCTACGGCCTCGGCAACACCATCCCGAGCATCGACAAGTACCTGCTGCCGATCATCGCCCTGATCGTCGTGGTCTCGCTGATCCCGATCGCCCTCGAACTGCTGCGCAGCCGCAAGGCCCGGGCGGCCCAGTGACCCAGCACTCCCCGCTGCGACTCGCGGCGCTGAACGGCGACTCCATCGACGGCAGCCTGTACCACTGGTTCATCACCCGCGCTGCGGACGCCCCGCACTGGTTCGACGACCTGGTCTCCTTCTACGCGAGCTACGGCCTGGGGCTGTTCGCGTTGATGATGATCTGGTGCTGGTGGCAGGCCCGGCGAGCACGCAGCGCCACCGCGATGGCGCTGGCGCTGGCCGTGCCGGTCGCGGTGGTGCTGGCGTACGTGGTCAACGACATCGTCAAGAGCATCTTCGACGAGGCCCGGCCCTGCCAGGTGATCACCTCACCGGCGACACTGCAGCCCTGCCCCGGCGTCGGCGACTGGGCCTTCCCCAGCAACCACTCCGCGATCGCCGCGGCGGCGGCCGCGGCGGTGTGGCTCATCAGCCGCCGACTCGCGGCCGTAGCGACGCTGGCCGCGCTGGTGATGGGGTTCTCCCGGATCTGGGTCGGCGCCCACTACCCGCACGACGTCCTGGTCGGCTTCGCCGTCGGAGCGGTGGTGGCCGTCCCGGTGATGCTGGTCGCCAGACGCTATGCGCCGCCTCTGGTCGTGCGCCTGGAGTCCGGGTTCCTGCGCCCGCTGCTCACCGCGTAGGGCTTTCCGGTGCGCCCCGCGTCCCTTGGCAGGTGCAACTTGCTCACAGAGGTTCAGTTGCAGCCCGACAGGGGCGCGGGGCCCTGCTCGATTCCTCAGAGGTCGATCCCCTGCCCGGGGGCCAACCGCTCGTACCCGGTGTCCTTGGCCAGCATGCCGATGAACCGCTCGACACCCGCCAACCCCAGCGGGCTCAACAGCACATCGTGCAGCGCCAGTGCCCGCTCCGCGCCGACCGCCCTGGCGTAGTCCGCGACCTCCCCGGTCTTGGACCAGGGCGCGTGCACCGGCAGCAGCAGCGTCGGGACGGGCCGGTCGGGGACGGTCAGCGCGTCCCCGGGATGGAACACCTTGCCGTCCACGGCGAAGCCGACATTGCCGACGCGCGGAATGTCCGGGTGGATCAGCGCGTGCCACTCGCCGTGCACCTGGACCTCGAACCCGGCCGCGGTGAACGCGTCCCCGTCGCCGACCCGGTGCACCCGCCCCGCGCCGAGGCCGGTCAGTTGGCCGGCGACGTCGCCGTTGGTCCAGATCTCCAGCGCGGGGTTCGCCTCGGCGGCGGCCCGCAGCCGGGACTCCTCGAAGTGGTCGAAGTGCTCATGGGTGACCAGGACGGCGTCGGCCCCGTCCAGCGCCTCCGGCTCCGAGTAGACACCGGGGTCGAGCACCAGGGTCCGGCCGTCCTTCTCCAGACGGACGCAGGAGTGGGTCATCTTGGTGAGGCGCATGGCTCTCCTCGTCGGTTCACGCGGTCGTGGCGCTGTCACTTCATGATCAGTACCATCCTGCACCCTTCCCGGGAATCGGGGTATCAGCCGCGGAAGGCCAGGGAGTTCGAGACGGCGGAGTAGACCGCGGTGTAGGCGCCGGCGTTCGCGGGGAAGTGCAGGAAGGTCACCGTGAGCACGTAGGCGTGCCTGGCCGTGACGATGTACTCCTCCATGGCCTGGTCGTCGGTGGCCGTGCCGGGGCAGAGGTTCCCGCCGTCCTCGCGCGCGGTGGTGTAGGAGTAGGCGAACTGGTAGCCGTTGGGCGCGCCCGGGTGCAGCACCGGACGCTCCTGGGAGACCCAGGAGAAGCCGGCCATCCCGGTGCTGGAGCTGACGCAGCTGGTCGAGGCGGACTGCAGCGCCTTCACCCGGGCGTCGGCCAGCTCCTGCGCGCTCCTGCCGCCGCTGTCCAGCACCCTCAGATCGACCTTGGCGTTGCCGTCCTTGCTGAGCCAGGTCGCGGCGGTGTCGCCGGGGCTGCCGGCGTAGTCCCCGGGCACCGCGACCGCGACCGACCCCCCGTCCAGGGCGTAGGACGTGTAGCCGGCCGGCTTCTTCGCCGGCGTCACCGGCCCGCCGCCGAGCGAGCCGGTCAGGTACGAGACCAGGAAGCCGCCGCCGACGGCCACCACGGCCGCCCCCGCCACCAGCGACCGGCCGCCCCAGCTGGAGCTGTAACCGCGCAGCCGCCCCGGCAGCTGCTCGGCGGACGGCAGCGGCGGCACCGCGGCACCGCCCGCGTCCGCAGCCACCCGCGTCCGCGGCAGGCCGCCGCTGCCGCTGCCGCCACCGCTCCCCAGGACCATCGTCCGCGCGCCGGGCTCCTGCGCCGTCGCGCCGCCCCGCTCCTCCGCCGCCGTCCGCAGCAGTTCGCGCGCGGTCGACGCGTCCGGCCGCCGGTCCGGCTCCTTCGCCAGCAGCAGGCTGATCACCGGCCGGAGCCGCCCGGCCCGGCGCGGCTCCGGCAGCGGGTCCTGGACGATGGAGAACAGCGACGCCTCCGGCGCGCTGCGCCGGAACGGGTGCGTCCCCTCGACGGCCTCGTAGAGCACCAGCCCCAGCGCCCACAGGTCCCCCGCCGGCTCCGCGCGCCGCCCGGTGGCCCGCTCCGGCGAGAGGTACGGCAGCGATCCCACCAGCTGCCCGGTGCGGGTCAGATCGGCCTGCCCGTCGATCCGGGCGATGCCGAAGTCGGTGAGCAGCGCCTGTCCGCCGGGCGTCAGCATGATGTTCCCGGGCTTGACGTCCCGGTGGACCACCCCGGCCGCGTGCACCGCGGCGAGGGCGTCGGCGATCTGCGCGCCGATCCGGGCCGCCTCCGGCGCCCCGATGGTCCCGGCGGCCAGCCGGTCGGCCAGGCTCTCCCCGTCGATCAGCTCCATCACCAGCCAGGGGCAGCCGTCCACCGTCTCGATGTCGTGCACCCGCACCACATGCGGATGGCTGATCGCGGCCGCGGCCTGCGCCTCCCGTTGCATCCGCCGGAACAACTCGTCCCGTGCGGCGGCCTCCAGGCTCTCCGGGACCAGCGGCTCCTTCACGGCCACATAGCGCCGCATCCGCTCGTCCATGGCACGCCAGACCGTGCCCATTCCCCCGTGCCCGAGCCGTTCGATCAGCCGGTAGCGCCCGCCCACCAGCCGCGGCCCCGCCGTATCGGCCCCCGTCGGCCGCCACCCGTCAGTCATGCGCGCCATCCTCGCGAACGAGGACTGCGCGGCCTACGCGTTGCCGGAAGGTGTGTCGGTTCCGTTACGCACGAAGCGAGGCCACCATCACGAACTCGTTGTACTTGAAACGGCGCCCGGCAGGCCTCGGCAGCGGGAAGGAGTAGCCCCGGACGACCTCCAGTCCGGCGTTCTCGACATGGGCGCGCAGCCCGTCCAGGTCGATGTAGCGGACATGCGTCGTATCGCTGGCGAAACCGGCCTCCTGAGGGGTGATCAGGACGACCTTGCCGCCTGGCTTGATCGAGGGCAGGTAGGTCACCAGCAGCTCCTCGGCGACCGACTGCTCCAGGTGCTCCAGCACATGGGCGCAGAGCATGCTGTCGAAGCTGGCCGGCCTGCCGTCCTCGGACGCGAAGAAGTCGTCCGGGACATAGGCGTTGAGGCCGCGCGCCCTGGCTGCCGCCACCGAGTGCTCGTTGTGGTCCACTCCCACGCTCTCCGGCGAGCAGCTCAGCAGATTGCGTCCGAGGCCGCAGCCCACGTCCAGCACCCGGCCCAGGCCGAGCCTGCGCAGATTCCAGCGGTAGGGGGCCTGCGTCGGCAGCAGTCGCTTGAATCCGGAGGACTCCAAGGTCGCCAGTCGCTCGGTGTACTCAGGAAGTGCCGTACGCGCTCCGGCGTCGTCAGAAGCGTTGTGCGAAGTGCTCTGTACCAGCTTGTCCATCAGGTGACACCTTTGCGTAATGGAAGTGCTCGCTGTAACCCGGCGTAATCGCCGAGCGTAGCGGTTTCCGGCTGGCTCGGCGACGTCTCATCTCCCGGTTCGGCGCTCGACCCTGCTTCGCTTGACCGTGCGGAACCGCCGCGCCACCTGCCTGGCCAGGTCCGCCGCGCCGACCAGTCCGGCCTCGTTGCCCAGCCGGGCCAGCACGATGTCCGCCTCGGGTCGGAAGCCGCGACCGGTGAGGTTGCGCCGGAAGGCCTCCCTGGCCGGGCCGATCAGCAGCTCGCCGGCCGCCGAGACCCCGCCGCCGACGACGAAGCGGCCCGGGTCCAGAGCCGCGGCCAGATTGGCGATGCCCAGGCCGAGCCAGTGGCCGACCTCCTGGAGCAGTTCGACCGCCACCGCGTCGCCCTGCTGCGCCGCCTCGGTGACCAGCGGCCCGGTGATCAGGCCGACGTCCCCGTCGACCCGGTCCAGCAGCGGCTGGGCGACCGGGGACTCGGCGGCGGCCAACTCCCTGGCCTCACGGACCAGGGCGTTGCCGGAGGAGTACTGCTCCCAGCAGCCGCGGTTGCCGCACGGGCAGCGCAACCCGCCCGGCACCACGGTCATATGGCCGAACTCCCCGGCCATGCCGTACCGCCCGCGCTCCAGCCAACCGTCGCGGACGATGGCGCCGCCGATGCCGGTGCCCAGGTTCACCATCACCAGATGGTCGGTGCCGGCCCCGGCCCCGAAGCGCCACTCGGCCCAGGCGGCGGCGTTGGCGTCGTTCTCGACCACCACCGGGAGCCGGAGCCGGGAGCTGAGGGCGTCCCGCAGCGGTTCGTTGCGCCAGGACAGGTGCGGGGCGAAGAGCACCCTGGACCGGTCGGAGTCGACGAATCCGGCGGCGCCGATGCCCACCGCGTGCACATCGTGACGGTCCGCGAGTGCCAGCACCAGATCGGTGATGGTGTCCTCGACCACCTTGGGGCTCTTGCTCTTGTGCGGGGTCTCGGTGCGCAGTTGCTCCAGGATCCGCCCCTCGCCGTCCACCACCCCGGCGGCGATCTTCGTGCCCCCGATGTCGATGCCCACCGTGGGCAGCCGCAGCAGTCCGGGCCGGGGGGCGCCGTCGCGGCGCGGCGGGGTGCGGCGTCCCACCGAGCCGCCCCGTGCCGAGAAGTCCAGGCCGGAGGCCCGGAGGCCGGTGGCGCGGATGTAGGGACTGCGCGGGTTCGTCACGTCGTCGGTTCCGTTCCTTCACCGGGGTCTGCCGGCACGCCTCCGGCCGACTGCGCGGAGTCCGCCGACTCTATGCCGGCCGCCCAGGGGGTCCGGGCGGGTCCGGGGGTCGTTCCCCGAGTGATCGTAGTACCCCGGCGCGCCGCAGCTCATGGCTGAGTTCGGCGAGTTCGGAGCCTCCGGCCATCTCGGCCGTCAGCTGCTCCAGGGTGATCTCCGCCCTGGTGTGGCTCCCTGCTGTCCTGCCCCTCTTCAGCAGCAGGAAACGGTCTCCGACGAGGTGGGCATGGTGCGGGTTGTGGGTGATCAGCACCACGCCCAGCCCCTGATCCCGGGCGGAGGCGACGTATTTGAGCACCACCCCGGACTGCTTGACCCCCAGCGCGGCCGTGGGCTCGTCCAGGACCAGCACTTTCGCCCCGAAGTGGACGGCGCGGGCGATGGCGGTGCACTGCCGCTCGCCGCCGGACAGGGTGCCGATGGGCTGGTCGACGTCGCGCAGGTCGATGCCCATCCGCAGCAGCGCCTCCCGGGCGGTGGCGCGCATCGCCGGGACGTCCAGCCTGGCGGTCGCCCCCCGGCCGCGCTGCAGCTCCGAGCCGAGGAAGAAGTTGCGCCAGACCGGCATCAGCGGCACCACGGCCAGGTCCTGGTAGACGGTGGCGATGCCCCGGTCCAGCGCCTGCCGCGGCGAGGAGAGCCTGACCTCCTCGCCGGAGATCCGGTACGAGCCGGCGTCGTGCGGGTGCAGCCCGGCGACCACCTTGATCAGGGTGGACTTGCCGGCGCCGTTGTCGCCCAGCACGCAGCTGATCGCCCCCGCCTCGACCACCAGGTCCACGTCGCGCAGCGCCAGCACATGGCCGTAGTTCTTGCCGATCCCGGTGAGCTCCAGCAGCGGGGCGGCCGGCGCCGGGTCGGCCTGTACCGCGTCCGCCTGCGTCGGGCCGGTCATCCGCGCTCCGCCCGGCGCCGCACCCAGGAGTTGAGCAGGGTGGCCAGCAGCAGCATCGCGCCCAGGAAGAACTTGAACCAGTCCGGGTCCCACTGGGCGTAGACGATGCCCTTGCTGGTCATCCCGAAGATCGCCGCGCCCAGCGCCGAGCCGGCCGCCGAGCCGTAGCCGCCGGTGATCAGGCAGCCGCCGATGACGGCCGCGACGATGTAGATCAGCTCATTGCCGACGCCCTCCCCCGACTGCACCGTGTCGAAGGAGAACAGCAGGTGCTGGCCCAGGATCCAGGCGCACAGCCCCACCCCCAGGTACAGCGCGATCCTGGTCCGCCCGACCGGCACCCCCACCGCGCGCGCCGCGTCGGCGTCCCCGCCGACGGCGAAGATCCAGTTGCCGAACCGGGTGCGCAGCAGGATCCAACTGGCCGCCAGGACCAGCCCCAGCCACCACCACACGGTCGCCCGCACGGTCAGCCCGCCGACGGTGAACGAGCCGGCGAACAGCCAGGCACAGGAGCGGTAGCCCTGCATGTCGGCGATGGACTTGGTCGCCACCGTGCCGTCCACCAGCTTGGTCACCCCCAGGTTGGCGCCGGTCAGCATCAGGAAGGTGCCCAGGGTGACGATGAAGCTGGGCAGCCGGGTCCGGGTGAGCACCCAGCCGTTGAACAGCCCGATGCCCAGGGTGACCAGCAGCGAGACCGCCACCCCGACCCAGGTCACCGCGGTGAACTGGTACGAGACCATGGACGAGGCCAGCGCCGCGGTGGTCACCAGCACCCCGGCCGACAGGTCGAACTCGCCGCCGATCATCAGCAGCGCCACCGGCACCGCCATGATGCCGATGGTGGAGGCCGAGTAGAGCACCGTGCCCAGCGCCCCGGCGGTGATGAAGGTGCTGGTGACGACGGCGAAGAAGAGGAACACCGCCGCCGCCCCGACCAGCGCCCCCAGCTCCGGACGCCCCATCAGCCGGCGCACCCCGGAGCGCGGCGCCAGCCGCTCGTCCTCCCCCGCCGCCAGCAGGTCGGGGCCGGTCACCGGGTGCCCCTGGCCACGTACTGGGCCAGCGCGGGCGCGTCCTTCCGGGTGAGGATCTGCGGTCCGGTCGCCACCGGGCTGCCGCCGCCCAGCACATTGAGGTTGTACTTGTAGAGCCAGAGCAGGTCCACGCCCTCGTAGCCCTGCAGATAGGGCTGCTGGTCGACGGCGAATCCGACCGTCCCGGCCTGCAGCCCGGCGACCACCTGGCTGCTGAGGTCGAAGGTGTCGGTCTCGGTGCTGCCGCCCGCCCGGCCCGCCTCGGTGACCGCCTGCAGCGCGGTGGCGGCCAGCGGCGCGCTCAGCGTCAGCACGGTGTCCACCGACGGGTCAGCCTGCAGCTTGGCGGCGATCGCCGCCTTGGCGTCGGGGAGGTCGGTGCCGTTGACGTAGAGCACCTGCAGCGGGCCGCCGAAGTCCGCCTTGGCGCCGTTGCAGCGCTGCTCCTGGCCGACGTTGCCCTGCTCGTGGATGACGCACAGCACGTTCTTGCGCCCGCGCTGCCTCAGCTCGGCCCCGGCGGCCTTCCCTGCCGTGGACTCGTCCTGGCCGACATGGGTGAGCGCGCCGAACTTCGCCGCGTACTGCTCGCCCGAGTTGATGCTGATCACCGGGATCCCGGCCGCCTCGGCCCGCGCCAGCACGTCCTTCATCGCATCGCCCTTGGCCAGGGTGACGATCAGCCCGTCCACCTTCTGGTCGACGGCGGCCTGAACCAACTGCACCTGGTTGGCGGTGTTGGCGTCGTTGGAGTAGACGAAGGTGATGTTGTCCTTGGCGGCGGCCTGTTCGGAGCCCTTGCGGACGGTGTCCCAGAAGGAGTCGCCGCTGCCGGCGTGGGTGACCATGGCGAAGGTCCAGCGCGGGGTGCCGACCCCGGATCCGCCCCCGGCCGCGGCCGAGGAGCGGGCGGCCTCCTCGGCGCGCAGCCCGCCGGTGCTGCTGCAGCCGGACAGCAGCAGGGCCGCGGCCAGCGCGGCGGCGAACGGCAGGGGACGGCGCATGGCCCCAGTCTGCGGTGCCGGACGGTCGGCCGCCGTCCGCGTTCGCCCGCCCGGGTGACTGGGCGTCAGGCGAAATGTCCCGAACGGTCAGGAGAGCTCAGGAGAGTTCCAGGGCCAGGTAGAAGTCCACCCGGTCCTCCAGCTTGGACAGGTCCCGCCCGGTCAGCTCCTCGATACGTCCGATCCGGTACCGCAGCGTGTTGACGTGCACGTGCAGCGCGGCGGCGCAGCGGGTCCAGGAGCCGTCGTAGCGCAGGAAGGCGCCCAGGGTGCGGACCAGGTCCGCCTGGTGCTCCAGGTCGTAGCCGATGACCTTGTCCAGCAGCCTGCTGCGGAAGGCCCGCCGCACCTCGTCGGGGACGGCGGCGAGCAGCAGCACGTGCGAGGCCAGCTCCTCCGGGCCGCTGACGCAGATCCGGCCGACCCGGGAGGCCGCGATCCGGCGGGCGTGCCGGGCCTCCTCCAGCGCGCCGCGCAGCCCGCCGGTCGAGGCGGCCGGGGCGCTGGCCCCCAGGGTCAGCCGTCCGTCCGCGCCCAGCCCGGCCTCCAGCGGCCCCAACAGCCCCCGCAGCCGCTCCGCCAAGGACGCGCCGCCGGACGGCTCGGGGACCAGCACGATCGCCCCGGTCCCGCCGCCGCCGATCAGCGCCCGGTCGTCGGCGCCGGTCAGCGCCTCCACCAGGGCGGCCCTGGCGGCACCCTCGGGCAGGCCGTGGCCCTCGGCGGAGACCACCACCCAGTGCTCCGGGGCCGCGCTCCCACCGGCGCTCTGCGCCATCGCCAGCGAGGCCTCCAGGGCCCGGCCGAGCTCCTCCGGCGGCGCGTCCCGCTGCAGCAGCGTGATCACCTCGTCGGCCAGCCGGATCCGCAGCCTGCGGCTCTCGTCCCGGCGCTCCCGCTCGGCCCCGGCCAGCCTGGCCAGGTTCTCGGCGAGCTGCTGCCGCTTGGGCGTCCACTCGGTGACATCGCCCTCGACCGCCAGCAGCCACTGCGCCAGCAGCCCGGTGCCCTCCCCGGCCACCGGCAGCAGCGAGAACTGCCGGTTGCCGACCCTGGCCCGGACCGACGGGCCGGGGCGGCGGCGCTGGCCGTCCAGGTGCGCCCGGGCCAGTTGGTCCCGTTCGGCGTCGTTGAGCCGCTCGGGTGGTCCGGCGACCACCCGGCCGCTGGGGGTGAGCACCCAGCAGTCCAGGTCCAGGTCGCCGCCGAGCAGCTCCAGCACCGCGTCAAGACCGGCCCCGCCGCTGGCGGAGACCAGCGCCCGGTGCCGGTCCACCAGCGCCGACAGGTCGGCGGCCCGGTCCGCCGACACCTGGCGCACCACGTATTCGGTGAGCTGCGCGAAGGCCACGTCCTCGGGCACCGCGAACAGCGGCATCCGATGCCGCTCGCAGGCCGCGACCAGGTCCTCGGGCACCGGCCCGACCTCGGCCTCGCCCGCCGCCAGACCGACCGCGCCGGCGGCGGCGAGGCCCCGGACGAACCGCTCCGAGTCCTCGGCGCCGGTGCGCCACAGCATCCCGGTGAGCACCAGCTCCCCGCCCTGCAGGTACCGCCCGGGATCGTGCAGATCGGTGGTCATCACCCCGGAGACCACCCGGTCCAGCTCCTCCCGCCCCGCCAGCAGCCGCAACCGCGGCGCGGCAGGCGCGAGCAGTGCTCCGATCCGCACGGCGGTACCTCCAGGTTGCAGGTTGACGTTTTGTGGCAACCGCGCACGTTACCCGACCCAACCCTCCGGGCAGCAACCCCAGCGCCCCGATAGGGGCGCGGGGCTGTGCCTGCTGAAAAGCGTGCGCGAACATCAACCACCCCCCAAGGATCACCCGGTCACGGCTCGGTCACCTGGCGAGCCCCCGCCGAACCAGCAACGGCTCCACCTCCGGCCCCCGCCCCCGGAACGCCGCGAACGCGGCCAGCGCGTCCTTGCTCCCGCCCACCGACAGCAGCTCCCGGCGGAAGATCTCCCCGCTCTCCCGGATGGTCTTCCCGTTCTCCTTGAACCACTCCACCGTGTCCGCGTCCAGCACCTCCGACCAGATGTAGCCGTAGTACCCGGCCGCGTACCACTCGCCGGAGAAGATGTGCGCGAAGTAGCCGCTGCGGTACCGCACCGGGATCTCCGGCATGGCCACCCCGTACCGCTCCAACGCCGCCCGCTCGAACGCCTCCACCGCGGCCGCGGTCCCGTGCGGAGCCTCCTCGGCGGGGACCGTGTGCCACGCCCAGTCGAGCAGCGCCGCGGCCAGGTACTCCACCGTGCGGAACCCCTCACCGAAGGCCTCGGCCTGCTTCATCCGCTCGACCAGACCGGCCGGCATGGCCTCCCCGGTGACGTGGTGCCTGGCGAAGTTGTCGAGCACCAGCGGCCACTCGGCCCACATCTCGTTCACCTGCGAGGGGTACTCGACGAAGTCCCTGGCCACCTCCGTCCCGGCCACCAGCGGGTAGCGCACGTCGGAGAGCAGCCCGTGCAGCGCGTGGCCGAACTCGTGGAACAGCGTGGTGACCTCGTCCCAGCTGAGCAGCGCGGGCTCGCCCGCCGGCGGCTTGACGATGTTGAGGTTGTTGACCACCACCGGCCGCCGGTCCAGCAGGTGCGACTGGGTCACCAGCTCGTTCATCCAGGCGCCGCCGCGCTTGGACTCACGGGCGAACCAGTCGCCGATGAACAGGCCGATCGGGCTGCCGTCGGCGTCCGTCACCTCGAAGACCCGGGCCTCCGGGTGGTAGCCGGCCAGGTCGGTGCGCTCGGTGAAGGTGATCCCGTAGACCTGCTCGGCGGCGAAGAACGCGCCGTTGCGGATCACCGACTCCAGCTCCAGGTAGGGCCGCATCACCGAGGCGTCGACCTGGTAGCGGGCCTTGCGGACCTTCTCGGACCAGTACTTCCAGTCGGCGGCCTCGATCTGCTCAACCCCGGCCTCGGCCGCCAGTGCCTCGGCCTCCCGACGGGCGTTGGCGACGGCCGGGCCGACCAGTCCGGTCAGCATGGACTCGACCGCCTCCACCGTGCCCGCGGTCTGGTCCCTGACCACGTAGTCGGCGTGGCTCTCGAAGCCCAGCAGCGCGGCGCGCTCGGCCCGGAGCACCACCATCCGGCGGATCAGCGCGGGGTTGGACGCGGCTCCGCGTCCCAGCGAGGCGGCCAGCAGCCGGCGCCGGACGGTGGGATCGTCCAAGGACTCCAGCTCGGGCTGGTTGCTGTAACTCTTCAGGCTGAGCACGTACTTGCCGTCGTGCCCCAGCGCCGTCCCGTTCTCGGCGGCCGCCGCGATCGCGCTCGCGGGGAGTCCGGCCAGCTCATCGGCGGTGTCCAGGACCAGCGCCGCAGCCCGGGTGTCGGCGAAGACGTTCTGCTCGAAGGCGGTCTGCGCGGAGGCCAGTTCGGCGTTGATCTCCTTCAGCCGGTTCCGCTCGGCCTCCCCGAGCCGGGCCCCGGCCCGGACGAAGCGGGCGTGGTAGCGCTCCAGGACGTGCTCCGACTCCGGGTCGAGCCGCAGCTCGGCGCGCTGCTGGTAGAGCGCGTCGATCCGGGCGAAGAGGGCCTGGTCCAGGTTGATCGCGTCGCTGTGCGCGGCCAGCCGGGGGCTGGTCTCCGCGTCCACCGCCTGCAGGACGGGGCTGGTGTCGGAGGAGGTGACGTTGAAAAAGGCCAGCGACACCCGGTTCAGCACCGCGCCTGAGCGCTCCAGAGCCTCGATGGTGTTCTCGAAGGTCGGCGGCTCGGGGCTGCCGGCGATGGCGGCGACCTCGGCGAGCTGCTCGGCCATGCCCGCCTCGAACGCGGGCAGGTAGTGCTCCTCGCGGATCTCCGTGAAGGGCGGCAGCTCGAACGGCAGCGTGCTGGGGCTCAGGAAGGGGTTGCTCATCCGCCAGACACTACGCCTCGGGGTGGCAGCCCAGCTCCCCAATTCCCGCACGGGTCCTGCCGGTGACGTCCGCGTGAACAGCCGGCGAGGCGTTGGAGAAAAGTACAGCGCTTCCGGTGGGTCCGTACCGGGGGCTTCATGCCATCAGTGACTGCCGACACACCCCTTGACGCTTGTGTACTGCTCACAACCCCGCATCACGGCAACGCAGCCGAAAGCCCACCCCCCGGTGGACCCCCCACAGCACGACACACCGCACGTCTGACGAAGGAGTCACCGCATGGAGTTCCTGCGGCCCGCCACCTGGGACGAGGCACTCGCGGCGAAGGCCGAGAACCCGTCCGCGCTGCCGATCTCCGGCGGCACCGATGTGATGGTCGAGCTCAACTTCGACCGCCACCGCCCCGGCGCCCTGCTCGACCTGAACCGCATCACCGAGCTCACCACGTGGGAGTCGGGGACCTACGAGGGCCAGGAGGGCGAGGTGATCCGGCTCGGCTCCGCCGTGCCCTACGCCAGGATCACCAAGGAGCTGTCCGGGCCGCTGCAGGGCCTGTCCATCGCGGGCAACACGGTCGGCTCCCCGCAGATCCGCAACCGGGGCAGCGTGGGCGGCAACCTGGGCGGGGCCTCCCCCGCCGGTGACGCCCACCCCGCCCTGCTGGCGGCCGGCAAGGACGTCTTCGTCGAGGCCGAGTCGGTGCGCGGTACCCGGCTGATCGCGATCGACGACTTCTACGTCGGGGTCAAGCGCAACAGCCTGGAGCCGGACGAGCTGATCCGGGCGATCCGGATCCCGGTCGCCGACGGACCGCAGCAGTTCTCCAAGATCGGCACCCGCAACGCCATGGTCATCGCGGTCTGCGCGTTCGGCTTCGCGCTGCACCCCAAGAACGGCACGGTCGGCACCGGCATCGGCTCCGCCGCGCCCACCCCGCGCCGCGCCGCCGAGGCCGAGCAGTTCCTCGCGGACGAGCTCGCCTCGCGCGGCCTGTGGGAGAGCGGCGGCCTGATCGGCCCGGCCGCCGTCCAGCGCTTCGGCGAACTGGTCTCCGCCGCCGCCTCCCCCATCGACGACGTGCGCGGCAGCGCGGCCTACCGCCGCCACGCCCTCGCGGTGATGGCCCGGCGCACCCTGACCTGGACCTGGAACGAGTACACGCAGTCCCTGAGGAGCGCAGCAGCATGAGGGTGACCTTCAACGCCAACGGCCGTCCGGTCGAGGCAGACGATGTCTGGGAGGGCGAGAGCCTGCTGTTCATGCTGCGCGAGCGGCTGGGCCTGCCGGGTTCCAAGAACGCCTGCGAGCAGGGCGAGTGCGGCTCCTGCACGGTCTACCTGGACGGCGCGCCGGTCTGCAGCTGCCTGGTGGCGGCCGGCCAGGTGCAGGACCGCGAGGTCCGCACCGTCGAGGGCCTGGCCGACGACGAGAGCGGGCTGGACCCGGTGCAGCAGGCGTTCATCGACGCCGGCGCCGTCCAGTGCGGCTTCTGCACCCCCGGGCTGCTGGTGCAGACCCACGACCTGCTGGAGCGCGAGCCGCAGCCCAGCGACAGCGACATCCGCGAGGCCCTGTCCGGCAACCTCTGCCGGTGCACCGGCTACGAGAAGATCATGGACGCCGTCCGCCTCGCCTCCGCCCGCAAGTGCAGCGACGCCTCGGAGGTGTCCCAGTGAGTGCCCGCAACTCCTCCACGCGCACGATCCGCGGCGAGAAGAACCTCCAGGAGATCACCACCGCCCACCCGGACGGCATCGGCGGCTCCCCGCTGCGCCCGGACGGGACGCTGAAGGTCAAGGGCGAGTTCGCCTACTCGTCCGACCTGTGGCACGAGGACATGCTGTGGGGGATGGCGCTGCGCTCGCCGCACTCCCACGCGAAGATCCTCTCCATCGACACCACCGAGGCGCTGACCCAGCCCGGCGTCTACGCGGTGCTGACCCACGAGGACATCCCCGGATCCAAGTACTACGGCCTGGAGATCCAGGACCAGCCCGCGCTGGCCTTCGGCAAGGTCCGCTACCACGGCGAGGCGGTGGCCATCGTCGCCGCCGACCACCCGGAGACCGCGCGCCGCGCGCTGGCGAAGATCAAGGTCGAGTACGAGGTGCTGCCCCCGATCACCACCGAGGAGCAGTGCCTGGACCCGGAGACCCACGGCTACGTCCACGAGCCGCACGAGTACCGCGGCCACGCCTCCGGCAACATCGTGCACTCGCAGAAGGTCGTCTCCGGCCTCGGCGTGAACGAGGACGTGCGGGCGATGGCCGATGTCGTGGTCGTCGGCGAGTACGAGGTCGGCATGCAGGACCAGGCCTTCCTCGGCCCGGAGTCCGGCCTGGCGGTGCCCGCCGAGGACGGCGGCATCGACCTCTACATCGCCACCCAGTGGCTGCACGTGGACCGCGAGCAGGTCGCACCGGTGCTCGGGCTCCCCGAGAACAAGGTCCGGCTCACCCTGGCCGGCGTCGGCGGCGCCTTCGGCGGCCGCGAGGACCTGTCCATGCAGATCCACGCCTGCCTGCTGGCGCAGCGCACCGGCAAGCCAGTCAAGATCGTGTACTCCCGCGAGGAGTCCTTCTTCGGGCACGTCCACCGCCACCCGGCGAAGATGCGCTACGAGCACGGCGCCACCCGCGACGGCAAGCTCGTCTACATGGACGCCCGGATCGTGCTGGACGGCGGCGCCTACGCCTCCGCCTCCCCGGCCGTGGTCGGCAACGCCTCCTCGCTGAGCGTGGGACCGTACGAGATCCCCAACGTCAACGTGCTGGCCATCGCCCTCTACAGCAACAACCCGTCCTGCGGCGCGATGCGCGGCTTCGGCGCGGTGCAGGCCTGCTTCGCCTACGAGACCCAGCTGGACAGGCTGGCCGCGAAGCTGGGGATGGACCCGGTGGAGCTGCGCCAGCTGAACGCCGTCTCGCAGGGCTCGCACCTGCCCACCGGCCAGGTCATCGACGCCCCGGCGCCCGTCGCCGAGCTGCTGCAGAAGGTCAAGGACCTGCCGCTGCCGCCGGCCCTGGACACGACCCACCTGGACATCCGCGAGCTGCCCGGCGCGCTGTCGAACACCTCGCACGGCGAGGGCATCGTCCGCGGCGTCGGCTACGCGGTGGGGCTGAAGAACGTCGGCTTCTCCGAGGGCTTCGACGACTACTCCACCGCCCGGGTCCGGCTGGAGGTCATCGGCGGCGAGCCGGTCGCCATGGTGCACACCGCGATGGCCGAGGTCGGCCAGGGCGGCGTCACCGTGCACGGCCAGATCGCCCGCACCGAGCTGGGCGTGGAGCGGGTCACCATCCACCCGGCCAACACCGAGGTCGGCTCGGCGGGCTCCACCTCCGCCTCCCGGCAGACCTACATGACCGGCGGCGCGGTGAAACTAGCCGCCGAGGCGGTCCGCAACGAGCTGTTCAACCTGGGGCGTTCGCGCTACGGCTGGACCTACAACGACCTCTCGCTGATCGGCGGCAAGGTCGTCTCCGCCTCGGCCGGCGTGCTGATCTCCATGGTGGACCTGCTCGGCGACCAGGCGATCGACCTGACCCGCGAGCACCACCACCGGCCCACCGTCCCCTTCGACAAGGAGACCGGGCAGGGCTTCGGCCACGTCCAGTACACCTTCTGCGCACACCGCGCGGTGGTGGACGTGGACGTGGAACTGGGCCTGGTGAAGGTGGTCGAGCTGGCCGCGGCGCAGGACGTCGGCAAGGCGCTGAACCCGCTGTCGGTGATCGGGCAGATCCAGGGCGGCTCCACCCAGGGCCTCGGCCTGGCCGTGATGGAGGAGATCATCACCAGGGACGGGAAGGTGCGCAACCCCTCCTTCACCGACTACCTGATCCCCACCATCCTGGACACCCCGCCGCAGCCGGTGGAGATCCTGGAGCTGGCCGACCCCAACGCCCCGTACGGGCTGCGCGGCGTCGGCGAGGCCCCCACCCTCTCCTCCACCCCGGCAATCGTCTCGGCCATCCGCGCCGCGACCGGCCTGGCCCTGAACCGGGTGCCGGTCCGTCCCGAGCACATCACCGGGACCTGAGGAGCCATCACATGAACCTCCCCGGGGCGGTCGTCCTGTCTTCCCACAGCCCCGCCCCGGGGTTGCACCACCCAGCGCACCACCTGCACCACCTGCACCACCTGCACCACCTGCACCACCTGCACCACCACGCTGCGCACCACCCCGCGCAGCGCCCCGCGCACGACCGGATCAGCATCACCGCCCGTACACCGCTCTCGCCGGAGCAGTACGGCCGGACAGCGAAAGCACCAAGTGCGAGCCGCACCGTCCCCTGTTCCCCCACCAGACGGGCCACCAGGCCGGCCGCGAGCCCCACCCCAACCCCCTATGAACCTTGGGAGTGGAACCCGTGACCCAGATCCCCACGGAATCCAGAGTCTCTGCCGAGCACGACGCGGACGCGTCCCCGGCAAGCCCGGCGCCGAAGAGTGCGCTGGACGCCTACTTCAAGATCAGTGCCCGTGGCTCGTCCATCGGCAACGAGATCCGCGGCGGCCTCACCACCTTCATGGCGATGGCCTACATCCTGCTGCTGAATCCGCTCATCCTCTCGGTCGCGGACGTCAACGGCGGCCATCTGAACCACGCTCAGGTCACCACCGCCACCGCCCTGGCGGCCGCGGTCACCACCATCCTGCTCGGCGTGGTCGGCAACGCCCCGCTCGCGGCGGCCGCCGGTCTCAGCGTCTCCAACACCCTCGCCGCGGTCATGGCCCCCCATGTCACCTGGCCGCAGGCGATGGGTCTCTGCGTGATCTACGGCCTGCTGATCGTGATCATGGTCGTCTCCGGCCTCCGAGAGATGATCATGAACGGCATCCCGCTGGCGATCAAGCACGCGATCACCATCGGCATCGGACTGTTCATCGCCCTGATCGGCCTGGTCAACGCCGGTTTCGTGAGCCGGGTCCCGGACTCGGCGCACTCCGACACCCCGGTCCAGCTGGGCGCCATCGGCAACCTCTCCGGCTGGCCGGTGCTGATCTTCGCCATCACGCTGCTGTCGATCTTCGTGCTCCAGGTCCGCAAGGTCCGCGGCGCGATCCTGATCGGCATCGCCATCGGCACCGTGCTCTCGCTGATCCTGCAGGCGGCGCTGAACCTGCCCGCCAGCACCTGGGGCCTGTCCGTGCCCAAGTGGCCCGGCAACCCGGTCTCCGCACCGAACTTCGGGCTCTTCGGCCACATCGACGTATTCGGCGCCTTCGGCGCGCACAGCATGGGCGCGCTGAGCGCCGGCTTCGCGGTCTTCACCCTGGTCCTGGCCGGCTTCTTCGACGCCATGGCCACCATCATCGGCATCGGCAACGAGGCCGGACTGGCCGACAAGCAGGGCCGGATGCCGGGCCTGTCCAAGGCCCTGCTGGTGGACGGCGCCGGCGGCATGATCGGCGGCGTCGCGGGCGCCTCCGGCCAGACCGTCTTCATCGAGTCGGCCACCGGTGTCGGCGACGGCGCCAGGACCGGCTTCGCCAGCGTGATCACCGGCACCGTCTTCGCGGCGATGCTCTTCTTCACCCCGCTGGCCGGGATGGTCCCCGGCCAGGTCGCCGCGGCGGCCCTGGTGGTCATCGGCTCGATGATGCTCAGCCAGGCCCGCCACATCGACTGGGGCGACCGCGAGGTGGCCGTCCCGGCCTTCCTCACCATCGCCCTGATGC
>NZ_BBPM01000007.1:121180-146222 GCF_000787775.1 Streptacidiphilus carbonis | reverse complement strand
GCCCCGCCACATCGACTGGGGCGACCGCGAGGTGGCCGTCCCGGCCTTCCTCACCATCGCCCTGATGCCGTTCACCTACTCGATCACCGCGGGCGTCGGCGCGGGCGTCATCTCCTACGTCGTCATCAAGGCCGGCGCGGGCAAGTGGCGCGAGCCGGGCCTGCTGATGTGGGCGCTCTCGCTGGTGTTCGTCGTCTTCTTCTCGCTGCACCCGCTGAAGGACTGGCTCGGCATCCACTAGCCGCTCCACCCCCGCCCCCTCCCGTCCCCTCCACGTTCGAAGGAGCCACCCATGCAGGACATCGCCGAGCAGCTGAACGCCTGGCACGCAGCGGGTCGCTCCTTCGCCGTGGCCAGTGTGGTGTCCGTCTCCGGGAGCGCACCGCGCGATCCCGGAGCGGCGCTGGCCGTGGACAGCGACGGCGAGGCCGTCGGCAGCGTCTCGGGGGGATGCGTGGAGGGGGCGGTCTACGAGCTGTGCCAGTCGGCACTGGAGTCCGGGAAGCCGGAGCTGCACCGCTTCGGCTTCTCGGACGAGGACGCCTTCGCGGTCGGGCTGACCTGCGGCGGCGTCATCGACGTCTTCGTCCAGCCGGTCGTCCCCGGCGTCTCGGACGGCCTGGACACGGCCTTGTCCCACGTCCACGCCGGCACCCCGGTCGCCCTGGTCCGCGGCATCGCCGGACCGGCCGCGCTGATCGGCTCCGCGCTGGCCGTCACCGGCGACGCCCACTACGGCACCCTGCCCGACCACCCCGAGCTGGAGCAGGCCGCCGCCACCCACGGCCGGGCCATGCTGGACGCCGGTCGCAGCGGGCAGTTCACCCTGGCCCTGGACGGCCGCCCGTGCACCCCCGACGCCACCTCAGCGGAGACCGACACCGACGCCGAGGCGACCGTCACCTTCTTCGTCGAGTCGCACGTCCCCGCCCCCCGGATGATCGTCTTCGGTGCCATCGACTTCGCCGCCGCAGTCGCCAGGATCGGCGGCTTCCTCGGCTACCACGTCACCGTCTGCGACGCCCGCCCGGTCTTCGCCACCGAGCGCCGCTTCCCCACCGCCGACGCGGTCGTGGTCGACTGGCCGCACCGCTACCTGGACGCCGAGGTCGCCGCGGGACGGGTGGACGGCCGCACCGCGCTGTGCGTGCTGACCCACGACGCCAAGTTCGACATCCCGCTGCTGGAGCGCGCGCTGCGGCTGCCGCTGGGCTTCGTCGGCGCGATGGGTTCGCGCCGCACCCACTTCGAGCGCCTGGACCGGCTGCGCGAGGTCGGCCTGACCGAGCTGGAGCTTTCCCGGCTTCGCTCCCCCATCGGCCTGGACCTGGGCGCGCGCACCCCGGAGGAGACCGCCGTCGCGGTCGCCGCCGAGATCGTCGCCCACCGCCGCGGCGGCACCTGCCTCCCGCTCAGCAGCCACACCGGCCCGATCCACCACGACCACCCCCTGCGCGAACGGGAGCGCCCCCGGCGGATCGCCTGAACCCGGAGCGGGTGACGTAGGCTGCCCCTGCGGGCGTGACTGGCGCTTGGGTGGACCACCACCGGGGAGCGACCCGCCTTCAGAGCGAAGCCGCGCGCCTGGGCACCCCCTTCCAGCCCGGGAACAGCCCATGTCCGCACAGCCCACGCCCGCACAGCCCAGGTCCGCACAGCTCATGTCCGGTACCGCCCTCGCCGCCGAGATCGTCGCAGACGTCGCGCGCCGGGCCGAGGCCCTGGTGGAGCGGACCGGCGTCCGCCCCGGCCTCGCCACCGTTCTGGTCGGCGACGACCCGGCCTCGGTCACCTACGTCACCATGAAGCGCAACCGCGCCGCCAAGGCCGGCATCGACTCCCGGCTGGTCCGCCTGCCCGCGGCCACCACCACGGCCGAACTGGTCGCCGCGGTACGGGCGCTGTCCGAGGACCCGACCGTGCACGGCATCCTGCTGCAGCACCCGGTCCCCGCCCACATCGACGAGCGGGCCGCGTTCGAGGCCATCGACCCGGCCAAGGACGTCGACGGCGTCACCATGCACTCCTTCGCCGCGATGGCCTTCGGCGAACCCGGCTTCGCCTCCTGCACCCCGGGCGGCATCATGCGGCTGCTCGACGCCCACAACGTCGAACTGACGGGCCGCCAGGCCGTCGTGGTCGGCCGCAGCCCGATCCTCGGCAAGCCGATGGGCATGCTGCTGCTGGCCCGCGACGCCACGGTCACCTACTGCCACTCCCGGACCGTCGACCTCGCCTCCCACCTCGCCGCCGCCGACATCCTGGTCGCGGCGGTCGGCCGCCCCGAGTTCATCAAGGGCCGCGACATCAAGCCCGGCGCGGTCGTCGTCGACGCCGGCTACAACCCCGGCAACGTCGGCGACGTCGACTTCGCCGGGGCGATGGAACGGGCGAGCCTGGTCACCCCGGTCCCGGGCGGCGTCGGGCCGATGACGATCGCGGTCCTGCTGGAGCAGACGGTGACGGCGGCCGAGGCCGCTGGTTGCATGTAGCTTTCATTCAACACATGACGTGACGTGGGTATTCATCGGCCACTTTTACGCCACTTTGACTTCACTGCTTGAAGGCATAGTCTTCGTTCGTTGACCAATGCCTTCAAGCACGGCAAGGATGCTGTGCGCCAAGGAGCTCCACGTGACCAGCACCACCCTGTCCAGGACGGCCCGCACCGCGGGTGACAACCTGGGCCACGTCATCTTCATCACGGCCGCCGCTGCCATGGGCGGGTTCCTCTTCGGGTACGACAGCTCCGTCATCAACGGCGCAGGCGGCGCGATCCACAGCAAGTACCACATCGGGTCGGCCGAGCTGGCCCAGGTCGTCGCCGTCGCGCTGATCGGCAGCGCGATCGGGGCGGCGCTGGCCGGGCGGATCGCCGACCGGATCGGGCGGATCCGGGTCATGCAGATCGCGGCCGTGCTGTTCACCGTCAGCGCGGTCGGCTCCGCGCTGTCCTTCGCCGTGTGGGACCTGGTGCTGTGGCGCACCCTCGGTGGCATAGGCATCGGCATGGCCTCGGTGATCGGCCCGGCGTACATCGCCGAGGTCGCTCCGCCGGCCTACCGCGGACGGCTGGCCTCGTTCCAGCAGGCGGCCATCGTGATCGGCATCGCCATCTCGCAGCTGGTCAACTGGGGAATCCTGGAGGCCGCGAACGGCAACGACCGCGGCCACCTGCTGGGCCTGGAGGCCTGGCAGATCATGCTCGGGGTGATGGTGGTCCCGGCCGTGCTCTACGGCCTGCTGTCGTTCGCCATCCCCGAGTCGCCGCGGTTCCTGATCTCCGCCGGCCGGATCGACCGGGCCAAGCAGGTGATCGCCGAGGTCGAGGGCGACATCGACCTGCGGGCCCGGGTCGCCGATATCGAGTCGGCGATGCGCAGCGAGCACAAGTCCACCTTCAAGGACCTGCTCGGCGGGGCCTTCGGGCTGCAGAAGATCATCTGGATCGGCATCGGGCTGTCGGTGTTCCAGCAGCTGGTCGGCATCAACGTGGCCTTCTACTACTCCTCGACGCTGTGGCAGTCGGTCGGCATCGACCCGGCCTCGTCGTTCTTCTACTCGTTCACCACGTCGATCGTGAACATCGTCGGCACGGTGGTGGCGATCGTGCTGGTCGACCGGATCGGCCGCAAACCGCTGGCACTGATCGGCTCGATCGGCATGACGGTCTCGCTGGGCCTGGAGGCCTGGGCGTTCTCCTACCTCAACGGCGGGTCGACGCTGCCGCACGGACAGGGCATGGTGGCGCTGATCGCGGCGCACGTGTTCGTGTTCTTCTTCGCGATGTCCTGGGGCGTCGTGGTCTGGGTCATGCTCGGTGAGATGTTCCCGAACAAGATCCGCGCCGCCGCGCTCGGCGTGGCCGCCGCAGCCCAGTGGATGGCCAACTGGCTGATCACCGCGACGTTCCCGAGCCTGTCGGACTGGAACCTGACCGCCACCTACCTCTTCTACATGGCCTTCGCCGCACTCTCGATCCCCTTCGTGCTCAAGTTCGTGAAGGAGACCAAGGGCAAGCGGCTGGAGGACATGGGCTGAGCACGGCGCGCCCCACGCACCATCGGTCAGCGGCGGTTCAGCCACCACTGGCCGATGGTGTGGTATTTCCGGTCGAAGTTGCGGTCCCCGAGGAAGCCCCCGATCGGAACGGGCAGCTTGGTCTTCCGCCCGTCCGCCCGGTGCACCAGAACGACCCTGCTGCCGAGGACACGGCGAACGGTGAAACCCTCGATCTGCGACCAGGCCAAGCAGCTGCCGCTGCCGAACCTGGTGACGACAAGCCCTTCCGGCGTCAGCCGCACGCTGTTGCGGCATCGGATGAGCGCCCCGATCGATCCTCCGAGCGCCGCCGCGGCGAACGGCATGGCCACCGTGCCCGGGTTCTGCACCAGGAACGTGCCCTGCAGGGCCATCCCGACGAAGGCCCCCAGGGGGACGAACAGGAATCCCTGGAGCTGCTGCGGCAGCGGATCCCGAAAGCCGACTTCCTCCGCGGTCCCGTCCGGCCTCAATCCGTGAACGGCGACGCCGTCCCTCCAGCCCACAGCTGCTCCCCGCCCAATGCGCCCGATGATCGCCGAAGCATCGCACCCCGGCGCCTCGGATGTCGAGAGGTCAGAGCCCGCCCCCGAGGTACAGGTCGTGTGCATGGCCCAAGTCCCGGTCGTGGTCGGCCTGGCTCGCGCGGTTGAGGGCCTCGTAACCGCCGTGCCTGCGGGGCCCCGCGGTGTGCAACTGGACCACCGCGTCGCGGACTTGGCGTAGGACGGTGCGGGTGGCCGTGGCGGGGTCGGCGAGGACCTCCGGGTCGGCGGTCGGGGGGAGGGCCTCGCTCCAGCCGCGGGTGGTCTCGGCGAGGGTCTCGCGCAGATCGTCGTGCTCGGGGCCGGGGAAGAGGAAAGGGGTCAGGCCGGCCCGGTGGGCCAGCGCTGCGAGCGGCTCGTCCTCGGGGGCGAGCAGCGACAGCCGGGCAACGAGGGCGTCCCGTTCGGACGGGTCGGTGAGCCCGGTGCGGGTGGTGGGCAGCAGGCCCAGGCGGCGGACGTGCCGTGGGCCGACGGTGCCCTCGTCCTCCAGCAGGGCCAGGTAGCTGTCCCGCAGTTCCGGAGCATGGCGCTTGATCCAGGCCTGGACGGCCTTGGGCTCGGGGATGAGCTTGATCACGGCTATCGCCCGGTCGAACCGGGGGTCGCCGGTCTCCGGATGTTCCAGCGTCCGGCCGAGGACGACCAGGTCGGCGCCCCGGATGCCCAGCCGTCCCGACTCCAGGAGGTCCAACAGCTCCGCGCCGGCCAGGGCGCAGCCCAGTTCCGAGCCGCCCTGCAGCCCGCTGATGCGATCGTCCCAGGCCAGCAGCGCCAGTTCCCGTCCCTGTGTCATCTCCTCAACGTACGCCGGGGACTGCGAAGTGACGACCCATCAGAGCGACAGCGCCAGCAGGACCGGGGCAGCGCGGGACGCCAGCGTCTCGGCGGTCTCGCGCAGGCGGTAGGACTGGTCCAGCGGGAGCGAGAAGCCCAGGGCGCCGACGCTGTCGCCGGCCGTGATGGGGACGGCGGCGCAGACCGTGCCGAGGGCGTACTCCTGGAGGTCGAGCACCGGGACGGTCGCGGGCTGGCGGTCCAGCAGATGCAGCAGCACCGACTGGTCGACCTCGGTGCTGGGGGTGAACCGGGCGGCCGGGTGGCGGAAGAAGTGGTCCCGGCGGCCGTCGTGGTCGAGCTGGCCGAGCAGGCACTTGCCCAGGGCGCTGGCGTGGCCGGTGGCCCGGAAGTCCACCCATTCGTGGACGCTCGGGGTGGACGGGCCGTCAACCACCGCGTCGACGGAGACCTCGCCGTCCTGGTAGCGGCTGAAGTAGACGGCGGCGCCGAGTTCGTCGCGCAGCGAGGACAGTTTGGCCAGCAGCCGGGACTGGACCATCAGCTCCCGGTTGCCCTCGCCCAGCAGGGCCAGTGCGCTGCCGATGACATAGGCGCCGTCGTCCAGGCGCTGCAGGTAGCCCTCGCGTTCCAGGGCCCGCAGCACTCGCCGGGCCGCCTCGACCGGCAGGCCGACCTCGTCGGCGAGCTCGGCCGGGGTGCTGCCGTGCGCATGCCGGTCCACCGCTTCGAGCAGCCGGAGCGCACGCGCGACCGGGCCGCGCGGGCCCCCGGACGACGGGGCCGCATCGGCCGGACGCGTGCTGTTCTGTGCCGCCATGCCCATCAGAGTAATCAGCATGACCGTTGATGGGCATGGCTTGCACAGAAAGCGGGAAGGACCGTACGTCAGTCCGACTTCTGCTGGTCCTGGATGATCGAGAAGGTCGCACCCCAGGGGTCGGTCAGCACGGCCATCCGGCCGAACGGCGAGTCCATCGGCGCCACCATGACGTTCGCCCCGCGCTTGACCGCCGCGTCGACGGTGCTGTCGGTGGCGTCGACGCAGAAGTAGGTCATCCAGTGCGACGGGACGTCGGCCGGGAAGTTGGCGTCGGTCATCGGGTTGATGCCGCCGACCGGGCGGCCGTCCACCTGGATGGTCAGGTAGCCGCCGGCGCCCTCGGGCGCCCCCGGGACCGGTCCGACGCCGAGGCCGAAGACGTTCTTGTAGAAGGCGCTGGAGGCCTCCGCGTCACGGGTGTTGCACTCGTTCCAGGCGATCGCGCCGGGCTCGTTGACCAGCTGGGCGCCGAAGAATTCCTTGTGCTGCCAGATGCCGAAGACGGCGCCGGCCGGGTCGACCGCGACCATCATCCGGCCGAGGGTCATCACGTCCATCGGCGGCATCATGACGGTGCCGCCCGCCTTGCCGACGGCGGCGGCGGTGGCCTCGGCGTCAGCGCTGGCCAGGTAGGTGGTCCAGACGGTCGGCGTGGACTCGTCCATGGTCGGGCCGATGCCGGCGACCGGCAGGCCCTTGTAGGTACATACCGCGTAGCCGCCGGTCTCGGCGGGCCCGGGCTCACCCTGCCAGCCGAGGATGTCGCGGTAGAAGTCGAGTGCGGCCTGCTGGTCCGGGACCATCAGGTCCACCCAACAGGGGGTTCCAGGTGCGTAAGGGGCTTTGACTTCGGGCATCGGTGCGAGCCTCCGGAATGAGACGTGCGGACGGTCCCCCCGGGCGACCACTCTTCACCGTCCGCAGCCACTTCGCTACCCGAATCGCCGAATAGAACAAAAGAGCGAACCCCGGTGCGACGCTGCACCGGGGTCCGCTGGTCATTCCTCAGCGCGAACGGGTCAGGCCTCGTCGGCGTTGCGGATCGCCTCGACGGCGGCCTGCAGACGCCTGCCGTAGTCGGAGTCGGCCGCGTGGAAGAACGGCAGGACCCGCTCGACCACGTCGTCGCGGGCGACCGAGCCGAGCGAGCCGGCCAGGTTGGCGATCAGGCGCTCCTGCTCGGCGTCCGACATCAGCCGGTACAGCTCGCCCGCCTGGAAGAAGTCGTCGTCCTTGGCGTGCGACGCGGCCTCGTGGGTGCCGGTCCAGCCCTGCACCGCGGTCGGGGCGGCCAGGGCCTGGTCGGTCTGGCGCGGGCCGTCGTACGAGTTGGGCTCGTAGTTCTTGGCCCGGCCGGCCGCGTTGACCGCGCCAAGGCCGTCACGGCCGTAGTTCTGCGCGGTGGTCGCCTTCGGGGCGTTGACCGGGAGCTGGGTGTGGTTGACGCCCAGGCGGTAGCGGTGCGCGTCCGCGTAGGCGAACAGCCGGCCCTGGAGCATCTTGTCGGGCGAGGCGCCGATGCCGGGGACGAAGTTGTTCGGCGAGAACGCCGCCTGCTCGACCTCGGCGAAGACGTTGTCGGGGTTGCGGTTCAGCACCAGCCGCCCGATCTTCTGCAGCGGGTAGTCCGCGTGCGGCCAGACCTTGGTGAGGTCGAACGGGTTGAAGCGGTAGTCGGCGGCGTCGGCCACCGGCATCAGCTGCACATGCACGGTCCAGGACGGGAAGATCCCGCGCTCGATGGCCTGGTGCAGGTCCCGCTGGTGGCTGTCCGCGTCCTCGCCGACCAGCTCGGCGGCCTGCTTGGCGTCCAGGCTGCGCACGCCCTGGTTGGTCTTGAAGTGGTACTTCACCCAGTAGGCGGCGCCGTCGGCGGCGACCCACTGGTAGGTGTGCGAGCCGTAGCCGTTCATGTGGCGGTAGGACGCCGGGATGCCGCGGTCGCCGAACAGCCAGGTGATCTGGTGCAGCGACTCGGGCGAGTAGGACCAGTAGTCCCAGACGTTGTCCGCCTCCTGCACGCCGGTGAACGGGTCGCGCTTCTGGGAGTGGATGAAGTCGGGGAACTTGATCGGGTCCTTGATGAAGAACACCGGGGTGTTGTTGCCGACGAGGTCGTAGTTGCCCTCCTCGGTGTAGAACTTCAGCGCGAAGCCGCGGGGGTCCCGGACCGCGTCGCCGGCGCCGAGGTTGCCCGCGACGGTGGAGAAGCGCAGGAAGACCTCGGTGCGCTTGCCGACCGTGTCCAGGAAGTTGGCGCGGGTGTAAGCGGTGACGTCGTCGGTCACCTCGAAGTAGCCGTAGGCGCCGGAGCCGCGGGCGTGCACCACGCGCTCCGGGATGCGCTCGCGGTTGAACCGGGCCAGCTTCTCGATCAGCTGCTGGTCCTGGATCAGGACCGGGCCGCCGATGCCGGCCTGGGCGCTGTTCTGGTTGTCGGCGACGGGCGCGCCGGACTCAGTGGTCAGGATTTTGGACATGGGGATACCTCGGTAGTGGCTCGGTGAGATCGAGTGGAGGAGCTTTGGACGGCAGCTGCTGGGCGGGCCGTCGTCTCAGACGCCCAGCAGCCGCCAGATCGCGGCCCGGCGGCGGGAGGTCTCCGCGCCGTCGGGGGTGTCGCCGGGCTGCAGCGCTGCCACCGCGGCCTCGGCTGTCGCTGCGTCAGCGATCGGGCGGGCGGCGCTGAGTGACGCTGCCTCGGACTCGGTGAGGCCCGCTCCGATCAGGGCCCGGTCCGCCTCGGTCGCCGGGACCAGGTTGAACCAGCGCAGCGCCAGCGCGGCGCGTCCTGCCTCGGTGAGCCGGCCGGTGAGGCGCAGCCGGGCCACCCCGCCGTCCGGGAAGACGTTCAGCCGGGCGCCGTCGACCGGGCGCTGCGGCTCGACCCGGAAGCGGTGCCGGGTGTCGGGCTGCAGCCGGGTGCGCGGCAGCAGGTCGAACCACTCCCCGGTCGCGGCGTCCCGGCCGGAGACCGAGGCCCAGCCGGGGCAGTTGGCGACGAAGTGGGTGGTGTCCAGCTCGATCGCCAGCACCTCGCCGGTGCCGGCCAGGTCCAGCTCGACCCAGTCGTTGTCCTTGTTGCGACGGCGCCGGGTCTCCCAGCCCTCGCCCATGACCGCCGCGCGGCCCAGGGAGTTGAGGTTGTGCGGGGAGGAGAAGTAGCGGTCGGACGCGCCGGTGGCCACGCCGCCGTGCTCCTGGGCGGCCAGGTCGAAGGTCAGCCCGTCCAGGTCGCGCGGGTCGGCGACGACCTCGCCGTGGACGCGGAGCCGGGCCACGCCGCCGTCCGGCCAGATGTTGAGCCGGACGTGGGTGAACCGCTGCTCGGCGTCGACCGGGAACTCATGGGCGGTGTCGCCCTTGAGCGCGGTGCGCGGCACGATCTCGGTCCACTCGGCCGCGGCCAGCTCGGCCGGCGACGGGTGCCCCGGTACCGAGGCGGCCTCGACGGAAGCGGTCTCCGGGTAGTTGCCGGTGAAATGGGCGGTGTCGACGATGACTCCGCGGATCACGCCGGCCGCGCCGAGGCGGACGATCGCCCAGTCGTGGTCGTCGTCGGTGGGGTGCGGCTGGTCGGCGCCGGCGCCGCGGCGGCGGCGGGTCTCCCAGCCGTCCATGATCTGGCCCTTGTGGCCGAAGGTGTGCGGCCGGAACTCGGCGGCGGCCGCGACGATCAGGTTCTCCTTCTCGGCGAACAGCTCGTCATTGGCGTCCACCACGCCCGCGCCCAGACCCCGGGCCGCGAGGTTGACCAACTCGGTGAAGGCGGCGGGCTGCTGACTGTCGGTCATGCTTCTCCTCGGGCGATGATGCGGCCGATCGGACGGGCGTCCGCGTCGACGTCCACGACCTGGCCGCGAAGCCAGGTGGTACGGACGGCGCCGGTCAGCGAGCGGCCTGCGTACGGGGTGACGGGATTGCGGTGGTGCAGGCCCTCGGGGTCGACGGTGAAGGCCGCGTCCGGGTCGAAGGCGACCAGGTCGGCGTCCTTGCCGGGGGCGATGGCCCCCTTGGCGTCCAGCCCGACCAGGGCCGCGGGGCCTGCGCTCATCCAGCGGACGACGTCGGTGAGGGCGAAGCCGCGGCGGCGGGCCTCGGTCCAGATGGCCGGCAGGCCGAGCTGGAGCGAGGCGATGCCGCCCCAGGCGGCGGCGAAGTCGCCGTTGCCGCCGTAGCGGGCAAGGTGCTTGAGGTCAGGGGTGGACGGCGAGTGGTCGGACACCACGGCCGCGAACTCCCCGTCCGCCAGGGCCTGCCAGAGCAGGTCCCGGTTGGACTCGTCCCGGATCGGCGGACAGCACTTGAAGGCGGTGTCGCCGTCCGGCACCTGCTCGGCGGCCAGGGTGAGGTAGTGCGGGCAGGTCTCGGCGGTGACCCGGACGCCGTCGGCGCGGGCCTGCCGCAGTAGCGGCAGCACGGCGGCCGAGGAGACGTGCAGGATGTGCACCCGAGCGCCGGTTCGCTCGGCCGCTGCCAGCAGTCCGCTGACCGCGGTGGCCTCGGCGTCGTCCGGGCGGGAGGCCAGGAAGTCGGAGTAGTGCGGGCCGGGGTGCTGGGGTGCCGCGTCCAGGACCGCGGGGTCCTCGGCGTGGATGATCGCCAGCGCGCCGATCCGGGCCTGCTCGGCCAGCGCCTCTTCGAGTTGATCGCCCGTCAGATGCGGGAACTCGTCCACCCCGGAGGGGGCGAGGAAGCTCTTGAAGCCGAACACCCCGGCCCGGTGCAGCGGTTCGAGGTCGGCGGTGTTGCCGGGGATCGCGCCGCCCCACAGGCCGACGTCGACGAAGGTCTGCCCGTCCGCGACCTTCCGCTTGGCCTCGAGGTTGGCCACGGTGGTGGTCGGCGGGATGGAGTTGAGCGGCATGTCCACGATGGTGGTGACACCGCCGGCGGCCGCCGCGCGGGTGGCGGTGGCGAAGCCCTCCCACTCGGTCCGGCCCGGCTCGTTCACGTGCACGTGGCTGTCGACCAGGCCCGGCAGCAGCGCCAGGTCGCCGAGGTCGACCAGCTCGCCGACGCCCTCGCCCCCGCCGTAGGGGCGGACCTCGGTGATCCTCCCGTCGACGACGACCACGTCCGCGGCCTGCTCGCCCTCCGGGAGAACGGCGCGACGGGATCGGAAGACCTGGGTCAACTCAACCTCCGGGATCGGTACGGCAAGGGGTCGGTACGGCAAGGGGTCGGTCTGTCGGTACGGGGAGACTACGGTCGGCTTCAACAAAACGTCAACGTTTGAAGCTCCACATCGGAGTCCGACTAGGCCAGGAACTGTTGAGCGATCTGCTCGCCCGCCAGCTCGGCCAGCTCGGCGGCGCGGGCGATGCTGTCGCCCGGCTCCGCGTCCGGTCCGGCCAGCGCGGCCAGCTCGTAGGCGGCGGCGAAACCTGCACCGCGCCAGGCGGGTGCGTCGAGTTCGAGTCGGCCGGCCACAGCGACCACCGGGACCCCCGCCCCAGCGGCCGCCGCGGCGACCCCGGCAGGGGCCTTTCCGTGCAGCGTCTGCACATCCAGGCATCCCTCGCCGGTCACGACCAGACGGGCTCCCCGCACCGCCCGGTCGAAGCCCAGCAGATCGAGCAGCAGCTCGATACCGGGCCGCATGGTGGCCCCCAACAGGGCCATCGCGCCGAAACCCAGGCCGCCGGCCGCGCCGGCGCCGGGGGCTTCACGCAGGTCTGTGCCGGTCGCCTTGGCGACCGCGTCGGCCCAGTGCGCCAGCGCCGCGTCCAGCTCGGCCACGTCGGCCGGGCTCGCGCCCTTCTGCGGACCGTAGACGGCGGGGGCGCCGCGGGTGCCGAGCAGCGGGTTGTCGACATCGCTGGCGATCACCACCTCGACCCCGGCAAGGGTCCCCGCGACGGGTCCGAGGTCGAGGTGGTGCAGCCGGGCGAGGGCGGCGCCGCCAGGGGGCAGATCGGCACCGTCGGCGTCCTGCAGCGTCGCGCCCAGGGCCTGGGCCAGACCGGCCCCGCCGTCGGTGCAGGCGACGCCGCCGAGGCCGAGGACGATCCGGGTGCAGCCGAGGTCCAGCGCACGGGCGATCAGCTGCCCGGTGCCGTAGCTGCCTGCCGTCAGCGCGGCGGGGACTCCGCCGGGCAGCAGGGTCAGGCCGCTGGCCTGGGCGGCCTCGACGACGGCGGTCCCGCCGTTCACGGCGATGGCCGCCTCGACCGGCTCGCCGGTGGGACCGCTGACCGTCAGCGCGACGCGGCGGTAGCCCGCCGCGAGCGCGGCCAGCACCGTGCCCTCCCCTCCATCGGCGACGGGCAGCAGGCGGACGTCGGTGCGGGGCGCGGCGCGCAGGATGCCTGCGGCGATGCGCTCGGCCGCTCGGGCGGCGGTCAGGCTGCCCTTGAACTTGTCCGGGGCGATGACCACATGAGCGGTGGATTCCTGCTGCTGCGTCATCGTCGCCGTCCTCGTTCTTTGCATACGGGTGGGTCTCCTCCCGGCGGTGCGGGCACGACCGGATCTTCCCATCATGGGGATGGGTCACACCGCCGGGAGGAAGCTGTAGGAAGCATGGGCCTCCCCGCGTCGGCGGGCACGACCGGAGATGGATCTACCGGCGCGGGGAGGAGCTGTCGGGGCTGTGTACTAGCCCAGGGTGTTGAGGATCGCGCTGGGCGCGTCCGAGGCGCGCTCGGCGACGGGCTCGAACTCGTTCACGTTGGTGATCTCGGTGCCCATGGAGACGTTGGTGACGCGCTCCAGGATGACCTCGACGATCACCGGCACCTTGAACTCCGCCGTCAGCTTCTTGGCCTGCTCGAACGCGCCGGCCAGCTCGCTCGGGTCGAAGACCCGGATCGCCTTGCAGCCCAGGCCCTCGGCGACCTTGACGTGGTCCACGCCGTAGCCGTTGACCTCGGGAGCGTTGACGTTCTCGAAGGACAGCTGGACGTGGTAGTCCATGTCGAAGTTGCGCTGCGCCTGGCGGATCAGGCCGAGGTAGGCGTTGTTGACCACGACGTGGATGTAGGGGATCTGGAACTGGGCCCCCACCGCCAGCTCCTCGATCATGAACTGGAAGTCGTAGTCGCCGGAGAGCGCGACGACCGTGCCCTCGGGGTCGGCGGTGGCGACACCCAGCGCGGCCGGCAGGGTCCAGCCCAGCGGTCCGGCCTGGCCGGCGTTGATCCAGTTGCGCGGCCCGTAGACGTGCAGCATCTGCGCGGCCTGGATCTGGGAGAGGCCGATGGTGGTGACGTACCGGGTGTCCCGGCCGAAGGCCAGGTTCATCTCCTGGTACACCCGCTGCGGCTTGACCGGGATGTTGTCGAAGTCGGTCTTGCGCAGCAGCTCGCCCTTGCGCTCCTGGCAGCTGGCCGCCCACGCGCTGCGGTCCTTGAGCTGCCCGGCCGCCTTGCGCTCGCGCGCCACCTCGACGAACAGCTCCAGAGCGGCCTTGGCGTCCGAGACGATGCCGAAGTCGGGGGCGAAGACGCGCCCGATCTGGGTCGGCTCGATGTCGACGTGGACGAAGGTGCGTCCGGCCGTGTAGCTCTCGACGACGCCGGTGTGGCGGTTCGCCCAGCGGTTGCCGATGCCCAGGACGAAGTCCGAGGCCAGCATCGTCGCGTTGCCGTAGCGGTGCGAGGTCTGCAGGCCGACCATGCCGGCCGTCAGCTCGTGGTCGTCCGGGATGCTGCCCCAGCCCATCAGGGTCGGGACCACCGGGACGCCGGTCAGCTCGGCGAACTCGACCAGCAGTTCGGCCGCGTCCGCGTTGATGACGCCGCCGCCGGAGACGATCAGCGGCTTCTCCGAGGCCTGCAGCAGGTCCAGCGCCTTCTCGATCTGGGCGCGGCTCGCGGACGGCTTGTAGACCGGCAGCGGCTGGTAGGTCTCGATGTCGAACTCGATCTCGGCCATCTGGACGTCGATGGGCAGGTCGAGCAGGACCGGGCCCGGACGGCCGGACCGCATCAGGTGGAAGGCCTGCTGGAAGGCGCCCGGCACCTGGGCCGGCTCCAGCACGGTCATCGCCATCTTGGTCAGCGGCTTGGCGATCGAGGTGATGTCGACGGCCTGGAAGTCCTCCTTGTGGAGCTTCGAGACCGGCGCCTGCCCGGTGATGCAGAGGATCGGGATGGAGTCCGCGCTGGCCGAGTACAGGCCGGTGATCATGTCGGTGCCGGCCGGGCCGCTGGTGCCGATGCAGACGCCGATGTTGCCGGCCTTGGCGCGGGTGTAGCCCTCCGCCATGTGCGAAGCGCCCTCGACATGGCGGGCCAGGATGTGGGTCAGCCCGCCGTTGGTCCGCATCGCGGAGTAGAACGGGTTGATCGCCGCACCCGGCAGGCCGAACATGTGGGTGACACCCTCGGCCTTGAGGATCTCAACAGCCGCCTGGGCGGCAGTCATACGGGCCATTTCAGTTGACCTTCCGTCCGGCGAGGCGCTCGACGCCGCGCAGCAGTGCCGAGTGGTCCAGCGAGCCGTCGCCGTTGGCGCGGGCCGAGGCGACCAGCTGGGCGACCAGGGAGCCGACCGGCAGCGGCGCCTCGACGGCGCGGGCGGCGGCGGTGACGATCCCCATGTCCTTGTGGTGCAGGTCGATCCGGAAGCCCGGGGCGAACTGGCGGTCGACCATGTTGGCCTTCTTGCGGTTCAGCACGGTGGAGCCGGCCAGGCCGCCCGCGAGGACGTCCAGCGCCGCCGGGAGGTCGACGCCGGCGTTCTCCAGGAACACCACGGCCTCGGCCACGACCTGGATGTTGACCGCGACGATCAGCTGGTTGGCGGCCTTGACGGTCTGTCCGGCGCCGGCCGGGCCGACGTGGATGACCGTGGTGCCCAGCACGTCGAACAGCGGCTTGGCCTCGGCGAAGTCGGCGGCGGCGCCGCCGACCATGATCGAGAGCACCGCCTCGATCGCACCGGCCTCGCCACCGGAGACCGGGGCGTCCAGGGTGCGGACGCCCTTGGCGGCAGCGGCCTCGGCGACCTTGATGGAGGTCTGCGGGGTGATGCTGCTCATGTCGATGACCAGGGTGCCGGGCTTGGCGTTCTCCAGGACACCGCCCTCGCCCAGGATGACCTGCTCGACCTGCGGGTCGGCGGGGACCATGGTGATGACGACCTCGGCGTCCGCGACCGCCTCGGCGATGCTGCCGGCGGCGCGGCCGCCGTCGGCGACCAGCTTGTCGATGGGCGGCTGGGTCAGGTTGAACCCGGTGACCGTGTGCCCGGCCTTGACCAGGTTGGCAGCCATCGGGCTGCCCATGATCCCGAGGCCGATAAAGGCGATCCTGCTCATTGGTTACTCCAAAACAAGTGAGGGTCAGTCAAAGAAGTCGGGGGACCATGCACCACCTGGGGGCGCGGGGAACTGCGCGCTCAGCCCACTGCGGAGGTGCATGGTCGGCAGCGTGCGCAGTCGCACAAGCACCGCCTCGCACCCCCATGTAGTCGGTGGGTCAGCCCCGTGCACTGGTGCGGAGCTCACGCGGAAGCCACCCGAACGGGTCGCCCTCGGTGCCGGGCTTGTACTCCAGGCCCACGTACCCCGCGTAGCCGACCTCGTCGAGACGGTTCAGCAGGGACGGGAAGTCCAGCTCCCCCGAGCCGGGGAAGTTGCGGGCCGGGGCGTCGGCCACCTGTACGTGGCCGATCCGGTCGGCGTATCTGTCGATGACCGAGAGCAGGTCCTCGCCGTTGCGTGCCAGGTGGTAGAGGTCGCAGAGGAAGCGGGTGTTGTCGAGGCCGGTGACCGCGTTCACCTGGTCCACCACCGCGACGGCGTCCTTGCTGGAGAGCAGCCCGTACAGTGGGGCCTCCGGCGCGTTCAGCGCCTCGACCAGCAGCGTCGCCCCGATGCCGTGCGCGGCGTGCGCGGCCAGCGCCAGGTTCTCCAGCGCCAGTTCGTCCTGGACCTTCAGGTCCAGCCCCTCGACCCGGTTGCCGTACAGGGCGTTCAGCGAGCGGCAGCCGAGCGACTCGGCGAGGCCTACCGCGACCGCGATGTTGTCGCGGAACTGCTGGGACTCGGCCGGGCGGGAGAGCAGCCCCTTGGAGCCCGCCGCCATGTTCCCGGCGTCGAAGTTGAGCCCGGTGAGCTGGACGCCGGCGTCGGTGAAGGCGCGGCGCAGCGCGTCCAGGTCGCTGTCGGGCGGGGTCGGGCCGTCCAGGGTCCACCAGAGCTCGGCGGCGTCGAAGCCGGCAGCGGCCGCCGCAGCGGGACGCTCGAACAGGGGGAGCTCGGTGAAGAGGATCGACAGGTTCACGGTCCAGCGCTGGTCGAGCCAGTTGTTCTGCGCGGCGGCGGTCATGCGGTCACCAATCAATTCCACGATGCGGAAGCTCGTTTCTGCTTGATGGAACTATCGCATGACGCCGCGAGGGACTGTCAAGGGCAGTCGCAACAAAATGTTGAAGTTGGCCGGTTGCCACCCCCGCCGGGTCCGATCCGGTCGGATACGCTGCGCCCGTGCGATTGAAGGTGGAATTCACGACAGAGCCGTTCGAACTCGACGGCTTCCCCGACCATGCCAAGGCCGCCCGGCGCGCCGTGGACGAGGCGGGGCTGGCGGTCGACGTCGGCCCGTTCGGCACCAGCGCGGAGGGCGAGGCCGAGGCCGCCCTGGCGGCCGTCGCCCGGCTGCTCCAGGACACCCTGGCCCACGGCGCGACCCGGATCTCGCTCCAGGTCAGCGCGCTGGACGAAGCCGGGCTCCCGATAGCCGACCGAGAGGGGGACGGCGCATGAGCCGCGAGGAGCACCCGCTGGCGCAGGCGATCAAGCCACTCCTGGACGCCGTCGGCGCCACCGCGGTCAGCCCGGCCGAGGCCCGCCCGGACGACGTGCTGCTGGAGTGGGAGGAGCAGCCGGCCGTGGCCGTGCGGCTGCCCGGACTGGAGAGCGCCCTGGACCGGCTGCTCGGCGAGGTGCGGCGGCAGTTCGGCGGCGTGGAGCTGACCACGCTGGACCGGGCGAGCAAGCAGCGGGTGGTGGCGCAGCTGGAGGAGCGCGGCGCGTTCACCATCCGGCACGGGGTGGAGACGGTCGCGGCGGCGCTCGGCGTCAGCCGGTTCACGGTCTACAACTACCTCAACCGACAGCAGGCGAACGGCAAGGACAGCTGACCGCCAACACGCACAAGCTGTTTTCAACAAACTGTTGACGTACAGCGGTGGTGGACCTAGCTTTTGGGTGACGCCCCTCGTAGGAGGTCATCCGTGGCCCTGACCACAACCGCTCTCTCCCGGCTCAACGCCCTGGACGACAGCGAACTCGACGCCGAACTGGCCGAGGTCTGCTCCAGCCCGACCTGGGCCGGGATGGTCCGCTCGGCCCGGCCCTGGGCCGATGCGGACGCCCTGCACGCAGCGAACGCCGAGGCCATGGCCCGGCTGGAAGCCGCCGACCTCGACGACGCCATGGCCGGGCACGCCCGGATCGGGCAGCCCACGGCCGGCGACGCCACCTCCGCCCGCGAACAGGCGGGCGTCCACGGCGCCGGTGACGCGCTGCTGGACGAACTGGCGCAGGCCAACGCCGATTACGAGGCGAAGTTCGGCCATGTCTTCTTGATCTGCGCCACGGGCAGGACCGCGGACATGATGCTCGGCGCCCTGCGCGAGCGCTACGGGAACGACGCGGAGGCCGAGCGGGAGACCGTCCGCGGCGAGCTGCGGAAGATCAACGACATCCGCCTCGACCGCCTGCTCGAAGAAGCCTGACCACCGGGGACCGATCCCCGCCGAGGACTGACGGAGCATCATGACCTCCATCTCCACCCATGTGCTGAACACCAGCACCGGCCGCCCCGCCGAGGGCGTGCCGGTCGAGCTGGCCCAGCGAGGGGCCGACGGCGGCTGGACCGTCCTCGGCAGCTCCAGGACCGACGCCGACGGCCGCTGTAAGGACCTGCCGGTCCCGGACACCTCCGCAGGAGCGGTCCTGCGCCTGAACTTCACCACCGAGGGCCCCTTCTTCCCCGAGGTCTCCATCGTCTTCGAGGTCGACCCGGCCCAGGCCCACTACCACGTACCCCTGCTGCTCAACCCGTACGGGTACTCCGTCTACCGAGGAAGCTAGAGAACCCATGGCTCACGTTCTTGGCCAGAACCAGTACGGAAAGGCGGAGACCCGTGTCGTCCGCATCTACCGGGACACCACCCGCCACGAGATCAAGGACCTGAACGTCTCGGTCGCCCTCTCCGGCGACCTGGACGACGTCCACCTCACCGGCTCCAACGCCAACTGCCTGCCGACCGACACCACCAAGAACACGGTGTACGCGTTCGCCAAGGAGCACGGCATCGAGTCCGCCGAGGCCTTCGGCATCCACCTGGCCCGGCACTTCGTCGACAACAACGAGCCGATCCACCGGGCCCGGATCCGGATCGAGGAGTACGCCTGGGACCGGATCCGCACCCCGGACAACTCGGCGCGCTTCATAGGTTCGGAAGAGGTCGGACACTCCTTCGTCCGCAACGGCGGGGAGATCCGCACCGCGCAGATCACCTATGACGGCAGCCGCTTCGAGGTCATCTCCGGCCTCAAGGAGCTGACCGTGCTGAACTCCACCAACTCGGAGTTCTGGGGCTACATCAAGGACAAGTACACCACCCTCAAGGAGGCCTACGACCGGATCCTGGCCACCCGGGTCACCGCCCGCTGGGCGCACTCCTGGAGCGGCGAGGAGACCCAGCCCAACTGGGAGCGCTCGTACACCCACGTGCGCCGCCACCTGCTGGAGGCCTTCGCCGAGACCTACTCCTATTCGCTGCAGCAGACCCTGCACGCGATGGGCACCCGGGTCCTGAACAACCGCGCCGAGGTGGACGAGGTCCGCCTGGAGCTGCCCAACAGCCACCACTTCCTGGTGGACCTGGAGCCGTTCGGCCTCAAGAACAACAACGAGGTCTACTTCGCGGCCGATCGCCCGTACGGCCTCATCGAGGGTACGGTGCATCGTGAGGGCGTGACGCCGGTCATCCCGGTGGCCTAGCCTTCACCCAGCACCACCCCAGGGATTCTCCCGCCGTCCCGCCCTGGGCAGCCCCACCCGACGGCGGTTCTTGCGGGACATGGATCCCGCACCGCCATCGCGAGGAGCTGAAAACGATGACCACTCTTCCCCCGTCCTCCGACGAGCGCATCGTCATCGAGAACGCGGCCATCGCCACCGTGGACGCCGCCGACAACGAGTACACCCGCGGGCACGTCGTGATCGCCGGCAACCGCATCGAGTCGGTCGGCGAGGGCAAGGCCCCGGACTGGCTGCAGGGCGTGACCCGCCGGATCAACGCCGAGGGCCACCTGGTCACGCCGGGTCTGGTCAACACCCACCACCACTTCTACCAGTGGATCACCCGCGGGCTCGCACAGGACAACATCCTGTTCGACTGGCTGGTCGCGCTCTACCCGACCTGGGCCCGGATCGACGACAAGCTGGTGCACGCGGCCGCTCAGGGTTCGACCGCCGCGCTGATGAAGTCCGGATGCACCACGGCCAGCGACCACCACTACGTGTTCCCCAAGGACGGCGGGGACATCCTCGGCGCCGAGATCGAGGCGGTGGCGGAGCTCGGCATGCGCTTCACCGCGCTGCGCGGCTCGATGGACCGCAGCAAGAAGGACGGCGGCCTGCCGCCGGACCACGCGGTGGAGAAGACCGAGGACATCCTGATCGCCTCCGAGGCCGCCGTGGACCGCTACCACGACGCCTCGTTCGACTCCATGCTGCAGATCGCCATCGCGCCCTGCTCGCCGTTCTCGGTGTCCACCGAGCTGATGCGCGAGGCGGCCGTGCTGGCCCGCCGCAAGGGCGTGCGGCTGCACACCCACGGCTCGGAGACGGCCGAGGAGGAACAGTTCTGCAAGGAGCTGTTCGGGATGGGCCCGACCGACTACTTCGAGTCCACCGGCTGGCTGGGCGAGGACGTGTGGATGGCGCACTGCGTCCACATGAACGACTCCGACATCGCCAAGTTCGCCGAGACCGGCACCGGAGTGGCGCACTGCCCGTCCTCCAACGCCCGTCTCGCGGCCGGCATCGCCCGGGTGCCGGACATGCTCACCGCCGGCGTGCCGGTCGGCCTGGGCGTGGACGGCACCGCGTCCAACGAGTCCGGCGAGCTGGGCACCGAGCTGCGCAACGCGCTGCTGATCAACCGGCTGCACGGCCGTCCGGACGCGCTCACCGGCCGCAAGGCGCTGCGCCTCGGCACCATGGGCGGGGCCCGGGTGCTGGGCCGGCAGAACGAGATCGGCTCGATCGAGGTCGGCAAGCTGGCCGACCTGGCGCTGTGGAAGATCGACGGAGTGATGCACTCCTCGATCGCCGACCCGGTCGCCGCGCTCACCCTGGGTGCGCTGCCGCCGCTGGCGCTGCTGCTGGTCAACGGCCGTCCGGTGGTCGAGAACGGCCATCTGACCCGGGTCAACGAGGACCGGATCGCCAAGGCGGCCGCCGACGCGGCCAAGGAGCTGGCCGCGCGCTCGTAGTCGCGCAGGCAGTCGCGCCGGCAGTCGCGCCAGTAATCGCGCGACCGCAATCCCCTGAACTCCGGGTGCCGCTGGACGGTGTGGCACCCGGGCTCCCCGGCAGAGCCCTGTGCGCTGCCGGGGACCGCGGCCCCGGATCCACGGCGAGGATCCGGGGCCGCGGCGTGCCCTGCCGGGGGTGGGCAGACGACATACCAGCCGGTATGTTGGAGCCCAATGTGTTACCCATCAGTAGGGAGTCAGGCATGCGGGCGATCCAGATCACCGAGTTCGGCGGGCCCGAGGTACTGCGGCCGGTCGAGCTACCGGACCCCGTGGCCAAGCCGGGGCAGCTGCTGATCGACGTCGCCGCAGCCGGGGTGAACTTCGCGGACACCCACTCGGTGGAGGACTCCTACCTCTCCCGCAGCACCCTGCCGATGGTTCCCGGAGGCGAGGTCGTAGGACGCACCGCGGACGGCCGCCGGGTGGTCGCGCTCACCGCGACCGGCGGCTACGCCGAGAAGGCCGTGGCCTGGGAGAACATGGCCACCGAGGTACCCGACGAGGTGTCCGACGGGGCCGCGCTGGCGCTGGTGGTCCAGGGTCTGACGGCCTGGCACCTGCTGCGCACGTCGGGGCGGATGGCGCCCGGCGAGACCGTGGTGGTGCACGCGGCGGCGGGCGGGACCGGCTCGCTGGCGATACAGCTGGCCAGGCGCTTCGGCGCGGGACGGATCATCGCCACCGCGTCCAGCAGGGAGAAGCGGGAGCTGGCGCTGGAGCTGGGCGCGGACGTCGCGGTGGAGGCTGAGCCCGAGGGCCTGAAGGAGCGGCTGGTCGAGGCCAACGGCGGCGCCAAGGTCGACCTGGTCCTGGAGATGACCGGCGGCCCGGTGTTCGACGCGTCGCTGGCCGCGTTGGCGCCGTTCGGACGGCTGGTCGCCTACGGCATGGCGTCGCGCACCGAGCCCAAGCCCGTTGCCCCGGCGGGCCTGATGGCCCACTCGACGGCGGTGGTCGGCTTCTGGCTGATGCACTGCGTGGGGAAGCCCGCGCTGCATGCCGAGCCGATGGCGGAGCTGCTGCGGATGGTGGCCGCGGGCGAGCTCACACCGCTGGTGGGGGAGGCTTACCCGATGTCGGAGGCGGCCAGGGCACACACCGAGCTTCGCGCTCGGAGGACCGTGGGGAAGCTGGTGCTGGACCCCCGTAGGTAGGGTGCACCGTCCTGCGTGGTTTGTCGCGCAGTTCCTCGCGCCCCGACCAATTGCAACCGGCCCAGTCGCAGACCCATAGGGGCGCGGGGAACTGCGCGACAAGCCGACCACGGTCCGCGGTCAAGCTCCCGGCCCTAGCCACAACCGTTCTGACGGACCATCATCTGCCTCGTAGGACACGATCCCGGGAGGCAGCATGTCCAAGCGCACCCGTAAGCGGAGCTGGCGCAGGCGCAAGGCCAACCACGGGCGGCGGCCCAACTGCCGCTGAAGGGCCGAGAATCAGGCGGCGGTGACCGGGAGGGACCTCCCCAGGTTTGCTCCCGGTCGCCGCCGGTCGGTGGACTGCGCGGTCAGCCCAGCAGGGCGTAGCCGGGCAGGGTCAGGAAGTCGGGGAAGTCCTCGGCCAGCGCCACCTGCTCGAACAGGCCGGCCGCCTCGGTCCAGCGCCCCGCGCTGTACGCATCGTCGCCCAACTCGGCACGGAGCTCCGCCAGTTCGGTGGCGATCAGCTCGCGGACCAGCTCCGGGGTGACCTTGGCACCGGTGTCGTCCAGGACCACGCCGTTGTAGATCCACTGCCAGACCTGCGAGCGCGAGATCTCCGCGGTGGCGGCGTCCTCCATCATGTTGAAGATGGCCACCGCACCCAGCCCGCGCAGCCACGCTTCGATGTAGCGAATGCCGACCTGGACCGCGTTGTGCAGCCCGGCCGCCGTGCACCGGCCGTCCGCGCCGGCGATGTCCAGCAGTTCGGCGGCGGTGACGGTGCCCGCCGGGCGCACATCCTTCTGGTTGGGACGGTCGCCGAGCACAGCGTCGAAGGCGTCGCGGCAGATCGGCACCAGGTCGGGGTGGGCCACCCAGGAGCCGTCGAAGCCGTTGCCGGCCTCGCGCTCCTTGTCGGCGGTGACCTTCTCCATGGCGGCGGCGTTGACCGCCGGGTCGCGGCGGGAGGGGATGAACGCGGCCATCCCTCCGATGGCGTGGGCACCGCGCCGGTGGCAGGTCTGGACGAGCAGTTGTGCGTAGGCGCGCATGAACGGCGAGGTCATGCCCACGGAGTTGCGGTCGGGGAGGATGTACTTCTCCCCGGCGTCACGCAGGTTCTTGATGATGGAGAAGAGGTAGTCCCAGCGCCCGGCGTTGAGCCCGGCGGCGTGGTCGCGCAGCTCGTAGAGGATCTCGTCCATCTCGAAGGCCGCGGTGATCGTCTCGATCAGGACGGTGGCCCTGATGGTGCCGTGCGGGATGCCGAGGGCCTCCTGCGCATAGGTGAAGACCTCGTTCCAGAGCCGGGCCTCCAGGTGGCTCTCGGTCTTGGGGAGGTAGAAGTACGGGCCCGAGTTGGGGTCCTCGGCGCCGCGGGCCAGCAGCCGGGCGGCGTTGTGGAAGAAGTACAGGCCGAAGTCGAGGAAGGCGCCGGCCACCGGCTCGCCGTCGACCAGCAGGTGCGCCTCGTCCAGGTGCCAGCCGCGCGGCCGGACCACGACGGTGGCCAACTCGGCGTCGGGGCGCAGCGCGTAGCTCTTGCCGGCCCCGGTGCTGAAGTCGATCCGGCGCTCGAAGGCGTCGATCAGGTTGATCTGGCCCTCGACGACATTGCTCCAGGTCGGGGCGGTGGCGTCCTCGAAGTCGGCGAGCCAGACCTTGGCGCCGGAGTTGAGCGCGTTGACGACCATCTTGCGGTCGGTGGGACCGGTGATCTCGACGCGGCGGTCCTGCAGGGCCCGCGGCGCCTCGGCGATCTTCCACTCACGACTGCGGACGGCAGCGGTCTCCGGGAGGAAGTCCAGGGTGCCCTCGGCGGCGATCCGGGCCCGGCGCTCCTTGCGCAGGGCCAGCAGTTCGCGGCGGCGCGGCCCGAACCGACGGGACAGTTCGGCGACGAAGGCGAGTGCCTCCGGCGTGAGCACCTCCTCCCCGCGGTCGACCGGGAGGCCGGCGACGACGATGGAGGCGGGTTCGGCTTCCTGCGGTCCTGCCATGATCCAATGCTCCTTCAGGATGATGATCGAAAGGCGTTCTCGGCACCCTCGGTCTTCTGTAAGGTGGAGGCTAGTTTCCGCGATACAGAATTTCAACACTTTGTTGATGTTGATCGCGGCACACCGTACCCCTGCCCTGGAAGGTAGTCCTGTGGCGGCATCCCCCGCACCGATCGACGCTCCTCCGGCCGACCGCGCCGGGGGCGTCCAGTCCGTCGAGCGCGCCTTCCAACTCCTGGAAATCCTCGCCGACTCGGGCGGGGTGAGCACGTTGAGCGACCTCGCCACGGCGTCGGGGCTGCCCATGCCGACCATCCACCGCCTGGTACGGACGCTGGTCCAGCAGGGGTACGTCCGCCAGGACACCGCCCGCCGCTACACCCTCGGCCCCCGGCTGATCCGCCTCGGCGAGTCGGCCGGCCGGCTGCTCGGCAGCTGGGCCCGGCCCTACCTGGCCGAGCTGATGGAGGCCACCGGCGAGACCGCGAACCTGGCGGTGCTGGAGGCCGGGGAGGTCGTCTACGTCGGGCAGGTGCCGTCCCGGCACTCGATGCGGATGTTCACCGAGGTCGGCCGCAGGGTGCAGCCGCACTGCACCGCCGTCGGCAAGATCCTGCTGGCGCAACTGCCCCGGGACGAGGCGGCGGGGGTGCTCGGCACGGCCGAGCTGCCCGCCCACACCGAACACACCGTCACCGAGCCTTCGCTGCTGCTGGCCCAGTTCGACGCCGTCCGCGCGAGCGGCTTCGCCGTGGACGACCAGGAACAGGAGATCGGCGTCCGCTGCATCGCCGTCCTGGTCCCCGGCGCACCCACGCCTACGGCGCTGTCGATCTCCGGTCCCGAAGCGCGGGTGCGCGCCCTGGAGGCGCGCAGGGGCGGGCTGATCCCCCAGATGCGGGAGATCGCCCTGCGCTTGGGCGAGGCCCTGGGAACGGCCGACTGACCCTGGATGGTTGTTCGCGCAGTTCCCCGCGCCCCTGACCAATTGCAGCTGAGCCTCAGTTGCAGCCCCCAGGGGCGCGGGGAACTGCGCGAACAACCATGCACGCCGTGGAGCGCCGAACTAACCCCGCCACCGCTCCCATTGGTCAACGGTGTCGATGTCGTCTCCAGCGGCAACGTCCCCGCACTCCACCACCGTCAACTCCGAAGCCCGCGCCGCCAGCAGCGCCCGCGCCCCCGAA
>NZ_BBPM01000007.1:104929-120836 GCF_000787775.1 Streptacidiphilus carbonis | reverse complement strand
CCCCACCGCCCCCTCCGCGGCCTCCGCCCAGTACCGGGCCGGGATGCACACCGGATGCCCGCGCCTGCCGCGGTACCCCGCCGCGGCCAGGCCGTCCACGGCGAGCAGCCTCCGCACCGCCTCCGGCGTCACCCCGGGCGTGTCGACCAACGACACCAGCACCGACGAGGCGTCCGCGGGCAGCGCGGCGAGCCCTGCCCGCAGGGAAGAACCCATCCCGGAAGCCCAGTCCCGGTTCACCACCGGCACGCACTCCCCCAGCTCCGCCCCCGCCACCACGGCGTCCGCGCCGGCTCCCAGCACAACCACCACCCGCCCGCATCCCCCTGCCCGCAGCACCGCGAGCGCGTGCTCGATCAACGGCCGCCCGCGGTAGGGCAGCAGCGCCTTGGGGCCGAGACCGAGGCGGCGGCCCCCGCCGGCGGCGAGGAGGAGGGCGACGGGGCTGGTGGCAGGCATGCGTCCAGTCTGCCGGGACACCCCTCACCCCTGCGTTGGACGAAACTACAGGCGTGCGCGTGGCCCCTCCCCCGTTCACCGGGGCTTCACCCGCTGGACCGGCGCCCTGCAAGCCGGTTCTACTGGGCGAATGCCCAGCACCACCGCCTCCCCCCTGATGGACCGCCTCGGCCGGGTCCACACCGATCTGCGGGTCTCGCTCACCGACCGGTGCAATCTGCGCTGCACCTACTGCATGCCGGAGGAGGGCCTGGCCTGGCTGCCCAAGCCCGAACTGCTGACCGACGACGAACTGGTGCGCCTGGTCGCCGTCGCGACCGAACGGCTGGGCGTCCGTACCGTCCGCCTCACCGGAGGTGAGCCCCTGCTGCGGCGCGGCCTGCCGGGGCTGATCGCCAGGCTCACCGCACTGCCGCACCCGCCGGAGCTGTCGATCACCACCAACGGCATCGGCCTGGCCCGCAGCGCGGTCGCCCTGCGGGAGGCCGGACTGCGGCGGGTCAATGTCAGCCTGGACACGCTGCGCCCCGAGCGCTTCGCCGAGATCACCCGACGCGACCGGCTCCAGGACGTGCTGCTCGGACTGGCCGCGGCCCAGGCCGCGGGCCTGGCCCCGGTGAAGGTCAACGCCGTCCCGGTACGCGGCGTCAATGACGACGAGATCGCCGGGATGGCCGCCTTCGCGATCGAGCACGGGTACCGGATGCGCTTCATCGAGTCCATGCCGCTGGACGCCCAGGGCGCCTGGGACCGCGGCCGGATGGTCACCGCCGACGAGATCCTGGAGCGGCTCGGCGAGCGCTTCACCCTGGAGCCGCTGCCCCGGAGCGGCAACGCTCCCGCCGAGGAGTGGCGCGTGGTCGGGACGGACGCGGTGGTCGGCGTGATCGCCAGCGTCACCCGGCCGTTCTGCGGCGGCTGCGACCGGGTCCGGCTCACCGCCGACGGCCAGCTGCGCAACTGCCTGTTCGCCGCCACCGAGTCCGATCTGCGGGCCCTGCTCAGGGGCGGCGCGGACGACGAGGCGGTCGAGGCCGCCTGGCGCGCATCGGTCGCGGGCAAGGGACCCGGCCACGCCATCGACAGCCCTGACTTCCGGCAGCCGGACCGCCCGATGTCGGCCATCGGCGGCTGATCGGCGGCCCATCGGCGACCGATCACCCGGCGTTCACTCACCGTCCCCCCGCGGATCCGCTCGGTCCCGTCCGACAAAGGGCCTCCCCGAACCCGGTTGGATCAGCGAGGATGGATAGCAGCCCGCCCCGACCGGAACGGACGGTTCGTCATGCCCGCCACCCCGCAGCCCGACAGTCAGGGGACTCCCCAGCCTGCGCCGCGCCCGGTGCGCTGCCCGTCCTGCCGCCGGGAGCACGCCTATGAGCCCTCGGTGTTCCCCTGCCCGTGCGGGGCCAGTCTCAAGGTGCCGCTGCTGCGCGGCGGGGTGCCGGTCCAGGTGCGGTTCCGCTCCTGGGAGGACTCCTGGCTGAGCATGCGCTGCCCGTCCTGCGGGCGGTCCGAGCAGTGGCCGCAGCCCGAGTTCACCTGCTCCTGCGGTGCCACCGTGCGGCTCCCGGTGGACACCGACCGCAGGCCGGTGCCGATCGCGCCGCCCAAGCCGCCGGTGGTCCAGCGGCCCCCGATCCAGCATCCGGCCACGCATCCGCCCACGCACCCCTCCGGGCAGCCGCAGCAGCCTGCGCAGCCGCCCGCCCAGCCCCCGGCGGGCCGGCGCCCCGCGCCCTCGCGGCCGCCGTTCGTCCCGCATCCGGTGCGGACCTCGGACGACGCGATCCTGGCCGCCGCCCGCTACCTGGAGTGGCTGGGCTTCGGCACCCTGGAAGTGTCCGACTCGCAGGACCGCGAGGGGGTGTGCCTGCTGGGATCGACGGTGGTCGCCCAGGTCGACACCTGGACCGAGCCCGCCGACCTGCGCGCGGTCGAGTGCCTCTGGCTGAACACCCTGCACGCCGACGAGCTGCAGCCGGTGATGTTCACCCTGGCCGGTTACAACCAGGAGTCCCGCAACCGCGCGGACCAGCTCCTGGTGGCCCTCTTCGAGCTGGACCTGGAGGGCGTGCCGCAGCCGGTGAACTCCGCCGCCCGGGAGCTGCTCCGCACCGGCGGCTCGAACTGACGGACAGCACGAACTGACGGGTCGTCAATAAAGGATCAGTTGCAACTGGGGTTGTGATTGATCTGGCGCGGTTGGCCGACCGCATGTTGCAATTCCGTCACCACCCGGCCAGCAGCACGGAGGGGAGCCGTCCTTGTCGGTCAACCGAGGCGCGTCGGACCAGCGAACGGCACCGGCCCCGGACCCCGGCGGCCCGGACCCCGACGGTTCGGACCCCGGGGCCGCCGCCCGCGACGACGGCGCCACGGTGTGGCTGCTGCGCTCGCGCGGCTGCTGGCAGGCGGCCGCGGCACTGCTGGAGCCGTCGGCCGCGCACTCCCCGGAGGCGGCGCTGGAGCGGGCCGAACTGCTGATCGAGCGGGCGCTCTTCGAGAACCAGGGCTGGGGCGAGGCCGAGAGTGCGCTGCGGCTCGCCGAGGCCGGGGCCCGGGCGGCAGCCGATCGCGCCGCCGCCGCCTGCGCCCGCGGCTACCTCGCCTACTGCGCGACCCTGCTGCAGGTGCACGACCGGCTGGACGAGGCCCAGATGGCCCTCGGCCGGGCCTCGGCGATGCTGCCCCCGGACGCCCCCGGCCGTCCGCTGCTGGACTTCCGCCGCGGCCTGGTCGCCGAGAACCTGCTGAAGGACCCGGCCTCCGCCCGCACCGCCTACCGGCGCGCCCACGCCGGCGCCGAGCAGCAGCGCGACGACCTGCTGCTGTCCTACACCTGGCGGCACCTGGCCTCGATCGCCCAGCAGGACGGGAACCTGGCCGGCGCCAGGCACGGCTTCGCCGAGTCGCTGCGGCTGCGCGAGCTGGCCGGCTTCGCCGTCGGCATCGCCCCCGCGCTCGCCTCGCTGGCCGCGGTGTCCCCCAGCCCGGAGGCCGTACTGCTGCGGGCGCAGGCCGCCCGCCTGGTCCGGACGTTCGGGAATGTGCCGGTGTGGCTGGCCGAGGACCGCGCCCAGGACGGTGGGGCGGTGGATCAGCGGGACGGGCAGGCGCCGGGGCGGGCGTAGAGGGTGACCTCCACGCCGCGGGCCCGGAGGCCGGTGCAGGCCCGGAGGCCGGCCGAGGCCCCCACAGGCGCGGCGTCAACGCCAGTACCACAGGAGGCAGCAGCAGGGCCACTCCGCCGGGTGTCCGGACCGGTCCGCCGGACTCGGCCGCGGGCTGCCCGGAAGGGCGAAGTCCCAGGCGGGAGCGGGTGGAGGCGGACGGCATCCGGCAACCCTTCCCGGTGTGTACACCAACGATGGATACACCCTTCCGGTGTATCCATCCCAAAAGCATCATGCGCCACGGAGGTTTGAGCCAGGATGGTTCCCACTTCGGCACCGGCCGGGGCAACCGAGGTTTGGGCAGGGGCATGAGAGTTACCGACATAACGCTGGGGTGGGTCGTCGCCGCCGTCGCGGGCCTCCTCCTCATCGCGGGGCTGGCGACCCTGCTGCGGTCGCGAGGCTCGGCTTCACGCGCGAGCACCGACTCCTGGGAGCGCAGCGAGGAACGCCGCCGCAAGAAGGAGGCGCTGTACGGCTCGGCCTCCTACGTGCTGCTGTTCTGCTGCGCCGCCGTCGCGGCCGCGCTGTCCTTCCACGGGCTGGTCGGCTTCGGGGTGCAGAACCTGGGGCTGTCCGGCGGCTGGGAGTACCTGGTGCCGTTCGGCCTGGACGGGGCGGCCTGCTTCTGCTCGGTGCTGGCGGTCCGCGAGGCCAGCCACGGCGACGCGGCGCTGGGCTCGCGCATCCTGGTGTGGCTGTTCGCGGCCGCCTCGGCCTGGTTCAACTGGGTGCACGCCCCGCGCGGGGTGGACCACCACGGCGCGCCGCAGTTCTTCGCCGGCATGTCGCTCTCGGCGGCGGTGCTGTTCGACCGCGCCCTGAAGCAGACCCGCCGCGCGGCGCTGCGCGAGCAGGGCCTGGTGCCCCGCCCGCTGCCGCAGATCCGCATCGTGCGCTGGCTGCGCGCCCCCAGGGAGACCTATGCCGCCTGGTCGCTGATGCTGCTGGAGAACGTCCGCAGCCTGGACGAGGCCGTCGACGAGGTCCGCGACGACAAGCGGCAGCGGGACATCGAGCGGCACGAGCAGCGCCGGGCCTCCCGCCATGAGCGCGCCGAGCTGCGGGCGCTGAGCAGCCGCGGCTGGTCCCGCGGGCTGCGCGCGCAGGCGGAGCTGCCGGCGGCGACCGGGCCGCGGACGGCCGCGGGTGAGCGTGCCCCGGCCGCGGAGCCTGTCATAGCGGCGAACGACCCGCTGGAAGCCGAGCGGACCCCGGTCCCGCCGGTGGTCGAGCTGCCGGTGCGGCCGAGGCCCGAGCCGGTGCGGCCGAGGTCCGAGGAGCGCACCTTCGACCTGACCGCCGAGGACGACACGCTGACGCTGCCCCGGCTGGACTCGCTGGAGCAGAAGCTCAAGGACCTGGAACAGCTCTACGGCTGACCGTCGGTCCCGGGCTGCTGGCCGGGCTCCGGCTGATGGTGTATCAGTTCGAACCACATCCGCTTGCCGCTGCCGCGCGGGTCGACGCCCCAGGCGTCGGAGAGCGCCTCGACCAGCATCAGCCCGCGCCCGGAGGAGGCCTGCTCCCCGGGCGTGCGGCGGCGGGGCCACAGGTCCGACTCGTCGTCCACCTCGACCCGGAGCCGGGCCGGGCCCTCCGGGCCGCCCTCGCGGTAGAGGCGGGCGGTCAGCAGCGCGTCCCGGTCGGTGTGCACCAGGGCGTTGGTGACCAGTTCCGAGGTCAGCAGCTCGACGGTGTCGGCCAGGTCGCCGACCCCCCAGCGCCGCACGGCGTCGCGCAGTTCGCCGCGCACCTCGGAGATCTGCGCCAGGTCGGCCTGCTGGATCCGGCGCCGCAGCTGCCGGGGGCGGCTCTCGGCCGGGCCCTCCCAGCGGAGCAGCAGCAGCGCGATGTCGTCGTCCCGCTCGTGGCTGTCGGCGGCCTGCTCCTCCAGCCGGTCGGCCAGCGCCTCCAGCGCCCCGGGCCCGTCCGGCTGGGGGCCCGCGATGACGCTGCGCAGCCGCTCCATGCCCTCGTCGATGTCGATGCTGCGGGTCTCCACCAGTCCGTCGGTGCAGAGCAGCAGCAGTTCGCCGGGGTCCAGGGTGAAGCGGGTGACCGGGTAGGCGCTCTCCGGGTCGATGCCCAGCGGCAGCCCGCCCGCCACCGGCTGCACCGCCGCGCTGCCGTCCGCGCGGCGCACCAGCGGGTCCAGGTGCCCGGCGCGCACCGCGTAGACGGCGCCGTAGTCGACGTTGACCTCGGCGTAGAGGCAGGTCGCGAAGTGCCCGGTGTCCAGGTCGGCCATGAAGCGGGAGGCGCGGGCCATCACCGCGGCCGGCGGGTGGCCCTCGGCGGCGTAGGCGCGCAGGGCGATCCGCAGCTGGCCCATCACCCCGGCGGCGTGCACGTCGTGGCCCTGGACGTCGCCGATGACCAGCCCGACATGGCCCCCGGGCAGCGGCACCACGTCGTACCAGTCGCCGCCGATCTGCAAACCGGTCCCGGCCGGCAGGTAGCGCACCGCGGTGCTGAAGCCGGGCAGTGGCGGCACCCGGCGCGGCAGCAGCACCCGCTGCAGCCCCGCTGCCAGCTCGTGCTCGGCGTCGTGCAGCCGGGCCCGGGCCAGCGACTGGGCCACCATGCCGCCGAGGGTGCTGAGCAGGGTGCGGTCCTCGGCGTCCAGGGCGCGGTCCTCGGCGAAGCTGACCAGGCACACGCCCAGCGGGCGGCCGCTGGCGATCAGCGGCAGAAAGGCCCAGGCGCTGCGCGGCGAGTCCTGGACCGGCGCCCAGGCGCTGGGGAAGCGCTCCTTGTACTCGGGCTTGCTGGAGATGAACACCGGGGTACGGGTCCGCAGCGCCAGCGCCGCCGGGTGGTCGGCGTCCAGCGGGACGTGGTTGTGCGGCGGCGGGGCCGAGTCCGGGTCGTAGCCGCTGGAGCGCAGGATCTGGATCCGGCCGTTCTCCAGGACGGCCAGGATCAGCCCGTCCGGCGGAATGCCCGGCAGCGGCAGCTCGGTGAAGACCCGGGCCACGTCGTTCATGGTGGTGGCCTCGGACAAGGCCCGGGCGGCCTCCTTGATGAACCGGGTGCGCTCCTCGCGGAGCACCGCGAGATGGTCGGCGCGGACCCGCTTGTGCAGCTCGGCGGTGGCGTCCCAGACGAATCCGACCATGTGCGAGGGCCGGCCGCGCTCATCGGCCAGCACCCGGCCGCGGAAGCGGACGGCGTGCATCTCGCCGTCGGCGAAGACGGTGCGGTAGTAGGCGCCGCACTGGCCCAGCGTCTCCACCGCCCGGGCCACCCGGCGCCGCACGATCGGGGCGTCGTCGGGGTGCAGCATGGCCAGGAAGGACTCGGAGTTCATCGGCGGGGGCCGGTGGCCGGTCCCGTCGTCCAGCGGGATGCCGAGGATCATGCAGGCGCGGTCGTCGCCGTCGACCAGGTCGTTGTGCAGGTCCCAGTCGAAGGAGCCGATCCCGTTGGCCGCCATGGCGGGCGCCAGCCAGGCGGGGGTGGCCTCGCCGCCCTCGCCGCCGCCCTGCGGCGCCGGGGTGAGCAGACCGGACGTCGGCAGGTTCAGCAGGCCCGGCACCCCGGAGGGCAGGCGAGGCGACTGAGGTGCGGACGCCATTGCTCTCCCTGCCGGTTGTGGTCAGTGAATCGTCACGGTTTATCTGGGCTTCATCCTGTCGGATGAAGGTATCAGCGGCAATGCCGGAAGCGGAGTCCGGCGCGTCGCCCGGTCCGGCCGCTCACGGAGGTCCGCAGGGAGCGGGGCGTGCCCTGGGCCGCCGGACGGTTCCGGTGCGGCGGCGAGGGCCCGGCGGATTGGGCCGGACGGCGGGCCGGGACCCTGCTGGACCCGGGCGCGACGCCACGACCGCGCCGTGCTGGACATCCACCCGGGCCGCGGGGTTCAATGCCGATGAGGGTTTGAACGCCGTTCTAAAGGACCGGGACGAGGCACTGTGCGACTGACACCGACCGAGCGGGACCGGCTGCTGCTCTTCTCAGCCGCTGAGCTGGCGCGTGCGCGACGGGCGCGCGGGGTGCGGCTGAACGTGCCGGAGGCCACCGCGCTGATCGCCGACACCGTGTGCGAGGCCGCCCGGGACGGACGCAGGCTCGCCGAGGCGGTCGAGGCCGGGCGGTCGGTGCTCACCGCCGACGACGTGCTGCCCGGGGTCCTGGACGTGGTGACCACCCTGCAGGTCGAGGCGGTGTTCGACGACGGCACCAGGCTCTGCGTGATCGACGACCCGTTCCGAGGGGCGGGCTCGCTGGGCCCGGACGCCCCCGGCGCCGCGCTGCCCGGTGCGGGCGAGGGCTACCGGCCGCCCGAGCCGCCGCTGCGGCTGCCGGTGCGCAACACCTCGCCGGTGCCGATCACCGTCACCTCGCACTTCCACTTCTTCGAGGCCAACCCCCGGCTCGCCTTCGACCGCGCCGCCGCCTACGGCACCCGGCTGGCCGTTCCCGCCGGCTCGACCGTGCGCTTCGACGCGGGCGCGACCGTGGAGGTCGGGCTGCTGCCGATCGGCGGAGCCAGGGTGGCCATCGGCTTCGCCGGCCTGGTGGACGGCCCGCTGGACGCGCCCGGGGCCAAGGAGGCGGCGCTGGAGAAGGCTCGGGCGACGGGATACCTGACCAGGTACGAGGAGGACGGCCAGTGACCGCCGGCGGTTTCGACGCCCACGGCTGCCACGGCCGCCCCGGGCCGATCAGCACCATCACCCCCGCCGACTACATCGCCGTGCACGGCCCGCGCGCCGGCGACCGGGTCCGGCTGGGCGACTCCGGGCTGATCGTCCGGGTCGAGTCGGACTCCCAGCAGCCGGGAGAGGAGTTCCTGGCCGGCTTCGGCAAGACCGCCAGGGACGGGCTGCACCTCAAGGCCGCCGCGGTCCGCGACACCTGCGACGTGGTGATCAGCAACGTGCTGGTGATCGACGCGGTGCAGGGCATCCGCAAGACCAGCATCGGCATCCGCGAGGGCCGGATCTGCTCCATCGGCCGGGCCGGGAACCCGGACACCCTGGACGGGGTGGACGTCGTGGTCGGCACCGGCACCAGCATCGTCTCCGGCGAGGGCATGATCGCCACGGCCGGGGCCGTCGACACCCATGTGCACCTGCTGTCGCCGCGGATCATGGAGGCCTCGCTGGCCTCCGGCGTGACCACGATCATCGGCCAGGAGTTCGGCCCGGTCTGGGGCGTCGGCGTCAACTCGCCCTGGGCGCTGCGGCACGCCTTCAACGCCTTCGACGCCTGGCCGGTCAACATCGGCTTCCTGGCCCGCGGTTCGTCCTCCGACGGCGCCCCGCTGGTCGAGGCCCTGGCCGAGGGCGGCGCCTCCGGCTTCAAGGTGCACGAGGACATGGGCGCGCACACCCGCGCCCTGGACACCGCGCTGCGGGTGGCCGAGGAGCACGACGTCCAGGTCGCCCTGCACACCGACGGGTTGAACGAGTGCCTGTCCGTCGAGGACACCCTGGCCGTGCTCGGCGGCCGCACCATCCACGCCTTCCACATCGAGGGCTGCGGCGGCGGCCACGTCCCCAATGTGCTGAAGATGGCCGGCGTCCCCAACGTCATCGGCTCCTCCACCAACCCGACGCTGCCCTTCGGCCGGGACGCCCTGGGCGAGCACTTCGGCATGATCGTCTCCGCGCACGACCTCAAGGTCGACCTGCCCGGCGACGCCGCGATGGCCCGCGACCGGATCCGGGCCGGGACGATGGGCGCCGAGGACGTGCTGCACGACCTGGGCGTCATCGGCATCACCTCCTCCGACGCCCAGGGCATGGGCCGCGCCGGGGAGACCGTGCGCCGGACCTTCGCGCTGGCCGGGAAGATGAAGTACGAGCTGGGTCCGATGGACGGCACCGGCTCGTTCGGCGAGGTGAGCGGCGGCGACGACAACGAGCGGGTGCTGCGCTACATCGCCAAGCTCACCATCAACCCCGCCATCGCCCACGGCCTGGCCCATGAGATCGGCTCCATCGAGGTCGGCAAGCTCGCCGACCTGGTGCTGTGGCGGGCCGACCACTTCGGCGCCAAACCGCAACTGGTGCTGAAGTCCGGCTTCCCCGCCTACGGCGTCACCGGCGACCCCAACGCCTCCACCGACCGGTGCGAACCACTGGTGCTGGGCCCGCAGTTCGGCGCGCACGGCGCCACCGCCGCGGACATCTCGGTGGCCTTCGTCGCCCAGGCCGCCGTCGACAACGGAGACGCCATGCCGACCCGCCGCCGGCGCGTCGCCGTCCGCAACACCCGCGGCATCGGCCCGCGCGACATGCTGCGCAACGGCCGCACCGGCGCGGTCGACGTCGACCCCGCCACCGGACTGGTCTCGCTGGACGGCGAGCCACTGCAGTCCGTCGCCGCCGACTCGGTCTCCCTCAGTCGCCTCTACTTCCTCTAAGGACAAGCACCATGACGACCCCTCAGGCCCCTCGGACGCCTCAGTCCCGGCCGGCGCAGACGCCGGCCGGGCTCGGCTACTCCATGCCCGCCGAATGGCAGCCGCACGACCGCACCTGGATGGCCTTCCCCACCCCCAACGAGACCTTCACCGGCGACGACCTGCACGCCGCCCGCCAGGCCTGGGCCGCCGTCGCCGACACCGTGGTCCGCTACGAGCCGGTCACCCTGGTCGTCAACCTCGGCGAGACCGGAACCGCGCGCGAGTACGTCTCCGCGGCGGTCGAGATCGTCGAGCGCCCGCTGGACGACGCCTGGATGCGCGACATCGGCCCCACCTTCCTCACCGACGGCAAGGGCGGTCTGGCCGCCGCGGACTGGATCTTCAACGGCTGGGGCGCCCAGGAGTGGGCCAGCTGGGAGCACGACCAGCACATCGCCGAGGAGGTCAGCACCCTGGCCGGGGTCCGCCGCTTCGCCTCCCGCCTGATCAACGAGGGCGGCGGCATCCATGTCGACGGCGAGGGCACCGTGCTGCTCACCGAGACCGTGCAGCTCGGCGAGGGCCGCAACTCCGACTGGACCAAGGAGCAGGTCGAGGCGGAGATCCACGCCCACCTGGGCACCACCACGGCGATCTGGGTCCCGCGCGGACTGACCCGCGACTACCGGCGGTTCGGCACCCGCGGCCACATCGACATCGTCGCCGCCTTCCTCAAGCCGGGCACCGTCGCCGTCCACGTCCAGCCCGACCCGGCCCACCCCGACCACCAGGTCACCAAGGAGATCGCGGCCCTGCTGCGGGCGTCCACCGACGCCAGGGGCCGTACGCTGGAGGTGGTGGAACTGCTCGCCCCCACCGTCCTCTTCGAGGAGGACGGCGAGCCCGTCGACTACTCGTACATCAACCACTACCTCTGCAACGGCGCTGTCGTCCTCTGCGCCTTCGACGACCCCCGCGACCAGGCCGCGGCCGGGCTGTTCGCCCGTCACTTCCCGGACCGCAAGGTGGAACTGGTCGACGCCCGCGAGATCTTCGCCAACGGCGGCGGCATCCACTGCATCACCCAGCAGCAGCCCCGGGCCTGACCGCCCGGGCACCTCAGCGGGCGGCCGCGACCTCCAGCCAGACCGTCTTGCCGTGCGGGGTGGGGCTGGTGCCCCAGGCACGGGCGAGGCGGGCGACGATGTGCAGGCCGTGGCCGCCGGGGCGGGCGGCCCGGTGCGGGGTGCGCGGGTGCGGCGGTTCCGGGTTTCGGTCGGACACCTCCACCCGGAGCCGCTCCTCGGTGCAGCGCAGCGCCAGTTCGGTCGGCCCGCCGGCGTGCAGACAGGCATTGGTGACCAGCTCGGAGACCAGCAGCAGCACATCCTCCGCCACCGCCCGCTGCTCCTCGGTCCGGCCCGGCAGCCACTCCCAGTCGGTCAGCGCCCTGCGGGCGAAGTCGCGGGCCCGGCCGACCGGACCGGCGACGCCGGCCAGCTGCAGCCGCCGGATCTGGCCGCCGGGCGGGAGCACCCCGGCCCTGCGCCCGGCACCTTGGCCCAGCACGCCTGGTCCGACCACGTCCTGCTCCATCACGCCGCTGCCAGGGCGTCGGCGAGATCCGGGTGGACGCTGAACACCGTCCCGGCACCCGTGATCTCGAACATCCGGACGACATGGCCGCGCAGGGCGGCCAGCCGGATCGAGGCCCCCTGCTGCTCGGCCTTCAGCCTCGCCGCGAGCAGCACGTTCAGCCCGGTGGAGTCGCAGAAGGCCAGGCTGGAGCAGTCCACCACCACGGTCGCCGGCCGAGCCGACCGGTCGACCGCCGGCTCCAGCACCTGGTCCAGCGCCTGATCCAGCCGTTCCCGCAGCTCGGGCGCGGTGTCGTAGTCCAGCTCGCCGGAGAGGGCCAGCACCACGGCGGCGCCGACGGCGCGCAGTTCCACCGCGAAGCGGGGCAGCGCGTCCGCTCCCCCTTCGACCACTCCCTGGCTCATCCGTGCTCCTTCCCGGCCCCGGGGTGCACCGGTCACTCCTCGACGAGCAGACGCGCCCGCAGCTTGCCGAGGGCCCGGGCCAGCAGGCGGGAGACATGCATCTGCGAGATGCCGAGTTCCTCGCCGATCTGCGACTGCGTGAGCTCGGCGCCGAAGCGCAGCGACAGCAGGGTCCGCTCCCGGTCCGAGAGCGCGGCGATCAGCGGCTTGAGCGACTCCAGGTTCTCGATGCCCTCCAGCCCGGGGTCGATGCTGCCGATCCGGTCCGCGAAGGAGCCCTCGGTCTCGTCCTCACCCGGCTGCGCGTCCAGGGAGCTCACCGAGTAGGCGTTGCTGGCGACCAGGCCCTCGCAGACCTCCTCCTCGGTGAGGCCGAGGTGCGCGGCCAGCTCGGAAGCTGTGGGCGCGCGGTCCAGCGCCTGGGCCAGGTCGTCGCCGGCCTTGGCCAGCGCGAGTCGCAGTTCCTGCAGCCGTCGCGGCACGTGCACGGCCCAGCTGGTGTCCCGGAAGAAGCGCTTGATCTCGCCGAGGACGGTGGGCAGGGCGAAGGTGGGGAACTCCACCTCGCGCGCCGGGTCGAACCGGTCGATGGCCTTGATCAGGCCTATCGTGCCGACCTGGACGATGTCCTCCATCGGCTCGCTGCGGCTGCGGAACCGCGCGGCGGCGAAGTGGACCAGCGCCAGGTTGAGCTCGACCAGGGTGTTCCGCACGTACTGGTACTCGTGGGTGCCCTCCTCCAGCGTCGCCAGCCGGGCGAACATCACCTTGGACATGGCCCGCGCGTCGGCGGGGCCGACGGCGGCGAGATCGGCAGGAAGATCGGCCGACAGCTCGGCGGGGACGGATTCGGCGGAGCTCGGAAAATCGACAGTGGCGGGGGCGGCGAAGGCAGGCAGTGCCACGTCCGCGACGGGTCCGGCGTACCGCTGCCGGTCGGCGGCGGCGGTGCTCCTCGTCATGACCTTGGTACTGCTGTTCATGGTTCTCCTTGATCGCTCACTGATCAGGACTGACTGCGTGCCATCGTGTACCCGGCTCCGCCGTCCTCATGCGTCCGGGGGCCGATTGATTTCCGCCGGGCCTCCGGTCCGGCTGGTTTACTGGGCCGTACAGGGTTAGAACGACATTCCAACGCCTTCGGAGGGACCGGCGTGCCAGACCGGGAACAGGCCCGACGCCCCGCACCGCCGCGCGAGGAGGTGTTCGCCGCCGCGATGGACGCCATCGCCCGGCAGGGGCTGGCCGCACTGACCATGGCCGGACTGGGTCGCCGGCTGGGGATGAGCGCGGGGCACCTGCTCTACTACTTCGGCAGCAAGGACCGGCTGCTGCTGGAGACCCTGGGCTGGAGCGAGGCCGAGCTGGGCGAACGCCGCCGCGCCGCACTCGGCACGGACGCATCTGCGGCCCGGCGGTTGGACGACTACGTCGCACTCTACCTGCCGACCGGGACCGGGGATCCGCGCTGGGCGCTCTGGGTCGAAGTGTGGGGCCGCTCACTCGCCGTCGAGGAGATGCGCACCGGCCAGGCCGCGATCGAGGCCGCCTGGCGCAGCGACCTGGTCGTGCTGCTGCGCCAGGGCATCGCCGCCGGCGGGTTCCGCCCCGTGGATCCGGAGCGCTTCGCGGTGCGGCTCGGCGCGCTGCTGGACGGCTTCGGCACCGCCGTGGTCACCGGTGTCCCCGGGGCCGGCCGGGAGCGGGCCCTGGAACACATCGGCGAATACCTGGACGACTCCCTTCACCTGCGGTAACGGCTCCGACGCGGGGGCGGCAACCCGATGGACGGCCGTCCGGCCGGTCGATAGCATCAGCCGCCCCGCCGTCGATGAGCGGGACTTTCCCAGGTGGAGTCACCTTGCCCTGTCCGTCCTGTTCGTCCCCGTACCTCGATCCCTACGGACGGTGCTCCGCCTGCGGGTGGGCCGGTGCCCAGCCCTCGGCCTACTACCCCGTCGCCTACTCCGTGCCCTCGGCCCCCACCGGGCTGGCCACCGCCGTGCAGATCCTCTTCGGCGCCAACCTGCTGGTGGCGGCGCTCTTCATCGGCCTGGACGGCTACGGCATGAGCCTGTCCCACGCCATCGGCGCCGACGGCGCGGGCAGCCACTGGGACGCCGCGAGCGCCACCCTCGTGGCGAGTTCACTCCTCTTCGACCTGGGCGGGCTGCTGCTCCTCGGCACCGCCGTCACCTTCATCGTCTGGTTCTTCAAGTCCGCCAAGCTCTCCGGTGTGCTGGCCCCGGGCCAGCAGCGGCTGGGCCCCGGTTGGGCCGTCGGCGGCTGGTTCGTCCCCGTCGCCTTCCTGGTGCTTCCCCGGATGGTGGCCGGTGACATCTGGCGGGCCAGCGAACCGCTGACCGAAGAGCGGTTGTGGAAGCCCCGGAGCCGACTGGTCACCTTCTGGTGGCTCACCTTCGCCATCGGCCTGGTGTGCTTCTGGGCGTCCGTTCTCCCGATCCAGTTGGTGAGCGGCAACAGAGTTGTCGACGGAACCGAGTCGATCTCCTCGGCGTGGTTCGTGTTCGCGTTCGCGGTCGAGGCGCTGTGGGTCGCGTCGTCCGTGCTCGGCGTCCTGATGGTGCGCCGGCTGACCAGCCGTCAGCAGATCAGGATCATGCAGGGGCCTGGGGCAGGCCACCCCTTCTCGATGGCGGCGGCGATGCGGGCCCAGGCATTCGCACCGCCCGTCCATCAGCAGCCTCAGATCATGGTCCCGCCGCCCGCTCCGACGCCCGTCGCGGACGAGCCGGCCGTGGTCCTGGCCAAGGCGCCGGCCGAGCCCGAACCGGTCGACCCCGAGCCGGCCGCCGCGGAGTGAGCGCTTCCGCGGGTCAGTCCTCCCAGATCGCGGCGGCCGTGCGGTCCGCCGTGTAGCCCTCGGCGCGGACCTGGACCTGGCGCAGGAAGTCCACCTGGCCCGGCGGGTGCGGGTGGGCCCAGTGGTCGGCGAGGAAGTCGGAGACCGCGGGCTCCTCCCGCAGCGGCCGGTCCAGGCCCTCGCTGCAGAGCAGCAGCACGTCCCCCGGCTCCGGCACCACCACCCGGAAGCGGAAGTGGTCCGGGGTTCGCGGCGCCGGCGGCCGGTCCGCCCCGCCCGCGTCGGACGGCTGCTGCGAGCCCACCAGCCGCCGTCCGGCGTAGGCGTCGTACCAGGCGTCGTCGCCGAGCAGCAGCAGCCCGCCGGGGCCGAGGCCGAAGCCTGCCCGCAGCCGGCTGGTCGGGTCCAGCGGGGCCAGCAGCGCGTGCAACGACCCGCCGGTGCCACTGAGTTCGGTGGACGAGCCGGGCTGCGGCGCCCGCTGCAGCCGGACCGCGGCGCGGGCGGTGAGCCGCTGCAGCCCGTAGCGCAACCGCTCCTGCGCCCCCACCCGCAGGTCGGCCAGCAGTTCACTGCGGCTGCGGCCGACCGAGGCGGCGAGCTGGCGGCAGGCGTCGTCAGCGACCGACGGGCTCTCCTCCGGGGGCGGCGTCGCCATGACCACCAGCAGCAGCGCCTCGCTCCCCTCGCCGAAACGCAGCGTCAGCAGCCGGTCGCCGCGGACCTCGCCGCGCCGACGTCCCCGGTCGCCGCGCACCGAGGCGGCGCGCAGCGTCATGGTGCCGTAGCGGGCGCCGTCCAGGGCGGTGTCCGGGACCATGCCGACCAGCAGGTCCGGGTCGGCGGCCGGCAGCGCCGCGGGTTCGGCCTCGTCCTCGGACGGGCGCTCCGACGGTCGGGGCGGCAGCGGCCGGGCCGCGGGCGCGGGGGCGGGGATCCGGGGAGCGCTCGGTGGCGCCGCGGCCGCCGGCGGCACCGCGTCGGACGGTGGGCGCACGGGGGACGGGGTACGCACGGGGGACGGAGCAGGGGACGGCACCGGCGGGACCACCGGTGCGGACGGAACGGCGGGGGGGGGGGGGGGGGT
>NZ_BBPM01000007.1:59078-104730 GCF_000787775.1 Streptacidiphilus carbonis | reverse complement strand
GAACGGCGGGAGGAGGCGGCGTGTCAGGGATCGGCGGGGTACCGGGCGGGGTGCGCGGCGGAGCGGCCGGCGCCGCGGTGGGCAGCGGCGGTACCGGGATGTCCGGGATGTCGTCGTACGGGTCGTAGGGTTCGAACGGTTCGTCAGAAACCGTATCCGCGTCGTCCTGCGGCGCCCGCGGCGCGGGGACCACCCTGGGATCGGGCCTCGCCTCAGGCCTGGGGTCGGGCTTCGCCTCGGGCTTGGGCTCAGGCCTCAGCGCGGGGATCCGCGGCGGACGCACCGGCAGCGGCGGCAGCGGCGGTTCGGCGGCGTCCTTGGACGGTCCTTCGGCCGGCGTGGGCGGATCGTTCGGAACCGCGCCCTGCACCTGGCCGGGAGCGGCGGCCGGGGGCGACGGCGCGGCCCCGTTCAACATGCCGCTGGCCGAGTCGAACCAGTCGTCCACCGAGCCGGGCCCCGGATCGGCCTGCGGCGTGTCCGGAACCTCGTCCTCCGGTCCCTCGTACACTGCGTCCCACCAGGAACCGTCCGCCCCACCCGACGCGGGTCCACCCTGGCTGCTCATCGATTCGTCTCCTCAGCGACAATTCCGCACCCCGGACGGACGCCATTGTCCACGTCCCGACCCCGCTCACCGGGCGGAACGGGCGAATCGGATCACCCATTGGCGCGCAACCACACTTCCTCCACAAGGCCCCGACTACCCGGAAAGCTCCTGGCCAGGCATGATGACCTTCAACTAGTGCGATTACTCCGGCTTCCCGGACGGAACAGCGACGCGAGAGCGAGGCGGGTCAGGTGCTTGGCTTCGTCGGACTGGACGACGCGAGCGAAGAGGTCTACCGGCTGCTCGTCGGTCTGGGCTCCGCATCGGCCGACGAGCTCGCGGACAAGCTGAGCCTGCCGCACTGCCAGGTGGCCGGCTCCCTGGGCATCCTGGAGGGCCTCGGCCTGGTGGCGCAGTCCACGGTCGAGCCCGGACGGCATGTCGCCGCGCCGCCCGCCGTCGCACTGGGAGCGCTCCTGTCCGAGCGCAGGCACGAACTGACCCAGGCGGAGCAGTCGGTCGAGATCCTGTCGCAGGAGTACCGCCGCAACGCCGTCGGACTGTCGCTGGGCGACCTCATCGAGGTCGTCACCGGCGCCGCAGCCGTGCGGCACCGCTTCGAGCAGCTGCAACTGGGCGCGGAGCACGAGGTGCTCGCGCTGGTCACCAGCTCCCCGATCGCCGTCACCGGGGACGAGAACGACGCCGAGCCGACCGCGGTCGCGCGCGGGGTCGACTACCGGGTGGTCCTGGAGCGGGCCGCCCTGGACGACCCCGGCAACGCCCTGGCCCTTTTCACCGCCCTGGAGCGGAACGAGGAGGTCAGGGTCGCCGACCGGGTCCCCACCAAACTGATCATGGCCGACCGGTCGATGGCGATGCTGCCGCTCCGTCCGATGAACGCCCCCGGCGAGCCCTCCGCGCTGATCGTCCGCGCGGGCGGCCTGCTGGAGGCGCTGACCGGGCTGTTCGAGTCGGTGTGGGAGTCGGCGCTGCCGCTGCGGGTGTCCGACGGCTCCGGCGGACGCGCCCTGGTCCGGGACGCCGGCGAGCAGCCGGAGGACGTGGACCTGCAGATCCTCTCGCTGCTGCTGGTGGGGATGACCGACGTCAGCGTCGCCAAGCAGCTGGACCTGGGGCTGCGGACCGTGCAGCGCAGGGTGAAGCGGTTGATGGACCTCGCCGAGGTGAGCACCAGGATGCAGCTGGGCTGGCATGCCTACGAGCGGGGCTGGGTCGCCCGTTGAGTCCGACTAGGCTGTGCGCATGTCGGAAGCAACCCGTACCGTCGATGCCGCGCAGGTGCAGCGCCTGACCGACGCGGTGACCCGGCTGCGCCGGGCCCTGCGCAGCAGTATCCGCACGGAATACCCGTGGGAGTCGCTGCCGATGGCGCAGATCGAGCTGCTGCAGACGCTGGCCGCCGGGCCGCTGCGGGTCGGCGAACTGGCAGCGCGGCAGCGGCTGGCGCCGAACACCGTCAGCGGGTTGATCGGCAAGCTGCTGGACTCGGGCTTCGTGGACCGGCAGGCCGACCCGGGCGACCGCAGGACGGCGAGGATCGCCGTGACCGAGGCGGGGTACCGCCAGCTGGCGGACTGGCAGCGAGCGCATGAGCAGCGGCTCGCTGCGGCGCTGTCGGTGCTCTCGCCCGAGGACAGCGCAGCGGTCCTCGGGGCGCTCGGCGGGCTGGAACGGCTCGCCGTCGCGCTGGGGGAACCCACCACCTCCGCATAGGGGCGCGGGGAACTGCGCTGCCCACCATGCACCTCCGTAGTGGGCTGGCAGCGCAGTTCCCCGAGCCCCTGGGGGCTCAACTGACGGCTAGTGGGCACCTTCCAGGCCCAGGAGAAGCTTCTTGGCGTCGAGCCCTGCGGCGAAGCCGGTGAGGGCGCCGTTGGCGCCGATGACGCGGTGGCAGGGGCGGACGATGAGGAGCGGGTTGGCCCCCACCGCGCCGGCCACCGCGCGGACCGAGGTGGGGCGCTGGCCCGCCGCCGTGGCGAGTTCGCCGTAGGTGGTGGTGGCGCCGTAGGGGATGGTGTCCAGGGCGTCCCAGACCCGTCGGCGGAACTCGCTGCCGACCGGGGCCAGCGGCAGGTCGAACTCCTTGAGCTCGCCCTCGAAGTACGCGGTGAGCTGGGCGACTGCCGCGGTGAACAGTGCCGGGTCCTCGGTCCAGGCCGGGTCGGGACTGCTCACCTGCCCCTTCGTGTTGGGCGCGAGCACATGGGAGAGCCGTCCCTGCTCGTCCGCCACCAGCAGCAGCGGGCCCAGCGGCGAGTCCATCGTGGTGTGGCTGGTCATCAGGTGCTCCTTCGTCAGTTCTGGTTCGCTTCGGTCGCCGCCACCCACAGGTGGTGGACGGCGTAGGAACGCCACGGCCGCCATCCCGCCGCGTCCGCGGACGCCGGCGCGCCCGCGGCGGCGAGGCCGTGCCGGACGCCGATGTCGGTGGGGAGGTGGGCGTCCGGGTCGGCCAGGGCCCGCATCCGGACGTAGGCGACGGTCCAGGGGCCGATCCCGGGCAGGGCCAGCAGCGCCGCCGCGGCCTGCTCCCGGTCGACGCCCGGACGGAGGTCCACCGCCCCGGTGGCGAGTGCCGAGCACAGCCCGCGCAGCGCCCGCTGCCGCGCCCCCGGCATCGCCAGGTCCGCCGGGTCGGCCTCGGCCAGCGCCTCGGCCGCCGGGAACAGCGAGGTCAGTCCCCCACTGGGGGTGGGCAGCCGTTCGCCGTAGCGCTCGGCCAGCCGCGCGGCCAGGGTGCGCGCCGCGGCGACGCTGACCTGCTGGCCGAGCACCGCGCGGACGGCGAGCTCGTGCGGGTCGACATGGCCGGGCGAGCGCAGTCCGGGACGGGCCGCGACCAGCGGGGCCAGCCAACGGTCGGCCGCCAGCACCCGGTCCACCGCGTCGGGGTCGGCGTCCAGGTCGAACAGGGCGCGCATCCGCTGGACCGCGGTGGTGAGGTCGCGCAGCGAGGTGAGCCGGAGCCGGCAGTCCAGCCAGCCCTGCGGCTTCCGCGGCTGGTCGACCTCGGCGACGCCGGGGCCGCCCGGCAGCGCCAGGGTGCGGCGGTAGGTGCGGACCGCGCTCCTGCCGCGCGCCGCGACAACCTCTTCCACCCCGGGCACCGCCCGGACCGCCAGGAAGTCGAAGAGGTGTGCGGCGTCCAGCGGCTGACGGTGCGCCAGCCGCAGCGGGATCGTCCCGGGCAACGGGGCCGGGCCGGAGGACGACGCCCGGGCCGGCTTGTGCCGCAGCTCGGTCGGGGTCAGCCCGTACACCTCGCGCATGGTGTCGTTGAACTGGCGGACGCTGGCGAAGCCGGCCGCGAAGGCGGTGTCGGTCGCGCTGAGCCCGGTGGTCTGCAGCAGCAGCCGCGCGGTGTGCGCGCGCTGCGAGCGGGCCAGGGCCAGCGGGCCGGCGCCGAGCTCGGCGACCAGTTCGCGGGTCAGGTGCCGCTCGCTGTAGCCGAGACGCGCGGCGAGTCCGGAGACGCCCTCGCGGTCGACCACGCCGTCGCCGATCATGCGCATGGCCCGGCCGACCAGGTCGGCACGCAGGTTCCAGTCCGGCGAGCCGGGGACGGCGTCCGGACGGCAGCGGCGGCACGCCCGGTAGCCGCCGGCCTGGGCGGCCGCCGCGCTGGGGTAGAAGTGGACGTTCTGCCGCTTGGGTGTCATCGCCGGACAGCTGGGGCGGCAGTAGATGCCGGTGGTCCGGACAGCGGTGAAGAACACGCCGTCGAAGCGCGCGTCGCGGCTGCTCACCGCTCGGTAGCTGCTCTCCTCGTCAATCACATGCTCCAGTCTGCGGCATTCCGGAGCCGATGACTGGCGGGAATCGGACACCACGGTTCGGGCGGTCCGGCCGGTCCGCCGCTGGCGGAATCTTCACGGTCGGCGGCGTCCACGCCACTCGTGCGGGCCCGGCCCGAACGACATGATCGCTGCAACGGGGACGCACCGGTCCCCGCCCGTCCCGAGGAGTCCGAATGACCACCGCCGCTCCCGCCACCGCAGCCCCCACCACTGTCCCCACCAGCGCGGTTCTCTCCGTCCCGGCGGCCGGGCCGGCCGAGGCAGCTGCCCACTTCGCCGCGCGGCTGGCCTTCGAGGCCGATGTCTCCGACGTCCACGCCGACCTGGCGGCGGGGATCGCCGGGATCGTGCTGGTCGACACCCGCAGCGAGGCCGCCTGGGCGCAGGGGCGCATTCCGGGGGCCGTCCACCTCCCCACCGCGCGCATCGCCGAACTGGCGCCGGCCCTGGTACCGGCCGGCGCCACCGTGGTCACCTACTGCTGGGGCCCGGGCTGCAACGGCGCCACCCGGGCCGCCCTGGCCTTCGCCCGGCTCGGCCACCCGGTGAAGGAGATGCTGGGCGGCTTCGAGTACTGGGTCCGCGAGGGCTTCGCCTTCGACAGCGCCGAGGGGACCGGGCAGCGGCCGGTCGACGACCTCACCGCCCCCCGCTCGGGCATCTCCTGCGCCTGCTGACGCTCCCCGTCAGCTGACGTATCCCCAGGTCCGGGAGATCGCCCGGAGCGGCTCCGGAAGCTCGGTCGCCGCCGGCAGCGGCCGGGCCCGCTGCACCCGGCCGGAGGCGATGTTCTCGCTCCAGTCGCCGAAGTAGGGCTTGAAGGGGCCGTGCTCCTGCTTGCCGTAGTCGAGCATCTCCGGCTCCCAGAGGACTCCCAGGTAGCCGCAGATGCGGCGGGTCTCGCGCTCGGGGTCGGCGGTGAGCTCCTCGTACCTGACCGTCAGGCCGTCGAGACATCGGCGCGCCTCGTCCACGGCGGTGATCTGGCTCAGCACATCCTCGATCGCCCGGTCCCGGGTGAAGTCGGCGTGCCGGGTCAGCATCGACTCCAGGACCGAGCCCGGGTGCCGGAGCAGGAAGAGGTAGCGGGCGTTCGGCCAGGCCTGCGAGATACGGCGCCAGATGTCGGCGTTGGAAGGGGTCTTGTCGACGATGACGGACTTGCCGCTGCGGCGCAGTTCGTGGTCCAGCACCCCGTCCCAGAGCAGATGCTCCAACGACTGCCGGGCCAGGCCGAGTTCGTCCATGACCGGGGCGAGGTACCCGGCGCCCATCCCCACCTGGAGCGAGTCCAGGTGCAGTTCGTGCGGGGCGCGGATGCGCGAGTGGCTGTTGAGCAGCACCCGCAGCAGCGTCGAGCCGGAACGCTGGGAGGACATCACGAAGACCGGGGAGTCGACCAGCCGTGCGGTCGCTGTCCGGTCAGGGAGCGCGACCTTCCGCCTCAGCCTGACGCCCGGCGGGCGAAAGGCCTCCACCAGGTACTCCGACCTGCGGCGGACAGCCTGTCCGACCCTCTTGCTGCGTTGCGTCTGCTCCATGAGCCCAAAGACTCACGTACTTCTCCTAATGAATTCTTAGGATCCGATGAGGTCGGAATTTGAGGGGCTGCTCCCAGGAACGCACCGGGACCCACAGGAACCCGGGGGCCCGCCGGCGGCGGGCCCCCGGGTTGTGCGGGTCGGCTCACTTGTAACTGACCGTCACCGTGGTGAAGCCGAGCGAGCCGAGCAGTCCCTTCAGCATGGCGCTGGTGTTCTGCTCCGCCCTGGTGGTCAGCCCGCTGGCGGCGGCCGCCGTCTGGATCTTCTGCGCGGCCAGCACGTTCAGCTGCTGCTGGTCGTTGGGGTCGCTGGAGAAGAAGTCACCGATGCGGTTGAACAGTCCGCGCGACTCGGCGTAGGTGTAGGAGTTCTTGGGGTCCAGCGCCGTCTTGTCCAGCGCGGCGTGCGGCAGCACGATGGTCGCGCTCCTGCGGTCGCTGCTCACCGTCACCCCCGCCTTGCCCAGGTCCACGTACGAGTTGACGGTGCCGGCCGCGACGTAGAGGGTGCGCTTGCCGAGCAGCGCCGACGGCAGGAACTTGGCCTCCTTGTCGATGTCGACGACCAGTTGGAAGTTGCCGTCGGCCGCCTCGTAGCGGCTCATGTTCTCGATGGACTGGAGCACCGCCGGCTGGCTGCGGTCGACGGTCCTGGTGCCGAACGGATTGGGCAGTGAGGGAAGCCAGTTGAACTTGGCTGCGGCGAGGAAGAGCGCGACGATCACCACGAAGGTGATCGGGATGCTGATGTACCAGGGGACGCGGCGTCGGGCGTACCGCCGCTCCTCGACGACGGGCCGCTGGGTCTCCGTCGCGTCGCCACGCAGGGACCTCATGGATGTCTCCTCTGCCAGGGGTGCCGGGGAGCGTCGCACCGACGCCCTCGACCAGGCTCCTACCCCGTCCTCGCCGACCCAAGGAGCCGTCAGTTCGACGTTCGGGCAACAGGATTGTCACCGGCAGATCCGGACCGCCGCGCGGTGTGGGGGCCGGGCCGACCGGGCACCAGAGGGGTACGCAGTCCGAGGAGGTCGCCATGGCCGTGGTACTGATCGGCATCGTGATCGCCCTGCTGGCCCTCGCCGCGATCGCCTTCACCCTGTGGCGCGACGGCCAGGGCCTGCCGCCGGGCCTCGCCAAGGCGTGGCAGGCCCGGCGCAGGCCCCGGGACGGCGGCCCGCAGGACCGCTGAGCCGGTCAGCGGCGGCCCTTGGCCCGCAGCGCGGCGCCGCGCTCCCGGTCGGCGGCCTTCCGGTACCGCAGCTGCTCGGCGCGCAGCCGGGCGTCCGTCCGCGCGGCCATCCGCCGGTTCTCGCGCTCCAGCTTGCGGTAGCTGTCCAGCCGGCGTTCGTCCAGCGTGCCGTCCCGCAGCGCGGCCAGGACCGCGCAGCCGGGCTCGGCGACATGGCGGCAGTCGCCGAAGCGGCAGTCCCGCGCCAGTGCCGCGATCTCGCCGAAGGCCTGCCGGAGGCCCTGCGCGGCGTCGAACATGCCGACCCCGCGCAGGCCCGGGGTGTCGATCAGGACCCCGCCGCCCGGCAGCGGCAGCAGTTCCCTGGCGGTGGTGGTGTGCCGGCCCTTGCCGGCTGCGCCGATCGGCCGGACCTCCGCCGCGTCCGGTCCGCTGCGCCCGGTCAGCGCGTTGGTGAGGGTGGACTTGCCCGCGCCGGACAGCCCGACCAGCGCGCTGGTGCCGGACAGCCGGTCGGCGAGCGCCGCCATCCCCCGTCCGGTCAGCGCGCTGACCACGAGGACGTCGGCACCCGGGCTGACCCGTTCGACGTCCTCCCTGATCAGGTCGCCGTCGGGGGCGGCGTCCGCCTTGGTGAGCAGCACCAGCGGCCGGGCGCCGCTCTCCCAGGCCAGGGCCAGGAAGCGTTCGACCCGGCCGAGGTCGGGCTCCACCGACAGTGAGACGGCGATGACGACGGTGTCGACATTGGCCGCCAGTACCTGCCCCTCGGAGCGCTTGGAGGAGGTGGACCGCACCACCGAGGTGCGGCGCGGCAGCAGCGCACGCAGGCAGGGGCCGGTCGGCCCGTCGCCCACGGCGGCCCAGTCGCCGGTGCAGGCGTAGTGCAGCGGATCGTGGACGGCCACCGGCGCGATGTCGGCACGGACCGGGACGGCCCGGCCCGCATCGGCGACCACGACCTCGCAGAAGCCGCGGTCGACCCGGACGATGCGTCCGGGCAGCAGACCGGCTGCGGCATGGTCGGAGAACTGCTCGGCCCACGGGCCGTCCCAGCCGTAGCGGGCGAGCGGATGCGTGGAATCGTGCAACAAGAGAAGGCCCTTCGGAGGGCGGCCCCGTCGGCTTTTGACGTCGCGTCAGCCAGTGGCCGCAGAAGTGGGGTCGATCGACTTCTGAATGCGGGCCCTGCCCGCCGCGGCGAAAGTCATGAACGTCCTCACCTCCGGAATCCCTGTGCCCGGCCGATGTCCTGTGCCCGATCACGGTAACCGGCACAGGACCGGTCGCCAACCCGTTTTCCCGCTGCCGGACCGGATCGCTCAGGGGTGCAACCAAGTCATGGGCAGGATGCGTAAGGCTATTCGAGAAGAACACTGGGACATTTTCGGGGGAACCATGAACGCGCAGGTGAACACCGCTCGCCGGACCTACCGTTGGGGGAACGGCCTGGTCGGCGCAGGGGCCGCGGCCGTCTGCGCGCTCGCCCTGGCGGGCTGCTCGGCCGGCGGCGCCGGATCGGACGCGGCGGCGGGCGTGGGGGCCGCGCCCCGGGCCGGCGCGAGCAACGGGGCCGTGGCGGACCCCTCGGCGGCACCGGGCACGCCCTCCGCCCCGGCAACGGCCTCCGCGGCGCCGTCGGCCTCGCCCTCCCCCAGCGGTCCCACCGTTCCCGAGCCGGCCGTACTGGCCACCGCTCAGGTGAACATCGCCGAGGGCCAGACCGTCGGGGTCGGCATGCCGATATCCGTCACCTTCCAGCAGCCGGTCCCGGCGTCGCAGCGCGCCGCGGTGGAGCAGTGGCTGACCGTGCGCACCGGCGGCCAGGCCGGGGCCTGGAGCTGGATCAAGGACCGCGACCTGCCGGACGGCGAGCGGGTGGACTACCGCCCGCAGGGCTACTGGAAGCCCGGCACCCGGGTGACGCTGCAGCTGGGCTCGCACACGGTGCGGCACTTCGGCGTCGGCCGCTCCCTGAAGGCCGTCGTGGACGTGCGCACCCACCGGATGACGGTGGTCGACAACGGGAGGACGACCAGCATCCCGATCACCGCGGGCCAGCCGGGGCTGGACACCTGGAACGGGACGATGGTGGTCATGGACAAGGCGCAGAAGGTGCTGATGGACTCGCGCACCGTCGGGCTCGGGGACGCCTATCTGGGCTACTACTACTGGGCGGTGCACATCACCACGTCCGGGACCTATGTGCACCAGAACCCCAGGGCCGACACCTACGGCGGCCGCGAGAACGTGACCCACGGCTGTGTCGGCCTCGCGGACGACGGCACCGCGAAGGCGTTCTACAACGAGGTGATCCCCGGCGACGTGGTCGAGGTCGTCCACTCCAAGGACACCGTCGAGGCCGGCAACGGCTACGGCGACTGGAACCTGAGCTGGACCCAGTGGCTCGCCGGCAGCGCCCTGAAGGGCGCCACCGGCGCATAGCCGCCGACGCGCCGCGGCCGAAGGTCCGACTGACTCTCCGTCAGGCGGCCGCCACAGCCGGGTCGTCGTCGGACTCCTGCTGCTCCGGCTGCTCCTGGAGTCCGTGGCGCAGGCCCAGCAGCGCCACCACGAAGGCCAGTGCCATCACCCCGGCCATGATGTAGAAGACCGTCTGGGTGGCCTGGGCGAAGTCCACCCGGACGAAGTGCGGGATGGCCGCCGTGGAGCCGCCGGAGTCGCCGCTGCCCGAGTTGGCGCCGGCCGCCTTGACGGCCTCGGCGTGGGTCATGCCCTGTCCGATGAGCGAGGAGACCAGGTGCGAGCGGGTCTCGGTGACCATCACCGTGCCGAGGATGGCCAGGCTGAGGCTGGACGCGTAGTTGCGGACCGTCTGGGTGATGCCGGTGGCCTCGCCGTAGGAGAGGCTGGAGGCCCGGTTGACCGCGTCGGTGTTGGCCGGGCCCATCATCAGGCCCATGCCGGCGCCGGCGATGACGATCATCCACTGCTCCTTGCCGAAGTCCAGCGTGGTCAACTGCTTGGCCCAGAGGTAGAAGCCGACCGCGGCGACGGCGCAGCCGCTGACCACCGGGCGCTTGGCGCCGACCCGGTCCAGCATCCGGCCGCCGATCTGCGCGGCGACGACGAAGCCGAGGAAGAAGAACAGCAGGCTCTCCCCGGCCTGGGACGGCTTCTGCCCGAGGGAGACGGCGGCGTACTCGCTGGCGAAGAAGAACAGCGGGACGAACACCGTCATGGCGACGCCCAGCACGATGTTCTGGACCAGGAAGGCCCGGTTGTTGAAGATCGAGACGTTCATCAGCGGTGAGGCGACGGTCTTCTCGTACCGGAAGAACAGCACCAGCAGCACCGCGCCGAGCCCGATGCTCAGCCCGATGCCGGGGTTGCTCCAGCCCCAGACGTTGGACTGCTGGAAACCGAAGACGCTGAGCGCGACACCGCCGGCGATCAGCACCAGGCCGCGGTAGTCCATCGGCGCCGGGCGGTGCCTGGTGACCGGCTTCGAGAGCACGATCAGCACCACGGCGATCAGCGCCATCGGGACGTTGACCCAGAAGATGGCCCGCCAGGTCCAGGCGGAGAGGTAGCCGCCGAGCACCGGGCCCACCGCGGTCAGGCCGCCGGCGATGCCGAAGAAGAGCGCCAGCGCCCGTCCCCGCTCCCGCAGTTCGTAGGTGTTGACGACGATGGCCAGCGCCGCCGGGTACATCAGCGCGCCGCCCACACCCTGGACCGCGCGGAAGACCACGATCCAGGTCTCGGCCAGGCTCCCCTTGGGGGTGAGCCCGCACAGCGCGGAGGCCGCCGCGAACACGATCACGCCGATGGTGACCATCCTGCGGTGGCCCATGGTGTCGGCCAGCCGGCCGCCGTAGGCGAAGAGCGCGGCCATGGTGAGCAGATAGGAGTTGACCGCCCACTGCATCCCGGTGCTGGAGAGCCCCAGTTCACTCTGGATCTTCGGTGCCGCGATCGACACGATGGTCTGGTCGATGAAGGTCATCGCCACCGCGAAGATCATCGCGGTCAGCACCAGATTCTTCCGCCCCGCTCCCGCGGGCCCTGCTGTCACACTGGTCACTCGGCCAGCTCCCCCTGCTAGACATGGCTAGTACGGAGGCTGAGGGTAGCGGTTCGCGGGGTACGCCAGTAGGCAGTTCACCGTCCACACGCGAACCCCATCACCGGGGCGGCGCCGACGGATCTCCGCCTCCCGCGCGGGCCGCCGGCGGCGGCGCCGGATCGGCGGGCCGGAGGGCCTGTTGGGCTGCCGCGACGAAGGCTTCGCGGCGCTGTTCGATCGTGTCGAGGGAGCCGTGTCCGGTGCCGAGCAGGTCGACCAGCTCGCGGGCGGTCCGGGCGGCGTCGGCGGGGCCCTCCAGGAGGACGGCGGAGAAGGCGCGGCGCAGTGCGGGCAGGTCGGCCGGGTCGCCGACCCGGGTCCTGCGGGTCAGCACCAGCACCTCGGCGGCGGCCAGGAACTCCGCGTAGGCGCCCCTGCGCAGGTCGAGCTCGCGGACCGAGCGCTGGTCCTGCAAGGTCATCCGGACGGTCTCCAGTACCGCGTCCGCCTGCCGGTTCCCGGCGTGCCGGGCCGCATCGGCCTGACGGCCGCCGGCCGCCCTGGTGTACCACCCGGTCACCAGGCTCCCCGCGAGCGCGGCGCATGCGGTCATCAGTGCGATTCCCCAGTCAGGCATGGGAACATTCTTTCCACCGGCCAGCCCCGTACGCAGCGGTATGACGAAGTGCGCTGTCCGCTCCGGGATCTGACTGCCCATGAGCAGCGACTCCGGTGCCGCACCGACCGGTCCGGGCCGGTTCGCGGCCGCACCGGGTCAGAGGCCGCCGCGGCGGCCGCGCTCCCAGCCGCCGCGCCTGCGGCGGTCCTTCGGGTCCTCGGGCGGCGGATAGGGGTTGCGGCGGCGGATCTTCCGGGACTGGATCCGGTCGCGGAGGTTGGTCGGCGCCAGGAAGTCGGCCCAGCGCTCCGGGTACTCGGACGGGGCCTCGCCCTCGGCCTCCTCGCCCTCCGGCGCCGGGTTGGCCGCCTTGTTGCGCACCGCCGCGCGGCGGGCCTCGGCACGGCGTACCAGCTCCGCCGCCGCCTCCTCGCGGGCCTTCTCGTTCTCGGCCCGGGCCATCGCCGTCTCCCGGCTGGGCCACATCCGGTCGATGGCGGCGTTCATCGCCGCGCCGATCAGCACCGCGAGCGCGGTCACCCCGATCCACAGCAGCACCGCGACCGGCGCGGCCAGCGACCCGTACACGGTCGGCCCCTCGACCGCGTGCACCAGGTAGAGCCGCAGCACGCCGCTGCCGATCACCAGCACCAGCAGCGCCACCAGCGCCCCGGGCAGGTCCTCCTTCCACGGCGTCCGCACCGGGACGGCCACGTGGTAGAGCGTGGTGAGGAAGACCACCGAGAGCACCATCGCCCCCGGCCAGTACAGCGCGTGCACCAGCCCCGCCGACTGCGGGAAGAGGTGGATCACCTCTCCGGGACCGGCCACCACCAGCGGCAGCACGATGGTGGCGACGATCAGCGCGACGATGTAGAGGCCGAGCGAGAGCATCCGGGTGTGGATGATCCCGCGCTTGCCCTCCAGCCCGTACATGATGGTCACGGTCTCGACGAAGACGTACAGCGCCCGCGATCCCGACCACAGCGCCAGCATGAAGCCGATCGAGATCAGGTCCGGCCTGCCGGCGCTGAAGACGCTGTTCAGCAGGGGCTTGACGGTCTGGTCGATGGAGGACGGGGACAGCACGGTGGCCGCCGCGTTGAGGATGTCCTGCTCCAGCACGTTGATGGTGCCGGAGCTGAGGTAGCCCAGCGTCCCCGCGACGCACAGCAGCAGCGGCGGCACCGACATCAGCGTGAAGAACGCCACCTCGGCGGCGAGCCCGGTGACCCGGTACTCCAGGCAGGTGTTGGTGGTGTCCTTCACCAGCTGCCACGCGATCGTCCGGTACCGCGCACCGGCCCGCCGCTCCCCGGCCCGCCGGGACGGCCTGGCCCGGTGCCGGGCCTTGGGTGATGGCGTTTCGCCTGCTGGTTGCACCCTAAGAGCCTATCCAACCAGCAGCCCCCGACCAGGCACCCGGCCAGCGGGGCTGTGCTCGATCGGCTGCGTGCGCGACAAGCCACGCACCCACGCGCACTCGCCGCACAGCCCCGGCCGTACTCCTGCTACGCCCCGCTCGCGTCCAGCATCCCGTCCCGAGGAACGATCTTCACCCGCTCCCGCCCCTGCGCGGCCCCCAGCGCCTTCTCCGCCGCGTCCAGCTTGTACCAGCCGTCCCACGTCGTGTACCGCACGCCCGCCGCCTCCAGGAACGCCGTGACCGCGGCTTCCTCCGGCTCCGCCGGCGCCGCCAGCCTCCCGGCCCGGTGGTCGGCGAGCAGGTTGGCGACGGTCTCGTTGGCGTCGCCCTTGGTGTGCCCGATCAGCCCCACCGGACCGCGCTTGATCCACCCGGTGACGTACGTCGAGGCCAGGTGCTCGCCGCCCTCGATCACCCGTCCGGCCTCGTGCGGCACCGTCCCGCTGTCCTCGTCGAACGGCAGCTTCGGCAGCTCTGAGGAGAGGTAGCCGACCGCGCGGTAGACCGACTGGACCTCCCAGTCGGTGAACCTGCCGGTCCCCTTCACATTGCCGGTGCCGTCCAGTTCGGTGCGCTCGGTGCGCAGCCCGACCACCCGGCCGTCCTCGCCGAGCACCTCGGTCGGGGACTCGAAGAAGTGCAGGAAGAGCTTGTGCGGGCGGTCGCCGACATCGCGGATGGCCCAGTTCTCCAGCGTGGAGGCGACCATGTCGGCCTGCTTGTTGCTGCGCCGGGTGGTGATGCTGCCCTCGTCGTAGTCGATGTCCTCGGGGTTGACGATGACCTCGATGTTGGGCGAGTGGTCCAGCTCGCGCAGCTCCATCGGGCTGAACTTGGCCTGGGCCGGACCGCGGCGTCCGAAGACGTGCACCTCCAGCGCCTTGTTGGCGGCCAGGCCGGCGTGGACGTTGGCGGGGATCTCGGTGGGCAGCAGCTCGTCCCCGGTCTTGGCCAGGATCCGGGCCACGTCCAGGGCGACGTTGCCGACCCCGAGCACGGCGACCTTCTCGGCCTCCAACGGCCAGGTGCGGGGGACGTCCGGGTGGCCGTCGAACCAGGAGACGAAGTCGGCGGCGCCGTAGGAGCCCTCCAGCTCGATGCCGGGTATGTTCAGCGCCCGGTCGGCGCTGGCGCCGGTGGAGAAGATGACGGCGTCGTAGAACTGGCGCAGGTCGTCCAGGTTGAGGTCGCTCGGGTAGTCGATGTTGCCGAACAGGCGGATCTGCGGCTTGTCGAGCACCTGGTGCAGCGCGGTGATGATGCCCTTGATGCGCGGGTGGTCGGGCGCGACGCCGTAGCGGATCAGTCCGAAGGGGGCCGGCATCCGCTCGAACAGGTCGATGGAGACCCCGGGCTCGGCCGCGGCATCGGACTTCATCAGGGCGTCGGCGGCGTAGATCCCGGCAGGGCCGGCTCCGACGATGGCAACCCGCAGAGGGCGAGGCATGAGGCGTCCTTTGGTTCAGGCGTTACGGCAGACAGGCTCCGGTAAGGGTAAGCATGCCTAATAGTGATCGAGGAACAGTACCCCGTCCTCGCCTATGACCACATAAGCCGAACTTATGCCTTCTCAAAGTTAGGGCTCAAGGTTCGGGACGCAGCGCCGGCCGCATCCGCTCCCAGGCCTCCGCGTCGTCCAGGGCCACCATGACCAGCTGGTAGCAGGCGCGGTGGCAGAGCTCCACCAGCTCGGCCCGCTCCATCCGCTCCGCCGCGGGCTGGTCCAGCCAGACCAGCACGACCTCCTCCATGAAGGCCTGCCACCCCTGCACCGCCATCGCCACGGAGGGGTTCGGCGGCATCCCGGCGCCCATCAGCCCGGCCGTGATCCACTCGGTGAACGTGGTCCGCATGGCCCGGTGCAGCGCCTTCATCTCCGCGTTGTCCCCGGTGGTGGTCAGCCGGACCACGGCCAGATAGACGGCGGGGTGCCGGGAGACCTGTTCCACGAAGGTGTCGATCCCGGAGCGCAGCTGCTCGGAGGGGGTGAGTGCGGGGTCGGGCCGGACGTGCTCCAGCAGTTCGTCGGCCACCGTCCGCAGCACCGCCTGGCGCAGCTTGCGCTGCGAGCCGAAGTAGTGGAACAGCAGTCCGGGCGAGACTCCCACCTCCTCGGCCACCGCCTCCACCGAGAGGGCGTCGATGCTGCGACTCTCCAGCAGCCCCCGCGCGGCGGCGAGGATCTGCGTCTTGCGGTCGGCGGGGGACAGCCGGGAGCCGGCGGAACGAACCATGTGCACAGTCTATTGACTTGTCCTCAATAGACCCTACTGTTGAGTAAGCATCAATAAGGGCATCAACCAGAATCACCGATGAGGATTCGGTCAGGGAGGACCCATGCCCCACACTCCGGCCCCCCGCACTCCGGACAGGGACGACGAACACCACGGCCTCGTCCTGCAGCCCAGGAACGTCCGGTTCGACTGGAACGCCCTGCCGATGCACTGGATCCCCGGCGAGCCGATGGCCACCCACGTCATCAACGTGCTGCACCTGCTGCTCCCCGAGGGCGAACGCTGGTTCGTCCGGACCTTCAAGGAGGCGCTCCCGCTGATCCGCGACGAGCGGCTGCGCGAGGAGGTGCTGGGCTTCATCGGCCAGGAGGCCGTCCACGCCGAGGCGCACCAGGGCGTGCTGGACCACCTGCTGGCCAAGGGCCTGGACCCGCGCCCCTACACCCGGCAGGCCGAGTACCTGTTCCAGCGGGTGCTGGGCGAGCACCCCGAACTCACCGGCACCGCCGCTCGGGAGAACGTGGTCGAGCGGGTCGCCGTGATCGCCGCCATCGAGCACTTCACCGCCTTCCTGGGCGACTGGGTGCTGAACGCGGACGGCCTGGACCGGGCCGGCGTCGACCCGACCATGCTGGACCTGATCCGCTGGCACGGCGCCGAGGAGGTCGAGCACCGCAGTGTCGCCTTCGACCTGCTGCGGCACCTCGACCCGGGGTACGGCCGCCGGATCAGGGCCATGGCGATCACCGGCCCCGTGCTGGTGCACCTGTGGGTCCGCGGCACCCGCTTCCTGCTGGCCAACGACCCGACGCTGGCGCCCGGCCAGGCCCGCCCCAGCTGGCGCGCCTACACCGCGGCGTCCCGGCGCGGGCTGCTGCCCCGGCTGGGCAGGGCCGGCCGCTCCGCCGCGCGCTACCTCGGCCGGCACTACCACCCGACCCAGGAGGGCTCCACCCGGCAGGCCGTCGCCTACCTCGGCAGCTCCCCGGCCGCCCGCGCCGCCGCGCACTGACGTCCCGTCGGGCCCCCAGCCCCCTCCCGTGAGGACAACCCCACCCGGATGAGCCCCGAACCGACCCCGCTGCCGCCCCCGCCCGACCTGTACGGGCGCGGACACGACGACCGCTTCATGCGCCTCCTGGACCGGGTCACCCGCTTCTACCTGCCCATCAGCACCCGCAAGGACCGCTACGGCCACCGCACCGTCGCGCCCACCCCGGCGCTGCTCCCGGTCGTGGTGGCCGCCCGCACCGTCGAGGCCGAGGGTGTGGTCTCGCTCGAACTGCGCTCCCCCGTCGGCACTCCCCTGCCCGCCTGGCAGCCCGGCGCGCACCTGGACGTCGACCTCCCGTCCGGGCTGCGCCGCCAGTACTCGCTGTGCGGCGACCCGGCCGACCGCAACGGCTACCGGATCGCGGTGCGCCGGATCGACACCGGCGGCGGCGGTTCCCTGGAGGTGCACCAGGACCTGTCGGTGGGAACCGGACTGACGGTCAGTCATCCCCGCAACGCCTTCCCCTTCGCCGCCGACCCGGCGGTGCTGCTGATCGCCGGCGGCATCGGGATCACCCCGCTGCTGCCGATGGCCCGCGAGGCGGCCCGGCGCGGGCTGGACTGGCGGCTGGTGCACACCGGCCGCTCCGACGCCACCATGCCCTTCGCCGCCGAACTCGCCGCCCTGGACCCGGACGCCGCCCGGGTGGTGCGCCGCCCCGACGACGAGCACGGCGGCCCGGCCGACGCCGCCGAACTGCTGGGCCACGCCCCCACCCCCGGCGCGGCCGTCTACATGTGCGGACCGGCGCCGATGCTCGACGCCGTGCGGGCCGGCCTCGACGGCTCCCCCGGCCGGGGCCTGCACTTCGAGCGCTTCACCGCGGCCCCGATCACCGGCGGACGGCCGTTCACCCTGCGGCTGCGCCGCAGCGGGACGACCCTCGCCGTCCCCGCCGACCGCTCCGCCCTGGACGTGCTGCGCGACCAGGACCCGGCCACCCCGTACTCCTGCCGCCAGGGCTTCTGCGGCGTCTGCCGCCGCACGGTCACCGCCGGTACGGTCGAGCACCGCGACCGCCGGCTCAGCGACCAGGAGCGGGCCGAGGGCCAGATGCTCGTCTGCGTGTCCCGAGCCCCCGAGGGCGAATGCCTCGAACTGGACGGATGAGACCCCATGACCACAGCCCCGACCACCGCCGAGAGCACCGCGCCGAAGAGCACTCCGCCGAAGAGCCCGCCCGCCTTCCCCTACACCCCCGAGGACCTGGACCGCTTCCGCGAGCTCCAGCAACTCGCCTACCGCTGCGCCGAGTCCGTCGCCGAATGGCTGGCCCCCGGGGTCACCGAGCGGGAGGCCGCCAACCGGCTGCGCCAGGAACTGGTCCGGGCCGGGGTCCAGGACTTCTTCCACATCCCCTTCGCCTGGTTCGGCGACCGCACCGCCTTCCGGCACTTCCGCACCCCGCTGCAGTTCTTCGCCGGCGGACGGAAGCTGGAGGAAGGCATGTGCTTCGTGCTGGACTGCGCGCCGGTCGTGGACGGCTACACCGCCGACATCGGCTACGCCGGCAAGGTCGGCGACAACCCGATCTGGGACATGATCGCCCAGGACCTGCGCGAGTACCGGGAGTTGATCCTCCGCGAGGTGAAGGCCAGGCGTCCGCTGAACGAGGTGTACGGCGCCGTTGACGCGCTGATCGCCAAGCACGGCTACGACAACCGGCACCGGGTCTACCCGGGCCGGGTGATCGGCCACCAGGTGACGAAGACGGTCCAGCGCGGCCCGGCCGGGGTCAACCTGTTCGGCTTCGGCGTGCGCACCCTGCAGACCCTGGGCCGCGAGCTGGTCAGCGAGCGGATCCAGGGCCGCAGCCCGCTCTGGGCCGACGGCCGCTCCTCGCAGCACCCGCCGACCCCGGGCCTGTGGGCGGTCGAGCCGCATCTCGGCTTCCGGGACGTGGGGCTGAAGTTCGAGGAACTGCTGGTCGTCACCGAGGACGACGCCTACTGGCTGGACGACGACCTGCCGCATGTACGGCGCTGGGAGCAGAAGTGACGAGCCGTCAGCAGCACCTCACGGTGGCCGGCCCTTCCGGCCTGCCGCTGTCCGTCCACATCGAGGGCGATCCGGACGGCCCCACGGTGGTCCTGGTGCACGGCTACCCGGACACCCACCGGGTCTGGGACGACGTCGCCGCCGAGCTGGCGGCGGACCACCGGGTGGTGCTCTACGACGTGCGCGGCGCCGGTGACTCGGGACGGCCGGCGCGGGTCCGCGACTACCGGCTGGAGCACCTGGCCGACGATCTGACGGCGGTCGCGGACGCGGTCAGCCCGGACCGGCCGGTGCATGTGGTGGCGCACGACTGGGGCTCCATCCAGTCCTGGGAGGCGGTCACCCGCCCCGGCGCGGAGCAGCGGATCGCCTCCTACACCTCCATCTCCGGGCCCTGCCTGGACCATGTCGGCCACTGGGCCCGGCACCGCTTCGCCCGGCCGACGCCCCGTCACCTCGCCCAGCTGGCGGGCCAGGCGGCGCACTCCTGGTACATCGTCGCGTTCCACCTGCCCGGGCTGGCCCCGCTGGCCTGGCAGCACGGGCTGGCCACCCGCTGGGACACGGTGCTGCGGGTCGTCGAGGGCGTCAGCGCGCGCTCCGACCGCCCGGCGCAGCAGCTGGCCGGCGACGCGGTGCGCGGGATCGCCCTCTACCGCGCCAATATGCTCCCGCGGCTGCTCAACCCCGGCCGGCGGCCGACCCGGGTGCCGGTCCAGACGATCACCCTGACCAGGGACAACTATGTGAGCCCGGCGCTGACCGAGGGCCTGGAGCGATGGGCGCCCGAGCTGTGGCGGCGCACCCTGGCCACCGGGCACTGGGGCGCGCTGCTGGAGAAGGGAACCACCGTGGCACGTATGGTCCGCGAATTCGCTCGGCTTCACGACGGGGATGCCTCCGATGCGAGCACAGCCGACGGCGGGGTCCGTGGGGGTTCGGGGGGTCGCTCCCCGAGGGATCGGCTCGCCGCCCACCACGAGGGCGGTACGCCGCTGCCCAGGTCCCCGCGCCGGCTGGTGGTGCTGACCGGCGCCGGCAGCGGCATCGGCCGGGCCACCGCGCTGGCGTTCGCGGACCGGGGCGCCGAGCTGGTGCTGCTGGACCGGGACCTGGAGTCCGCCGAGCGCACCGTCGAGCTGGCCGGGCTGCTGGGCGCCGCCGCCCACGCCTACCAGGTGGACGTCTCCGACGGCCCTGCCATGGACGCGCTGGCCGCCGAGGTCGCGGCCGAGCACGGTGTCCCGGACGTGCTGGTCAACAACGCCGGGGTGGGCCACTCCGGCGGCTTCCTGGAGACCACCGAGGCGGAGTGGAGGCGGGTGCTGGACGTCAACCTCTGGGGCGTGATCCACGGCTGCCGCGCCTTCGGCTCGCTGATGGCGGCGCGCGGCGAGGGCGGCCACATCGTCAACCTGGCCTCGGCCGCGGCCTATCTGCCGTCCCGGATGCTGACCGCCTACGCCACCAGCAAGGCCGGGGTCTCCATGCTCTCCGACTGCCTGCGCGCCGAGCTGGCCGGGCAGGGCATCAAGGTGTCGGCGATCTATCCGGGCATCGTGAACACCAACATCACCCGCAGCACCACCTTCTCCGGGCTGGACGACTCCGAGCAGAGCGCCCAGCGGCGCCGGGTCAGCGGCCTCTACGCGCGCCGCAACTTCCCGCCGGAGAAGGTCGCCGCCGCGATCCTGAAGGCCGTCGCCGACGACCGCCCGTTCGTCCCGGTGACGGTCGAGGCCAAGGCGGGCCGGCTGCTGGGGCGGCTCTCCCCCGGCCTGATCCGGGCCGCCGCCCGGCTGCGGATGGGCTGACGGAGCGGGGGACGAGGGCTAACGTGACGGACATGACCACCCACGACGTCACCAACCAGGCCCCGCCGCTCGCCGGCTACGACGTCTACGCGGCCGACGCCGCGCTGCGCGAGGGCGTGGCCCGGTACGCCGCGCCCGAGCGGCTGCCGGAGATCGACGGCGAGCTCGGGGAGCTGGGGCGGGCGGCGGGGTCGGCCGAGGCGCAGCACTGGGGCGAGCTGGCCAACACGCATGAGCCGGTGCTGCGCACCCACGACCGCTACGGCAACCGGATCGACGAGGTGGAGTTCCACCCGGCCTGGCACTCGCTGATGGAGCGCGCCGTCTCGGCCGGACTGACCGGTGACGCCTGGACCCGTCCGGACGGGCATCTGCGCCGGGCCGCCGGGTTCATGGTCTGGTCGCAGGCCGAGTACGGGCACGGCTGCCCGGTCTCGATGACGCACGCCGCCGTCCCGGCGCTGCGCACCGACCCGGCGCTGGCCGAGCAGTGGGTGCCGCTGCTGACCTCCCGCAGCTACGACTTCGGGCTGCGGGCGCCGCAGCACAAGCGCGGGCTGATCGCCGGCATGGGGATGACCGAGAAGCAGGGCGGCTCGGACGTCCGCGCCAACACCACCCGTGCCGTGCCGCTGGCGGCCGACGGGGAGTACCTGCTGACCGGGCACAAGTGGTTCTGCTCCGCGCCGATGTCGGACGTCTTCCTGGTGCTGGCGCAGGCCCCCGGCGGGCTGACCTGCTTCGTGCTGCCCCGGGTGCTGGCGGACGGCACCCGCAACACCTTCCGGATCCAGCGGCTCAAGGACAAGCTGGGCAACCGCTCCAACGCCTCCTCCGAGGTCGAGTTCGACGGCACCACCTGGGCGCAGCGGCTGGGTCCGGAGGGGCGCGGGGTGGCCACCATCATCGAGATGGTCTCGGCCACCCGGATGGACTGCGTGCTCGGCTCCACCTCGCTGATGCGGCAGGCGCTGGCGCAGGCCGCGCACCACGCCGCGCACCGCAGCGCCTTCGGCGGCCCGCTGATCGACAAGCCGCTGATGCGCAACGTCCTGGCCGACCTGGCGCTGGAGTCCGAGGCGGCCACCGCGACCGCGCTACGGCTGGCCTCGGCCTTCGACAGGAACACCCCGCAGGAGCGCGAGTTCCGCCGACTGGCGGTCGCGGTGTCCAAATACTGGATCACCAAGCGCTGCCCGGTGGTCGCCGCGGAGGCGCTGGAGTGCCTGGGCGGCAACGGCTACGTCGAGGAGTCGGGGATGCCCCGGCTGTTCCGCGAGTCGCCGCTGAACTCGGTCTGGGAGGGCTCGGGCAATGTCAACGCCCTGGACGTGCTGCGGGTGCTGACCCGGGAGCAGCAGGCGGTGGACGCCTTCCTGGCCGAGCTGCGGCTCGCCGAGGGCGCCGACCGGCACTTCGACGCCGCCGTGAAGGAACTGCTGGACGAGCTCGCCGACCCGGCCGGGCTGGAGGCCAGGGCGCGCCGGGTGGTGGAGCGGCTGGCGCTGCTGCTGCAGGCCTCGCTGCTGCTCAGGCACGCCCCGGCGGCAGTCGCCGACGCCTTCTGCCGCTCCCGCCTGGGCGGGGACCGGGGTTCGACCTTCGGTACGCTGCCGGTCGGCGCCGATCTGGCGGCCATCGTGGACCGGACCCGGCCGAGCCTGCGCTGATCCCACCACCTGAGACACAAATGTTCATATTCTGGACGGTGGTGGACGCCAGAAAGATCGGCGTGCGACGCTTCTGCCATGTCTGGTGCCGGAACTGCCTTGGTCGGTCGACTTCACGTCGACCTCGGCCGCATGTCCAGCGCCATCTGTCCGGTGACCTGAGCCCCTACTGCCGCTCTCAACCCGCCGCCTGTCGGCCCGGTCAGGCCACCGCTCGCACGACCGCACAAGCCGAGCACGACTGTGCAGGTCAATGCCGCTGTGCAGACCGGGAGCCGGTACCGAACCCCAGGCCCCGCCACTCTGCCGAAGGACTGCACCATGGCTTCGACCCCCAGCCACGACGACGCCGCCGAGCGCCGCCCGGCGGCCAACCGCAAGGTGACCCGCCACCGCGGTGAGGGTCAGTGGGGCATGGGTCACTTCACTCCGCTGAACGGCAATGAGCAGTTCAAGAAGGACGACGACGGTCTCAATGTGCGGACACGCATTGAGACGATCTACGCCCACCGCGGCTTCGACAGCATCGACCCGGCCGACCTGCGCGGCCGGATGCGGTGGTGGGGCCTCTACACCCAGCGCCGGGCCGGCATCGACGGCGGCAAGACCGCCATCCTGGAACCGCACGAGCTGGACGACGAGTACTTCATGATGCGGGTCCGCATCGACGGCGGCCGGCTGACCACCGCCCAGCTGCGCGCCATCGGCGAGGTCTCCGAGACCTACGCCCGCGGCACCGCCGACATCACCGACCGGCAGAACATCCAGCTGCACTGGATCCGGATCGAGGACGTCCCGGCGATCTGGCAGAAGCTGGAGGCCGTCGGCCTGTCCACCACCGAGGCCTGCGGCGACTGCCCGCGCGTGATCATCGGTTCGCCGGTGGCCGGCATCGCCGCGGACGAGATCATCGACGGCAGCTGGGCGGTGGACGAGATCCACCAGCGCTACATCGGTGACAAGGAGTTCTCCAACCTGCCGCGCAAGTTCAAGACCGCGATCTCCGGATCGCCGGTCCAGGACGTGGTGCACGAGATCAACGACGTCGCCTTCGTCGGCGTGGTCCACCCGGAGCACGGCCCCGGCTTCGACCTCTGGGTCGGCGGCGGCCTGTCCACCAACCCCCGGCTGGCCGAGCGCCTGGGCGCCTGGGTCCCGCTGGAGCAGGTCCCCGACGTCTGGGCCGGCGTGGTCGGCATCTTCCGCGACTACGGCTACCGCCGGCTGCGCACCCGCGCCCGGCTGAAGTTCCTGATGGCCGACTGGGGACCGGAAAAGTTCCGGCAGGTGCTGGAGGACGAGTACCTCAAGCGCCCGCTGCTGGACGGCCCGGCGCCGGCCGAGCCCAGCACCCGCTGGCGCGACCACGTGGGCGTGCACCCGCAGCAGGACGGCAACTTCTATGTCGGCTTCGCCCCCAAGGTCGGCCGCATCGACGGCGCGACCCTGGCGAAGATCGCCGATGTCGCCGCCGCACACGGTTCGGACCGGCTGAGCACCACGGTCGAGCAGAAGATGATCATCCTGGACGTCGCACCGGACCAGGTCGACTCGCTGGTGGCGGCGCTGGACGCGCTGGACTTCCAGGTCCGCCCGTCCTCGTTCCGGCGCGGCACCATCGCCTGCACCGGCATCGAGTTCTGCAAGCTGGCCATCGTCGAGACCAAGGGCCGCGGCCACGACCTCATCGCCGACCTGGAGAAGCGCCTCCCCGACTTCGACCAGCCGATCAGCATCAACATCAACGGCTGCCCGAACGCCTGCGCCCGGATCCAGACCGGCGACTTCGGCCTCAAGGGCCAGCTGATGCTGAACGCCGACGGCGAGCAGGTCGAGGGGTTCCAGGTGCACCTCGGCGGCAGCCTCGGCTTCCAGGCCGGCTTCGGGCGCAAGCTGCGCGGCCTCAAGGTCACCGCGGACGAACTCCCCGACTACATCGAGCGCGTCCTGCGCCGCTTCGAGGCAGAGCGCACCGAGGACGAGCGCTTCGCCGAATGGGCGCTCCGTGCCGACGAAGGGGCCCTCAAGTGACCGAGCGAGCCGCACCGTTCTACTGCCCGTACTGCGGGGACGAGGACCTGCGCCCCAGTGAGGAAGGGGGGCACGGGGGTTGGGAATGCGCGAGTTGTCGTCGGGCGTTCTCCCTGAAGTTCCTAGGCCTGCTTTCTTCGCATTCATCCACATCTGGGGGACCGTCAGATGGCAACAAGGACTGACATACCGACCAGAACTCCCGAGGAGCTCCGGGACCTCGCCGAACAGGCGAACCGGGAGCTGGAGAACGCCTCCGCGCAGGAGATCATGCGCTGGGCCGCCGAGACCTTCGGCAAGCGCTTCGCCGTCACCTCCTCGATGGAGGACGCGGTCGTCGCGCACCTGGCGTCCACCGCGCTCCCCGGCGTGGATGTGATCTTCCTGGACACCGGCTACCACTTCGCCGAGACCCTGGGCACCCGCGACGCCGTCGCGGAGGTCTACCCGGTCAACGTGATCACCCTGACGCCCCGCCAGACCGTGGCCGAACAGGACGCCGAGTACGGGCCGCGGCTGCACGACCGCGACCCCGACCTCTGCTGCGCCCTGCGCAAGGTCGAGCCGCTCAACCGCAGCCTGGCCGGCTACGACGCCTGGGCGACCGGGCTGCGCCGGGACGAGTCGCCGACCCGGGCGAACACCCCGATCGTCAGCTACGACGCCAAGCGGCAGAAGGTGAAGATCGCCCCGATCGCCCGCTGGACCCAGGCGGACGTGGACGCCTACGTCGCCGAGCACGGGATTCTGCTGAACCTGCTGCTCAGTGACGGCTACGCGTCCATCGGCTGCTCCCCCGAGTCCTGCACCCGGCGGATCCTCGCAGGTGAGGACGCCCGTTCCGGCCGCTGGGCCGGAGCAGGCAAGACCGAGTGCGGCATTCACCTGTAGGTCAGGAAGCTCTCAGACTCATCCAGCACTCTTACCCCATGCGCCCTTGACAGCCCCACCCGACCCACCTTGGAGCAGAGACCGATGACCACCACCGTCGACGCAGCGACCGCCCCGGCGGCCGCCGTGGCCGCAGCCGGCGCCACCGTGTGGCTGACCGGCCTGCCCAGCGCCGGGAAGACCACCATCGCGCTGGCGCTCGCGGAGCGGTTGCGCGCCGAGGGCCACCGGGTGGAGATCCTGGACGGGGACGAGATCCGTACCTTCCTCTCCGCCGGGCTCGGCTTCAGCCCTGCGGACCGGGACACCAACATCCAGCGGATCGGCTTCGTGGCCGAACTGCTGGCCTCCAACGGCGTCAAGGTGCTCGCACCGGTGATCGCCCCCTACGCCGCCTCCCGCGCCGCCGTCGCCGCCCGCCACGCCGGGCAGGGGACGCCGTACCTGGAGGTGCACGTCGCCACACCGGTCGAGGTCTGCTCGGAGCGCGACGTCAAGGGCCTGTACGCCAAGCAGGCGGCGGGCGAGATCTCCGGCCTCACCGGGGTGGACGACCCCTACGAGGCCCCCACCGCACCCGACCTGCGCATCCAGGCGCACACCCAGCCGGTGGCCGACTCGGCCGCCGCCCTGCACGCACTGCTCACCGAGAGGGGACTGGCGTGACCACCGCGACCGACATCCTGACCGCCGAGGCGTACGAGAACCCCTACGCGCTCTCGCACCTGGACGCCCTGGAGGCCGAGGCCGTCCACATCTTCCGTGAGGTGGCCGGCGAGTTCGAGCGCCCGGTGATCCTCTTCTCGGGCGGCAAGGACTCCATCGTCATGCTGCACCTGGCACTCAAGGCCTTCTGGCCGGCCCAGATCCCGTTCTCGCTGCTGCACGTGGACACCGGCCACAACTTCCCCGAGGTGCTGGAGTACCGCGACCGCACCGTGGCCGAGCACGGCCTGCGGCTGCACGTCGCCAAGGTCCAGGACTTCATCGACTCCGGTCGGCTCCGGGAGCGCCCGGACGGGCTGCGCAACCCGCTGCAGACCGTGCCGCTGCTGGACGGCATCGAGTCCAACCGCTTCGACGCGGTCTTCGGCGGCGGCCGCCGGGACGAGGAGAAGGCCCGCGCCAAGGAGCGGGTCTTCTCGCTGCGCGACGAGTTCGGCGCCTGGGACCCGCGCCGCCAGCGCCCCGAGCTGTGGTCGCTCTACAACGGCCGGCACTCCCCCGGCGAGCACGTCCGGGTGTTCCCGCTGTCCAACTGGACCGAGCTGGACGTCTGGCAGTACATCGAGCGCGAGAAGATCGAGCTCCCCGCCATCTACTACGCCCATGAGCGCGACGTCTTCAAGCGCAGCGGGATGTGGCTGACCGCGGGCGAGTGGGGCGGCCCCAAGGAGGGCGAGACGGTCGAGCGGCGCCAGGTGCGCTACCGCACCGTCGGCGACATGTCCTGCACCGGCGCGGTGGACTCCGACGCGACCACCGTCGCCGACGTCGTCACCGAGGTGGCCGCCAGCCGACTGACCGAACGCGGGGCCACCCGGGCCGACGACAAGGTGTCCGAGGCCGCCATGGAAGACCGCAAGCGCGAGGGGTACTTCTAAGCATGAGCACCGAACTGCACCACACCACCCCCGCGTTGGAGACCGGGTCGGCGACCGCGCTGCTGCGCTTCGCCACCGCGGGCTCCGTCGACGACGGCAAGTCGACGCTGGTCGGCCGGCTGCTTCACGACTCCAAGTCGATCCTGACCGACCAGCTGGAGGCGGTCACCACCGCCTCCCAGCAGCGCGGCCAGGAGGCCCCCGACCTGGCGCTGCTCACCGACGGCCTGCGGGCCGAGCGCGAGCAGGGCATCACCATCGACGTGGCCTACCGCTACTTCGCCACCGCCCGCCGCCGCTTCATCCTGGCGGACACCCCCGGCCACGTTCAGTACACCCGCAACATGGTCACCGGCGCCTCCACCGCCGAACTCGCCGTGGTACTGGTCGACGCCCGCAACGGCGTGGTGCAGCAGACCCGCAGGCACGCGGCCGTCGCCGCGCTGCTGCGCGTCCCGCATGTCGTCCTGGCCGTCAACAAGATGGACCTGGTCGACTACGCCGAGCCGGTGTTCGCGGCCATCGCCGAGGAGTTCAACGCCTACGCGGCCTCGCTCGGCGTCCCCGCCGGGCGGTCCGGAGGACTCGCCCCAGAAAACTGGAGTACCGCGATCCCGATCTCGGCGCTGGCCGGGGACAACGTGGTCGAGCCCTCCGCGCACATGGACTGGTACGGCGGCCCCACCCTGCTGGAGCACCTGGAGACGGTGCCGGTCGGCTCCGACCCCTCGGACGAGCCGGCCCGCTTCCCGGTCCAGTTCGTGATCCGCCCGCAGAGCGCCGAGCACCTGGACTACCGCGGCTACGCCGGCCAGCTGGCCTCCGGCGTGCTACGGGCCGGCGACCCGGTGACGGTGCTGCCGTCCGGGCTGACCACCTCCGTGGCCGGGATCGACGTGCTGGGCAAGCAGACCGACATCGCCTGGGCGCCGCAGTCGGTGACGGTGCGTCTGACCGACGACATCGACGTCTCCCGAGGCGACCTGATCGCCGCCGGGGCGGCCCCCGAGTCCACCCAGGACGTACTGGCGACCGTGTCGCACCTGCACGAGCGCCCGCTGCGGGTCGGCGACCGGGTGCTGCTCAAGCACACCACCCGCACGGTCCGGGCGATCGTCAAGGAACTGCCCTACCGGATCGACATCGACACCCTGGACCGGATCCCCCAGCCGGAGAGCCTCCAGGTCAACGACATCGGCCAGGTGGTGCTGCGCACCTCCGAGCCGCTGGCCCTGGACCCCTACGCGGTGAACCGCCACACCGGCTCGTTCCTGCTGATCGACCCGGCCGACGGAACCACCCTGACGGCCGGCATGGCCGGCGAGGCGTTCTAGCAGTTCCGAAGACGACCGACGAAGGGATGCACACGATGGGCGGCGAGGCTTTCTCCCGCATGGCGAAGGAAGGCGGGCGCGTCGGCAGCGGCGCGCTCGGTGCGGGCCAGGGCGGCATCGCCCAGTGTCGCGCCACCGGCTGTTGACGACTCGTCACAACCCGTCCGCTTCCTGCCAACCATCGTTAGGGACCCCCTCCATGTCTGCGCTCTCCCGGATCCGCAACAGACGCTCGTTCATCACGGCCGGCACCGGCCTGGCCCTCGTCGGACTGCTCAGCGCCTGCGGCTACGGGTCCAAGGCGGACACCTCGGCCGCTGCCGCCACCCAGGCCTCCGGCTCGGCGACCGGGGCCAAGCTCTCCGCCGACACCGTCCGGATCGGCTACTTCGCCAACCTGACCCATGCGACGCCGCTGATCGGGATCCAGAACGGCCAGTTCCAGAAGGACCTGGGCGCGACCGACGTCAAGACCCAGATCTTCAACGCCGGACCGTCCGAGATCGAGGCGCTGAACTCCGGCGCCGTCGACATCGCCTGGATCGGCCCCTCCCCGGCCATCAACGGCTATGTGAAGTCCGCCGGCTCCGCCCTGAAGATCATCTCCGGCGCCACCACCGGCGGCGCCGAACTGGTGGTCGACCCGGCGAAGATCAAGAGCGTCGCGGACCTCAAGGGCAAGAAGATCGCCACCCCGCAGCTGGCCAACACCCAGGACGTGGCGCTGCTCAACTTCCTGTCCACCAAGGGCTTCAAGGTCGACGCCAAGTCCGGCAAGGGCGACGTGTCGGTGATCCGCACCGACAACTCGCTCACCCCGACGGCCTACGAGTCCGGCGCCGTCGACGGCGCCTGGGTGCCCGAGCCCACCGCCTCCAAGCTGGTGGCGGAGGGAGCCAAGGTGCTGGTCGACGAGAAGAGCCTGTGGCCGGGCGGCAAGTTCGTGTCCACCAACGTGATCGTCTCGCAGACCTTCCTCAAGGCGCACCCCGACGTCGTCGAGGCCGTACTGAAGGCCTCGGTCGACACCAACGCCTGGATCACGGCCAACCCGGCCGCGGCCAGGACCGACGCCAACGCCGCGCTGAAGACCCTCACCAAGAAGGAGCTGCCCACCTCGGTCCTCGACGCCGCCTGGGCCGAGCTGGCCGTCACCGACGACCCGCTCGCCGCCTCGCTGCAGACCGAGGCCGACCACGCGGTCACGGCCGGCCTGCTGGCCAAGCCCGACCTGTCCGGCATCTACGACCTGACGCTGCTCAACAAGGTCCTGAAGGCAGCGGGTCGGCCGACCGTCTCCGCCGCCGGGCTCGGCACGCAGTGACAAGCTCCGGGGCCCGTCCCGCATCCATGTCGATGCCTGCGGGACGGGCTCCGGCCCCCGCCCCCCGTTCCCGTCCTGCTCTTCCCGCTCCCCCTTCCGCACCGTTCCAGGAGGTGACCGAATGGCTTCGGTAGTCACCGACCAGCTGCCCAGCCCCGTCCTCGCCACGGAACCGCCCGCCGTGACGCTCGACCACGTCAGCAAGTCGTTCGGCCGTACCGGCGCCGAACACCCCGTGCTGGACGACATCAGCCTCAGCGTCGCGCCCGGCGAGTTCGTCTGCCTCCTGGGCGCTTCCGGCTGTGGCAAGTCCACCCTGCTCAACCTGGTGGCCGGTCTCGACAGGCCCAGCAGCGGCAGCATCGAGGTCCCCGGCGGCCGCGCCGCGCTGATGTTCCAGGAGCACGCGCTGTTCCCCTGGCTGACGGCCGGTCAGAACATCGAGCTGGCGCTGCGGCTGCGCGGCCTGCCGCGGGCCGAGCGGCGCGCCGAGGCCGAGCGGCTGCTCGCCCTGGTCCGCCTCGGCGGCGCCCACCGCAAGCGGGTGCACGAGCTCTCCGGCGGCATGCGCCAGCGCGTGGCGCTGGCCCGCGCGCTCGCCCAGGACGCCAAGGTGCTGCTGATGGACGAGCCCTTCGCCGCGCTCGACGCGATCACCCGCGACGTGCTGCACGAGGAGCTGACGAGGATCTGGGCGGAGACGAACATCTCCGTCGTCTTCGTCACCCACAATGTGCGCGAGGCGGTGCGACTGGCCCAACGGGTGGTCCTGCTGTCCTCCCGCCCGGGCCGGATCGCCCGCGAATGGCGGATCGACCTGCCGCAGCCGCGCCGCATCGAGGACGCCGCGGTCGCGGACCTCTCCATCGAGATCACCGACCAGCTCCGAGGGGAGATCCGCCGCCATGTCCAGCACTGAGCAGCTGACCGAGGTGGCGACTGAAGCCGCCGAGCCCACCGCCGACGTGAAGAGCACCGACGTGAAGAGCGCCGACGCCGCGGCCGCCACCGCGAGCGGCGCCGCCGACGACGCCGCGGCACTGGGTGCGGGACTGGACGCCCTGGAGACCCAGGCCGTCGAACGGACCCCCCTGCGCACCATCCTGGTCAGCAAGGTCGTCCCGCCGCTGGTCGCGATAGCCCTGGTGCTGCTGCTCTGGCAGCTCGCCTACGCGGCCCACATCAAGCGGCCCGACCTGCTGCCGAGCCCGCTCGACGTCTGGAACAGCCTCTACAACCAGTGGCTCGAGGGCACCATCCTCGGCACCATCTGGACCTCGCTGTCCCGCGGCGCCCTCGGCTTCCTGGCCTCGGTCGTCCTGGGCACGCCGCTGGGCCTGCTGGTCGCCAAGGTCAAGCCGGTGCGGGCGGCGATCGGGCCGATCCTGTCCGGCCTGCAGTCCATCCCCTCGGTGGCCTGGGTCCCTGCGGCCGTCATCTGGTTCGGGCTCAGCAACGCCACGATCTACGCCGTGGTGCTGCTCGGCGCCGTCCCCTCCATCGCCAACGGCCTGGTGGCCGGCGTGGACCAGATCCAGCCGCTGTACCTGCGGGCGGGGCGCACCCTGGGCGCCACCGGGCTGCGCGGCGTCTGGTTCGTGCTGCTGCCGGCCGCGCTGCCCGGCTACCTGGCCGGACTGAAGCAGGGCTGGGCCTTCGCCTGGCGCTCGCTGATGGCCGCCGAGCTGATCGCCAGCTCGCCCGCGCTGGGGCTGGGCCTCGGGCAGTCGCTGGAGAACGCCCGCGAGGTCCAGGACATGCCCGGGGTGCTCTCCACCATCCTGCTGATCCTGCTGGTCGGCATCGGTATCGAACTGCTGATCTTCGCCCCGCTGGAGCGCCGGGTGCTCCGCTCCCGCGGCCTGCTGGTGGCCCGTCGATGACCGGGGGCGGCACGCTGCTCCTGGTCGCGCACGGCAGCCGCGACCCGCGCCACGCCGCCACGGTCACCGACCTGGCGGCGCTGGTGCGGGCGCAGCGGCCATCCCTGCCGGTGGAGACCGGCTACCTGGACCACTGCGCGCCGCGGATCCCGCAGCTGCTGTCCCGGCTGCGGGGCGAGGTCGTGGCGCTCCCGCTGCTGCTGAACCACGCCTTCCACGCCCGCAGTGACATCCCGGCGGTACTGGCGGAGGCGGCCGCCTCCCGGCGGGGTTCGGTGACCGTCCGTCAGGGAGCGGTGCTGGGCCCCTCCCCGCTGCTGCTGGAGGCGCTGGACCGGCGGCTGGCCGAGGCGGGGGTACGGCCCTCGGCCGGTACCGGGATCGTGCTCGCCTCGGCCGGCTCCTCCGACCCGGCCGCCAATGCGGTGACCCTGGAGGTGGCCGCCGCCTGGCAGCGGCTGCGCGGCTGGGGCGGCGTCGAGGTGGCCCACGCCTCCGCCGCACCGCCCCGGGTCGCCGACGCCGTCGCCGCGCTGCGCGCCCGCGGGCTGGAGCGGGTGGCGGTGGCCCCGTACCTGCTGGCGCCGGGGCTGCTGCCGGACCGCATCGCGGCCCAGGCAGCCACGGCCGGCGTGGACATCGTCGCCGCACCGCTGGGCGCGACCCCGGAGCTGGCCCGCCTGCTGCTGCGCCGCCACGACGAGGCGCTGCGCGACGGGGGCCGCCTGCCGCTGGCCGCGTCGGCCTGACCAACCGGGTTGAGGCCCGATCAACCGGGTTGAAATCCAGGCGACTTGGACATAGCACCCGCCCTACCATCGCGGTATGTCCGAATCCGCATCCATCGACGACCCCGACCGCGCACAGCGGTTGGCGCTCCAGCCTTTTGAGGTACGAGCCTCCAGATTCCTCTCCCTGATCCTCCGTCACGACCCGGGCCGGGTCGGCCTCACCCTCGACCCGGCCGGCTGGGTCGGGGTCAGCGACCTGCTGGCCGCGCTCGCGGCCTGCGGCCGCCCGCTAACCCGGGCCCAGCTCGACCTCGTCGTCGAGCGGAACGACAAGCAGCGCTTCGCGTTCGACCCGACCGGCACCCGGATCCGGGCCAGCCAGGGCCACTCGGTCCCGGTCGAGCTGGGCTACGAGGCCGCCGAGCCCCCGGCGCTGCTCTTCCACGGCACCCATCCGCAGGCGCTGGACGCCATCCGGGCCGAAGGCCTGCGCCCGATGAACCGGCACGCCGTGCACCTCTCGCCCGACGCCGGGACGGCCACCCGGGTCGGCACCCGCCGGGGCCGCCCGGTCGTGCTCACCGTCGACGCCGCCCGGATGTCCGCCGACGGCCACCGCTTCCGGGTCAGCGCCAACGGCGTCTGGCTCACCGACGCCGTGCCGCCGGAGTATCTGGGGCAGTGCATCCGCCCGTGATATCGACAGCATGCTGTCGAAGTGACAGAATGCTGTCATGGCGAATCAAGCGGAGCACACACGAGCAGTCGCACCGATCGTCCACCTCGCCGTCTACGACGGACTCGCCGACTGGGAGGCCGGGCTGGCGGTGGCGCAGATCCGTAGCGGGACCTTCCAGATCGGCGGCGCCACCCATGACGTCCGCACCGTCGGCGTCGACCGGGAGCCGGTGCGCACCATGGGCGGAGTGACCGTCGTGCCCGACCTGGCGCTGGACGAGCTCTCCCCCGCCGACAGCGCCATGCTGATCGTCCCCGGCGGTGGTGGCTGGGAGGCCGGCGGCCACACCGGGTTCCCGCTCAAGGCACGCGAGTTCCTGGACGCCGGTGCGCCGGTGGCGGCGATCTGCGGGGCCGTCTTCGGCTTCGCGGCCGCCGGACTGCTGGACGACCGCGACCACACCGGGGCCGCCGCCGAGTACCTGGCGATGAGCGGCTACCGGGGCGGCGCCCGCTACCGGGACGCCGACGCGGTCCGCGACCGCGGGCTGATCACCGCCGGACCGACGGATTCGGTGGCCTTCGCCCGCGAGGCCATCGCCGAGCTGGGCATCTGGCAGCCGGCCGTGCTGGACGCCTGGTTCCGGCTGTTCAGCCGTTCCGAGGCGGCCGCCTTCGGCGAGCTGATGAGCCTGGTCTCCACCGCATGACGGAGACCGCGCCCACCCTCGCGCCCACCGCGGCGTCCGCGCCGGCACCCACCCCCGGGGCGCTGCTGTCCGCCGCCGCACTGGGCTCCTTCCGGGCCAACGGCCTGTTCCTGGAGGCCGCCGAGCAGTTGTCCCGCCCGATCGGACTCACCGCGGCCCGCTGGCAGGTGCTGGGCGCCGTCCTGGTCGAGCCGCTGACCGTGGCCGGAATCGCCCGCAGCATGGGGATCACCCGGCAGAGCGTGCAGCGGCTGGCGGACCTCTTGGTGGAGCAGGGACTGGCCGAGTACCTGCCCAATCCGGCGCATCGGCGGGCCAAGCTGGTCCAGGCCACCGAACAGGGCCGGGCCGCGGTCCACGCGATCGGTCCCGCCCATGCGGAGCTCGCCCGCAAGCTGGTCGAGCGGCTCGGCGGGCAGCGACTGGCCGAGGCCGTGGCCGCACTGGACGCCCTGTCCGGGGCGATGACGGAGATTCTGGACTCCGAGCAGCCGGCCACCGATTGACGGACGCAGCGGGCGAGGGCCGCCGTACCGGAGTACGACGGCCCTCGCCCGCTGTCCTGCTGTGTGCTGCTGTTCTGCTACTGCTGCACTACCTCCGCGAGGAGGAGTCCAGGTCGTCCCGCTTGCCCACCGCCGGGACGTTGCCCGCGACCACGCGGCTCTCGCCCTTGGCCTGGGTCTGCCGGTCGGCGCGGCCGGGCCACCAGGCGGCGTGCCCGATCAGCGCGGTCAGCGACGGGGTGAAGAACATCGCCATGACGAAGGCCGCGATCACGATGCCGAAGCTGATCGAGAAGCCCATCTCCGCGAACAGGGTGTTCCCGGCGAGCATCATGCTGGCGAAGGTGCCGGCCAGGATCGCGCCGGCGGCCGCCACGGTGGGGCCGGCGTGGCGCAGCGCCTGCGATGCCGCCTCCCTGGGCTCGCGGCCCTCACGGGCCTCCTCGCGGAGCCGGGAGATCATCAGGATGTTGTAGTCCGTGCCGATGGCGACCACGAACAGGTACATGAACACCGGGAGCATGAACATCAGCCCCGACTGGTTCTGGATGTGCTGGAAGATCAGCACGGTGGCGCCCAGGGTGGCCGCGAAGCCGAGGCCGACCGAGGCCATCAGGTACCAGGGCGCGACCACGCTGCGCAGCATCAGGCCCAGGATCAGCATGATCAGGAGGCCGGCGACCGGGAAGACCACCAGGTAGTCGTGGTTGATCGCCTTGTTGATGTCCTTGTAGATCGCCGAGATACCGCCGACCAGCGCCTTGTCACCGTTGGGTGCGTTGGCATGGGCGGTCGTGCGGATGCTGTCGACCGTACTCATGGCGGCCGAGCTCTGCGGGTCGTACTTGAGGATCACCGAGATGCTGGCGGTGCTGGCGTCCTTGTTGTAGGTCGCCGGGGCCACCGAGCCCACGCCGGGGACCGTGGTGAGCTTCTGGCCGAAGGCGGCCACCGCGGTCCTGTCCAGCGGGGAACCGTTCTCGGAGGTCAGGTAGACCTGGGTGGGCTGGGTGGCACCGGCGCTGAACGCCTTGGTGACGGTGTCCTGGACGACCATCGACTCCTTGGTCTTGGGCATCGAGCCCGAGGCGAAGTCGAAGCTGGCCTTGTAGCTGGTGGCGACGAGCGCCAGGGCGACCATCAGCAGGCCGGAGACGATGGCGACCAGGGCGGGACGGCGCTGCACGCCGCGGCCGACCTTGGCGAACGCCGAGCCGTGCGGCTCGACCTTCCACTTCTTGGACGGCCAGAACAGAGCCCGCGGCGGGATCAGCGAGAACACGGCGGGGACCAGGGTGAGGCCCGCGATCAGGGTGACGCCGACCGAGATGGCCAGCGCCGGGCCCATCTGCTTGAGGAAGGAGACCGAGGAGAGCGACAGCGCCAGGAAGGCGATGATGACCGCGCCGGCGGCGGAGGCGATGGCCTCGCCGACCCGGCCGACCGCCGTGATCATGGCCTCCTTGGAGTCGTCACCCGCCCGCAGCCGTTCTCGGTAACGGAACATCAGGAACAGGATGTAGTCCGTGCCGACACCGAACAGCACCACGATGAGGATGCCGGACACCGAGGAGTTGGACTCCAGTCCGAGCAGCTTGGTGATGTCCGCGATCAGACCGTTCGCGGCCACCGCGACAATGCCGATGAGCAGCAGCGGCAGGATCGCCATCAGTGGCGCACGGAAGATCAGGATCATCGCCACGATGATGATCACGAAGGTGCCGACGCCGATCAGCGACTGACCGCGCTTGGACGCGTCCTGCTGGTCCAGCACCTGCGCGGCCGAGCCGCCGAGCTTGGCGCTGATGTCGGTGCCCTTGGTCAGGGTCGCCATGTCGTCGCGGAGCGCCTTGGCCGCGTCCGCCTGCGAGGGCTGGCCGTTGCTCTTGTCGTCCATCTTGACGAGGCTGAGGCCGTACTTGCCGTCGGAGGAGTAAGGACCGGCGAAGACGCCCTGGACGTCCTTGATGGTCTCCTTGTTCAGCTCACTGGTGACCTTGGCGACGGTGGCCTTGTCGGCCGCGGTCAGCGCCTGGCCGTCGGTGCGCTGGAACAGAGCTTCGGCGGCCGGGGTGAAGGCTGCGGGGAACGCCTTCTGCTGGAGCGTCATCGCCTGGATGGACTCGTAGCTCTTCGGCAGGAAGCTGCTCTCGTCACTGTTGGACGCCAGCGTGGGCGCCGTCATAGCGATCACGACGGCCGCGACGATCCACGCCACGATCGTCCAGACCGGGTGACGCACGACGGTGCGTCCTATCCGATGAAACATCTGGGTGCGCCTCCAAGGCGTAGATCACTCCGCCCCGGCGAAGGTGCACGGGCAGCGCGATCGGTCCGGTAATGCTAGCCGGTCGGCAAGTAAGTGTGGTCCGGGCATCATAGGAAACCGACTTGCCGCGCGGCAAGTCAGAACCCAGGTCCCTGGACTGCTGACGGAACCCTTAGATGTCCGGGAACTATCTTCACCCGCCGCGACCGGCCGTTTCCTCGTCCCCCGGGTGGAGTCATCTCCCCCTCAGGGCGGAGACGGACCCTGAGGGGGACCGGAGGCAGGGGGTGGGGACAGCCCCCGGGAGACCCTGGGGCCAGACCCAGGGTCCGATCCCCCGCTGGCCGGATGTCCCTTCGGAGCCCTGCTCCGTAGCTTCGTCGGTGTGCTTCGGCACCCGCCCGCACCGTCCGAAATCCGGCCCAGGGGGACCACCGTGACATCCCATGCCCGTACGTCACCGAAGCGCGGGGCCGCTGCGCCCGAGCGCCTCGGCCTCGCCGCCTCCATCGGCGGCTGGAGCGCCAGGCACCGCAAGACCGCCGTCTTCGGCTGGCTGCTGTTCGTCGTCCTGGCCACCGTCCTCGGCGGGATGGCCGGGAGCCTGAAGACCACCGACAAGGACAACGGCCTGGGCCAGTCCGGCCGGGCCGATCAGATGATCGCCGCGGCCGGACTGCACTCCCCGGCCACCGAGACCGTACTGATCCAGAGCAGCGGCTTCACCGCCACCGATCCGCGCTTCCGCAGCACCGTCGACGACACCATGGCCGCGATCAGGGCGACCGGCGCGGCCTCGGCTGTCAAGTCCCCCTACACCAACGGCACGGTGGCCCCGGACGGGCACTCGGCGCTGGTGGTGGTCACCATGGCCGGGGACCCCGGCACCGCGGGCGACCGGGTCGCCCCGGTGCTGTCCGCGGTGGCCGGCGTCCAGGCCCGGCACGGACAGCTGACGGTCCAGGAGTTCGGCGACGCCAGCGCCGACAAGTGGTTCAAGGAGGCCTTCACCCATGACTTCAGCCGCGCCGAGTGGACCGCCGTGCCGCTGGCGCTGGGCATCCTGCTGATCGCCTTCGGCGCCCTGGTGGCCGCCGTGCTGCCGGTGCTGCTCGCGCTCACCGCCTTCGTCGCCGCCGGCGGACTGGTCGCGCTCTCCAGCCACCTGCTGCACACCAGCGACGACGCATCCTCGGTGATGCTGCTGGTCGGACTGGCCGTCGGCGTCGACTACTGCCTCTTCTACCTGCGCCGCGAGCGTGAGGAGCGGGCCAGGGGCCGCTCCCCCGAGGCCGCGCTGAAGATCGCCGCGGCCACCTCGGGACGGGCCGTCATGGTCTCCGGGCTCACCGTGGTGGTCGCCATGGCCGGGATGTTCCTCACCGGCATCGCCGACTTCCAGGCCATGGGCATGGCCACCATCCTGGTCGTGATCACCGCGGTGCTCGGCTCGGTCACCGTCCTCCCGGCACTGCTGTCGATGCTGGGCGACCGGGTGATGAAGGGCCGGGTCCCGTTCCTGGGCCGCCGGATGATGCAGCCTTCGAAGACCGGTCCCGGCGCCGAGGCCGGCAGCGCCTTCTGGCGGGCCGTGCTCGGACGGGTGCTGCGCCGACCGCTGGTCTCCGCCGCCGTCGCCACCGCCTTCCTGCTGGCCCTGGCCGCACCGCTGCTCAGCATGCACACCGCCAACCTGACCTTCGCCCAGCAACTGCCCAAGGGCAATCCGCTGGTGGCCACCCAGCAGAAGATCGCCGCCGCCTTCCCCGGCAACCCCAACCAGGCCACCGTGGTGGTCACGTCCGACCGGCTGGACTCGCCGGCGATGGCCACCGCGCTGGCCGACTTCAAGTCCGAGGCCGTGGCCACCGGGCTGCTGCACGACCCGATCACCGTCACCGCCCACCCGGACAAGGGCCTGGAGACGCTGGACGTGCCGATGGCCGGCAGCGGCAACGACAGGACCAGCAGTGATGCGCTGGCCGCGCTGCGCGGCACGCTGGTCCCGCAGACCTTCGGCAAGGTCGCCGGCGCCCAGGCCGACGTCACCGGTCAGACGGCCGGGTCGGAGGACTTCAACTCGCAGATGACCGGCAGCCTGCTTCCGGTGTTCGCCTTCGTGATGGGCTTCGCCTTCCTGCTGATGCTGCTCTCCTTCCGCTCGGTGACGGTGGCGCTGACCGCGCTGGCGCTCAACCTGCTGTCGGTCGCCGCCTCCTACGGAGCGCTGACGTTGGTCTTCCAGCACGGAGTCGGCGCCTCGCTGCTGGGCACCTCGGGCGTCGGCGCGATCGAGACCTGGGTCCCGCTGTTCCTCTTCGTGATCCTGTTCGGGCTGAGCATGGACTACCACGTGTTCGTGGTCTCGCGGATCAAGGAGGCGCACGACCGGGGCCTGTCCACCCGGGCGGCCGTCTCCCACGGCATCACCACCACGGCCGGAGTGGTCAGCAGCGCGGCGGCGATCATGGTGGCGGTGTTCGCGGTCTTCGGCACCCTGGACATGCAGTCCATGAAGCAGATGGGCATCGGCCTGGCCGTCGCGGTCCTGATCGACGCGACCGTCATCCGCGCGGTGCTGCTGCCCTCGGTGATGAGCCTGCTGGGCGAGCGCAACTGGTGGCTGCCCCGCTGGCTGGGCTGGCTGCCCCGGCTGGGCCACGGCGAGACGGCCGGCGACCTCGACGGCGGGACCGCGGAGCCGCGCCGCGAGGTCCCGGCGCCGACCCCGGCCCCGGCCCCGGCCCCGGCCCCCGAGCCGGCCTACAGCTCCGGGGACGGTTTCTGACGAACCGTCGGCGACCCCGGCCGCGTACGGACCGGTGAACGGTCCCTGATGACCCAGTCGGCTGACCCTCTCCACACGGGGGGAGAGGGTCAGCCGACTGCTGCGCGGGTCGGCCAGTCCACGCTCACCACCGCCTGCGGGTCCTTCTTCCGCAGCCACTCCTGCAACCCCTTGGCCCAAGTGGCGTACCAGCCGACCTGACGGGTGTGCAGCTCGGCCGGGTCCAGGCCGCCGACCTCCTGCGGGTACTTGCGTCCCAGCGCCAGCGCCACCCGCACCGCGGCGAGGGCGTCGCTGCCGGCCCGGTGCGCGTCGGCCAGCTCCACCCCGTACACCGCGCAGGCGCTCTGCAGGGTGCGCGAGCCCTTGCGGAAGCGGTCCACCGCACGGTCCACGGCCAGCGGGTCCAGCACCGGGCCCGGCGGCCGCCCGCCGAGGCGCTGCTCCAACGAGGGCAGGCCGTGCCGGCGCAGCTCGGCGGCGAGCAGGCTGAGGTCGAACGAGGCGTTGAAGACCACCACCGGGACGCCGGCCCGCCAGTACTCGCACAGCGCGGTCGCGACCTCCTCGGCGACGTCGGCCGCGGGCCGGCCCTCGGCCACCGCGCGGTCGGTGACGATCCCGTGGATCGCCGCGGCCTCGTCCGGGATGGCGACGCCGGGGTCCGCCAGCCAGTCCCGCTCGCGCACCACCACGCCGCCCTCGGCCTCCACCAGCGCGGCGGTGACGATCCGTGACTCGGCGGGGTCGGTCCCGGTGGTCTCCAGGTCGAATCCGACCAGGGTGTCCTGCAGCCAGCTCATCGTGTCGTCCTCTCGTCCGCTTGCTGCACCATCATCCCGTGCACCACTGACAACAGGACGGGAGGGGCGGGTGGGGACGGAGGCGGCTCAGGAGACCGAGCGGGAGTCGCTCCAGGTGCCCTCGAACTCCTCCTGGTAGACCTGGAACAGGCCCGGCTCGGGGGGACGTCCGGACAGGATCGGACCCGGCGTCCCGCCGCGCAGCACCAGCGCCGGCGACTCTATGCCGCGCGAGCGGCGCAGATATGACTGGACGACGCCGAGGCCGTCCGGGCCGTCCCCGTCGACCAGGTAGGCGGTGAAGCGCGGCATCTCGTCGTAGACCCGGATCTCGAAGGAGCCGGCGTCGCGCAGCCGGGCCCGGACCCGCCGGACGTGCATGATGTTGGTCTCCACGGCCTTGCCCAGCTCGCCGCGCCCGATGCCCAACTCCCGCTCGCGGCGCCGCAGCGCGCTGCTGGCCGGGTTGAGGAAGAGCAGCCGGACCCGGCAGCCGCTGTCGGCCAGCCCGACCAGCCGCCGCCCGGTGAAGTTCTGGCACAGCAGGTTGAGCGAGATCCCCACCGCGTCCAGTCGGCGGGCCCCGGCCAGCAGGTCCTCCACCGGCAGGTCGCGCTGCAGCCTGACCCGGTCCTGGTGCACCCCGATCACATCCGCGTAGCGGTCGCCCACCAGCTCCTCGACCACGTCCACCGGGGCGCGCAGCCGGGCCGCGTCCACCCGGCCGTCCAGCAGCTGCAGCAGCCTGGCGGCCGCGCGCTCGGCCTGGGCCAGCACGTTCTCGGACAGCGCCCGGTTGCGGGAGACCACGTGCCGGGCGACCTCCAGCTCGTCCAGGGCGACCTCGACCTCCCGACGGTCGCTCAGGAACGGCTCGAAGCAGGGCCAGTGCTGGACCATCAGCTCGCGCAGCTGCGGCAGCGTGAGGAACACCACAAGGGCGTCGTCGTCCGGGTCCAGCAGATAGCCCTTGCGCCGGCTGACCTCGCGGACCGCGCCCGCGCGCTGGACCCACTCCTCGCCGGCCGGTCCGGCGGCGGCGATCACCCAGTCCTCGCCGTGCACCGGCTCGTAGACCGGGCGCAGCACCTCGGCGACGACCGAGCGCAGCCGCTGCTCGACCAGGTTGAGCCAGACATAGGCGCGCCCGGCCCGGCGGACCCGGGTCCTGGCCTCGTCCCAGGCCGCCGCGGGCCAGGCCAGCGCGGGCTCCAGCGGGCCCGGCTGGTGCGGTGCGGTCCGGCCGGGGCCGCCTCGGACGACCGTGGTCGGGGCCTCTCCCCGCGCCGTGCCTCCTGCGGCACCCCCGTCGGGGACGACCATCCCGGACCTCACCGTTCCTCTCGACCGTGTTCAACCACGGTTCAACTCCCGTGCTGCCGGGCGATCGCCGAACCGTCGCCGACAACGTACCGCGCCGGAGGCTCCTCAGTAGCCCGTCCGGGTGACTCCGGACGATCAAGAGTACTGTGGTCGACCGCGACGCACCGCCCGCTTCCGCAGTGCTGCCACACCGTCACCGTCGGCCACTGGGACACCCGTTCGGGCGAAGTAGCCGGGAATCGGCCATGACCGGGCACCGGCTGCGACACGATGCGGGTGGACATGACGGGCCCCCTCCCTGGGCATAGGGGACGTAATGGTTGCCGATCTTCTCCGCGGGGGTCGGCACTGGCACTAGTGGGAGTTGTTGACGACGATGCAGGTCTGGCCGGGACATCCGTACCCCCTGGGTGCCACCTACGACGGCGCCGGGACCAACTTCGCCGTGTTCTCCGAGGTCGCCGAGCGGGTCGAGCTGTGCCTGCTGGGGGACGACGGCTCGGAGACCTCGGTGGAGCTGCGGGAGACCGACGCCTTCGTCCGGCACGCCTACCTGCCCGGCATCCAGCCGGGGCAGCGCTACGGCTTCCGGGTGCACGGACCCTACGAGCCGCGCAAGGGGGACCGCTGCAACGGCTCCAAGCTGCTGCTGGACCCCTACGCCAAGGCGATGAGCGGCCGGGTCGACTGGGACGAGTCCGTCTACGGCTACCACTTCGGATCGCCGGAGCAGCGCAACGACCTGGACTCGGCCCCTCACACCATGGCCTCGGTGGTGGTGAACCCCTTCTTCGACTGGGGCAACGACCGACCGCCACGCACCGACTACCACCGCACCGTCATCTACGAGGCCCACGTCAAGGGCCTGACCTTCCTGCACCCGGGCATCCCCGAGGAGATCCGGGGCACCTACGCCGGAATAGCGCATCCGGCCGTGGTGGAGCACCTGGTCAAGCTGGGCGTGACCGCGATCGAACTGATGCCCGTACACCAGTTCGTCCACGACCACCGCCTGGTGGACCTGGGCCTGTCCAACTACTGGGGCTACAACACCATCGGCTTCTTCGCCCCGCAGGGCGAGTACTCCTCGCTGGGCGACCGCGGCCAGCAGGTGCAGGAGTTCAAGTCCATGGTGAAGGCCCTGCACGCGGCCGGTATCGAGGTCATCCTGGACGTGGTCTACAACCACACCGCCGAGGGCAACCACCTGGGCCCCACCCTGGCCTTCCGCGGCCTGGACAACTCCGCGTACTACCGGCTGGCCGAGGACCGCCGCTACTACGAGGACACCACCGGCACCGGCAACAGCCTGCTGATGCGGCATCCGCACGTGCTGCAGCTGATCATGGACTCGCTGCGCTACTGGGTCACCGAGATGCACGTCGACGGCTTCCGCTTCGACCTCGCGGCGACCCTGGCCCGGCAGTTCCACGAGGTGGACCGGCTGTCCTCGTTCTTCGACCTGGTCCAGCAGGACCCGATCGTCTCCCAGGCCAAGCTGATCGCCGAGCCCTGGGACATCGGCGAGGGCGGCTACCAGGTCGGCAACTTCCCGCCGCTGTGGACCGAGTGGAACGGCCAGTACCGCGACACCGTGCGCGACCTGTGGCGCGGCGAGAACGCGGCGCTGGCCGAGTTCGCCTCCCGGCTGACCGGCTCCTCCGACCTCTACCAGGACGACGGCCGCCGGCCCATCGCCTCGATCAACTTCGTCACCTGCCACGACGGCTTCACCCTGCGCGACCTGGTCTCCTACAACGGCAAGCACAACGAGGCCAACCACGAGGACAACCGGGACGGCGAGAGCTTCAACCGCTCCTGGAACTGCGGGGCCGAGGGCGACACCGACGACCCCGGCGTGCTGGCGCTGAGAGGCCGTCAGCAGCGCAACTTCATCGCCACCCTGATGCTCTCCCAGGGCGTGCCGATGCTGTCCCACGGCGACGAGTTCGGGCGCACCCAGGGCGGCAACAACAACGCCTACTGCCAGGACAACGCGATCTCCTGGGTGCACTGGCCCGAGGCCGCCATCGGCCCCACCCGGATGCCGCCCTCCGCCGAGGAGGAGACGGACACGGAGGAGACCCCGAACATCGAGAGCTCAGCCGCCCAGCTGCTGGAGTTCACCCGGCACATGGTCTGGCTGCGCCGGGACCACCCGGTCTTCCGCCGCCGCCGGTTCTTCCACGGCCGCCCGGTCTCCGGCACCCACGACGACCTCACCGACATCGCCTGGTTCACCCCCGGCGGGGAGGAGATGACCGGCGAGGACTGGTCCGCCTCCTACGCCAAGTCGCTCACGGTCTTCCTCAACGGCTACGCCATCTCCGAACCGGACCGCCGCGGCGGCAAGATCACCGACGACTCCTTCCTGCTGCTCTTCAACGCCGGCGACAAGGGCATCGACTTCACCGTCCCGATCAACCACGGCCGGGAGTGGCAGGTGGTCGTCGACACCGCGCTGCCCTGGGTGATCGCCCCGGGAACCGGCCAGAAGGTGCGCGCCGGGGACGGCCTGCACCTGGCGGACCGGTCGATGATGGTGCTCCAGCGCCCGGCCTGAACCGGACACCGGAGGGTCCTTGACCGGCCACCGTCGCCCAGGTGGGCCCTCCGGGTCGTGCGACGGCCCCGGACGGGGTAAGCGTGGGGCATGACCGCCGAACAGCCGAGCGTCCCGACGGCCACCTACCGACTGCAGCTCCAGCCCGCCTTCGGCTTCGCCGAGGCCGGGCTGGCCGTCCCCTACCTGGCCGGTCTCGGGGTGTCGCATCTGCACCTGTCCCCGGTCCTGGAGGCAGTCACCGGCTCCACCCACGGCTACGACGTGGTGGACCACACCCGCGTCCGCGAGGAGATCGGCGGTGAGGACGGGCTGCGCGCCCTGGCCGCCACCGCTCGGACCCACGGCCTCGGCCTGATCGTCGACGCCGTGCCGAACCACATGGCGGCCCCGGTCCCGGCGCACCGCAACCCGGTCTGGTGGCAGCTGCTCCGCGACGGCCCGCAGTCGCCGGCCGCGGCCTGGTTCGACGTCGACTGGGCGGCCGGGTCCGGCCGGATCCTGCTGCCGGTGCTGGCCGACCGGCTCGGGGTGGAACTGGCCCACCTCAAGACCGACAGTTGGCACGGCGAGCCGGTGCTGCGCTACTACGACCACGCCTTCCCGATCCGCCCCGGTACCGAGCAGCTCCCGCTGCCGGACCTGCTCGACCAGCAGTTCTACCGGCTGGCCTGGTGGCGGATGGCCCGCACCCAGCTGAACTACCGGCGCTTCTTCACCGTCTCCGACCTGGTCGGCGTCCGGGTGGAGCACCCCGAGGTGTTCCGGGCCACCCACGAGGTGCTGCTGCGACTGCACGCCGAGGGTGTGGTCCAGGGCTTCCGCATCGACCACCCCGACGGGCTGGCCGACCCGCGCGGCTACCTGGCCCGACTGGCCGAGGCCACCGGCGGGGCCTACGTCGTGGTCGAGAAGATCCTCACCGCCGACGAGGAGCTCCGACCGGACTGGGCCTGCGCGGGCACCACCGGCTACGACGCGCTGCGCCGCATCGACGGCCTGCTCACCGACGGGCCGGGCACAGCGGCCCTCACCACCGTCTACTCCGACCACCTGACCGCCCACGACCCGGCAGCGCGGGTCGACAGCGCCACCGCCGCCGCCAGGCGCGGCCGGACCGAGATGACGGCCCCCGACGGCGCGCTGGCCGCCGAGATCGCCCGGCTGACCCGGCTGGCCACCGCGATATGCACCGACGACGCCCCCGAACTGCGCGACCACCCCGTCTGGGCGCTGCGCGCGGCGATAGCCGGGACCCTGGCCGCCTACCCGGTCTACCGGCCCTACCCGGTGCCCGGCGAGCCGGACTCCCCCGCCGACATCGAGCGCCTCACCGGTGCGGCCGCCACCGCCCGCACCCTGCTGCCCCCGCACCACGCCGCCACCGCCGACCTGGTCAGGGACCTCGCCCTGGGCCGGCACGGGCGCAGCCCGGTCAAGGACGAGTTCCGGATCCGACTGGCCCAGACCGCGTCGGTGGTCGCCGCCAAGGGCGTCGAGGACACCGCCTTCTACCGCCGCTACCCGCTGCTGTCCCTCAACGAGGTCGGCGGCGACCCTGCCGGCCCGGGCCTGACCCCCTCCGAGTTCCACGCCTACTGCGTCCGGATGCAGCGCGACCGCCCGGCGGCGATGACGGTGCTCTCCACCCACGACACCAAGCGGAGCGCCGACGCCCGCGCCCGCCTGGCCGTGCTGGCCGAGCTCCCGGACGAGTGGCGCACCGAGCTGGCAGCCTGGACCAAGCTGCTGCCGGCCCCCTACGGCGACGCCAACGCCGCCTACCTGGTGTTCCAGACCGCGCTGGCCGCCTGGCCGATCGACGCCGACCGGCTGGCCGCCACCGCCCTCAAGTCGGTCCGCGAGGCCAAGCTCCGCACCAGTTGGACCACGCCGGACGGGGACTACGAACGCGCCGTCGAGGACTTCGCCCGCGCCGTCCCCGCCACCCCGGAACTGGCCGCCCGCATCACCGCGTTCGTCACCCGCCTGGCCCCCTACGCCCGCAGCAACACCCTCGCCGCCGCGCTACTGCACCTCACCATGCCCGGCGTCCCCGACCTCTACCAGGGCAGCGAACACCCCCTGCACACCCTGGTCGACCCCGACAACCGCCACCCAGTCACCTTCGCCCCCGGGGGCGCGGGGAACGGCGCGAACAGCGACCAGGCACCTCCGGCACAGGAGAAGCTCCACGTCACCACCACAGCCCTGCACCTCCGCCGCACCCACCCGGAATCCTTCGCCACCGCCTACACCC
>NZ_BBPM01000007.1:0-58937 GCF_000787775.1 Streptacidiphilus carbonis | reverse complement strand
CCCTACCCCCCGACCCCGCCCCCCCCAACGCCGTGGCCTACCTCCGGGGCGACGACATCATCGCGGTGGCGACGCGCCTCCCCCACCGCCTGGAAGTCTCCGGCTGGGGGGATGCAACCATCGCCCTCCCGCCCGGCCGATGGACCGACGCCCTCACCGACGCCCCGCCCCGCACCGGCGCCACCCCCCTCGCCACGCTGCTGCAGTCCCTCCCCGTCGCCCTGCTGATCCGCACCCCCGAGGAGCCCTGACCCATGCCGCACCGCTTTGAGCTCTGGGCCCCCACCGCCCACCGCGTCGAGGTCGAGGTCGACGGCACCCCCATCCCCATGGCGCGGGACCGCTCCCACCCCGGCTGGTGGCAGGCGGCCGCCCCCGCGGACCCCTCCCGCTCCCGCTACGGCTTCCGCCTGGACGACGACCGCACCCTGCTCCCCGACCCCCGCTCCCCGCGCCAGCCCGACGGCCCCGACGGCCCCTCCCAGCTCACCGACCACTCCGCGTTCCCCTGGTCGGACGGCCCCTGGCACGGCCGCGCCCTGCCCGGCAGCGTCCTCTACGAGCTGCACATCGGCACCTTCACCCCGGAGGGCACCTTCGACGCCGCCGCGGCCCGCCTGGACCACCTGGTCGAACTCGGGGTCGACCTGGTCGAGTTGATGCCGGTGTGCCCGTTCCCGGGGACGCACGGCTGGGGCTACGACGGCGTCTCGCTCTGGGCCGTCCACGAGCCCTACGGCGGCCCGGAGGGGCTGAAGCGCTTCGTCGACGCCGCCCACCGCCGCGGCCTGGGCGTGGTCCTGGACGTCGTGCACAACCACCTCGGGCCGTCCGGCAACTACCTCCCGCGCTTCGGCCCGTACTTCACGGACCGTCACCACACGCCCTGGGGCTCGGCGGTGAACCTGGACGCCCCCGGCTCGGACGAGGTCCGCGCCTACCTCATCGGCAGCGCCCTGGCCTGGCTGCGCGACTACCGCATCGACGGCCTGCGCCTGGACGCCGTGCACGCCCTGGTCGACACCCGGGCCGTGCACTTCCTGGAGCAACTGGCGGCCGCCGTGGACGCCCTGGCTGCCGCCACCGGCCGGCCACTGTTCCTGATCGGCGAGTCCGACCTCAACGACCCGCGGCTGATCACCCCGCGCGAGGCCGGCGGCCTCGGCCTGGCCGCCCAGTGGAGCGACGACCTGCACCACAGTCTGCACGCCACCCTCACCGGCGAGGCCCGCGGCTACTACGCCGACTTCGCCGCCCGGCCGTTGGCGGGACTGGCCAAGACCCTGACCCGGGGCTGGTTCCACGACGGCACCTGGTCCTCCTTCAGGGAACGCACCCACGGCCGGCCGCTGCTGCTGCACCGCACCCCGGCCCACCGGCTCCTCGGCTACCTGCAGACCCACGACCAGATCGGCAACCGCGCCCTCGGCGACCGGCTGTCGGCCGAGCTGGACCCCGGCCTGCTGGCGGCGGGTGCGGCCTTGCTGCTCTCCTCCGCCTTCACCCCGATGCTGTTCATGGGCGAGGAGTGGGGGGCGCGCACCCCCTGGCAGTTCTTCACCGACCACCAGGACCCGGACCTGGCCGACGCGGTGCGCAACGGCCGCCGCCGCGAGTTCGCCGGCCACGGCTGGAGCCCCGAGGAGGTCCCCGACCCGCAGGCCCCCGCGACCTTCCTCGGCTCCAAGCTCGACTGGACCGAACCGCACCGCAAGCCCCACGCCGAACTGCTCGGCTGGTACCGCACGCTGCTCGCCCTGCGGCGCGCCCACCCGCAGTTCACCGACCCGGACCTGTCCGCCGTCCACGTCGCTTTCGACGAGGCGGCCCGCTGGCTCGTCCTCCACCGCGGCCCCTACCGCACCGCGGTCAACCTCTCCGACGAGACCCGCACCGTCCCCCTGGACACGGCGTCATGGGAGACCCTTGCCGCCTTTCCCGCCACCGCTCCTGACGGGCCGTCAATCACGTTGCCGCCACATGCCGCGTGGATCGGCGTGGAGCCTGGCCGCCCGCGCCCCTGAGCAGGTGCAACCGGACCCACAGCGGTTCGGTTGCTGCCCGCAGGGGCGCGGGGAACTGCGCGACGAACCATGCAGCCCCCACACCCGCCGACAGGACCCGTCAGTGCACCAGCGTCGGCTCGGCCTCGGCGGCAACACGCTCCCCCGGCGAAACCTCTCCGCGCTTGCCCAGATGGTTGAAGAACAAGTTCAAAGCGATCGCCGCCAGGCACCCGGCACTGATGCCCGAACCCATCACCGTCTGCACCACCTGCGGAAAGTGCACCCAGAAGTTCGGCGACGCGATGGGCAGCAGCCCGAACCCCAGCGCCACCGCCACGATCAGCAGGTTGTTGCTGTCCCCGAGCCCCGCCCGCGCCAGCGTCTTGATCCCGCTCGCCGCCACCGTCCCGAACAGCGCGAACCCCGCGCCCCCCAGCACCGGTTGCGGCACGATCGCGACGATCGCCCCGGCGATCGGGAACAGGCCCAGCAGGATCAGAATGCCCCCGCCCACCGCGACCACGAAGCGGCTCCGCACCCGGGTGAGCGCGATCAGCCCGATGTTCTGGGCGAACGCCGACACCACGAAGCCGTTGAGGACCGCAGCGACGAACGTCGCCGCCCCGTCCGCCCGGAGCCCGGCCGCGATGGTGTTCTCGGTGACCGGCATCTCCACGACCTCACCGAGCGCCAGCATGTCCGCCGTGCTCTCGGTCATCGACACCAGCATCACGATCAGCATCGAGACGATCGCCCCGGCCTGGAACTCCGGGCCGCCGAAGTGGAACGGCGACGGCACCGCGAACACCGGCGTGCTGCTCAGCGCCGAGGCGTCGAAGAGCCCGAACGGGATCGCCAGCAGTGTGCCGATGACCAGCCCCAGCAGGATGGCGATACTGCGCAGGAACCCGGTCAGGAACCGGTTCAGTCCCAGCACCACCAGCAGCGTGATCGCGGCCAGCAGCACCCGCGACACCGACGCGTAGTCCTTCGCCGTCGCGTCGTTGCCGGTCACCCAGCCGAAGGCGACCGGGAAGAGCGACAGGCCGATCAGGCTGATGACGGTCCCGCTCACCACCGGCGGGAAGAACCGGCCGAGCTTGCCGAAGAACGGCGCGACCAGGAAGGTCACCGCCCCCGCGACGAGGATCGAGCCGTAGATCACCGGCAGCGCGTGCCCGTGGCCCGTCGTCTTGGCGATCGCCAGCATCGGAGCGACCCCGGCGAAGCTGATCCCGTTGACGAACGGCATCCGCGAGCCGACCTTCCACACCCCCAGCGTCTGCAGCAGGGTGGCCAGCCCCGAGGTGAGCAGCGCGGCGCCGATCAGCACGGTCATCTCGGTGGCCGAGAGCCCCACCGCCGCGCCCACGATCAGCGGCGGTGCGACCACCCCGGCGTACATCGCGGCGATGTGCTGCAGTGCATAGGCGGTCAGCTTGGGCGCGGGCAGGAGTTCGTCCACGGGATGAACGGCTGGTGCGGGTGCTGCGTCCGGGCACGAGGTATCCACGTTGATGCCTCCAGGTAGGTGGGTCCACAGAAGGGGGAAACCTGAGGCAGGGGACGGCCTGCGGGCAGGGGGTGTCGAACAGTCGTCCGGACGGCGATCCGTGACGGCGTTTCAACGAAACGTAGAACCGTCCAGGAGCAGCGTCAACAGATTGTTTATTCTTTTGGACCTTTCTACTACCCCTCCCGTTCCGCCGCCCGTCGCCGCAGCTCCACCCATACCTCACGGACCTGCGGTTCCAGTGCCGCCAGCGGCCCGTCGTTGTCGATGACCAGGTCCGCCACCGCCAGCCGGTCCTCCCGCGAGGACTGCGCCGCCATCCTGGCCAGCGCCTCCTCCTCGCCCATGCCGCGCAGCCGCACCAGCCGGTCCAGCCGGGTCGCGTCCGCCGCGTCCACGACCACGACCAGGTCGAACAGCTCGGCCAGCCCGTTCTCCGCGAGCAGCGGCACATCGTTGACCAGCACGTCGCCGGGCCCGGCCCGGCCCTCCAGCTCGGCCGAGCGGTCCCGCACCAGCGGATGCACGATCGCATTGAGCGCCGCCAGCCGCGCCGGGTCCGCGAACACGATCGACCCCAGCTTGGGCCGGTCCAGCGCGCCGTCCGGCAGCAGCACCTCCGGCCCGAACTCGGCGACGACGCTCGCCAACCCGGGCGTCCCGGGCGCCACCACCTCACGGGCGATCAGGTCGGCGTCGACCAGCACCGCCCCGTAGGAGGCCAGCAGCCGCGACACCTCGCTCTTGCCCGCACCGATTCCGCCTGTCAGTCCCACCTTCAGCATGCGGGCAGCTTAGGCCTTCGCCGGAGTGGTGGTCCTAGACCGACCCGCCCCGCACCGGCCTCGGCACCCGCTGCGGCGGCCGCTGCGGCGGCACCAGCACCTTGCCGAGCGCTCCGCCCCAGCCCGCCCGCAGCGGCGGCAGCGTCTGCCCCTCGCGCAGGCCGATCCGGGCGTGCAGCCGCTGCAACCAGCCCGGCGCCCACCAGTTGGCCCGCCCCAGCAGCGTCATCGTGGCCGGCACCAGCAGCATCCGTACCAGCGTGGCGTCCACCAGCACCGCGACGGCCAGCCCCAGTCCGATCTCCTTGATGTAGAGCATGCTCCCGGCGGAGAACCCGGCGAACACCACCACCATCAGCAGCGCCGCCGAGGTGATGATCCGCCCGCTGCGCTGCACGCCGAGCTCCACCGCCTTGCGGCAGCGGTGCCCCTCCTCGTGCAGCTCCTTGATCCGCGCCAGCAGGAACACCTCGTAGTCCATCGACAGACCGAAGGCGAAGGCGAACACCAGCACCGGGATCCAGGTCTCCAGGCCGCCGGTCGGGGTGAAGCCGAGCAGCCCGCTGAACCAGCCGTCCTGGAACACCAGGGTCATCACCCCCAGCGAGGCGCCCAGCGACAGCAGATTGGTCAGCAGCGCCTTCAGCGGCACCAGCAGCGAGCCGGTCATCATGAACAGCAGCGCGAAGGTCGCACTCACCACCAGCGCCAGCGCCCACGGCCCGCGGGTCGAGACCTCGTGCTTGAAGTCGACCACGGTCGCGGCGTCACCGGTCACCCAGGTGGTCAACCCGCCCCGGTCGGCCCGCAGCTCGCCGACGACCTGCCGGGCCGTCGTGCCCTGAGCACCGCCGTCCACGCTCACCGCGACCTGGACCAGGCCGTCGCCGACGGACTGCACGGTCGCCCCGGTCACCCCCGGCAGCGTGCGCACCTCGGCGGCGTAGCGGTCGGCCTGCGCGGTGCCGTCCTGCACCGCGACGGTGACCGCCGCCTGCCGCTGCGCCGGGAACCGGCCCTCCACCGCGTCCGCGACCGCCCGGCTGCTGAACGACTTCGGCAGCACGTCCGCCCCAGCGCTCTGCGCGTGCGCGGTCACGAACGGCGCGGCCAGCGCCAGCAGCAGCGCGCTGACCCCGATCGCCACCGGCAGCGGACGGCGCTGCACCCGGCGCACCGTACGGGCGAACACCCCGTCGTCGGAGCCGCCGCCGGGCGCCGCCGGCTTGATCCGGGCGCCGACGAAACCCAGCAGCGCCGGAACCAGGGTCAGCCCGGACAGCACGGTGATCACCACCACGCTGACCCCGGCGGCCGCCACCGCCCGGAAGATCGGGCTGACGAAGACGAACAGCCCGGACAGCGCGGCGGCCACCGTCACCGCCGAGAAGGCGATGGTGCGCCCGGCCGTCGCGCAGCTGCGCTCCACCGCCGCGGCCACGTCCGCGCCATGGCCGCGCTCCTCGCGGAAGCGGTTGACCATGAGCAGCGCGTAGTCGATGGAGAGCCCCAGCCCCAGCACGGTGGCGATGGGCAGCACGCTGGTGTCCATCGGCATGATCCGGCTGAAGCCCAGCAGGGCCAGGAACGCCCCGGCGATCGAGCCGACCGCGCCGATCAGCGGCAGCCCGGCGGCCAGGAAGCCGCCGAAGATCAGCACCATCACCAGCAGGGTGATCGGCAGCGTCAGCAGTTCGCCCAGTTCGGTGTCCTTCTGGGTCTGCTGCTGCACCTGCGCGTTCAGGATCTGGGTGCCGCCGAGGTCGACGGTCGTGCCCGAGGCGGCTTCGATCGCCTCCAGCCGCCGGGAGACCTCGGCGACCGTGCTCCTGCTGTCGGTGCTGAGCTGGACCTGGACCAGGCTCGCGGTCCCGTCACCGGACCTGAGCGCGGAGCCGCCGCCGGTGTAGGCGTCGGAGACCGAGGTGACCCCGGCGATGTGCGAGAGGTCCGCGGCCGCGGCGGTGACCGCCGCCTTCACCGCCGAGTCGTCCACCGGCCTGCCGTCCACCAGCGCGGTGATGCTCAAGTCCGAGGCGCTGGCCGCGGCCAGCAGCGCGCTCCCGGTCGCGGACTCGGAGCCGGCGGCGGCCGCGGTGGGGGCGGCGGTGTCGAAGACCTTGGTGCCGAACACCAGCCCGACCGCGATCAGCAGGGCCCAGGCGAGCAGCACCCAGCGCCGGCGCCGATGGCTGAAGCGTCCCACCGCGGCGAACGGTCCGCCGACACGGGAGAAGGGTGCGTGCATAAGTGGGGGCGCCTTGCATCAGGAAGAGGTGTTCCTGGAACTTTCGCCCATATCCAGATGAATAGGAAGTTCTTCCAGCTATGGCCAGAATCACCGTGAGAACACCCTGATGTCCCTTATGAACCGCTCAGACCGTCCGGACATGCGAAAGGACCCCGTCCGGTCTCCCGGACGGGGTCCTTCACGGCCGAATACTCAGCCGGCGTTCACACGCAGAGCCGAGCGGATCAGCTCTGGCCGCCCGCGAGCTTCTCGCGCAGCGCGGCGAGGGCCTCGTCGGTCGCCAGGGCGCCCGAGGTCTCGTCGCTGCTCGAGGAGTACGAGCCACCGGAGATCGCACCGGCGCCACCGGCGGCAGCGGCCTCGGGGGCAGCGCCCTCACCAGCGGCAGCGGCCTCGGCGTCGGCCTCGCGGCTCTTGATGACCTGGGCCTGGTGCTGCTCGAAGCGGGTCTGCGCCTCGGCGTACTGGCGCTCCCACTCCTCACGCTGCTTCTCGAAGCCGGGCAGCCAGTCGTTCGCCTCGGGGTCGAAGCCCTCCGGGTAGATGTAGTTGCCGGCGTCGTCGTACGAGGCAGCCATGCCGTAGAGGGTCGGGTCGAACTCGACCGAGGCCGGGTCGGCACCGAGGGACTCGTTGGCCTGCTTCAGCGAGAGGCTGATGCGGCGGCGCTCGAGGTCGATGTCGATGACCTTGACGAAGATCTCGTCGCCGACCTGGACGACCTGCTCCGGGATCTCCACGTGGCGCTCGGCCAGCTCGGAGATGTGGACCAGGCCCTCGATCCCCTCGTCCACGCGGACGAACGCACCGAACGGAACCAGCTTGGTGACCTTACCCGGGACGACCTGGCCGATCTGGTGGGTCCGGGCGAACTGCTGCCACGGGTCCTCCTGGGTCGCCTTCAGCGACAGGGAGACGCGCTCGCGGTCCATGTCCACGTCGAGGACCTCGACGGTGACCTCCTGGCCGACCTCGACGACCTCGGACGGGTGGTCGATGTGCTTCCAGGACAGCTCCGAGACGTGCACCAGGCCGTCGACGCCGCCCAGGTCCACGAAGGCACCGAAGTTGACGATGGAGGAGACGACGCCGGAGCGCACCTGGCCCTTCTGCAGGGTGGTGAGGAAGGTCTGGCGGACCTCGCTCTGGGTCTGCTCCAGCCAGGCACGGCGGGACAGGACCACGTTGTTGCGGTTCTTGTCCAGCTCGATGATCTTCGCCTCGAGCTCCTTGCCCACGTAGGGCTGGAGGTCGCGGACCCGACGCATCTCGACCAGCGAGGCCGGCAGGAAGCCACGGAGGCCGATGTCGAGGATGAGACCACCCTTGACGACCTCGATGACGGTACCGGTGACGATGCCGTCCTCTTCCTTGATCTTCTCGATCGTGCCCCAGGCGCGCTCGTACTGAGCGCGCTTCTTGGACAGGATGAGACGACCCTCCTTGTCCTCCTTCTGGAGAACCAGGGCCTCGATGTTGTCGCCGACCTTGACGACGTCATGGGGATCGACGTCGTGCTTGATGGACAGCTCGCGAGAGGGGATGACGCCCTCGGTCTTGTAACCGATGTCGAGGAGGACCTCGTCACGGTCGACCTTCACGATGATGCCCTCGACGATGTCGCCATCGTTGAAGTACTTGATGGTCTCGTCGATCGCCGCGAGGAAAGCGTCTGCGTCGCCGATGTCGTTGACCGCCACCTGCGGGGTGGTACGGGCCTCGGTGCTGCTGGTCGTCATTAGGAAAAGGGCTCCGGTACGGACATGAAGTCGTAGGTACTACTGCGCCGGGGACCCGTTATCGCTCCACCAAGGACCAGACAGGGTTGAGCCGGTGTATCGCCGCATCCAGATCTACTGGAAGCCGATACCCCGGGCTGTGACTGTGGGGTCTTCAACAGATGCGAGCGCGACCTGCTCCGTCCGAGGCGCGCAGGCCCGCAGCGCAACTTGTAGCATACGGGGACAGCCATGCACGGTCAATGCGGGATGCCGCAGTGCGGGAGAGCCCCACACAGACCGGACAGACCGGTCTGAACAGCACTCTCCCAGCTCCAGGATCGAGCTGGCGACCTTTCCGGCGACGCCCGGACGCTACAGGACCAAGGCTACGCTACCTGTGAGATGAGTACGCACCAGGCAAGCAACCCAGCCGTCGAATCTCCTGACGGCCTTTCAGGCCGGCTCGACGGGGATGACGGGGACGACGGCGAGGCCGTCCGCCGCCAGGCCGGCACCGCCGAGAGCAGCCGCGCCAACCGCCACTGGTGGGACAGCAACGCCGACGAGTACCAGGACGAGCACGGCTCCTTCCTCGGCGACGCCCGCTTCACCTGGTGCCCCGAGGGCCTGGACGAGTCCGAGGCCCGCCTCCTCGGCGACCCGGACGCGCTCCGCGGCCGTACCGTGCTGGAGATCGGCGCCGGCGCCGCGCAGTGCTCGCGCTGGCTGACCGCGCAGGGGGCGAAGCCGGTCGCCCTCGACCTCTCGCACCGCCAGCTGCAGCACTCGCTGCGGATCGACCAGCAGCTCGGGCTGGCGCCGGTCCCGCTGGTGCAGGCCGACGCCGCCGTGCTGCCGTTCGCCGACGCCGCCTTCGATCTGGCCTGCTCCGCCTACGGGGCGGTGCCCTTCGCCGCGGACACCGCGCGGCTGATGCGCGAAGTGCGCCGGGTGCTGCGGCCCGGCGGCCGCTGGGTCTTCTCGGTCACCCACCCGATCCGCTGGGCCTTCCCGGACGAGCCGGGCCCCGAGGGGCTGACCGCGCTCTCCTCCTACTTCGACCGCACCCCGTACGTGGAGCAGGACGAACAGGGCCGGGCCGTCTATGTGGAGCACCACCGCACCCTCGGCGACCGGGTGCGGGAGCTGACGTCAGCGGGCTTCCGACTGGTCGACCTGGTCGAACCCGAGTGGCCCGAAGGGCTGACCCAGGAGTGGGGCGGCTGGAGCCCGCTCCGGGGGCGGCACCTGCCGGGCACCGCCGTCTTCGTCACCGTCGCCGACTGAGTCCGGGCCCCCGTTCCGGGCCGGCCTCTTCCGGCCGCGCACCTCGAACAGGAAGGCGAGCCCCAGCATGACCGCGCCCAGCAGCGGCGCACCCCACGGGATGTAGGTGCTCAGCGCCAGGACCAGCTGCCGCTGCGAGCGGACCTGTCCGAAGGTCGCGTCCAGGTAGTCGGAGCGGATCTTCACATCGCCCTGGAAGACGGTGACCGGCGCCCTTCCGCTGCCCTTGGCGAAGCGCAGCTCCTCGTGGTGCTGCTCCTCGCCGTTGACCGGAGCGCCGGTGACCGGGTCCACCCAGAACTCCCGGGTGGTGGTGTACCAGCGCTGGTAGCCGAGCGCGGTGATGGTCGCCGGCGTCAGTCCGGTGATCCCGGCCGGCATGGTCTTGGGGAAGACGACCTGGGTCCAGGGGATGGTCTGCTCGAAGTAGTAGACGGTCATCCCCCGGTAGTCGCGGGTGCCCTGGTAGTGGATGGGCGCGGAGGTCCGGGTCTGCGGGTCGTAGTACTGGTAGTCCCTGGGCTGGGTGTCGAAGGGGAACTTGTACTCGATGCCGGTGCGGGTCACCGGGTCGCCGTCCACGCTCTCGCCGCAGCAGTGCACCGGCTCCTGGCTGTGCGCGTCGAAGACGTAGACCTCGGGGATGCTGGAGATCATCTTGCCGTCGGTGCCCAGCACATAGGAGAGGCCGTCCCAGACCACGACATCGCGGCCGGTGCGCTTCTTCTCGGCGGCCGCGGCGGCGGTGTCGCCCTTGAGGGTCTGCACGATGGTGACGGTCTGGTGCGGGACGCCGGTGAGGGTGCCGTAGTCGATCAGCGTGGCGTCCTTCGCCTGCAGCACCACGGCCTGGTACTGGCTTGCCGGCACCTCGACCACCCGGGGGTAGTCGTACCAGCGCATCATCGGCCCCAGGGTCGCCAGAAAGGCGGCCAGGGCGACCAGCACCAGGCTCAGTCGGCGATGCATCGCGGAACCCGCCCCCTACGGATGCGCCGGAGCGCTGGTCAGCAGGGGCTTGGGCGAGGTCGGACCGCCCTGGTGCGCAAGCGGCACCATCACCAGACCCACCACCAGGGCGACCAGCACCCCGACCGCCGCAGCCACCAGTGCACGCATCGGCCACCTCCCTCGTCCCGCCGCCCCGCACCGTAACGCGGGGGCGGCGAAATGAGAACAGGTTCTACCAATGCTCTCGGGTGCGGCGCCTGCATTCAGTTGCAGCCCCATAGGGGCGCGGGGAACTGCGCGACAAGCCAACTACGGTCTGCACCACGGCATCCCTCAGAACCCGTCAGTGCGCCGCCGTCTCCCAGTCCCTGCCGACACCGACGGAGACGTCCAGCGGCGCCGTCAGCGGATACGCGTCCGCCATCTCACGACGGACCAGCGCCTCCACCGCCTCGCGCTCCCCCGGAGCCACCTCCAGCACGATTTCGTCGTGGACCTGCAACAGCATCCGCGACTGCAGCCCGGCTGCGGTCAGCGCCGCGTCCACCTTCAGCATCGCGATCTTCACGATGTCCGCCGCCGAGCCCTGGATCGGCGCGTTCAGCGCCATCCGTTCGGCCATCTCCCGGCGCTGCCGGTTGTCGCTGGTCAGGTCCGGCAGATAGCGCCTGCGGCCGAGGACGGTCTCGGTGTACCCGGTGTTGCGGGCCTCGTCGACCACCCGGCGCAGATAGTCCCGCACCCCGCCGAACCGCTCGAAGTAGGTGTCCATCAGCCGCTGCGCCTCGCCGGTGGCGATGTTCAGCTGCTGGGACAGGCCGAACGCCGACAGACCGTAGGCCAGCCCGTACGACATCGCCTTGATCTTGCGCCGCATCTCCGCGTCGACCCGGGCCGGCTCCACCGCGAACACCTGGGAGCCGACCGTGGTGTGCAGGTCCTCCCCGCTGGAGAAGGCGGCCAGCAGGGCCGTGTCCTCGGACAGGTGCGCCATGATCCGCAGTTCGATCTGGCTGTAGTCCGCGGTCAGCAGCTCCTGGTAGCCGGGGCCGACGACGAAGGCCCGGCGGATCATCCGGCCCTCCTCGGTCCGCACCGGGATGTTCTGCAGATTGGGATCGGTGGAGGAGAGCCGGCCGGTGGCGGCGACCATCTGGTTGAAGGTGGTGTGGATCCGGCCGTCCGCGGCGACCGTCTTGATCAGGCCCTCGACGGTGCTGCGCAGCCGGGTCTGGTCCCGGTGGCGCAGCAGGATCACCGGCAGCTCATGGGTGGTCTGTGCGGCCAGCCAGGTCAGTGCGTCGGCGTCGGTGGTGTAGCCGGTCTTGATCTTCTTGGTCCTGGGGAGCTCCAGCTCGGTGAAGAGGATCTCCTGGAGCTGCTTGGGCGAGCCGAGGTTGAACTCGTGGCCGACGGCGGCGTGCGCCTCCTTCACGGCCTGCTGCACCGCGGCGCCGAACTGGATCTCCAGCTGGGTGAGCCAGTCCAGGTCGGCGGCGATGCCGGACCGCTCCATCCGGGCCAGCAGAGCGGCGATCGGCAGCTCCACGTCCCGCATCAGCCGCAGCGCGCCGTCCTTGTCGAGCCGGCTCTCGAAGACCTCGGACAGGTCCAGCACGGTGCGGGCCTGCACCATCAGTGCCTGGGCCGCGGCCAGGGCCTGGTCGTCGGCGTCGCCGGACTCGTCGCCGAAGGCCAGCTGCCCGGTGTCGGCGGTGGTGGCGGAGCCCAGCTGGCGGCCCAGGTACTCCTCGGCCAGCACGTCCAGGCCGAAGGTGCGGCGGCCCGGCTTCTCCAGGTAGGCGGCCAGGGCGCTGTCCGCGGCGACGCCCTCGATCCGCCAGCCGTGCTCGGCGAAGGCCCGCATCACCTGCTTGGCGATGTGCAGCGCCTTGGGGCGCTCGGCGTCGGCCAGCCAGGCCGCGAAGGCCTGCTCGTCGGCCTCCGCCAGCACCGCCGGGTCGAGCCAGGCGGCCGGACCGCCCTCGACGGCCAGGGCCACCGCGCTGACGCTGCCCTCGCCCAGCGCCCAGGTGTAGTCGGCGGCCAGCCCGGTGCGGGCGGCGCCGGAGGCGTGCTCGGCCAGCCAGGCCGTCAGCGCACCGTCGTCGGTCAGCAGCTCGCCCTCGACCTCGACGCCGGGACCGGTCGCGGCCGGAGCGCCCTCGCTGCCCTCGCCGGCGCCGGGGTCCGCCGCGAACAGCCGGTCGCGCAGCGCCTGGTTGCGGAACTCCAGGGTGTCCAGCAGCAGCAGGGTGGCGTCCCTGTCGTACGGCTTCCGCCCCAACTCGTCCAAGCCGATTGGCAGTTCGACGTTGCGGATCAGCTCGGTGAGCTCGCGGTTGAGCTTCACCGCGTCCAGCCCGGCCCGCAGCTTCTCGCCGATCTTGCCCTTGACCTCGTCCGCGTGCTCGACCAGCTCGGCGAAGGAGCCGTACTGGCTGATCCACTTGGCGGCGGTCTTCTCGCCCACCCCGGGGATGCCGGGCAGATTGTCGGACGGGTCGCCGCGCAGCGCCGCCAGGTCCGGGTACTGGGCCGGGGTGACCCCGTACTTCTCGAACACCTTGTCGGGGGTGTAGCGGGTCATCTCGGAGACGCCCTTGGTCGGGTAGAGCACCGTGACGTCCTCGGAGACCAGCTGCAGCGCGTCGCGGTCGCCGGTGAGGATCAGCACCTCGAAGCCGTCGGCGGCGGCCCGGGTCGCCAGGGTGGCGATGATGTCGTCGGCCTCGTACTCGGCCAGCCGCAGATGCGGCACCTGCATCGCGTCCAGCAGCTCGCTCACCAGCTCGACCTGGCCGCGGAACTCCTCCGGGGAGGCCGAGCGGGTCGCCTTGTACTCGGGGTAGATCCCGGCCCTGAAGGTCTTCCTGGACACGTCGAAGGCCACCGCGAAGTGCGTAGGCGCCTCGTCGCGGAGGATGTTCGCGACCATCGAGGCGAAGCCGTACACCGCGTTGGTCGGCTGCCCGGTGGAGGTGGCGAAGTTCTCCGCCGGGAAGGCGTAGAAGGCCCGGTACGCCATGGAATGGCCGTCGAGCAGCAGCAGCCTGGGCCGCGCCGCCCCGCCTGCCGCCTTGCCGCTGTTTCCGGTCGTACTCGCCATTACTGCCACCAGCCCCGCTTTTCGTAGGCACCGTCGTCCGTGCCCCACTGCCTGCCACTGCCGAGACGAAATCCTATGGCCCGCCACTGACAGTGCCCCCCACCCACGCCGCCGAAGGGGAGTCGTACGATCACTGGCAGTCCCGAACAACGACGTCAGGAGCACCATGTCCGAGCGGCACCCTGAGCCTGGACCCCACTTCAAGATCCCGCAGGACGTGATCGACCACTTCGCCAAGCTGGGCGTCGACCTGAGCACCTTCTCCGGGGGACACCTCGGCGAGCGGCTGGGCATCAGGGTGGTCGAGGCCTCCCCGGACCGGGTCGTCGGCACCATGCCGGTCGAGGGCAACCAGCAGCCGTACGGACTGCTGCACGGCGGCGCCTCGGCCGCCCTCGCCGAGACCCTGGGCTCGGTCGGCGCGATGCTGCACGCGGGTCCGGGCCGGTACGCCGTCGGCGTCGACCTCAACGCCACCCACCACCGCTCGGCCACCTCCGGACTGGTCACCGGGGTCGCCACCGCGGTCTTCAAGGGCCGCACCGCCGCCACCTACGAGATCGCCGTCACCGACGACCAGGGCCGCCGCATCACCAGCTGCCGCCTCACCTGCATGCTCCGCGACAGCTGAGCACGACAGCTGAGCACGACACCTGGCACGGCACCTGGCACATCCGAAGGACGCCTGGGACGGGTTTGACCCGCTGCGGCTCCGGGCATCGCCCGCCTCGACAAGGGGGTGCGGGCGATGACCGGTGGTCCCGAGCGGCCCGGCCGGGTCGGCGACGTAGGTCCGCCGGAACCTGACGGCGACTCAACCGCGCTGACGGAACTGCAGATCAGCGAAGCCGACGGCCTCGCCGTCGAACGGCGGCTGAGCGGCTGGTGGCGCGGGCTGCCCCGGCCGGTGCGCCGCGGCCTGCTCGCGGCCGCCGGCCTCGGCGCGGCCGCCGCCCTGATCCTGACCGCCGTCTCCGACGCACCCCCGCACCGGGCCGGGCCCGCGCAGCCGCCGGCCCCCGCCCCCTGGCCCGCCCAGGTCACCGACGTCTACTACGCCGGCCTGGCCCCCGGCAACGATCCGAGGAGCAGCCGGTTCGTCTTCCTGCTGTCCATCGCCGACCTGGACCGCAGCCCGGTGACGATCCATCACATAGCGCAGCCCTACGCCGGACTGTCCGTCACCACCGAGGACCCACTGCCCATCGGCGTCGCCCCGGGCGAATCCCGGATCGTGCGGGTACTGGCCGAGGTCCGCGACTGCGCCAGGACCCCGGAGCGGGACGATCTTCCTTTCCTTGACGTAACGTTGAGTAACGCGCGCGCAATACAGACGCAAAGCGAAATCCTCGGCGGAAGTTACAGCGATGATCTGGGCCGGGAGATCGCCGAACGCTGCGGCCGTACTCCCGCGTCCCTTCCGCCCGCTCCGTCGACAGTGGTGACCTCCCCGGGCTGACCTGGGCGATCATCCGATCAACCGACCCTCGGCGAGAATCGGGCCGGATCCGCACCCCGGACCGGGGTGGCTGGATCAAGCCTCAAGTTTTCCTCAGGTCATAACAAGACCATCACATACAGCGTGTTAGCTCTGCCTAAGCCGCTGGTAGAGGCCTAGAGTCACGGCCAGTCACCGCGCCATCGGATCGACAGGTCGGGGCCTGCGCGCGGTTCGACCCTCGCCCAGAGGAAAGGACTGATCGTGCGAAACCGTTCGCTGCTCATCGTCACCACTCTTGCCGTTACAGGCGCCCTCAGCCTCACCGCGTGCGGATCGCGCGCCAACAGCAACTCCACCCCGAGTGGCAGTTCCAGCGCCGCCGCCGGGTCCACCACCGTGACCATCGGCGTGGACGCCCCTCTGACCGGTTCCCTGTCCGCCCTGGGCCTGGGCATCCAGAACTCCGTGGATCTGGCGATCAAGACCGCCAACTCCACCCATGAGGTCCCCGGAGTCACCTTCAAGATCTCGGCGCTGGACGACAAGAAGTCCCCGCAGCAGGGCCAGCAGAACGCCACCGCCCTGGTCGCCGACAGCAATGTCGTCGGTGTGGTCGGCCCGCTCAACTCCGGCGTCGCCGTCTCCATGCAGAAGATCTTCGACGAGGCCAACCTGGTCGAGGTCTCCCCCGCGAACACCAACCCCACCCTGACCCAGGGCCCCAACTGGCAGACCGGCACCAAGGTCCGTCCGTTCAAGTCGTACTTCCGCACCGCCACGACCGACGCCATCCAGGGCCCGTTCGCGGCCCAGTTCGCCTACAGCACCCTCAACAAGAAGAAGGTGTTCCTGGTCGACAACAAGCTGACCTACGGCGTCGGCCTGGTGGCCACCTTCAAGGACGAGTTCACCAAGCTCGGCGGCACCGTGGTCGGCCAGGACCACGTCACCAGCGGCGCCAACGACTTCTCCTCCACCGTCACCGCCATCAGGAACTCCAAGGCCGACTTCGTCTACTTCGGTGGCGAGTACCCCGACTCGGGCCCGCTCACCAAGCAGCTCAAGGCGGCCGGCGACAACATCCCGCTCATCGGCGGCGACGGCATGTACGACCCGACCTACATCAAGCTGGCCGGTGCCGCCGCCAACGGCGACTACGCCACCTCCGTGGGCGCGCCGGTGGAGACCCTCCCCTCCGCCACCAAGTTCGTCTCCGACTACAACGCGGCCGGCTACAAGGACCCCTACGCGGCCTACGGCGGCTACTCCTACGACAGCGCCTGGGCGATCATCGAGGCCGTCAAGGCCGTCGCTGCGGCCAACTCGGGCAAGCTCCCGGCCAACCCGCGCCAGGCCGTCGAGACCGCGATGAGCAGCGTCAGCTTCAGCGGCGTGACCGGCACGGTCTCCTTCGACCAGTACGGCGACGCCACCAACAAGCAGCTCACCGTCTACGGCGTGAAGAACGGCGCCTGGACCACCGTCAAGACCGGCACCTTCTCCGGCTGACGCACCACCTCCCGAACCGCACCACCACCGCGCGGGGGCGCAGCAGGTCAAGCGCCCCCGCGCGGAGTTGCATCAACCCACGTTCCCCAGAACCAAGCATCCCGCTGCCCACGCCCATTTCCGGCTCACCCGCCCCCCTGACAACGGAGGCCCGCGGTGCACGAACTGCCGCAAAACCTAGCCAACGGCCTACTCCTCGGCGCAACCTACGGACTCATCGCCGTCGGCTACACGATGGTCTACGGCATCGTCCAACTCATCAACTTCGCCCACGGCGAGATCTTCATGACCGGGGGCTTCGGCGCCCTCACGGTGTACCTCGGCCTCGGCTCCGGTACCTCCATGTGGATCGCACTGCCACTGATGCTGGTCGGCGGCATCGTCACCGCGACGGTGATCGCCGTCCTCGCCGAGCGCTTCGCCTACCGGCCACTGCGCAACGCGCCGCGCCTGGCACCGTTGATCACCGCGATCGGGCTCTCCATCACCCTGCAGCAACTCGTCTGGGGCTTCTACCCCAAGGCCAAGTCGCCGCGCGTATTCCCCTCGCTCCCCGGCGGCCCGTTCCACCTGGGCTCCATCACCTTCCAGTCCGCGGACATCTTCGTCGTGGTCGCCGCCATCGCGTCGATGCTCTTCCTCGCCTACTTCGTGCAGCGCACCCGCACCGGCCGCGCCATGCAGGCCACCGCGCAGGACCCGGACACCGCCAAGCTGATGGGCATCGACACCGACCGGGTGATCGTGATCGCCTTCATCCTCGGCGCCACCTTCGCCGCAGTAGCCGGCGTCGCCCACGGCCTGCGCTACGGCCAGGTCTCCTTCGACATGGGCTTCGTCGCCGGACTCAAGGCCTTCACCGCCGCCGTCCTCGGCGGCATCGGCAACATCTACGGCGCCATGCTCGGCGGCATCGTCCTCGGCGTCGCCGAGTCCCTCGCCGCCGGATACATAGAGAAGATCCCCGGCATGAGCCAGTTCGGCGGTGCCGCCTGGCAGGATGTCTGGGCCTTCGTCATCCTCATCCTCGTGCTCATGGTCAGACCACAAGGTCTGCTGGGCGAACGCGTCGCGGACAGGGCGTGAACGACATGACCGAAACCACGACCACCCCGGCCACGGCCCCGCGCCCCGCCCTCCCGCTGCCCGAGACCGCCGCCCGCGGCCTCGTCGCCGTCGGCGGACTGGCCACCGCGGCCTCCGCGTTCCTCTCCTGGACCTACAGCTCCAGTTTCCCCGGCGACCTCACCGTCACCGGCTACCCCGGCGGCCTGCAGTGGGTCACCCTCGTCGCGGGCGCGCTGGTCCTCCTCTTCGCACTCAGCGGCTACCGCATCCGCGGCCTTCGCTGGCTCACCCCCGGCGGCGCGGACGGCGCCACCGTCATCGTCGCCGTCGGAGCCCTGGCGACCACCTGGTTCACCCTCATCGCCATCGCCGACGAACTCGGCGGCCTCGCGAACCTCACCAGCGGCGGCTGGATCGCCGGCATCGCGTCCCTCCTCGGCCTGCTCGGCGCCCTGGGACTGCCCCGGGACAGGACCGAGAGCGGTGAGAAGAACCCGCTCAAGCGCATCCTCGCCTACCCGGGCAATCGGCCCGACCTCAGCCCGGCCCCGGCCCTCCCCGCCGCGGTCGAACTCCTGGTCATCGCCGTGGCCGTCGCCATCGGCCTGGGCATCTTCACCTTCGGCATCGACACCAGCTACGGCGAACTCTTCGGCGGGTTCCTCATCGCCGCCTCCTTCGCCTCCTGGGCGCTGAGCCGCTCCGGCGCACTCGGCCGGCTCACCGACATCACCGGCAGGCACCGCGTCTACAGCGCGGTCCTGGCCTTCGTCGCCGCCGCGGTCTTCCCCTTCACCCAGAGCAATGACGCCAACGCCACCATCGGCGTCAACCTGCTGATCTTCGGCGGCACCGCCCTCGGCCTCAACGTCGTCGTCGGCCTCACCGGCCTGCTGGACCTCGGCTACGTCGCCTTCCTCGGTGTCGGCGCCTACACCGCGGCGCTGGTCTCCGGCGCTGCCACCTCGTCGGTGCACGTCACCTTCCCGTTCTGGGCGGCGGCGCTCACCGGCGCGGCGATCTCCGGAATCTTCGGCATCATCCTCGGCGCGCCCACCCTGCGGGTCCGCGGCGACTACCTCGCCATCGTCACCCTCGGCTTCGGTGAGATCTTCCGTATCGTCGTCAACAACCTCGACGGCGTCTCCGGCCCCAACGTCACCGGCGGCCCCAACGGCATCCCCAACATCCCCGACCTGACCATCTTCGGATTCAACCTCGGGAACTCGCACACCATCGGCGGCATCACCCTCGGCCGGTTCGCCAACTACTTCGAGCTGATGCTGGTGTTCATCGCCATCATCGTGCTCATCTTCAGCCGTTCCAGCAGCTCCCGCATCGGCCGCGCCTGGGTCGCCATCCGCGAGGACGAGACCGCCGCCACCGCCATGGGCATCAATGCCTTCCGGTTCAAGCTGCTGGCCTTCGCCCTCGGCGCCACCCTGGCCGGCCTCGCCGGGACGGTGATGGCCCACGTCAACTTCAGCGTCGTCCCCGACCCGTTCGTATTCGCCGGTCCGGTACCGCCCAACTCCGCCTTCCTGCTGGCCGCCGTGGTCATCGGCGGCATGGGAACCGTCACCGGACCGCTGATCGGCGCGGCGCTCTTCTACCTGCTCCAGGCGAAGCTGCAGTTCCTGCAGAGCTACCAGCTGCTGCTGTTCGGCATCGCACTGATCCTGTTCATGCGCTTCCGGCCGGAAGGCCTCATCGCCAACAAGCAGCGCCGGCTGGAGTTCCACGAGGACGAGACCGAATCCGCCGAACTCAGCACCGCGGGGGCGTGAACCAGATGACCGACACCACCATCGCACCCGGCACCGGCAGCGCCCCCGCACCCGGCACCCCGCTGCTCGAAGCCCGCGGCGTCATCATGCGCTTCGGGGGCCTCACCGCCGTCAACAACGTCGACCTCACCGTCAACACCGGTGAGATCATCGGCCTGATCGGCCCCAACGGGGCCGGCAAGACCACCTTCTTCAACTGCCTGACCGGGCTGTACATCCCCACCGAGGGGCAGGTCACCTACAAGGGCACGGTGCTGCCGCCCAAGCCGTTCAAGGTCACCCAGGCCGGCATGGCCCGTACCTTCCAGAACATCCGGCTGTTCCACAACATGTCCGTCCTGGAGAACGTCCTCGTCGGCCGGCACACCCGCACCAAGGAAGGCATCGTCTCCGCCATCCTGCGCGGGCCCGGCTACCGCCGCGAGGAAGCCGACTCCCGCGAGAAGGCCATGGCGCTGCTGGAGTTCACCGGCCTCGCCCGCAAGGCCAGCCACCTGGCGCGCAACCTGCCCTACGGCGAGCAGCGGAAGCTGGAGATCGCCCGCGCGCTCGCCAGCGAACCCGGCCTGCTGCTGCTCGACGAGCCCACGGCGGGCATGAACCCGCAGGAGACCAGGGCCACCGAGGAACTGGTCTTCGCGATCCGCGACCGCGGCATCGCGGTGCTGGTGATCGAGCACGACATGCGGTTCATCTTCAACCTCTGCGACCGCGTCGCCGTCCTGGTCCAGGGCGAGAAGCTGGTCGAGGGGACCTCGGAGGTGGTCCAGGCCGACGAACGCGTCATCGCCGCCTACCTCGGCACCCCGTACGAGGCCGCGCCCGGCTCCACCGCGGACGCAGGATCCGGCGCTGACGCAGGATCCCGCGCCGACGCGGACTCCGGCAGCGCGAGCGATGCCGAAGGCACCATTCCCGAGGAGGACGAGCAGTGACCGCCCTGCTAGAGGTCGAGGACCTCCGCGTGGCCTACGGCAAGATCGAAGCGGTCAAGGGCATCTCCTTCACCGTCGAAGCCGGACAGGTCGTCACCCTCATCGGCACCAACGGCGCCGGGAAGACCACCACCCTGCGCACCCTCTCCGGACTGCTCAAGCCCGTCGGCGGCAGCATCCGGTTCAACGGGCAGCCGCTGGGCTCGGTCCCGGCCCACAAGATCGTGTCGCTGGGCCTGGCCCACTCGCCCGAGGGCCGGCACATCTTCCCGCGCATGACCATCGAGGAGAACCTTCTCCTCGGCGCCTTCCTCCGCAAGGACCAGGACGGCATCCAGGTCGACGTCCAGCGGGCCTACGACCTCTTCCCGATCCTCGGCGAACGCCGGAGGCAGGCGGCGGGCACCCTCTCGGGCGGCGAGCAGCAGATGCTGGCCATGGGCCGCGCGCTGATGTCCCAGCCCAAGCTGCTCATGCTGGACGAGCCCTCCATGGGCCTCTCCCCCATCATGATGCAGAAGATCATGTCCACCATCGTGGAACTCCGCGACCAGGGCACCACCATCCTGCTGGTCGAGCAGAACGCCCAGGCGGCCCTGTCCCTGGCCGACACCGGCCATGTGATGGAGATCGGCCGCATCGTCCTCTCCGGGACGGGGTCCGACCTGCTGACGGACGAGTCCGTGCGGAAGGCCTATCTCGGCGAGGACTGACGGGGGCACGTCGGCGTCGCTGAATGCCGTTGCAGGCCGGGGTCGCTCCCGGTCTGCAACGGCATTCGCCGTTCTCAGGCCTCCGGGGCCGTTTCCGGGTCCGCCGGGGCCTTCTTCTTGGCGTCCTGGGCGGCACCCTCCTCGATGACCGCCTCGGCGACGGCCTTCATGGTCATCCGGCGGTCCATGGAGGTCTTCTGGATCCAGCGGAAGGCGGCGGGCTCGGTCAGCCCGAACTTGGTCTGCAGCACGCTCTTGGCGCGGTCCACCAGCTTGCGGGTGTCCAGGCGCAGACTGAGGTCGGCGATCTCCTCCTCCAGCGCGCGCATCTCGCTGTAGCGGGAGACGGCCATCTCGATGGCCGGCACGAGGTCGCTCTTGTTGAACGGCTTGACGATGTAGGCCATCGCGCCGGCGTCCCGCGCCCGGTCGACCAGCTCGCGCTGCGAGAAGGCGGTGAGCATCAGGGTGGGCGCGATGTGCGCCTCATGGATCTGCTCAGCGGCGGACAGGCCGTCCAGGATCGGCATCTTCACGTCCAGGATGACCAGGTCCGGGCGGAGCTCGGTCGCCAGCTTCACCGCCTCGGCACCGTCCCCGGCCTCACCGACGACGGTGTAGCCCTCCTCCTCGAGCATCTCCTTGAGGTCGAGGCGGATCAATGCCTCGTCCTCGGCGATGACCACACGGGTCGTCGTCGGCGGGACATGCTGCTCGTGCTGCTCGTCGGCGGCGGTCACGGTGCTCCTCGTTGACGCGGGGGGTACGTGCAAGAGCCTACCTAGACACGGTATGTTTGAGGCGCGGCGGTTGAGGGAGAACCTTCATTCCGTAGGCCCCGGTAGCCCAATTGGCAGCAGGCAATGGATTCAAAACCCATACAGTGTCGGTTCGAATCCGACTCGGGGCACTTCACCTTCGATTCGAAGGTTCACGGCGCGCTGGCGATCTTCATCACATCAAGTGGTTGTCTCGCATTCTGAGCGCGCCATCGAGCCACGGGCGCGAATGTCGGCCCCATGTACGACAGAGCCACCCGCCATCAGGCCCTCTCTCTCGTTGATGCGGGCATGAGCCTCAACCAGGTGAGCCATCGCACGGGCATCTCCCGGGCCGCGATCCGCGCCTGGACGGTCCGCGTCGAGCCGTTGCCCGGAGTCAGCGCCGAGTGCCCGGTTTCGGATGGCCGCCTCACACCCGAAGTCCCACCAAGCACCTACTCGTACCTCCTCGGCCTCTATCTCGGCGACGGCTGCATCAGCCACGTCGGCAAGGGCGTCCACTCGATGCGCATCGCTTGTGCCGACGCCTGGCCGGGCTTGATCGACTCCTGCGCTGAGGCGCTCAGCGGCGTGATGCCGACCAGTAAGGTGGGGCGGACGCAGTGCAAGGGGTGCACCAGCGTCGGCAGCTACAGCAAGCACTGGCCGTGCCTGTTCCCGCAGCACGGGCCGGGCCCCAAGCACACCCGCAGCATCGAACTGACGACCTGGCAGCAAGAACTCGTCGACACCCACCCCTGGCCGCTCCTGCGGGGCCTCATTCACTCGGACGGCGCCCGTGTGACCAACTGGACCACCCGGCGCCTTGCCGCCGGCGTGCGGCGCTACGACTACCCGCGCTACTTCTTCAGCAACAAATCCGCAGACATCCGTCGGCTCTACACAGCCACCCTTGACTCCCTGGGCGTCGAGTGGAAGCAGGCGAACGCATTGAACGTCTCCGTCGCCCGGAGAGCCTCCGTCGCGTTGATGGACGAGCACATCGGAGCCAAGTACTGAGCGCCTCCGGGCCTCACAGCGCGGGCTCCGGCGAGGCGATCAAGCCCTGTAGGAGTGATGTTGATGGAGCGGGATTGACGCAGTTCACGCGAACGAATGATTGATCGAGGTTCGCGAGGAGTCCGGTCCGGAGCCGCCGCACGCTGGATCCATGAACTGGCCCCCGGAGACCCGTGATCGGGCCCTGACAGCGTGTCGCAGCGGGAAGACGAACGCAGTGGCTCGCGCGCTCGGCGTTCCCAAGGGAACAGTCGCCTGGTGGATCCACCAGGATCGTGCGGAACGCGGCGCTCTGCCCGGGGCGCGCCGGTCCACCTGCCATCGCTGCGACGGGGACGAGCTCGACGGCGCCGCCTACGCATACCTGCTCGGGCTTTACCTCGGGGACGGCCACATCGTCCTCCCTAAGAAGCACCGCGTGCACAACCTCTCGATCGCCTGCACGGATACCTGGCCCGGCCTCATGGACGCAGCCGAGGCCGCGATGCGAGCGGTGTTCCCCCACAACTCGGTCTGCCGCGTCCGAGCCAGGGGCTGCACCAGTGTGAAGCTCTACTCCAAGCACCTCCCGTGCCTGTTCCCGCAGCACGGTCCCGGGATGAAGCACACCCGTGTCATCGCCCTGGACGGCTGGCAGCAGCAGATCGTGGATGCGCATCCCTGGCCGCTCATCCGTGGCCTGATCCACTCCGACGGGTGCCGTGTCACCAACTGGACCACGGCGGCGCTGGCCGACGGCAGCACCAAGCGGTACGAGTACCCGCGCTACATCTTCACCAACAAGTCCGACGACGTGCGGCGGATCTTCAGCGACACCCTCGACTTCGTCGGCGTCGGCTGGCGGACTTCCCGGCGCGGGTCCGATCCCTACCACGTCTCCGTCGCCCGGAGGGCTTCTGTCGCATTGATGGACGAGCACATCGGGGCCAAGTACTGACCGCGCGTCGGGAATGCTCTGCGTCGAAGCGGGCATGAGGGTTGACGATCATTCAATAGCTCTATCCATGCCCGGAAGGCCCGCCTCGGCGGCCTTCCTCAAGTAATGCTCAAATTTCTCAGTTGGCCCACATTCCATCGAGTCGCGCCCTACCACACGCCCCCCACCTGTGGCGATACCCCCCGTTCCGGTCGGCATCGAGACGGTGATTCTGCCGGGGATCACGTGTGAAGAAGCTCAAGAGAACGCATGTATTCAGCGTCGCCATCTATGCATGAGCGCAATCTGCACCTAATCTGAGGCAGCCCTCCGACGCCCATCGGGTCCGTCTCGACCCCTGTTCCTCCCTGCCCTACTTGCCCTGTCAGATATTTCGAGAGGTGGCGCCCCTATGGCACCCACTGATCTGTTGCCCAAATCCCCCGACACCGGGTCCCGCTCGCTACGGCGGGAGATCGGCCTCATCGGTCTGATGTGGGCGTCCGTCGGGTCGATCATCGGTTCGGGGTGGCTCTTCGGGGCCAAGGAGGCCGTCGTGGTCGCCGGGCCGGCGGCGATCATCTCCTGGGGGATCGGCGCCGTCGCGATCATCCTGCTGGCGCTGGTACACGCGGAACTGGGCGGGATGTTCCCGGTGGCCGGCGGTACCGCGAGGTACCCGCACTACACCTTCGGCGGACTGGCCGGGATGTCGTTCGGCTGGTTCTCCTGGCTGCAGGCGGCCACCGTCGCGCCGATCGAGGTCGAGGCCATGATCGGATACGCCCAGCACTGGTCCTGGGCGTCCGGGTTCCAGCACCCCAACGGGACGCTGACCGCGTCCGGGTTCGTCATCGCCGTCGTACTGATGGCGGTGTTCGTCGCGGTGAACTTCCTCGGAGTGCGACTGCTCGCGCACACCAACAGCGCCGCGACCTGGTGGAAGATCGCGATCCCGCTGCTCGCCATCTTCGTGCTGGCGATCACGCACTTCCACACCGGCAACTTCACCTCGCAGGGCTTCGCCCCGTTCGGCGCGAAGGGCATCCTCGCGGCGATCAGCACCAGCGGCATCATCTTCGCCCTGCTGGGCTTCGAGCAGGCGATCCAGCTCTCCGGAGAGAGCCGCAACCCGAAGAAGGACATCCCGCGCGCCGTGCTCGGCTCGGTGGCGATCGGTGCGCTGATCTACATGCTGCTGCAGGTGGTCTACATCGGCGCGCTGCCCGGCTCCTCCTTCGTCCACGGCTGGGCGAACCTCGCCTACACCGGCATCAGCGGTCCCTTCGCCGGTCTCGCCACCGTCATCGGCCTGGGGTGGCTGGCCTGGATCCTCTACCTGGACGCGATCATCTCCCCGGCCGGCACCGGCCTGATCTACACCACCTCGACCTCCCGGATCTCCTACGGTCTGAGCCGCAACGGCTATGCGCCGCAGCTGTTCGAGGCGACCGACAAGCGCGGCGTGCCGTGGTTCGGTCTGATCATCTCCTTCGTCACCGGCGTGATCTGCTTCCTGCCGTTCCCCAGCTGGCAGCAGCTGGTCAGCTTCATCACCTCCGCCAGCGTGCTGATGTACGCGGGCGCGCCGCTCGCCTACGGAGTGCTGCGCAACCGGCTGCCGGACCGTGAGCGCCCCTACCGGCTTCCCGCCGGGCAGGTCATCGCACCGGTGTCGTTCGTGATCGCCAGCCTGATCATCTACTGGGCCGGCTGGGCCACGCTGTGGCGCCTGGGCGTGGCCATCATCCTCGGCTACATCCTGCTCGGCTCGTACGCCGCCTACGCCCGCTCCAAGAACCTGCCGAACGCCCCGCAGCTGGACTGGAAGGCCGCACAGTGGCTGCCGGTCTACCTGATCGGCATCGGGGTCATCTCATGGCAGGGCGGCTTCGGCGTCGGCTCCGAGGGCCACATCCACCTGTGGTGGGACATGGGTCTGATCGCCGTGTTCGCGCTCGCCGTCTACTACTGGGCCGTTGCCGTCGGCCTCAAGCGCGAGGACATCGAGCGGAACATCGACGAGGTCGCCGTCGTCGACGAGGGCGGTCACTGACCTGTCGTCAGCACGCACAGCGGGCCCGGCCGGTGAGGGTACTCACCGGCCGGGCCCGCTGACGCTGTCTCCGTCCTGCGGCTCCGCCCGAGGGCTCAGACGGTCACGTCCCGCGGGCTGTCGTCCTCGCCCACGTGGTGGACCCGGACCAGGTTGGTGGAGCCGGCCAGGCCGGGCGGGGAGCCGGCCGTGATGACGACGATGTCGCCCGGCTCGCAGCGGCCGATGGCCAGCAGGGCGTTGTCGACCTGGGCGACCATCTCGTCCGTGGTCTCCACGAAGGGACCCATGAAGGTCTCCACGCCCCAGCTGAGCGAGAGCCGGCTCCGCACCGCCGGCTCGTAGGTGAAGGCCAGCACCGGGATCGGCGAGCGGTAGCGGGAGAGCCTGCGCGCCGTGTCGCCGGACTGGGTGAAGGCGACCAGGTACCTGGCGCCCAGGAAGTCGCCGATCTCGGCGGCCGCGCGGGCCACCGCGCCGCCCTGGGTGCGGGGCTTGTTGTTCTCGGTGAGCGGCGGCAGCCCGCCCTCGATGATGTCCTCCTCGGCGGCGCAGACGATGCGGGCCATGGTGCGGACGGTCTCGGTCGGGTACTTGCCCACGCTGGTCTCACCGGAGAGCATCACCGCGTCGGCGCCGTCGAGTACGGCGTTGGCGACGTCGGAGGCCTCGGCACGGGTGGGGCGGGAGGCATTGATCATGGAGTCCAGCATCTGCGTCGCCACGATCACCGGCTTGGCGTTGCGGCGGCACAGCTTGATGGCGCGCTTCTGGACCAGCGGGACCTGCTCCAGCGGCATCTCCACGCCCAGGTCGCCGCGGGCGACCATCACGCCGTCGAAGGCGTTGACGATCCCTTCGAGGTTGTCGACCGCCTGCGGCTTCTCGACCTTGGCGATGACCGGGACGAAACGTCCCTCCTCACGCATGATCGCGTGCACGTCGGCGATGTCGGCGGCGCTGCGGACGAAGGAGAGCGCGACGATGTCGGCTCCGATACGGAGTCCCCAGCGCAGGTCGGCGACGTCCTTGTCGCTGAGCGCGGGAACGCTGACGGCCACACCGGGGAGGTTGAGGCCCTTGTGGTCGGAGACCATGCCGCCCTCGACCACGGTGCAGCGGACCCGGGGCCCGTCCACCGCGACGACGTCCATGGCTACCCGGCCGTCGTCGATGAGGATGCGTTCGCCCGGGGAGACGTCGCCGCACAGGCCCTTGTAGGTGGTACCGCAGCCGTTGCGGTCCCCGGGGTGGTCCTCGGTGGTGATGGTGAACTCGTCGCCGCGTTCCAGCAGGACCGGACCCTCGGCGAACGTCTCCAACCTGATCTTGGGTCCCTGCAGGTCGACCAGGATGCCGACGCTGCGGCCGGTCTCGTCGGCCGCCTTGCGGACCCGGCGGTAGCGTTCCTCGTGCTCGGCGTAGGAGCCGTGGCTGAGGTTGAAGCGGGCCACGTCCATACCGGCGTCGACCAGGGACTTGATCTGGTCGTACGAATCGGTGGCGGGCCCTAGAGTACAGACGATTTTTGCTCGGCGCATAACACCGAGCGTAGGTCTTACCGGTGAGTAGTGAAGAAGCCCTCATGGAGCGTCAGATGGCGTGCGGATGACGGTTCCTTGAACAATTCGCAGCGTCCTCGCGCGCGTACGGGAGGTGAACACCGGGGGAACCTTGGGAGCGGTTCCTGTCCGGGGTATCGGGCAGGTGTCCGGCTTGCCTAGCATCGGCGTCGAGATGCTGGTCGGAGCGGTTGTCAGGTTGTGGGGTGCGTGGTGCGGAGGCCGACGGGGCCGACAGGGCCGCTGGGGTCGATCCGGCCCTGGCTGATAGCCGGGACGGTGGTCGTCCTCGCGGCGGTCGGCGGGTGCGGTGGTCCGGCGCCCAGGAAGGGCGCGAGCGCGGCGGGCGACTACCCGGACCTGCCGCACACCACGGTGCAGGTGTCGCCGGGCGGCTGCGGTACGGGGTGGACCGAGCCGAAGGCGGGTCTGCAGGTGTTCGAGGTGAGCAACACCGGCAGCCAGCCCGAGGAGGCCTACCTCAAGAACCCGGCCACCGGCGCGGTCCTGGGCGACGTCGAGGGCCTGGCGCCGGGCACCTCGCGCCCGATGGTGGTCCGGCTGTCCGCCGGGAAGTACGCCTTCTCCTGCCTGCCGCAGGACATCGACACCATCACCGGCCCCACCGTCGTGGTGACGGACGGCAGCGCGGCGGGCACGCCGGCCGTCGTCCCGGTGACCCAGCAGGACCTGATCCCGCCGACGCTGGCCTACCAGAAGTGGGTCGCCGCCCAACTCCCCGCGCTGGTCACCGCCGTGCAGTCGCTGCAGTCCGCCGTCGACGGCGGCGACACCGCCGCGGCCAGGAAGGCCTGGCTGCCGGCACACCTGGACTACGAGCGCCTCGGCGCCGCCTACGGGACCTTCGGCGACCTCGACGGCAGCATCAACGGCACCACCAAGGGCCTGCCGGGCGGCCTGGCCGACCCCGGCTTCGTGGGCTTCCACCGGCTGGAGTACGGGCTGTGGCACGGGCGGCCGGCGGCCTCGCTGCGACCGGTCGCGGCGCAGCTGACCAAGGACGTCGAGAAGCTCCGTTCGGACTGGGCGAAGGCGCAGATGGATCCGCTGGCCCTGGGTCTGCGGGCGCACGAGATCGTGGAGAACACCATCCAGTTCGAGCTGACCGCACGCACGGACTACGGCAGCGGGTCGAACCTGGCGACGGCGCAGGCGAACCTGCAGGGGACCGCGGAGTCGCTGGCGCTGCTGCGGCCGCTGCTGGTGACCAGGATGCCCTCGCTGCCGGCGATCGACGCGGCGATGAAGGCGGCGTCGGCGGAGCTGACCGCACTGGGGCCGGTGCCGCTGTCGGGGCTGTCGGTGACCGACCGCGAGCAGGTGAACGCGGTGTTCGGCGAACTGGTGACGGAACTGGCGCCGGTGGCGGCTGTGTGTGATGTGCGGAGGACGTCGTGATGGGCGGGTCGGGACAGGTGGACCGGCGGTCGGTGCTGCGCGGTGCGGTGGCGGCGGGAGCCGCCGGCGCGACCGCGGTGGGGCTGTCGGGAGCGGCGGCGTCACCGTCGTCGCCGTCGACCGGAAGTGGGAGCGGGAGCGGGAGCGAGAGTGCCGACGGCGTCTTCGACTTCCACGGGGTGCATCAGAGCGGCATTCTGACGGCCAAGCAGCGCTGTGCGGCGTTCGTCGCGTTCGATGTGACGGCGAAGGACAGGGCGGGCCTGTCGGCGCTGCTGAAGACGCTGACCGAGCGGGTCAGGTTCCTGATGGCCGGCGGGGTGCCGGAGCCGCTGGGCATCAGCGCGCCGCCCTCGGACTCCGGCGTGCTGGGCCCGGTGGTCCCGGCGGACGGCCTGACGGTGACGGTGGCGGTGGGTTCCTCGCTGTTCGACGGCAGGTTCGGGCTGTCGGCGCGCAAGCCCAAGCTGCTGCGCCCGATGGAGTCCTTCCCGGATGACGACCTGGATCCGGCCTGGTGCCAGGGCGACCTGCTGCTGCAGCTGGGGGCGGACAACGCCGACACGGTGGCGCACGCGCTGCGCGACCTGGCCCAGCACACCCGGGGTGCGATGCAGGTGCGCTGGCGGATCGACGGCTTCTCCTCGCCGCCGCGGCCCTCCGGCACGCCGCGCAACCTGCTGGGCTTCCGGGACGGCACCGCCAACCCCGCGGTCACCGACTCCCGGACGATGGACCAGGTCGTCTGGGTGACCCCGGCCCAGGGCGAGCCGGCCTGGGCGGAGGGCGGCTCGTATCTGGCGGTGCGGCTGATCCGGATGCTGGTGGAGTTCTGGGACCGGGTGTCGCTGAACGAGCAGGAGCGGATGTTCGGCCGGGCCAAGGTGTCCGGGGCTCCGCTGGACGGCCAGGTGGAGACGGACGCCCCCCGCTACGCCGCGGATCCGACCGGCGACGTGATCCCGATGGACAGCCATATGCGGCTGGCGAACCCGCGTACCGCGGGGTCCGACTCGCTGCGGATGCTGCGTCGCGGCTTCAACTACGACCGGGGTACCGACAGCAACGGCAACCTGGACATGGGTCTGGTCTTCTGCGCCTTCCAACAGGATCTGGACCGTCAGTTCATCGCCGTGCAGAAGAAGTTGGCGGGTGAGCCGCTCGTCGACTACATCACGCCGTTCGGCGGCGGGTACTTCTTCGCGCTGCCCGGGGTGCGTGATTCCAGCGACGTTTTCGGCAGCAGGCTGATGCTCTAGCGGGACCCCTGAGGGGTACGGTCTACGCGCACTGACTCACCGTCTTCTCATACGGCGTTCACGTTCCGGTCATCCGCGGGCACGCATCCGGACGTGCGTGCGGCGGAGGATGCGGGGCGAACGACTCAGTCTTGATGTCCTGCGGAGGGACCGGTAATGGCGATAGTGACTGGTGGCAGGAGGGGCGCCCGTTGGGCGGCCCTCGCGGGCGCGGCAGCGCTGGTGGCGGCTGCGGGGACCTCTCCGGCTTGGGCATGGGACGGGGGCCATGGCCACGGCGGCGGCTCGCAGCCGACCCATGTGTCGACGGCGACCCCGATCAAGCACCTTGTTGTGATCTATGACGAGAACGTCTCCTTCGACCACTACTTCGGTACCTACCCGATGGCGGCGAACACCGACGGCACCACGTTCAAGGCCTCCAAGCACACCCCCAAGAAGGTCAACAACCTGACCAACTCAGGGCTGCTGACGTCCAACCCGAACCTGTACGCGCCGCAGCGGCTGACCTCCGCGCAGGCTATGACGTGCGACCAGAACCACAACTACGGCCCGGAGCAGCTGGCCTACAACAGCGGCAAGGCCAACCTGTTCGTCCAGAACACGGACAAGGACACCTGCTCCGGCGGCCTCTACGGGACGCCCGGTCTGGGCATGGACTACTACGACGGCAACACCGTCACGGCGCTGTGGAACTACGCGCAGAACTACACCCTGAACGACAACTCGTTCAGCAACACCTACGGTCCTTCCACCCCGGGTGCGCTGAACCTGATCGCCGGTCAGACGCACGGCGTGATCTCGGTGAGCGGCACCGGCAGCACCACCAAGCCGGTGCAGACCTCCACCCCGGACTCCTACACGGTGCACTCGCCGAACGCCCAGGGCGTGGGCACGGTCATCGGCGACCCGGACCCGGCGTACGACGACTGCGCGGACGGCGACCACACCAGCACCAGCGCGCTGGGTGAGATGACCGGCGCCAACATCGGCGACCTGCTGAACCGGAAGAACGTCACCTGGGGCTGGTTCCAGGGCGGCTTCTCCCCCAGCACCGCCTACACGGGCAAGGCCGGCACGTACGCCAAGTGCGCGGGCGCCACCCACACCAACGTCGGCGGCGCGGCGGTCGAGGACTACAGCCCGCACCACAACCCGTTCGCGTACTACGCCTCGACGTCCAACCCGCACCACACCCTGCCGGCCGGCATCGACGAGATCGGCCACAACGGGCAGGCGAACCACAACTACGACCTGTCGTACTTCGACCAGGCCGTGACCGCGGACAAGCTGCCCGCGGTGAGCTTCGTCAAGGCCGCCGAGTACCAGGACGGCCACGCGGGCTACTCGGACCCGACCGACGAGCAGAACTTCCTCGTCAAGCAGATCAACACGCTGCAGAAGTCGCCGGAGTGGTCCTCGACCGCCGTCGTGATCGCCTACGACGACTCGGACGGCTGGTACGACCACGTCTACCACACGCCCACCAACGGCTCCGCGGACACCGCGCAGGACGCCGCGGCGTGCGTGGCGGCGGCCTCCGCCAAGAAGACCGCTCCGCTCGGCGGCTACGCCGACCGCTGCGGCCCCGGCCCGCGTCAGCCGCTGCTGGTGGTCTCGCCCTACGCGAAGACCAACAGCGTCGACCACACCTTCACCACCCAGGCCTCGATCACCAGGTTCATCGAGGACAACTGGAGGACGGGCCGCCTCGGCGACGCGTCCTTCGACGCCTCGGCCGGCTCGCTGGCCTCGGCGTTCGACTTCTGGGACCCGAACAACAAGCAGGTGCTGCTGAACGCCGACGGTTCGGTGGCGTCGGTGAAGCCGATCGGCGGCCGTGACGACCGCGACACCGTCACCAGCTTCGCCGTCGGCGACGCGGCGTCCACGAGCCCTGCGGGGTCGAGCGACTCCGCGGTGCTGTCCTTCGGTCTCGGTGCGGCGGCGCTGGCCGCGATGGGCACGGGCTTCACCGTGTCGCGCCGGAACCGGAAGGCCCGCGCGGCGAAGGTCTGATCCGGACCTGAGGGCCCAGAACACGGCGGCACCTGCCTCTCAACCTTGGTCGGGGACGAGAGGCAGGTGCCTTTGTTGTTCTCCGCGTGCGATCCGGCGACGCTGGCGGGGACGCGGTGGTGCGGATCCCGGAGGATGTGGCTCCCGGGATCACCGGGGCGGTTCTGACGAGCCGCCCCGGAGGTCAGACGGTGACCGGGCGGTCCGTGGGACGGATCGGGGCCGGCAGGGTCGAGGGGCGGCCGGACAGGTAGCTGTCGACCGCCTTGGCGGCCGAGCGGCCCTCGGCGATGGCCCAGACGATCAGCGACTGGCCGCGGCCGGCGTCGCCGGCCACGAAGACGCCGTCCACGTTGGTGGCGAACTTCCCGTCCCGGTCGACGTTGCCGCGGGCGTCCAGGTCGACGCCGAGCTGCTCGACCAGGCCGTTCTGGACGTCGGTGCCGGTGAAGCCCATGGCGAGGGTGACCAGCTGGGCCGGGATGGCGCGCTCGGTGCCGGGGACCGGCTCGAACTTCCCGGCCTTGAACTCGACCTCGACCAGGTGCAGTTCCTGGACGTTGCCGTCCTCGTCGCCGGTGAAGCGGGTGGTGTTGACCGCGTAGACGCGGTCGCCGCCCTCCTCGTGGGCCGAGGTGACCTTGTAGGTCATCGGCATGGTCGGCCAGGGCTGGTGGGCCGGGCGGTCGTCGCTGGGGCGGGGCATGATCTCCAGCTGAGTGACCGAGGCCGCGCCCTGGCGCAGCGCGGTGCCGAGGCAGTCCGCGCCGGTGTCGCCGCCGCCGATGACGATGACGTGCTTGCCCTTGGCGCTGATCGGGGAGTCGACGTAGTCGCCCTCCTGCACCTTGTTGGACAGCGGCAGGTACTCCATCGCCTGGTGGATGCCCTTGAGCTCGCGGCCGGGGACCGGCAGGTCGCGGGCGGTGGTGGCGCCGGCGGCGACCACGACCGCGTCGAAGCGCTCACGCAGCTGGCGGCCGGTGATGTCGACGCCGACCTCGACGCCGGTGCGGAACCGGGTGCCTTCGGCGCGCATCTGCTCGACCCGCCGGTTGACGTGCCGCTTCTCCATCTTGAACTCGGGGATGCCGTAGCGCAGCAGGCCGCCGATGCGGTCCGCGCGCTCGTACACGACCACGGTGTGGCCGGCCCGGGTGAGCTGCTGGGCGGCGGCCAGTCCGGCCGGCCCCGAGCCGATGACGGCGACGGTCTTGCCGGAGAGGCGCTCGGGCGGCTGCGGGGCGACGCCGCCGTTGTCCCACGCCTTGTCGATGATGGTGACCTCGACGTTCTTGATGGTCACCGGGTCCTGGTTGATGCCCAGGACGCAGGCCGACTCGCAGGGCGCGGGGCACAGCCGCCCGGTGAACTCCGGGAAGTTGTTGGTCGCGTGCAGGCGCTCGATGGCGCCGTTCCAGTCGTCCCGGTAGGCCAGGTCGTTCCACTCGGGGATGAGGTTCCCCAGCGGGCAGCCGTTGTGGCAGAACGGGATGCCGCAGTCCATGCAGCGGCCGGCCTGCTTGGTGATGACGGGCAGGAGGCTGCGTTCGACGTAGACCTCGTTCCAGTCCTTGATGCGGACGTCGACGGGGCGGCGCTCGGCGAGTTGCTTGGGCGTGGTGAGGAAGCCCTTGGGGTCAGCCACGGTTGGCAGCCTCCATCATCTTCGCGGTGGTCGCGGACTCGGAGAGCCCGTCTCGCTCGGCGGCGTCCTTGGCGGCGAGCACGGCCTTGTAGTCACGGGGCATGATCTTGGAGAAGCGGGAGACGCCGCTGCCCCAGTCGGCGAGGAGTTCGGCGGCCACGGTGGAGCCGGTCTCCTCGTAGTGCTGCTGGACGGTCTCCCGCAGCCATTCGCGGTCCGACGCGTCGGGGGCCTCGATGCCCACCATGCCGGTGTTGACGTTGTTGGGTCGCATGTCCAGGACGTAGGCGATGCCGCCGGACATGCCGGCTGCGAGGTTGCGCCCGGTCTCGCCGAGGATGACGACCCGTCCGCCGGTCATGTACTCCAGGCCGTGGTCGCCCACGCCCTCGACGACCAGGGTAGCGCCGGAGTTGCGGACGGCGAAGCGCTCGCCGGCCTTGCCGCGCAGGTGGATCCGGCCCGCGGTGGCGCCGTAGCCGATGGTGTTTCCGGCGATGACGTGGGCCTGGGCGTCGGCGCCGATGGCGGCGGCGTCCCGGGCCGGGCGGACGATCACGACGCCGCCGGACAGGCCCTTGCCGACGTAGTCGTTGGCGTCGCCCTCAAGACGCAGCGTGATGCCGCGCGGGACGAAGGCGCCGAAGGACTGTCCGGCCGAGCCGTTGAAGGTGATGTCGATGGTGCCCTCGGGCAGGCCCTCGCTCTTGTACCGCTTGGTCACCTCGTGCCCGAGCATGGTGCCGACGGTGCGGTTGACGTTGCGGATCGGGACCTGGGCGCGGACCGCCTCGCCGTGCTGCAGGGCCTGCTCGGCCAGCTCGATGAGCTGGTTGTCGAGGGCCTTGTCCAGGGCGTGGTCCTGCTCGGTGGTGCGGTGCAGCGCGGTGCCCTCGGGCAGCGCGGGCACATGCAGCAGCGGCGCTATGTCCAGCCCGTTGGCCTTCCAGTGGTCGACGGCCTTGGTGGCGTCGATCAGCTCGGCGTGGCCGACGGCCTCCTCGATGGTGCGGAAGCCCAGCTCGGCGAGGATCTCACGGACCTCCTCGGCGATGAACTCGAAGAAGTTCACCACGAACTCGGGCTTGCCGCTGAAGCGCTCGCGCAGCACCGGGTTCTGGGTGGCGACGCCGACCGGGCAGGTGTCCAGGTGGCAGACGCGCATCATGATGCAGCCGGAGACGACCAGGGGCGCGGTGGCGAAACCGAACTCCTCGGCGCCCAGCAGCGCGGCGACGACCACGTCCCGGCCGGTCTTCAGCTGGCCGTCGGTCTGCACCACGATGCGGTCGCGCAGGCCGTTGAGCAGCAGCGTCTGCTGGGTCTCGGCGAGGCCGAGCTCCCAGGGGCCGCCCGCGTGCTTGAGCGAGGTGAGCGGGGAGGCGCCGGTGCCGCCGTCGTGGCCGGAGACCAGCACGACGTCCGCGTGGGCCTTGCTGACGCCGGCCGCGACCGTGCCGACGCCGACCTCGGAGACCAGCTTCACATGGATGCGGGCGGCCGGGTTGGCGTTCTTGAGGTCGTGGATCAGCTGGGCGAGGTCCTCGATGGAGTAGATGTCGTGGTGCGGCGGCGGGGAGATCAGGCCCACGCCGGGGGTGGAGTGCCGGGTGCGGGCGACCCAGGGGTAGACCTTGTGGCCCGGCAGCTGGCCGCCCTCGCCGGGCTTGGCGCCCTGGGCCATCTTGATCTGGATGTCGTCCGCGTTGACCAGGTACTCGCTGGTGACGCCGAAGCGGCCGGAGGCGACCTGCTTGATCGCCGAGCGCCGCTGCGGGTCGTAGAGGCGCTCGGGGTCCTCGCCGCCCTCACCGGTGTTGGACTTGCCGCCGATGCTGTTCATGGCGACGGCCAGGGTCTCGTGGGCCTCCATGGAGATGGAGCCGTAGGACATGGCGCCGGTGGAGAACCGCTTGACGATCTCGGAGACCGGCTCGACCTCGTCGATGGAGATCGGGGTGCGGCCCTCGCCGTTGAACTTGAAGAGTCCGCGCAGCGTCATCAGCCGCTCGGACTGCTCGTTCACCCGCCCGGTGTACTGCTTGAAGATGTCGTAGCGCTTGGTGCGGGTGGAGTGCTGGAGCCGGAACACCGTCTCCGGGTCGAACAGGTGCGGCTCGCCCTCGCGGCGCCACTGGTACTCGCCCCCTATCTCCAGCCGGCGGTGGGCCGGGGAGATGCCGGAGACCGGGTAGGCCTGGGCGTGCCGGGCGGCGGTCTCCTGGGCGATCTGGTCCAGGGTGACGCCGCCGAGCTTGGTGGTGGTGCCGGCGAAATAGGTGTCCACCAGCTCCTGGGCGAGGCCGATGGCCTCGAAGACCTGGGCGCCGCGGTAGGAGGCGACGGTGGAGATGCCCATCTTGGACATCACCTTGAGGACGCCCTTGCCGAGCGCGTAGATCAGGTTGCGGATGGCCTTCTCGGGCTCGACGCCGTCGACGAAGTTGCCGAACGAGGCCATGTCCTCGACCGACTCCATGGCCAGGTACGGGTTGACCGCCCCGGCGCCGTAGCCGATCAGCAGCGCCACGTGGTGCACCTCGCGCACGTCGCCGGCCTCGACGATCAGGCCGACGTGGGTGCGCTGCTTGGTGCGGATCAGGTGGTGGTGCACGGCGGCGGTGAGCAGCAGCGAGGGGATCGGCGCGTGCTCGGCGTCGGAGTGCCGGTCGGACAGCACGATGATGCGGGCGCCGTCGGCGATCGCGGCGTCGGCCTCGGCGGCGATCTCGGTGAGCCGCGCGGCGAGGGCGGGGCCGCCGCCGGAGACCTTGTAGAGGCCGGAGAGGGTGACCGCCTTGAGGCCGGGCAGGTCGCCGTCGGCGTTGATGTGGACGAGCTTGGCCAGCTCGTCGTTGTCGATCACCGGGAAGGGGATGGTGACGGAGCGGCAGGAGGCCGCCTCGGCGTGCAGCAGGTTGCCCTCGGGGCCGAGGTTGCTGGACAGCGAGGTGACCAGCTCCTCCCGGATGGCGTCCAGCGGCGGGTTGGTGACCTGCGCGAACAGCTGGGTGAAGTAGTCGAACAGCAGCCGGGGCTTGTCGGAGAGCGCGGCGATGGGCGAGTCGGTGCCCATCGAGCCGAGCGGCTCGCCGCCGGTCTTGGCCATCGGCGCGAGGATGACCCGGAGTTCTTCCTCGGTGTAGCCGAAGGTCTGCTGACGGCGCGTCACCGAGGCGTGGGTGTGCGCGATGTGCTCGCGCTCGGGCAGCGCGTCCAGGGTGATCGAGCCGGCGTGCAGCCACTCCTGGTACGGGTGCTCGGCGGCCAGCTCGGCCTTGATCTCCTCGTCCTCGACGATCCGGCCGGCGGCCGTGTCGACCAGGAACATCTTGCCGGGCTGCAGCCGGCCCTTGCGGACCACCTGGTCCTGCGGGATGTCCAGCACACCGACCTCGGAGGCGAGCACGACCAGGCCGTCCTCGGTGATCCAGTAGCGGGCCGGGCGCAGGCCGTTGCGGTCCAGCACGGCGCCGATCTGGGTGCCGTCGGAGAAGGTGACGCAGGCCGGGCCGTCCCAGGGCTCCATCAGGTTGGAGTGGAACTGGTAGAAGGCGCGGCGCTGGGCGTCCATGGTGGCGTGGTTCTCCCACGCCTCCGGGATCATCATCAGCACCGAGTGCGGCAGCGAGCGTCCGCCCAGGTGCAGCAGTTCCAGCACCTCGTCGAAGGACGCGGTGTCGGAGTGGTCCGGGGTGCAGATCGGGAAGATCCGGTCCAGGCCCTGGCCGGTCCGGCTGTCCGGGAACAGGTCGGTGGCGAGCTGGGACTCGCGCGCCGTCATCCAGTTGCGGTTGCCCTTGACGGTGTTGATCTCGCCGTTGTGGGCGATGAACCGGTACGGGTGGGCCAGCGGCCAGCTCGGGAAGGTGTTGGTGGAGAAGCGCGAGTGCACCAGGCCGATCGCGGACGCGAAGCTGCGGTCCGAGAGGTCGGGGAAGAACGGCTCCAGCTGGCCGGTGGTGAGCATGCCCTTGTAGACCAGGGTGCGCGCCGACAGGGAGGGGAAGTAGACGCCGGCCTCGCGCTCGGCGCGCTTGCGCAGCACGAACGCGATGCGGTCCAGCTCCAGGCCGCTCCGGGCGTCGGCGCCGCCGGTGGCGTCGGCGACGAAGAGCTGGCGGAAGCGGGGCATGACCGAGCGGGCGGTGACGCCCAGCAGGTCGGGGGTGACCGGGACGTCGCGCCAGCCCAGGACGGTGAGGCCCTCCTCGGCGGCGACCGTCTCGATGGTCGAGACGGCGGCGGCCTCGGCCTCGTCCGCGTCGGGGAGGAAGGCGATGCCGACCGCGTAGGAGCCGGCGGCGGGGAGCTCGAACGCGACCTTGCCGCGCAGGAACGCGTCCGGGACCTGGGTGAGGATGCCCGCGCCGTCGCCGGAGTCGGGCTCGGCACCGGTCGCGCCGCGGTGTTCGAGATTGCGCAGAACCGTGAGTGCCTGCTCGACGATGCGGTGCTCGGCCTTGCCGGTGAGCGTCGCCACAAAGCCGACGCCGCAGGCGTCATGCTCATTGCTGGGGTCGTACAGGCCCTGCTGAGCGGGGCGCGCGTCCGCCAGAGCCCAGTAGGGCTTGGGGGAATTCTGCGGGGACGCAGACAGCATCGGCTCTCCCGTCGTGTCGTCGTGTTCGGCATGGTCACAATTCACATGCGCATCCGGGACGACGCTGGCCCTCTGCGATTTCGTGCAGGTTACATGATGCAATGGATTCCACAAAGTGGATTCTTGAGTCCACGATGTGGACAACGCAGCAGGTCAGGCCAGAGGTGTGGCATGCGCGGCGATACCGGAACCGCCCGGATCTCGTGGGGTGGGGAGAGCTCGGACGTCCTCGCAAGTGTGCCCGAACGACAGGCGTGCGAAACAGAGGGTTCATGCGTCCGCATGGTGTGAGTAACACCACCCGGACCTGCTGCGGCCCTGGGCAGACCCCCGCAGGTCAGCCGACGTGCGCCCCGATCAGGTGGCCCAGGGCGAAGGTGATCCCGGCCGCCGCGGTGCCCAGGGCGAGCTGCCGCAGCCCGCTGAACCACCAGCTGCGCGCGGTCACCTTGCTGACCACGGCGCCGCAGCCGAAGAGCCCGGCCATGGCCAGTCCGAGCGCCGGGAGCAGGCTGGTCGCGCCCAGCAGGTAGGGCAGCAGCGGCAGCAGCGCCCCGACGGAGAAGGCCGCGAACGAGGAGGCAGCGGCGACCAGCGGCGACGGCAGGTCGTCCGGGTCGATGCCCAGCTCCTCGCGGGCGTGCACCTCCAGGGCCTTCTCCGGGTCGGCGGTCAGCTGCTGGGCGACCTCGAAGGCCAGCTTGGGCTCCACCCCGCGCTCCACGTAGAGCTGCGCCAGCTCGGCCAGCTCCTCGTTGGGGTTGCGGCGCAGCTCCAACCGCTCGATCTCCAGCTCGGCCTGGACCAGCTCGCGCTGCGAGGCCACCGAGGTGTACTCCCCAGCCGCCATGGAGAAGGCGCCGGCCGCCAGCCCCGCCAGGCCGGTGAGCACGATCGCCTGGTGGCCCACATTGCCGCCGACCACACCGGCCATCAGCGCGAAGTTGGACACCAGTCCGTCCATCGCCCCGAACACGGCCGGACGCAACCAGCCGCCGTTGACGTCGCGGTGGGTGTGCGCGTACGCCTCGGCGGTGGCGGCTATGGACTCGGCAGAAGGGACGGCGGCGGAGCCGCCTTGGGCGTGGGGAGCTGCTGCGGTACTGGTCACGTCACTAAAACTAGACTGTGTCCAAGTTTTGTTCCAGTAAGGAAGTACTGCCTTACCGCACCTCTGACCTGCAAGGTCAGCCTTGCCTTCACGCGTAGAAGGCACGCCGGACCCGGCGCAGCCAGGCATCGGCGGCGGCCTCGTCCGGCGCGACCGGCAGCACCCCCGGGCCGTCCAGCACCGACTCTGCACGGGCCAGTAGCGGCTGGGCGCGCTCCGGCTGCTCGGCGATCCACTCGCCCAGCCGCCGCACCTCGTCCGGGTCGGACAGGCGGACCGTGAGCTGCCCGGTGGTGTGCAGCTCCTCCGCCTGCCGCAGCAGCCGCACCAGATGGCGGGCGTGCTTTGCGGCCCGGGCGTGCTGCGCGGGGTCGCGGGTCAGCAGCTTGCGGAACTGCTGGGTGGCGTAGCCGAGATAGGCGTTGCGCACCCCGCGCTCCGACAGCAGCGACCCGCGCAGCGCGATCAGCTCGTCGCCGAGCGCGGTGCGGGTGTCGTACCGGTCCAGCCAGAGGATCTCGCTCGCGGTCGGATTGCTGCTCAGGATCAGCCGCACCGCCTTGCGCGCCTCGTGGAAGGTGCTGTCCGGGTTGGTCCTCACCACCGACTCCTGCGGACCGTGCAGCCCGAACAGCTCCACGGTGGGCGCCGCGAACATCCCGAGCACATCGACGTCCGAGCCCTCGTGCGCGAGCCCGTAGGCGGTCGAGCCGACAACACCGGCCAGCAGTACGTTCATACGACGAGCTTGCCCGGGCTGACACGGGCCGGGCCAACGATTTACCGCTCAGGCGTAGGGGTGCCAGCCGTGGGTGTCGATGGTGAAGTCCATGGGGTCCGGCATTCTCAGCGGCTGCCCGAAGACGCCCTGCGTGGTCTCGACATAGCGGCTGCCGTCCAGCTCCAGGACATGCCAGCCCGCGTCGTTGGGGTCGACGATCACGTACACCGGGATGCCGGCCGCCGCGTAGGCGAGCCGCTTGTCCTCCCAGTCGCGCTTGATCGCCGCCCGGGTCGTGGAGACCGTTTCGACGACAGCGAGCAGGATCTGGGACGGCCAGTCATCCATGGTCAGCGGGGTGTCCTCGGCCCTCACCACGACGGCGTCGGCCCTGGGACGGTAGTCGTCGGCCAGGAAGACACCGCGCTCGGACCAGGCGGCGAACGGCTCCGGCGTCCGGCGGACGAAGGCACGCCCGGGGAGGTCGTGGATCGATCCGGGGTTCGCCTGCATGACGAGCTCGCCGTCCAGCAGTTCGACATACAGTCCTGCCGGGATTTCCAGATCGCGCCAGGCCTGGACGAGCCGGTTGCTCGGTGTGGAGGGTTCGGGCGCCATGTCCGCACGGTACCAAGCGAGAAGCGTCCGAACCGGTCGGATCAGCGCAGCCGGCCGTCGGTTATGTGCAGGACCTGGTCGGCGCGGGCCGCCAGGGTGAGGTCGTGGGTGACCATGACCGTGGCGGTGGCGTGGTCGCGGGTGACGGTGGCGAGGAGGTCTACGACGGCGGCGCCGCGGGTGCGGTCGAGGGCGGAGGTGGGCTCGTCGACCAGGAGGACGGCGGGTCGGGTGAAGAGGGCGCGGGCGATGTTGACGCGCTGGCGCTCGCCGCCGGAGAGCTGGTGCGGGCGGCGGCGCTGTTGGGCGTCGGTGAGGCCGACGGCGGTGAGCAGCTGGGCGGCGCGCGGAAGTGCGGCCTTCGGACTGTCGCCGCGCAGGTGCGCCACGGCCTGGAGCTGCTCCAGGGCGGTCAGCGAGGGCAGCAGGTTCGGCTGTTGGAAGACGATGCCGATGCGGTCCCGGCGCAGTTCGGCGGCGCGGCGGGGGCTGAGCGCGGCGGTGTCCTGCCCGGCGATCAGCACCCGTCCCGAATCGGGTCGCAGCAGCGTCGCGGCGACGGCGAGCAGGCTGGACTTGCCGGAGCCGGAGGGACCCGCGATCGCGGTGAAGCCGCCGGGGTCGACGTCCAGGCTGACCCGGTCCAGGGCGGTGAGGCGGCGGTCGCCGTCCGGGTAGCTGAGGACGACGTCGTCCAGGGTGAGGCCGTTCATCGGCTGGCTCCCAGTGCGGTGAGGGGGTCGACGGAGGTGATCCGGCGGACGGCCAGGCCGGCTCCGGCCAGGCCGAGCGCCACCATGGCCAGCACCGGGACGGCGACCGTGGCGCCGCTGAGTGCGAAGGGCAGGCCGCCGCCGCTCAGGAGCGCGCCGCCGGCGACGCCGACGGCCGCGCCGGTGAGGGTGCCGCCGAGCAGCAGCACCAGTGCCTGCGCCAGCGCGTCCCTGACCAGGTAGCCGCTGGAGGCGCCGACGGCCTTGAGGACGGCGATGTCAGTGCCGCGCTGTACGGTCCAGACAGTGAAGAAGGCGCCCACCACCAGGGCACTCACGACGAAGAGAAAGCCCTGGATCATCCGCAGGCTGCTTTGTTCGGCGGAGTACCCGTCGATACCGGCCAGTGCGCCGCCGCGGCTGACGGTACGGGTGTTCCGGGCCCGGTCGAGCGCCGCGGTGTCCGCGCTTCCCGGTTGGACGGCGAGGGCGCTGGGGGCAGTGGCTCCGCTGACCCGCTGCCAGGTGGGTTCGGTGGTCCAGACGCTCGCGGCGTGGCCGTAGGAGCGGTCGGCGGTGATGCCGGAGACGGTGAGGGTCTGCGCGCCGACGGTGACGCGGCTGCCGACGGTGATCCGGTCCGCCCGTGCGGTCTTCGCGCCGACGGCGACCTGGCCCTCGGCGGGCGCGCGGCCGGACACCAGCGGCGGGAGCAGGGCCGCGCCGGTGCCCAGGACGCTGACCGAGGCCGCGGTGTCCTGGCTGGTCAGCCGGGACATGGCGATGCCCAGCGGGGCGACCGTGCCGATCCCGGGGGCGGACTGCCAGGCGGTGAGCTGGGCCGGACCGATGCTGCTGTTGCTGAACGAGACCTCGAGGGCGGTGCCCTGGGGCGAGCCGAAGACGATCGAGGCGGCCGGGAGCCGCGCCACCGCCGAGGAGGCGTCGGCGGCGAGCCCGCCGGTCAGCCCGTACAGAAAGGCGACCAGCATGGTGATGAGCGTGACGACAGCGCCCATCAGGGCGAACCGCCCACGGGCGAAGCGGATGTCACGCAGGGCGACGAACAACGGGATCCTCCAGGGGTGGGCCGGTACGGCTCCCACGCTCCTGGAGTCGGCGCCCGGTGCCATCAGGGAGAGGAGCGGTCCCCGATCCATCGAAAGGTTAATGCCGGATGCCCCGGGAACCGGCCCGGACGGCCGTAGGCTCGACGGCTGTGACCAGTACCGACGCCCCGCCCGTCCATCTGCCCGCGCTGCGGGTGATGAGCGCCGCCCTGCATGTGATGTTCTATGCGCTGCTGGTGGCCGGGCTGCTGAACGGCGCCGGACCTGGGGCGATCGTGCTCGGAGTGCTGCTGGGGGCCGCGTACGCCTGCGGCGGGCTGTCGGCGGTGCGGGTCTCGCGTCAGGCCTCACGGTTCTGGCTGGCCGGGGTGGCGGCGCTGTGGGTGGCGCTGGCCGTGCTGGACCCGGCGGCCGGCTATGTGGTGTTCCCGCTGTACCTGCTGTGCCTGCACCTGCTGCCGACCCGCTGGTCGCTGCCGGTGATCGTGCTGCTCACCGGCGTGGTGGTGGCGGCGCAGGCGACCACGCCGGGCGGGCTGACGCCGGCCAAGGTGATAGGGCCGTGCGTGGGCGCCCTGGTCGCGGTGCTCACCGCCTACGGCTACTCGGTGCTGTACCGCGAGAGTGCCACCCGGCAGCGGCTGATCGACGACCTGGTCCGGACCCGGGACGAGCTCGCCGCCAGCCAGCGCGAGGCCGGGCGGCTGGCCGAGCGGGGCCGGCTGGCCCGGGAGATCCACGACACCCTGGCCCAGGGCCTGTCCAGCATCGTGCTGCTGTCGCGGTCGGCGGAGAGCTCGCTGCCGGACGGGGCCGAGTCGTCCAGGGAGCGGATCAGGGAGATCGGCGCGACCGCCGCCGACAACCTCGCCGAGGCACGGCGCTTCGTCGCCGCCCTGACTCCCCCGTCGCTCCAGGACGCCACCCTCCCGGAGGCGCTGCGCCGGGTCGCCGCCGGGTACGGGCCGGTCCCCGAGGTCTCCTTCCACCAGGACGGGGACGCCTGCCCGCTGCCGGTCGAGGCCGAGGTGGCGCTGCTGCGGCTGGCCCAGGAGGCGCTGGCCAACGTCCGCCGGCACGCCGACGCGCACCGCGCCGCGGTGACCCTCTCGTACCTGGACGACCAGGTCACCCTGGACGTCTACGACGACGGAAAGGGCTTCAGCGCGGGCGGCGACGGGACGCCGCGAGGTGGCCGCTTCGGCCTGCACGGGATGCGGGAGCGGATCACCGACCTCGGCGGCCGCCTGGAGATCGAGTCCGCCCCCGGCGAGGGCACCGTCGTCGCGGCGTCGCTGCCGCTGACCGCGCTGCAGGGGGCGGCCCGATGACCGGTCCGATGATCCGGGTGCTGCTGGTGGACGACCATCCGGTGGTGCGGCGCGGAATGCGCGCCCTGCTGGAGGAGCTGCCCGAACTGGAGCCGGTGGGCGAGGCCGCCGACGGGGCCGCCGCCCTGCGCTTCCTGGCGGAGGCCGCGCAGGCGGGCGCGGACCGGGTGGACGTGGTGCTGATGGACCTTCAGATGGGCGCCGGGATGCACGGGGTCGAGGCCACCCGGCGGATCACCGCGCTGCCCGATCCCCCGTCGGTGCTGATCCTGACCACCTACAGCACCGACGGGGACATCCTGGCCGCCGTCGAGGCGGGGGCCACCGGCTATCTGCTCAAGGACGCCCCGCCGGAGGAACTGGCCGCCGCGATCAGGGCGGCCTCGCGCGGCGAGACGGTGCTCGCCCCGCCGGTCGCCGCTCGGCTGCTGGGCCGGGTCCGCTCGGGCGGTCCCACGCTCTCCCCCCGCGAGACCGAGATCCTGGAGCTGGTCGCCGAAGGCCTGGCGAACCGTCAGATCTCCCGGCGGCTGTTCATCAGCGAGGCCACGGTGAAGACGCATCTGGTCCACGTCTACGACAAGCTCGGGGTGGACAGCAGGACCGCCGCGATCGCCGCCGCCCACCAGGGCGGCCTGCTGCGACGGTCCCGCTGACCTGCGACGGCCTCGCGGCGGCTCAGCCCGAGGCGTTGGGCGACGCGTTCGGCGAGACCAGGGCGGCCGAGGCCGACGGGGCCAGTGACGCCGGGGTCTTGCCCTTGTTGGCGGCGTCCACCCACTTGATCAGGTTGGCCGTGCTGATCTGCTCCCCGTTGTAGGTGGGGTAGGCCGAGGTGCCGTTGAGCAGGATGGTCGGCGTGGAGGTGTGGCCGGACTTGTCGAAGTCCTTCTGCACCGCGGTGACCCAGGCGCCGAAGCTGTTGCTGTTCACGCAGGACTCGAAGGCGGGCGTGTCCAGCCCCGGGACCTGCTTGGCCAGGGTGATCAGCTTGGACTTGTCCGCCCAGGCGTCGTCGGTCTCGTCCGGCTGGTTGGCGTAGAGCACGTCGTGGTAGCCGTGGAACTTGCCGACGTTCTGCGCGCAGGCCACGGCGTTGGCGGCGTTCTTGGAGCCGGTGCCGTTGTCGTTGCGGTCGATGAACGAGACCACGTGGTACTGGACCTGGACCTTGCCCTGGGCCATCAGCTGGTTGACCGTGGTGTGGAAGCTCTTCTCGTAGGAGCCGCACGCCGGGCAGCGCAGGTCCTCGTAGACGGTGAGCGTGGACGGGGCCGCCGTCGAACCCACCGGGATCACCAGCTTGTTGGCGCCGATGGTGCCGGCCGGGGCCTGCGAGGCGTTGTAGGAACTGGTGCGGCTGTTCTGCACCACCAGGCCGATCACCACAGCCACCACGATCACGGCGAGCACCGTGCCGATGATGCTGAACTTGCGGATCCGTTGGGCCTTGGCCTCCTGCGCGGCCCGCTCCTCCTGCATGCGTTCGCGCGCGGTGCGCTTGGCCTCACTGCTGTTCTTCTGGCTCATTGCTGCTTCATCACCAAATATCCGGGGACAGGTTGAACAACTGCGGTACTGCGGTGGGTCAGTCCGTTGCGAGCAGGCCGTCCAGCGAGACCCAGGTGCGCGGCCACCTGATCAGCCAGCCGGCCAGGAGCAGGAAGCCGATGTCGCGCAGGATCTCCTGGAGGTAGGCGGTGTGCGAGGCGCTCACCGCGCCGCCGCCGCCGAAGCAGCCGCAGTCGATGGAGATCCCGCGGGCCCAGACCGAGGCGATGGAGCCGATGTAGACCACCAGCAGCAGCGCCGAGAGCCCGGCCGCGATCCGGGTGCCCAGGCCGACCAGCAGCAGCAGGGCCAGCGCCAGCTCCAGGAAGGGCAGGCCGTAGCCGAACGGTTTCACCAGCGACTCCGGCAGCAGCCGGTAGGCGCGTACCGCCTGCGCGGCGGCCTCCGGGTCGGAGATCTTGGCCAGCCCGGCCCAGGCCCAGACGACCGCGAGGCCCAGCCGGGCGGCCGTGCCGATCCCGGTGACCACCGCGGTGCGGCGGCCCCTTCCCGATTCCTTCCCGTCCGTCCGGCTCATCTGATCCGTGGCCATCCGCTATCGCCTCCCTGCGATTTAGTTGTGTGAGGCCGCAGCCTCAGTACTGCTCCGCCGCGGCCTTCTGCGCGGCCTTGTGCGCGGCCGCGTGCGCGACGAAGGCGCCCAGCGCCGCGGGACTCGTCAGCAGTGCGGGCTGTGCGCCGAGGTCCACCGGGGCGCCGTCCAGCAGCATCGAGGGCGTTCCGCGCGGAACGGGTGCGTCGTCGTAGGCGGTCTGCGCCGCCTTGACCCAGTCCCGGTACCAGACCGTGCGGACCTCGGTGTCGAAGGCCTGGCCGCGCAGGTGGGGCACGCTGCCGGCGACGTCCAGCAGCCGGGGCACGGTGAAGCCGTTCACCTGCTCGCCCGGCTGGTTGGCGAACAGCAGCGCGTGGAACAGCGGGAACCGGCCTCGGGACAGGGCCGCGCGGGCCGCGTTGGTGGCCAGCAGCGCGCCGGGACCGGGCAGCCGCTGGTCCAGCGATGACTCCATGACGTAGCGGAGCAGCACCTGGTGACGGGCGGTCAGGGCGGCCAGCCCGGCGCCCTGGGCGCGCTCGAAGTCACGGGTCGAGGAGCAGCGGAAGTCCTCGAAGAGGGTCAGCACGACCGGCGCGTCCGGATAGCCGACGTCGATGCCGGCGCCGTCCGGGGCCAGCCGCGCCGGCAGTCCGCTGAGGTCCTTGCGCTGGGCGACGTCGGCGATCAGCGCAGGACGGTGCACGCTGCGGCTGGCGACGATGGGGGCGCTGCGGTCGTAGCCGGTCTGCTCGGCGACGAACCGCTGCCGGCCGCCCTCGGAGAGGGCCTTGCCCACGCTGGCCTCGCCGCCCACGGCCACAGCGAGCGCGACGACGGCAACAGCCGCCCGGGTCGCCCGGGCACGGGTGGAAGCAGCCACGGTGGACCTCCTCGGATCGCGTTCGTGCATGCGCGCACGGGCGGCCCGGAAAGGAGCCACCTGCCGGATCATCAACGAGGAGGGCACCCCTGCGGATACGCGCCACGCGGCCACTCACCTGAACGAGTGACCGCGTGGCGGTTCGGTGCGGGGCCTGCAGCTAGCGCTTGCGGACGCCCTCGGCGAGCTCGGCCGCGAGCTCGCGCACGGCGGCGTAGCCGGCCTCGTGGGAGGCCGCGTCCAGGATGCGCTGAACGAAGGCGGAGCCGACGATCACCCCGTCGGCGAAGGCCGCGACCTCGGCGGCCTGCGCCGCCGTGGAGACCCCGAGGCCGACGCAGACCGGCAGGTCGGTGGTGGCCCTGGTGCGTTTCACCAGGTCCTCGGCCATCTCGCCGACTTGGTTGCGGCTGCCGGTCACCCCCATCACCGCGGCCGCGTAGACGAAGCCGGTCCCGCTGGCGGTGATGGTGGCGAGCCGCTGGTCCCTGCTGGACGGGGCGACCACGAAGACCGTGGCCAGACCCAGCTCCTCGGCGGCCGCCAGCCACGGGCCGGCCTCCTCGACCGGCAGGTCGGGCAGGATGCAGCCGGCTCCCCCGGCGGCGGCGAGGTCGGCGGCGAACCGGGCGGCGCCGTAGCGGTCCACCGGGTTCCAGTAGGTCATCACCAGCACCGGCACGGCCGGGTTGGCGGTGGTGACCTGACGGACCGTCTCCAGCACGTCCCTGGTGCGGACGCCGTTGCGCAGGGCGATGTCGTCGGCGGTCTGGATGGTGGGCCCGTCCAGCACCGGGTCGCTGTGCGGCAGACCGATCTCGACCACGTCCGCGCCGCCGTCGAGCAGCGCCTGCACGGCCTGGGCCGCACCGTCGATGGTCGGGAACCCGGCCGGGAGGTAGCCGATCAGGGCGGCCCGGTTCTCGGCCTTCGCCGCCGCGAGGACTCCACTGAGCTTGGTGTTCATCAGTTCCCCGCCTCGTTCTGGTCGAGCAGGCCGAAGTACTCGGCGGCCGTGTGCATGTCCTTGTCGCCGCGCCCGGAGAGGTTGACCAGGATGGTCGCGCCCGGGCCGAGCTCGCGGCCCAGCTCCAGCGCCCCGGCGAGGGCGTGGGAGCTCTCGATGGCCGGGATGATGCCCTCGGTGCGGGACAGCAGCCGCAGCGCCTGCATGGCGGCGTCGTCGGTGCAGGGGCGGTACTCGGCGCGGCCCGAGTCCTTGAGGTAGGCGTGCTCGGGGCCGACGCCCGGGTAGTCGAGACCGGCCGAGATGGAGTGGCTCTCGATGGTCTGGCCGTCCTCGTCCTGCAGGACGTAGGTGCGGGAGCCGTGCAGCACCCCCGGGTCGCCCTTGGTCAGTGTGGCGGCGTGGCGCGGGGTGTCCACGCCCTCGCCCGCGGCCTCGATGCCGACCAGGCGGACGCCGGCGTCCGGGATGAAGTCGTAGAAGATGCCCATCGCGTTGGAGCCGCCGCCGACGCAGGCCACCACGGCGTCCGGGAGCGCGCCGGTGCGGTCCAGCACCTGGGCCCGGGCCTCGATGCCGATCACCCGGTGGAACTCGCGGACCATCATCGGGAACGGGTGCGGTCCGGCGACCGTGCCGAACAGGTAGTGGGTGGAGTCGACGTTGGCGACCCAGTCGCGGAAGGCCTCGTTGATGGCGTCCTTGAGGGTGCGGCTGCCGGAGGTGACCGGGACCACCTCGGCGCCGAGCATCCGCATCCGGGCGACGTTCAGCGCCTGGCGCCGGGTGTCGACCTCGCCCATGTAGATGGTGCAGTCCATGCCGAACAGCGCGGCGGCGGTGGCCGTGGCCACCCCGTGCTGGCCGGCGCCGGTCTCGGCGATCAGCCGGGTCTTGCCCATCCGGCGGGTGAGCAGGGCCTGGCCCAGCACGTTGTTGATCTTGTGCGAGCCGGTGTGGTTGAGGTCCTCGCGCTTCAGCAGGATGCGGGCTCCGCCCGCCTCGGCGGAGAAGCGGTGGACGTCGGTGAGGGGGCTCGGACGCCCGGTGTAGTCCTTGAGCAGGGCCGCGAGTTCGGCGCCGAAGGCGGGGTCCGCCTTGGCCTTCTCGTACTCGTCGGCGACCTGCTCCACGGCGGCGACGAGGGCCTCGGGGATGAAGCGGCCGCCGTAGGCCCCGAAGTAGCCGCGGGGGTCAGGTGTGAGGTCGTGCGAAGACATGACTGGTCCTCAGAACATAGCTGTGACAGAGACGTCGACCAACAGCAGGAGCCCAGCCAGAGGAGACCCAGGGGCGCGGGGAACTGCGCGAACAGCAACCGCAACAGACCCGCACCAAGGCGACACCGCTAGAGCGAACCCCTACTGCGGCAACGCCATCGCCGCCCCGGCACCTGCCCCGGCTCCGCACCGATCACATACCGCACCCGCCGCCCCAGCACCCTGCGGGCAGGCGCGCGGCAGCCGCGCTGGAGGACGTAGCCGATGCGCACCGGAGGGTGGGGATCGGGTGCGAGGAACGAGTGCCCGGTACCCGCCCGCAGTGGAGCAGCGGCTGCGGCCGACCCTCGATGCGGCTTGCATCCGGGCTGGAGACGGGGGGACATGGCCATGAGACTAGCGGATTCCTCAGCGCCCGTGCCGGATCGCCGGGTGCGCCCCCGCGGCGACCAGGTCGGCCACCGCGGCCCGCGGATCGCGGCCGGTGACCAGGGACTCGCCGACCAGGACGGCGTCCGCCCCGTCGTTGGCGTAGGCGATCAGGTCGTGCGGGCCGCGGACGCCGGACTCGGCGACCTTGACGATGTGGTCCGGGATGGACGGCGCGACATTGGCGAAGGTGTCCCGGTCGACCTTGAGGTCCTTGAGGTTGCGGGCGTTCACGCCGATGATCCGCGCGCCGGCGTCCACCGCGCGGGCGACCTCCTCCTCGTCGTGCACCTCGACCAGCGGGGTCAGCCCGATCGACTGGGCCCGCTCGATCAGCGACTCCAGCGCGGGCTGCTCCAGCGCGGCGACGATCAGCAGCGCCAGGTCGGCGCCGGCCGCGCGGGCCTCCCACAGCTGGTAGGCGGTGACGATGAAGTCCTTGCGCAGCAGCGGGGTGTCCACCGCCGCGCGGACCGCCCTGAGGTCGGCCAGCGAGCCGCCGAAGCGGCGCTGCTCAGTGAGGACCGAGATGGCCGCCGCCCCGCCCGCGGCGTAGTCGGCGGCGAGGGCCGCCGGGTCGGCGATCGCGGCCAGGGCGCCCTTGGAGGGGCTGGAGCGCTTCACCTCGCAGATGACCCGCACGCTGTCGCCGCGCAGTGCGGCGACGCCGTCCTTGGCCAGCGGGGCGCGGGCGGCCTGTTCCTTGAGCTCGTCCAGGGACACCAGCTTCTGGCGCTCTTCGAGGTCCTCACGGACTCCGGCGATGATCTCGTCGAGCACGCTCACGCTGGACGCCCCCTTCTGCAGGTGTGGATGGCGGGTGCGGCTGCCTCCAGCCACTGTCGATGGTATCCGCCAGAACCCGCGCGGCTCGCATCGAACCGCGCCCGGTCTCGTTGAGCGGACACGATATCGCTGGTCACAGGCCCGGCAGCGGTACCGAGGGCGGGGCCAGGAAGGAGCCGGCCGGGAGGTTGCGGAACACCGTGAAGGCCACCAGGACGGCGATCAGTCCCCACACCCGGCGGCGGGGGATCGCCGGCACCGGGCTGCGCCGCCCGCGGGCCGCGCGGTAGGTCCAGCGGGCCCAGAACGCCGTGGCGAGCACCACCGAGACGACCACCAGGACGTTGTCGTGCAGCGCGGCCGAGAGGTCGCCGCGGGTCAGCTCGTGGACGCAGCGCAGGCCGCCGCAGGCCGGGCACCACCAGCCGGTGAGCAGCAGGAACGGACAGGTCGGGTAGTGGCCGGGGCGGTCCGGGTCGACCTCGGCCACGTACGCCGTCGCCGCGCCGACCGCCGCGAGCGCGGCCGCCGGCGCGGTGAGGGACCGGGGGGCGGGGCGTCCCGCCGCATCCGCCATGGTCAGTTCGAGGCGCCCGAGCCGACCGGGGTCTTCTTGGCGGCGTCGGCCTTCGGGGCCGGGTCGACCTTCTTGCCGTAGCCGGCGGCCGACATCATCTTGCCGACGCCCGGGCCGACGAGAGCCAGCACGAGTCCGACGATGACCAGGATCGGCATCGGGACGACCATGGCCACACCGGCGATCATGAAGCCGACGAAGGAGATGGTCACACCGGTCCAGGCGGCGGTGGTGTGTCCGTGGGCACTACCCGACATTGCTGCTCCTAGGTTGCACGTTGACTCTCGCTGGACATTGTTCCGTACGCCGGTCCGTGCCGCCGTGCGGGGTGGCACACTGCCGTCTCAACGTGTCGGATCCTCACCCCGGTCCAGGGCCTTCCACAGGTCGGCGGGGCTTTCCCGGTCGGGCGTGGCGCGCTTGGCGGCGGCCGCGCGGGGCCGTCCCGCGGCGCTGCCCGGGGCGTCGTAGCGGGAGGACATCCCGGGCCAGTCGCGGCCCCTGGCGAGCACCAGCAGGCCGCCGAGGATCAGCAGCACGCCGCCCAGGGCGCCGGCCCAGGGCCAGAGGGTGTGCTCGACACCGGTCGCGGCGGCCCTGGTGAGGCCGATGGCTCGGGCGGCCTTGCCGTTCAGGGCGCCGACCCCGGTGGCGGCGACCAGGGCGGACGCCGCCACCCCGGCTCCGGCCAGCGAGAGCAGCGCGCCGACCGCGGCCCGGGCGGCGCCGCGCACCGAGAACACGGCCACCGCGGCGGCCAGCGCGACCAGCGCGAGCGCCCCGGGCAGACCGCTGGTCTCGGAGCCGCTGGCGGAGACCTTCAGCCGGGTGCCCTGGAAGGCGACGCTGCCGTGCGCCCAGGTCTGCCCGGCGGCGAGCAGCACCACGGCCGCACCGAGGACGGTGAGCAGCAGCATCAGCGCGAGGCTGCGCCGGTCCGGGCGGCGGGGGGCCGCGGGGGCCGCAGGGGTGTCGTCGGCGGACGTCTCGGTCGGTTCGGTCTCGGTCGGTTCGGTCTCGGGCAGCGCGGTCACCGTTCCAGTGTGCCCTGAGCGCCGGGAGCGGCCGGACGCAGGGTCGTCGGGCTCTGGGCCGTCGGGCTCTGGGCCGTCGGGCGCAGCGTGCTCGCGCTCGCCACCGCGCGCAGCACGGCGGCCGCCTTGTTGCGGCACTCCGCGTCCTCGCTCTCCGGCACCGAGTCGGCGACCACTCCCGCGCCGGCCTGGACGTAGGCCCTGCCGTCGCGGATCAGTGCGGTGCGGATGGCGATCGCGGTGTCGGAGTCCCCGGCGAAGTCCAGGTAGCCGACGCAGCCGCCGTAGAGGCCGCGCCGAGTGGGTTCGAGCTCCTCGATGATCTGCATGGCGCGGGGCTTGGGCGCCCCGGACAGCGTCCCGGCCGGGAAGCAGGCGGTGAGCACGTCGAAGGCGGTGCGGTCGGCGGCGACCCGGCCGGTGACGGTGGAGACGATGTGCATGACGTGGCTGTAGCGCTCCACGGTCATGAACTCCACCACCTCGACGCTGCCGGGGGCGCAGACCCGGCCCAGGTCGTTGCGGCCCAGGTCCACCAGCATCAGGTGCTCGGCGCGCTCCTTGGGGTCGGCCAGCAGCTCGGCGGCGAGGTCGGCGTCCTCCTCGGGGGTGGCGCCGCGGTGCCTGGTCCCGGCGATCGGGTGCACCATGGCGCGCCCGTCCTCCACCTTGACCAGCGCCTCGGGGCTGGAGCCGACCACGTCGAAGTCGGGGTTCCCGGCGGTGCCGGCGAAGCGGAACAGGTACATGTAGGGACTGGGGTTGGTGGTGCGCAGCACGCGGTAGACGTCCAGGGAGCTCGCCTCGCAGGGCACCTCGAACCGCTGCGAGGGCACCACCTGGAAGGCCTCGCCGGCTCTGATCCGCTCCTTGACGTCCTCGACCGCGGCCCGGTACGGGGCACCGCCGAAGGGCGAGTGGGCGTCCACCGAGGTCACCGGGGTGAGCACGGCGGCGCCGGTGTCGACCGGGCGGGCCAGGTCGGCGGTCATCGCGTCCAGCCTGGCCACGGCGTCGGCGTGGGCGGCTTCGACGCCGGTGGGACGGTCGTCGTGGTTCACCGCGTTGGCGATCAGGATGACGCTGCCGTTGGCGTGGTCGAGCACGGCCAGGTCGGTGGCGAGCAGCATGGTCAGCTCGGGCAGGCCCAGGTCGTCCGGGGCGAGCTCGGGCAGGCGCTCCAGCCGGCGGACCACGTCGTAGCCGAGGTAGCCGACCATTCCGCCGGTGAACGGCGGGAGTTCACCCGCGCGGTGGAGGTCCCGGGGGGTGTGCAGGGTCTCCACCGTGGCGCGCAGCACGGCCAGCGGGTCCCCCTCGGTGGGCACCCCGACCGGCGGGTCCCCGAGCCAGCGGGCCTGCCCCTCGCCGTCCACGGTGAGCGCCGCGCTGCAGCGGACGCCGACGAAGGAGTACCGGGACCAGGACCGGCCCTGCTCGGCGGACTCCAGCAGAAAGGTGTTGGGGCGCTCGGCGGCCAGCTTGCGGTACAGGCCGACAGGGGTGTCGCCGTCCGCCAGCAGCCGACGGACCACCGGGATGACCCGGCGGTCCACGGCGAGCTTGCGGAAGGTCTCGAGATCGGGGCTGACGATGCCGGTGGTCATGGCTCCGCAGCGTATCCGATGAGGGGGTTCAGGCCGTGGCCGCGCCGGGCCCCGAGACCGGCAGCGATCCGGCGTCGAAGCAGGTCCGGTCGCCGGTGTGGCAGGCGGCGCCGATCTGGTCGACCTGGACCAGCAGGGTGTCGCCGTCGCAGTCCAGGGCGACGGACTTGACCAGCTGCAGGTGGCCCGAGGTGTCGCCCTTGACCCAGTACTCGCCGCGGCTGCGGGACCAGTAGGTGCAGCGCCCGGTGGTGAGGGTTCGGTGCAGGGCCTCGTCGTCCATCCAACCCATCATCAGCACCTCCCCGGTGTCGTACTGCTGCGCGACGGCGGGGACGAGCCCCTGCGGGTCGCGCTTGAGACGTGCGGCGACCTGCGGGTCCAGAGCGGTGCTGCCGGGGGCGGCGGGAGATGCGGGCATGCGTCCATTGTGCCAAGGCGGCGGGGCGTGAGGGCATCAGGGCGGACAGATGGGAAGGATTCAGTCGATTTCTCCGACTTCGGCGAGGTTGATAGGCCTTTTTGTTCGACCCGACTCTCATCGCCCCCTTACCTACCGGCATTGTGTACGCCATGAGTTACCCGCCTCCACAGCAACCGCCCTACGGTGGCCAGGACCAGCCGCCACAGCAGCCTGCGCAGGGCTATGGACCGCCGCAGCCCTATCCGGGGCCGCCGCAGTACCAGAACTTCCCCAACCAGCCCCAGTACGGGGACCAGCCCCAGTACGGGGACCAGCCGCAGTACCCCGGCGGACAGCCTCCCCAGTACCCCGGTCCGCCGCAGCCCTACCAGGGCCAGCCGCAGTCCCCGTACGGGCCGACGCCGCCCGGCGGGGGCGGCGGCCGGGGGAAGGTCGTCGCCATCGTCGTCGGCTCGATAGTCGCCCTGGGCATCGTCGGCACGGTGATAGCCGTCGCTTCCGGCGGCTCGCACTCCAAGAGCCCGGTCGCGTCGTCGAGTTCGCCCTTCGCCCTGCCTTCGGACACACTGCCCTCCGCCCTCCCCTCCGACCTGCCCAGCGATCTGCCCAGCGATCTGCCCAGCGATCTGGCGAGCGTGACGCCCAGCGCCTCGTCCAGCAGCCTCACCTACAACGCGGTCACGATGACGCAGGGTGAGTGCTACAGCGACCCGGCCGTCACCCTCACCATCAACGACATCACCAAGCGCGGCTGCAGCAGCCCGCACGACGGCGAGGTGACCGCGGTGGTGGCGCTGCCCGGCGGGCTGACCACGAGCGACGAGATCAGCAACAAGGCGGACAGCCTCTGCCACCCCCTCAACTCCGCCGTCTACCAGCGGCAGTCGAGCAGCCTGCATCTGTCGGGCAGCGTCTTCTACCCGCTCCTCGACGGGTACCAGGGCGGCGACCACAAGGCCTACTGCACCCTCACCATCGACGTCGGCGACCCCAAACTGACCGCGGCCCTGCGGTGAGACCCCATCACCGGGCATCCTGGGGAACATGAGCCCGAATCAGCCCCGGCCCCGGCGGCGGACGCTCGCGATCACCGCCGGGCTGCTGGCGCTGGTGCTGGCCGCCGTCCTCGCGATGGTCCTCAGCAGCGGCAGCGGCCACGGCAAGCCCGCGGCCGCCGCCGGTTCCGCCTCCCCGAGCCCCACGCCCAGCCCCACCACGGCGACCAGCATCCCGCCCGCGCCGTCTCCCTCCCCCCTCCCGCAGACGCTGTCGTACCTGCTGCTGCGCCCCGGCGACTGCTTCGACGCCCCCGGGCACACCGGCGCAGCCTCCCGCTACACCGAGCAGGACTGCCACCAGCCGCACGACGGCCAGGTGATCGGGCTGCTGCAGCTCCCGGGCGGGTTGACCAGCGGGGTCGCCCTGGTCGAGAAGGCCAACAGCCTCTGCTACCCGGTCACCGCCCCGGTCCGCGCCCGGCAGACCCTCAAACCGCTGGTCTCCGGCGGCGTCATCTGGCCGGACCTGGCCTCCTACCGGGCCGGACGGCGCACCGCCACCTGCGCCATCGAGCACGACCCGGCAGGCCCCCGGCTGACCGCGCCGCTGCGCTGAGCCGCAGCACCGTCCGGACCCACCGTCCGGGCCCACCGTCCGGGCCGCGCATTGACGCCCCATCAGACGTAGGCTGAACACATGCCGAACCATGCCCGACGCGAACGCCTACTGCTGGTTGACCTACTGGAGAGCGCCGGCCCCGACGCGCCCACCCTCTGCAAGGGCTGGACCACCCGGGACCTCGCCGCACATGTCGTCGTCCGTGAGCGCCGCCCGGACGCCGCCGGCGGCATCATGATCAAGCCGCTGGCCGCGCGGCTCGCCAAGGTCCAGGGCGAGTACGCCGCCAAGCCCTATCCCGAACTGCTGGAGCTGATCCGCACCGGGCCGCCGCGGCTGTCCCTGTTCGGCATCCCCGGCGCCGACGAACTGGCCAACACCGTGGAGTTCTTCGTCCACGGCGAGGACGTCCGCCGGGCCCAGGACGGCTGGGCGCCCCGGGTGCTGGACCAGGACTTCGCCGACCAGCTGTGGAAGCGGCTGGCCCAGTCCGCCTCGATGAACGGCCGCCGCTCCCCCTCCGGGCTGGTACTGCGCCGCCCGGACGGCCAGACCGCGGTCGCCCGCAAGGGCACCCCGGTGGTCACCGCCACCGGCGAGCCCGGCGAGCTGCTGCTCTTCGTCATGGGCCGGCAGAACCAGGCCCAGGTCGAACTGGAAGGCGACAAGGAAGCCGTCGAAAAGGTCCAGCACGCCGAACTGGGGATGTAGCCGACGGGCCCGGCCGGGCCGGGAAGTGGCCCGGCTCAGCCGAAGCGGCCGTTAACGTAGTCGGCGGTGCGGGGGTCCTGGGGGGACTCGAACATGGCCTCGGTGGGGCCGTGTTCGACGATGCCGCCCGGGGTGTTCTGGGAGGCCAGGAAGAAGGCGCAGCGGTCGGAGACCCGCTGCGCCTGCTGCATGTTGTGGGTGACGATGACGATGGTCACCTCGTCCACCAGTTCCCTGATGGTCTCCTCGATGCGCCGGGTCGAGGTGGGGTCCAGGGCCGAGCAGGGCTCGTCCATCAGCAGCACCTGCGGGCGGACCGCCAGAGAACGGGCGATGCAGAGGCGCTGCTGCTGGCCGCCGGACAGGGCGCCGCCGGGCTGCCGGAGCCGGTCCCTGACCTCCTGCCACAGACCGGCCCTGGTCAGGCACTCCTGCACCAGCTGGTCCCGCTCGCCGCGCCCGGTCCTGACGCCGGTGAGCTTGAGCCCGGCGGTGACGTTGTCGTAGATGGACATCGCGGGGAAGGGATTGGGCTTCTGGAACACCATGCCGATCCGGCGCCGGGCGTCGGTCAGGCGGCGGCCGGGGGCGTAGACGTCCTCGCCGTCCAGCAGCACCTCGCCGCTGAGGGTGGCGGACGGGACCAGCTCATGCATCCGGTTGAGGATGCGCAGGAAGGTCGACTTGCCGCAGCCGGAGGGGCCGATCAGGGCGGTGACCTGGCCGGCCGGCATCTGCAGCGAGACCTGCTGCAGCACCTTGTGGTCGCCGAACCAGGCCGAGACCGCGAGGGCCTCCAGGCCACCGGGCCGCGCGGCCGCCCGGCCCGGGCCCGGGCCGTCCGCGACGGCGGGGAACTCCACGGTCTCTGCGCTGCTGGGGGTACCGGACATGATGGCCTTTCAGACTTCGGACGATCGCGGACGGTTCAGATGAGGTTGGGCAGCAGCCGGACCACCTGGTCGGCGACGGACAGCCCCAGTGCGCCGAGCACCGGGACCCCGCAGATCCAGGCCTGCCAGCGGCCCCAGCGCAGCCGGGCCAGGGTCACCCCCACGGCGGCCAGCAGCAGCGCCTCGGCCCACAGCACCAGCGGCACCCAGGCCGAGGGGTCGGTCCCCATCGGCTTCTCCGCGGCCGAGAGCCCGTCACTGCCCAGCGGACGCGCGGGAGCGGGGACGGACTTGCCGACCAGGTCGGCGTCGACCAGCAGCAGTCCGTCCGGGGTGAACGCGGGGCCGTCAGCCGTGACCAGGACCAGTCGTCCGGCGCCGTCCTTGACGACCGGCGGCACCGGGTCGCCGGCCCGGCGTATGTCCAGCACCCGGAAGGTCTGCGTGCCCTGGCCGGTGAGCACCGTGAAGGTCTCCGAGGGACGCAGGTCGGCCAGGTGGCCGAAGGGGCCGCCGAAGCCAGACTGACGCCCCATCAGCACGCTGGTACCGGCCTGTCCCGGCAGCGGGGTGTCCCGGCGGTGGCCCACGCCGGTGGCCAGCACTCCGGACGTGGTGCCCTCCAGGATGACTTCCTTCAGGTCGAGTTGAGGGATCGTCAGCAGGGCCACTGGCTGCCCCTGCCGTACTGGGGCGCCGCTGCCATCGGTCTGTCCCACCGGGACGGTGCCCTCGGCGAGGTCCTTGCGCAGGGCCGCGTAGCCGGTCTCCCGGTCCCTGGCGTGCCGGACGTCGCCGATCGGGCCGATGTCCAGCAGCAGGCCGAAGACCAGTGCGGCCAGGAGGAGCAGGGCGGTGCCGTAAGCGCCGGCGGCGTCCGGACGGCCCGGACGCCGGGTGTGCGGGGGCTTGGGCGGCACCACCGGCTCGGCGGCCGGGGCGGGTTCCTGCGGGGCGGCGGGCGGGGGCGCGGTAATGGTCATCGTCCGGCCGCCTTGGCCCGGGCCCGCTGCCGGCGCAGCGAACTTGCGCCGAGGCCGGCCAGCAGCAGACCGCCGCAGACCATCGCCAGCACCGAACCCACCGGGGTGCCGGCCGAAGGGGCGGCGGGGGCCGCGGCCGGTTCCGCCACGGCGGTCGAGGTCGGCGCGGGGGCGGGGGCCACCGTCGCGGCGGCCTTGACCGCGGCGTGGATCGAGCCGGCCGGGGCCACGTCCTTGGCCTTCCAGATCCGTGGTGCGGAGAAGTCCAGGGTGCCGCTGAAGTCCCTGAGGTGGGCGGGGTTGAACCGGGTCCGGCAGTAGACGTCCACGGTGTAGCCGCCGCGGAGGGTGACTCCGGTCTCGCTGGCGGTCTGCCTCAGCGTCTGCGGCAGCGGTACGACATAGCCGCCGTTGGCGGCCTTGGGGAAGATCGACACCGGCGTCAGGCCCAGCAGGGAGGAGCCTGCGGCCGGGAAGCCCGCGCCCTTGATCGAGGCCATCAGCTGGTCGGTGGTGTGCGGGCAGGCCCCGGAGGTCAGCGTGTCGATCGGGTCGTCGTCATGGCCGGACGGATAGTCGAAGGCCAGGGTGCCGAGCGCGGCACCCGCCGACTGCGCGGACGCGGGACCGGACGGGTCGGCCCAGGCCCGGTCCACCCCGCCGGCACCAGCGCCGAAGACTGCGAGGCCGACAGCGAGCAGCAGCACCGTGCCGGCGGCTGCGGCCTTCGCCGCGCCGGAGGCGGCGGTTGTTGCGGCCGCGGCTGGGGTGGTCCCGGCCGGGGCAGGGGTTGACT
>NZ_BBPM01000008.1:119903-203041 GCF_000787775.1 Streptacidiphilus carbonis | reverse complement strand
GGCAGGGCGGGGCAGGGCGGGCGGGGTGGAGCCGGGGGAGCGGGTGCCGCGGATCTGGCGGGTCAGGACGGCTGCTTGCCCACGGGCACGCCGCCGGTGACCGGGCCGCCGATCTTGCTGGAGAGCCAGCGCAGGGCGGGCGGTGTCTCCTTGTTCCAGGTGCCGAAGTTGTGGCCGCCCTCGGCCAGGTACATCGTGGACACCTCCAGCGGGGGCTTGGCGGCCGCGGCGAAGGCCACCGTGGCCTTGTAGTCGCCCTCGCCCTTCAGGCTGCTGGCGACCAGCAGCGAGACCCGGGGCATCGGCAGGTGCTTCATCCGCCACATCAGGTCGTTCTCGTTGCGGAGCTGCTGGCTGCCGCCGAACAGGTCGCCGGTGGTGCTGTCCACCGCGGAGGCGTAGTAGCCGGAGAGCGAGGCCGCGGCGCTGAACGCCTCGGGGTGACGCATGCTCAGCTTGAGGGCGCAGTAGCCGCCGGTGGAGTCGCCGATGACGCCCCAGTGCGCGCCGCCGGACTCGGCGCGGTAGTCGGTGGTGACGGCCCGCTGCAGGTCCTTGGTGAAGAAGGTCTCCGCCTGCGGCCCGTTGGGGACGTCCTGGCACTCGGTGTCCCTGGGCAGGTTCACGGCCGGCCGCATCAGCACCAGGATCGTCGGCTGCATCTGCTTCTCCTGGATCGCCTGGGCGGCGACCGTCGGGTACTGCATCCGGGTGACGAGGTTCTTCGGCGAACCGGGGTAGCCGGTGAACACCAGCATCACCGGGAATCTGGTGTGGGCGTAGGCGGCCTCGCCGTACTGCGGCGGCAGGTAGACATAGGCGTCCTCGGTGAACCCGGTGCTGCCGCCCTTGACGTTCACCTCCTGCAGGGTCCCGCCGGAGGCGTTCGCGCCGTGCAGCTTGAGCGGCACCGGCTTGCTGTTCAGCACCTGGACGCCGTTCCCCTGGCCGTCCAGGGTGGAGGAGCTCTGGTGCACCCCGCCGTTGATGGTCACCGGGGCGCCGTTGCCGGCGTCCGTGCCGAAGAGGTCGTTCCAGGAACTGTAGAAAGCGCCCCAGTTGTTGGCGGCGAGGCCGATCGCGGCGAGGGTGAACACCTGTCCGACCACCAGCAGCCCGACCCGGCCGAGCAGTGAGCGCCAATTGCGGTCGCTGAGACGCGGCCAGATCCAGACCGTCGCGACAAAGCAGATCACCGCTATCAGCGCGATGAGTATCTGCAGTTTCCGACTGGTGAGTCCCATGTTCCACATCCTGTTGCCCGGCCTGGTTCGGCGCCCCGTGAGTCGCCGGCTCCGCCCTGGGGGTCGGAGCACGGCTGCGGAGGTCCAGACGCTCCAGCATGCCTGGGAAGTTGCTGTGTATTGCCGAAAAGTTACCTGCGAGCAGGAAACTCATGCCTGCGGCTGATGCTCTCCTACTCGGGTCTGACCGAAGTCCTTACCTGAGCCTCTACTCTGGACCACCATGAGCGATCCCCAGGCCGCCACCCCGGCCGAGCAGCAGGCCGCAGAGGGCCGTAACCGCAAGGGCATCCAGCTGCCCAAGGTGTCCCGTCCGTGGGTTCCCGGGGTGGTCGGCTACGCAACGGCGCTGGTCGGACTGGGTGACATCGTCGGCGCGGTGGCACCGCACTTCAAGGGATCCAGGGTCCACGAGCTGGCCAGCTTCCTCCCAGGAACGGTGACCACGGTCGCCACCGCCGCCTCGCTGGTGGTCGGCATCCTGCTGATCATGCTGGCGCACGCGCTGCGCCGCCGGAAGCAGCGGGCCTGGAAGGCCGTGGCGGTGCTGCTGCCGGTCGGCGCGCTGCTGGAGGCCCTGCGCTGGCACCACACCGCCACGGCGGTGGTGACGGTGGTGGTGTTCGTCGTCGTACTGGTGAACCGCCGCGAGTTCTACGCGCTCTCGGATCCGCGCAGCCGGTGGCGGGCGGTGGGGAACTTCTTCGCGATGTACGTGCTGAGTTTCGGGCTCGGTCTGATCATCGTCAGTTCGCACGCCAAGACCACCGTCGGAGTCCCAACCTTCGGCGACCGCTTCTGGCAGGTGGTCTGGGGGCTGATCGGAATCGGCGGCCCGATCCACTACACCGTGGACCGCACCAACGACCTGGTCTACTACTCGCTCGCCGGACTCGGCCTGCTGACCGCGGTCAGCACGGTGTGGCTGGCGACCAAGCCGTCCAAGCCGGTCGCCGAGCTCAGCACCGCGGAGGAGGGCCAGGTCCGCGAGCTGCTGGCGAAGCACGGGGCGAGGGACTCGCTGGGGTACTTCGCGCTGCGCCGGGACAAGAGCGTGATCTTCTCGCCCAGCGGCAAGGCCGCGATCGCCTACCGGGTGGTGTCGGGGGTGATGCTCGCCTCCGGCGACCCGATCGGCGACGTCGAGGCGTGGCCCGGGGCGATCAAGCTGTTCATGGAGGAGGCGCACCGGCACGCCTGGGTGCCGGCGGTGATGGGCTGCAGCGAGACCGGCGGCGAGGTGTGGACCCGCGAAGCCGGTCTGGACGCCCTGGAGATCGGCGACGAGGCCATCGTCGAGGTCGACGACTTCACCATGGAGGGCCGGGCCATGCGCAACGTCCGGCAGATGGTGAAGCGGATCGAGCGGGCCGGGTACACCTGCCGGGTCCGCCGGGTCGACGAGCTGAGCGAGCGGGAGCTGGAGCAGATCCGCTACGCCGCGGACGCCTGGCGCGGCACCGAGACCGAGCGGGGCTTCTCGATGGCCCTGGGCCGCTTCGGCGACCCCGCTGACACCGGCTGCGTGGTGGTCACCGCGCACAAGCTCCCCGAGGGGGCCGCCGAGGGGGCCTCGGACATCCGGGCGGTGCTGCACTTCGTGCCCTGGGGCAAGGAGGGGATCTCGCTGGAGCTGATGCGCCGGGACCGGGACGCCGACCCGGGGCTGAACGAGCTGCTGATCGTCAAGGCGCTGCAGGCCTCGGGCGAGCTGGGGATCAGCCGGGTCTCGCTGAACTTCGCGATGTTCCGCTCGGCGCTGGCGCGCGGCGAGCGGATCGGCGCCGGGCCGGTGCTGCGGGCCTGGCGCGGGCTGCTGGTCTTCCTGTCCCGGTGGTTCCAGATCGAGTCGCTGTACAAGTTCAACGCCAAGTTCCGCCCGATCTGGGAGCCCCGCTTCCTGGTCTACCCGACCGCCCGGGACCTGCCCAGGATCGGCCTCTCGGCGTTGCAGGCCGAGGCCTTCATCGTGATGGAGCTGCCGAAGTTCCTGCGGCGCAGGCCGAAGGCCGTGATTGCGCAGCAGACCAGGGCTGAGCTCGCGGGTGCTCCGGTGCGGACGTAGGTTTTCGGCCGCGGCGTGTGCCTGGTTTGTCGCGCAGTTCCCCGCGCCCCTAGCAATTGCAACTGAGCCAGTTGCAGACCCATAGGGGCGCGGGGAACTGCGCGACCAGCCATGCAGGCGCCGCACTCGGCACCCCCTGCTCCACAATGGCCGCATGAGCACGTACAAGTCCCCGCTCCCCGGCCTCCCCGAGTGGCACCGCAGCGGGGTGATGGGCATCGTCAACGTCACCCCCGACTCCTTCTCGGACGGCGGCCTCTGGCTCGATCCGGGCCGGGCCGTCGCCCACGGCCTGGATCTGGTCGGCCAGGGCGCCGACCTGGTCGACGTGGGCGGCGAGTCAACGCGGCCGGGGGCGGTGCGGGTCACCCGTGAGGAGGAACTCCGGCGGGTGCTGCCGGTGGTCCGGGGCCTGGCCGAGGGCGGCGCGCTGGTGAGCGTGGACACCATGCGGGCGGCGGTCGCCGAGGCGGCCGTGGACGCCGGAGCGCGGATCATCAACGACGTCAGCGGCGGCCGGGCGGACCCGGACATGGTGGGCGTCGCCGCCCGCACCGGCGTGCCCTTCGTGGTGATGCACTGGCGCGGCCAGTCCGCGGCCATGGATCAGCTGGCCTCCTACGGGGATGTCGTGGGCGAGGTCATCGAGGAAGTGGAGCGCCAGATGGACGCTGTGGTGTCGGGCGGGGTCGACCCCGCCCAGGTGATCGTCGATCCCGGGCTCGGCTTCGCCAAGACCAGGGAGGACGACTGGGCCCTGCTGGCCCGGCTGGACGCCTGGTCCGGACTGGGCCGCCCGGTGCTGGTCGCGGCCTCGCGCAAGCGGTTCCTGGGCACCCTGCTGGCCGACCCGGTCACCGGCGACCCCCGCCCGGCCAGGGCCCGCGACGCCGCCACCGCCGCGGTCTCCGCGCTGGCCGCGGCCCAGGGCGCCTGGGCGGTGCGGGTGCACGAGGTGTCCGCGACGGTCGACGCGGTACGGGTCGAGGCCGCGCTCCGCGCCGCCCGTGCCGGCCGGGGCGGCGGCAGGTGACCGGCCCGGGGCAGACCGCCGACCAGCGGGCCGTGGAGGCGGCCAACGCCGCCCTCTACGCCGCACTGGAGGCCGGCGACCTGGACGGGCTCACCGACGTCTGGGTGTCCGGGGCCGACGCCGACGACGTCCGCGGCGCAGTCTGCGTGCACCCCGGCTGGCCGGTGCTGCGCGGCCGGGCCTCGGTGCTGCGCTCCTATGCGCTGATCATGGCGCACACCGAGTACATCCAGTTCTTCCTCACCGACGTGGAGGTGGAGGTCCTCGGCGATGTGGCACTTGTCACCTGCACCGAGAACATCCTCTCCGGCGGCGAGGCCGAGACCGAGGGCGAGCTCGGACCGCTGGTCGGCGGCCGGGTGGTGGCCACCAACCTGTTCCGCCGCACAGCCGAGGGCTGGCGGCTCTGGTCGCACCATGGATCACCCGTGCTGACCAGCGGTGCTGACGAGGAGTGAGCGGCGAGGACGGTCGCAGTCCGGGGAATGCGGGCGCGTACCCGGGATGTTCGCCCTGATGCCGACGGGGTAGCCGCGCAGTGCGGGCGGCTCGCGGCGGAGCGGTGCGTGCACGGCCGGACGGCCCTGCGGACCGGCTTCGCTGTCGTACCGCGGAGGTAGTTTGGCCCAGAGACAGTTTGGCTGGGCAGGCAGTGCCGCCTGCAACGTTCCCGCCTGCCCGGCCGCCGGTCGGCCGCCGGACGGGGGCGCTCGACCTGTGGGAGTGATTCCTTTGACCGACCGGGAGCACAGCCTGGACCGGGTGGCGGTGCGCGGCCTGCGTGCCCGCGGCCGCCACGGGGTGTTTCCGCGCGAGCGGGAACAGGGCCAGACCTTCGTGGTCGACATCGTCCTCGGCGTGGACACCCGTCCCGCCGCGTCGGGCGACGACCTCAGCAGGACCGCCCACTACGGCATCGTGTCCGAGGAGGTCGTGGCCATCGTCCAGGGCGAGCCCGTCGACCTGATCGAGACCCTGGCCCAGCGCATCGCCGACCAGTGCCTGAAGCATGATGCGGTACAGGAGGTCGAGGTGACCGTGCACAAGCCGGACGCCCCGATCACCGTGCCGTTCGACGACGTGACCATCACCATCGTTCGGAGCCGCGGATGAGCAGCGATCCCACCACCAGCCCCGTCGCCCCCGAGGTGGAGCAGCAGGTCGACGAGGCCGACTTCACCCTGCACAACCCGGTCCTCGCCGTGGTGGCGCTGGGCGCCAACCTCGGCAACCGGCTGGACACCCTGCAGGGCGCCGTGGACGCGCTGGAGGACACCCCCGGCGTCCGGATCCGCGCGGTCTCCCCGGTCTACGAGACCGAGGGCGTCGGCGGTCCCGAGGGCCAGCCGAACTACCTCAACGCGGTGCTGGTGCTGCGCACCACGCTGCCGCCGCACTCGCTGCTGGAGCGGGCGAACGCGGTCGAGGACGCCTTCGGCCGGGTCCGCGAGGTCCGCTGGGGCGCGCGCACCCTGGACGTCGACATCCTGGCCTACGAGGGCGTGGTCGAGGACTCGGCCGTGCTGACCCTGCCGCATCCGCGCGCCCATGAGCGGGCCTTCGTGCTGGCCCCCTGGCTGGACGTGGACCCGGCGGCGGAGATCCCCGGTGCCGGACCGGTCGCCGAACTGCTGGGCACGGTCGGCGCGGCCGGGATCCGGCGGCGCGACGACCTCGCGCTGCACCTGCCCGAGTAGGCTCTCGATTTGAGCTTGTGCTGACCTAAGGGGAGATCTTGAAGGCGCTACGCGCTGTCGTGCTCGTCGGGATCACCCTGGTGGCCGGGGTGCTGTCCTGGGCCGGGTCGCAGCTGTGGAACTCGGTGGGGTCACTGCCGGGGGTCCCCACGGCGGCGCCGGTGGTGCTGGCGATCATCGCGGTGGTGCTGGCCGCCACGGCGGTGTCGCTGCGCGCCCGGCTGAAGGCCCAGCGGGACCGGGTACCCGACGCCAAGGGTGTCGACCCGCTGTCGGCGGCCCGTGCGGTGGTCCTGGGCCAGGCCAGCGCGCTGGTCTCGGCCCTGGTCACCGGGGTCTACGGCGGTATGGGGGTGTTCCTGCTGACCAGCAGCGACGCCTCGGCGCGCCGCGGCCAGGCGCTGACGGCGCTGTTCGCGGTGCTGGCCGGGATCGCGGTGATGGCGGCCGGGCTGTGGATCCAGTACATCTGCCGGCTGCCGGAGGACCCGGACGCCCCGACGCCGGTGCACAGCTCGGCGGAGCGGCCCTGACCGTCACGCAGGGTCAAGGCAGGTGCACCCGACGTCATGGACGGGTCCTGTCAAGACCTTGTTTGGGACCTGGCCTGACATGGGCAGTGCGGTCACGCTAGATTTCTGGCCATGCCACGTGGTCGCCACCGCCAGTCATCGCCTCTGAGCAGGCTCCTCCCTCCGACCGCCTGCGGAGTGCTGGCCATCGCCTCACTCATATCCGCGGTCTTCGCGACCGATCCGGCGATGCTGCGCGTCCTGGTGGTGGCGGCGTCCGTCGGGGCCTTCGCCGGCGCGGTGCTGCTGCGGCTGCGCGAGCACGCGGGCGAGGCCGATCTGGAGGCGGAGGTGGCCGCGAGGGCGCGGGACGAGGCCCGCTTCGAGGACCGGGCGGCCGAGTTGGAGTACGCCGCGGAGGTCGCCGAGGAGCAGGTCAAGCGGCTGGAACGGCGGCTGCTCGCGCAGCGCAGCCAGATCGCCAGGTCCGAGGCCGAGAACGCGCGGCTGCTGCGGGAGCGGGCGCGGATCGCGGCCGAGCAGGCCCTGCGGGAGGCGGAGGAGGCCCAGCGCAAGGAAGCCGCGCTGCGGGGTGCCCGTCCCACCGCGACCGCCTACCTCAAGGCGGCGGCGGCCCTGCGGGGCCTTGAGCGGAGGGCGGCCGTGGACCGGGCCCAGCGGATCGCCTCGGCCGGCGGGGGCGCGGGGGCGGCGGTTCCCGACGCCGAGACCGTGGTGGAGCCGGTCGTCGAACCCGTCGTCGAGCCGGTCGTCGAGCCCGTGACGGCGGCTCAGGAACCGCAGCGGGAGCGGGGACAGGAGCGGTCGGCGTTCCGACCGAAGCCGCGGGCCACCGAGCCGAAGCCGGCGGCCGCGGAGGCGGAGAAGCCGGTGGGACCGGCCTGGGCCCGGGCGGCGCTGCCGCCGCTGCGGCCCGCCACCGCGGTGCTGCCGCGGCAGTCGCGCGACGTGCTCCGGCAGGACGCCGGCAGCAGCGGGACCTTCAACTTCTTCAGCCGCCAGGAGACGGCGATCTCCACCGAACTCGGCGACCTCGCCGACGTCATCGGCGCGGAGGTGGCGGCAGGCGCGGCGGAGGACGTCGTCCACGACCTCACCGCGGAGGACGAGACCGAACCCATCGACGTCCGCTCCCTCCGGGCCCTCTGACGCCGACAGCAACCATGGGGGCGCGGGGAACTGCGCGACCAGCCCTCTACGGAGGTGCGTGGTTGGCAGCGCAGTTCCCCGCGCCCCTCAGGTGGTTGCCGGGTTCGCTACGGCGGTGAGTGCGGCTCGGATGGACTTGTCGTCGGGGGACAGCTCTGCCGCCCGGGTCAGGGCTTCCGCGGCGCGTGCCGACTCTCCCTGGTGGACGGCTATCTTCCCGAGGAGGAGCCACGCCGCGGCGAGCCCCGGTTCCTGTTGGACGGCCTGTTCGAGGGCCGCTCGGGCCTGGCCGTGGTCTCCACGGCGCGCGTGGGCGAGCCCCGTGTTGTAGCTGATACGGCCCCTGTGCAGGAGATGGGCGAGCGGGGCGAGGTCCTCCTGGCAGCCGGGGCAGAGCAGGGTGTCCGGCTGGGCTTCGAGCCTGCACTGGGGGCAGGCGACCCGGATCTCTGACATGGCCGTCCTCACTGTTAGGGGTGTCTCGCTACTCGGGGCGCACCGGGGTGCTGTGGATGTCCGGGGCGGGCGCGTCGTCCATCTCCCGGAGGGCTTCGGCGTGCAGCCCGACCAACGCGGAGAGCGCCTGGTTGACCTTCTCCAGGTTGGCGTCCTCCATGCCCTCGTCGATCGCGCGCAGCGCGCTGCGCAGGCGCTGGGAGAGGGCCGGCGAGAGCAGGTTCTGACTGACGAACACATGGCTGTAGGTCACCATGAGGACGTTGGGGCCCATCGAGTCGGTGAGCCGGTCCGCGGCGACCGTGAGCCGCTTCATCGCATCGAAGTCGGCGCGGTCGCGCGCCGACTTCAGTTCCTCGCGGGCGCGCCGGATCGCGTCCAGGTCCTCGTCGCTGAGCAGCTTGTCGCAGAAGGCCAGGACCGCGCCGAGGTAGGCGTCGGTGCCGCGGGCGCGGCTCTGGATCCGGGCCTGCTCCTCGAACACCCGCAGCAGTTCCTCGGCGGAGCGCCCCCGGGTCTGGCCGGCCGCGACGTCGTCCAGGTCCTCGATGGCCTTGCGGGCCGCCCGCCGTTCCGCGTCGGTGAGTTCGTCCTCCCAGCGTTCGGTGTAGCCCTCGATGGCCATCCGCTTCTCGTCCAACTGGGCCTTGAGTTCCGGCTCCAGGGTGACCCGTTCGAGTTTGACGGTGCGCTGCGGGCCGCCGTGGATGCGGACCGAGAGGGTGATGGTGCGGTTCTGGGAGAGGCCGAAGGAGACGGTGACCGGCACCCGGCCGGAGAAGCCGTCGGGGAGCCGCAGGCTGAGGTGGCCGATCAGCTCGTTCTGCTGGGCGATCTCCTTGTCGCCCTCGAACACCGCGACTTCGAGCCGCTGCCGCCCGGACCCGGCGACATGGAAGTCGCGGCTGACCGGGTCGGTGGTGGGGTAGCTGGAGTTCTTGGGGATGATCACGGCGAAGCTGCCGTCGTTGAGCTCGATGCCCAGGCTCTTCGGGGTGATGTCGAAGGGGTTGGCCACCTGGAGCCAGGCCCCGCAGCCGGAACAGGTCTCCGCGCCGGGCTCGTTGACGGTCCGGCACTCGGCGCAGCGCAGTCCGGACGGCCCGTCCGACTGGGCGTCGGCCGCGGCCGATCCGGCCAGCGGCGAGCCGCACAGGTCGCATTCGACGTCGCCGGGGGCGGCCGGGGTGCCGCAGCGCGGGCAGCTGCGGGGCTCCTGCCGGGCGGCCGGGGCCGGCTGTGCGGCGGACGCCCCGGCGGAGCCGGTGTGGCCGGCCCCGGTTCCGCTGCCGTCGAGCGCCTGGTGGCACTTGGGGCAGGCGGTCTCGGTGGTGGGGACCGGGACGTAGCAGGTCGGGCAGGACACCCGGTCGGCGCCGATCAGCGAGGCCTCGCAGTTGCCGCAGACCTCGTCGCTGAGCGCCGCCGACTGGTGGCACTCGGCGCACTCGACCTCGGCCAGCAGCGCCGACTGCACCGCGGCGCCCAGGGCCACGCACTGCATCGGGTTGCCGCCGAGCTTGATCCGCTTGGGTCCGAAGACCTCGCCGAGCCGCCGGATCACCAGCGGGATCGACGTGGAGCCGCCGACCAGCAGCACCTCGTCGATGTCGGCGACGGTGAGGTTGGCCTCCATGATGGCCTTGTGGGTGAGCTCGATGGTGCGCTCGATCCGGTCCTCGATCAGCCGCTCGAAGCGGGTGCGGTCGAACTCGGCCTCGAAGATCTGGCTGCCGTCGCCGATCCCGGCCAGGGTGACGTCGGTGGCCTGCTGACTGGACAGGTCGATCTTGGTGGCCTCGGCGGACCCGGTGATCCGGGAGCGGTCCAGCCGGTGCGGCTGGTAGTCGGCGCCGTACTCGGCCTTGATGTCGTCCAGCAGGGCGCTGGTGATGGCCTTGTCGAAGTCGTCGCCGCCCAGCAGGTTGTCGCCCTCGATGCCCAGCACCTGGCAGGAGCCGGGGATCAGCAGCAGGATCGAGATGTCGAAGGTGCCGCCGCCGAGGTCGTAGACCAGCACGGTGCGGCCGTCCTCGCCGAGGTCGCCGGTCATCCCGTAGGCGAGCGCGGCCGCGGTGGGCTCGTTGATGATCCGCAGCACATGGAACCCGGCCAGCCGTCCGGCCTCCTGGGTGGCCGCGACCTGGCGCTCGCCGAAGTAGGCGGGGACGGTGATCACCGCCCGCTGGAACGGCGCTCCGGCTCGGCCCTCGGCGTCCTCCTTGAGCTTGCGCAGGATGATCGCCGATATCTCGATCGGGGTGTACGAGCGGCCGTCCAGCCAGACGTTGACGTCGCCGTCCATGCCCGCGGTGACCTTGTAGTCGAGCTCGCCGAGCGCGGCCTGCACCTGCGGGTCGCGGAACTTGCGGCCCATGAAGCGCTTGGCGGAGCGGATCACGTTCTCGCCGTCCGTCGCCATCCGGCCGCGCGCCGAGGTGCCCACGAGCAGTTCACCGCGCCTGCCCCGGCCCACCACCGAGGGGGTGGCCTCCTGGTTCTGCTTGTTGTAGACGATCTCGGGCTCCCCGCGGCGGAGCTGGGCCACCACGGAGTTGGTCGTGCCAAGGTCGATGCCGAGCGTACGGATCATGCTGCGGAGTCCCCCTCGGGGCGTCTGCTGATGGGTGGTCACTTGCGCTTGCGGGGGCTACGGGCCTTGCGGGGCTTGCGTGCCGCGGGCTGCTTGCGCGGGCGCGGCGCGGGAGGGGCCTTTCGTTCTGGGACGAGTTCCGGTGCGGGCGCGGTTTCGGATGCGGGCTCGGCGGTGGGCGCGGCTGCGGGCTCCGTCGGCGCGGGCAGCGGTTCGGCGCCGGTCCAGGGGACGGCGACCTCCACCTCGGCCCGTCGCAGCACGTCCCCGCGCCAGTTGAAACCGTTGCGCACCACCGACACCACGGTCTCGTCGGGCTTGTCGGCGCTGGGGACCCGGCCGACGATGTCGGCGACGGCCGGGTGCGCGATGTAGTTCATCAGCCGCATCGGGGCCACCTCGGCGACGGCCAGCTTCTTGCGCAGCACGGCCTGTACCGCGGCCGCCATCTCGACCAGGTTGTCCGGCCGGGGGATCCCCGGCGGCAGCTGGGCCTGCTTCTCCTGGACCGCGTACAGCACGTCGTCCACCTCCAGCAGCCCCAGCAGCAGGCCGCGCTGGGCCGACTCGGCGGTCCTGGCGTCCTCCTCCCGCCGGCGCCGCGAGACCGAGCTGCGGAACAGCAGCTTGGTGAAGGCGTCGGCCAGGTCGACGTCGAGCGCCCGCTCCGGCACGGGCAGGAAGTCCTCCGTGATCGCCAGCGGATCGGTGTCGGTGTCGGTGTCGGTCATGGGGCGGCTACTCCGGGATCTCGACGGGGGGCAGTACGGCGGTTCCGGCCCGGTAGGGGGCCGGCACCCGCAGCGCCTCGACCCCGGCCTCGGGCGGCAGTTCGGACCATTCGGCGAGCAGGTCCTGCTCGCGCAGCACCAGCAGCGCCGAGGCCGGGGGCATGGCGAAGGGGTCCGGCTCCGGCAGCGGCTGCTCGGCCGCGACCGGGGCGAAGGCCGCGTCCAGCCCCTCGGTGGTCTGCGGGGGCAGGTGCTCCAGCAGGTCCCACTCCAGCCGCTTCTCCGGGTTGCGCAGCTGCGCGGCGGCCTGGGCGACCTCGTTGGGGCGGTGCTTGCGCTCGCGGATCGCTCTGGCCTGCGCGGCCTTCAGCTCGGCGCTCCCGGCGGTGCTGTCCACACCGAGGATCTCGTAGGGCGACGGTCCTGACAGGGGCATGCGCTGGTCCTCCTCCTCACTGCGGGTGCGTGTCAGTAGCCGCGTCGCCGCAGGGCGACTCTGAGCTGCTGCAGGTCCTTGTTGTCCGGGTCGTAGCGCAGGCCCAGCTCCATCTCCGACTTGGCGACCCGGAACTGGCTGCGGTTGGCGGCCGCGTAGGCCTGCACCGCGTAGGCGTCGCCCAGTTGGCGGAGGGTCACCTCGTTGTCCTGGATCCCCAGCGCCTCCCGCAGGAAGACGATGCCGGCCTTGGTGTCCTTCTGCTTCATCAGCTCCACGCCGCGGTTGTGCAGCACCACCGACAGCCTGCGGTCGCCCTCGTGGGCCAGGTCCTTGCCGCCGGCCTCGGGGTCGTGCCGGACCGACTCGCGCATCAGCCGCCGGGCCTCGTCCAGCTGCCGCCGGGCCAGCCCGAGCGCCTTGGACCGGGCGTAGAGGACGTTGCAGAGCAGATTGCGGCGGTCCTTGTTGTCCTCCAGCTCGATCGCCTCCTCCAGCAGGCCCTGGGCCCGTACCAGCGACTCCTCGTCCTCCGCGTTCAGCAGCTGGTTGGCCCAGTTGGTGATCGCGGCGGCGGTGAACTCGCGGGCGGTGGGGTCCTCCGGGGAGTGCCGGACGGCCAGCCGCAGCAGCCGCACCGCCTCGGCGTAGTCCTTGCGCTGGTTGTTGGCGCGCAGGCCCATCTGCGAGTACCCGGCGCCGAGGTTGGCGCCCACGGTCGGGTTCCCCGGCGCCAGCTCCAGGGCCTGCTCCAGTACGGCGACGGCCGCCGGGTGCGCCTCGCGGTCCTCGCTCAGCAGCCGCTGGGCCTCCTTGACGCCGGCGTCGGCGACGGTGGTCCGCTGGGCCGGGGTGAGCCTGGCGCCCATCCTGGCCGCCTCGGTGAAGCCGTCCAGCGCGGCGGCCCAGCGCTGGTGCGCGTAGTGCTGCTCGGCGCCGGTGGTCACGGCGGCGGCGAGCAGCGCGGAGCCCTCGCTGCCGCGCTCCTCCGGCGACATGGCCCGCAGCCCGGTGGCGGCCTCCTCGTAGCGCCCCTGCTGGACCAGGTACGACTGGACGCCGAGCGGGCCGAACAGCGGGCGGAGCTCGTCGCCGAGGGCGCCGCCGTGGCCGGGGAGCAGCAGCTGGTCCAACTCCTGGGCGAGGGCGGCGCCGTGCTGGGCTCTGGGGAGGAGCTTGCGCAGCACCGGACCGCAGATCAGCGGCTCGCCGATGGCGGTGGCGGTGGCGGTGGCAGTGGCGGGGCGGTGCCGGGCGAGGGTGGCGGCGGCCTGGCACTCCAGGCCCCAGCGGACGGCCCAGCCGGTGGACGCCGCTGTCTCGGCGGCGTCGGCCTGACTGTCCTGGCCGGCCTGGTCGCGGGTCAGGAGGTCCTGCCGGATCCGCTCGATCAGCGTGTTGCGGACGGTCCGCCCGCGCTCCTCGGGGACCGGACGGCCGGTGGCGGCGGCGATCCCCGGCCACAGGCCCGGGTGGTGCAGCGCGGCGGCCCAGCAGGCCATGGTCCACTCCCAGACCGCGTCGTCCGCGGCGTCGCCGCGCTCGGAGGCGAGCCGGTAGCCGGCCAGGCCCAGCGAGTGCAGCGTGCGGAGGTCCTGCGGGCGGTGCCGCCAGAGCTCCTGGAAGCGGTCCCAGGCCTCGGCGTGCCGTCCGGCCCGGCTGTGCGCCAGCGCCTCGTGCTCGGCCAGCAGCGGCAGCGCCGCGGCGGCGACCGGGTCACCGGGGGCGACTTCCTGGACCTCGCGCAGGGCGGACAGGGTCTGCTCGAAGTCGCCGTCGGCCGCCGCGGCGGCGGCCCGGCGCAGGTGCAGCAGCCGCAGGGTGGCCGGGTCGGCCCCGTCGGCCGCGGCGAGGGCGGCGTCCAGGTCGCCGCTGTGCAGCAGGATCCGGACCAGGGCGTTGCGGCCGGCGCCGGGCAGAGCTGAGGCCCACGCGGTCAGCAGGGGGACGGCCTGCTCGGGCCGACCGGTGCGGATGGCATGGGCGAGCAGCGCGGCCAGGTCCGCGGTGAGGCAGGTGTGACAGCGGGTGGGCAGGGGCTCGGCGACGTCCGGCATGGGAGGCGTGATGGGCGCGGAAGGCGCGGGAGCGGCGCCCAGGACCATGGTGGCGTCCGCCTGCCGGGGCTCCGCCGCCTGACCCGGTTCCGCTGCCTGCCCCGGCTCCGCCCCGCCCGGTTCCGCTGCCGGTCGGGACCGGTGCAGGTGCTCGGCGCAGGCGGGCCGGCCGCACTGTCCGCAGCCGGCCACGGCGGGGTTGTCGCAGCCGGCGGCCGCGGTGCCGGAGCAGGGCGTGCCAGGGGTGACGGAGTCGGATCCGGGGGCTCCGAGGGCCGCCAGCGCCTGCGCCTGTGCGGTGAAGGCCGCCTGCCAGGACCCCGCCCGCGCGGCGAGCAGTGCCCGGAGCCGGTACGTCGACGGCTCCTCCGCCCATCCGTCCGCAGCCGAGCCGTCGGTCCTGTCACCCGCTGGGCCGGCGGATCCGGTGCTGCGCAGCAGGGCCAGGGCGATGCGGGGTTGTCCTGCGGCGAGTTGGAGTGCCGCGAGGCGGGGGCGGTCGGCGGTCAGCAGGGTGGCGGCCGTGGCGGTGTCGTCACGCAGCATCGCCAGTGCGCCGCCGAGGCGGCGCAGCCGCGGGCTGCCGCCGTCCACCCGCTCATGGCGGCCGGCCAGGGCCAGCGCGGCGCCGGCCCGGTCCAGGGCCTCGGCCCGGTCGCGGCCGGTGAGCAGGGCCAGTCCGGCCTCCCGCAGTCCGGCCTCCACCAGCGACGTCCGGTAGCCGGCGGTGTCGGGGAAGGCCTCGACGCAGGACTCCCACAGCCGCATCGCCCGGCCTGGCCGACGCTCCGTCAACTCCCGTGCTGCCAGCAGGCTGCGGATGATGGCGCGGTTGTGGGACAGCACCTGGCCGCGGTCCTCGGGCAGTCCCTGCCAGTGGTCCAGGGCCGCGTCCGGGCTGCCGAGCCCGGCCCTGGCCAGGCCGAGGTGGAAGTCGACGGTGTCGCTCCAGGCGTCCCGCGGCAGCGCCGCCTCCGCGCCGAGGGCCCGGGTGGCCTCGCCGTGCTGCCCGGCCGCGCCGAGCGCCGCGCCGAGGCGGATCCGGCCGGGCCGCCAGTCCGGCCGCAGCGCCGTTCCGGACCGGTACTCGGCGGCGGCCAGGGCCGGTGCGTCGGACCACTCGTGCAGCAGGCCCAGTCCGAACCTGGCCGGGGCGTACCGCGGGTCGGCCGCCAGCGCTGCGGTGAAGCAGGCGCGGGCGGTGTCCCGGTCGGGGGTGGGCGAGTTGAGGGCGAGGCAGCCCAGCGCGTAGTGGGTCCTGGGGTCGTTCGGGCCGACCCTGACGGCGGTCAGCAGGTCGTCGGAGGCGGCCTCCCAGTGGCCCAGCCGCTGCTCGGCCAGGCCGCGGAAGAGCCGGGCCTCGGACGGCAGCCGGGTGCCGCGGGCCCAGGGACCGGTGCCCCAGGGGCCGGCCGTCCCCGGCGGCCGCACCAGGCACTGGCCGAAGGCGGCCACGGCGTCCTGGTCCTGGCCGAGACCGCTGAGCACGGCGCCGAGCCGGAACCAGACCTCGGCGCTGCCGCCGGCCCGGGCGACAGCGGTGAGCGGTTCCCTGGCATCGCCGGCCCGTCCCTGCGCGCAGAGCGCGGCCGAGCGGGCCAGCACCGGCCACTCGGCCTGCGGCAGCGCGGCCAGCGCGCGGGCGGTGAAGACGTCCCGCTCCCCGGCCGGGCCGGGTCCGCAGCGGGTCTGCAGCCACAACAGCACCGGTTCGGCCGCCGAGTGCGCCGCGGCGGCCGGGTCCCGGTACACCGCGTTCAGGTAGGCCAGCAGCAGGTCGAGGTCCTCGGGCCGGTCGCCCTCGTGGGTGCGCTGCTCGGCCAGGGCGTGCAGGGTCCACGGCGGCAGGGCCGCCACCGGGTCGGCGAGCAGCCCGAAGGCCTCCCGGTAGAGCCGCAGCGCCTGCACCCGGTCGGTGGTCGCCCCGGCCTGCCCCAGCACGGCCGTGCCCCGCTGGGACGCCAGTTCGGGCGCCAGGCCGGACTTGGCCAGCCGCGCGGCCAGCTTGCCGTAGCGCTGCACGGCCGACGCCGAACGCCCGGCGTCGGCGGCCTTCTTGGCGGCGGCCAGGGCCCGGTCGATGCCGCCCTGGTCGATCCGGGTCCGGCTGCGCAGCAGGAGGCCGCCGCCGACGAGCAGCAACAGGACGAGCACGCCTATCAGTTCGATCATCTGACGCTCCGGACGGTGTGCTCGCTGCTGCTGCTCATATCCGGAGGTTCCCCCTGCTGCTCCGTCACGTGGTGCCACTGCCCGGTGTGTTGATGATCAATCAAGCGACCGACTTCTCCCAGGGTAGGGAAGATCGCGCCGGGACGCAGCAGTTTGTACCCGCCGATGGGCGGACGGTCTACGCTGGTCCGGCTGGACGTTGTGGTCGGTGGCGGTCGGTGCGGTGGGGTGGGGGCGCGGGATGCAGCAGGGGCGTGGAGGCATGCCGCGGACGCGTTGGGTTGCCGGGCAGTGCTTCGGCCCGGACCACGACCCGGAGCAGTACCGGCTGCTGGAGTTCCGGCACCGCGGCGGCGAGGCCGAGGTCTGGCGCGCCGAGCGGACCAGCCACAGCGGCCGCAAGGAGATCGTCGCCGCGAAGATCATGCTGGAGCGCGACCCCTCCGAGGTGCACCGCTGGCTGGGCCGCTGGGAGGACGTCACCCACAACGCCAACCGGCTCGGCGTGGCCGACCTGGTCGTCCCCACCTTCCTGCTCGGCCCCTGGCCGCATCCGCCGGGCCACCGCTCGACCGGCCTGGTGGCCTATCAGATATCGCCGTGGCTGGACGCGGTGCCGCTGGACCAGTGGGCCCGCTCCGCCACCGGCGGCCCGGCCCAGGCCGCCGAGGTGCTGCTGCGGCTCTGCCGGATCGTCGACGACCTGCACGGCAAGCGCTGGGTGCACCGCGACATCTCCGCGGCCAACGTCCTGGTGGACGCCGACGCCCTGGTCAAGCTGATCGATCTGACCTTTCTGACCCCGCTGGACGCCGCGCTGACGGTCGCCGTCTTCACCCCGGGGCACGTCCCGCCCGAGCAGGAGCAGGTCGGCGGCTACCCGACCGCCGCCAAGGACCTGTTCGCGGTGGGCACGCTGGCCAGGACCCTGCTGCTGCCCGACGCCGGCCGGCTCGACCTGCACGAGCCGGAGGCGCAGACCCGCCGCGAGCTGCACGAGGCCGGACTGCCCGGCGCCGTCGCCGACTGGCTCTGCGAGGCCCTGGACGCGGTGCCCGAGCGCCGTCCGGCACCGCTGGTGCCCTGGGCCGAACGCGGCTGCGAGCTGCTGCGGGCCCTGCCGGCCGAGCGGCGGATCAGCTGCCTGCAGCTGGTGGCGGACGGCTGGGGACGCCCGCTGGTGGTCGCCGGCGGGCCCGGCGGGGTGGAGTTCCACGCCGTCGCGCCGGACCAGGAGCGGACCAGGCTTCAGCCGGACGGCGCGCCGCCGCCGGCCCCGGCGCTGCCCCCGTCCGGGGGACCGCCCGGGGTGCGCGAACTCGCGGCGGCCCGGGCCGCGGACGGCGGCCTGGCCGTGTTCGCGGTGGACCGGCGCGGCGTGCTGTGGTGCGGCACCACCGGCCAGGGCTGGTCGGAGGCGCTGCACAGCGTCTCCGGCGTGGCCGCGGCGACCACGCCGTTCGGGGAGGTGGCGGCCTGGACGGCGCGCGGCGGCATCGTCCAGATGCTCCGCTGGACCCCCGGGGTCGCGCTGTCCGTCAGCGAGCTGCGCCGCTGTCCGGCCGACCGGGTGCTGGCCGCCACGGCCGAGCCCGAGGGCGGCTGGTCGCTGCTGGTCGAGCGGCACGGCCGGCTGTTCCACTGCTCGGTGGCCGATCCGCACCGCTATGAGCGCACCTCCTACGACGTCGCCGGGTCGGCGGAGCCGCCGTCCTTGCAGCAGCTGCTGGCGGAGCCGGTGACGGCGGCGGCGGTGGCCGCCGGACCGGGCGGGCTGCGGGCCGGGGCGGTGCTGGCCGACGGTTCGGTGGCGCTGTGGAACCACGGTCCGAACGGCTGGCGGCGGGCCGCCGAGCGGGGCCGGCCGGGCGGCGGCGACCGGGCCGAGGGCTTCGCCCTGGTCGGCCACCGGGGCGGCCCCACCTGCGCGGTGGTCGGCGCCGGCGGGGTGAGGCTGCGGTTGCTCGGCTCCACCGGCGACGCCTGGTGGCGGCCGACGTTGCGGCCGGCCACCCGGGTGGCGCTGCTCCAGGGCGCGGACTGGCGGCTGAGCCTGGCCGCCGTGGTCGAGGACGAGGTGCTCTGCTGGCAGGAGGACGAGGCGCAGCGCTGGCGCCCGGTCCCGCTGGCACCGTGCTGAACCGACCGGCCCTCAGTTGCCTTGTCGGCAAGCCGTTCTGACTACTTGTCGATATCGCCGACGACGAAGAAGAGCGAGCCCAGGATCGCCACCATGTCGGCGACCAGGGTGCCGGGCAGCAGCTCCCCGAGGACCTGGATGTTGTTGTAGGAGGCCGAGCGCAGCTTCATCCGCCACGGCGTCTTGTCGCCCCGGGAGACCAGGTAGTAGCCGTTCACCCCGAGCGGGTTCTCGGTCCAGGTGTAGGTGTGGCCCTCGGGGGCCTTCAGCACCTTGGGGAGCCGGGTGTTGATCGGCCCGGGCTCCAGCCCGGCCAGCCGGTCCAGGCAGGCGTCGGCCAGGTCCAGCGAGTTGTGCGCCTGCTCCAGCAGGCACTCGAACCGGGCCAGGCAGTCCCCCTCCTGGCGGGTCACCACCTTCAGCACGTCGGCCAGTTCGGGGTAGGCGAGGTAGGGCTCGTCCCGGCGCAGGTCGAAGTCCACCCCGGAGGCCCTGGCGATCGGCCCGCTCACCCCGTAGGCGTGCACGAGAGCGGCGGCCAGCACGCCGACGTCGCGGGTCCTGGCCCGGAAGATGTCATTGCCGAGGACCAGGTCGTCGAAGACGTCCATCCGGCTCCGGACCGAGGCGACCGCCGCGCGGACCCGTCCGTACCAGCCGGCCGGCAGGTCCTCCTTGAGGCCGCCGACCCGGTTGAACATGTAGTGCATCCGGCCGCCGGAGGCCTCCTCCATCACCGCCTGGAGCTGCTCGCGCTCATGGAAGGCGTGGAAGACCGGGGTGATCCCGCCCAGCTCCAGCGGGTACGAGCCGAGGAACATCAGATGGTTGAGCACCCGGTTCAGCTCGGCCAGCAGGGTGCGGGTCCAGGTGGCCCGGACCGGCACCTCCATGCCGAGCATCCGCTCCACACCGAGCACCACGCCGAGTTCGTTGGCGAAGGCCGAGAGCCAGTCGTGGCGGTTGGCCAGCATGACGATCTGCCGGTAGTCCCTGGCCTCGAACAGCTTCTCGGCGCCCCGGTGCATATAGCCGACCACCGGCTCGGCGGCGGTGATCAGCTCGCCGTCCAGACGCAGCTTGATCCTCAGCACGCCGTGGGTGGAGGGGTGCTGCGGGCCGATGTTGAGCACCATGTCGCTGGTGCCCAGCTCGGTCGCGGCCCCGGCGCCGATCCCGACCGTGGTCTCGCGGGTGCCGCTGCCCGGCGTGCTACTCGTCGGCGTGCCTGTCGTCATGGAGCAAGAGTGTGCCATTACCGGGCCGTGCCAGATCCAGCCAGCGTCCGGGCAGCGGCATGCCGACCGACTGCAGGCCCCAGACGAACGAGCCGAGCCCGCCCGGGGCGGTGAGCTCGGCCGCCTCGCCCGCACCGGCCAGGGCGCGGAGGTACCCGACCGGGTCGCCGGTGGCCAACGCGAGCGGGGGGCGGGCGCCGTGCACGCCCAGCAGGGCGAGCGCGTCGCGCTGGGTCGTCCACAGGCTGTGGACGGTGCCGGCGGCGGCCGCCAGGCAGGAGTCCAGGGCCACATGGGAGGTCAGGTCGCAGCTGCCGTCCGGCACCGGGCGCACCTCGCGGCCCTCGCGGTAGGCGGCCAGGGTGCCGAAGGGCGGGCGGGCGGCGGCGGCGTGGGCGTAGTCGACCGCGACAGCCAGCCCCTGTCCCAGCGAGGCGACGGCCGCCGCCCAGGCGAGGTCGCGCGGCAGGCCGATCTCGGCGCGCTCGCCGGGGTCCGCGCGGTCCAGCGGCCACCAGCGGGCCAGCCAGGCCGCCTCCGGGCCGGCGACCGGCGCGCCCAGCCGCTCCTCGCCGCTGCCGCGCTCGACCTCGACCAGGCGCGCGACGCCCTCGGGGTCGACCTCGGCGATCTCCACCGGCACGTTGTCCAGCCACTCGTTGGCGAACAGCACCCCGTGCGCGGCCGGACCGATGCGGTCGCTCCAGCCGATCCACTCCGGCAGGCCGTCCGGGCGCGGGGCCAGCTCCACCGCCCGCAGCACCAGCCGGTCCGCCAGCCCGGGGCGTTCCGCACGGGCACGCACCCCCAGAGCGCACAGCAGCTCCGCACGCCCCGCGCCAACGTCCGTCACCACCAGTTCCGTCGGACGGCCCAACGCCTCGTCGACCTCGTCGACCAGCCCCAGCACCGCCCCGGCGAACAGCTCCGCACCGCCGGCCGGGCCGTGCGAGGCATGGACCGAGGTACGGAAGTGCTCACCCGGACCCGATCCCGTCCGGGTGAAGAACCCGTCCGATCCGTACAGCGCCCGTTCGGTGGCCGCGCGCCACCCGCTCCAGTCCGCTCCCTGCCCGTGCACCTGTCGGCTCTCCTCCATCGGCGCCACCCTGGGAAGACCGTGTGAGTTCGGTCTCGGTATCCGCATACACTCTCTCCGACCTGCGGAGGACGGCCGACTCAGCCCGCCGGGTGACCCCGCCACTGTTTCACCTGCCTAGGCTGGTGACTGTGCAACTTCTCTACAGCTGGTTCCGCAGGCACCCCACGGTGTCCGACGCGATCTGGGCGTCGATGCTGTTCCTGCTGTGCCTGGTGGAGCTGGCAGCCGCCGCGACCGACAGCCACGGCGGGGCCTACGTCGCCGCGCTGGCCCTCCTCTCGGTGGCGCTGTGCACCCTGCTGGTGCTGCGCCGGCGCTGGCCCGACGCCACGGTCTGGCTGGGCATCACCATCGGTCTGGGCCAGGTCCTGGTGCGGCAGGACCCCGGCAGTCCCGACATCGCACTGCTGGTCCTCGCCTACACCGGAGCGGCCTTCGCCCATGTCTGGACCTCCAGGGCCGCCCTGCTGATGAGCGTCCTGGCCGGGCCGCTCGCCTTCTTCCGCTTCGACCAGGGCAGCACCGCCTCGCAGCACCGCTCGTCCTGGGAGACCCTGCTCCTCAGCCTGTTCGCCTCGTCGCCGTTCCTGCTCTGCTGGGTGCTCGGCCGGTTCACCCGGATCCGCCGCGCCTACTACGTCGAACTGGAGGACCGGGCCGCCAGGCTGGAACGCGAGCGCGACGCCCAGTCCAAGATCGCGGTCGCCGCCGAGCGCGCCCGGATCGCCCGCGAGCTGCACGATGTGGTCGCCCACAATGTCTCGGTGATGATCGTTCAGGCGGACGGGGCCTCCTATGTGATGGACGCCTCACCCGAACAGGCGAAGCAGGCGCTGGCCACCATCGCCGGCACCGGCCGCCAGGCGCTGGAGGAGATGCGCCGGCTGCTGGGGCTGCTGCGCTCGGCCGACAGCGCCGGCGAGTACGTGCCGCAACCGGGCGTGGAGCAGCTCCCGGACCTGCTGGAGCAGGTCCGCAACGCCGGGTTGCCGGTCGCGTTCGAGCTGGAGGGCGAGCCGCGGGAGCTGCCGCGCGGGGTCGAGCTGACGGCCTACCGGATCGTCCAGGAGGCGCTCACCAACGCCCGCAAGCACGGTGGCCCGACGGCCAGCGCGTCGGTGCGGATCCGGTTCGACGACCGCGGACTGGACATGCTGATCGAGGACAACGGCCGCGGCGCCACCGCCGAACTGGCCCGCGACGGCGGCGAGGACGGCTTCGGGCACGGGCTGATCGGTATGCGCGAACGCGTCGCCATGGTCGGCGGCACGCTGGACACCGGACCCCGCCCCGGCGGCGGCTTCCGGATCAACGCGGTGCTGCCGCTCAAGCCCGCGCGCGGGGGCGGCAAGCCCGCGCCGGCACCCGCCCCGCCGGCGCCCGCTCAGCCGGCACCAGCCCCGCCGGTGCCCACGCCCGACGCCGCCCCGATCGACCCCGCCGTCCACTTCAGCAAGTAGAAGGACCCCCGATGCCGATCCGCGTGATGCTCGTCGACGACCAGGAACTGCTGCGCACCGGCTTCCGGATGGTGCTCCAGTCCCAGCAGGACATCGAGATCGTCGCCGAGGCCGGGGACGGGGTGCAGGCCTTGGAGATCCTGGCCGGGACCGAGGTCGACGTGATCCTGATGGACGTCCGGATGCCCCGGATGGACGGCGTCGAGGCCACCCGCCGCATCTGCGCCCAGCAGGACGCCGCGGCGGCGGGCGATCCGGGCAGCGGCACCGGGCCGCGGGTGCTCATCCTCACCACCTTCGACCTGGACGAGTACGCCTTCGCCGCGCTCAAGGCCGGGGCCAGCGGCTTCCTGCTCAAGGACGTCCCGCCGACCGAGCTGGTCGCCGCGATCCGCGCGGTGCGCGGCGGGGACGCGGTGGTGGCCCCGACCACCACCCGCCGCATGATCGACCGCTTCGCCACGGTGCTCCCCAGCTCGATGCCGCCGGCCGACACCCCCGAACTGGCCCGGCTGACCGAGCGTGAGCGCGAGGTGCTGCTGCTGATCGCCCAGGGGCTCTCCAACGGCGAGATCGCCGCACGGCTCTCGCTGTCCGAGGCGACCGTGAAGACCCACGTGGGCCGGATCCTCACCAAGCTCCAGCTCCGCGACCGGGTGCAGGCCGTCGTCCTGGCGTACGAGACGGGCCTGGTCCGGGCGCAGCTCTAGTCGTCGGGTGCGGGCGGGTGCGTGGTTGCTGTTCGCGCAGTTCCCCGCGCCCCCATGGGTCTGCAACTGGCCGGGTTGTTGCTCAGGGGCGCGGGGAACTGCGCGCCCAGCCATGCAGAACCCGCGCAGGAACCGCTACTTCAGCCGCTCCAGCAGCGCCGCCACGCCCGCACGGACCTCCTGCGGGGACCACTCCAGGGCCGGCGCCTGCACGGTCACCTCGGTGTAGGAGATCCCCGGGAGCCCGGGCTCGCGCCAGCCGCCGAAGAGGGCCTGCCCGGTCTCCTCGGCCAGCCGCAGGCCCGCCTCGGTGAGGGTCTCCGCCTCGTACGGCAGCCACAGCTGGAACTGGTGGGTGTGCGGCGGCTCCGGGAACACCCGGGCGCCGGGCAGCTCCGCGACGGCCTCGGCCAGCGCCGCGGCCACCACCTTGGCGTGCGCGACGTACTCGCCCAGCCGCGGCAGCTCCCGCTCGATCCCCGCCAGCGCGCTCAGCGCCGCCGGCCACTGCTGGTAGAGCTGCCCGCCGTAGCGGTGCCGCCAGGTCCGTGCCTCGGCGACGAACTCCGCGGGACCGGCCAGAGCCGCCCCGCTGATCCCGCCCAGGGTCTTGTAGAAGGACACGTAGACGGAGTCGGCCAGCCCGGCGACCTCCGGCAGCGAACGCCCGAAGTGCGGGGTGGTCTCCCAGATCCGCGCGCCGTCCAGATGCACCACCGCGTCCCTGGCCCGGGCGGCCTCGACGGTGGCCTCCAGCTCCTCCCAGGTCGGCAGCAGGAAACCGGCGTCACGCAGCGGCAGTTCCAGCATCAGGGTGCCGAACGGCTCGGCGAAGTCGGCCACCTCGTCGGCGTCCGCCATCCGCCGCCCGGTCGTCGGCCAGACACTGCGCAAACCGCTGAGCTGCGCATACGCAAAGCGCTCATGCACCTCCGGGTGGGCCAGCGGGTGCATCGCCACGGTGTGGTCGCCGGTGCGGCCGGCCCAGCAGCGCAGCGCGACCTGCTGCGCCATCGTCCCGGTCGGGAAGAACGCCGCGGCCTCGCTGCCGAGCAGTTCGGCGACCTTCTCCTCCAGCACCCCGACCACGCCGTCGCCGTACACGTCGGTACGGCCGCCCAGGTCGTGGGTGCCCCCGGCCAGCGCGTCGATGCTCTCCCGGAGACTCCTCGGCCGGGTCCCGGAGAGCAGCCGTCCGGACCCGCGCAGCGCCTCGAAGCGACGCTGGAGCGGGTCTATGTCCTTGTCCTTTGCCATGCGTCGAATCATCTCCCATGGCGCGACGCGGGGCGCTCGCCGACCGGGACGGGGCTGACGGACAGTCCTGGATGTCATACGATCCGGCGGCAGCCACCCCTCAGAAGGTCCCCCGGAGGATCCGTGTTCGCTCTAGTCCTCAGGTTGATCCTGATCCCGCTGACACGGGTGATCTACCGCCCGGTCATCGAAGGACGCGAGAACGTACCCCGGCGCGGACCGGTGATCCTCGCCAGCAACCATCTCTCCTTCATCGACAGCATGGTCATCCCGCTGGTGGCCCCGCGCCCGGTGGCCTTCCTCGCCAAGAAGGAGTACTGGACCGGCACCGGGCTCAAGGGGCGGATCATGCGCTCCTTCTTCACCGCGATCAGCGCGGTGCCGGTGGAGCGCGGCACCCACCGCGCGGCCCAGGCCTCGCTGGACGCCTCACTGGCCGTCCTCAACGAGGGGACGGCCTTCGGCATCTACCCGGAGGGCACCCGCTCGCTCGACGGGCGCCTCTACCGTGGCCGGACGGGGGTGGCCTGGCTGGCGTTGACCTCGGGCGCGCCGGTGGTCCCGGTCGCACTGTCCGGTACACAGGACATCCAGCCGGTGGGGAAGCGGCTGCCCCGGGTACGGCGGGTCACCGTCCGCTTCGGGGAGCCGCTGGACTTCAGCGACCGGCGCGAGTTGAAGCCCGTGGGGCCGGTGCGGCGGGGGGTCACCGACGAGATCATGGACGCGATCCACAAGTTGTCGGGGCAGACGCGGGTTGCCGTGTACAACGAGCGCCCGTCGGAGGACGCGGCGGCGTAGGTTGCGGCGGCGCGGGCGGTGTCCGCAACTGGCTCGGTTGCAAATTGCTGGGGGCGGGGGGGACTGCGCGACAAGCCACCCACCGAGGTGCACCTGTGAGCCCGCCGTACCATGGTGCGGTACGTCCGGTACCCCTGGAGGACTGGAACGGAAGGCAGGAACACGTGAGTGCAGACGACCTGGGGCTGCCCGATTTCGGCGACCCCCTGGACCCGGCGAACCGTCCGGCCCGCCTGGCCGTGGGCGTCGTCGGGACCGGTCGGGTCGGTCCCGCCCTGGCCGCCGCGCTGCAGCTCGCCGGGCACCGCGTCGTCGCCGGCTCCGGGGTCTCCCGGGAGTCGCGCCGTCGCGCCGAGACACTGCTGCCGGGCGTCCGACTGGTCACGCCCCCGCAGGTGATGGCCGCAGCCGACCTCGTGCTGCTGACCGTCCCGGACGACGTCCTCGCCGAGCTGGTGGCCGGGCTGGCCGCCACCGGCGCGGTGCGGCCGGGGCAGATACTGGTCCACACCTCCGGGGCCCACGGCGTCGCCGTGCTGGACCCCGCCGCCCGGGCCGGCGCGCTGCCGCTCGCGCTGCACCCCGCGATGACCTTCACCGGGACCGCCGTGGACGTCGCCCGCCTCTCCGGCTGCCCCTTCGGGGTGACCTCGCCGGAGGAGCTGCGGCCGGTCGCCGAGGCGCTGGTGGTGGAGATGGGCGGCGAGCCCGAATGGGTGCCCGAGGCGGTCCGCCCGCTCTACCACACGGCTCTGGCGCACGGCTCCAACCACCTGGTCACCCTGGTGGCCCAGGCCATGGAGATCCTCGCCGACGCCGGGGTCGCCGAGCCCGGGCGGATGCTCGGCCCGCTCCTCGGCGCCGCCCTCGACAACGCGCTGCGCAGCGGCGACGCCGCGCTCACCGGCCCGGTGGCCCGGGGCGACGCGGGCACCGTGCGCAAGCACGTCCAGCAGTTGCGGGCGACCGCGCCCCAGGTGCTGGACAGCTACCGGGCGATGGCCCGGGCCACCGCCGACCGCGCGCTGGCCAACGGAATGCTGAAGGCGGAGGCGGCCGAGGCGCTGCTGGACGTCCTGGCCGAGGAGGACGAGTGACCGAGCTGGTGCGGACGGCGAAGGAGCTGCGTGAGGCGGCCCCGGGCGCCCGGCGGGCCGTGGTGATGACCATGGGCGCGCTGCACGAGGGCCATGCGGCGCTGGTCAGGGCGGCGCGCAAGCGGGTGGGTCCGGACGGTGCGGTGATCGTGACCGTGTTCGTCAACCCGCTGCAGTTCGGGCCCGGCGAGGACCTGGACCGCTACCCGCGCACCCTGGACGCGGACCTGGAGATCGCCGCCGAGGCCGGCGCGAGCGTGGTGTTCGCGCCCCCGGTGGAGGAGGTCTACCCCGGCGGCGCACCGCAGCTGCGGCTCGCGGCCGGCCCGATGGGGGAGGGCTTCGAGGGCGCCTCGCGGCCGGGCCACTTCGACGGCATGCTCACCGTGGTCGCCAAGATGCTCCATCTCACCGCGCCCGACACGGCCTTCTTCGGCGAGAAGGACGGGCAGCAGCTCGCCCTGGTCCTCCGGATGGTCAAGGACCTCAACTTCCCGGTCGAGATCGTCGGCGTCCCCACCGTCCGGGAGCCGGACGGGCTGGCGCTGTCCAGCCGCAACCGCTTCCTGTCGGCCGAGGACCGGGTGCAGGCGCTGGCGCTGTCGCAGATCCTGTTCGCCGGGCACGCCGCCCGCAAGCAGGGCCCGGCGGCGGTCCGCGCGGCGGCGCAGGGCGTGCTCGCGCAGTACCCGGCGCTGTCGGCCGACTACCTCGCCCTGATCGACCCGTCCGACTTCACCGAGGTCGACCGCGAGGACTTCCGCGGCGAGACGCTGCTGGCCGTCGCCGCGAAGGTGGGCACCACCCGACTGATCGACAACGTCCGGATCTTCTTCCAATAGCGCCAATCCGACAGCCCGCACCCGCCAGCCCGCACCCGACAACCCGCACCCGACAGCCCGCACCCGACAACCCGCACTGCCCCGGCATGTACTCACCACAGGAGACGTGACCATGTTCCGCACCATGCTGAAGTCCAAGATCCACCGAGCCACCGTCACCCAGGCCGACCTGCACTACGTCGGCTCGGTGACGGTCGATCAGGACCTGCTGGACGCCGCCGACCTGCTCCCCGGCGAGCTGGTCCACATCGTCGACATCGACAACGGCAACCGGCTGGAGACCTACACCATCGCGGGGGAGCGCGGCACCGGCATCATCGGCGTCAACGGCGCCGCCGCCCGGCTGGTCCACCCCGGCGACCTGGTGATCCTGATCGCCTACGCCCAGCTGACCGACGCCGAGGCCCGCGCCTACCAGCCGCGCGTCGTCTTCGTGGACGGCGACAACCGGGTCACCCATCTCGGGTCGGACGCCGCCCACGCCCCGGCGGGCAGCGGGCTGGTCCCGGGGTACGCGGATTCCCGTGCGATTCCCGACCAGGCGTACCGTGACGTCGACGGTGCTGCCCACAGCACCCCTGTGCCCGCACGGAGCGAAGCATGACCCCGGTGACCACCCGATCCAGTACGCGCCTCGCCGCCCCGGCCCCCGGCTGGACCACCGCCACCGACGTGGTCGTGGTCGGCTCCGGGGTCGCCGGACTGACCACGGCCCTGCGGCTGCGCGCCGCCGGGCTGAAGGTCATGGTCGTCACCAAGGCCGTGCTGGACGACGGCTCCACCCGCTGGGCCCAGGGCGGCATCGCCGCCGCCCTCGGCGAGGGCGACTCCCCCGAGCAGCACCTGGACGACACCCTGGTCGCCGGGGCCGGCCTGTGCGACGAGGAGGCGGTCCGGGTCCTGGTCACCGAGGGCCCGGCGGCCGTCCGGCGGCTGATCGAGACCGGCGCAGCCTTCGACAAGGACGCCGACGGCCGGATCCTGCTCACCCGCGAGGGCGGCCACCACCGCCGCCGGATCGCCCACGCCGGCGGCGACGCCACCGGCGCCGAGATCTCCCGAGCGCTGGTCGAGGCCGTGCAGGCGGATCCTCATATCGAGGTGATCGAGCACGCCCTGGTGCTGGACCTGCTCACCGACGCCAAGGGCCGTACCGCCGGGCTGACCCTGCACGTGATGGGCGAGGGCCAGCGGGACGGCGTCGGCGCGCTGCACGCCCGCGCGGTGGTGCTGGCCACCGGCGGCATGGGCCAGGTCTTCTCGGCCACCACCAACCCCGCCGTCTCCACCGGCGACGGCGTCGCCCTGGCGCTGCGGGCCGGGGCCGAGGTCACCGACCTGGAGTTCGTCCAGTTCCACCCGACCGTGCTGTGGCTCGGCCCGGACGCCGAGGGCCAGCAGCCGCTGATCTCCGAGGCGGTCCGCGGCGAGGGGGCGCACCTGGTCGACGCCGACGAGGTGCGGTTCATGGTGGGGCAGCACGAGCTGGCCGAGCTGGCGCCGCGCGACATCGTCGCCAAGGGCATCATGCGGCGGATGCGCGAGACCGGCGCCGAGCACATGTACCTGGACGGACGGCACTTCGGCGCGCGGATGTGGGAGGAGCGGTTCCCGACCATCCTGGCCTCCTGCCGCTCGCACGGCATCGACCCGGTGACCCAGCTGATACCGGTCGCCCCCGCCGCCCACTACGCCTCCGGCGGCGTCCGCACCGACCTGCGCGGCCACACCAGCGTCTCCGGCCTCTACGCCTGCGGCGAGGTCGCCTGCACCGGCGTCCACGGCGCCAACCGGCTGGCCTCCAACTCGCTGCTGGAGGGCCTGGTCTTCGCCGAGCGCATCGCCGCCGACATCCTGGACCGCGACGCGGCAGGCAAGCTGACGCCGCGTCACGAGGACACCTCGCGCGAGGTCGACCGGGTCCCGCTGCTCGCCCCTGAGGCGCGGGCCGACATCCAGCGGCTGATGACCCGGGGCGTGGGCGTGCTGCGCAGTGCCGCGAGCATGGCCGAGGCCGCCGAGGGGCTGGCGGCGCTGACCGCCGACCCGCAGAGCAGCGCGGTCACCGGCAAGGGCGAGGCCCCGCAGGTCGAGACCTGGGAGGCGACCAATCTGCACCTGGTCGCCGCCGCCCTCGCCGCCGCCGCCCGGCTGCGCGAGGAGACCCGCGGCTGCCACTGGCGCGAGGACTTCCCCGACCGCGACGATGCCGGTTGGCAGCGCCACCTCATCAGCCGTCAGCAGGACGGCGTTCTGACCACCACCGAGGAGCAGCAGTGACCGCGCACGACCACGACCACGACCATCCGGAGCTCCAACTCGTCGAGGGCGAGGGCGGCGGATGCGGTGACGGCTGCGCCTGCGGCGAGGAGTACGTCACCGGCCTGGACCCGGCGCTGGCCGCGCTGCTGGAGGAGGCCGGCCTGGACCCGGTCGAGGTCGAGGACATCGCCACCCTGGCGCTGGCCGAGGACCTGGCCGGCGGCGAGGACGTGACCTCGGTCGCCACCGTCCCCGAGGCCGCCGTCGCCACCGCCGACTTCACCGCCCGCGAGGCCGGCGTGGTCGCCGGGCTGCGGATCGCCGAGGCGGTGCTCTCGCTGGTCGCCGAGGAGGAGTTCAGCGTCGAGCGGCACGCCGAGGACGGCGACCGGGTCGAGGCCGGGCAGGTGCTGCTCAGCGTCACCACCCGGACCCGCGACCTGCTCACCGCCGAGCGCAGCGCGCTCAACCTGCTGTGCCACCTCTCCGGCATCGCCACCGCGACCCGGGCCTGGGCCGACGCCCTGGAGGGCACCGGCGCGGTGGTCCGGGACACCCGCAAGACCACGCCGGGGCTGCGCGCGCTGCAGAAGTACGCGGTGCGGGCGGGCGGCGGCACCAACCACCGGATGGCGCTGTCGGACGCGGCGCTGGTCAAGGACAACCACGTGATCGCCGCCGGCGGAGTCGCCGAGGCGTTCAAGGCCGTCCGCGACGCCTTCCCGGACCTGGCCGTCGAGGTCGAGGTGGACCGGCTGGACCAGATCCAGCCGGTGCTGGACGCCGGGGCGGACCTGATCCTGCTGGACAACTTCACCGTCCCGGAGCTGCGCGAGGCCGTCGCGCTGGTGGCCGGGCGGGCCAAGCTGGAGTCCTCCGGCGGGCTGACCCTGGACAACGCCCGCGCCGTCGGCGAGACCGGCGTGGACTACCTGGCGGTGGGCGCGCTGACCCACTCCTCGCCCATCCTTGACATCGGCCTGGACCTGCGCGGATAGTCCCCCGACCGGCCACTCACCCATCTAGGAACGGCGCCCCCATGCTGCTCACCATCGACGTCGGCAACACCCACACCGTCCTCGGCCTGTTCGACGGCGAGGAGATCGTGGAGCACTGGCGGGTGTCCACCGACCCCCGCCGGACCGCCGACGAGACGGCGGTGCTGATGCAGGGGCTGATGGGGGCGCACCCCGCGCTGGGCGAGGACACCGTGGACGGCCTGGCGATCTGCTCCACCGTCCCCTCGGTGCTGCACGAGCTGCGCGAGGTGACCCGCCGCTACTACGGGGACGTCCCGGCGGTGCTGGTGGAGCCGGGCGTCAAGACCGGCGTGCACGTGCTCACCGACAATCCCAAGGAGGTGGGCGCGGACCGCATCGTGAACACCCTCGCGGCCAAGCACCTCTACGGGGGCCCCTGCATCGTGGTGGACTTCGGCACGGCGACGACGTTCGACGCCGTCAACGAGCGGGGGGACTACGTCGGCGGGGCGATCGCGCCGGGGATCGAGATCTCGGTGGAGGCGCTGGGACTGCGCGGCGCGAAACTGCCGAAGATCGAGATCATTCGGCCGCGGAACGTCATCGGCAAGAACACCGTGGAGTGCATGCAGTCCGGCATCCTCTACGGCTTCGCCGGACAGGTGGACGGGGTGGTCAACCGGATGGCGGCGGAGCTGTCCACCGATCCGGACGACGTCCAGGTGATCGCCACCGGGGGGCTCGCCCCGCTGGTCCTGGGGGAGGCGAGCTCCATCGACGTGCACGAGCCGTGGCTGACGCTGATCGGGCTCCGGCTGGTGTACGAGCGCAACACCGCGGGGTAGGGGCAGTTTTCAGGTGCGGATTGTGCATGGCTGGTCGCGCAGCTCCTCGCACCCCCGGGGGTCTGCAACTGGCCCGGTTGCACTCGGTAGGGGCGTGGGGAACTGCGCGACCAACCATCTACGGCCCGCACCTGTAAATCCGTCGGAACCCCCTGCGCGTCGATAATCACAAATTGGTCACGGCGGGCATAGTGTCGACACATGCCTACGCCTCACGGGACTCGCGGCGGTATGGCCTTCAGTGCGGACGAGCTGCGGGTGCTGCGGCGCGCCCTCGCCCAGGTCTTGAACCCACCGAGTCTGACACCCACTCATGCCACCTCGCCCGCCCTGCTCCCGGCCCGTTCCCCGCAACCGCTGGGCTGGGCCGCGGACGTCCAGGACGTCCTGCGGCTCACCGAGGCCATCGACGAGGCCGTCCACGAGGCGGGCCGGATGCGCGCCTTCGCGCTGGCCGACCTGGCCCGCTACCGGCAGGCCCTGCCGGGCAGCGCGGGCGGCTACCTGGAGCGGCTGGACGAGGCGGTCGCCGACGGCTACCAGCCCGAGGCCGACGACCTCGCCGCGCTGCGCTCGCTGACCGCGCAGCCCTGCGCCACGGCCGAGCGCACCCGCAGGCTCGCCCTGCGCGCCCGCTGCGGCGAGCTCGCCGAAGCCGCCGTGCGGCGCAGGCTGGAGGCCGCGACGAGGCCGCCCCAACTGGGCGCCGGCGGCACGGTGACCGAGTTCGCCCGTCCGGCGCGCACGCCGCGTCCGCGCGGGGGTACGGGGGGTCGCACCCCGGAAATCTGGAGCAGCCCGGGGGGAGCCCAGCTCTCCCTGCCGAACCGACGTGGAGGTCACATCCCCATGGCTTCGTCCGACACCCCCTCCCTTCCCAGCAAAGGCCGCCCCGACGAGGCCCCCGTCGAGCCGGACGAGGAGAAGGAGCAGCAGCAGAAGAAGAAGGCCCGCCCCGCCGTCCGCCCGGTGCCGACCCCGGCCGACCTCTTCCCCCGCGGGGTCCGCAAACCGCAGTCGCCGGCTCCCGGCTCCGAGCTGGCCACGGGTACCGGCTGAGGCCGCCCCGAAAGCCCGCCGGGACCGTTCAACGCCCCGCCGCCCTTCAAACGGGTGGCGGGGCACTGCTGTGTGCTCGATACCCTTGCACCGTGACTGATCAGAACCCCGTACCTGCGTCCGACGACCTTCCCGAGCAGATGCGGGTACGCCGCGAGAAGCTGGAGCGCCTGCGCGCCGCCGGCATCGACCCGTACCCGGTCGGCTTCCCGCGTACGACCACGCTGGCCGACCTGCGCGCCGCCTACCCCGACCTGGAGGCCGACCACGCCACCGGTGACCGCGCCGGCGTGGCCGGCCGGGTCGTGCTCAGCCGTACCGGCGGCAAGCTGTGCTTCGCCACCCTGCGCGACGGCACCGCCGACCTCCAGGTGATGCTTTCGCTGGACCGGCTCGGCGCGGAGAGCCTGGCGGCGTGGAAGTCCGACGTCGACCTCGGCGACCACGTCGGCGTCGAGGGCGAGGTCATCACCTCCAAGCGCGGCGAGCTCTCGATCATGGTCGACAACTGGGCGATCACCGCCAAGTGCCTGCGCCCGCTGCCGGACAAGCACAAGGGCCTGACCGACCCCGAGGCCCGGGTGCGCCAGCGCTATGTGGACCTGATCGTCAACCCGGCCGCGCGGGAGATGCTGTACCTGCGCAGCAAGGTGGTCCGCTCGATCCGCCGCACCTATGAGGAGCGCGGCTTCACCGAGGTCGAGACCCCGATGATGCAGCCGGTCCACGGCGGCGCCAACGCGCGTCCGTTCAAGACCCACATCAACGCGTACGACATCGACCTCTTCATGCGGATCGCCCCGGAGCTCTACCTCAAGCGGCTCGCGGTCGGCGGCGCGGAGAAGATCTTCGAGATCAACCGCAACTTCCGCAACGAGGGCGCGGACTCCACGCACAACCCCGAGTTCACCATGCTGGAGTCGTACGAGGCCTACGGGGACTACGACACCCAGGCCGAGATGATCCGGGCGACGATCGTCAACGCCGCCCGGGACGCCCTGGGCACCACGGTGATCCGCGGCGTGGACCCGCACGGCGTGGAGCACGAGATCGACCTGGCCGAGCCCTGGGCCGAGATCACCGTCTACGGCGGCATCTCCGAGCAGCTGGGCACCGAGATCACCCCGGACACCACCGTCGAGGAGCTGCGCAAGCTGGCCGACGCGGCCGGCGTGCCCTACGAGAAGCAGTGGGGGCACGGCCAGATCGTGCTGGAGATGGTCGAGCGGCTGCTGGAGGAGGCGGCGGTGAAGCCGACCTTCATCCGCGACTACCCCACCGAGGTCTCGCCGCTGACCCGGCAGCACCGGAGCAACCCGGGGGTCGCCGAGAAGTGGGACCTGATGATCTTCGGCACCGAGATCGGCACGGGCTACTCCGAGCTGGTCGACCCGGTCGAGCAGCGGGCCCGGCTGACCGCCCAGTCGCTGCTGGCGGCGGGCGGCGACGTCGACGCCATGCAACTGGACGAGGACTTCCTGCGGGCGCTGGAGTACGCGATGCCGCCCACCGGCGGGCTCGGGATGGGCGTGGACCGGCTGATCATGCTGCTCACCGGCAAGAACATCCGGGAGACGGTGCTCTTCCCGCTGGTGAAGCCGGACACCCAGGGCTGAGCCGCCCCCGACAGCAGTGACCCCGGTCCCCGCCGCCTGCGGGGGCCGGGGTTAGCCTTTTCCCCGGCAAGTCATTCCCCATGCCCAGAGGCGGTCCGGAACCATGCAGTACATCGAGGCACTGACGCCCCCCGTCGTGATGTGCATCGCCTTCAGCCTGATGATCCGCACCCTGTTCCGTAACCAGGGCGGGGCCAATGCGGCCAAGGAGGACGCCGTGGCCGAGGCGATCACCGTGGCGGCCACCCCGGGTCCGCGCCTCGCCAAGGACTGATGTCCGGAACCGAAGGTAAGAATCGCAGTACCGGAACGGCCCCCATTCACGGCCGGAACCTGCACAATGCCTATGTCCGGCAAAGGCGATATGTGCTGTGCCATGTGTGCTCAGGGGGAGAGAACGGCGATGGTGCGCCAACTCGGTGAACTCGAGAACGAGGTGATGACCCGGGTATGGCAGTGGAACCGCCCGGTGACGGTTCGCGAGGTTCTCGAGGATCTGCTGCGGGAACGTGAGCTCGCCTACACCACGGTGATGACCGTGATGGACAAGTTGTTCCAGAAGGGCTGGCTCCGCAGGGAACAGGACGGCCGTGCCTTCCGATATGAGCCGGTGTCCTCCCGCGAGGCCTATACCGCGGCGCTGATGAACGACGCTTGGGCGACCAGTGACAACCCGGCCGCGGCCCTGGTCCACTTCTTCGGCATGATGTCGCCCGAACAACAGGACGCCTTGCGCGACGCATTGCGGGTCGCCGCCCCGCCGCCGGCCGAAGCGGCTCCCGAGGCGCCGCTTCCGGAAAGCACCGGTGGGACCGGGGATCCGTCGGCACGATAGCGTCCTTCCATGGAGCTCACGATCCGCCGCGCGCGGACCAGCGATGTACCGGCCATCCGCAGGCTGGTGGACGGCTACGCGCGCGAACGGATCCTGCTGAACAAGCCCACCGTCACCCTGTTCGAGTCGGTGCAGGAGTTCTGGGTGGCCGAGCGGGACGACAACGCCGAGGTGGTGGCGTGCGGCGCACTGCATGTGATGTGGGAGGATCTCGCCGAGGTGCGCACCCTGGCGGTGGACCCCTCCTGCCGCGGCACCGGCATCGGGCACCGGCTTCTGGAGAAGTTGACGCAGACCGCGCGCTGGATCGGGGTGCGCCGCATTTTCTGTCTGACGTTCGAAGTGGACTTCTTCGCCAAACACGGCTTCGTCGAGATCGGGTCGACTCCGGTCGACGCCGATGTGTACGAGGAGCTCCTGCGAAGCTACGACGAAGGTGTTGCGGAGTTCCTGGATCTGGAACGCGTCAAACCCAACACCTTGGGCAACACACGGATGCTCTTGCACCTCTGACCCGGGTCCGTCGAGCCGGGTTCGGGCGGGTTCGGAAGCGTTGCCGGACAGCACTTCGGGCAGAGGGTTTGAATTTTCGCCGGAAAGAGGGTTTCCTTTCCTACAAGTAATCCATGCTTTTGAGGAAAGGGAAGCCCGTGGCGCAGAAGGTCCAGGTCCTTCTTGTCGATGATCTCGAGGGCGGCGAGGCGGACGAGACGGTGACGTTTGCTCTCGACGGGGTTGCCTACGAGATCGATCTCACGCACACGAACGCCGGCAAGCTCCGCGAGCTGCTGGCGCCGTACACAGACAAGGGCCGCAAGCAGAGCGGGCGCGGTGCCGTCAGCGGCGGCCGCGGCCGCGGCCGTTCGCCGCGTCCGGTGGGCGGGAACCCGGACACGGCCAAGATCCGTGCCTGGGCCAAGGAGAACGGCCACGAGGTCAACGACCGCGGCCGGGTGCCGAGCACGGTCCGCGAGGCGTACGAGAAGGCCAACGGCTGACGGCCGGCGACTTCGCGCGCCCGGTACGAGGCTGTACGGGGCCGTACCGGCCGGAGGTCGGGCGTCAGCGGACGCCGCCCTCCAGGAGGGCCCGTACGCAGGCGTCCGCGAGGGTGTCCAGGGTCTGCGGCAGCTGGTGCTCCGCGAGGGCGTCAGCGGCCCCGTGGCGGGCCTGGTGGGGCACCAGCGGCATGGGGCGGGTGCGCAGCACCCCGTCCAGGTGTCCCCAGCCCAGCCACTGCAGCAGTTCGGGGACGTCCTCGGCGCTGCCGGGGGCCAGCCGCAGCAGCAGCCGGTCGCCCTCCACGGCGACCTGGCCGCAGGGCCGTCCACGCCTGCGCAGCTGCGCGAGCGCGGCCAGCCCCGCGTCCAGCGGGGCCTCCACGGCGTCGTGCTGATGGGTGGTCACATCCTGCCCAACTCGCGACAGCCGGCTCCGGTTACGCTGGGGGTCCCTTCCGCTGCCCGCTGTCACGCATCCGGCCCGCACCGATCGTCCGACTTCTCGGTAGGCGAACACCTGATGCGGGAAAGTCGGTATGGACCTGGGTGCACCGCGGGTATGAATGCCCATGTGAGGACTGTGCGCCCGAATCCTCGCGGCGTGTCGGGGGAAGCGTTCGCCGTCGGCGTAGCGTTTCCGGGTGGATCTGCCTGGCCTGCGGGAACACCATCCCGCAGCATTCGGTTGGAGTCATTGTCCGCCGTCGCGAGCATTGCGGGACGGTGGGGTGTCGGCGGTTGAAGTGAGCTGTTCCGGCCTCCGGGACTAGCATGCGGAAGGACAGGGAGGGGACCGACCCCTCACTGCCCGACCGCTCTGAGGAGCGATTAACGATGTTCGAGAGGTTCACCGACCGCGCGCGGCGGGTTGTCGTCCTGGCTCAGGAAGAAGCCCGGATGCTCAACCACAACTACATCGGCACCGAGCACATCCTCCTGGGCTTGATCCACGAGGGTGAGGGTGTCGCCGCTAAGGCCCTGGAGAGCCTCGGGATTTCGCTCGAGGCGGTCCGCCAGCAGGTTGAGGAGATCATCGGACAGGGGCAGCAGGCCCCGTCCGGCCACATCCCCTTCACTCCTCGGGCGAAGAAGGTCCTGGAGCTGTCGCTCCGCGAGGCCCTCCAGCTCGGCCACAACTACATCGGGACCGAGCACATCCTGCTCGGCCTCATCCGCGAGGGCGAGGGCGTCGCCGCCCAGGTCCTCGTGAAGCTCGGCGCCGACCTGAACCGGGTCCGGCAACAGGTCATCCAGCTGCTGTCCGGCTACTCGGGCGGCAACAAGGAGTCGGCCACGGCCGGCGGCCCGACCGAGGGCACCCCCTCGACCTCGCTGGTCCTGGACCAGTTCGGGCGCAACCTCACCCAGGCTGCCCGCGAGTCCAAGCTCGACCCGGTGATCGGGCGCGAGAAGGAGATCGAGCGGGTCATGCAGGTGCTGTCCCGCCGCACCAAGAACAATCCGGTGCTGATCGGCGAGCCCGGCGTCGGCAAGACCGCCGTCGTGGAGGGCCTGGCCCAGGCGATCGTCAAGGGCGAGGTGCCCGAGACGATCAAGGACAAGCAGCTCTACACGCTGGACCTGGGCGCCCTGGTCGCCGGCTCCCGCTACCGCGGCGACTTCGAGGAGCGCCTGAAGAAGGTGCTCAAGGAGATCCGCACCCGCGGCGACATCATCCTGTTCATCGACGAGATCCACACCCTGGTGGGTGCGGGCGCCGCCGAGGGCGCGATCGACGCCGCCTCGATCCTCAAGCCGATGCTGGCCCGCGGTGAGCTGCAGACCATCGGCGCCACCACGCTGGACGAGTACCGCAAGCACCTGGAGAAGGACGCCGCGCTGGAGCGCCGCTTCCAGCCGATCCAGGTCGCCGAGCCCTCGCTCAAGCACACCATCGAGATCCTCAAGGGCCTCCGCGACCGCTACGAGGCGCACCACCGGGTCTCCATCACCGACGCGGCCCTGGTCGCGGCGGCGACCCTGGCGGACCGCTACATCTCGGACCGCTTCCTGCCGGACAAGGCCATCGACCTCATCGACGAGGCCGGCTCGCGCATGCGCATCCGCCGCATGACCGCGCCGCCGGACCTGCGCGAGTTCGACGAGAAGATCGCCGGCGTCCGTCGGGACAAGGAGTCCGCGATCGACGCGCAGGACTTCGAGAAGGCCGCCTCGCTCCGCGACTCGGAGAAGCAGCTCCTGCAGGCCAAGGCCAAGCGGGAGAAGGAGTGGAAGGCCGGCGACATGGACGTCGTCGCCGAGGTGGACGAGGAGCTGATCGCCGAGGTGCTGGCGACGGCCACCGGCATCCCGGTCTTCAAGCTCACCGAGGAGGAGTCCTCCCGGCTGCTGCGCATGGAGGACGAGCTGCACAAGCGCGTCATCGGCCAGAAGGACGCCATCAAGGCGCTCTCCCAGGCCATCCGGCGCACCCGTGCGGGCCTCAAGGACCCCAAGCGCCCCGGCGGCTCGTTCATCTTCGCCGGCCCGTCCGGCGTCGGTAAGACCGAGCTCAGCAAGACCCTCGCCGAGTTCCTCTTCGGCGACGAGGACGCGCTGATCCAGCTCGACATGTCCGAGTTCAGCGAGAAGCACACCGTCTCGCGGCTGTTCGGCTCGCCTCCCGGCTACGTCGGGTACGAGGAGGGCGGCCAGCTGACCGAGAAGGTGCGGCGCAAGCCGTTCTCGGTGGTCCTCTTCGACGAGGTCGAGAAGGCCCACCCGGACATCTTCAACTCGCTGCTGCAGATCCTGGAGGACGGTCGCCTGACCGACAGCCAGGGCCGGGTGGTCGACTTCAAGAACACGGTCATCATCATGACCACCAACCTCGGCACCCGGGACATCTCCAAGGGGTTCAACCTGGGCTTCGCCGCCCAGGGCGACATCTCCACCGGGTACGAGCGGATGAAGAACAAGGTCGGCGAGGAGCTCAAGCAGCACTTCCGCCCCGAGTTCCTCAACCGCGTCGACGACATCGTGGTGTTCCACCAGCTGTCCGAGGAAGACATCATCCAGATCGTCGACCTCATGGCCGCCAAGGTGGACGGCCGGCTGCAGGACCGCGACATGGGTCTGGAACTGACCCCCGCCGCCAAGTCCTTGCTGGCCAAGCGCGGCTACGACCCGATCCTGGGCGCCCGCCCGCTGCGCCGCACCATCCAGCGCGAGATCGAGGACGTGCTCTCGGAGAAGATCCTCTTCGGCGAGCTGCGCTCCGGCCACATCGTCCTGGTCGACGTCGAGGGTGAGGGCAAGAACGCCAAGTTCACCTTCACCGGCGCCGACAAGGTCCCGGTGGCCGACGCCCCGCCGGTCGCCGCCAGCGGCCCGGACCTCAGCAAGGGCTGATCCGCACCGAACGCAGGCAGGGCCCGGTTCCCCGAGAGGGGGCCGGGCCCCTGCCTTGTGGCTGTCGGCCGGCGCCGCCGGTGGGCCCGGGGCTCTGGGCGCAGGGCTCGGGGCACAGGGCACAGGGCTCGGGGCTCAGGGGATGGTGAACCGGCGGACCTCGGTGGGGGAGGCGCTCTGGCCGATACCGAAGATCGAGAGCGGTACCGGGGGCGAGTAGCACTGGATCTCGACCTGGCAGTCGTGCAGCTCGCCGAATTCGCCGTTGAGCACGGTCTCGTCCGGAGGCTCCGGGCCTTCCTGGACCAGGGACAGCCGGCGCAGGCCCGGGTAGACCCGGGCGAGCTCGGGGAGGTGGTCGAGGCCGGTCGGGAGCAGCAGTTCCAGTTCGGTGGTCTGCGGGAGCGGGCGCTGCCGGGGCAGGGTGGCGAGGTCCTCGTGGGTGATCCGGAGCCGGCGCAGCCCTCCCAGGTCCTGCAGCGGCTCCCGTTGGTGCTCGCCGGTGCGGGACGCGTCGAAGGCCAGGTGGCGCAGTCCGGCGACGGAGCCCAGCTGCTCCCAGAAGCCGGGGCCGGTCTCGTAGCGGCCGATGTGGAGACGGGTCAGACCGGGCGGCAGGGCCAGGCCGGGGATCGGGGTCTCGCTGACGATGCCCAGTTCCCGGACGGTTGCGGCGGTGGCCAGGGCGTCGGCGTTCCGCAGCTCGGTGTTGGTGTGCAGGTACAGCTCCTCCACCGGGTGGCGGGGGATCGGGCCGAGGTCGATCGGGGAACTGCAGTCGCTGAGCCAGAAGTTGCGGGCCCCGGTGCGGCGCAGCACCGCGTCGACGTCGATCGGGTTGGGGATGTCGTGCAGCCGCAGGTGGTCCAGCCCGGGCGGGAGCAGGGCCAGGTCGTCCATGGTCAGCGGTCCGGCGCACTCGATGTTCGGCCGATGGCCCAGGGTCAGCAGGAACTCCAGCTGCTCCCGGGATCTGACGACGAATCGGAAGCTGTCGTGGTAGGTCAGCTTGGCGATGACCCGCTCGCCGTACTCCCGGGTGTCGAAGCGGCCCCAGGCGAAGGTGAGCTGGCCGCGCACGGTGGTCGAGGGGTGGTCGGCGAACCGGGCGATCAGCGGGATGGCCTGGCTGGTGGCGACGGTGGTGGCGGCGACCGCCACGGAGTAGGCGGTCCTGGCGTCCAGGCCCTCCGGGCCGGGCAGCAGTCCGAGGATCAGCGGACCGATGGTGGCCAGGTCCCGGGCGGCCTCGCTGTCGCGGGGCGGGATGAGCGGGGCGGTGCGCTCGGTGACCTCCTGCCGGACGGCCGGTTCGAGTTCGGTCGCGTGTTCGAGGCAGCTGGCCGCGAGCAGGCAGAGCCCGAGGTCGTCGTCGGCGTCGGCCTTGCGCAGCAGGTCGCGCAGCAGCCTGGCCCGCTCGCGCGGGCGGCCGTGGCCGACCGCCATCCGGATCACGTCGTGCCACTGGTCGTCGTGGGCGTTGCCGACCAGCAGGCCGAAGTCCTCGTCCTCGACCGCGGCCTTGGCGGCCAGGTAGTCCTGGAAGGTGCGGTGCACGAAGCAGACGCTCTCGGCCGTCGGCGTCTGCAGCAGTCCGCTGCGGACCAGCAGGTGGTGCAGCACCGCCTCGGCGTCGACGGTGATGGCCGGCATGGCCGGGAGGACCTCCTCCAGCTTGCGGACGGCCAGCCCGCGCTCGATCTCCACGGCTCCGTTCCTGGCCAGCCAGTAGGCCAACCGCTGCAGCAGCTGCACCTGCTGATCGACCGTCAGCCGCAAGCCGTCCTGGCCCAGGATGCCGCGCTCGCGGTCGCGGCGGACCAGCAGCATCTCCAGGGCGGCGGCGTAGAGCTCCATCCGGCCCTCGGGGAGGTAGCCGTTGCGGTCCCGGTTGAGCGCGCAGATCAGCGCGCACATCAGCGGGCTGTCGGCGAGCCGGCCCAGGTCCTGCTTGGTGACCACGGCGGAGCGCAGCGTCTCGCACCAGTCCTGGAGCCGGGGGTCGTCCCCGGCGGCGCTGTGCCACTTGCCGATGAAGGCGGAGACGTCGTCGCGGCCCATCGGCAGCAGTTCCAGCTCGGTGAAGCCCGCCTGGGTGAGCCAGCCCTCGCGGACGGCGGCGGGGCGGGTGGTGACCACGTAGCGGCAGTCGGGGTAGGCGTCCAGCAGGTCGAGCAGCCAGCGGCGGGTCCGGGCCCGGTCCGCCTCGGGGACCTCGTCCACCCCGTCCACCAGCAGCAGGATGCGTCCGGCGGCGAGTTGCGCGGTGACCCAGCCGGCCGCGCCGGCGCTGCCGCTGAGCGGTTTGGCGACGGCGGCCAGGAACTCCTCCGGGCCGGGGAGCTCATCGCGCCGGGCCACCGCGCGGAGTCGGATCAGCAGCGGTACGCAGTCGTCCGACTCGGCCAGCGAGGGCGGCAGTTCGCGCCGGGCGGCACTGGTGGCCAGCCACTGCAGCAGGGTGGTCTTGCCGGAGCCGGCCGCGCCGCGGACCAGTACCCGGCGGTGCCCGGCCAGGGCGTGCTCGGCCCGCTGGGCCAGCGGTCCCTGGTCGTCGGGCCCCTCGGCGGGGGAGCCGAGCAGCTCCAGGCTGAGGTAGCTGGTGTCCAGCGGCCAGAAGTCCTCGTCGTCGCCGCCCCGGCTCAGGCCGATGATGTGCAGGGTGCTGGACTGCTTGACCACGAAGGCCCGGAGGCGTTCCTCGAAGTCGTCGACGGGGCGCCGGATGTCCGCCCAGGCCAGGACCAGGTTGTTGCGGTCGCAGGTGGACTTGAACGAGGGCGAGTCGAGGACGGCCGCAGCCGGGGTGAGCTCCAGGCGTCCGTGCCGCCACTGGGCCGGGTCCGCGCGGACCACGCCGACCAGGCGGTTCTCGGCGAAGACGGCCGCCCCGGAGAAGCCGGCCCAGGGTGAGCCGCCGTCGGCCCGCCCGGTGGGCGCTCCGTGCAGGCTGTCCAGCACCTGGCGGTGCCGCAGCAGGCCGGACCCCGGCTTGAGCGTGCCCACCAGCTGCTCCGCGTCCAGCTCGCCGTGGGCGTCGCGCTGGACGTGGGGGTAGCCGACGGCCTGCGCCCCGGGGATCGGGGCCAGGTCCTCGACCCGGCCCCAGACCAGGGTGCTGAACTCCCGGAAGGCGTCCGGCGGGACCAGCTCCCGCGCGGACACCAGCAGGGCCGCGTCGCACTGCTCGTCGTAGCGGCTCCACACGGTGGCGCAGCGCTGCGGACCGGTGCCGTCGGGGACGACCACGGTGGTCGGCGCCTCGTCGTCGACGAGGTGTGCTGCCGTCAGCACCAGCCAGGGCGTGAGCAGGTAGCCCGTGCCCTGGCCCGCACCCTGGACCGCGGCTATCCGCTCCCGCTGCGGGTGTGTCGCCATCTCAGCCGCCGGCGCCGAACCGCGAGGTGCCGCCGGGCCGCGGTTCGCCGACCTCGACCGGCCCGCCCGTGGTCGCGTCCTTGGGCGTGAGGGTGAAGGACACCCGGTGGGTGCTGCCCCGGGAGGCCTTGGCCTCGGCCCCGGCGCTGAGCACCCAGGCCTTCACCCCGCCGCTGGCACCGGCCTCCCGGCGCAGCTCCACCGCGAAGTCCATCTGCACCGGTCCTACCTCGAAGCGGATCGGGGAGTCGGCCCCGTCCCGGGCGGCCTGGACCAGTTGTTCACGGATGGCGCGGACTGCGGTGGCGAGTTCGATCTCGCTGAAGTCGGACACGGATCCCCCGGGGGCGGCGTGAGCTGGAGATCCGACGGTACGACAGGTCCGCGTCCCCCGTCAGCAGTTCGGGCAGCTCACCCCGCCCCCGGCGGCCCGGCGGCGGCCTCAGGCGTTCCGGCGGCGGCGCAGCCACCAGGCCTCGGCGCCCACGGCCAGCAGCAGCAGGACGGCGGTGGCGATGCTGACGGCGTTGCCGAGGGTGGCGTGCGGCGGCGCCAGGCGCACGGTGACGGTGTGCTTCCCGGCCGGCACGGCCACCGTCACCAGGCCCTGGTCGGCCGGGAGCAGGGCGGCGGACCTGCCGTCCACCGTCGCGACCCAGCCGGACTGGTCGGCGTCGGCGACCACGAGGTAGCCGGCGCCCTTGGCGTCGACCTCGGTGGTGACCGTGTCGGTGCCGTCGTGGGTGACGTCCACGCTCGCGGGCTGCCCGGAGGCGGCCGGACCGGGGGAGTCGAGCACGACCTGGTCCGCGCCGACGGTGCCCGAGGAGAGCAGCGCCAGTCGCGTCTCCTGGTCCGGGACGACCGTGGCGGTGGACGCCCAGCGGATCCGCGGCTGGGCGTTCAGCCGCAGGTAGATCGCGGAGTCCTGGACGCGGACCAGCCGCAGTCCGTCGTCCTCGCTCCGGATGGTGGAGAGGGCGAGTGCGCCCCGGTCGGCGCCGACGGTGAGCGGGGTCGACCCGTGCACGGTGAGGCTGGCGGTCAGGACGGTGCCGGCGGCCACGGTGTCCGCGGCGACCGGGACGCTGAACAGGATGTTCTGGGTCATGGTGTTGATGAGCCGGCTGCTGCTGGAGACCGTCCTGCCGGAGGCGTCCTTGATCACTACTTCGAGGGTGGAGTCCTTGTCGACCACCGGCACGTCGGTCGGCCACACGCCGACGCCGCGCAGCGGACCGGTCCCGGGGACCGGGACGGTGACCGTGGTGCCGGGCTGGAGCGTGGTCGTGGTCCCGTCGGTGGCGACGTCCACCTCGTTGCCGAGCACGGGGTCGCTCGGGGCGGTCACGAAGTACTTGGTGCCCAGCAGGTCCAGCACCGGGCTGACCGCCTGGTCGTGGGTGCCCTGGAAGTCGATGTAGGTCTCGAAGAAGATCGGGTCGTCGGGGATCTGCTGGACCAGCGGGGCGAAGGCGGCGTTGATGAAGGTGTGGCCGTTGACCGAGCGCAGGTCGTAGGCGGCGTTGGTGCCGAACACCATGCCTGTCATCGAACTGGCGAACCGCTGGCCGCCCAGGTTGGCAGCCAGGTACTGGTGGGTGTCGGTCTCCGGGTAGAAGGCCTTGGTGCTGGACTTGGCGTAGTACGCCGACATGTAGGCCCCGCCCTGGGCGGCCACCAGCAGCGGAAGCGCGGCCGCGGCGGCGAAGCGCAGGACGCGCAGCGGCGGCCTGCCGCCTGACAGCGGGTCGGGCCGCCGTACCAGCCGCAGCACCAGGGCGCAGGCGCCGGCGGCCACCAGCATCAGCGCGCCGATCAGCAGATGGTGCGTGAAGGCGTCCTTGGACACCTTGTCCCCGGTGGCCGCCACGTCATGGTGGCCGAGGACCACCAGGACGGCACCCGCCGCCAGCAGGCCCGCGCCCAGCACGTAGGGCCAGTGCCGGAGCAGCGCCGCCCGGCCGGTCAGCCGGGGCAGCTCGGACCGGCGGCGCAGCAGCAGGTCGAAGCCGACCGCGGCGAGGACGGCGAGCAGGAAGTCGAGGACGCTGCGGGCCCGGCCGATGAAGTTGGCGGCGAACAGGGCACGCGCCACCGGCATCCGCTGCACCAGCTCCAGCGGCGCGCCGCCGACGTAGATCAGCACGCCCCAGCCCGCGGACAGCGCGAACAGCAGCGCCCAGGTGCCGCGCGGCAGCAGCGCCCGGCCCCGGCGCGGCATGGCGAAGGCGACGAGGACCAGCACCACCGCGGCGGCGCTGATGTACGACATGGCCTCGACGAGGTTGGGCTGCAGGATGAACATCGGCAGCTGGGTGGCGTTGGCGGTGCCGAAGACCCAGGGGCTGAACGACTCCAGCAGGTTGACGGCGGCCAGGTGCATCTGCGGCGTCTGCTCACGCCCCTCGACCAGCCAGGTCGGGTAGAAGTAGAGGAAGCCCACCATCTGGAACATCGCCAGGCCGGCGCCGGCCGCCGTCCCGCCCAGCGCGCCGAGCGCGGTGAGGAGCAGCCGCCGCGGCGTGGACCTGTACTCGGCGAGCAGCCGGACCAGGGTGTACACGCCGGCGGTCAGCAGCGCGTAGGACGTCACCGAGGGGAAGCCGCCCAGCAGCAGTGAGGCGACGGGCACCGCGACCAGGGCCGCATCGCGCACCCTGCGCTCCTGGATCAGCCGTTCCAGGGTCCAGAAGAGCACCGGGATGAAGGCCGCCACCCTGGTCTGCGGGAAGCCCACCCAGGACACCATGAAGGCGCTGCCGGCGAACACCAGGCCGCCGGTGACCGCGGCGGCGGGGGAGACCCGGAGCCTGCGCAGGAACAGGAAACTTCCCGCGACGGCGCAGACGATCTCCAACAGCCGCCCGTAGGCGGGGGCGATCCAGGTCGGCAGCAGGTAGTACGGGATGGTCAGCGGCGACAGCAGGGCCTGGTTGGGGACATTGCCGAGGTTGGTGCCACCGGCCTCGTAGGGGTTCCAGCCGGTGCCCTCGCCGTTGGCCAGCTCCTGCTTGAACAGGATGGTCGAGGGCAGCTCGGAGGTGTAGGTGTCGTCCAGCAGCCAGTTGTGCGTGGGCGGCCCGGTGAGCCCGGCGTCGGACCAGGGACTGGAGGCGACCATCTCGTCGGTCGCGGTCAGCGTCGAGTTGCCGGCCAGCTGACCCCCGATGCCCCAGAGGGCGAAGAGCACAGCGGCGAGCACTGCCAGCACGCTCAGCGGGCGTGGCGGATTACGGCGTCGAAGCATCGTTGTCCCAGGCAGGTACGTCGCGGTCGGGAGGGTGCCGGCGGCACTGGCTTCCAGAGGATAGGGGTGAGCTTAGGGGAGACGTCTGCCGGAGTCCCGTGAGGGGTCCCCACAATTGATTCACAGGAATGGCCGTGAAGTCGATCACCACGGAAAAATGAGAGGATAGCCAAACCCCACCGCCGCTGGATAGCGTATGGGCTGCTGTCCGGGGGGATGCATGGCACTCCTTAATCTTCGCCTCCGAGCGTATTCGGGCCGGGGGCCCCCGAGAGGAATACCCAGCGTGATGCTCACCGATCCCGGCCGCTCCTTCGAGGAGGCCGAGCCGGAGGCCGTCAAGGCCGCCGAGGCCGACCACGCCGACCAGGCGGACGCCTCCGACCGGCCGCACGTCTCTATCGTCCTGCCCTGCTACAACGAGGAACCCCACCTCCTGCTGGAGCTGACGCGGATCAGCCAGGCGATGGACGAGTCGGGCTACACCTACGAGCTGCTGGCCGTCGACGACTGCTCCACGGACGGCACCCTCAAGGTGATCCAGCAGGCAGAGCTGGAGTTTCCGAACGTGCGGGCGATCGCGTTCCGCCGCAACGGCGGGGCCGGGACCGTGCGCCGGATCGGCTCGCAGATGGCCCGGGGCGAGATCGTGGTCTGGACCGACGCGGACATGACCTACCCCAACGAGCGCATCCCGGAGCTGGTCCGGATGCTCGACGAGGACGGCAGTATCGACCAGGTCGTCGGCGCCCGCACCTCCGAGGAGGGCTCGCACAAGATTCTCCGCGTACCCGCCAAATGGGTTGTCAGGAAGATCGCCGAAAAACTGGCCGGCCAACGTATCCCGGACCTTAACTCCGGGTTGCGAGCAATGCGACGGGAGATTGCGCTTCCGTATCTTCGACTGCTGCCGCCCGGTTTCTCCTGCGTCACAACGATCACCCTGGCATTCCTTTCGAATCAGCACGACATCAGCTACCTGCCGATCGACTACGCCAAAAGGGCGGGCAAGTCCAAGTTCAGGTTCGTCAAGGACGCCTACCGGTACATCCTCCAAGTCCTGCGCATGGTGATGTACTTCAACCCGCTCAAGGTGCTGATGCCGCTCGCCCTGTGGCTGATCGGCATCGGCCTCGCCAAGGGGGTGTACGACATGGTCGAGCACCCGGTGCGGTTCGCCGTCAACACGGTGCTGATCTTCATCACCGGCCTGCTGATCGCCTCGCTGGCGCTGCTGGCCGACCTGATCGTGCGGTCCAGGCAGGACTGACCGGGGTTCAGCTCTCGCGTTCAGCCCGCTGGTTCAGCCCTTGGTGAGCAGGTCCACCAAGGGCTGGACCACTTCCGCCGGGCCGAAGCGGTCCTCGGCCGCGGAGCGGGCCGCCTGCTTCATCCGGTCCAGCTCCGCCCGGTCCTCGGCGAGCCCGCGCAGCGCCGCGGCCAGCGCCTCCGGGTCGCCCGGCGGCACCAGCAGCGCAGCGGCGCCCAGCTCGCGCCGCTGCGGCTCGGTGTCGGAGGTGATCAGCGCGCAGCCGGCCGCGGCACCCTGGAAGACCTTGTTGGGGACCACCCGCAGCGCCTTGGGGCCGGTGCCGAAGATGCCCAGGCAGACGTCGTGGGCGGCCACCACGGCGGGCAGTTCGGCGGCTGGCACCCAGTCCAGCCAGCGGACAGAGGCGTCGGCCGGTGCGGCGCCGCGGGCCGCCTCGGAGTCCTGGCCGTGCCCGATCATCGTCAGCTCGACCGGCACGCCGTCCAGGTCGGCCAGGGCCGCGGTGATGACCGCGGCGCCCTGCAGCGGGGTGAACAGGCCGTAGAAGACCGCGCTCAGCGGGGCGGGGGCGGCGTCTGCGACCGTTCCGGCGTTCCGGGCGTTCCGGGCGTTCTCCGCGTCGCGGGCCGCGGCGGCCGCGGCGCCCGCCTCGAACCAGTAGTCGGGCGCGCCGACCGGGACCACCAGGGCGCGCTCCCGGTCGGCCTCGGGCAGCGCCTGCCGGTGCTCCTCGGTGTCCACCACGACCACCGTGGCGGCCTTCAGCGCGCCCGAGTCGATGGCCTGCAGCAGCACCTGCTTGAGGCCGCCGCCGGACAGCCTGCGGTCCCGGGCCGTGTCGCCGGCGCTGATCAGGTGGTCCAGCACGATCGGGGTGCGCCGGAACAGCAGCCGGGCCAGCCGCACGTCGAAGTGGCCGAGGTAGCCGACCAGCACCACGTCCGGCCGCGGCATCCGCCGCGCCGTCCGGGCCAGCCGCCACCAGCGCGAGGCCAGCCGGAGCAGCAGCAGCGGCACCCGCCAGGGCTGGGCCAGCATGGCCACCCGGCCCGCGGTGTCCAGGCCCAGCGGGACGTTGCACTCCTGCACGTCCATGCCGTGGGAGCGCAGCCCGTCGGCGATGATGCCGACCCGGGGGTGCGAGGACGTGTCATAGGTGCCGAAGACCAGAACGCGCATGGGACGAACAGTAGGGCACCCGGCGGCACGGCCGAGGCGGGACCGGAAGTTCAGCCTCCGTATGGCAATTCGACACTCGCAGCGGCCGTTCCGAACGGGCTAGAGTGACCGCGGTCGACTTGATGTCAGCGCTTGAGGGGTTGCTATGGACGCCAGGACGACGGGAGACCGTCCGGGATCGGCGCCGGTCATGGACGCGGTCGCACCGCTGATGCCGAACACCTGGCTCAGGTACGACGCGATCTCCCGGCTGCTGCCCGACGGGGTGACCGACGTCCTGGAGATCGGTTGCGGGCAGGGCGCCGTGGGAGCGCGGCTCGCGCTGCGCTACGACGACTACCTGGGGATCGAGCCGGACGAGACCTCGTACAGCGTGGCCAGCGGGCGGGTGGCCGCGGTCGGCCGGGGCCGGGTGAAGAACCTGATGGCCAAGGAGCTGGGCGACCAGCAGTTCGGCATGGTGTGCGCCTTCGAGGTGCTGGAGCACCTGGAGGACGACAAGGCGGCGCTGGCGGAGTTCGCCGAGAAGGTGAAGCCCGGCGGGTGGCTGCTGCTGTCGGTGCCGGCCTACCAGGACCGGTTCGGCGCCTGGGACGAGCTGGTGGGGCACTTCCGCCGCTACGACCCGGCCGGCCTGACCGGGCTGCTGCACAGCGCCGGGTTCGAGGACGTCGAGGTGCTGCACTGCGGCGCGGGGCTGGGCTTCGTCCTCGAGGGCATCCGCAACGCCATCGGCAGGCGCCGGCTGGCCCGCGCCGCGGACACCTCGATCGAGGAGCGCACCGCAGGCTCCGGCCGGCTGTTCCAGCCGAGCGGCCGGCTGCGCGGCGCGGCCATCCGGCTGGGCACCGACCCGTTCCGACTGCTCCAGCGGGCGTTCCCGGAGAAGGGCACCGGACTGGTCGTCCGCGCCCGCCGCAGCGCCACCGCGACCGCACAGGCCTGACCGTCGCCGGGACGGAGCCGAACCGGTGCCGCATCCGCACCCGCGTCCACCCCGGTCCCCGGGCACGGGAGCGCGTGGGCCGGCGGTCGGGCCCGGCCACAGCTCCGACGGTTATGCTCCCCGCATGCCCGACCCCGCAGTCAACGAAGCTGAGCGCGACCTGTCCCAGCGCACCCGCACTCCGGACAGCGGGGTTCGGACGGGCTGGGTCGGACGGCTGCGGGGCGTCATGAACAAGGGTCCGATGGGCCGGGTCGTCCGGGTGGTCTTCGTGCTGGCGGCGGTCGGGCTCGGCGGCTACGCGCTGGCCTCGCGCTGGGGCGAGGTCAAGTCCGGGCTGTCGCAACTCGGCTGGGCGGCTCTGGCCGGAGCGCTCGCCGCCCTGCTGCTGGCGTCGCTGACGAGCATGCAGGCCTGGCGGACGCTGCTGGCGGGCTTCGGCTCCCGGCCGCCGCTGCGCGGGGCGTCGCAGGTGTTCTTCGTGGGCCAGCTCGGCAAGTACCTCCCGGGTTCGGTGTGGTCCGTGGTGGCGCAGATGGACCTCGGCCGGGCGTACCGGATCCCGCCGCGCCGCTCGGCGAGTTCGGCCGCGCTCGCGATGCTGGTCTCCCTCGCCAGCGGGCTGCTCTGCACGGCCTGCGCGCTGCCCTTCCTGCAGGGCGGATCGACCGGCGGCTACGGCTGGGCGTTCCTGGCCGTCCCGGTGATCCTGGCCGCGCTGCACCCCCGGCTGCTCAACCCGCTGCTGGACCGGCTGCTCAGGCTGGCCCGCCGCCCGGCCCTGGAGCACCGGGTCTCCGGCCGGACCGTCGCCCTGTCGCTGTGCTGGTCGCTGTTGTACTGGGCGCTGACCGGGCTGCAGATCTGGATCCTGGCGGTGGGCATGGGCGCGCCCATGGTGAAGTCGCTGGCACCCGCCGTCGGCGGATTCGCCTTCGCCTGGAGCGCGGGCTTCCTGGTCATCTTCGCCCCGGCCGGGGCCGGGGTGCGCGAGGTGATCCTGGTCGCGATGCTCTCCCCGGTCATGGACGTGGGTCGGGCCACGGCGCTGGCCCTGGTCTCCAGGGTGCTGACGATGGTGGCCGATCTGGTCGCAGCCGCGGTGGCGGGCTGGTTCGGTCGGCGGAAGCCGGCCCCGGCGCCGGAGGTGGATCCGCGCGTTGGTCCGGGCGCGGATCCGGTGCCGCCTGCGCAGGGGGACCCGGGGGACCGGGACCCCGGCTGACCCGCAGCTCGTCCAGCGCCGCGCGCACCAGCGCGGCCGCGCCCCCGGGTTCGGCGACGTCCGCCCAGGTGAAGCGGAGCAGCGGTCGGCCGTCGCGGTGCGAGCGGGCCGGCCCGTCACGTCGGCCGCAGACCTCGCCGAGCAGCGGGCGGCGCAGCCCGCGGTGCCAGCAGAACGCCGACCGGGCCACCTGGAGCTGGTCCGGGGCGACCCCACCGCGGACGCAGTCCAGCCGTACGGCGGACTCCAGCGGGGCCGCGGCCCTTCCGTCCGCCAGCGGCAGCAGCGTGCGGGCCGGATCGGCCCGCGGCCGGTAGCGCAGCGCCCGGTCGACCGCGCCGAGGTCGGTGAGCAGGCCCTGGTGCAGCGCCGAGTCCAGCAGGCCGAGCCCCTGCTCCTCGGGCAGCCGCAGCAGCAGGTCGGCCAGGGTGCGCGGCACTGAGGTCAGCGGCAGCCCGCGGCGCTGCACCACCTCACCCGGGCCCAGTGCCGCCAGGTGCAGCCGTAACCGCAGGTCGGGACGGGGATGGCGGCCGCGTGGGAGATAGACGTCGACATGCGGCGGCTCGGACGCCAGCCCGCGCAGCCGCAGCAGCCGGGCCGCCGCCCCGAGGCCGACCACGCTGGTGGGCCCGCAGCGCAGATGGGCCGCCCAGGCCCGGGCCAGCAGCGGCGGCCGGCCGCCGGGGCCGCGCGCCGTGGGCGGGGTGGTCAGGTACACCCCGTGGTGCATCGCCGCCCAGCGGCCCTGCCGGACCAGGGAGCGGATCTGGTCCCTGGGCAGCCCTGCCTCCAGGGCCTGCCGGGCCAGCACCACGCCTCCCTGGCGGCGGGCGACGACATCGAGGGTGCGGTGCGCCTGCACCGCTGCGGAATGAGTCATGGGTCGAGCGTGCCGGGTGCGGCGGTGATCCGCACATCCGCCCTGTGGATAACTTGGTGCCGGTCTGATGATCGGTCAGGAGCTGTTGCCGGCGGCCTCGACCGCGCCCTCGGCTATCGCCTCCTCGACCTCCGACACCCGGGCCGCCTCCTCGGCGGCGAAGCGCTCGGCGTCCAGCTTCTCGGCGATCTCCTCGTCCTGCCGCATCAGCAGGTCCAGGTTGGAGTCGCCCAGCTCCAGCACGCCCATGTCGACGTAGGCCTGCTGCAGCCGCGGCCCCCACAGCCCGATGTCCTTGACGCAGGGCACGATCCGGGAGAACAGCAGTTTGCGGAAGAACTGCAGGTACTCGCTCTGCTCGCTGATGTCCTCGGCGTCCTTCAGCGGGATGCCGAAGTTGGTCAGCACCTCGACCCCCCGCAGCCGGTCCCGCATCAGGTAGCAGCCCTCGATCACGAACTCCTCGCGCTCGGCCAGCTCCGCCGCGGACAGGCCGGCGTAGTAGTCGCGCAGCGCCATCCGCCCGAACGCCACATGCCGGGCCTCGTCCTGCATCACGTACGCCAGCAGCTGCTTGGGCAGCGGCTTGGTGGTCGTGTCCCGGAGCAGCCCGAAGGCGGCCAGCGCCAGGCCCTCGATCAGCACCTGCATGCCGAGGTAGGGCATGTCCCAGCGGGAGTCGCGCAGGGTGTCGCCGAGCAGCGCCTGGAGGTTGTCGTTGATCGGGTAGAGCATCCCCATCTTCTCGTGCAGGAAGCGGGAGTAGAGCTCGGCGTGCCGGGCCTCGTCCATGGTCTGCGTCGCCGAGTAGAACTTGGCGTCCAGGTCGGGGACCGACTCGACGATCCGGGCCGCGCAGACCATCGCGCCCTGCTCACCGTGCAGGAACTGGCTGAACTGCCAGGAGGCGTAGTGCCGGCGCAGGTCGGCCCGCTCCTTGGAGCTGAACCTGTCCCAGTACTTGGTGCCGTGGATGGCCATGGCCTCGTCCGGCAGCCCCAGCGGGTCGTAGGGGTCGACCTCCAGGGACCAGTCGATCCGCTTGACCGCGTCCCACTGCTTGTCCTTGCCCTTCTGGTACAGGGCGAGCAAGCGGTCCCGGCCGTCGTCGTACTCCCAGTTGAACCGGGCCGCGCCGGACGCGGGGACGGTCCAGGTTCCTTCGGCGACCGGGACGGTGTAGAGGGGGTGGGTCGACATCGAGGCGCTCCTCGTCCTGTGCGTTGCCGGGTGGTGCAGGGCACATTGAGGAGCGTCACACGAAGTTACTGACGGGTCAACAGGCGGATGGGACAGAAAGCAGGCTGATCATCTGGCCGGGTAGAGCGAGTAGTCGGGGAAGTTGCCGTAGAGCTTCTCCTCGTCGCCCTCGGGGCCGTGGCTGACCGCCTGGACCAGCAGGTCGCCGCCGACGAACGCGCCCTTCCACGAGGCGCCCAGGCCGCCGAAGACCTCCTCGCGGTCCCCGCGTGAGCGCGGCTTGTTGATGCCGACCTTGAAGGCCAGCAGGTCCGGGGCGATCCTGGCGGCGAAGTCGGCGTCGTCGGTGGCGATGCTGGCGACCAGCGATCCGTTGCCGGCGTTCATCGCGGCCAGCAGCTCCGACTCGGTGTCCACCAGCACCACCGAGTCCAGCGGCCCGAACGGCTCGGAGTGGTGCAGCGCCCAGTTGGGCGGCGGGTCGAGCACGCTCGCCGGGGCGATGTAGGCGCCCAGGTCCTGGCCGGGCAGGAAGCTGCCGTCGGCCAGCGACCCCCGGTGCAGCGGGACGGCGCGGGCGACCACCGCGTCGTCGAAGTGCCGGGTCAGCTCGGCGGCCTTGGCGGCGTGGATCACCGGGCCGAAGTCCAGCTCGGGCAGCGCCGCCCCGGGGTCGGCGACGGCCAGCGGGTGGCCGAAGCGCAGATTGCCGAGGACGGTCAGATAGGTCTCCAGGAACCCCGGGAAGAGCCTGCGCTGCACCACGTAGCGCGGATAGGCGGTGCAGCGCTGCTTGGCGTACTCGAAGCCCTTGCGCAGATGTGCGGCCAGGGCCGGCCAGTCGCTGTAGTCCCAGACACCCCAGGTGTTGAGGCCCTCCTGCTCCAGGAAGTGGCGCCGGTTCAGGTCTGCCAGGGAGGTGGCGGCGCGGCGGCCGTTGGCCCGGCCGCCGACGAAGGCGAGCGCGCCCAGGCCGGGGGAGCGGATCAGCGAGTCGGCGATCTTCGCACCCGTGCCGGAGAGCAGGGTGACCGGCAGACCGGCGCGGCGCATCAGCGCGTGCGCCAGCGTGAGGCAGTGGAAGCCGCCCTGGGACGGCGTCTTGGCGATCACCGCGTTCCCGGCCAGCAGCTGCACCAGCTCGGCGTGCACCTGGACGCTCATCGGGTAGTTCCAGCTGGCGATGTTGGAGACCGGACCCGGCAACGCGGCCCGCGCACCGAGCTGACGCTCGATGTGCTCCAGGTACCAGCGCACCCCGTCCAGCGCACGGTCCACATCGGCGCAGGCCGGCCGCCAGGGCTTGCCGATCTCCCAGACCAGCAGCATGGCCAGCAGGTCGCGCTGCCCGGCCAGCGCCTCGACGGCGGCCAGCACCCTGGCCCTGCGCTCGTCCAGCGGGGTCGCCGACCAGCCGCGGTGCTCGGCGACGGCGAAGTCGACGGCGGCCGCCGCCTCCTCGACGCCGACCCGCGGCGGTCCGGGGATCGGGGTGCCGTCCAACGGGGTGGTGTGCTCGCCGGGGGTGCCGACGGCGTGCCAGTCGCCGCGGACCAGGTTCAGCAGCCGGTCGGGGGTGAACGCCTCGGGCGCGGCGGCCAGGCAGCGGGCGTAGGTGTCGTCCCAGGAAGTCCCGGGCTTGAGCTGGAGGGTCACGGTGGCGCTCCTGTCTGAGGGGAGGGAGCAGGTGCACGGTGCCGGATAAGGGCTCCGAGACTGGCACAGCCGGGATGCCGGTGGAACGCGGCCCCGGGGGTCTGTGGCCCTTCTCACGGTGGCGGCCCGGTGATCCCGGCCGGAGTAGTGGTCAACGACGTAACCGGACACAAGCGGCATCAGTGGCAATTCAGCGTATCGAGGCAGAAGTCCCCTAATCTCCTACTGGTCCGGAATAAGGGAGCCCTCCCCGGCCGGCGCCCGGAACTGCCGCTGAGACGGTCCGAGACAGGACGAGGTCGAACCCCTGATGCACAGCGCCCATGCTAGGCACGCCCGCAGCGGTCGGCACGCCCACCACCGTCGGCATGCGCACGGCCGTCGGCATGCCCACCACCGTCGGCATGCGCGCGGCCGTGCGGCCCTGATGGCGCTGGCCACGACCGGCGCGCTGGCCCTGGCGGCGATCGGGGGGCCCGCCATGGCGACCGTGGCGTCGGGTGCCGGCCGGCAGACGGCCGCCGCGGCCGCGACCCGGACGGCGCAGAGCGGCGCGAAGACGTCGGCCGGGCGGGTCTCCAGCGACCGGGCCGCCGCCAGGAAGTACGCCGCCACGGTGAAGCAGGCCGCGGCAGTCGCCGCTCCAGGGCGGGCGCAGTGGTCGGCTCCTGTTCCCGGCGCGTCGTTGAGCGAGGCCTACGGCGTCGCCGACAGCCAGTACGCAGCCGGGTACCACACCGGCACCGACTTCGCCGTCGACAGCGGCACCGCCGTGGTCGCGGTCGGCGACGGCACCGTGGTCTCGGCCGGCCGGCGGACCAGCTACGGCAACACCGTGGTGGTGCGGCTCTCCGACGGCCGCTACGCGCTCTACGCGCACCTGTCGGCCTTCGAGGTGACGGCCGGTCAGCAGGTCCGGGCCGGCGACAGGCTCGGGCTGTCCGGCAGTACCGGCAACTCCACCGGACCGCATCTGCACTTCGAGATCCGCACCAGCGACGTCTACGGCGCGGACGTCGACCCGCTGGCGTACCTGCGGGCGAAGGGCGTCGGCGACTTCTGACCGGTGCTCAGGCCGCTCCCGGTCGGCCGATCCGGTCGGCGACGTCCAGTGCCACCCGCAGCGCGATCTCGCGGCGCCCCTCCGCGTCCGGCAGTCCGACGGACGCCTCCGGATCCTGGGCGCAGGCCTCGCCGACGAACTGGGCGACATTGACGGACATCAGCGAGATCGAGGCGCGCAGCCGGTCCTCGAAGGTCGGCTCGGGGCCCAGCATCAGCTGGGTGAGCGCGAACATCAGGTCCTTGAAGCGGTTGCCGACCTTCAGCTCGCGGATGGTCGGCTGGTTCTCGTGGAAGAACCGCAGCAGCGGCTGCCGCGACTGCATGCCCTCGGTGAAGCGGCGGATGATCTCCTCCCGCAGCGCGGGGCTGTACGGCTGGTCCCGGCCCCACGCGATGGTGGCCTCGATGGGGGCGCTCATGGTGTCCACGATCCCGGAGAGGATGTCCTCCTTGGTCCGGAAGTGGTAGTACAGCGCCGCCTTGGTGACGCCCAGGCGGTCGGCGATCTCGCGCAGTGAGGTCTTCTCGTACCCGTGCTCGGCGAACAGCTCCAGGGCGACGTCGAGGATTCGCGCCCGGGTGTCCCCGCGAGGTGTCTGGGTGGTCATCGCTCCGCCTGATTGCCTGTCCGGTGAGGGAGGGGTGCCGTGCTTCTGCGCGTAGGTTAGCGGCCGTTCGCGCAGGTCCCGCCAGGGGTGGCGAAAAGTGGGTTGACGGCCTCCACCAAGTGAGCTTACCGTGCGGCTGTCGAGGGTACTAGCCGGTCGGCAGGTAAGTCCGTGCACCGGGAGGCAGAAGGATGGCTCAGGACCAGATTCCACAGCAGGGGGACCAGGCCGACGCCGACCCGAACCCGGAGCCCACCCCCGATCCGGACGCGCAGGTCGTCCGCACCCCGCGGGAGATCCGGATCGTGCTCAGCGGACTGCTGATCGCGATGCTGCTTGCGATGCTGGACAACATGATCGTGGGCACCGCGATGCCCACCATCGTCGGCGACCTGGGCGGCGTCAACCACCTCTCCTGGGTGGTCACCTCCTACATCCTGGCGACCACGGCCTCCACCCCGATCTGGGGCAAGCTCGGCGACCTCTACGGCCGCAAGGGCATCTTCATGGCCTCGATCGTGATCTTCCTGGTCGGCTCGGCGCTGTCCGGGCTCTCGCAGAACATGAACGAACTGATCGTCTTCCGCGCCGTGCAGGGGCTGGGCGCCGGCGGCCTGATCGTCGGCGTGATGTCGATCATGGGTGCACTGGTGCCGCCGCGCGAACGCGGCAAGTACCAGGGCATGTTCGCGGCCGTGATGGCCGTGGCGATGATCGGCGGACCGCTGGTCGGCGGCACCATCACCGACCACCTCAGCTGGCACTGGATCTTCTACATCAACCTGCCGCTGGGCGCACTGGCGCTGATCGTCATCGCGATCACCCTGCACCTGCCGAAGATCCGCTCCACCGCCCGCATCGACTACCTGGGCGCGGGGCTGCTCACGGTCGGCATCGTGGCGCTGGTCCTGGTCACCACCTGGGGCGGCCAGAGCTACGCCTGGGGCTCCTGGCAGGTCGCCGGGATGCTGGTGCTGGCGGCGGTCTCGCTGGCCGGGTTCCTCCGGGTGGAGCAGCGGGTGGCGGCCCGCGGCGAGGAGCCGGTGCTGCCGCTGCACGTCTTCCGCAGCCGCAACTTCAGCCTGATCTGCGCGCTGGGCTTCGTGGTCGGCTTCGTCATGTTCGGCGCGATCACCTTCCTGCCGCTGTACCAGCAGAGCGTGCAGGGGGCCTCGGCGACCAACTCCGGACTGCTGCTGATGCCGATGATGCTCGGCATGCTGGTCGTCTCCCTGGTCGTCGGACAGGCCGTCACCCGCACCGGCCGCTACAAGATCTACCCCGTCATCGGGACCCTGGTGATGACGGCCGGCATGCTGCTGCTGTCCCGGCTGGACGCCCACACCACCCGGTTCACCTCCGGGTTGTTCATGGTCGTGCTGGGCGCCGGGATGGGCTTCCTGATGCAGATCACCATGCTGGTCGCGCAGAACAGCGTGGCCCTCCGGGACATCGGCGTGGCCTCCAGCAGCTCCACCTTCTTCCGCACCATCGGCGGCTCCTTCGGCGTCTCCCTCTTCGGCGCCCTGTTCAGCTCCCGGGTCACCGACACCATGACCTCCAGGCTCGGCCCCGACGGCAGCCAGGCGATCGCGGGCCACGCGCAACTCACCCCGGGCATGCTCAGCCGTCTGCCGACCCCGGTCCGGGAGGCCTATGACCAGGCGGTCTCCAACGGCGTGCACAGCATTTTCCTCTGGGGCGCGGTCATCAGCGTGCTTGGGATCGCTGTCGCCGTCTTCCTGCAGGAGGTTCCGCTCCGCGCCACTCCCAAGCCCTCGGAAGCGGAATCCCAGGTGGCCGTGGAGGTCTGAGGCCGACTGCGGCAAGGTCCATGGTTGTTCACGCAGTTCCCCGCGCCCCTGGCTGGTTGCAACTGGGCCGGTTGCAGACCCATAGGGGCGCGGGGAACTGCGCGACAGGCCATCCGCCGACGCAGAGCCGCTCAGCCGGGGAGTCGGTAGACCCCCGGGGCGACCGGCTCCACCAGCCCGTCCGCCACCAACCCGTCCAACGCCCGCCCCCGCTGGACGGAATCCCCCCAGACGGCGTCCAAAGCGCTCTGCGGGACCGCCTCATGGGCCTCCCGCAGCACTGCGAGCAGCTTGCCCCGCGCCTGCCGGTCCGTTCCCGCGTAGGTCTGCCCCTTCCGGGCCGGCCCGTCATGGGCCGGGTACCCCGCCGCCCGCCACGCGCACTCCCGCGCCACCGGGCACCCCCCGCAGTCGGGGGCCCGTGCCGTGCACACCAGCGCGCCCAGCTCCATCACCGCCACCGCCCAGACCGCCGCCGTCTCCGGGTCGTCCGGCAGCAGCTCGGTCGCGGTGCGCCGCTCCGCCGCGGTGGTCGCGGTCGGAGGGTACTCGCGTCCGTCGACCAGCCGCGCGAACACCCGGCGGACATTGGTGTCCAGCACCGCGTGCCGCTGCCGGTGGGCGAACGAGGCCACCGCGGCAGCGGTGTACTCGCCGACGCCGGGCAGCGCCAGCAGCGCCGCGTGGTCGACCGGCACCTTCCCGCCGTGCTGCTCGGTGACCGCCGTCGCCGCCGCGTGCAGCCGCAGCGCCCGCCGCGGATAGCCGAGGCGGCCCCAGGCCCGTACCGCCTCGCCGGACGGTGCCGCGGCGAGGTCGGCCGGGGTCGGCCAACGCTCCATCCAGGCCTCGTACATGGGCAGTACCCGCTTCACCGGGGTCTGCTGCAGCATGAACTCACTGACCATCACCGCCCAGGGCCCCGCGGACGGCTCCCGCCAGGGGAGTTCACGGGCGTGGGCGGCGTACCAGGCGAGGACGGCCCGGTGCAGGCGGAGGGTCTCGGTATCGGCGTGCATAGCGCCGTCGATCCTCGCACACACCCGGTCACGGTGAGGTAACCGGAACGGACGTGCGAAACCATCCGAACGGACCATCAGGACGATGATGTGAAAGAAGGGGCCCCAGGTACGGCGGTGTTGCTCTGAGCGGGGGTTGATCTCTCGTAAGGTTTGCTCGTGCCTTCTCTGCGCAATCCCGTCGGACCGCTGCCGTCCTCCATCTACTGGCGTCGGCGCCTGGTCGTGCTCATTGTCGCCCTCGCCGTACTGGTGCTGCTGCTCTGGCTGTTGCTGCCCGGCGGGGGCGGGAAGAAACCCGGGACGTCGGGCGCCTCCTCCTCGCACCCGGTGACGTCGATCACACCCGGGCCGACCGGCTCCGGCGGGTCCAACGACGGCACGACCTCCACCGGCGGCGGCACCAGCTCCGGCAGCGGCAGCAAGAGCCCCAGCCCGTCGGGCGGCGCCTCGTCCAGCGCCCCGGCCGGGACCAACGGCGGCACCGTGGTGACGGTCACCGGCGGCGCCTCGGGCGGCGGCTCCGGCACCACCGGCGGCTCCGGCACCACCGGCGGGAGCAGCAGCTCCGGCGGCTCGTCCGGCAGCACCGGCGGCGGCAGCGGTTCCGGGGGAGGCAGCGGCGGCAGCGGAGGAACCAGCACCCCGCCGAACGCGGGCGGCACCATGAACCTGCCGGTGTGCGCGGCGGCCGACGTGGAACTCTCGCTGACCAGCACCGAGCAGTCCTACAGCTCCTCGCAGTGGCCGACCTTCCAGCTGGCCATCACCGACACCAGCGGCGCGGCCTGCCGGGTCGACCTCGGCGCCAAGTCGGCCGTGCTCACCATCAGCAGCGACGGCGACAACCACGTCTGGTCCTCCGGCGACTGCCCCCGGGACACCTCGGCCCAGTGGTACGCCGTGCCGGCCTCCGGCACCCCGCTGGACGCGCAGTTCCAGTGGTCCAGGATCACCTCGACCCCGGGCTGCACCCCGGGCGCCGGCGGCGGCGCGGTGGGCGCCGGGACCTATGTGGCCAGGGTCGGCATCGCCGGAGTGACGGTCCAGCCCTCGCACCAGTTCAAGCTCGCCCCGTTCGGCAGCTGACCCGCGTTCCACGTCCGGCGGGCTCCCCGGTCAGACGTAGCGCTCCAGGATCGAGGACTCGGCCAGTCGCGACAGCCCCTCACGCACCGAGCGGGCCCGCGACTCGCCGACCCCCTCGACGGTCTGCAGGTCGTCGATGCTGGCGGCGAGCAGCTTCTGCAGTCCGCCGAAGTGCTCGACCAGCCGCTCGATGACGGTGTTGGGCAGCCGCGGCACCTTCGCCAGCAGCCGGTAGCCGCGCGGGCTCACGGCGGCGTCCAGCGCCTCCGGGGTGCCCGGGTAGCCGAGCGCCTTGGCGACCGTCTGCAGGTCCAGCAGATCGCTGTGGGTCAGCCCCTCCAGATCGGTGAGCACGTCCTGGACGGAGCGGCCGCGCTTGGCGGCGCGCTCCGGGAAGTAGTCCCGGGCGACCAGCTCGCGCTCCGGCTCGACCCCCGCGATCAACTCGTCCAGCTGGAGCGACAGCAGCCGGCCGTCGGTGCCCAGCTCGATCACATAGCCGGCGATCTCACGGTTGATCAGACGGACCATCTCCAGCCGCTGGGCGACCGCGGTCACATCACGGACCGTCACCAGGTCCTCGATCTCCAGCGCGGAGAGCGTCCCGGCCACCTCGTCCAGGCGCAGCTTGTAGCGCTCCAGGGTGGCCAGCGCCTGGTTGGCGCGGGAGAGGATCGCGGCGGAGTCCTCGATGACCCGGCGCGCGCCGTTCACATACAGGGCGATCAGGCGCATCGACTGGCTGACCGAGACGACCGGGTAGCCGGTCTGCTTGTTGACCCGCTCGGCGGTGCGGTGCCGGGTGCCGGTCTCCTCGGTGGGGATGTCGGCGTCGGGTACGAGTTGGACCCCGGCGCGGACGATCCTGGTGATGTCCTTGTCCAGCACCACCGCGCCGTCGAGCTTGCAGAGCTCGCGCAGGCGCGTCGCGGAGAACTCCACGTCGAGGACGAAACCGCCGGTGCTGAGGGCCTCGACGGTCTTGTCGAAGCCGAGGACGATCAACCCGCCCGTACGGCCGCGCAGCACGCGTTCCAGGCCGTCGCGCAGGGGCGTGCCTGGTGCTACGGCGCTCAGTGAGGCCCGCAGAAGGGCCTCCTCGCGGGAGGAGCGATCCGCCCGGTCGTTGGCTGCCACGGGACGACTCCTCCGGTGGGGTGCGGTGTGCGCTCATGAGTTTACCGTCGGCCACGGCGCGTCGTGTCTGGTTATCGGGCCGAGCCCCCCGGAGCCATGGCTGCCGTCGGCGGAGGAGTCACCGTCAGCGATGGCTTGTCGCGCAGTTCCCCGGCCCCCATGGGTCTGCAACCCGCCCGGTTGCAAGCGGCCAGGGGCGCGGGGAACTGCGCGAACAGCAACCGGTTACTGCGTAACACCCTCCGCTGGACGTGCAGCACGACGCCGCCCGGGAATCGCCACCAACGCTTCACCGATGGTCGCGACCTCGGTGACCCGCATCCCCTTGGGCACCTTCCCGGGATCCGGCGGAACCAGCGCGTGCGTGAATCCGAGGCGGGCCGCCTCGGCGAGCCTGCGTTCCACGCCGGTCACCCGGCGGACCTCCCCCGCCAGCCCGACCTCGCCGATCGCGACCAGGTTGGCCGGCAGCGGCGTGTCCGCCGCCGAGCTGGCCACCGAGAGGGCGATGGCCAGGTCCGCCGCCGGCTCGGTCAGCTTCACCCCGCCCACCGTCGCGGTGTAGATGTCGAGCTTGCCCAGGCGCACGCCCCCGTGCCGCTCGACCACGGCCAGCACCATCGCGATCCGGGGCGACTCCAGCCCCGAGGTGGTCCGCCGGGGCGAGGGGATCTGGGAGTCGACCATCAGCGCCTGCACCTCGGCGACCAGCGGGCGCCGCCCCTCCAGGGTGACGGTCAGACAGGTCCCGGGCACGGGTCTGTCCCGCTTGGTCAGGAAGAGTCCGGACGGGTCGGCGACGCCGGAGATCCCGGCGTCGTGCAGCTCGAAGCAGCCGACCTCGTCGGTGGCCCCGTAGCGGTTCTTGACGCCGCGGATGATCCGCAGCCGCGCATGCCGGTCGCCCTCGAAGTGCAGCACCACGTCCACCAGGTGCTCCAGCAGCCGGGGGCCGGCGATCGAGCCGTCCTTGGTGACATGGCCGACCAGCAGGGTCGACATGGCGCGCGACTTGGAGACCCGGATCAGCGCCGCGGTCACCTCGCGGATCTGCGCGGGACCGCCCGGCGCGCTCTCCAGCTGGGCGGAGGCGACGGTCTGCACCGAGTCCAGGATCAGCAGCGAGGGCTGCACCTGCTCGATGTGGCCGAGGACGGCCGCCAGATCGGTCTCGGCGGCGAGGTACAGGTGCGGGGAGAGCGCGCCGATCCGGTCGGCCCGCAGCCGGACCTGGCTGGTCGACTCCTCGGCGGTGATGTAGAGGGTGCGGTGCGCGTCACTGGCCGCCTTGGCGGCCACGTCCAGCAGCAGCGTGGACTTGCCCACGCCGGGCTCGCCGGCCAGCAGCGCGACCGCGCCGGGGACCAGGCCGCCGCCGAGCACCCGGTCCAACTCGCCGATGCCGGTGGGCCGGGAGGCGGCCACCGTGGCGTCCACCTGCCCGATCGGCCGCGCGGCCGTGCTGACCGGCCCGGCGGCGGTGGTGCGGACGGCGGGGGCGCCGTACTCCTCGATGGTTCCCCAGGCGTTGCACTCGGTGCAGCGGCCGGTCCATTTGGGCGGGGTGTTGCCGCACTCCGTACAGCGGTACGAGGAGCGCGGGGCCTTCGTGGAGGTGGTTCGGGCTGCCATGCCCCGAACGCTACAGCCCGGCACCGACAACCACGGGAGGCCCCCGGGATCACAGCAGGCCGCCCCGAAGGAGCGCTGGTCACTCGAAAGAGCTATAGCCGGGCCATCCGCCCACCGACCGTGCGGGTGCGGCCTACCGTCGGTGGAGTGACCACCGACGCGCAGGCCAGAGCCGTACCCCGGCCCCCGGTCCGATCAGCCGGCCGATCAGCGGAGCCGGGAGCGCGGGCACCCGGCGCCCGCGCCCTGGAAGAGGAGTGGGAGCAGCTCGGCGACGCCCTGTTCACCTACTGCCTGTCCGTGCTCTGCGACCAGGAGGAGGCCGTCGCCGCGGTGCGCGAGCTGCGGCAGCTGTCCGCGCGGCACCGGCGTCGGCTGCGCCGCCCGGAGCAGCTGCGGGCCTGGCTGTACGCGCTGGCCCGGCATGTCTGCCTGGTGCGGATGGAGGCCGAGCCGGTGCGTGCGCTGACGCGTCGTCCGATGGGCCGGCACAGCGCCGAGCACGCCCGGCTGGAGCAGTTGGCCTGGCCGGAGGCGGCCGGGGTGGCCCCGGCCCAGCGGGAGGCGCTGGAGCTGGTCGGCCGGCACGGCCTGGCCACCACCGAGCTGGCGGCGGTGCTGGACCTGCGCGCCGACCAGGCCGGGGTGCTGCTGGCGCAGGCGGTCTGCGAGCTGGAGCGGACCGCGGCGGCGCTGGCGGTGCTGGCCGCGGCGGACTGCCCGGAGCTGTCCGTGCTGGGCCGGGGGCGCGGTCCGGTGCTGAGCGCCGCGCTGCGCGGCGAGTTGGTCCACCATGTGGACGACTGCCCGACCTGCCGGGGCACGGCCGAGCGCGCCGCGGCGGCCGGGCCCTGGCCCGGGACGTTCCGCGCGCCGGGTGCGCTGGTGCTGGTGGAGGCGCCGCGGGAGGCCCGCAAGGCGTCAGCGGGGGACCGCTTCTTCGCCTCGCTGGGCGTGGGCCCGGCCGCGGGCGCCGCATCGGCGCGTGGCGGTGCCCCGAGCGCCGAGCGCGAGCTGCGCTTCGACCGGCGCGGCTTCCCGATCCACCGCACCGCCGCGGCCGAGCGGGCCGGGATGCTGCGGCAGCGTGCGGTGGCCGGTTCGGTCATCGCCCTGGTGGTCGCCGCCCCGGTGGTGGCGCTGTGGACCTCGCACCAGAGCACCGCGCTGCCGGAGGACCCGGTCTCCTCGGTGCAGGTGGACCCGGCGCCGGTGGCGACCGACGGTCCGTCAGGAGCGCCGTCGGCGTCCGGCGGCGCCTGGTCCGGCGCCGCGGTGCCGGAGCGGGCGCGGACGGCCGACCTGACCGTCGCGGTGTCCGGCAGCCCGCTGCCCGGCTCGTCCGATCGGTCCGGGTTCCCCGCGGTCGCCCCGCCGGTGGCCCCCGCGCTGCTGGCGCCGGCGCCGACCCGGCTGGACGTCAGCGCCGGCGAGCTCAACGGCCGTACCGTGGTCACCCTGGTCAACAGCGGTGGTACGCCGGTGGCCTGGCAGGCCGCCACGGCGGCGGCCTGGCTGCGGCTGAGTCGGGACGCCGGGACGCTCCAGCCGGGGGAGCGGCTCACCCTGGTGGTCACCGTGGACCGCGCGGCGCTGCCGGAGGGCCCGTGGACGGCCTTCGTCGCGATCACGCCCTCGGGCTCCGTGGTGACCCTGCACGGCCCGGGCACGGGGGTGGGCGGCGGCCTCCGGGGCAAGCCGACGCCGCCCCCGACGTCCTCCGGCAGCGGCACAGGCAACGGCAGCGGCACAGGTAACGGCAGCGGCGGTCCGACCACGAGCCCCCCGCCGACCACGGCCCCGCCCACCACCGCCCCGCCGAGCAGCGCACCCCCGACCGGCGCCCCCACCACCGCACCGCCCACGAGCTCCGCGCCTCCCAGCACTCCGCCGCCGTCCGGCTCGTCCTCGGCCTCCGGATCCCCGTCCGGGAGCGCGCCGTCGTCGGCGCCCCCGTCGGGCAGCGCCTCGCCGGCACCCCGCGGCTGACCCCGGGTCAGGCCCCGGTGGAGAGCCCCTGGTCCGCCGGGTGCGGTGCCACCGGCTCGCCCGGGGCGGCCAGTCGACGTTCGCACAGTTCGACCAGGACGGCGTAGCCGCCCGGGCCCATCAGCTCGACCAGTTCGGGCCGGTAGCTGACATAGACCGGGTCCGGGCCGACATGGGCGTCCGGGCTGCCGGTGCACCACCACTGGAGGTCGTGGCCGCCGGGGCCCCACCCCCTGCGGTCGTACTCGCCGATGGTGACCTGGAGGTAGCGGGTTTCGTCCGGCCGGTCGATCCAGTCGTAGGTGCGGCGCACCGGAAGCTGCCAGCAGACGTCGGGCTTGGTCTCCAGCGGCTCCCTGCCCTCGCTCAGAGCCAGGGTGTGCAGGGCGCACCCCTCGCCGCCGGGGAATCCGGGGCGGTTGAGGAAGATGCAGGCGCCGTCCACCCGGCGGGTGCGCAGGTCGCCGTCCTCGTCGGGCTCGCTGATGCCCTTGGCGCCGGTGCCCTTGCTGTGGAACTGCCAGGTCTCGGGGGTGAGCCGGGCCGCGTGGCCGAGCACCCGCTGCTGGTCGTCCTCGTCCGACCAGTGCGCCCCCAGGGTGCAGCAGCCGTCGCTGGCGCGGCCGGGCCGGATGCCGTGGCAGCCGCGGCCGAAGACGCAGGTCCAACGGGAGGTCAGCCAGGTCAGGTCGCAGCGGAAGACCTGCTCCGCGTCGTCCGGGTCGGCGAACTCGACCCAGGCCCGGGCGAAGTCCAGCGGCACCTCGCGCTTGCGCGCGGCGGCCGCGGCCTTCTTCGCAGCCTTCTCGACTGCCTTGCGATCGGTGATTGTCACGTCTACGGCTGGCACCCTGCCAACCCTACGGCGTCGGCGCTGCTCCGGCGCCTGCGCCCGGCCGGTGGGCGGAGCCGCTCCGGACGTCGCCCGCGGCCCGTGCGCCGCTACTGCACGTTGGTGGAGAACAGTCCGCCGGTCGCGCCCTGCTTGTCCCCGCCCTGGGCCTTCCGCAGCGCGTTGGCCAGGCCCTCCAGCGTCATCGACTGCAGGATCACCTTGCCGTTGCCCTCCAGCGTGGCCAGCGACAGGCCCTCGCCGCCGAACATCGCGTTCATCACACCCTGGCGGTTCATCCGGCCCACCCGCTCGACCCCGTACCGCACGCCCTCCTCGAAGGCGACGATGCAGCCGGTGTCGACCTGGAGCCTGCCGCCGAAGTCGGCGAGGTCCAGGTCGATGAAGTTGCCGGCGCCGGCGATGACCACGGTGCCCTGGCCGGTGAACTTCTCCAGGATGAAGCCCTCGCCACCGGACATCCCGGTGCGCAACCCGGAGAAGGCGATGCCGAAGTTCACCCCCGACTCGGCGGCCACGAAGGCGTCCTTCTCGGCCATCCAGGCCCGCCCCGGGGTGATCTCCAGTGCCCGCATCTCACCGGGGAGCGTCCCCGCGAAGCCCAGCGTGCCCTCGCCGCCCTGGGCGGTGAAGTACTGGAACGCGATGCTCTCGCCCGCCAGCATCCGCTGGCCGGCCTGCATCGCGGTGCCCATGGCCTGGCGCAGCATGCCGCCCATGCCCCCACCGCCGCCCTGGCCGCCGCCGCCCTGCTGGTTGCCGTTGGGGGCGGAGATCCGGGTGTCCATGCTCACGTTCACCGTCTTGAACAGGAACTTTCCGGCCTCGCAGTAGACCGTCTGTCCGGGTTGGAGCTGGACGACGGCCATCTGCATGGCGTTGCCGACGATCTGGAGTTGCAGGGCCACGGCGGATCTCCTCGGGGGACGGATCGGTCCACCGGTGAACGTACCGGGCAGGGCCGGCGGTTCCGGCGGCGGGGGAGCGCACGGACGGGCGGGGGCGCACTCCCGGCCCTGGGATGATGGCCCTCCCGGGGTCGCGTACCGTGGCGCATTATGCGACTCGGCGTACTCGATGTGGGATCCAACACCGTCCACTTCCTGGTGGTGGACGCGCACCCCGGTGCTGCACCGGTGCCCGCCTACTCGCACAAGATCGAGCTGCGGCTGGCCGAACTGCTGGACGACGGCGGCGCCATCGGTGACGAGGGTGTGGAGCGCCTGGTCGGGATGGTCGCCTCCTCCATGCGGGTCGCCGAGGACAAGGGCGTCGAGGAGGTCCTGCCCTTCGCCACCTCCGCCGTCCGCGAGGCCGTCAACGGCGAGGAGGTGCTCAAGCGGGTCCAGCGGGAGACCGGGGTCGAGCTGCAGGTGCTCTCCGGCGGCGACGAGGCCCGGCTGACCTTCCTGGCCGCCCGCCGCTGGTACGGCTGGTCGGCGGGACGGCTGCTGCTGCTGGACATCGGCGGCGGCTCGCTGGAGATCGCCTGCGGGATGGACCAGCAGCCCGACGCGGCGGTCTCGCTGCCGCTGGGCGCGGGCCGGCTCACCGTGGGGTGGCTGCCCGGCGACCCGCCGGAGGCCGAGGACGTGCGGTCGCTGCGCCGCCATGTGCGCGCGGAGATCGCCAGGACCGTGGCCGAGGTGGTCCGGCTGGGCGCGCCGGACCGCTTCGTGGGGACGTCCAAGACCTTCAAGCAACTGGCCAGGATCACCTCGTTGCGCGATGCGGGGCCGGTCGGCTCGGCACCCGCCGCCGGGGGGTCACGCGGGGGTACGGGGGGTCGCCCCCCGAAGAGTTGGAGTACCGGCGCGGCCCGCGAGGCCGACGGCCCCTATCTGCCGCGCAAGCTCACCCGGGGCTCGCTCTCGGCCTGGGTGCCCCGGCTGGCGGCCATGACGGCGGGTCAGCGGGCGCTGCTCCCGGGCGTTTCGGAGGGCCGGGCGCGGCAGCTGCTGGCCGGGGCGCTGGTGGCGGACGGCGCGATGGACCTTTTCGGGGTGGACGAACTGGACATCTGCCCCTGGGCGCTCCGGGAGGGGCTGATCCTGCGGAGGCTGGACCAGATGTCCGGCGAGCAGTAGCGGGAGCCCGGCAGTCCGATACTTCGTACACCTGTCCGGATGAGGTCGCCGGTGGTGAGGCACCGTCCCCTGGGGTTGCGGAGCCGCATACGCTGTCTCCCGTGGCGGAACCAACGGACGACACTTCGACGCCGGACCAGCCCGCGGCGGCCAGGGCCACCCGGGCGAAGAAGACCGGTGCCGTCAAGAAGGCCGTGGCGGTCAAGAAGGCGGTGGTGAAGAAGGCCGCGGGCACCGGCAAGAAGGCGGTGGCCAAGAAGGTCGCCGCCAAGAAGTCGGCCGCCCCGAAGAAGGCGGTCAGCCCCGGCAGGGCGGCCGCCCAGCAGCCCCCGCGGCCCGCGCCGGCGCTCTCGGTCACCCCGCGCGCCCTGGCCGTGCCCCCGTCCGCCCGCGCCCTCAGCGCCCCGGTAGTGGTCCCGGACGCCAAGGTCGCGCTGTCCACCGCCTCCGTCTACCCCGAGAACACCGCGGCCGCCTTCGAGATCGCCGGCCGGCTCGGCTACGACGGCGTCGAGGTGATGGTGTGGACCGACCCGGTCAGCCAGGACATCGAGGCGCTGCGCCGGCTCTCCGACTACCACGCGGTGCCGATCCTGGCCGTGCACGCCCCCTGCCTGCTGATCACCCAGCGGGTCTGGGGCACCGACCCGTGGACCAAACTGGTCCGGGCCCGCGCGGCGGCCGAGAAGCTCGGGGCCTCCACCGTCGTGGTGCACCCGCCGTTCCGCTGGCAGCGGCAGTACGCCAGGGACTTCGTCCAGGGTGTCTGGCAGATGGCGGGGGAGACGGACGTCCGCTTCGCGGTGGAGAACATGTACCCCTGGCGCTACCGGGACCGCGAGGTCGCCGCCTACGCGCCGGACTGGGACCCCACCACCGAGGACTACCGCCACTTCACCGTCGACCTCTCCCATGTGGCCACCTCCCGCACCGACGCCCTGGCCATGGTCGGGCGGATGGGCGACCGGCTGGCCCATGTCCACCTCGCCGACGGCTCCGGTTCCGCCAAGGACGAGCACCTGATCCCGGGCCGCGGCACCCAGCCCTGCGCCGAACTCCTGGAGGGGCTGGCCCGCAGCGGCTTCGACGGCCACGTGGTGTTGGAGGTCAACACCCGCCGCTCGCCCGGCCCCGTCGAACGCGAGGCCGACCTGGCGGAGGCACTGGCCTTCACCAGGCTCCACCTGGCCGCGGCCACGGCGGCAGGACCTGACGCCGCAGCACGGCCTGCCACCGCAGCACGGCCTGCCACCGCAGCAAGACCAGGAGGAAGCCCCCGATGACCTCGCTCCACGGAACCGCCCTGGCCTCGTCCTTCGGCGCGGTCGCCGCCCAGTACGACGCGGCCCGCCCCGGCTACCCGGACGCCCTGTTCGACGCGATCGAGGAACTGGCCGGCCGCCCGCTGCGCGGGGCCAGGGTCCTGGACGTCGGCGCGGGCACCGGCAAGGCCACCCGCCGGCTGCGCGAACGCGGCGCCGAGGTGGTCGCGGTCGAACCCACCCCGGGCATGGCCGAGCAGCTCCGCGCCACTACCCCGGACGTCCCGCTGGTCCGCGGCGACGGCGACCACCTGCCCTTCGCGGCCGACTGCGCCGACTTCGTCACCTACGGCCAGGCCTTCCACTGGACCACGCCGGAGCGGTCGGTGCCGGAGGCCGCCCGGGTGCTGCGGCCCGGCGGCGCGATCGCGCTGTTCTGGAACATCAAGGACCGCTCCGCCGTCTGGCCGCTGGAGCAGGAGCGGCGCATGATCGCAGCCTGCCCGCAGTACCACGGCTACAGCGCCGTCGACGAGAGCGCCCCGGAGCTGGGGCGGCACGGCCTGGACCCCCGCCGGGCCCTGCTGCACTGGAGCCGCCGCATCCCGCTGGACCAGTCCCTCGCCGACCTCGGCTCGCGCTCCTACGTCGCGGTGCTGGAGCCGGCCCGGCGGGCCGAGCTGATGGCGGCGGAACGCGAGGAGCTGCTGCGGGTCTTCCCGGACGGCGAGGTGGTGGAGGACTTCCAGCTGGACCTGACGGTCGGGGTGGTCGTCAGGTAGTGCTGTGGCGTACCGCATTCCGGACAGAGTGTCCGAGGGGCGGGCAGCAAGCGTAGGCTCGTCTGTCACAGACGATCGACGCAGGAGATGAGCACAGTGCCGGAGCTGAGGTCTCGTACGGTCACCCACGGGCGCAACATGGCCGGCGCCCGAGCGCTCCTCCGGGCCGCCGGTGTGGCCCGCGAGGACTTCGGCAAGCCGATCATCGCGGTGGCGAACAGCTTCACCGAGTTCGTGCCCGGGCACACCCACCTCCAGCCGGTCGGGCGGATCGTCTCCGAGGCGATCAAGCAGGCCGGCGGCATCCCGCGGGAGTTCAACACCATCGCCGTGGACGACGGCATCGCGATGGGCCACGCCGGGATGCTGTACTCGCTGCCCTCCCGCGACCTGATCGCCGACTCGGTCGAGTACATGGTCGAGGCGCACTGCGCGGACGCGCTGATCTGCATCTCCAACTGCGACAAGATCACCCCGGGGATGCTGATGGCCGCGCTGCGGCTGAACATCCCGGTGGTGTTTGTCTCCGGCGGCCCGATGGAGGCCGGCAAGGCGACCCTGGTCGACGGCACCGTCCGCAAGCTGGACCTGGTCAACGCCATCTCGGACGCGGTCAACGAGAACGTCTCGGACGAGGACATCGCCCGGATCGAGGAGAACGCCTGTCCGACCTGCGGGTCGTGCTCGGGCATGTTCACCGCCAACTCGATGAACTGCCTGACCGAGGCGATCGGCCTGTCGCTGCCCGGCAACGGCTCGGTGCTGGCCACCCACACCGCCCGCAAGGCCCTCTACGAGGACGCCGGCCGGACCGTCGTGGAGATCACCAACCGCTACTACCACCAGAACGACGAGTCGGTGCTGCCGCGCAGCGTGGCCTCCCGGGCCGCGTTCGAGAACGCCGTCGCGCTGGACATCGCCATGGGCGGGTCCACCAACACGATCCTGCACCTGCTGGCCGCCGCGCAGGAGGCCGGCCTGGACTTCGACATGGCGGACATCGACGCGCTGTCGCGCCGGCTGCCCTGCCTGTCCAAGGTCGCGCCCAACGGCTCGTACTACATGGAGGACGTGCACCGGGCCGGCGGCATCCCGGCGATCCTCGGCGAGCTGTACCGGGGCGGTCTGCTGAACGAGGACGTGCACACCGTGCACAGCGCCTCGATGGCGGACTGGCTGAAGCAGTGGGACATCCGCGGCGGCTCGCCGTCGCCGAAGGCGGTGGAGCTGTTCCACGCCGCGCCCGGGTGCGTGCGCTCGGCGAGCGCCTTCTCGCAGTCCGAGCGCTGGGACACGCTGGACACCGACGCGGCCGGTGGCTGCATCCGCGACGTCGAGCACGCCTACTCCACCGAGGGCGGCCTGGCCATCCTCTACGGCAACCTGGCCGTGGACGGCTGCGTGGTGAAGACCGCCGGTGTCGACGAGTCGATCTGGCGCTTCTCCGGCCCGGCCGTGGTGGTCGAGTCCCAGGAGGACGCGGTGGACGCGATCCTCACCAAGCGGGTCAAGGAGGGCGACGTCGTCGTCATCCGCTACGAGGGCCCCAAGGGCGGACCCGGCATGCAGGAGATGCTCTACCCGACCTCGTTCCTGAAGGGCCGGGGCCTGGGCAAGGCCTGCGCGCTGGTCACCGACGGACGCTTCTCCGGCGGCACCTCCGGCCTGTCCATCGGCCATGTCTCGCCCGAGGCGGCCTCCGGCGGCACCATCGCGCTGGTCGAGGACGGCGACCTGATCACCATCGACATCCCGGCCCGCACGATCCGGCTGGAGGTGTCGGACCAGGACCTGGCCGCGCGCCGTACCGCGCTGGAGGCCGGCACCGGCTACCGGCCGAAGACCCGCGTGCGCAAGGTCTCGGCTGCGCTGCGCGCCTACGCGGCGATGGCGACCAGCGCCGACAAGGGCGCGGTGCGGGACGTCTCCCGGCTGGGCTGAACCTTCCCGGCAGCAGGGCGGCGCATAATCGGTGCTGTGTCCGAGAAAGCAGAGCGCCCAGCACCCCAGCCCGACCCGATCCGGTTCTTCGGCACCGGGTGGGTCACCCATGACACCGGCTACTGGCTGCGCCGGGTCGGGGTGAGTCTCGGCGCGCTGGTCGCCGCCTGCGCGGGCGCGCTGCTGCTGCGCCTGGCGGTGCAGGGCGTGTTCGTCTCCGAGGCCGGGTCGCTGGTAAACGCGCTGCTGGTGGTCGCCGTGGCGATCTGCACCTGCGTGTCCGCGATCCGCACCTGGGCCCTGCTCAGCAAGGGCCGCGCGTCGCTCAGCGGCTGGATGGCGGACGAGAAGTCGGTCGGCCCGATGCTGCTGATCGGCTTCGTCGGCATGCTGGCCGCGTACTTCCTGCGCAGCCTGCTGGAGGCCCCGGGCGAGGCCGAGAAGCGCTCCCGCTACGAGCTCGCCGTCGCCGCCCACGCCCGCCGCCGCACCCCCGCCGCGGCGGGCGGCGGGGGCGGGCGGCGCAAGCAGCGCTGACCGCGGATCAGTGGGCGGTGGATCAGTAGCTGCTGCTGCCGCCGCTGCTGCGACGGGCGCCGGCGACCGCGCCGACGACGCCGACGATCGCGCCCAGGATCGCCGCGTGCCACAGGGCGGTGAAGATGCTGAAGAAGACGCCGTCGCTGCTCAGCACGTACTGGGTGATCGTGTTGGTGACGAAGAGGCCGACGGCCGGGACCGCGGCGGTCTGCCAGGGGTGCTCCGCCGCCCAGCGGCGCAGGCGGCGGTCGCCCTTGCTGCTCAGCATCGATCCGCCGCCGCCGACCAGGAAGAACAGGAACAGGGTGACGCTGGCCGGCCAGGCGAGCATGCCCAGGGACCAGTGCAGGCTGATGAGCTCCAGGCCGAAGGTCGCGGCGCCGCCGACCACGCCGACGACGCCCGCGGTGCGCCAGGGCCCGTGCGTGGCCGAGGCGACGGCGAGCTGGCTCGATTCGCGGGATGTGACATCACTGCTACTCATGCCTCAACGGTGCGCTTCCGCGGGTCCGAAAGCCATAGGGGTCGACCCTGAGTTTCCCCGGATGGCTCCCCTGCTCGGAACGGGGACGTGACCTACTGTGAGGGGATGTTCACACGGCTTCTCCTCGCGCTGCCCGCGCGTCGGACGTCACCGGCCGCGGGCTCACGCGGGGGTACGGAGGGTCGCCTCCCGGGGCATTGGAGTACCCGTCAGTTGCTGCTGGCCGCGGCCCGCAGTCCGGCCGCCCGCAGGGCCGTGGTGGCCGCCCCGCTGGGCTGGCCCCTGGTGCGGCGCTTCATCGCCGGGGAGGACCGAGAGGACGCCCTGCGCGTCGTCGACCAGCTGATCGTGCGCGGGCTGCACGCCAGCGTCGACCACCTCGGCGAGGACACCGCGGACGAGGCCAGGGCGGACGCCGTGCGGGACGAGTACTGCGCGCTGCTGGCCCGGCTGGACGCGGCCGGGACGGCGGGCCGGGCCGAGGTCTCGGTGAAGCTCTCGGCGCTCGGTTCGGGCCTCGGGACCGGCGGCCCGCGGGCCGCGCTGGGGCGGGCCAGGGCGGTCTGCGAGGCGGCCGCTGCCGCCGGTACCGCGGTGACCCTGGACATGGAGGGCCACGGCACCACCGACGACACCCTCGCCGCCGCGGCCGCGCTGCGCGTCGACTTCCCGGCGACCGGGGTGGTGCTGCAGTCGTGCCTGCGCCGCACCGAGGCCGACTGCCGGGAGCTGCTCCGCGAGGGCTCCAGGGTCCGGCTGGTCAAGGGCGCCTATGCCGAGCCGCCCGGGATCGCCTTCCAGGACAAGGCCGAGGTGGACCGCTGCTATGTGCGCTGCCTGCGGCTGCTGATGGAGGGTCACGGCTACCCCATGGTCGCCACCCACGACCCCCGGCTGATCGCCGTGGCCGGCGCGCTGGCGGTACGGGCCGGACGGCCGCAGCGGAGCTACGAGTTCCAGATGCTCTACGGGATCCGCTCCGAGGAGCAGCGCAGGCTCGCGGCGGCCGGCGAGACGGTGCGGGTGTACGTCCCGTACGGGGACGACTGGTACGGCTACTTCATGCGGCGGCTGGCGGAGCGGCCGGCCAACCTGGCCTTCTTCCTGCGTTCGCTGGGGCACCGCTGACAGCGCCGCCACCGCTGACCGCCTGACGGACGGTCCGGCCCGGTCCGGGTCACCGGTGCGAGGATGTGCGCAGCACCGTCGGCACGTTCCGCAGGAGGTCCCCCATGTCGCAGCGAGTCGCCGTCCTCGGCACCGGAAAGATCGGCGAGGCCCTGGTCTCCGGGCTGCTGCGGGCCGGCAAGCCCGCGGCGGACGTGCTGGTCACCGCCCGTCGTCCGGAGCGCGCCGCGGAGCTGCGCGAGCGCTACGGGGTGGAGGCGGTCACCAACGAGGAGGCGGCCAAGGCCGCCGACACGCTGATCCTCACCGTGAAGCCGCAGGACATGGGCACGCTGCTGGAGGAGCTGGCCCCCCACGTCGGCGCCGACCGGCTGGTGATCTCCGGCGCGGCCGGAGTGCCGACCGCCTGGTTCGAGCAGCGGCTGGCGCCGGGCACGCCGGTGGTGCGGGTGATGACCAACACGCCGGTGCTGGTCGACGAGGCGATGAGCGTGATCTCGGCGGGGTCGCACGCGGGGGAGGAACACCTGCTCCGTACCGAGGAGATCTTCAAGCCGGTCGGCAAGACCCTGCGGGTGCCCGAGTCCCAGCAGGACGCGGCCACCGCGCTCTCCGGCTCCGGGCCCGCGTACTTCTACTTCCTGGTCGAGGCGATGACGGACGCCGGAATCCTGCTGGGGCTGCCGCGGGCGGTGGCCGCCGACATGATCGTGCAGGCCGCGGTGGGCGCCTCGGTGATGCTGCGGGACTCCGGCGAGCACCCGGTGAAGCTCCGCGAGGCGGTCACCTCCCCGGCCGGCACCACCATCTCCGCCATCCGCGAGCTGGAGAAGCACGGGGTCAGGGCGGCGCTGCTGGCCGCCCTGGAGGCGGCCCGGGACCGCTCGCGGGAGCTGGCCTCCGGCGGGAAGTGAGGCCCGCCGGGCCCGTCGGGGCCAGGCCCTAGGCTGGGCGGATGCGCTACGACCTGGTGATCTTCGACAACGACGGTGTGCTGGTGGACAGCGAGCCGATCTCCAACCGGCTGCTCGCCGACCACCTCACCGAGCTGGGCTTCCCGACCACGGTCGAGGACTCCTACCGGGACTTCATGGGCGCGGCGGCCCACACCGTCCATGACGTGATCGCCGAGCGGTACGACGGCGCGCGGCTGCCCGACGGCTTCGACGAGGACTTCCACGCCCGGGTCTTCGCGGCGTTCCAGCAGCGGCTGACGCCGGTGCCGGGCGCGGCCGAGCTGCTGAAGCGGGTGCAGGAGTCCGGGGTGCGCTACTGCGTGGCCTCCTCGGCGCACCACTCCTGGATCCGGACGGCGCTGACGAAGACCGGCCTGTCCGGGTTCTTCGCCGAGGAGCAGCTGTTCAGCGCCCAGGACGTGGGCCGGGGCAAGCCCGCCCCCGACCTCTTCCTGCATGCCGCCGCGACCATGGGGGTCGCCCCGGAGCGCTGCGTGGTGCTGGAGGACAGCCCGCTCGGCGTCGCCGCGGCGCGGGCCGCGGGCATGGACGTCTACGGCCACACCGCGCTGACGCCTGCGGCCCGGCTGGCGGACGCGACCGGGCTGTACGCGGACACGGGCGAGGTCGCGGAGCTGATCGGGCTCGCGTAGCGCCGATCAGTCCGGGAGCCGGAAGCGGCGGCCCCGGAGCGGGAGGCCCCGCAGCTCGTTGAACCGGAACGGCAGTCCCGCGCCGCTGCCCGGGGTGGGGTGCGAGGTGCGGGTCTCCGCGCGCAGCTGCAGGGACGGTTCGGCGCCGTCGCCGGAGTTGCCGACGGCGGCGACCGGTGCGCCCGCGGTGACGTGCTGGCCGCGGCGGACCCGGATGCTGTCCTGGCGCAGCCGGGAGAGCACGACCAGGGCGCGTCCGGTGTCGATGGCGATGTGGTTGCCCTCGGGATGGTCCATGGCCAGGACCTGCGGCGCGTGGTCCGGCAGCCCGTCCACCGCGGTGACCACCACGCCGGCGCAGGGGCTGAGCACCGGGTGGCCGAAGATCGCGTACCGCTCGTTGCCGGCCGGGGCCAGGCCGAGGGCGCGGCGGCCGCGCCACTGCGGTCCGTCGCCGAGCTGGACCAGGTCGACGGCGTGGCGGCGGTGCCGCCCCGCGCCGGTGGCCAGCGACTCCTGGGCGTAGCGGTTGACCGCGGGGCCGCCGCCCTCGACCACGGCGAAGCAGCCGCCGCGCAGCGGGGACCCGAGGGTCAGCGGGTGCGCGCTGGGGGAGGGGTGGATCGGACGGCTGCGGTAGCGGGTCCAGCCCGCCAGGGCCAGCACCGCCGCGAAGACCAGCAGCTCGGGCAGGCCGGGGACGCCCCAGGGGAGGCCGGGCCCGAGGGCGGGGAGCGCGCGGAGTCCGGCGAGGACCGCGAGGCCCACGGCGGCGACGGGGAGCGCGCGGAACCACGGCGGGAGCGCGTGGGTGGGGCCGGTACGCAGGGCGTACCAGGCCAGGGCGGGGGTGGCCGCGGTGAGCAGCAGCCAGCCGGTGGCGGTGGCGCTCACGAACGGCAGGACGGCGGCGGCGAGGACTGCCGCGAAGTACGCCGCGACCAGCTTTGCGGTCGCCTGCGCCGCGGGGGAACCACCTACGGCGGTGGCGCCGGTCCGGGCGGGGGGAGGCTGTGGGGTTGCGGGTGCGGCGCCTGCCTGGCTTGTCGCGCAGTTCCCCGCGCCCCCAGCAATTGCAACTGGCTCAGTCGCAGCCCCATAGGGCCGCGCAGAACTGCGCGACAAGCCATCTACAAGCCGCACCCGAAGACCCTGGATGCCCATGGTTGCCGCAACGCGGGTTTGCGCGGGCACGCGCCGCGCGGCGACGGCGCCGGGGCCGGTCACCAGGGAGGTCAGCCGGCCGGACGGGGTGCTCTGGGCCCAGACCGGTTCCGCGCCGCGGGCGAACTGGACCAGGTAGAGCTCGCGCTGCCGCCGCACGGTGCGCACCTCGCCGTGGCGCTCCCGGAGGGCGTCGACCGTTGCCTGCAGCCGCTCCAGCGGCACCCGCCGGAGCAGTTCGGGACTGAACAGCTCCGGGTCGAGACGGTCCGCAGTGAAGGCCGTGACCAGGGCCTGCGGCACCGGGTCCACGGCGGTGGTGCCGCGCAGCTGGGCCAGCAGCGGGGAGAGGAGCCGGTCGCGGGTGCTCAAGTGATCCTCTTTCTACGGTCGTGCTATCACCGTAGGTAACGATCGGGGCACGGAGCGGGAGCGACGCCTGGTTGCGGCTTGCGATCTTTTGACGGGAAGGGGTTCCGGAACCGGAAGGGAGTCCGTACGCTCGCGCCAATCGTTCGAGTACTCGCGAGTAGTAGGGGTGCGACACATGTCGTCAGCTGGGACAACGGAGGTGCATACGGGGCTGAGCCGTGCCCGGGTCGCCCTGCTGGCGAGTTATCTGGTCCAGGGAACCGTGTTCGCGCTGCTGGTCACCCGCATCCCCTCGATCCAGACGCAGTACGGGATCAGCGACGGCCTGCTGCCGGTGTTCCTCGCGGCGGTGCCGGTCCTGGCCGGGGTGGGCTCCATCTCCATGGAGTGGGTGGTCAAGCGGACCTCCCCGCGGGCGGTGCTGCGGATCGTCCAGCCGCTGCTGTGCCTGACCCTGCTGGGCGTCGGCGCGGGCGACAGCATGGCCGAGGCGGCCGTCGCCCTGGCGGCGTTCGGGCTGATGGTCGGCGGCCTGGACGCCAGCCAGGCGATGTCCGCGGTGGCGCTGCAGCACCGCTACGGGCGCAGCATCATGCAGGGCTTCTACGCCTCCTTCAGCCTGGGCGGCATCATCGGCGCCCTGCTCGCCGCCACCGGCTTCACCCAGCTCTCGCTGTTCGGGACGACCACCGCCGTGGCGATCCCGGTCGTACTGGTCGCCGGCGTCTGGTACGCCGGGCCGCAGGAGCTCGGCCACGCCGTGGAGGAGGCCGCCGCGGCGGCTGCCCGCTCGATCCCCTGGAAGCCGCTGCTGCCGCTCTGCCTGGCCATGTGCGTGGCCTACATCGCCGACGCGACGGTCTCCAACTGGAGCGCCAAGTACATGCAGGACCTGCTGCACACCTCCAAGCACATGTACGCGATCCCGTACGCCGCCTACATGGTGGTGATGCTGCTCGGCCGGGTGCTCGGCGACGGCCGGGTGCAGCGCTGGGGCAGCGTCCGCACGGTGAGCCTCGGCGCGATCGTCTGCGCGGTGGGCTTCGGCCTGGTCTCCGTCGCCCCCGAGCAGTGGACCGCCGTGGTGGCCTTCGCCGTGGTCGGACTGGGCGTCAGCGTGGTGGTGCCGCAGGTCTTCGCGGCCGGCGGGCGGCTGTTCCCGGGCGCCTCGGACGCGGCCGTGGCCCGGATCAACATCTTCAACTATGCGGGCTTCCTGGTCGGCTCCCCGCTGGTCGGCGGCATCGCGGTCGCACTGGACTACCGCTGGGCGATGCTGGTGCCGATGGTGCTGGTGCTGCTCATCCTGCTGGTCGCCAAGTCGTTCGGGGCACCGTCCGTACAGCCGGCGGAGGCCGATAGCGTGGCGGTATGAGCCGCCCTCCGCACCCGCTGACCCTGTTCTGGGACGACGACGTCACCCGCTACGACTTCGGTCCCGGCCACCCCATGGACCCGGTGCGGCTGGCGCTGACGATGTCGCTGGTCCGGGCGTTCGGCCTGGACCGGCTGCCCGGCGTCACGGTGCGCTCGGCCCCCGCCGCCGGGGACTCGACCCTCGCGCTGGTGCACGACCCCGGCTACATCGCCGCGGTCCGCAGGGTCGCCGAGACCGGGTTGCCGGACCTGGAGCGGGGCCTCGGCACCGAGGACAACCCGGCCTTCGCGGCCATGCACGAGGCCTCCGCGCTGATCGCCGGCCAGTCGGTGGCGGGCGCCGAGGCCGCCTGGGGTGGCAGTCAGGAGGTGCGGCGCGGAGCGCCTCGGTCAAGGGCGGCGGCGGGTGGCGGGCGGGCCGTCAACTTCGCGGGCGGACTGCACCACGCGATGGCGGGCAAGGCCTGGGGCTTCTGCGTCTACAACGACGCCGCCCTCGCCGTCGCCCGGCTGCTGGAGCTCGGCGCCGAGCGGGTCGCCTATGTGGACGTCGACGTGCACCACGGCGACGGCGTGCAGCAGGCGTTCTGGAACGACCCGCGGGTGCTGACCATCTCGCTGCACGAGCATCCGCGCACGCTGTTCCCGCAGACCGGCTGGGCCGAGGAGACCGGCGGCCCGGCAGCCGAGGGCACCGCCGTCAACCTCCCGCTGCCGGCCGGGACCGGGGACGCCGGGTGGCTGCGGGCCTTCCACGCCGTGGTGCCGGAACTGCTCGCCGCCTTCCGGCCGCAGGTGCTGGTCAGCCAGCACGGCGCGGACACCCATCTGGAGGACCCGCTGGCGCATCTGGCGGTCAGCCTGGACGCGCAGCGCGTGGTGGCGGAGGCCCTGGCCGGATACGCCGACGAGTACGCGGAGGGGCGCTGGCTGGCGCTGGGCGGCGGCGGGTACGCGGTTGCCGACGTCGTCCCGCGGACCTGGACCCATCTGGTGGCCATCGCGGCCGGCCGTCCCATCCCGCCGGAGCAGGAGACCCCGGAGGACTGGCGCGCCGACGTGATGCGTCTCGCCCGGCAGCACGCCCCGCTCCGGATGACCGACGGCATGCCGGCCGGCTGGAAGGACTTCGACGGCGGCTACGACCCGGCCGACCGCCTGGACCAGGCCGTGCTGGCGACCCGCAGGGCGGTCTTCCCGCACCACGGCCTGCTGCCCTGACCTCTCCGCCCCGGCCCTGACCTCTCCGCCCCGGCCATGACCTCTCCGCCCCGGCCATGACCTCTCCGCCCAGGCCATGAGGGTCTGTCATCGACCGGCCCCCGCTGGAACACTGGGTCCGTGATCAAAGCCGAGGAGCTCTACGCCCATCTGCTGGAAAGCCGGATCGCCGGGCAGGTCGCCACGCCCCGCGAGAACAACCTCAGCAAGTACGCCCAGTTCGCCCGCCGTGATCCCGGGGTACTGCTGGGACTCGACCCCGAGGGCGAGTGGACCCAGGACGACGTGCTGGCGCTGATGGCCCGTCGGGCCGGGGTCTCGCCCGACCAGGACCACCGGCAGGGCCAGGACACCATCGACCCGCAGCTGACCATCGACGCCCTGGACGCCGTCGCCGGAGTGGTGGCCCGCACCGCCGGGCGCGGCGGCACGGTACTGATGGGCACCGGGCATCCCGGGCAGCTCGTCGGATTCCACTCGGCGCTCGGGGACGCGCTGGAAGCCGCTGGATGCGCCGTCGTCACTCCGGCGCACGGAAGCGACTTCTTGATGCATTCGCTCCACGGCGCGCGCTCCTGCTCTCTCGACTACGTGCAGCGCGTGGGAGTCGTGAGGGTGTATGAAGGAGCACCCCCGAGTGGAGCGCCGTCCTCCGCGGCAGTGCCCGCCACCGGCGGCGCCCCCGCCCGGGGCGGCCTCTCCGACCCCGTCCACACCCACTCGCCGCAGCCGGTCAGGATCGCCCTGGCCGCGCTGGCGGAGGCCGGTCACCCCCGTCCTGAGCTGGTCATCGGCGACCACGGCTGGGCCTGCGGAGCCGGCCGGCTCGGGGTCACCGCGATCGGTCTCGCCGACTCCAACGACCCGGGGGTGTTCGTGGCCGAGGCCGAGGGGATGGTCGCGGCCGCGGTTCCGCTCGACGACGGGGTACGACCCGAGTGCTACGAACTGCTGAGTGCCTACGTACTGCAACAGGCTGGTATGTCTCGGTAATCTCGGGCCCCTCCCCCCTCTTCCCACTGGTACCACCCGCACCTACTCTGGGTATACGCGTGTGCTGGCTGGAGTCACCGGAGGGGAAGCCGGTGCCCGTCACACGGATAAGGGTCGGTGTTGTCATGGCGTCTGGAGAGCGGCCTCTGAACGAGGTCAACTTCCTCACCGTGGCGGAAGTCGCCTCGGTGATGCGAGTGTCGAAGATGACCGTGTACCGCCTGGTGCACAGCAGCGAGCTGCCTGCGATCCGCGTAGGCCGCTCCTTCCGGGTTCCGGAGCAGGCGGTCCACGACTACCTTCGCGAGTCCTACGTGGGACGGGAGACCGCGTAGGAGCGAGCCGGTCGTCGGGCCGGAGCACAGCCAGAAGCAAGGACCAGAAGCACAGAGGCACAGCCAGAAGCGAGAGCGCAGCGCCAACGACGGTCCGGCCAGGGGCCCCTGCCCCTGGCCGGACCGCTGTCCGGGTGCCGGATTACGTCCTGAGGCGAGGTTTCGGTACGCTGGTGGCTTACGTCAGTCGTTTGGACCCAGGTCCCGCTCCGCGGGCATGTCCAGCCCGCCCCGGCGGGTTTTGTCCAGTGAGTGAGGGATTTTATGGGCTCCGTCATCAAGAAGCGTCGCAAGCGTATGGCCAAGAAGAAGCACCGCAAGCTTCTCAAGCGCACTCGCGTTCAGCGTCGCAACAAGAAGTAAGTCCCCGAGACTTCCACTGCTGCCCGTTCCGACTCCGTCGGGGCGGGCAGCAGTGTGTTCGGGGGCGGCAGGTCGACATTGCCCAGTAACAGGCGCCGGGTAGTCTCCACAGGGAGAGGTCGGGGGACCTCCGCGCCGAGGCGGGAAGGGACTGTCCGTTGGGAAAGGTCGTGCTCGTCACCGGAGTGGCCCGGCACCTGGGTAGCCGGTACGTCCAGGCGATCCGCCGACAGCCGGACGTGGACCTGGTGGTCGGCGTCGATCTGCAGCCGTCCGCGCACGACCTCGACGGGACCAGCGACCCGGACGGCCTCGCGGCCCTCGCCGAGTACCTCTTCGTCCGCGCCGACATCCGCCGCCCGGCCGTGGCCGGGGTGATCGCCAGGCACGGCGTGGACACCGTGGTGCACCTCAACGTCAGCACCACCGCCCTGGGTTCGACCAGCAGGTCGACGGTCAAGGAGACCAACGTCATCGGCACCATGCAGCTGCTCGCCGCCGCGCAGAAGGCGGCCGGGGTGCAGCGGCTGGTGGTGAAGTCGACCACCAGCGTGTACGGCTCCGCGCCGCGCGACCCCGCGGTGTTCAGCGAGCGGATGCAGCCCAAGGTGCTGCCCAGCGGCGGTTTCGCCAAGGACGCCGTCGAGGTCGAGGGCTATGTCCGCGGCTTCGCCCGGCGCCGCCCCGACGTCGCGGTGTGCGTGCTCCGGTTCGCCAACATCGTCGGCCCGCACGCGGACACCCCGCTCGCCGACTACTTCTCGCTGCCGGTACTGCCGACCGTGCTCGGCTACGACCCCAGGCTGCAGTTCGTCCACGAGGACGACGCGGTGGAGGTGCTGCGGCTGGCCTCGGTGGAACCCCGGCGCGGCACCACCAATGCGGGCACCTTCAATGTCGCCGGCGAGGGCGTGATGGTGCTCTCCCAGGCGGCCCGGAGGCTCGGCAGGCCCACCGTGCCGATGCTCCTGCCGGCCGTCAGCTGGATGGCCGGGATGGCCCGTCAGACCCGGCTGCTGGACTTCTCGCCCGAGCAGATGCGACTGCTCACCCACGGAAGGGTGGTCGACACCACCCAGCTCCGGGAGACTTTCGGGTACCACCCCGCGTACACCACCGAGCAGGCCCTGGCCGATCTGGCCCGGAGCGGCAGGCCGGGGCTGCTCCGCGCGGAGCAGGTGGCCGGTTGGACGTCCAAGGTGGCCGCGCAGCTGCGGGTCACCGAGCTGCCGAACGGCGGAGGGAAGAGGCGATGAGCTCGGCGAGGGAGCAGGCCGGCGCGGTGCGCGGGACCGACGGCGACGGTGAGGTGCGGGCCAAGGTCATCCCCATCGGCACCGGACGCGGCAGCCGGCGCCCCGCCCGCGGCGGACGCGCGGCGCAGCGGCGCACCGAGGAGCTGCCGGACCCGGCGGTCCTGGCGGAGGCGGAGCCCCACGCGGAGGACCAGCCGGAGGCCCGCGCGGGGTCTCGGCCGGAGTCCCGGCGCGGCCCGGAGCCGGTGGCGGCACCGGAGTTCGCGGCGGCGCCCGAACCCGGGCCGGCGCCTGCGCCGGAACCCGACGTGCCCGCCGAGCCCGACGGACGCGGGGTCGCGGACGTGGTGGCCGATGCGGTCGGCCACGCGCTGGCCGGGCCGCTCGGCGGTGTCGCCCAACGGCTGCTCGGCCGGGGCTGGGAGGAGCGGGCCGCCGGCGGCCTGGGCTTCCTGCGCCGCAGGATCACCGGGGAGTACGAGGTCGACGAGTTCGGTTTCGACGCCGAGCTCACCGACAAGGTGCTGCTCACCGCGGTGCGCCCGCTGGCGGAGAAGTACTTCCGGCTGGAGGTGCGCGGCGCCGAGAACCTGCCCGAGAAGGGCGGTGCGCTGGTCGTCGCCAACCACTCCGGGGTGCTGCCGCTGGACGCGCTGATGACCCAGGTCGCCATCCACGACCACACCCCGACCCAGCGTCACCTGCGGATGCTCGCCGCCGACCTGGTGTTCGTGCTCCCGGGCGTCAATGAGCTGGCCCGCAAGGCCGGGCACACCCTGGCCTGCAACGAGGACGCACAGCGGCTGCTGGAGCTGGGCGAGATCGTCGGCGTCTGGCCGGAGGGCTTCAAGGGCATCGGCAAGCCCTTCGCCGACCGCTACAAGCTGCAGCGCTTCGGCCGCGGCGGCTTCGTCTCCTCGGCGCTGCGGGCCGGGGTCCCGATCGTGCCCTGCTCGATCGTGGGCGCGGAGGAGATCTACCCGATGATCGGCAACGCCAGGACGCTGGCCCGGCTGCTGGGCCTGCCCTATGTGCCGATCACGCCGACCTTCCCCTGGCTGGGGCCGCTGGGCGCGGTGCCGCTGCCGACGAAGTGGACCATCCAGTTCGGCGAGCCGATCCCGACCGACAGCTATCCGCCGGAGGCGGCGGACGACCCGATGCTGCTCTTCAACCTCACCGACGAGGTCCGCGAGACCGTTCAGCACACGCTGTACAAACTGCTGGTGCAACGCCGCTCGGTGTTCTTCTGACCGCCCGGGTCGG
>NZ_BBPM01000008.1:0-119574 GCF_000787775.1 Streptacidiphilus carbonis | reverse complement strand
AAACTGCTGGTGCAACGCCGCTCGGTGTTCTTCTGACCGCCCGGGTCGGCCGGCCGCGCAGTTCCCCGCGCCCCGGGGGCGCGAGAACTGCGCGGCCAGCCGACCGCGGTCCGCAGCCGAGACTCCGTCAGAACCCGGCTCAGCCCAGGCCGATGCCGATGGTCGGCAGCAGGCCGGGCACCAGCGGGGGCACGGTCACGCCGTTGCCGTCCGGACTCGCCGAGGCGCTCGCCGCCTTGGACTGACTGTCCGCGGTGGGCGTGGCGGACGGTGTGCTGCCGCCCAGCAGGCCGCCGGTCAGGTTCTGCACCAGGCCGCCGCTGCTGCCGGTGCCGGAGGTGGTGCCGCCCTGCGGGGTGGCACTGCTGCCGCCGGTGGAGCCGGTGCCCGAGGTGGTGGCGCCGCGCGGAGCGGTGCTGCTGCCCGCGGAGCCGCTGCTCCGGCCGCCGGGGTCGCCCCAGCGCCGGTTCCCGCACTCGGCTGCGCCGAGGCCGCACTGCCCCCGCCCTGGGGCGGGACGGGCTGCTGCAGCGGGGCGACGTCCTGGCTTATTCCGTCCAGCAGGCTCTGCACCCGCCCGGTGTACGGGGCGAGTTGGCCGTCCAGCTGCGGCTCGATCGCCCGCAGGTGCTGCTGCTGCGAGTCGGCGAACGCGGCCAGCTGCTGCAGCGGGGCCATGGTGTGGTCCTGCCGGTAGACCGCCTTCAGCAGGTCGCGGCCCTGGCTGCCCTCGCTGTTCATGTCGGTGAGGGCCCGGGAGACCTCGTCCGCGAGGTGCGGGCTGAGGGTCTCGCCGGCGCTGCGGTGCTCGATCAGCTGCTGGGCCTCGGACATCCGCTTGGACGCCTGGTCCAGCAGCAGCCGCCCGCGGGAGGCGTCCGATCCGGCGAAGTCCAGCTGCCAGTTCTCCAGGCCGCGCTTCATGCCGTAGAGGGAGTCCCCGGGCAGCGCGGAGGAGCTGGCCGCGGCGACCCCGCCCAGCGCGCCCACCGCGACCCCGGCGGCCAGGCCGCCGAAGGCCAGCCGGCGGCCCCAGCGGGTCCCCGGACGGAATCTGCGGGCGGCCTCGGTGGCACGGTGCGCGCCGCCCTTGCGCTGGCCCGGGACGGCGGCACCGCCGCCGTCGGCGAAGACCCGCTCGAACTCGGCCATCAGCAGGGCGCGCTGAGTCGACTTCACGGTCGGGTCGAGCACCGGCGGGGGAACGGCGCCGAGTGCCTCCACGGCCGCCAGTAGTTCGGTGAACTGACCCTCGCCGGCGGGCTCCTGGTGCGGGGCCCCGGTGGGGACCGCAGTGCCGGGGCGGTCCTCCACAGCGTCAGCGAAGGCTCTCGCCCTGCGGTGCTCAAGCACATTGGCTGTCATGGGCAGCACCTCCTCTCGTCGTTGTCGACAACTCGGCCGACCGGACGGTTGCGCAGTCGTGCCTGGGACCACCCCAAAGGGTGACGCAGGGATCCGTGGGCCCCGGAGTACTCCGCCGCGGCACCTGAAGGTCCTTGCACAGTGCGCAACGAGTGGAGGGGACGCTCGGTTACGCTTCCGCGATCATGGCTTGCGGTAACAGGGTGACGTTGCATCAAGGGGAGCGACTACCTCGCATCGCTCGGCAGCAGCCGGGCCAGGGTCCGTACGGCGCGGTACTGGAGGGTCTTGATCGCGCCCTCGTTCTTGTTCATGATCCGCGCGGTCTCCGCCACCGACAGCCCTTGCAGGAAGCGCAGCTTCACGCACTCCCGCTGCTGCGGGTTGAGCCGGTGCACCGCGTCCAGCAGCGCCGCGTTGGACAGCGACTCCAGCACCGAGTCCTCCGGGCTGCGCTCGCACTCGTTGGAGTCGAGCATCTCGCCGGTGGTCACCTCCAGCCGGAAGCGGCTGGACTTGAAGTGGTCGGCGACCAGGTTGCGGGCGATGGTGACCAGCCAGGCGCCGAAGTCCCGGCCCTGCCAGGTGAAGGTGCCGATGCGGCGCAGCGCGCGCAGGAAGGTCTCACTGGTGAGGTCCTCCGCGGTGGCCTTGCTGCCGACCCGGTAGTAGATGTAGCGGTAGACCGTGTCGGAGTAGTGGTCGTACAGCTGCCCGAAGGAATCGCTGTCGCCGTCCTGCGCCTTCTCCACCAGTCGCATGATCGGGTTGTCCGCGCTGGAGGGCGTGTCCTCCCGGTCCCAGCCGGCGTTCCTGGTACGGGAGGAGGCCGGGGAGGTGCGGGTGCGCAGCGCCACCGAGGTGCGCGGCGGCGGGGCCTGGCGGTAGGGCGGTCCTTCGGCACCGCCCACACCGGCGACGGAGAGGGCGGTCAGCGGTGCGAGGGCGGTGACGGGGTTGAGGGGGGACAGCTGCTCGCGTACCAGGGTGCGCAGCAGCTCCAGGCCGCCGGCGGTGCCGCCGGGGGCCAGGGAGGATGCAGGCGCGTCGTTCCGGACGTGTGGGTACACGGGACTCCCAGAGGCAGAACTGGCAGAACTGTTGGTGCAAAGCGGCAATGCGGCAGTGCGGGCCCGCTCGCCCAGCGTGGGACACATGGGCTCCGGCGTGCGTTTGACGAGGATAACGCTTCGTGCAACAACGGCTACACCGTGTTGCCGAAATTGCCGCTTCAGTCACTTCTGTTACAGCTTGATGACACAATGTGACCACAGTTGTCGAGCACAACTGCTAGATTTTTGTCCGATTTTGACCGGATCTCAGCGCAGGGCGAACGGAACCCGGTCGTTTCCCTGGGGAGACGTCAACCAACCCATGAATTTTCCAGCGTGCCAACCGATCAGAAGCGCTCAGCCGGCTGGAAGGCCCGTCGGTGCCGGGTGGGAGGCGCTCAGCGCTGCCGGTTGCGGTGCAGCGCCACGGCGGCGGCGGTCCCGCCGGCCGCCGCGCCGATGCCGACCGCGGCCGGGATGCCGATCCGGGCCGCCTTCCGGCCGGTGCGGAAGTCCCGGACCCGCCAGCCCTGTTCGCGGGCGTGTCGGCGCAGCTCGGCGTCGGGGTTGATCACGTAGGGGTGGCCGACCATTGACAGCATCGGGATGTCGTTGGCGGAGTCGCTGTACGCGGCGCAGTGCGACAGGTCCAGCCCCTCGCGGGCGGCCAGCGCCTTCACCGCCTCGGCCTTCGCCGGACCGTGCAGGGTCTCGCCGACCAGCCGTCCGGTGTAGATGCCGCCCAGGGCCTCGGCGACGGTGCCCAGCGCCCCGGTCATGCCGAGCCGGGCCGCGATCACCCGGGCCGCCTCCTGCGGCGCGGCGGTCACCAGCCACACCCGCTGGCCGGCCTCCAGGTGCATCCGCACCAGGGCGCGGGTGCCGGGCCAGATCTTCTCGGCGATGTACTCCTCGAAGATCTCCTCGCAGATCCGCTCCAGGTCTTCCACCCGGTGGCCCTGCACGATCGACAGCGCGCTCTCCTTGGCGTCCGCCATGTGGCCGGCGTGCTCGGCCCCGTGCAGCCGGAAGTACGCCTGCTGCCAGGCGAAGCGGAGCAGCTCGCGATGGCTGAAGAACTTGCGCTTGTAGAGGCCGCGGCCCAGGTAGAAGATGGCCGCGCCCTGGACGATGGTGTTGTCGCAGTCGAAGAAGGCGGCGCCGTGCGGGTCCTCTGCCGGGGCGGGTGCCGGGTGTTCCGGGCTCTCCGGCTCCGCTGTGGTGACCGCGGCGTCCGAGGCGCGGGCGGCTTCGGCCGCCTCCGCGGCGGCGGTACCCGCCAGCACGGTGGAGGAACGCTTCTCCTGTGGGAGCTTTCGCAGCCTGGCCATATGCACGAGCATAGCCAGCGGAGCGTTGCGGGCCGGTATCGACAGGGAGGCAGAATGGTGGGCGTGAGCCCTCTGCTGCGCCGTGAGCCCCGGAAGAGTCCCGCCGATCATCTGATCACCCTGATCGGCAAACCCGACTGCCATCTCTGCGAGGAGGCGCGGGCGGTGGTGCTGCGCCTCGCCGGGGAGCTGGGCTTCTCCTGGGAGGAGCTGGACATCAACGAGGACGCCGAGCTGTACCGGAAGTACTGGGAGCAGATCCCGGTGACCCTGATCGACGGCCGCCAGCACGACTTCTGGAAGGTCGACGAGACCCGGCTGCGCCGCGCGCTGGGGGTGTAGCGCCGGGCCACGACCGCTGCCGGGCCGTCGATGCCGCTTAGGGGATCCGAGGTGGTTGTGCTTACCATCTAGCGGTTTGCGCCGGGGGGCGAGAAGGCACTGCGGAGTTTGGTTCCCCGATCCCTAGGAGAGTGGCGGCATGGTGTGCGTGATGCGCGTCACTCACTGGGGACAAAACGGACACTATCTTTGTGCACACGTTCACAAACGCATAGCCTGTCGTTCGCAGCCCAGCTTGACGTACAGGAGCACCGTGGCAACTGGACGTTCCACCCCAGCCACTCCGTCATCGGGAAGCGCCCCCAGGCGCACCCGCGGACGGGGAATTCCGGATGCGACGGTCGCGCGGCTGCCGCTCTACCTGCGAGCCCTCACCGCGCTCTCCGAGCGGTCGGTTCCGACCGTCTCCTCCGAGGAGCTCGCCGCCGCGGCCGGGGTCAACTCGGCCAAGCTGCGCAAGGACTTCTCCTACCTCGGCTCGTACGGCACCCGCGGTGTCGGCTACGACGTCGAGTACCTGGTCTACCAGATCTCCCGTGAGCTGGGCCTGACCCAGGACTGGCCGGTCGTCATCGTCGGCATCGGGAACCTGGGCCACGCGCTGGCCAACTACGGGGGGTTCGCCTCCCGCGGGTTCCGGGTCGCCGCGCTGCTGGACGCCGATCCGGCGCTGGCCGGGCAGACCGCGGCCGGGCTGCCGGTGCGGCACATGGACGAGCTGGAGGAGATCATCCGGGCGGAGCACGTCTCCATCGGCGTGATCACCACCCCACCCGGCGCCGCCCAGCAGGTCTGCGACCGGCTGGTCGCGGCCGGGGTCACCAGCATCCTCAACTTCGCCCCCACGGTGCTCTCGGTGCCGGAGGGGGTGGATGTGCGCAAGGTCGATCTGTCGATAGAGCTGCAGATCCTGGCCTTCCACGAGCAGCGGAAGTCCGGTGAGGAAGCCGGCTTCGACGAGGAGCGGGTCCCGGACGGGCCTCCCGCAGTAGTGTCACGTGCCGGGGCCGGTGCGACCGGTGGGGCGAAGGCCGTCGCGGCGGCCGCCGCCCGCGCCGTCTCGCGACGGGCCCGGGGGAAGGCCGTCCCGCCCGCCGCCGGCGAGGCGGAGCGCGGCGAGGACGGCGAGCTGCCGGCGGTGATGCCGGCGTGAACGCCATGGATCAGTCGAAGAGCGAGGCAGCCGTATGAGCCTTCTGGTACTGGGCCTCAGCCATCGCACGGCTCCGGTCGGGCTGCTGGAGCGGGCCTCCCTCACCGGGGACGCCCCCCGGCGGCTGCTGCACGCCGCCGCAGCGGCGGCGCCGGTGGGCGAGGCCGCGCTGGTCGCGACCTGCAACCGGATCGAGCTCTACGCGGACGTGGACAAGTTCCACGCCGGGGTCGCCGACCTCTCGGTGCTGCTGGCCGAGCACAGCGGGGTCGACCTGGAGGAGCTCACCACGCACCTCTACGTCCACTACGAGGACCGCGCCGTGCACCATCTGTTCTCGGTGGCGTGCGGGCTGGACTCGATGGTGGTCGGCGAGGGGCAGATCCTCGGGCAGCTGCGGGACGCGCTGTCGCTGGCGCAGGAGCAGCACACCGCGGGCCGCGGCCTCAACGAGCTGTTCCAGCAGGCGCTGCGGGTCGGCAAGCGGGCGCACAGCGAGACCGACATCGACAAGGCCGGCCAGTCCCTGGTCACCTTCGGCCTGGACCGGATCGCCGAGGTGTCCGGGCCGGTCGCGGGTCTGCGCGCGCTGGTGGTCGGCGCGGGCTCGATGAGCTCGCTGGCGGCGGCGACGCTGGCCCGCGCGGGCGTCACCGAACTGGTCATCGCCAATCGCACGCACGACCGGGCCGAGCGGCTGGCGGCCACGCTGGGTGCCCGCACCGTCGCCTTCAGCGAGGTCCCGGCCGCGATGGCCGAGGCCGACCTGGTGGTCTCCTGCACCGGGGCGGCCGGCATCGTCCTCGGCGCCGAGGACATCGCGGCCGCCGTCGCCGAGCGCGCCGGAACCACTCCGCTCGCTCTTCTGGACCTGGCACTGCCCCGGGACGTCGCCGCCGACGCGCACCGGCTCGCCGGTGTCCACCTGGTGGACCTGGAGACCATGGCCGAGGCCGCGCAGAGCAGTGCGGCCGGCGCCGTGGACGTGGACGCGGTCCGCCGGATCGTCGGCGCCGAGGTCGACGCCTTCGGCGCGGCCCAGCGCGCGGCGGCGATCACACCCACCGTGGTGGCGCTGCGGGCGATGGCCTCCGAGGTGGTCGGCTCCGAACTGGAGCGGCTGGACGGCCGGCTGCCCGAGCTCGACGACCGGGCCCGGGCCGAGATCGCCCAGGCCGTGCGGCGGGTCGTCGACAAGCTGCTGCACTCGCCGACGGTGCGGGTCAAGCAGCTCGCCGGGGAGCCCGGCGGAGCCTCCTACGCCGAGGCGCTGCGTGAGCTGTTCGACCTCGACCCGGCCGCGGTCCAGGCCGTCGCCGGCACCCCGGCCCGGCTGCCGCTGCAGGCGGCCGTGGGCGGTGAGTCGGCATGACGGAACGTCAGCAGCAGGGCGGCGCACGCCCGTCGGCCCCAGCTGGGAACACGTCCGGAGTCCTGCCCAGCACGCTAGCAGTGACCTCCGAACACACCCTCGGCGGGGGTACCGCCGGAACCGAACGCAACGAGCACGACCGGGACGACCATGTCATGAGTGCCCCATCCACTACCGCAACCGAGGCCGCCGCGGCCGAAGGACCGCCGCTGCGCCTCGGCACCCGCCGCAGCGCGCTGGCGACGGCCCAGTCGGGCATCGTGGCCGAAGCGGTGGCCCGAGCCACCGGACGCCGGGTGGAGCTGGTGGAGATCAGCACCTTGGGCGACACCTCGCGTGAGCTGCTGGCGCAGATCGGCGGCACCGGCGTGTTCGTCTCCGCGCTCCGCGACGCGCTGCTCGACGGTGCCATCGACTTCGCCGTCCACTCGCTGAAGGACCTGCCGACCGCCGCCCCGGAAGGCCTGGTGCTGGCCGCCGTGCCGCTGCGCGAGGACCCCAGGGACGCGCTGGTCGCCCGGGACGGCCTCACCCTGGACGAGCTGGCCGCCAAGTGCGCCGACGCCCCGGTCCGGATCGGCACCGGCTCCCCGCGCCGGACGGCCCAGCTCAACGCCTGGGCCGCGGCCGTCGGCGCCCCGGTCGAGACCGTGGCGATCCGCGGCAATGTCGACACCCGGATCGGCTACGTCCACTCCGGGAAGCTCGACGCCGTCGTCCTCGCCGCCGCCGGGCTGAACCGGCTCGGACGGCTCGGCGAGGCCACCCAGATCCTCGACAGCACGCTGATGCTGCCGGCCCCGGGACAGGGGGCGCTGGCGATCGAATGCCGCGCCGACCGCCCGGAGTTGGCCACCGCACTGGCCGTGCTGGACGACGCGCCCACCCGGGCCGCCGTCGCGGCCGAGCGTGCGCTGCTGGCCGCGCTGGAGGCGGGCTGTTCCGCCCCGGTCGGAGCCCTGGCCGAGGTGCAGCGTGGCACCGCCGGCGCGGCCGGGGCCGAATCCGCCGACGAGCTGCTCCTCCGGGCGCTGGTCGGCACAGTTGACGGCTCGTCCGTCGTGCAGTTGTCCGTTACCGGCGCCTTCGGGCCCTCGGTGGCGTCCGAGCAGACAGCGGCGGCCCTGGGCCGCGAGCTGGCGGCCCGGATGCTCGCCGAGGGCGCGGCCGGCCTGATGGGGGAGCGAGCCCTGTGAGCCCCACTCCGAATGCAGCAGTCCAGGCGGGTCGGCGCCCGGCCGGCCAGATCACCTTCCTCGGTGCGGGTCCGGGAGACCCGGGCCTGCTGACGCTGCGCGCCGTCGAGGTGCTGGCGGCGGCCGACGTCCTGGTCACCGACCCGCTCACGGCCGCGGCGGTGCGGACGCACTGCCCGGACGGGGTGGAACTGCACGACGCGCTGCCGGGGGCGGACGGCTTCGACCTCCCCGAGGGCGGGCCGCTGGCGCGGCTGTTCCCGGTGGTGCAGGCGGGCAAGCACGTGGTGCGCACCGTGGACGGCGACCCGGGCCTGGACGGCCGCGCCGCCGAGGAGATGCTGGCCTGCGCGCAGGCGGGCATCCCGTTCCAGGTGGTGCCCGGGGTGGCCCAGTCGGTGGGCGTCCCCGCCTACGCGGGGGTGCCGCTGCGCGGCGCCGCGGCCGGCGCCGACGTGCGCTTCGTGGACGCCTCGCACTGCCAGCCCGAGGCCTACGACTGGTCCAACCTCGGCGGCTGCGACGCCACCCTGGTGGTCCGGACCCGGTTGAACGCGCTGCCGGGATCCGCCACCGCGCTGGTCGCCTCGGGCCGCAAGCCGGACACCCCGGTCTCGGTGACCCTGGAGGGTACCACCACCCGGCAGCGCACCTACATCGCCACGCTGGCCACGCTGGCCGCCGAGCTGAAGGCGGCGCGGGTACTGCCCTCGCCGGTGTCGGCGCCGGTGGACCCGGTCAGCAGCGTCATAGCCGTGGTCGGCGAGCAGGTGAAGAGCCGGGCCACGCTGTCCTGGTTCGAGACCAAGCCGCTGTTCGGTTGGAACGTGCTCGTCCCGCGCACCAAGGACCAGGCCGGGGCGCTCTCGGAGCAGCTGCGGTCCTACGGCGCGGTGCCGTCGGAGGTGCCGACCATCGCGGTCGAGCCGCCGCGCACCCCGCAGCAGATGGAGCGGGCCATCAAGGGCCTGGTGACCGGCCGTTACGAGTGGATCGCGTTCACCTCGGTCAACGCGGTCAAGGCGGTCCGGGAGAAGTTCGAGGAGTACGGGCTGGACGCCCGCGCCTTCGCCGGCATCAAGGTCGCCGCGGTCGGCGAGACCACCTCGCAGGCCCTGGTCGACTTCGGCGTCAAGCCGGACCTGGTCCCCAGCGGGGAGCAGTCCGCGGCCGGACTGCTGGAGGACTGGCCGGTCTACGACCCGGTGTTCGACCCGATCGACCGGGTGCTGCTGCCACGGGCCGACATCGCCACCGAGACGCTGGTCGCCGGCCTGGTCGAACTGGGCTGGGAGGTCGACGATGTGACGGCCTATCGAACCGTGCGGGCGTCGCCCCCGCCGGCCGAGACCCGGGAGGCCATCAAGGGCGGCGGGTTCGACGCGGTGATCTTCACCTCGTCCTCGACGGTGCGGAACCTGGTCGGCATCGCCGGCAAGCCGCACAACGTGACCGTGATCGCCTGCATCGGCCCGGCGACGGCCAAGACCGCGGAGGAGCACGGGCTCCGGGTCGACGTCCTGGCGCCGGCCCCCTCGGTCGCCGCACTCGCCGAAGCCCTGGCGGACTTCGGCGCCGCGCGCCGCGACGCGGCCATGCAGGCCGGCGAACAGGTCTACCGGCCCTCGGAAAGGCGCCCCGGCTCCCGCCGCAAGGCCCGTTAGCCTGTTGTGAAGGGGGCGCGGGACTTCTCGCATGGGACCAAGCCGTTACTACTTGGGGGCGGGGGCGCGCGGGGAACTGCGCTGCCAACCATGCACCTCCGTACAGGGCTGGTCGCGCAGTCCCCGCGCCCCTCAAGTGGTGCAGCTACTTCTAGGAGTGAGTGATGGGCGTTCAGATTCCGGTGGTTCGGCCCCGGCGGCTGCGGACGACTCCCGCCGTGCGGCGACTGGTCGCCGAGACGCGGCTGCATCCGGCGGAGCTGATCCTGCCGTTGTTCGTGCGCGAGGGCATCACCTCGCCGGTGCCGATCAGCTCGATGCCCGGCATCGTCCAGCACACCAGGGACACCTTGCGCAAGGCCGCAGTGGAGGCGGCGGAGGCCGGCCTCGGCGGCCTGATGCTGTTCGGCATTCCCGCGGTTCAGGACGCGGTCGGGTCCGAGGGGACCAACCCGGAGGGCATCCTCCAGCAGGCCATCAGGGATGTCGTCGCCGAGGTCGGCGACCAGCTCGTGATCATGTCCGACCTGTGCCTGGACGAGTACACCGACCACGGCCACTGCGGGGTCCTCGCCGAGGACGGCTCGGTGGACAACGACGCCACCCTCGTGCGCTACGCCGAAATGGCCGTGGTGCAGGCCGACGCCGGCGTCCACATGGTCGGCCCCTCCGGGATGATGGACGGTCAGATCGCGGTGGTGCGCGAGGCGCTGGACCAGGCCGGGCACCAGGACGTGGCCGTGCTGGCCTACACCGCCAAGTACGCCTCGGCCTTCTTCGGGCCGTTCCGGGAGGCCGTCGGCTCCTCGCTCAGGGGGGACCGCAGGAGCTACCAGCAGGACCCGGCCAACGCCCGTGAGGCGCTGCGTGAGCTGGAGTTGGACCTGGCCGAGGGCGCGGACCTGGTGATGGTCAAGCCGGCCATGGCGTACCTCGACATCCTGCGGCAGGTCGCCGACGTGAGCCCGGTGCCGGTGGCCGCCTACCAGGTGTCCGGCGAGTACGCGATGGTCGAGGCCGCGGCCGCCAACGGCTGGATCGACCGGGAGCGGGCGATCATGGAGACGCTGACCTCGATCCGCCGGGCCGGGGCCGACCAGGTGCTCACCTACTGGGCCGTCGAGGCCGCCCGGATGCTGCGCGGCTGACCGGGCTGCGCGGCCGACCCGGGCTGCGCGGGCCGACCCGGCGGGCCCGGCAAGGCCCCGGACGACGGAGGTCGGCCGGGGCGGACGATGCTTCGCCCGCCCCGGCCGACCGGGACCCCTACGCCGATCCTTCGTGGACCGGTCTCAGCCGATCAGGTGCGAGAGCGCGGCGTCGCCGTCGCTCTGGCTGGCCTGGCCGACGTTGCAGATCTGGTGCTGCTGCTGGTTCAGGACCGGGACGTCGACCTGGACCGGGATGAGGCCGACCTGGACGTGGTGGACCTCGGGCAGGCAGATGTTCGGGTTGTCCAGGGTGTGGAAGTTGGGGCTGTGGTCGCCCATGGTGCCGGTGACGTTGGTGCCGCCGGCGCCCTGCACGGCGGTGGCGGAGCCGTCCGAGTTGCCCAGAGCCGCGGCCGGGGACATCGCCATGGCGGTTGCGGAGAGAACGAGACCAGCGGTCGCGAGGGTCTTCTTCAGCACGGTGTTACTCCTTCGAGTGGGGTAGCGGGTGTGAGGGGGTGGGTGGAGCGCGTCAGCCGACGAGGTGAGAGACCGGCGCGTCGCCGTCGCTCTGGGTGCCCTGGCCGACGTTGCAGGTCTGGTGGGCCTGCTGGTTCAGGACCGGGACGTCGACCTGGACCGGGATGAGGCCGACCTGGACGTGGTGGACCTCGGGCAGGCAGATGTTCGGGTTGTCCAGGAAGTGGAAGTTGGGGCTGTGGTCGCCCCAGGTGCCGGTGACGTTGGTGCCGCCGGCACCCTGCATCGCGGTGGCGGTGCCGTCCGAGTCGCCGATGGCGGCAGCGGAACCGGTGGCCATCGCGAGGGCGGCCACGGCGAAGCCGGCGGTGCCGAGGGTCTTCTTGAGCATGGTGGTTCTCCTGAGTACGGGCGGGTCTGCGGTTCGGTCAGCCGATGAGGTGCGACGCGGGACCGTCGCCGACGCTCTGGGTGCCCTGGCCGATGTTGCAGGTCTGGTGCGACTGCTGGTTGGCGACCGGCACGTCGACCTGGACCGGGATGAGGCCGACCTGGACGTGGTGGATCTCCGGCAGGCAGATGTTCGGGTTGTCCAGGAAGTGGAAGTTGGGGCTGTGGTCGCCCCAGGTGCCGGTGACGTTGGTGCCGCCGGCGCCCTGCATCGCGGCGGCGGAGCCGTCCGAGTCACCGATGGCGGAGGCGGGGCCGGCGGTCGAGGCGATGGCGGCGGCGGCGATACCCGCGGCAGCGAGGGCCTTCTTCAGCATGAGAGATTCCTTCGTTTCGGTGAGTCTGAGTACGAACAGGAGCATGCGCGGTCAACCCGCTGCGAACGGATTCAGTCGCATGGGCGGTGTGCGCGAGAACCAGATCGATATCCGACCCGGAGCCAGGGTGCGGACCGCTGAACCGGCACTGGCCGACACTGTGCAAGCCCCGCTGAGCACGGGCTCACCAGGGGTAACGACGCGGCCTCCGAGTGGTTACCTTCTGTGTCGCACCGTTCTTGGATTCACCCGTTCCGCGCATTGCCGGGAGGTTTTGCTGCGGCATACAGGTGACTCGGGGCCGTGTCTTGTTTCCTCGCTCGTTGGTTCAGGGTGCGGAACGGTCCCGGAGAATAAGGAAGAGAGATAAGAATGAAATTCAGCCCACGCGTGTCGGTGGTGGCCCTGCTGGCGGTCGCCGGTGTGGCCGGCGGCGCCCAGGTCGCCTCGGCGACTGCCATGACGCCCGAGCAGGCCGGGGCGGCGGAGGCGGCGGCAGCGGGGACCCGGGTCCCGTTCGACGTTCCGCTCGGGTCCGGACTGGCCCCGCTGACCGGCGCGACCACGTCCACCGCGGTCCAGGGCTCGCTGCCGGGCCTGCCGGTCCAGAGCCCGGCCCAGGGCGCGCGGGACGAGCACGCGCTGCTGCCGCAGCCGCTGGTGCCCGCGCTCCAGGCCGCGGACCAGACCCCGGACCTGCACCTGCTGGCCCCCGCGCTGGCCGGCAACGGGAGCGTCAAGCCGAACGGCGTCGACGTGTCGCTGCCCAAGGCGCCGCTCAAGGCGGTCGGCTCGGCGGCCTCGCTGGGATCGCCGCTGACCTGGTCCGGCAGCGTGCCCAAGCCGGGCACCGTGCCGGCCGACACCCCCAGGGAGCAGCTCGACCTCACCAAGCTGCAGCCGCAGTTGACCAGCCCTCAGCTGGTGAGCGACCCGGAGGCGTTCCTCTCGCTGGACCAGCGCGCCACCCAGCGCCCGATGGGCCGTACCGTGGGCGACTTCCTGGCCACCGCGAAGGCGACCGCGCAGGAGCTCTCGAACGGATAGCCGACCGGACACGCGGAAGGGCCCGACATCCCACCCCGGGATGTCGGGCCCTTCCGTGCGTGTCCGTCAGCCCGTTCGTGTCCGTCAGCCGGGGAGCAGGCCGGCGGCCGTCCCGACGACCGGCAGGGCGCCCACGCCGCCACCGTGGCTGAGCGAGTCGGTGAGCAGGGTGGTGGAGACCGGCTGGTCCTTGGGGCCGTCGGGCTCCAGCGCGACCGCGTTGGACAGCGGGTCGGCGGAGGACTGCGCCAACGGGTCCAGCCGCAGCACCTTGACCGGTGAGACGGCGTACCCGGTCGCGCCGGTGAGGCCGCCCAGGGCGGGCCCCACCTGCGGTTTCTGCAGCGCCATGCTGGGCTCGGCGGCGCCCCTCCCGGCCGCCGAGCAGATCGTGGGCTGGACGGCCATGGCGCCCAGGACCAGGGTGGTCCCGGTCGCCAGGGCGAGGATCCGTGCAACTGCCATGGGGAAGGCTCCGATTCCGTGGGTCCGGTTCCGTGCGGCGCAGGCAGCGGTGCCCCCCCGAGGCGTTCCATTCGGGGGGGCACGGTCAGCTGCCGGGGTGAACTCTCAGCAGTTGTCGGGCGCGTTGACGCAGGTGTTGCCGAACGCCGGGTTCAGCACACCGATCACGTCGACGGAGTCGCCGCAGACGTTGACCGGGACGTGGACCGGAACCTGGATCAGGTTGCCGGACAGCACACCCGGGGAGTTGGAGGCGGCACCGGTCGCGGTGGCGTCCGCCGAGGCGGCGCCGGCACCGACGAGCACGGTTCCGAGGGCGGCCACCGAGATGACGGCGGCCTTCTTGAAGTTGCGCATCTTCTTCTTCCTGAGCGAGATGGACTGCGTCAGCTGTTGACGCAGGTGTTGCCGAACGCCGGGTTCAGCAGGCCGATCACGTCGACGGTGACACCGCAGACGTTGACCGGGACGTGGACCGGAACCTGGATCAGGTTGCCGGAGAGGAAGCCGGGGGAGTTGGAGGCGGTGCCGATGGCGCCGGCGTCGGCGGCCGCGACACCGGCACCCGACAGGGCCAGGCCGACAGCGGCGGCGGAGAGGGCCACGGTCTTCATCACGTTGCGCATCGAGAATCCTTTGTGTTCTGCCGTCCTGTGCGGATCGGACAACGTGCGAACGAGTACGGAGCCGCTGTGGATGCGCGAAATCCGGCACAACCACTCTTGTAGCGCACAGAACGCCTGCTTCTTCCGGGTGAATTGTGTTCCGCCGCCGAAACCGTCGCACGCGCCTGCGCGTTCCGCCATATGTTCCGTTTTCTGTACGGCCCGGCCGATGCAGACCGATTGATGGAGTAGCAATGAAGAACGCTGTCAAGGGCGCCCTGGTCACCGTCGCCGCCGCCGGTGCCATCACGGGCGGCGCGGGCGCCGCTTTCGCCAGCTCGCACTCGGCCGGTGACGCTGCCTGCTCCCCGGGTGCCGGTTCCGGCAACAACGTCCAGGTTCCGGTCCACGTGCCGGTCAATGTCTCGGGTGTCAGCGCCAACGTGATCGGCCTGCTCAACCCGGCCTTCGGCAACGGCGCGACCAACGCGGGCTGACTCCCGGCCGGCCCGGGTCGGGCAAGCGGCCGTCCGCTCCCGGAGCGGTCGGCCGCTGTGCTGCGCGGGGCGACTCCGGACAGGGCCTAGCCGACGAGGTCGTTCACCCGGCCGACGGCGTCCGCGCCGTCGGTCACCGTGCCCTGGACATCGCCGACCTTCCGGCCCAGCTGGTCGCCGACGGCTCCGGCGGCGAGCGGCAGGGCCCGCAGCGCGGCGGCTCCGGCGGCCTTTCCGGCCGCCCCGGTGATGGTGCCGGCCGGCACGGAGGAGTCGAGGGCCGATGCGCTCGGGGCCGCGGCCGCCATGATCGACGCGGCTGCGGCGGTGATGAGGAGAAGTCTGTGCTTGGTCATGTGCTGCTTAACGCGCGAAGGCCGTCCCGGTCACCGGCAATTCCCCCGGAATGCCCAACTGCTGGCGATTCGCCTTTGTCGGTGAGTTGTCCCGGCGTAGAGTGGCGGCGATATCCGGTGGAGTGGCCGAGTGGTTAGGCTGCGGCATGCAACGCCGTACAGACAGGTTCGAATCCTGTCTCCACCTCGGAACACGGAAACGGGCCCGCCGCGGAATGCGGCGGGCCCGTTTCCGGACCGTCAGTTGCAGTCGTCGCCGTTGTCGCCGTGCTCGCTGTGCTCGCCGTTCTCGTCGTTCCCGAAGAAGTGGTGGCCCCAGTGGCCGGCGTGCCACGAGTGCTCGTTCTCGCCGTTCTCACCGGAGCCGTTGACGCAGGTGTTGCCGAAGGCCGGGTTGGCCAGGCCGATGACATTCACCGAGTTGCCACAGAGGTTGATCGGAACATCGATCGGGATCTGGACCACATTGCCGGACAGGACGCCCGGGGAGTTGTTGGCGGCACCGTAGGCGTTGCTGTCGGCGCTGGCGACGCCGGCGGCCCCGAACAGCAGGGCGCCGGAGGCGCCGAGGACCAGTGCGGCCTTGCGAATCGAACCCATGGGATCTCCTTCAGTGTGATGGAACATCCGGGGTGGATTCCCTTTCGGTGCCCACCCGCGGGTGTTGTCTCCTACAGGTGATACTTCGGCGCTGTCAGCCCGACCGGCGGGTGCGACACGGCGTATTCATACGTACGGTCCAATGGCACGGAAATGGCGAGAGGCGGGCCTTTCCGTGAGGGAGGCCCGCCTCTCGCCGGTCGGCCGACGCTGTGATCAGCCGATGTTGTGGCAGGTGTTGCCGAAGGCCGGGTTCAGGGCGCCGATGACATCGACGGTGTCGCCGCAGACGTTCACCGGCACGTGCACGGGCACGGCGATGTTGTTGCCCGAGAGGACGCCGGGGGAGTTGGTCGCGGCACCGGCGGCGGTGCTGCTGGCCGAGGCGGCGCCCGCACCAGCGGCGATCATGCTGACGGCGGCGGCGGCGACGAACATGGTGCGCTTGGCGTTCATGTGCGTAGGTCCTTTCTCGTAATGAGCGTGGTTGACACGAAGTCCTTGAGAGAACGTCAGTCGGAACAACGCGCGGAGGGCCCGGGCGCAACGGTCGTTTCGCCCCTTCACCCGAACGCGTGCCTTCGCAGAGCCGGATGACCGAAGCCGCCGCGTGTACGGGGGCCTGTTCGGGTGCCGACCGTTTCCTGTTGTTCCCGAGGTCGTTGAACACCCGGCCGATTGTCGGAATGTAGCCGATCAGCAGGAGTGGGGACAACCATGAGCAAATCCCAGAAGGGGCGCAGGCACCGCACGGTCGACCGCACGCCACGCCCGGTCGGCACCGCCGTCCGCCGCCCGGCAGGGTCGACCCCGGTGGCGCCCGATGCGGTGGCGTCGACCCCGGAGGTGCCGGATGCGGTGGCCCCGGTCGAGGTGGCGCCGGTCCCGGTGGCCCCTGCCGTGTCGGCGGAGGAGGCGGTCGGAGCGCTGTTCCAGACGGCGGTCAGGGACGGCGGCCTCGGGCTCCCGGCGGCGCGCACCTGGCGGCACCTGCTGGAGTCCGACTCCGCCGGCGCCACCGTCGAGGAGATCAGCGCGGTGGTCGGCTACCAGCCGCAGACCATCGGCAGGCACGTCAACGGCCTGCTGAAGTACGGAATGGTGCGCGAGAGCGGGGGCCGCTGGTACCCGACCGGCAGGAGCCAGTGGAACGCGGCGGCGCAGCACGGCCCGGCCGCCCCGGCCCTCACCGGGGCCCGCTGAGGGCGGTCCGGGACCGGGGACCATACTGGCGGGATGCGATACCCACGGAAACCCCTCCGCAGCCCTCTGCCCGGCGCCGCGGCGCCGGCCGCCGCGCTGGCGGCGGGCCTGCTGCTGGCCGGCTGCTCGGCCAGTGGGGCGGACGGGGTCCAACGGGCGGCGCCGGACTCGGCGCAGACAACGCTGAGCACCGGTCCGGACGGGGTGTCCTACAGCGTCCAGGCGCGCAATGTGGACCTGGCGCTGACCGGTGCGACGCTGCGGCTGGACCCGGCGTCGGGGAAGGCGAGCCTGCAGTTCACGGTGGACAACAAGGGTCCGGTCACCGAGCACCTGGGGCTGGTGACCGTGGACGGCGGACAGGCCCGGTTGAACGGCGGCCCCGCCGCCGAGGGGCTGCTGTCCACCGCCGGGATCCGGCTGGACTCCGGGCAGAGCCTGGTCTTCGGCGCGCCCACGGATGTGAAGGACCCCTCGATCGTGCTGCCGCCGACCGCGACGGCAGCGGTCAGGACGGCGGAGGCCAAGGCCGGGGGCACCGTGCCGGTGATGCTGATGTTCGGCATCGCCGGCACGGTGCACCTCGACGTTCCGGTGCGGTCCTGACCTCTGCTTCTTCCGGCCCGGCCGGCTGATCCCGGCCCGAACCGCCGACCGGTCGGCTAACCGACCGTCAGGTCGTCCGCGTAGACGTTGCCCTGGGCGTACCAGCCGTGGACGTAGACGGTGACGGTGCCGCTGGCGCCGGTGGTGAACGGCACCGACAGCTTGGTCCAGCCGGTGCCGCTGGCCCAGGTGCTGGCGGTGGCTCCGCCGCTGACGCCGAGGTAGGCGTAGCTGCCCTGGACCCAGCCGCTCAGCGTGTAGCTGTGGTTGGCGGCGAGGGTCAGCGTCTGGCTGCACTGCCCGGTCTGCGAGGAGGTCGGCGCGACCTGGAGGGCGTGGCTGCCGCCGTGGACCGGGGTGCCGACCACCGCGCCGCCGGGCTGGCAGGTCCAGGGGCTCAGGCTGCCGGTCTCGAAGTTCCCGTTCACCAGCGAACCGGAGCCCCCGCCGCCACCGGTGCCGGTGACCGTGAGCGAGTAGGTCGCGGTGTGGCTGCCGGAGGCCGCGCTGCCGGTGACCGTGATCGGGTAGGTGCCCGCGGGCGCCGTGGCCGAGGCGGTCAGGGTGAGGGTGGCCGAGCCGCCCGCGGTGACCGAACCCGGGCTGACGGCGGCGGTGACGCCGCTCGGGGCCCCGCTGGTGCTGAGGCTGACCGACTGGGCGCTGCCTGAGGTGACGGCGGTGCTCACCGTCACCGTGGTGGAGGCCCCTTCGGCGACCGTGCCCGAACCCGGTGCCACGCCGACCGAGAAGTCATTGCTGGGGTTGGTGCTGCCGCCGCCGGTGAACGGCTCCAGAGCATGGCTGAAGTCCCAGGTGCCCTGGGCGATGCCGGAGCAGGAGTCGGAGCCCTTGGTTCCGACGCAGCCGCCGTTGTCCCGCTGCAGCGCCCAGAACGACAGTTCGGCCAGGCCCTTGCCGGCGGCCCAGCCCTCCACGGCCCTGGCGTCGGCCACGGTGGTGGTCTCGGCCGCGCCGTAGTCGTCGATGCCGGGCATCAGGGTGATCCCGATCATGTTCCACAGCTGGGCGGCGGTCTTGGACGGGTAGAGCGTGGCGAGCTGGTTGTAGAGGCCGGTCGCGGCGCTCTCGGCGTCATTGCCCATCTCGTGCGTGGCGCCGTCGTAGTAGTCGAAGGTCATGATGTTGGCGACGTCCACGCGGGCATTGTTCTGGACCGCGTTCTGCAGCACGGCGAGGCCGCTGGGGGCCAGGCCGCCGGTGGTCGTCGGCAGGGTGTAGGAGAACTGGACGTTCCGCCCGTTGCTCGCGGCCCAGGCGTCGACCCGGGCGATCGCCTTGTTCCTGCGGTCGATCCCGGCGCTGTTGGTCAGCGAGTTGTCCTCGGTGTCCAGGTCGATCCGGGTGACGTTGTAGGTGGTGATGACACTCTCGTAGGCCGCGGCGATCGCGTTGACGTCGGTGCAGCTGTCGGCGATCTCGGTGCCGGTGTCGTCGGCGGTGTATCCGCCGAAGGACGGGACCACATTGCCGCCCTTGGCCTGGATGGCGGCGATGTCGCTGCCGAAGTTGGCGGCGGCGATGGGCGTGCTGCTGACGCCGTTCCAGTCCGGGGTGCAGGAGCCCTGGCTGGCGGTCTGGATGAAGGCCATCGACAGGTAGTCGGCGCCGGACTGGCTCGACAGCGAGGTGATGCTGTCGCCGTTGTACGCCTCGAAGTAGGGCGAGAAGACATGCGCCGGGAGTGGGGTCCCGGTCGCCGCGTGCGCCGTGCCGACCCCTCCCGCCAGCGCGGTCGTCGCCGCGGCGGCAGCGGCGACCAGGCCGGTGAGGACCGAGCGGAGCGGGGTGGACGGTGATGTCGTGCGTCTCATGCGGGCTCTCCTGTGGGGGTGTGACTGGTGGAGACCTCTGGCTGGACACTGACATCTTTGGACTAGACCAATGAACTGTCAACACTCTTTCCAGTTATTGCTCACTCCAGCAGTCGCGCTCGTAGCGCCCCCACCAACTCGTCGTCCACACCCAGCCGTTCCACCGCGTAGCCGCGGACCGAGCCATGGGCCGCGGTCAGGTCGTCGAGGACGTGGCGCAGCACCGCGGCGGGGGCGCGGCCGTAGCCGGGCCAGATCTGCTCGCGGTCCGGATAGGCGGCGCGGTAGTCGGCGAGCAGCCGGGCGGAGGCGAGCTCGGTCAGGGCGAAGTCGGCGAGGATGTCGTCCTCGCCCACCCCGAGCAGGCTGAGCACCAGCGCGGCGATCAGCCCGGTGCGGTCCTTGCCGGAGGCGCAGTGGAACACCAGCGGGGCGCTGTCGGGCCGTCCGTCCGCGGCGATCACGTCCAGGGTCTCGCGGATCTCCTTCGCGCCGTCCTCGACGACCTCGGCGTAGCGGTCGGCGAGGTGGCGCCAGGGGTCGGCGTCCGGGTCGATCGCGGCCTGGTCGTACGGCCGGTGCTCGATGCTGAGGTTGTGGTACTCCAGGCCGGGTTGCTCGGGGACCCGCCCGCCGCGCTCGACCTCCCAGGGGTAGCGGAGGTCGACCACGGTACGGATGCCGAGGTCGAGGAACCGCTGGTGGTCCGGGCCTCCCGGGGTGAGCTTTCCGAGCGAGTCGGAGCGGTAGAGCCGACCCCAGCGCACCGAACGGCCGTCCGCCGCGGCGTAGCCGCCCAGGTCGCGGAAGTTGTGCAGTCGCTCGAACGCGATATGTCTCGTCGTCATCGACCCAGACTAGTGATCCTTCCGTGCCGGGCCACCAGCAGGGCCGGGGTGCGGCTTACTTGCCGTACCGGCCGAGTTGATCGCGCTGCAGCTGCCGGCGGCGGCGCCGTTCGCGGAAGCCCACCCGCGGGCTTCGCACCTCCACATTGCCGTGGCGCACCTCGCCGGACACGTTCACCAGCAGCCGCACCGGCGTGCCGGGTTCGGGGGTGGTCGCGCGCTGGTGCACATTGCCGCCGTGCATCTCCACGCTGTCGATCTGCACCACCACCTCGGGCGGGACGATCAACCGGACATTGCCGTGGCGCACCACCAGTTCCATGTCGAGCACGGGTGCGCCGATGGCGGCCTGGGTGAAGTCCAGCACCACGTTGCCGGCGCGGCACTCGACCTCCAGTCGGCGCGGCACGATCCAGGGGCCCAGCCGCTGCAGATTGGAGTGGTGGGCCTGCAGTCGGATCAGGTCCTTGGCGTCCACGGCCGCAGCGGCCGGGGCCGGCGGTCCGGCGGTGGTGGCCGGCAGATCCCGTACCAGGACGGCCAGTTCGCCGTAGGTGCGCGCCTCCAGCGCGATCCCGAGCCGCTCGTCCAGCTCCTCGGCGGTGAGCCGTCCGTCACCGGCGGCGACCCGCAGCTGCTCGACGATCTCGTCCCGGTCCTCGTGCGAGGCCCGCATGGCCTGGTGGTCGTCGTCAGGGCGGTGGGTGTGGAGGATCGGATCTCGCGACATATCGCGTATCCTATCGGCTGTCCGGCCGGGTGACGAGAGCATGCGGCAAGCGCCTCCCGAATGGCTGGTCAGCGCGGTGCGGCAGGCCCGTCCGGGACGACGGCGCCGTGTTTCGGTCGAACGCTGTGCCCCGGTCAGGGGGTGGTGCGCAGGATCCGGGTCAGGAACTCGGCGTTGCCGGACGACTTCCGCAGCCGTTCCAGCAGCAGTTCGACGGCCTGCTGCGGTCCCTGGGCCTGCAGTGCGCGGCGCAGCCGGTGCATCGCGTCCAGCTCGTCGGGGGCGGTCAGCAGCTCCTCGCGGCGGGTGCCGCTCGGGGCGGGGCTGATGGCGGGGAAGATCCGGTGCGAGGCGAGCGTGCGGTCGAGGCGGAGCTCCATGTTGCCGGTGCTCTTCAGTTCCTCGAAGTAGTAGTCGTCGGCCCGGGACCCGGTCTCCACCAGGGCGGTGGCGATGATGGTCAGCGAGCCGCCGCCCTCGATGCTGCGGGCCGCGCCGAAGAGCTTCTTGGGGGCCAGCAGGGCGCTCGCGTCCACGCCGCCGCTGAGCGTACGGCCGCTGCCGGCGGTGGCCGTGGTGTTGTGGGCCCGGCACAGCCGGGTGATCGAGTCGAGCAGCAGCACCACGTCCTCGCCGGCCTCGACCAGGCGCCTGGCCCGCTCGACGACCAGCTCGGCCAGTGCCGTGTGCTCCTTGGCCGGCTGGTCGAAGGTGGAGGCCAGCACCTCGCCGCGGACCGAGCGGCGCATGTCGGTGACCTCCTCGGGGCGCTCGTCCAGCAGCAGCACCATCAGTCGGCACTCGGGGTGGTTGCGGGCCACCGCGTCGGCGACGGCCTGCAGTACGGCGGTCTTGCCGGCCTTGGGCGGGGCGACGATCAGCCCGCGCTGGCCCTTTCCGATCGGCGCCAGCAGGTCGATCATCCGGGTGGTGAGCCCGGCGGCCCCGGTCTCCAGGCGCAGCCGCTGGTGCGGATGGACCGGGGTGAGATCGGCGAAGTGCGGCCGCTTGAGCGCCAGTTCGGGCGCTCGGCCGTTGACGCGGACGATGCCGCCGCCGGCCGTCTCGACCAGGTCGCCGCGGCGCAGGCCGTATCGGCGGACCTGCTGCGCGGTGATCCGCGGATCGCCGGGCAGCGGCAGGCAACCGGGGCCGCGCAGGACGCCGCCGGTGGCGTTGCGGCCGGTGGCGAGGTCGAAGACGCCCGCGGTGACCGTGGCTGCGGCGGTGCCGGCCAGGACGGGTTCGGGTGTTTCGGTCGGGGTGACCGGGGGTTCAAGAAGGGTGGTCATGATGGAGTCCTCTCGCGGACAGGGCGAGGCAGACGGCGGCAGGTGTCGGCGATCATCGCCCGGGACAGCGGCGCGGCCTGCGATACAGGTGGAGGTGGAGCGAGGGCTGCGCCTGGAAGCCGGTCACAGAAGGACGGGCTGCGTCAGTGGGCAGTCGGCGATGCGGAACGGTGGTGCGAAGAAGCACGGGCGCCGGACTACGGCGATCTCACATGCTGATGGCAGAGTAGCAGCTGTCAACCGCTGAGGGAAGAGCGTTCTACCGCGGAGTAATCCGCTTGTGAGAGCGCTCCCAATGGACCACCATCGGCGCCATGACCCTGCGAGCAACGGTCCGCCCGTACCGGCCGGAGGACCGCGACGCCCTGTTCGACATCTGCGTCCGGACCGCCCACGACGGCGGTGACTCCCGGCACGTCTACCCCGACCTGGAGCTGATGCCGAGCATCTTCGCCGCCCCCTACGCGGTCCTGGAGCCGGAACTGGCCTTCGTCGTGGACGACGGCGAACGGGCCGTCGGCTATGTGGTCGGCACCGCCGACACCGCGAGCTTCGTCAAGCGCTTCCGCACCGAATGGCTGCCGACCCTGGCGGATCGCTACCCGCTGCCGGAGCGCGAGCCGACCACGCCGAGCGAGGCCATGGTCGATCTGATGCACCGTCCGGAACGGATGCTGCTGGACGAGCTGGCGGAGTACCCGGCGCACCTGCACATCGACCTGCTGCCCAGCCACCAGCGGCTGGGCCATGGACGCGAGCTGATGGACGCGCTGTTCGCGGCGCTGCGCTCGGCCGGCGTCCCCCGGGTCCACCTCGGCATGGTCACCGCCAACACCCCGGCCCGGGCCTTCTACGACCGGCTGGGCTTCCATGTGATCCCCGTCACCGACCCGGGCCCGCTCACCTACCTGGGCCGCTCGACGGCCTGAGGCGGGCGCCGCGGGCCCGGGGCCCACTGTCAGTGCCCTCTGGGAAGCTGGAGAGCACGGGAACAGCGGCGGGTGGCAGGAGCGGGCGACATGGCTGAAGCGGAGAGTGGATGGCGGCGTCCCGGCGGGGACCTGTGCCTCAGGCGGCACGCGCTCACGCAGGTCGAGTGCGTGCTGCCGGACACGCACTACCCGGCGCCGCATCTGGCGCTGGACGGGACGCTCTGGCACGACGGGCTGTGCGGCGAGTGCCACGGCGACGGGGTGTCGGACGGCGCGCCCTGCGGGACCTGCAAGGGGGTCGGCTTCGCCGTGGTCGACGCCGAGGACGCCTGACGGCGAGGACGCCTGACGGCGAGGACGCCTGACGGCGCCGGGCGATCCCGCCGGCGAACGCCGGGCGTTCTCCCGACAGGCGCCGGGCTCCCCGACAAGCCCTGACACAGTCGTGACCACCACTGTGGGACGGATCACGGGAGGCCCGAGCCCTCCGGGTTCTGTCGATCGGTTGTGCGGCGGATAGGCTCCGGCTGGTGATACCAACAGCGCAGAACGCCCGAGAGTCGGCCGTACCGCAGCAGATCAGGCCTCCCCGCCTGGTCGTGTTGGACGGTCTGCGCATCCTCGCCGCGCTGACCGTGATGTTCCACCACTACGTCGGTTTCGGCGGCAGCCCGACAGCCGCGCACAACGCCTGGGGCCGGCCGATCCGCCAAGTCTTCCCCACCGCCGCCTGGCTCGGTGCCTACATGTGGACCGGCGTCTGCCTGTTCTTCCTGATCAGCGGCTTCGTCATCTGCATGAGCAGTTGGGGCAAGGGGCTCGGCGCGTTCTTCACCTCCCGGGTGACCCGGCTGTACCCGACCTACTGGTTCGCGATCCTGGCCACCACGGTGGTGCTCACCACCTGGCCGATGGTCACCCAGCCGCTGGACTTCTTCTCGATCGTCACCAACCTGACCATGTTCCAGACCGGTGTCGGGGTGCTCAACCTGGACGCGGTCTACTGGACCCTCTGGTTCGAGCTGCGCTTCTACCTGCTGTTCGCCCTGGTCGTCTGGAAGGGGGTGACCTACAACCGGGTCGTCGCCTTCTGCCTGATCTGGACGGTCGCCGGGATGGTGAGCCCGACCACCAAGGAGCCGCTGCTCAGCCTGGTCGCCATGCCCGGGGTCTCGTCCTTCTTCATCGCGGGTCTGGCCTACTACCTGATGTACCGGTTCCGCCCGAACCTGCTGCTGTGGGGCATCGTCGCGGTCAACCTGATCATCTCGATCGACTACGCGAACGAGCACCAGCGCGAGTCGAACCCGTGGCTCGGCTACACCTATCCGGTCTGGCCCGACGCCGTGCTGGTGGTGCTCTGCTACGCGGTGATGGCGATGGTGGCGCTCGGCCTGCTCTCGCGCATCCAGTGGAAGTGGCTGACCTGGGCCGGAGCGCTCACCTACCCCTTCTACCTGGTGCACGAGAACATCGGCTGGACCATGATCAGGCTGCTGCACCAGCGGATCGCCCCGTGGCCGCTGGTCGGCCTGACCGCCGTCACCATGCTGGCCTTCGCCTGGCTGGTGCACCGGCTGGTCGAGCGCCCGCTGGCCCGGCTGCTGAAACGCGGCGTCACCAGGGCACTGGACGAGTACCGGGAGCACACCCCGGCCGACGGGGCCGTCCCGGCTCCGGAGACCGTCCCGCAGCAGGAGACGGTCTCGCAGCAGGAGACGGTCGGAGCGGCGCGGCGCTGACCGGCGCCGCCCGCGCCCGGAACGTCCGCCGCAGTGCCAAGCTGGGGGCAGGACGGACGAGGGAGTACCGGTGAGTGTGCGTTTTCAGGAGCTCGACTGGCGCCGGACGGCCCTCGGTGAGCTGGCGCTCCGCCGCCGCCGCTACCCCGATGTGGGCGGTGTGGACCGGGACGTCTACGAGATCAAGCTCAATGACGAATACCTGATGTCGAGCCTGTTCACCGTCGCCGAGCTGGAGCTCGGGCGGCTGGCTCTCGCCGAGTTGGCGGGCGCGGCCGACGCGACCCTCGACGTGGTGGTGGGCGGCCTCGGCCTCGGCTGCACCGCGCAGGCCGTGCTGGAGAGCCCGGCGGTGCGCTCGCTGGTCGTGGTGGACGCCCTCGCCGAGGTGATCGAATGGCATCAACGCGAGTTGATCCCCTCCGGACTGGCGGCCGATCCGCGCTGCCGGCTGGTGCAGGGCGACTTCTTCGCGATGGTCCGGACCGGCTCCGGACTCGACCCGGACACCCGCGAGCGGCGCTTCCACGCGATCGTGGTGGACATCGACCACTCGCCGCGCCACTGGCTGCACCCCGGCAACGCCGACCTCTACCGACCGACGGGGCTGCGCCGCCTCGCCGGGATGCTGAACCCCGGCGGGGTGTTCGCCCTCTGGTCCAACGACCCGCCCGACCAGGAGTTCATGTCGTCCCTGGCCGAGGCCCGGGCCTTCGCCGAGGTGCGCGCGGAGATCGTCACCTTCGACAACCCGCTGCAGGGCCGCGAGGCCGCCAACACCGTCTACCTCGCCGTCACGCCCCTGCACGGTGCTCCCCGGGGCGGGTAGCGTGGCCGGACACGGGGCGGACACGGGGCCGCCGCTGACCGTGCGGCAGAACACCGCGCTGCTCGCGGTGCTGTGCGCCCAGGGCGCTCTGCTTGCGGCCGAGGGCGTCGTCGGCGTGGTCGCCCGTGGTACGTCCACGCTGCTGCTGCGCCTGCCGGGGGGCGCCGCTCGATTTCCACCGCGTCGACGGCGCGCGGGATCGGCCGGTCAGTCGTCAGTCCCGAGTGCCTTTCGGGCCGCCGCCTGGAACGCCTTGTCCGGGACCCGCTTCGCCTGCGCCGCAGCCTGGAAGCGGGTGTTGAAATGTTCGAGCCGGCCGACGCCCCCTCGGATGGCTTCATGGCTCCACGCCGTACCGATGGTCTCCCATTCGGACATCGCCCTGCGAAGCTCGTCCGCCGCTTCGGCCACCGCTCGGGGACCGGCGACGCTCACCGCGGCAGCAGCTGTGCTGAACTCCACCCAGGCCTCGTGTGCATCGATGAAGCGGGCCTGCCAGTCGGTCGGCGTACTGCCCGCTTCCAGCAACTGGTCGGCCGACTTCCACCACGCCGACGACAGTCTCTTCCCGGTGGCGATGAAGGTGTTGTAGGCGTCGCGCCGCATCTCCTCGCGCCAGCGCTCACGCTCCCCCACCTGCTGCAGCCGGTGCTGCCGGGACTGCCCGACCACAGAGAGCCAGCCGCCCCCCAACCCACTGACCGCGCCAACTGCCGCTCCTATGACCGCCGCTGCGCTCGCATCCACAACCAAGCATTAGACCCGACCCGACCCGCCACTGCCACACCATCCCCACAGGCGCCCTTGAGAGCGTCCTGCGGCTAGGACGCATGCTCGCGGGACGCGTTCACGCGCAACGGCTGGTATTACTGGGGCATGCAGGAAGAGACGGCACGCTCCGCGATCGACTCGTTCATCTCCGCGTTCAACGCCTCGGACGACAGCCATGTGACTGCCCTGCTCTCCCAGGCCCTGACCTCAGACGTGGTCTTCTGGGGGCCGTTGGGTCGCAGCGAAGGAATCGCGGCGGTCGAGCGGTTCATGCTGGACATCCGGAACCACCCGGCGGGCGCCGGCACGATGGTGCGCTGCTCAGCGGTGGACATGCCTGACGAGTGGGCCCGGTACCAGTGGGTCTTCACCACGCCGGATGGAGGCCCCCGCCTGGCGGGAACGGACGTCGTCCATCTGCGGCGGAGCCTCATCGACCAGGTCATCGTCTTTGCCGGGGAGATCGGGCCGTCCGCCTCCTGAGTCGTCCTTCTGCCGCTTGCCTTCTCGTGAGCTCGTCCCACGGCACTCCGGGGCTGCGGTTCGCGGTTGGTTCAGGCCGTGGCGTTGAGGGCACGGTGCGGCCGTGTCCTGGCTCTAGCTCGCAGACGGGGCCGCCCGGGCTGCTGCTCCAGTCGCCGTATTACGGCGTGATACGATTTCGTCATGGCGAAGACGAGGATCTCCATCAGCCTGGATCTCGAACAGGCCGAACGCATCCGGCTGGCCGCGGAGGAAGGTGGTCAGGACGTTTCCGCCTACGTGGTGGCAGCCGCGCTCACCGAGGCCGTGCGCCGGGAGCGGATCGCTGCGTCTTTTGCCGATATCGACGCGGCCATCGCCGCTGCTGAGGCTGAGGCGGAGTCCTTGGACTGGCCGCCGGCGAGCGACGCCCTGACGGAGGATTCGGTTCGGATCAGGGAGCAGGTTGCGGCAGCCCGAGCTCGGGCGACAGCGATCCGTGCCCGTCGGAACGTGGCATGAATCGGGGCTGCCCGACGTGTCCTGACGCCGATTCACTCGGCGATGTGGTGTACGACGCAGGGATGCTCATCGCGCTCTCCGACCCGCGGGATCGGCGCACCCGAGTACTCCACGGGGAGTACTGCCTGACCGGGCGTCCGGTCGTTCCTGCCCCGGTGGTCGCTCAGGCGTGGCGAGGAGGTGCCCGCACTGCCTACCTGGCGCGGGCGCTCAAGGACTGCGCGGTGGTGTGCTGCTACACCGAGGCGGAGTGGCGAAGGGTGGGCGAGCTGATCGGCAGAGCGGACCTCAACCCGAAGAAGAAACCTGATCCGGTGGATGGCCTGGTCGCGCTCACGGCTGTGGAGATCGAAGCGACGATCGTCGCGACCTCGGACCAGGACGACATCCAGGCGTATCTGGACCAGATTCACGACAGCCAGGCGATCACTGTCATCGGAGTCTGACCCGATCGCGCCTTCCATGTGTCCGTAACGGCTGCACTGTACCGAAATGCCATGCGGCCATGCGGCACATCAACACCAGCCCGTCTACCGGGACGGATACGCACTCACTGGCCGACTGACCTGCTCGGAGGGCGGGCGGTACGATCCGCGAGCGCTCCTCGGCCGCTCCGGCCGACCGAGTCCTGTGGGGGATACGGCGATGACGTTCCGACTGCGCGCTGTTCGTGCGCTGGTACTGCTGGCGGGCTTCTATCTGTTGGGTTTGTTTCTGCTGGCGGCCATGGCGACGGTCGACTGGCTGGTGGTGACGCGACTGTCCGTCTCAGTCGCGATCTGGCCCGTAACGACTGCCCTGATGGGCACCGTTCTGGCGGCGGTGGCGATCCTGCGGGGCATGTTCGCCTTTCTGCGTGCCGGACGTCTGGGGCCCGCGTCCCACGCGGCCGCGGTCACGCCCGAGGAGCAGCCCGAGCTGTGGGATCAGGTGCGGGCCGCGGCCGAAGCGACCGGGGAGCGGCCGCCCGACGAGCTCTACCTGATCGCCGAGGTCAACGCGGGGGTCTCCGAACAAGGCCGCCTGTTGGGGCTGCTGCCCGGACGGCGCCGTATGCTCCTGGGTCTGCCGCTGCTCGCCGGGCTGAACGTCCCGCAGCTGCGTGCCGTCCTCGCCCACGAGTTCGGGCACTACAGCAACCGTGACACGAGGCTAGGCGGGGTCACCATGCGCGGCCGGGCGGCTGTTATGCACACGGTGGAGGCGTTCGGCGGGGTCGGCACCCGGCTGAGCCACCTCATCGGCTCCCTTTACGTCAGATATGCCCGGATGTTCCTGCGGACCTCGCAGCCCGTGGCCCGCCAACAGGAACTGGCAGCCGACCAGGTGGCCGCTCGGTACGCAGGTCGTGACGCAATGGCGGCTGCGCTGCGCGCCCTTCCGCTACTCGACGCCGCGCACACCTACTATCTCGAGACGTACGCCGGGATGGGCAAGCCGGTGGGAGCCTTGCCGCCGGTGGGCGAGGTACACGCCGGCTTCCCACGCCTGCTCGCCGCCCGGACGAGCGAGCGGCTCGCCGCGCTTTCCGCCGGGCAGCGTTCTCGGCGTCCGCATGACTACGATTCGCACCCGCCGACTGCCGAACGAGTCGCCCTGATTGAGGAGTTGCCCGAGGACGGCCGACCTGACGGATCGGCTGACGGGACTGCCGCGCCCGCGCTGGTTCTCCTGCGCGACCCGGAGCGGGTGTTCGTTCGCAAGCCCGGGATTCACCCGTGCGAGCCGGAGAACCCGCAGGTCAGGGCCACATCAGGCAGTAGAGCTGGTGGCCGGCGTCGTGGAGGCGGTTGGCGAAGTCGTGCCACTCGTGGAGCATCTGGTAGATCACGAAGGCGTCGCGGGGGCCGCGGCGGTCGGGGACCGTGGACCAGATGAAGGCGGCGGTGCCGAGTTCGGCCTCGTCGGCCTTGCGGAGCGGTTCGACGACGGTGTGCGGGAGCTGGAAGACGGCGTAGTCGGGGTGGAGTACGACCAGTTCCAGCGGCGGGACGTTGGCCAGCGGGATGCCCTTGATGCCGGTGAGGACCATCGCGCTCATGGTCTCCGGCTTGATCTTGGTGGAGAGGCCGCCGCTGAAGGTCTCGTCGCCGTCGCGGCCCTCCGCGCCGTAGAGCTCGCCCAGGCGGCCGAGGGTGCCGAGCTCGCCGGCGTCCAGGCCGAGGCCGTCCCGGCCCAGCGCGGTGGGGACACGGGCGGCGGTGGCGCGGTCGGGTGCACCGAAGTACTTGTAGGTCACCCCCACACCGCCACCGCCTCTGTTGCCACCACTGCTGTTACCGCTACCACTGCCCTCGCGACGCCTGCGCGAAGCCCTCGTCGGACCCTCGGACCCTTCGCGCGGCTCGGACACGGCACCATCCTTACTGGCAGTCATCGTTTTGCCAACAGGCAACGGGCGTGTGACAGTCCGGCCTCCCGAAAAGGCGCACCTGACACCGAGTCCCGTCGGCATGCGGCTGTGCACTGCGGCCCGATCATCGTCCCAGATGATCGGCCGGGACATGCCGAAGGACAGGCTGCGGTTTGGAGAAGATGGGGATTTGAGACCATGGTCCCTGTGAGCTACCCCTACGAAGCCCCCGAGTCCCAGAAGCTGTTCGATCGCGCCTCCGCGGTGACCCCCGGCGGCGTCAACTCCCCGGTCAGAGCATTCCGAGCGGTCGGCGGGACGCCCCGGTTCATGGTGTCCGGCCAGGGCCCCTACCTCACCGACGCGGACGGCAGGGAGTACGTCGACCTGGTCTGCTCCTGGGGTCCGATGATCCTCGGCCACGCCCACCCCGATGTCGTCGAGGCCGTACAGGCGGCCGTCTCACGCGGCACTTCGTTCGGCACGCCCGGTCAGGGCGAGGTCGAGTTGGCCGAGGAGATTGTGAGCAGGGTCACTCCGGTCGAGCAGGTCCGGCTGGTCTCCTCGGGCACCGAGGCGACCATGTCGGCGATCCGGCTGGCTCGCGGCTTCACCGGGCGCACCAAGATCGTGAAGTTCGCCGGGTGCTACCACGGGCACGTGGACGCGCTGCTGGCGGCGGCCGGCTCCGGGCTGGCCACCTTCGCGCTGCCGGACACCCCCGGGGTCACCGGCGCCACCGCGGCCGACACCATCGTGCTCCCCTACAACGACCTGGACGCGGTCCGCGCCGCGTTCGCCGCGCACCCGGGCGAGATCGCCTGCGTGATCACCGAGGCCTCGCCGGGCAACATGGGCGTGGTCCCGCCGCTGCCCGGCTTCAACGCCGGGCTGGCGCGGCTCTGCCGCGAGGACGGCGCGCTGTTCGTCTCCGACGAGGTGATGACCGGCTTCCGGGTGTCCCGGTCCGGCTGGTACGGGTACGAGTCGGCGAACGAGGGCTGGGGCCCGGAGACGGTGCCGGACCTGATGACCTTCGGCAAGGTCATGGGCGGCGGCTTCCCCGCGGCGGCGTTCGGCGGACGTGCCGAGGTGATGGCGCAGCTGGCTCCCGCCGGGCCGGTGTACCAGGCGGGCACGCTCTCCGGGAACCCGGTGGCCACGGCGGCCGGGCTGGCCCAGCTGCGGGGCTGCACCGACGAGGTGTACGCGACGGTGGACCGGGTGTCGGCCGAGGTCTCCGGGCTCGTGAGCGAGGCGCTGGGCAAGGAGGGCGTCGCACACCGGGTGCAGAAGGCCGGAAGTATGTTCTCGGTGTTCTTCACGGACGACACCGTGACCAACTACGACGAGGCACGGCGGCAGGAGTCCTTCCGGTTCACGGCTTTCTTCCAGTCGATGCTGGCGAACGGGGTGTACCTGCCGCCGTCGGCGTTCGAGTCGTGGTTCGTGTCGGCCTCGCACGACGACCGTGCGGTCGAGCGGATCGCGGAGGCGTTGCCCGCGGCGGCGCAGGCCGCTGCCGCGGCGGTCGCCGGGTAGGCAGGTGGGGCTACGGGTTTGCGGCGGGGTGCGGCTCGGTCCCGGTCGGCCGCGCACGCCTTTGGCCAAGGACAGCCTCGCGCCCCTTAGGGCGCGCGAGGCTGTGGGGCGATACTGGCAGAACGTCTGTTGTTAGTAGAGGAGCAGCACAGGTGAGCAGTCCTGAGACCACCGTCGTCCACCTCATGCGGCATGGCGAGGTGCACAACCCGGAGGGCGTGCTCTACGGGCGGCTGCCCGACTACCACCTCTCCGAGCTGGGGCGGAAGATGGCCGACCGGGTCGCCGACCACCTCAGCGGGCGGGACGTCACGCATGTCGTCGCCTCCCCGCTGGAGCGGGCCCAGGAGACGGCGGCTCCGATCGGCGCGGCCCACGGGCTGGCCGTCGCCGCCGACGAGCGGCTGATCGAGGCCGGCAACATCTTCGAGGGCAAGACCTTCGGGGTCGGCGACGGCTCGCTGCGCAACCCGCAGTACTGGAAGTACCTGACCAACCCCTTCCGCCCGTCCTGGGGCGAGCCGTACATCGAGCAGGTGGTGCGGATGATGGGCGCGCTGAACGCGGCCAGGGACGCCGCCCGCGGGCACGAGGCCGTGTGCGTCAGCCACCAGCTGCCGATCTGGATCACCCGCAGCTTCACCGAGCACCGCCGGCTGTGGCACGACCCGCGCAAGCGGCAGTGCTCGCTGGCGAGCCTCACCAGCTTCACGTACCACGGGGACAAGATCGTCTCCATCGGCTACAGCGAGCCGGCCAGGGACCTGCTGCCGGCCCACCTCACCGGCAAGGGTCGCCTCGGCGACGCCCCGGTCGCCAAGAGCTTCGGCGCCTAGCGTTCGAAGCACGGCGTCCACGGGACAGAGTCCACAGCACGGCGTCCACAGCACAGCGTTCGCGTTCGAACGAGGGCCGGACAGATCATCTGACTGGTTGACAGAACACGCTGTCGCGGCAGGTCAGCAGGCCTGCCGCGACACCGTGCCGGGGCCGGTGAAACTGCTCAAAACACCCATGCGAAACTCTTCACATGCGTTCCCGTCCGCTCCGTAGCAGCTCCGCTCGTACGCTGATCGCCGCCCTCGCGGCCGCGTCGGCCCTGGCTCTGGCCGGTTGCTCAACCTCTTCCGGGTCGAGCGACAGCGCCAACACGCAGTTCGTCAAGGGCACCGGACAGACCAGCACCGTGGCGGTCAAGGACCGCAAGGCGCCGATCAGCATCTCCGGCAAGGACCTGGACGGCAACCAGCTCAGCGTCGCCGACTACCGGGGCAGGATCGTCGTCCTCAACGTCTGGGGCTCCTGGTGCTCGCCCTGCCGGGCCGAGGCGGACGGTCTGGAGACGGTGTACACCGCCGACAAGGCCAAGGGCGTGCAGTTCGTCGGCATCGACACCCGCGACCTGCAGACCGCGCAGCCCAAGGCCTTCGTGGCGGACCACCACCTCACCTACCCGAGCCTCTACGACCCCACCGGCGACCTGCTGCTGAAGTTCCCGGCGGGCACGCTCAACCCGCAGGCCATCCCCACCACGATCATCCTGGACCGGCAGGGCCGGGTCGCCGCCCGGGCGCTGCTCCCGCTGAGCGCCCCGCAGCTGACGCAGATGCTCGCGCCGCTCCTCGCGGAGAAGTCGTGAGCGCCGCGGCGCCGGTGCTGCAGCTCGCGGACATCAGCAGCCAGGTCTCCGGCGCGCTGGTACTGGCCGTCCCGGTGGCGCTGCTCGGCGGGCTGGTCTCCTTCTTCTCCCCGTGCGTGCTGCCGCTGGTACCCGGCTACCTCTCCTATGTGACCGGCTTCTCCGCGGTGGACCTGGCCAGTGCCGAGGGCAGGCGCCGGGGTCGGGTGGTGCTCGGGGCGCTGCTGTTCATCCTCGGCTTCACCGCCGTGTTCGTCTCCGGCGGCGCGCTGTTCGGCTTCTTCGGCAACCACCTGCTGGCCCACCAGCGGGTGATCTCCGAGGTGTCCGGGGTGCTCACCATCGCCATGGGACTGGCTTTCATGGGCTTCCTGCCCGGCTTCACCCAGCGCGAGCTGCGCAGCCACCGCAAGCCCATCGTCGGGCTGCTGGGCGCGCCGATGCTGGGGATCGTCTTCGGGGTCGGCTGGACGCCCTGCCTGGGGCCGACCCTCACCGCCGTGAACGCCCTGTCGATGAACCAGGCCAGCGCGAGCCGCGGTGCGCTGCTGATGGCGGTCTACTGCCTGGGCCTGGGCCTGCCCTTCATCCTGGCCGCGCTCGCCTTCCGGCGGGCGCTGGGCGCGTTCGGGTGGATCAAGAAGAACTACCAGTGGGTGATGCGGATCGGCGGCGGCATGCTCGTCGTGGTCGGCGTCCTGCTGGTCACGGGGGCGTGGGACCAGCTGGTCGGCCAGCTGCGCTACTGGACCTCCGACTTCACCACGGGAATCTGACTGATGACCACCACCGACCAGCCGGACGACGCCGCCCGCGCCGCCGCCGCCGAGCGGGCCGCAGCGGCCGAGGCCGACAGCCCGGAGCAGTCCGAGCCGGACCCCGACCTGCCCGACGCCGCCGACGAGGCCGCCGCCCACGAGGCCGCCGCCGACGAGCCCGGTGACGGCGACGAGCGTGACGAGCTGTCCGCCGCCGGACGGCTCAGCAGCGCGCCGCTCGCGGAGCAGGAGCAGCCCGAGGCCGAGGTCGTCGGCATAGGCGTGCTGGGCTGGACCCGGTGGGCCTGGCGGCAGCTGACGTCCATGCGGGTCGCGCTGATCCTGCTGTTCCTGCTGTCCCTCGCCGCGGTCCCGGGCTCGCTGGTCCCGCAGACCGCGGCCTCCCCGGCCAAGGTCGAGGCCTGGCAGCAGGCCCACAAGTTCTGGGTGCCGCTCTTCGACAAGCTGGGGATGTTCCACGTCTACAGCTCGTTCTGGTTCTCGGCGATCTACATCCTGCTGTTCATCTCCCTGGTGGGCTGCATCATCCCGCGCACCTGGCAGTTCGTCGGCGTGCTGCGGGCCAGGCCGCCGGCGGCCCCGCGGCACCTGGTCCGGCTGCCGGTGTACGCGACCTGGCGCAGCAGCGCCGACGCCGACGCGGTCCTCACCGCGGCGCAGGGCGCGCTGCGCAAGCGCCGGTTCCGGACCTCCACCGCGGGCGGCGCGATCAGCTCCGAGAAGGGCTACCTGCGCGAGTTCGGGAACCTGCTGTTCCACATCTCGCTGGTGGCGATGCTGATCGCCTTCGCGGTCACCAAGCTGGCCGGCGGCCAGGGCACGGTGATCGTCGTCGAGGGCGGCTCCTTCAGCAACAACGTGACCCAGTACGACGACTTCGAGCCCAGCACCCTCTACACCGCCGACAGTCTGCCGCCCTTCGGCTTCACCCTGGACGGCTTCGACGCCAGCTTCCAGACCAGCGGCAGCGCGCGCGGACAGGCCATCACCTTCGCCGCCAAGCTCAGCTACTGGCTGGGCTCGGGTGGCAAGCAGACCTCCGGCACGGCCTCGGTCAACCACCCGCTCCAGGTGGACGGCGACAACATCTACCTGACCGCGCACGGCTTCGCCCCGGTGATGAAGGTGACCAACGCCAAGGGCGAGGTCATCTTCGACGGCGCGACGCCCTGCCTGCCGCAGGACGCCAACGTGACCTCGCTGTGCACCATCAAGGTCACCGACGGCTATGTCGGCAAGGACGGAAAGAAGACCCAGCTGGGCTTCACCGGCATCTTCGCCCCCACCGCCGAGATCGACCCGGTCCTCGGCCCCCGGTCTACCTTCCCGGCGGCCACCGACCCCGGCCTGTTCATCACCGGCTACCAGGGCGACCTGGGCATGGACACCGGGAACGCGCAGAGCGTCTACCAGCTGGACACCGGCGCGATGAAGCAGCTCAAGCTGGACAAGACCAACCCCTGGAAGGCCCAGCTGCACTCCGGCCAGGGCATGAAGCTGCCGGACGGCGGCACGATCACCATGACCGGCCTCAAGCAGTGGGCCAACTTCACCGTGGCGCACAACCCGGGCACCGGGTCCGCACTGGTCAGCTCGGCGCTGGCGATCCTGGGACTGATCGGCTCGCTGTTCGTCCAGCGCCGCCGGATCTGGGTGCGCGCCGTGACCGGCCCGGACGGGGTGACCACGGTGGAGCTGGCCGGGCTGGCCCGCAGCGAGTCCTCCCGTATCGCCGAGGAGCTGGCCGAAGTGGCCCTGGTGCTCCAGGACACCGCCCCGGCCGACCGGGACGACGGTGACCGCGACGACAGTGGTGACGATCCGTCAGCAGCAGATCGTGAACTGACCGCCACCTCCCTTTCCGGAGCCGGAGAAGCCGAATGAACATCGCAGCCGCACAGTCGGTCAACAGCAGCCTGGCCCACGTCTCCAACGTCCTGATCTACTCGGCGATGGCGGTGTACCTCTTCGCCTTCCTCGCCTACACGGCAGAGTGGACCTTCGGCGGACGCAGCCGGGTCGCCCGCCAGTCGGCCGCCCTCGCCGAGGCGGAAGCGGCCGCGGCGGAGGCCGCGGCGCCGGCCAAGGTCTCGATCAGCGTCGCCGCGGCCAACGGCGGCACCACCACGCTGACCCGTACCGTCGCCGCGAAGGCCGGCAAGGTCGATATCGTGGCGAAGGGCGACGCGGCGCCGCCGGTCGAGGGCGCGGGCGCGGCCGGCGGCAACGACCAGGCCGACCGGCTCGGCCGGATCGCGGTCAGCCTCACCTCCCTCGCCGCGCTGCTGCAGCTCGGCGGGGTGGTCGCGCGCGGGCTGTCGGCGGGGCGCCCGCCGTGGGGCAACCTGTACGAGTTCACCTGCGCGATGACGCTGGTCGCGGTGATGCTCTTCCTGGGGCTGCTGTACTCCGGTCGCGACGTGCGGTGGCTCGGCCTGCCCCTGATGCTGGGCGTGCTGACCGGCCTCGGCGTCGCCGTCACCGTCCTGTACGCGGCCTCCGAGCAACTGGTCCCGGCGCTGCACTCGTACTGGCTGTGGATCCACGTCTCCGGTGCGATGATCTGCGGCGGCGCGCTGTACGCCGGCGCCATCACCTCGGGCCTGTACATCTGCAAGGACTTCTACGAGGCCGCCCGGGCCGAGGGCCGCACCAAGGGCGGCCGCTGGTCCGACATCTGCGAGCGGATGCCGTCCGCGGCCAGCCTCGACAAGCTCTCCTACCGCATCAACGCCATCGTCTTCCCGCTGTGGACCTTCACCATCGTGGCCGGGGCGATCTGGGCGGAGTCGGCCTGGGGCCACTACTGGCAGTGGGACCCGACCGAGACCTGGGCCTTCATCACCTGGGTCGTCTACGCCTGCTACCTGCACGCGCGGGCGACGGCCGGGTGGAAGGGCCGCAAGGCCGCGGTGCTGGCCCTGATCGCCTTCAGCTGCTACCTGATCAACGCCTACGGCGTCAGCATCTTCATCAACGGCGTGCACTCGTACGCCGGTCTGTAGGCCGGGGGTCCGGGGGTTGCCCCCCCGGGGGGATGCAGCATCAATGGTGTCCACTCGTACGCGGGTCTGTAGAAGGCAGACCTGTCGCACCGTCAGTGGCGGTGCCGGCCGTGGCGGCTGATGCCGATCATCAGCACCACGCCGGTGCCGATGAACGCGGCGGCGCCCCAGGCCAGCATCCCGGCGTCGGTCCCGTCCGAGCTGCTGTGCGCCACCCGCGTCGGCTCCGCCGCGTGCGCGGCTGTCGGCAGCAGCACGGTGCAGCCGGTCACGGCGGCGGTCAGCAGGACGGCGACGGCGACGACGGCGATGCGGACACGAGTGGACATGGCAGGTTCCCCCTGGGAACGGTGGTGGTGATACCGACAAGACTGCCACCGGAAGATCCCCGCGTCGTCCACCAGCCGTCACAGCGGGGCAACATTCGCGCCGTGGGGGCGTGCGGGGGAGTCCCTGTCCGGACATGTCACCGGGAGCAGGCAGAATGCCCGCGTACAGGTTGATCGACCCGTACGGGTTGAGCCTCGCCGACGGGTGGGGGCGGCGAGAACGGGGAGACGGCATCCATGGATACACGGATCGTGGGCGAGACGGCCGGCGGCGCGGCCGACACCTTCGGGACGGCGGGGCTGCGGCACCGGGTCCTGGACGCGTGGACGGCCTCGCCCGCGCGGTTCCGGGAGGACGCCAACGCCGAGGAGGAGCTGGCCCTCGGCGGCTACCGGGACCGGCTGGTGGTCGAGCTGGCGCAGAACGCCGCCGACGCGGCGGCCCGCGCGGGGGTGCCCGGGCGGCTGCGGCTGGCGCTGCGCGACGGTGTGCTCTGCGCCGCCAACACCGGTGCGCCGCTGGACCCGCAGGGCGTCGAGTCGCTGTCCACGCTTCGGGCCTCGTCCAAGCGTGAGCAGGAGTCGCAGGTGGGGCGGTTCGGCGTCGGTTTCGCCGCCGTCCTCGCCGTGTCGGACGAGCCCGCGGTGCTGAGCCGCCCCGGCGGGGTGCGCTGGTCGCTGGGCGAGGCCAGGGCGCTGGTCGAGGAGCGCGGCGAGCTGACCGAGGAACTGCGCCGCCGGGACGGCCACGTCCCGCTGCTGCGGCTGCCGCTGCCGGCCCGGGGCACCCCGCCGGACGGCTACGACACCGTGGTGGTGCTGCCGCTGCGCGACTCCGCCGCCGCCGATCTGACCCGCCGTCTGCTCGACGAGGTCGACGACGCGCTGCTGCTGACGCTCGGCGGACTGGTCGAGGTCGTGGTGGAGACCGAGGCCGGCGCCAGGACGCTGACCCGCCGCGAAATCCCCGCCGCCACCCATGAGGACGGCGGCCCGGCCGTGGTCGTGGTGGCCGGAGAGGCCGGGGAGAGCCGCTGGCAGGTGGCCTCGGCCGGCGGCGAGCTGGCCCCCGAACTGCTGCAGGACCGCACCGTCGAGGAGCGGCACCGCCCGCACTGGTCGCTGACCTGGGCCGTCCCGGTGGACGCCGAGGGCCGCCCGCAGCGCCCGCGCACCGCCCCGGTCGTGCACGCGCCGACGCCGACCGACGAGCCGCTGGGCGTCCCGGCGCTGCTGATCGCCTCCTTCCCGCTGGACTCGACGCGCCGTCATATCGCGCCCGGACCGCTGACCGACTTCCTGGTCGCCCGGGCCGGCGAGGTCTACGCCTCGCTGCTGCGCGACCGCGGCGCCGACCTGAGCTCGCTCGACCTGGTCCCCGGGCCGCTCGGCCAGGGCGAGTTGGACGCCCGGCTGCGCCGCGCGGTGCTGGACGGCCTGCCGGAGGTGCCCTTCCTGCCGCCGGTCGCCGAGGAGGGGAACACGCTCCGCCCGCGCGACGCGGTGCTGCTGGAGGATGCCGACGCCGGGACGGTCCGCGCCCTCGCCGATGTGCTGCCCGGGCTGCTGCCGGCCGGTCTTGAGCGCAGGCAGGAGCTGCGCACCCTGGGGGTGCGCCGGGTCGCCCTGGCCGAGACCGTGGACCAGCTCGCCAACCTGGAGAAGGAGCCCGCCTGGTGGCGCAACCTCTACGGTGCGCTGGCGGGCGGCGGCTCCGGGGGTGCCGCCGCGGAGACCCTGGGCGCGCTGCCGGTCCCGCTCGCCGACGGACGGCTGGTCACCGGGCCGCGCCGGGTGCTGGTCCCGGCCGATCTGCCCGCCGACTCGGCGATCCCCGCCGAGGACCTGGCCCTGCTCGGCCTGCGGCTGGCCCACCCCGACGCAGCCCACCCGCTGCTGGAGAAACTGGGCGCCGGCACCGCCGGCCCGGTCGGCCTGCTGGAGACCGCCGAACTGCAGGCCGCCGTCCGCCGCTCGGCCGACCTGGACGACCAGGACGAGGCCGAGGACGTCGCCGAGGCCGTGCTCAGGATCGTCAGGGCCGCCGTGCGGTCCGGGGACCTGGCCGAGGGCGGCTACCCGTGGCTCGCGCACCTGGCGCTGCCGGACGACGAGGGCGAGCTGGTCGCAGCCGGTGAACTGGTGCTCCCGGGCAGCCCGCTGGCCGCGATCGTGCACGAGGACGACGCGGTGTTCCTCGACGACGAGTGGCTGGAGCGGTGGGGCCCCGAGGTGCTGCGCGCCGTGGGCGTCGGATACACCCTGGGGCTGGTCCGCGCCGAGGAGGTGGTGCTGGACCCGGACGACCTGGAGCGGCTCGACCCCACCGTCCCGGCCGACCGCGCCGCCGGCGGCGAGCCGGTCGGCCTGCTGGACGAGGCCCCGGACGGCTTCGCCGACTGGGCCGAGGAGGCCGCCGAGCAGCTGGACAAGGACGACCAGGACGGGTCCCGGGGCCCCGAGGTCCCGCCGGTCGCGGCCGAGCTGCTCGCCGTCCGCGACCTCGACCTGGTCGCCGACGACGCCTGGCCGCAGGCGCTGGCCATGCTCGCCGCCCCGCCGCTGCGCGACGCCGTGGTGGTGCCGGTACGGCTGCTGCTGCCGGACGGCCGCACCGCCCAGGTGCCGCCGTACGCCGCCTGGTGGCTGCGGGACCACCCGGTGCTGGACGGCCGCCGCCCGGCCGGGCTGCGCGCCGCCGGCGCCGACCCGCTGCTGCGCGGCCTCTACGAGGAGGCGCGTACCGGCCTGGACGAGGTGTTCCTGCACGCCCTCGGGGTCCGCACCACGCTGTCCGCGCTGCTCGCCGAGGCCGACGGCCCGGACGAGGTGCTGTACCGGATGACCGACCCGGACAGCGAGGTGTCGCACCGTCAGCTGCACGGCCTCTACACCGCGCTGGCCTCGGTCGAGCTGAGCCGGATCGCCCTGCCCGAGGAGGTCCGGGCGCTGCCGCCGATGGACCCGGAGACCCTGCGCCGCCCCGACGGCACGGTGGTCGTCGACGTCACCGAGGCGGTCGTCGCCGACGCCCCCGACCTGGTCCAGCTGCTGGACGGGTTCCCGCTGATCACGGTCGCCCCGGCGCTGGCCGCCGCGCTCGGCGAGCGGCTGCACGTCTCGCTGGCCAGCGAGGTGGCCGGCGGCCGGGTGCTCAGCGAGGGCACCGTGCACCGGGTGCCGGAGGAGGTCAAGGAGCTGCTGCCCGGCTGCCCCGAGGTCTACGAGGAGCACGACGAGCTGCTGGTGGTCGGCCCGGACGGGCAGGACGCGGCGGTCGGCTGGCGCTGGGACGCGGACAGCCCCGCGCCCCGGCCGACGGGTGACACGGACGGCGGGGCCGATGGGGCCGAGGAGGAGGAAGAGGCGGAGCGCGACGAGTTCGCCGCCCCGGTCCCGCACGGCGCCCTGCACGCGGCCACCCCGGAGGGCCTGGCCGCCGGGCTGGCCTGGGCGGCGGGCCAGTGGCACCGCCGGTTCGAGGTGCTGGCCGTGCTCGGCGACCCCGACCGCGCCTATGAGCTCAGCGCGGCCAGGGACTTCGAGTAGTCGGCTCCGGAATCAGCCGCTGACCAGCTTCAGCACGTAGAACTGCTGCTCGTCGAAGACCGTCTGGTAGACCGTGCCCGGGTGCAGTCCCTCCACGTACCCGGGCACGTCGGTCGGAGCGCTGGGCGACCAGCCGTACGACATGTCCAGGGCCACGTACTGCGGCGGCGAGGTCTTGTCGCCGCCTATCCAGTACAGCTGGGTGCGTCCGGCCAGGTGCGCCATCAGCGTCACATTGGACTCCACCGTCACCCCGTCGGGGACGGCCGCCGAGGCCCGCTGCAGCATGCCGACCCGGTCGTTGGACGCATAGGTGGACGACGACAGCACATTGGAGGCGGGCAGGTTCATGGTGATGCACAGCGCCGCCGCGATCCCGGTGGCGGCCGGGATCGCGGCCCGGTCCGCGTAGGCGCGCAGCCACTCCCAGGAACCGGCCCCGGACCGCTGGACCGCGTCCACCAGGGCCAGGAACAGGATCGGCATCAGGACGGCGCTGTAGTGCCAGTCCATGCCCCAGTAGGCGTCGTTGGACGAGGTGAACCGCCACAGCAGGGTCGGCAGCGCGATCAGCACCAGCGGCGACCGCAGCGCCAGGAAGGCGGTGATCGCGATCAGGTAGCCGAGGGTGTGCAGTTTCACATCCGGCGAGACCAGGCTGTGCAGCAGCCCCAGCGGCGCGGTGAACAGCTCGTGGGTGGGGGAGTCGCCGGGCAGCTTGGACATGTAGTCGTAGTGCCCGGTCGGGTTGAAGTGCGGAATCACCAGATAGACGGTGATCAGCAGCATCGCCGCGCCGTAGACCGTGAGCAGCGCGCCGATCATCCGCTGCCGCAGCAGCACCAGCACGATGCCGATCGCCGCGACGGTCAGCCCCATGTCCTCCTTGACCAGCACCAGCGGCAGCGCCCAGAAGGCGGCCGGGTACCAGCGCCTGAGCACGATGTTGCGCAGCACCAGGGCCAGCAGCGGCACCCCGAAGGCGATCTCGTGGAAGTCGAAGTCGACGGCCCGCTGAACCCCCCAGGACAGTCCGTAGGCGATGCCGACGCACAGGCCCTTGGCCCGGGTGGTCACCTTGGCTGCGGTGTCCGACACGATCGAGACCGAGCCGGCGAACAGCGCGGCCTGGGCCGCCAGCAGGGTCACCGGGGAGGGGAAGACCCGGTAGAACGGGGCCAGCAGCGCCAGCACCGGGCTGAAGTGGTCGCCGAGGATGTTGTAGCCGACGCCCTTTATGGTGACGACCGGCGCCTGCAGATGGGCGTAGTCCCTGACCTCCTGGACGAAGATCGCGGTGTCCCAGGACATGGAGGCGAAGTGGGTGTAGCGGACCAGGGAGATCGCGCAGTAGCCGATGAGGAAGACCAGGCCCAGCACCAGGTGCGGCACCGCGGTCCGCGGCGGCATCCGGAGCCGGCGGCGCGGAGTCCCGGCCCCGGAGCCGGTGTCCGCAGCGCCGATGTCCGCGTAGGGGGCATCGGTGTCAGTGGTCATGGTCTCCCCTGCGGACTGGAACGTGTGTGCCCAGAACGGTACAGGGGATCCATATGCGGCCAGGAGACCGTTGCGGCGCCTATTTGCCGGCGCCTCCGGTGACGTCGGCCCCGACCTCGGCCGTGACGCCGCCCGTGACACCGTCAACAGCACCGCCCGTAGTGCCGTCTACAGCGCCGTCCGCAGCGCCGTCCCCAGCACCGTCCGCAGCGCCGCCGGGGGCGGTCGTGCCGGGCGCGGCGTGGGGCGTCGGGTCGGCGGGTTCCTCCCCGGGGGCCCTGAGCCGCCGCCAGACCACCTCCAGCAGCACCCCGGCGGTGAGCGAGATGCCGACCCCGGTCCAGGGGTCGCGCCAGCCCACCAGGTGCAGCTGGAAGAAGGTCTGCAGCCACGGCACCGCCAGCACCACCGCGAAGCCGCCGCCCATCGCCAGCACCAGCAGCACCCGCCACCAGGTGTAGGGCCTGGCGATGATCGCCAGCACCCACAGCGCGACCAGGAACAGCGTCAGCGTGGTGCTGCTGGTGTCCGCGACCTGCCCGGTCGCGTGGTCGGCGCGGGCCAGCAGATAGCAGGCGAACGAGGCGGCACCGGCGATCACCCCGGCCGGCACCGCGAACCGCAGCACCCGCCGGACGAACCCGGCCCTGGCCCGTTCGTTGTTGGGCGCCAGCGCCAGGAAGAAGCCGGGAACGCCGATGGTCAGCGCGCTCAACACGGTGGAGTGCCTGGGCAGGAACGGGTACGGCACCCGGCAGATGATCACCGCCAGCGCCAGCAGCACCGAGTAGACCGTCTTCACCAGGAACAGGTTGGCGACCCGCTCGATGTTGCCGATCACCCGGCGGCCCTCGCCGACGACCTGCGGCAGCGTGGCGAAGCCGTTGTCCAGCAGCACGATCTGCGCGACCGCGCGGGTCGCCTCGCTGCCCGCGCCCATCGCCACGCCGATGTCGGCGTCCTTGAGCGCCAGCACGTCGTTGACGCCGTCGCCGGTCATCGCGACATGGTGGCCGCGCGACTGCAGCGCGGCCACCATGTCGCGTTTCTGCTGCGGCGTCACCCGGCCGAAGACGGAGTGCTTCTCGACGACGTCGGCGAGCAGACCGGTGTCGGTGGGCAGCGTCCTGGCGTCCACCGGGTCCTCGGCCCCCGGCAGCCCCAGTGAGGCGGCCACCGCGCCGACCGACACCGCGTTGTCGCCGGAGATCACCTTGGCGGCGACGTTCTGCCGCCCGAAGTAGGCCAGCGTCTGCGCCGCGTCCGGCCGCACCCGCTGCCGCAGCACCACCAGCGCCAGCGGCACCAGCCCGGCCGTCGGGTCGGGCGCCTCCAGCGGGGTCCCGGTCCGTCCGAGCAGCAGCACCCGCAGGCCCTGCGCGCCCAGCCGGTCCACCTCGGTGAGCGCCGGGTGCCCGGCCGGCAGCAGCACGTCGGGGGCGCCCAGCAGCCAGGTCGCCTCCTCGCCGGCCGGCTCCTGCAGCACCGCGCCGGACCACTTGCGGGCCGAGGAGAAGGGCGCGGCCTGGAGCAACCGCCAGCCCTCCCCGACCGGATAGGCGTCGATGATCGCCTGCAGGCTGGCGTTCGGCCGGGAGTCGGCGGTGCCCAGGATGCCCAGCACCCGCTCGGCCGTGCCCCGGTCGGTGCCGTCCAGCAGGCGCAGCTCGGCGACGTCCATTCCCCCCTCGGTGAGGGTGCCGGTCTTGTCCAGGCAGACGGTGTCCACCCGGGCCAGCCCCTCGATCGCGGGCAGTTCCTGGACCAGGCACTGCCGCCGCCCCAGCCGGACCACCCCGATGGCGAAGGCCATCGAGGTCAGCAGGACCAGGCCCTCGGGGACCATCGGCACGATCCCGGCGACCATCCGGCGGACGGCCTCGGCGATGTCCGAATTGTTGACGTACAGCTGACTGAGGATCAGCCCGATCGCGGTCGGGATCAGCAGCCAGGTGATGTAGCGCAGGATGGTGTCGATGCCGCTGCGCAGCTCGGAGGAGACCAGGGTGAACCGGCTGGCCTCCTCGGCGAGCTGGGCCGCGTAGGCCTCGCGGCCGACCTTGGTGGTGGTGAAGGCCCCGGAGCCGGCGACGACGAAGCTGCCGGACAGCATCGGGTCGCCGGGGTGCTTCAGCACCGGGTCGGCCTCACCGGTGAGCAGCGACTCGTCGACTTCGAGGCTCTCGGCCTCGCTGATCCGGCCGTCCACGGTGACCCGGTCCCCGGAGCCCAGCTCGACCAGGTCGCCGAGGACGAGCTCGGCGTTGGTCAGCTCCAGGCTCGTCCCGTCCCGGCGGACCCTGGGGTGGGCCTCGCCGACCACGGCCAGGTTGTCGAGGGTGCGCTTGGCGCGCAGCTCCTGGATGATCCCGATACCCGTGTTGGCGACGATGATGAAGCCGAACAACGCGTCCTGGAACGGCCCCACCGCCATGATCACGACGAACAGGGTGCCGATGATGGCGTTGAACCGGGTGAGCACATTGGCCCGGACGATCTCGGCGGTGGAGCGGCTGGACCGCACCGGTACGTCGTTGACCTCGCCGCGGGAGACCCGCTCGGCGACCTCGGCGGAGCTGAGCCCGGTCGCGCGTTCGCCCGTAGCAGCCATGCTCCCGACCCTAGACGGCAGGGTGCGCGGACGCCGCCGGGCCTACTCCGCTCGGGACGGCCCGGGCGCGTGCCCGGCCTCGGCCTGTGTCTGACCGGGCTGCCCCGTCGCGGGCGCGTCCGCACCCGGGTCTGCGGCCATGTCTGCGACCGTGTCCGTACCCGGGCCGGCGCCCGGGCCGGCGCTTGGGCCAGCGGCTGCGGCCTGGGCCTCGGCCTGGGAACGGCGGATGGCGTCCCGGCGGGCGCGGCAGTACCAGATGCCGATCAGCCCCAGCCCGAAGCCGGCCAGGCAGGTCCAGAGCCATTTGGTGTCGCCGTGGTGGGCGAGCCAGCCGTGGAACGGCAGCAGCACGACGAAGCCGACCAGCCAGACCACGGTGCCGCCGGTGACGATGGCGACGTCGTTGGCCTCCATGGGCGGCGCCGAGGGCAGCTTGGTCGTCTTCACGGGGACAAGCGTACGGGGGGCCGTCGAGGGGAACGGATGACACCCCCGTTCGGCCGATTTTTGGAGGAACATACAGTCTACGCGCGCAGATAGCCACATCGGTTTATGCAATTCATACTGGCCATTCCGGATCGCACGGCGAGTCCTCTTGACGTTTCGTGGTCCGACTTTGATCGATCAGCACCTGCTGAGTCATCCGCTCCGCTGCTGGGTTCAGCACTTGCAAAAGGAACAGCGCATGTCATCCGTGGCCCCGCCGGCCAACGCCGTGGACCGCTTCTTCAAGGTCAGCGAGCGCGGCTCGTCCTTCGCCCGGGAGATCCGCGGCGGTGCCGCGACCTTCTTCACGATGGCGTACATCATCGTGCTGAACCCGATCATCCTGTCGTCGGCCACGGACAAGTTCGGTCACCACCTGAACAGCGGCCAGTTGGTCACCGCCACCGTGATCACCGCGGCGTTCACCACGCTGCTGATGGGTGTCATCGGCAACATCCCGCTGGCGCTGGCCGCAGGACTGGGCACCAACAGCATCGTGGCGCTGCAGCTCGCCCCCAAGATGAGCTGGCCCGACGCCATGGGCATGGTGGTGCTGGCCGGTCTGGCGATCATGCTGCTGGTCGCCACCGGACTGCGCGAGCGGGTGATGAACGCGGTCCCGCTGGGCCTGCGCAAAGCCATCGCCATCGGCATCGGCCTGTTCATCGCGCTGATCGGCCTGGTCGACGGCGGCTTCGTGACCCGCATCCCGGACGCCGCGCAGACCACCGTCCCGCTGCAGCTCGGCAACGACGGCCACCTCAACGGCTGGCCGGTGCTGGTGTTCGTGGTCGCCGCACTGCTCACCCTGGTGCTGATGGCCCGCAAGATCCCCGGCGCCATCCTGATCAGCATCGTCGTCGCCACCGTGCTGGCCGTCATCCTGGACAAGGCCGCGCACATCCCGGCCGCCCACTGGGGCCTCACCGTCCCGGCGGTCCCGCACCACCTCGTCTCCACCCCGGACTTCGGCCTGCTCGGCAAGGTCAGCCTGTTCGGCGGGTTCCACCAGGTCGGCATCCTCACCGGGATCCTCTACGTCTTCACCGTGCTGCTGTCCTGCTTCTTCGACGCGATGGGCACCATCCTCGGCGTCAGCGACGAGGCACACCTGCTGGACGAGAACGGCAACCTGCCCGGCATGAGCAAGGTGCTGATGGTGGACGGCATCGCCACCGCGATCGGCGGCGCGACCTCCAGCTCGGCCAACACCTGCTTCGTGGAGTCCACCGCCGGCGTCGGCGAGGGCGCGCGCACCGGCCTGGCCTCCATCGTCACCGGCCTGTTCTTCGTGGTGGCGCTGTTCCTCACCCCGCTGGCCACCATGGTGCCGACCCAGGCGGCCACCCCGGTGCTGGTCGTGGTCGGCTTCCTGATCCTCTCCAACGGGATCAGGGACATCGACTGGTCCGACTTCACCCTGGCCGTCCCGGCCTTCCTGACCATGGTGATCATGCCGTTCACCTACAGCATCACCAACGGCATCGGCATCGGCTTCCTGGTCTTCTGCGTCCTCAAGCTGGTCACCGGCCGCTACCGCGAGGTCCCGGTGGCCCTCTACGCCGTCGCCGCCGTCTTCGCCTTCTACTACCTGATGCCGGCCCTCGGCCTGACCTGAGCCGGCCCGCTCCGGCTCGCACCCGGTGCCGCTCGCAACCCGGTGCTCCTCCCGTCCCCGGACGGGAGGAGCACCGGGTTGTCTTCCGTACCGGCCGGTCGGCCGGGCCCCGGTACCACTTCGATAACGAAGGACGTCGCTTCACCTGCGAATGTCCGTATCCGTCTGTTCTGCGTGCGCGTCCGGGGTCGGGACCGGTCCGTGCGTGAGCCTATGCTCCGCCGTGATAACCCTGTGAACGAAGGACACTGATGGGACACATACGCGCGCTGAGGGCTGCCGCTACGGCGACCGCTCTGATGACCGCCTCCATCGGCCTGCTGGTCGGCGCGGGTGTGTCCCACGTCTCGGCGGCGAGCAAGCCGGGGTTCTCCGTCGAGCCCGGCTTCGACCGCACGGTCCCGGTGCGTACGGGCGGCACCGGCGAGGCGTTCCGGCCGCTGGACCTCTCCATCTACGGTGAGGGGACCGCCCTGCAGGGGGTCAAGGTCGCCGTGGACGCCTCGGCCCTGAAGGGTGCGGTCGAGCTCTCCCTCGGCAGGAACTGCACCTTCACCAGCGCGGACCACCAGCACGAGACGTGCGACCTGGGGAACTTGCCGCTGGGCGCCTTCGGTGGCGAGGGCGCGACGGAGTTCGTGGTGGGCGTCCGCGCCGCGGTCGGCGCAGTGGCGGGCCAGCAGGGCAACGTCACCTTCAAGGTGACGGCTGACAACGCCGTCGAGCAGCAGGGCGCCCATGACTACTCGAACGTCACCGTGGGGAACGGCCCCGACCTGGCCGTCACCGACCTGGGCCCGACCATCAAGGCCCCGGCCGGGACGACCACCGCGCTTCCGCTCCGGGTGACCAACCTCGGCAGCACCGATGCCAAGGGCATCATCATCGGCCTGCACGACCAGCGTGACTACGCCACGATCCCGGGCAACTTCAGCAACTGCGTCTACGGGTCGTACCAGGGCGGCGTTCGCGACGTCCGGTGCACCTTCCCCGACGCCGTGGTGAAGCCGGGGCAGACGTTCCAGCTGCAGACCCCGCTCTCGGTCTCGGTGCCGGCCGGTGCGCACGGCGACCAGATCCAGTACCTCGCCGGGCTCAGCCACGACGACTGGATCGGCACGACGACCGGGACCAAGGGCACCGGTTCCGAGTTGAAGCTCGTCCAGGTCTCCCCGGTCGGCCGGTCGCTGGCCGCACCGGACCCCAGCAAGGACATCGACGCCTACAACAACCTCTACTACACCAACCTCGACACCGGCATCGTCAGCGATGTGGCAGCGGTCGGCGGCACGGTGAACGGAGTCGTCGGCAAGGTGTCCTCGGTGACCGTGGGCACCCGCAACTCGGGGAACACCGGCTTCAAGACGCTGACCGAGATCGGGCCCTACCTTCCCAAGGGCACGGTGGGCACCTATGTGACCTTCCCCGGCGACGTCCAGGTCACGACCGTCCCCAAGGCGTGCGTGGCCGAGCAGTCCGGCCCGGACGGTCAGGGGTACTCGGGATCCGGCACTCCGCACGCCTACGCCTGTGACACCCAGAAGGCTCTCGCCCCGGGCCAGTCGGCGACCTTCACCTTCGGGGTCAAGCCGCTGCACACGTTCAGCGGTGACTGGGGCAATGTCGTGGCGCTGGGCGTCGAGGACACGACGGCCAACTTCGATGACGACGTCGCCAAGATGGTCATCAACGCGGTGACGTCCTCGGGTTCCTCAGCGCCCAGCTCCGCTGCCACCACTGCCTCCGCCGGGTCCGCGCCGGCCTCGGCGCAGCCGAGCGACGCGGCCCCGTCCACCCCGTCCACCCCGTCCACCTCGGCTGGCGGTTCGCTGGCGTCCACCGGTGGCGGCGACGACACCATGCCGCTGACGCTGGCCGGCGCTGCGGCGATCGCGCTGGGCGCGGGCGCCGTCGTGATCGCACGGCGCCGGAAGGCCGCGGGCAACCACAGCTGACCGGTACCGTCGCGCGCTACTGCGGCCCGCCCCCTGCTCGTTGCGGGGCGGGCCGTTGCGCTCGGGCGCGCATGCGCTCAGAGGTCATTGCCGAATCGGGTAGTTCGCCTGACGGCCGAACGAGGGTTCCGTGCTGGTGCGGTAGGGCGCCACCGCCCGTCCTCGCGCCCGCAATTCCGTTCGCCTGCCCGCGGATGGCTGCCTACTCTGCCGCTCATGACATTCGCCTACGAGATCAGGCCCGAGCAGGATCAGGATCATTCGGCGGTGCGCCGTGTCCAGGCACTCGCCTTCGACGATCCAGAACAGGTCCCCGAGCTGGTCGACGCGCTGCGTGGCGCGCCGGGAGCGAACGCGCCGATTTCGCTCGTCGCGACGCGGCATGATCAGGTTGTCGGTCACGTCATGCTCAGCGCCTGCCGACTGGATTCCCAGCCCCGGCTGGTCGACGTCCTCAGCCTGTCGCCGCTCGGCGTCCACCCGGACCACCAGCGCCACGGCGTCGGCACCCAGCTGATCAAGGCAGCTCTGAAAGCAGCTGACGACCGCGGTGTACCGCTGGTCTTCCTGGAAGGCTCGCCGACGTACTACGGGACGCGTGGTTTCCAACGGGCCAGCGCGTGCGGGTTCCGATCACCCTCGCTGCGCATCCCGGATCCGGCGTTCCAGGTCGCGAAGCTGTCGTCCTACGAGCCCTGGATGACCGGCACGTTCGTCTACTCCGAGTCCTTCTGGGCAAACGACTGCGTCGGACTGCGCGACCCCGAGCTCTTCGCCCGGATCGCCGCCCAGGACTGAGGCGGCGTACCGATCACGTGGTGTCGATCAAGTGGAAGTCCCGATCGGGTGACTGCGGCGGGCATTGGAGTGCGTTGTCTCAGCTGATCCGGTCCGGCTCTGCTGCTTCGCGGTCAGCTCCTGGGACCGTGTGCACCAGCCTGAAGCGCTGGGCCAGCACCTGAGTGTCCTCGTCAACGGTGAAATCCGGGTCGCCCAACTCCTCGCGCACCGCTGCGCTGTGCCAGAGCTTTTCGTGCACGGCACGCCACTCGGCCACCGACTCGTAGTCCTCACCCTCGTCGAGGGCGTGCCGCAGGTCGACGTCGGCGAGTCTGACGATCCGGACGTCGGTCAGTTCGATCGCCGCTACCCGGCGCCCCTCGGAGTCGACCACGGCCGACAGTTGGCCGACTTCGGGCAACGGTTCGTTCTCCCGCTCGTATCCCAGCACCAGCCCGGAGGTAGAGGTCTTGGCGCCGGACAGGACCGCGGCGACCAGCTTGTCCCGCAGCGGACCGGGGAAGTCGAACTCCATCAAGGGAAGGTCGTCGAGGTTCATGCCCCGCACGCTACCGAGCCTGCGGCCCTGAGGCTCCCGCTTTTCTCCGTGCCACCCCGGGTCGGCCCCATCCGTGTTCATTCCGTCAGTCACCCCGGGTCGGTCGGGCCGATGCGGGCCGTGTGCAATTGGTTTTACTTAGGCTCGGTAATGAGTTAGGCTAACAAACATGCCCGAGCTTTCCGAGAGCGACGCCGCAGCGGTCAGCACGCTGCGGTCAGCCGTGATGCGACTCTCCCGCCGCCTGCGCAACCAGCGCGTCGAGGAGTCGCTGACGCCCACCGAGATGCAGGTGCTGGCGACTCTCGCCCGCTGCGGCAGCGCGTCCCCGGGGGAGCTGGCGCGCAAGGAACACGTCCAGCCGCCGTCGATGACGAGGATCATCGCGATGCTGGAGGAGAAGGGCCTGGTGCGGAGGGAACCGCATCCGGACGACCGTCGGCAGGTCGTCGTCAGCAGCACCGAACAGGCCGAGTCCATCCTCGACCAGAGCCGGGCCAAACGGGACGCCTGGCTCGCGGACCTCGCCGGGGAGCTCAGCGAGGAGGAGTGGGCCGTGCTGCGCGCCGCCGCTCCGGTGCTGGAGCGTCTCGCGCAACTCTGACGCCCGCCGCCCGCCGCAAGGAAGTTGATCATTCATTACCAGCCAGGGGACAAGCTATTGCCTGCACCAACCGGAGCCACCACAGCGAACACCCGTATCACTGACACCGCCACCAGCGCCGCCACCGCCAATGCGGTCAGCCTCGCCACCGAGGCCGACGCCGCCGAGGAGACCCCCGCGCAGCCACTCGTCGTCCCCGTCGACGACGACCCCGACGAACGCACCGGCTCCGGCGACCGCACCGGCTCCGCCGAACGCGCGGGCTCGCGCGACCGTACCGGCTCCGCTGCCGCGGAGAAGAGCCGGGGAGCGATGTTCTCCGCGCTGCGGAACCGCAACTACCGCTACTTCTTCATCGGCCAGGTCGTCTCCAACTCGGGCACCTGGGTCCAGCGGATCGCCCAGGACTGGCTGGTCCTCAGCATCACCGGCAGCGCCTTCGCCGTCGGCGTCACCACCGCCATGCAGTTCCTGCCGATGCTGCTGTTCGGCCTCTTCGGCGGCGTCCTCGCGGACCGCTTCCCCAAGCGTCAGCTGCTGATCGCCACCCAGGCCGCCATGGGCCTGCTCGCCGCCGGCCTCGCCGTGCTGACGCTGTCCGGCGTCATCCAGGTCTGGCACATCTACCTCTTCGCCTTCCTGCTGGGCATGGTCACCGTGGTCGACAACCCGACCCGGCAGACCTTCGTCGTGGAGATGGTCGGCAAGAAGGACCTCGGAAACGCCGTCAGCCTGAACGCAGCCAACTTCCAGACCGCCCGCCTGATCGGCCCGGCCGTCGCCGGCGCCCTGATGGCTGCGGTCGGCGCGGGGTACGCCTTCGCGGTCAACGCCTTCTCCTTCGGTGCGGTCATCCTCGGCCTGCTGGCGATGCGCGGCTCCGAGCTGCACCGCACGCCGCGGCTGCCGCGCGAGAAGGGCCAGCTGCGGGAAGGGCTCCGCTATGTCGCCGGACGCCCCGATCTGATCTGGCCGATCGTCCTGGTCGGTTTCATCGGCACCTTCGGGTTCAACTTCGCGACCATCCTTTCCGCGTTCGCGTACTCGGTCTTCCATGTCGGACCCGGGCTCTACGGCCTGCTCAACACCGCGATGGCCGTCGGCTCGCTGGCCGGTGCGCTGGTCGCCGCGCGTCGCAGCAGGCCCCGGCTGCGGCTGCTGGTGGTCGCCGCGCTGGTCTTCGGCCTGCTGGAGTCGACCGCGGCGCTCTCGCCCGGGTACTGGACCTTCGCGGCGCTGCTGACCCTGGTCGGCCTGTTCGGCCTGACCGTGAACACGGCGGCGAACTCGCTGATCCAGCTGCGTACGGACCCGGCGATGCGGGGTCGGGTGATGAGCCTCTACATGATGGTCTTCGCCGGCGGGACTCCGCTGGGCGCGCCGCTGGTCGGCTGGATCACCGAGCAGTACGGCCCCCGGGTGGGACTGCTGTCCTGCGGGCTCGTCTCTGCCGCGGCGGCGGCCGGGATCGGCATGGTGCTGGCCCGGATCGGCAACCTCCGGGTCCAGTTCGACCTGCACCGCGGGCCCGAGCACCAGTTGCTCGCGTTCGTGCCGAGGCAGGAGCATGCCGTGGCGGGGTGAGCCGTGGGTTCTGGCGGTTTTCGGCTGCGGACCGTAGATGGCTGGTGCGCAGGTCCCGGCGCCCCTGGGGTGCTGCAACTTGCTCGCAGCGGGGCAGTTGCAGGTGCACAAGGGCGTCGGTCTGCGCTGATTCGACAGTGTGCCCGACAAGCCGGGCGCACGCCGCAGCCGAAAACCCCCGCCTACCCCAACCGCTGCGCCAGCAGCATCCCCGGCCAGTCGGGCAGCCCCTCGCGGGGCACGTCGAACGGCTCCACCTCCGTGAAGCCCTGGCTGCGGTAGTACGCCACCAGCTTCCCGTCGTCCCCGGCGTAGCAGTCCACCCGGAGCAGCCCCAGCCCCTGCCGCAGGGCCTCCGCCCGTGCCGCGTCCAGCAGTGCACCGCCGACGCGGCGGCCCTTGAGGCGGCGCTCGGTCGCCAGCAGGTTGACGTACAGCTCCGGCTCCCCGGCCGGACGGACGTAGGGCGCGGCCTCGCCCGAGACCGACACCACTCCCGCGACCTCCCCGTCCAGCACCGCCACCCGCGCCTCACCGCGGGCGATCCGTCCGGTGATCCGTTCCACCAGGGCCGGACGGGTGGACCAGGGCTCGGTGCCCCACTGGCCGGTGCGCCCCTGGGCGGCGAGCCATTCCACCGTCCCGTCCAGGATCTTCAGCACGGGGTGGAGGTCTTCTGATGCAGCAAGTCGTATCTCCATATGATCTTTGTACCCGTCAGCCCTTTCCCGGGAGAAGGCCGTGGCCGAGACTGCCCGTATGAGACTCTTCGCCGCTGTGCTGCCCCCCGAGACGGCGATCAGCGAACTGGCCGACGCGGTGGCGCCGCTGCACGCTCTGCCGCAGGCGGGCGGGTTGCGCTGGACCGGTGAACAGACCTGGCACCTCACCCTGGCCTTCCTCGGCCAGGTCGACGCCGAGGACCTGGATCCGCTGCGCACCCGGTTGGGCGCCGTCGCGGCCGCCGTCGACCGGACGCCCCGGCTGCGGCTGGCCGGCAGCGGCAGCTTCGGCGAACGGGCGCTCTGGGTGGGCCTCGCGGGGGACACCCTGCCGCTGCGCCGACTCGCGGACGAGGTCGTCAAGGCGGCCCGGGACACCGGTATAGACGTGGACGAGCGCCCGTTCCGCGGCCATCTCACCCTGGCCAGGTCAGCCGGTCGGAACGGGCCGCCGAGGGCGGCGGGCCGGGGCCTGTCCGGGCTGGCCGGCCCGCTGGCGGACTTCTCCGGAGCGGAGTGGCCGGCCGACTCGCTGCGGCTGATGCGCAGTCATCTGGGCGCCGGGCCCGCGCACTACGAGACGGTGGCGGAGTGGGCGCTCGGCGCGGGCTCCGCTGAGGACGGCGACGGCGGCGCGTAGCCGGCCGCGGCCGGTGCGGGCACCAGCAGACGGCGGGTGGTCAGCAGCAGCACCGCGCCGGCGGCGATCCCGCCGACGGCGATGAGAGCGGCGGCGCGCAGCGAGCCGCCGACGATTGCGCCGGAGGCGGCCGAGCCGAGGGCGTTGCCGGTCGCGAACAGGGTGACCAGCCAGGCGAACGCCTCGGTGCTGGTTCCGGCCGGGGCCAGCTCGGCTATCAGCAGGAACGCCGCCGCGAGCAGCGGGGCGAGGCCCAGTCCGGAGACGAAGGCCGCCACGCCCATCCAGCCCGGTCCCGGCACCAGCAGCAGCGGCAGGTAGCAGAGCGCCATACCGGCGGCGAGGGCCCAGGTCCGGGTGGAGGTCGGCGCCTTCCACCGGACCGCGCCGTAACCGAGGGCGCCCAGCAGTCCGGCCAGCGCCGCCAGCGCGAGCAGGGCGCCGGCGCCGCCGGGGATGCCGGGGTGCTCCTGGGCGTAGGCGACGAAGAGGATGTTCTGCGCGCCGATGGCCCAGCCGGTCCCGGCGAAGGCGATCAGCAGCAGTACCAGGCCGGGGGAGCGCAGCGGTCCGAGCCAGCCGGCGCCCGCGCCGGGCGTGCGCACCGGGGCCCGCCAGGCGCGGGCCGGTGCGGAGGTGGCCACGGTGAGGGTGCCGAGCAGCCCCAGCCCAGCCGCCAGCCACAGCGCGACCGAGGGGGTGCCGAACGCGGCGACCCCGGCGACCAGCAGCGGCCCGGCGACATAGAGGATCTGCTGGGCCGCGGAGTCCAGCGCGTACGCGGTCTCCAGCGCCGCCGGGGCGACGATGTCCGGCCACAGCGAGCGCAGGCACGGCTCCAGCGGTGGCATGGCCAGCCCGGCCAGTGCGGCGCCTGCCAGTGCGACAGCAGCGGTGCCGGGCGCGACCGCCAGTGCGGCATAGCCACAGGCGGCGAACGCGGCGGAGACCAGCAGCACCCGCGGCTGCCCGGCCCGGTCCACCAGCCGGCCCAGCACGGGGCCGCCGATGGCGGCGGCGACGGCATAGGCGGCGGTGGTCAGCCCGATCCTGGAGTAGGGCGCGCCCGCGCCGTGCAGGGCCAGCGCGATGGCGACGACGGTCATCCCGGCGGGGAGTCGGCCGGTGAGGGTGCCCAGCAGCAGCCGGGCGACCCGGGGGCTGCGCAGGACGGTCAGATAGCCCACAACGGCTGGTCTCCTCGGTCGGGCTGGGCGGGTGGCTCCGTCCCTCCAAGTTATACGTATAACCACTCCAGAGCAAAAGCTTCCTGCGGCCGGTCCGGCACCTCCTTCGCCTACCTCAAACCAGTGCTTTGGGTAAGGCAAAGTTTTGATGGTAAGGTCCCTTACGTGAACGCCCCTGCCGCGCACCCGCACCACGTCCTGAGCCTCCGGCTCGCGGCGATGCTGCGTGCTGCCCGCGCGTGCGCCGGGGCGCTGGCGAGCACGTCGAGCGCGGCGAACATGCCGGAGCTGCGCGCCGCGTCCGCGTTCGCCTGCGGCTGTATGCGGGCGTCGCGCCCGTCCCGTCCGCTGCTCGCGGGATAGGACCAGCGCGCCGCCGCCTCCGACCGTCCAGCCCTTCCCACCCCGCGACCGCCCCGGCATCCCTCTTTCGTGACCTGACCCTGTGTCCCGAGCCGGACGGCGGCCGCTCCCCGCACTGGAGCCCTCCCACCCATGTCATCGCCCGAGACTTCCGAGTCCGCGCCCTCCATATCCTTCTTCGGCCGGATCCGTCGCACCCCGTTCTGGGCCCAGATCCTGCTCGGCCTGGGCCTGGGCGTCGCCCTCGGCTTCGTCGCCCGCGAAGCGGAGGTGAGCTGGCTCACCACCACGCTCACCCAGATCGGCACCATCTTCGTACAGCTGCTGAAGCTGGCCGTCCCGCCGCTGGTCTTCAGCGCGATCGTGATCTCGGTCGCCAACCTCCGGACCGTCAACAACGCCGCCAGGCTGGCCGCCCGCACCCTGCTGTGGTTCGCGATCACCTCGCTGATCGCGGTCAGCATCGGCCTGCTGATCGGCATCGTCACCAACCCCGGCCACGGCACCGGGCTCACCGCGCACGACGGCTCCAAGCTGACGGACGTCACCGCGTCCTGGACCGACTTCCTCACCGGGCTGGTCCCGACCAACATCGTCGACTCGTTCGTCAAGGTGAACGTCCTTCAGATCGTGTTCCTGGGCATCGTCTTCGGCGCGGCCCTGCTCAAGATCGGCGAGAAGAAGGGCGAGCCCTTCCTCAAGCTCACCCAGTCCGTGCTGGACCTGGTGCAGACCGCGCTGTGGTGGATCATCCGGCTCTCCCCGCTGGGCACCCTGGGCCTGATCGGCAAGTCGGTCGCCGTCTACGGCTGGAGCCTGCTCTCCCCGCTGGCGACCTTCACCGCCGACGTCTACGTCGGCTGCGCCATCGTGCTGTTCGGCGTCTACTCGCTGCTGCTGCGCTTCGTCGCCAAGGTCAACCCGCTGGACTTCTTCAAGGGCGCCTGGCCGGCCATCCAGCTCGCCTTCGTGTCCCGCTCCTCGGTCGGCACCATGCCGGTCACCCGCCGGGTCACCATCGACCTGGGCGTCCCGCGCGAGTACGCCTCGTTCGCCGTCCCCTTCGGCGCGACCACCAAGATGGACGGCTGCGCCGCGATCTACCCGTCGCTGGCCGCGATCTTCGTGGCCCAGGTCTACGGCATCCACCTCGGCATCGGCGACTACCTGCTGATCGCCTTCGTCTCGGTGATCGGCTCCGCCGCGACGGCCGGCCTCACCGGCGCCATCGTGATGCTGACGCTGACCCTCTCCACCCTCGGCCTGCCGCTGGAGGGCGTGGGCCTGCTGATCGCCATCGACCCCATCCTCGACATGATCCGGACCGCGACGAACGTCGCAGGTCAAGCCGTGGTGCCGATCCTGGTCGCGGCCCGTGAGGGCATCCTCGACCGGACCGCGTTCGCGGCCCCGAAGGGTGACTTCAACCTGGCGGACCCGGAGGCCGGGGCGGCGGAAGCGGCTGCTCCGGAGAAGGAGCTCGTCACCGCCTGACGTCCCCACGGGTTCGGCAGGTGCGAAAGGTTCGGCCGGTTCGATCGGCCGGACGGATCACGGCGGCCCGGTGTCCACCCGTGGGGGACACTGGGCCGTCCGTCGTCCCGGGCCGTCCGGCGTCCCGCCCCTGTCGGCCACTCACAGTCGCCGTCCGGGCGTCGGCGGCGGTCTCCCCATGCGGGTGATCGCCGTCCGCTTTCTGTCGTTGACACTCCGGTAACAAGGGACAGATACTGCGTCCCAGGCATCAATGATTTACATTGCTGCATGAAATTGTGCGCAGATTCTTCACGTCGGGGGATGTGATCCTCCGGAACCTGCCATCGATTGCTGGCAATTATTGGAATTGCTGCAACGGCAGGTATACCCGGACCGGCGCAGGAGGTTTGATGGCCGTTTCGAAACAGATGCAGGGGCTCGCTCGGGGCAGTGGTGAGGCACAGGTCCGGGCCCATATGCACCCCCGTCCGTGGGCGGCGCTGCCGTCCGGACTGTCGGTGCTGATCCGGGCCGAGAATGTGCGGCTGGTGCCGGAGATCGTGCAGGAGATACGCCGTCAGATTCCCGAGTACGCGAGGCCGCTGGACGGTCGATTCGGGGTCGGAATCCAGCAGGGCGCGGCGCGGGCGGTGGCGCAGTTCGCCGAGCTGGTCGCGGACGACCACGCCTCACCCGAGGAGTCGCTGCGGGTGTACCGGGCGCTCGGGCGGGGCGAGTGGCGCGAGGGCCGCAGCCTGGACGCGCTGCAGGCGGCCTACCGGTTGGGGGCCAGGCTGGCATGGCGCCGGTATGCCCCGCTCGCGCGCCGGGCCGGCGTTCCGGCGGCGGCGATGACGGCGCTCGCGGAGGCGATTTTCGCGCATATCGACGAGATGGCCGCCGCCTCGGTGGAGGGTTACGCCGAGGCGCGGGCGGACGCGGCCGGCGCACTGCGGCGGGCCCGGCGCAGGCTGGTGCAGCTGCTCGTCGGCGGCGCGGCCGAGCCGGTGCTGGCGGAGTGCGGGCGGATGGCCCGCTTCCCGCTGCCGGAGCGGATCGCCGCCGTGGCGCTGCGCCCGGACGGGCTGGCCGGCGCGGCCGCCGGGCTGCGGACGATGCCGACGGTGCTCGCGGACCTGGAGGGGCACCAGCCCTGCCTGTTCCTGGCGGACCCGGAGACGCCCGGGCGGATCGAGCAGTTGGCCGAGGTGCTGGCCGACCGTACGGCGGTGCTGGGGCCGACGATCCCGGTGGTCCAGGCCGCGCAGTCGCTGCGCTGGGCCCGTACCGTCGCCACGCGGCTGCCGGCGGGTGCCGCGCCGGGGCTGGTGCACTGCGACCGGCAGCTCTCCTCGGTGCTGCTGCTGGGCGACGAGGACCTGGTCGCGCTGCTGGGCGTACGCCGGCTGGCGCCGCTGGAGGGGCTGACCGAGAAGCGCCGGGACCGGCTGGAGGAGACGCTGCTGGCCTGGCTGGAGACCGCGAGCGGCAGCGCTCCGGAGGTCGCGGCCCGGCTGGGGCTGCATCCGCAGACGGTGCGGCAGCGGATGCGGGGGATCGAGGAGTTGTTCGGGGACGTGCTGGCGGATCCCGACGCCCGCTTCGAGATCGAGCTGGCCCTGCGGGGACGGCGGCTGCACGGGCGCTGACGGGGCAGCGGGGGCAGCGGGGTTCCGCCGCGCCGGGGAGCCGGGGCGGCAGGATGCCGGAGCAGCCGGGCGCCGCGGCGGCACGGTGCCGGGACAGGCAGAGGGCCCGTCGTCGCTGCAGCGGCGCGGGCCCTCTTGGGTGGTGCTGTACCAGCCACCGGACGATCGTGCGGCCCGATCAAGGATGATCAGGAGCGGGTGATCAGTGGTGGGATTCAGATCGCGGTGACGTTCTCCGCCTGCGGGCCCTTGGGACCCTGCGTGACGTCGAACTCCACGGTCTGGTTCTCCTCAAGCGAGCGGAAGCCGTTCGCGTTGATGGCGGAGTAGTGGACGAAGACGTCGGGGCCGCCGCCGTCCTGGGCGATGAAGCCGAAGCCCTTCTCGGCGTTGAACCACTTGACGGTTCCGGTCGCCATACCGTTCTCCTTGCGAGGGACGTAAAGGACGCCACACCTCGTGGCGCCCGGTCCGCTGCGCTGATCGCCCCGCTTCAGGTACTTCTGTGACAAAGCTTCTGAAAACGACAGAAGCCCGCGGTCACATGCTCCGCAGGCTCGAGTACTGCATGGGAAATCAAACTGCAACTGCGGAAAACCCTAGCACGCGGTTCCGGGCCCGGCCAGGGACGATCTCAGCCCCCGGACTACTGTGCTGGGTGTGGATACATACACCGAGCGTGACGGCGACCCCGACGACTTCGACCGTGTGGAGGGTCCCGCCGGAAGCGGCAGCGACTACCGTCGCGTGCGGCCCAGGGTGGGGCACATCCAGTTCCTGAACTGCGTCCCGATCTACTGGGGCCTGGCCCGCACCGGCACCCTGTTCGACCTGGAGCTGAGCAAGGACACCCCCGAGCGGCTCAGCGACGCCCTGGTCGCCGGCGACCTGGACATCTCCCCGATCACCTGCGTCGAGTACCTGCGCAACGCCGACAAGCTGGTCGTCATGCCGGACATCGCGGTGGGCAGCGACGGTCCGGTGCTCTCCTGTGTGATCGTCAGCCAGGTGCCGCTGGAGCAGCTGGACGGCCGCAAGGTCGCCCTCGGCTCGACCAGCCGTACGTCGGTGCGGCTGGCGCAGCTGCTGCTGGCCGAGCAGTACGGCGTGCAGCCCGACTACTACAGCTGCCCGCCCGACCTGGCGCTGATGATGCAGGAAGCCGACGCCGCGGTGCTGATCGGCGACGCCGCGCTGCGCGCCACCATGATCGACGGGCCGAGGCTCGGCCTGGAGGTCCACGACCTGGGCGCGATGTGGAAGGACTGGACCGGGCTGCCCTTCGTCTTCGCGGTCTGGGGGGTGCGCAAGGACTTCCTCGAACGTGAGCCGGAGATGGCGCGCGAGGTGCGGCGGGCCTTCCTGGCCTCCCGGGACCTGTCCATGGAGGAGGTCGACAAGGTCGCCGAGCAGACCGCCCGCTGGGAGCTGTTCGACGAGGAGCTGCTGCGCCGCTACTTCGCCGAGGCGCTGGACTTCTCCTTCGGCGAACGGCAGTTGGAGGGCATGCGGGAGTTCGCCCGCCGGATCGGCGCGAGCACCGACGACGTGATCCTGCTGGACGGCTGACAGGCCGTCGCTCCGCCGGACATGATGGCCAGTCATGGAACGGTTGGCGGCGGGGGATCCGCGACGGATCGGGGCGTACCGGCTGCTGGGGCGGCTCGGCGCGGGCGGCATGGGCCGGGTCTACCTGGGGCGTACCGCCGGTGGCCGCACCGTGGCGGTCAAGCTGGTGCGCACCGACCTGGCCGACGACGGCGACTTCCGGGCCCGGTTCCGGCACGAGGTGGCGGCCGCGAGGCGGGTGGGCGGTGTCTGGACGGCGCCGGTCCTGGACGCGGACACCGAGAGCGAGCAGCCCTGGGTGGCCACCGGGTACGTCCCCGGGCCCGGACTGGACGTCGCGGTACGGGAGTTCGGGGTGCTGCCGGACGAGTCGGTGCGGATGCTGGGCGTCGGCCTGGCCGACTCGCTGGCCGCCGTCCACGCAACCGGGCTGGTGCACCGCGACCTGAAGCCGTCCAATGTGCTGCTCACCCTGGACGGGCCGCGGCTGATCGACTTCGGCATCGCCCGGGCCCTGGACGCGGCGACGGCGCTGACCCGGTCCGGGTACGTCGTGGGCTCGCCCGGCTACATGTCGCCGGAACAGGGCGCGGGCGAGGCGGCGGGACCCACGAGCGACGTCTTCGCGCTGGGCGGGGTGCTGGCCTTCGCGGCCACCGGTGCCGGACCCTTCGGCGACAGCGGGACCTCGCCGGTGCTGCTGCTGTACCGGGTGATGCACGAGGCGCCCCGGCTGGAGGGGCTGCCGGACGGACCGCTGCGCACGGTGGTCGAGCGCTGCCTGGCCAAGGAGCCGGGGGAGCGACCGGACTTGGAGGAACTGCGTGCGGCGCTGGGTGGGGTCGGTCCCGCCGACGGCTGGCTGCCGCCGCTGCTGGTCGCCTCAGTGGGGCGGCGGACGGCGGAGCTGCTGGATCTGGAGACGGTGGAGGAACCGCTCACGGCGGAACCGCTCACGGCGGAACCCCGCACGGCGGAACGGCCGGCCGCCGGGTTCGGTCCCGCGCCGGTGATGGATGCCGCGGCGGTGCCGGTGTCGGCGCCGGCTGCGGTGCCAGGACCAGGGCCGGTGCCAGGACAGGGGCCGGTGCCGGGTCCGGGCTCGACGGGGGTGTCCGACGCGGCGCCGCCCCACCGGCCGGGCCGTCGTGCGACGCCGGTGCTGGTCGGCGGCGTGCTGCTGGTGGTGCTGCTGGCAGCGGTGCTGGTCCCGCTGCTGACGCGCGGCAACGGCGGTTCGGGGACCAGCGGCGGTGTTCTCGGGGCGGGCACGGCGACGGCTTCCGTCACGCCGTCCGCCGGACCCTCCTCCATACCCTCGGCAACGTCCCCCGCCACGGCGAACCCCTCCGCCTCGTCGCCGACGACCGGCGCGGGACCGCCCCCGCCGGCTCCGGCGCCCGGTCCGACCAGTCCCAACGCCGTGCCGGCCGTGTTCCTCGGCATCTGGACCGGGACGCTGGTCACCTCGGACGGCCTGCTCAGCGAGCCGTACGCGATCGCGATCCGGCCCGGACCGGTCGGCGCCGAGAACACCACGAGCGTCACCACCGTCAGGGGCCTGGCCGGGGTGGCCTGCCTGGGCGGTGACAAGCTGGTGTCGTCCACGGCGACCACGATCACCTTCAAGGACCGGCTGCTGCCCGGCAGCAGCGCCGGCACCTGCTCGGCGGCCTCCGACACCCAGGTGTTCACCCTCAACAGGGACGGCACCCTGCACTACCAGGACAACGGCGCGGGCAGTGGGACGCCCAGCGGCGACTTGCACAAGGTCCGGTAGGGGCGCTGGCGTAGTCTGGGCGCGACCGTATGGACACAGTGAGAGGACGCCGAGGTGCTTGAGACCGCCCAGCCCCAGGAGACGGATCTGCAGGCAGTCCTCGACCGCGCCGCGGCCGGGGGGCGCATCACTCCCGAGGAGGCGCTGGAGATCTACCGCCACGCCCCCCTGCACGCCCTCGGCGCCGCCGCCGACGCCGCGCGCCGTCGCCGCTACGCGGGCACCGAGCACATCGCCACGTACATCATCGAACGCAACATCAACTACACCAATGTGTGTGTGACGGCCTGCAAGTTCTGCGCCTTCTACGCCGCTCCCAAGGATGTGGAGAAGGGCTGGTCGCGGGATCTGGAGGAGATCCTGCGCCGCTGCGCGGAGACGGTCGAGCTCGGCGGCACCCAGATCATGTTCCAGGGCGGCCACCACCCCGACTACGGGGTGGAGTACTACGAGCGGGCCTTCTCCGCGATCAAGAAGGACTTCCCGCAGCTGGTGATCCACTCCCTCGGCGCCTCCGAGGTCGAGCACATGTCGCGGATCTCCGGGGTCACCGCCGAGGAGGCGATCCGCCGGATCCACGCGGCCGGGCTCGACTCGTTCGCGGGCGCCGGCGCGGAGCTGCTGCCCGAGCGCCCCCGCAAGGCCATCGCGCCGTTGAAGGAGTCCGGGGAGCGCTGGCTGGAGATCATGGAGATCGCCCACAACCTGGGCGTCGAGTCCACCTCCACCATGCTGATGGGCACCGGCGAGACCAACGCCGAGCGGATCGAGCACCTGCATATGATCCGCGAGGTGCAGGACCGCACCGGCGGCTTCCGCGCCTTCATCCCGTACACCTACCAGCCCGAGAACAACCACCTCAAGGGCCGCACCCAGGCCACGCTGTTCGAGTACCTGCGGCTGATCGCGGTGGCCCGGCTGTTCCTCGACAACGTCGCCCACATCCAGGGCTCCTGGCTGACCGTCGGCAAGGAGATGGGGCAGCTGACGCTGCACTACGGCGCGGACGACCTGGGCTCGGTGATGCTGGAGGAGAACGTGGTCTCCTCGGCCGGCGCCAAGCACCGCTCCAACCGGATGGAGCTGATCAACCTGATCCGCTCGGCCGGCCGCGTCCCCGCGCAGCGCGCCACCACCTACGAGCACATCGTGGTCCACGACGACCCTGCGAACGACCCGGTCAACGACCACGCGTACTCGCACATCGCGTCCACCGCGATCAGCGGGGGCACGGCGCACCCGGAGCTCAAGCTCCTGAACGCCAACTGACGTCTTGCTGACCCTTCATACCGGTTCGGACGGCACCGCCGTGGCCGTGGACGGCGAGCGCATCGCCGCGGTCGGCCCGGCGGCCGAGCTGGAGTCCGCCTACCCGCGGGCACGGGTGCGGCGCTGGGACGGGGTGGTCGCGCCCGGCGCACTGCACCAGGGCGCGCTGCCGGACGCGCCCAGCGCGCGGGAGCGGGTGTACGCCCTGCTGCGCTCCGGCGCGACCGCGGCCCAACCCGCCGCTTTCACCGACCCCGAGCTGCGGGCCGCCGCGCACCGCAACGGCCTGGCCGTGGACGGACGCACGCCCGTCCTGGCCGTCGGCAGCCGGGCCGACCTGGCGGTCCGCGCCCCGGACGGCAGCTGCCTGGCCACCGTCCTCGGCGGCCGACTCGTCCACCGCCGGGCCTGAGCGGTGCCGGAGCACGTCCCCCATGGGTGAACAATGGGGTCCGTGACCCGAGCCTCCCTGGACAAGCAGCCGCACGAAGTCGCCTCCATGTTCGACGACGTCGCGGCCAAGTACGACATCACCAACGATGTGCTCTCGCTGGGCCAGACCCGGCTGTGGCGCAAGGCCGTCGCCCGCGCGGTGGACGCCAGGCCGGGGGAGCGGGTGCTCGACCTCGCCGCCGGGACGGCGACCTCCTCGCTGCCCTTCGCCGAGGCCGGCGCGACGGTGGTGCCCTGCGACTTCTCGCTCGGGATGCTGCGCGAGGGCAAGCGCCGCCACCCCGAACTGCCGCTCACGGCCGGCGACGCCACCCGGCTGCCCTTCGCCGACGGCGTGTTCGACGCCGTCACCATCTCCTTCGGGCTGCGCAACGTCCAGGACACCGACGCCGCCCTGCGTGAGCTGCTGCGCGTCACCAGGCCCGGCGGCCGGGTCGTCATCTGCGAGTTCAGCCACCCGGTCTGGGCGCCGTTCCGCACCGTCTACTCGGAGTACCTGATGCGCGCGCTGCCGCCGGTGGCCACCGCGGTCAGCAGCAACCCGGACGCCTACGTCTACTTGGCCGACTCCATCCGCGCCTGGCCCGACCAGGCCGCCCTCGGCGCGCTGCTCCAGCAGGCCGGCTGGTCGAAGGTCGCCTGGCGCAACCTCACCGGCGGCATCGTCGCCCTGCACCGCGGGATCCGCGGCTAGGGCCTTTCTGGAGTACGCCCGTTCAGCCGGCGTGCGCCGAGCCCTCGGGCCAGACGCGGTGGACATGGATGCCCTGCGCCTCCGCGCGGGCGACCGCGCCGGAGATCCGGCCGTCGGGGCTGCCGTCCCAGACCGCGACCAGTTCGTCGACCAGGCTGAGCAGCGAGTCGGCCGGGTCCAGCCCCGGCGCCAGCCGGTGCACCGCGCGCGCCCGGCGCAGCAGCGGGGACGGCGGCGGCCCGCCGACCACCTCCAACGTCCCGCCGTGCTCCAGCACCGCGGTGGCGAACCAGCTCTCCGGGCCCGGCCCCAACGGGCTGACGCCGACCAGGCCGTAGGTCTGGTAGCCGGTCACCAGTCTCCAGAGCTCACCGCGGACCAGCATCTCGGTGATCTCGGACAGGTCGTGGTGCCCCATGACTCCCAGGTGCATCGTTGCTCCTCACAGACGGTCGGCGGATGTGGCGGGTGATCCCCAGCAGGGTAGGCGGCATCTCCTAGACTGCGCAGTGGCCCCTGCGGGGCCGCCGTGCCTTCCCCCGAGAGCAGCAGGAGTCCCCGGTGTCGCAGTCGACCCAGCAGACCCAGCAGACCGCGCAGAGCGCCGCCGTCGAGGCCGAGGCCGATGTGATCGTCGTCGGAGCCGGCCCCGCGGGCTCGACCACGGCCTATCACCTGGCCCGGGCCGGTCTGGAGGTGCTGCTGCTGGAGAAGGCGCAGTTCCCCAGGGAGAAGGTGTGCGGGGACGGGCTGACGCCGCGCGCCGTCAAGCAGTTGGTGGACATGGGGATCGACATCTCCGAGGAGGCCGGCTGGCTGCGCAACAAGGGCCTGCGGATCATCGGCGGCGGGGTGCGGCTGGAACTGGACTGGCCGGAGCTGGCGAGCTTCCCCGACTACGGGCTGGTCCGCAAGCGCGCCGACTTCGACGAACTGCTGGCCTCCCAGGCGGAGAAGGCCGGCGCCAAGCTGCACCAGCTGTGCAATGTCACCGGGCCGGTGGTCGACCCGCGGACCGGACGGATCACCGGGGTGACCGCGAAGCTCGGCGAGGAGAAGCGCGAGGTCGTCTTCAAGGCCCCGCTGGTGGTGGCCGCCGACGGCAACTCCACCCGGCTCTCGCTGGCCATGGGCCTGCACCGGCGCGACGACCGCCCGATGGGCGTGGCGTACCGCACCTACTTCAACTCCCCGCGCAGCGAGGACGACTACCTGGAGTCCTGGCTGGAGCTGTGGGACCGCAGGTCCGGGCAGGAGAAGCTGCTCCCGGGGTACGGCTGGATCTTCGGCATGGGCGACGGCACCAGCAACGTCGGCCTGGGCCTGCTGAACACCACCAAGTCCTTCAAGGACATCGACTACCGCGAGCTGCTCAAGGTGTGGTGCGCGGGGATGCCCGAGGAGTGGGGCTACACCCCGGACAACATGACCGAGCCGATCCGCGGCGCGGCCCTGCCGATGGCGTTCAACCGCCAGCCGCACTACACCCGCGGCTTCCTGCTGGTCGGCGACGCGGGCGGGATGGTCAACCCGTTCAACGGCGAGGGCATCGCCTATGCGATGGAGTCCGGCCAGCTGGCGGCCGGCGTCATCGTCCAGGCCCTGGCCCGGCAGACCGACCTGGGCCGGGAGCGGGCGCTGGAGGCGTACCCGAGCATCCTCAAGGACATCTACGGCGGCTACTACTCGCTGGGCCGCGGCTTCGTGAAGGCCATCGGCAACCCGCTGGTGATGCGGATGGCGGCCCAGCACGGCCTGACCCACCCCGTGCTGATGAAGTTCGTCCTGAAGCTGCTGGCCAACCTCACCGATACGCAGGGCGGCGACGCGATGGACCGGATCATCAACGGCCTGGCGAAGGTGGCCCCCCGAGCCTGACCGTTTCCCGGGCGGCGGGGGCGGCAGGACGTCGCCGCTGCTGTTTTCGGCAGCCGTGGGCGGCTTGCACCGCGCCCCCGCCGCCCGCCCCGCCCCCGGCTTGTTGCTGTTGCGCGCTCCGCTCGCGGGCCGACGAGAGGGGAGCCGGACCTCGGCCGTGGCCCGTTGGCCCGCGCGGCCGGGGCGCATCTCCGCGAACCCGGGCCATCGGACACAGCTTGGCATTCCGCAAAAAGTGACCCGAGTTCTGCGGAAGTCGGCCTGACGGAACGTTCCTGCATCCCCGCCGCACACCCTCGCACCCGGCAATCGTGCGCGCCCCGTCTCCCTCCCCCGAGGCGTAGATGGCCGGCGAGGCGGAGTCGAGCGGCGGCAAGGGTGGTGCTGCATGAGCAAGACGCAGTCGTCGCGTCACGCAGCGTTGCAGTCCTGCCGTCCCGATGCCCCCTCCGGCTTCCCCGTCAACGTGCCGCCTGTGCCGCCACCCTCCCGGGGTGGCGATCAATAACACGTGCCGCTGCCACCGGCAAAAGTTGCGATGGAAGCTCCTCGTCTGATAAACGACATGGCCTCCAACCTGCACTGATGCCCCCTCTGTTGGCTCTTTGTGAATACAAGCACACGGGGAGTGGCTGATTTTGCCTCCCCATGACCTCATGATCATTCGTCAGGTGGCGTAGATCACATTGAAGGGGCTGACCCCCGTGTCGCAGATCACATGCGAACGGGCATAGGATGCAGCCGTCTTGGGGGCTTGTGAACTGCCTCACATGGGTTGATCAAGCCCCCGAGCTGTGAGGACCTGCAGTCACCGACAGGGACGTCGGACCCGACTGACGCCTGGGAGGTCGTTCGGTATGAACGCATATGCGCCGATTCTGGTACTTGGCGCCCTCGCGGCTGCCTTCGCGATCGGGTCCGTGGCGATGGCCGCGCTGACCGGTCCGAAGCGGTACAACCGCGCCAAATTGGACGCCTACGAGTGCGGTATCGAGCCGACGCCGCAGCCGGTCGGCGGTGGTCGGTTCCCGATCAAGTACTACCTGACGGCGATGCTCTTCATCGTCTTCGACATCGAGATCGTCTTCCTCTACCCCTGGGCCGTCTCCTTCGACTCGTTGGGGATCTTCGGCCTGGTGGAGATGGTGCTGTTCATCGCCACGGTCTTCGTCGCCTATGCGTACGTCTGGCGGCGCGGGGGCCTGGAGTGGGACTGAGTGGGGCCGAGTGGCACTGATCGCACACCGCAAGCAACCGGTCGGGACGAGCTGACGAGCTGAGAGGACCACCAGATGGGTATCGAGGAGAAGCTGCCCAGCGGCTTCCTGCTCACCTCGGTCGAGCAGGCCGCCGGGTGGGTGCGGAAGAGTTCGCTCTTCCCCGCCACCTTCGGCCTCGCCTGCTGCGCCATCGAGATGATGACGACGGGCGCGGGCCGTTACGACCTGGCCCGCTTCGGCATGGAGGTCTTCCGCGGCTCCCCGCGCCAGGCCGATCTGATGATCGTGGCGGGCCGGGTCAGCCAGAAGATGGCGCCGGTCGTCCGCCAGGTCTACGACCAGATGGCGAATCCCAAGTGGGTGATCTCGATGGGGGTCTGCGCCTCCTCGGGCGGGATGTTCAACAACTACGCGATCGTCCAGGGCGTCGACCACGTCATCCCCGTGGACATCTACCTGCCGGGCTGTCCGCCCCGGCCGGAGATGCTGATGGACGCCATCCTCAAGCTCCATGAGCAGATCCGCCACGGGAAGCTCGGCGCACAGAAGGCGAAGGCCGAGGACGAGGCGGAGCAGCAGGCGCTGCAGGCGGTCCCGACGATCGAGATGAAGGGGCTGCTGCGGTGAGTGACTCCACCGGGGAAAACGGCACCGGCAACACGACGGGTGAGACGGGCAGTACCGAGGAGGGCTCGGTGCCCACCCCCCGCGGCGGTGCGACGGAGCTGGAGATCGTCGGCGTCCGGCACGGGATGTTCGGCGGGTCCAACCCCAGCGAGCAGGCCGGGGTCGGCGGGAACAGCGGCGACACCTCGGGCTACGGCCGGCTGGTCAGGCCGATCGTGCTGCCGGGGGCCTCGCCCCGTCCCTACGGGCACGGCTGGTTCGACGAGTGCGCCGACGAGTTCGAGGGCGCGCTGGAGGAGCAGGGCCTGGACGTGGGCTCGGTGATCGACAAGACGGTCGTGGACCGCGGCGAGATCACCTTCCACGTCGAGCGGCAGTTCCTGCCGCAGGTGATGAAGACCCTGCGGGACGACCCGGCGCTGCGCTTCGAGCTGTGCACCGGCGTCAGCGGGGTGCACTACCCCGGCGACAAGGGGCGCGAGCTGCACGCGGTCTACCACCTGCGCTCGATCACCCACAACCGGCTGATCCGGGTGGAGACCTCGGCGCCGGACGACGATCCGGTGATCCCCTCCACCTGCCTGGTGTATCCCACCAACGACTGGCACGAGCGGGAGACGTACGACTTCTTCGGCATCGTCTTCGAGGGCCACCCGGCGCTCACCCGGATCATGATGCCGGACGACTGGCTGGGTCACCCGCAGCGCAAGGACTACCCGCTCGGCGGCATCGCCGTCGAGTACAAGGGCGCGCAGATCCCGGCTCCCGACCAGCGGAGGTCGTACAACTGATGGAGAGTCAGACTCAACAGCAGGCGGAGGCCCCCGGTCGGGAGACCACCGAGGGGCGGGTCTACACCGTCACCGGCGGGGACTGGGACGAGATCGTCACGGCGGCGGCCAAGGCCGACGACGAGCGGATCATCGTCAACATGGGTCCGCAGCACCCCTCCACCCACGGAGTGCTGCGGCTGATCCTGGAGATCGACGGCGAGACCGTCACCGAGGCCAGGTGCGGGATCGGCTATCTGCACACCGGCATCGAGAAGAACATGGAGTTCAGGAACTGGACCCAGGGCACGACCTTCGTGACCCGGATGGACTACCTGACCCCGCTGTTCAACGAGGCCGCCTACTGCCTGGCGGTGGAGCGGCTGCTCGGGATCACCGACGACATCCCGGAGCGGGCCACCGTCATCCGGGTGCTGATGATGGAGCTCAACCGGATCTCCTCGCACCTGGTCTGCCTGGCCACCGGCGGGATGGAGATCGGCTCCACCACCCTGATGATCTACGGGTTCCGCGACCGCGAGATCATCCTCGACATCTTCGAGCTGGTCACCGGGCTGCGGATGAACCACGCCTACGTCCGCCCCGGCGGGCTGGCGCAGGACCTGCCGCCCGGTGCGCTGGACCAGATCCGCGAGGGCGTGAAGACGCTGCGCGGGCGGATGCACGAGTACGACAAGCTGGCGACCAACAACCCGGTGTTCAAGGCCCGGTTGGTGGACGTCGGCTATCTGGACCTGGCCGGCTGCATGGCGCTCGGCGCGACCGGGCCGATCCTGCGCTCCACCGGGCTGCCGCACGACCTGCGCAAGTCCGACCCCTACTGCGGCTACGAGCAGTACGAGTTCGAGGTGCCGACCGCCGACACCTGCGACTCCTACGGCCGCTTCCTGATCCGGCTGGCGGAGATGGAGCAGTCGCTGCGCATCGTCGAGCAGTGCCTGGACCAGCTGCGCGGCGGCCCGGGGCGGGTGATGGTCGAGGACAGGAAGATCGCCTGGCCGGCCCAGCTGGCGCTGGGCCCGGACGGCATGGGCAACTCGCTGGACCACATCCGCACGATCATGGGCGAGTCCATGGAAGCCCTGATCCACCACTTCAAGCTGGTGACCGAGGGCTTCCACGTCCCGGCCGGACAGGCCTACGCGGCGGTGGAGTCGCCCAAGGGCGAGCTGGGCGTGCATGTCGTCAGCGACGGCGGGACAAGGCCCTACCGGGTGCACTTCCGCGATCCCAGCTTCACCAATCTTCAGTCGATGGCGGCGATGTGCGAGGGCGGTCAGGTCGCGGACGTCATTGTCGCGGTGGCCGGGATCGACCCGGTGATGGGGGGTGTGGACCGATGAGTGTGCGCTTTCGGCCCGCGGGCTCGGGGTCACGTGGGGGTACGGGGGGTCGCTCCCCGGGGGGTTGCAGCACCAATCTTCAGTCGATGGCGGCGATGTGCGAGGGCGGTCAGGTCGCGGACGTCATCGTCGCGGTGGCCGGGATCGACCCTGTGATGGGAGGCGTGGACCGGTGACCACCACTGACAACGAGGCAGGGGCCGGGCCGACGCTGCTCGGGCTGCCCGAGCTGCCGGCCCCGGCCTTCCCGGCCGAGGTGCGGGCCGCGCTGGACCCGGACGCGGCCGAACTGATCGCCCGGTACCCGGACAGCCGCTCGGCGCTGCTGCCGCTGCTGCACCTGGTGCAGTCCGCCGAGGGCTTCGTCAGCCGCACCGGGATCCGGTACTGCGCCGAGCAGTTGGGGCTGACCACGGCCGAGGTCACCGCGGTGGCGACCTTCTACACCATGTACCGGCGGCGTCCGGCCGGCGAGTACCACGTGGGCGTCTGCACCAACACCCTGTGCGCGGTGCTCGGCGGCGACGAGATCTTCGCCGAGCTGCAGCAGCACCTGGGCATCGGCAACAACGAGACCACCGGCGACGGCGCGGTCTCGCTGGAGCACATCGAGTGCAACGCCGCCTGCGACTACGCCCCGGTGGTGATGGTCAACTGGGAGTTCTTCGACAACCAGACCCCGGAGAGCGCCAAGGAGCTGGTCGACCGGCTGCGGTCGGGCCAGGGCGGCGAGGTGCAGCCCACCCGCGGCGCCCGGCTCTGCAGCTTCAAGGAGACCTCGCGGATCCTGGCCGGCTTCCCGGACGGGCGCGAGGGCGCGGTGGACGAGTCCGGCGCCGGCGGCGCCCCGACGCTGGCCGGGCTGCGGCTGGCCCGCGGCGAGACCCTGCCGGGCACCGCCGCCGCGAGGCGGGTCGTCGCCCCGCGGCACGAGGAAGCGGCGCACGACAGCCCGCAGGACGCCGCACCGGGCGGGGGCACCTCACCGTCCCCGGCCTCGGCGCCGAGCGCGCACGACGCGGACGCGCCGGAGCAGACCGCGGCCTCCGATCCTGCGCACCCCGCAGGTCCGGTCGGCGACGCCGCACCCGGCGACAACGAAGGAGCCGAAGAGTGACCGCCGAGCACCCGGAGAAGCTGCTCTCCCCGGTCCTGTCCGACAGCTGGGACGACGACCGTCCCTGGACCCTGGACACCTATCGCCGCCATGACGGCTACAAGGGCCTGCACGAGGCTCTGCGGATGGACCCCGACGCCGTGATCGCGCTGGTCAAGGACGCCGGGCTGCGCGGAAGGGGCGGCGCCGGGTTCCCGACCGGGATGAAGTGGCAGTTCATCCCGCAGGGCGACGGCAAGCCGCACTACCTGGTGGTCAACGCGGACGAGTCCGAGCCGGGCACCTGCAAGGACATCCCGCTGCTGTTCGCCAACCCGCACTCGCTGATCGAAGGCATGATCATCGCGAGCTATGCGATCCGCTGCAGCCACGCCTTCATCTACCTGCGTGGCGAGACCGTCCCCGTGCTGCGCCGGCTGCACGCCGCGGTGGCCGAGGCCTACGCCGCCGGGTACCTCGGCAAGGACGTGCTGGGGTCCGGGTTCGACCTGGACATCACCGTGCACGCCGGCGCCGGCGCCTACATCTGCGGCGAGGAGACGGCGCTGCTGGACTCGCTGGAGGGCCGGCGCGGCCAGCCGCGGCTGCGGCCGCCGTTCCCGGCCATCGCCGGCCTCTACGCCTGCCCGACCGTGGTCAACAACGTGGAGTCCATCGCCTCGGTGCCCAGCATCCTGCACCGGGGCAAGGAGTGGTTCCGCTCGATGGGCAGCGAGAAGTCCCCCGGCTTCACGCTGTACTCGCTCTCCGGCCATGTCACCAACCCCGGCCAGTACGAGGCCCCGCTCGGCATCACGCTCCGTCAACTGCTGGACATGACCGGCGGGGTGCGCGAGGGGCACCGGCTGAAGTTCTGGACCCCGGGCGGCTCCTCCACCCCGATGTTCACCGACGAGCACCTCGACGTCGCCCTCGACTACGAGGGCGTCGGCGCGGCCGGGTCGATGCTCGGCACGAAGGCCTTGCAGATCTTCGACGAGACCACCTGCGTGGTCCGCGCCGTCACCCGCTGGACCGAGTTCTACGCCCATGAGTCCTGCGGCAAGTGCACCCCTTGCCGCGAGGGCACCTACTGGCTGGTCCAGCTGCTGCGCCGGATCGAGGCAGGGCACGGCGTCGAGGGCGACCTGGAGAAGCTCAACGACATCGCCGACAACATCAACGGCAAGTCCTTCTGCGCCCTCGGCGACGGCGCGGCCAGCCCGATCTTCTCCTCGCTCCAGTACTTCCGCGAGGAGTACGAGCAGCACCTCCGCGAGGGACGCTGCCCGTTCGACCCGGCCGCCTCCACGGTCTGGGCCGACGACGGCCGCGGCCGGCGCGGCTACGTACCCACCCATCAGACCGCCCAGGAGAAGGGGGTGCTCGCATGACGACCGTGGCCAACACCCCTGGAACGCCGACCGGTTCGCCGACGGCCCCGCCACCCGAGGAGCTTCTGGCCGTCACCATCGACGGCGTCCAGGTGCACGTGCCGAAGGGCACCCTCATCATCCGCGCCGCCGAGATGATCGGCGTGCAGGTCCCGCGCTTCTGCGACCACCCGCTGCTGGACCCGGTCGGCGCCTGCCGCCAGTGCATCGTCGAGGTGGAGGGCCAGCGCAAGCCGGTCGCCTCCTGCACCATGACGGTGACCGACGGCATGGTGGTCAACACCCAGGTCACCTCGCCGGTCGCGGAGAAGGCGCAGCACGGCGTGATGGAGCTGCTGCTGATCAACCACCCGCTGGACTGCCCGGTCTGCGACAAGGGCGGCGAGTGCCCGCTGCAGAACCAGGCGCTGTCGCACGGCCAGTCCGACAGCCGCTTCGAGGGCGTCAAGCGGACCTATGAGAAGCCGATCCCGATCAGCACCCAGGTGCTGCTGGACCGCGAGCGCTGCGTGTTGTGCGCCCGCTGCACCCGCTTCAGCGAGCAGATCGCCGGCGACCCCTTCATCGACCTGCTGGAGCGCGGCGCCAATGAGCAGGTCGGCATCGGCCCCGGTGACGACTTCCGCTCCTACTTCTCCGGCAACACCATCCAGATCTGCCCGGTGGGCGCGCTGACCTCAGCCGCCTACCGGTTCCGCTCCCGCCCCTTCGACCTGGTCTCCTCGCCCAGCGTGTGCGAGCACTGCTCGTCCGGCTGCGCGATCCGCACCGACCACCGGCGCGGCAAGGTGATGCGCCGGCTGGCGGGCGACGACCCGGCGGTGAACGAGGAGTGGTCCTGCGACAAGGGCCGCTTCGGCTTCCGCTACGGCCAGTCGCGGGAGCGGCTGACCACCCCGCTGGTACGCGGTGCGGACGGTGAACTGGCCCCGGCGAGCTGGCCGGAGGCGCTGCGGGCGGCCGCGGCCGGACTGGTGCGCGGCCGGACCGGGGTGCTGGTCGGCGGCCGGGCCACGGTCGAGGACGCCTACGCCTACGCCAAGTTCGCCAGGGTCGCGCTGGGCACCAACGACGTCGACTTCCGGGCCCGGATCCACAGCCCCGAGGAGGCCGACTTCCTGGCCGCCGCGGTCGCCGGTCGCGGTGTGGACGTGGACGGCAGCGGGGTGAGCTACCAGCAGTTGGAGGCCGCCCCGGCGGCACTGCTGGTCGGCTTCGAGCCGGAGGAGGAGTCGCCGATCGTCTTCCTGCGGCTCCGCAAGGCCGCCCGTACCAAGGGGCTCAAGGTCTTCTCGGTGGCCGCCTACGCCTCGCGCGGGCTGGGCAAGCTCGGCGGCAAGCTGCTCCCGGCCGCGCCCGGCACCGAGGCGGAATGGCTGGAGGCACTGGCCGAGGGCGACCCGCTGGACGGCGACGCCGGGCGTGCCGCCGAGCTGCTGCGGCAGCCCGGCGCGGTGCTGCTGGTCGGCGAGCGGCTGGCCGGGACGCCCGGCGCGCTGAGCGCCGCGGTCCGGCTGGCCCGGGCCTCCGGCGCGCGGCTGGCCTGGATCCCGCGGCGCGCGGGCGAGCGCGGAGCGGTGGAGGCCGGCGCGCTGCCGGGCCTGCTGCCCGGCGGCCGGCCGGTCACCGACCCGGACGCCCGGCGGGCCGTCGCGGCCGCCTGGGGCCTGGACGAACTGCCCGAGCGCTTCGGCCGGGACACCGCCGGCATCCTCACCGCCGCGGCCAACGGCGACCTGGACGCCCTGGTCGTCGGCGGCGTCGAGACCGCGGACCTGCCGGACCCGGCGGCCGCCGAGGAGGCCCTGGCCAGGGCGGGCTTCGTGGTCAGCCTGGAGCTGCGGCCCTCCGCCGTCACCGAGCACGCCGACGTGGTGTTCCCGGTCGCGGCGGTCGCCGAGAAGGCCGGGGCGTTCATGGACTGGGAGGGCCGGATCAGGTTCTTCGAGCCGGCCCTGAAGGCCGATCAGCTGATCACCCGTCATCTGTCCTCGGACCTTCGGGTGCTGCACATGATCGCCGATGCGATGGGTGCAAGTGCGTTGGGCCTGCCGGACATCACCGCCGCCCGGTGCGAGCTGGACGGGCTCGGCCCCTGGCACGGCGACCGGGTCGACGCCCCGGCCGAGCCGGCCCGGCCGCTGCCGCGGCCCAGTGCCGGCGAGGCCGTGCTGGGCGGATGGCGGATGCTGCTCGACAACGGGGTGCTGCAGCAGGGCGACCCCGCCCTCGCCGGGACCAGGCACCCCGCCGTGGCCCGGCTCTCGCCCGCCACCGCGGCCGAGGTCGGCATCGCCGACGGCGCGCCGCTCAGCGTCACCGGACCGGCCGGCAGCCTCACCCTGCCGCTGCTGATCACCCCCGAACTGCCCGACCGGGTGGTGTGGATCCCGCTCAACTCCACCCCCGGCGGCTCCTACCGCACCCTCGGCGCGACCCCGGGCCGGGTGGTCGGTCTCGCGCAGGCGAGCGCCGCCGGCAGCGCCGTCAGCACGGAGGCGAACCGATGAGCTCACCCGCACTCCAACTCGCGACCGAGGACCTCTCGGTCTTCGGGGTCGACCCCTGGTGGCTGGTCGTCATCAAGGCCGTGTTCTGCTTCGCGTTCCTGGTCGTCACCGTGCTCATCGCCATCGTGTGGGAGCGCAAGGTCGTCGCCTGGATGCAGCTGCGGATCGGCCCCAACCGGCACGGCCCCTGGGGCATGCTGCAGAGCCTCGCCGACGGCGTGAAGCTCGCGCTCAAGGAAGACCTGGTGGTCACCGCCTCCGACAAGGTGGTGTTCATCCTGGCCCCGGTGATCTCCGCGATCCCGGCCTTCCTGGCCGTCGCGGTGATCCCGTTCGGGCCGGCCGACCACGAGATCAGCATCTTCGGCACCAGGACCACGATGCAGCTCACCGACCTCCCGGTGGCGCTGCTCTACATCCTGGCCGCCGCCTCCGTCGGGATCTACGGCATCGTGCTGGCCGGCTGGGCCTCCGGATCGACCTACCCGCTGCTCGGCGGGGTGCGCTCGGCGGCGCAGATGGTGTCCTACGAGATCGCGATGGGCCTGTCGTTCGCGGCGGTGTTCATCTACTCGGGCTCGATGTCCACCTCGGCCATCGTGGACGCGCAGAAGCACACCTGGTTCGTCTGCCTGCTGCCGGTCAGCTTCGTCATCTACGTCATCTCGATGGTCGGCGAGACCAACCGGGCCCCCTTCGACCTCCCCGAGGCCGAGGGCGAGCTGGTCGGCGGCTTCAACACCGAGTACTCCTCGCTGAAGTTCGCGATGTTCATGCTGGCCGAGTACATCAACATGGTCACCGTCTCCGCCGTCGCCTCCATCCTCTTCCTGGGCGGCTGGCGGGCCCCGTGGCCGATCAGCACCTTCTGGGAGGGTGCCAACCACGGCTGGTGGCCGCTGCTGTGGATGATCGTCAAGATCCAGCTGCTGCTGTTCTTCTTCATCTGGCTCCGCGGCACCCTGCCCCGGCTGCGCTACGACCAGTTCATGAAGCTGGGGTGGAAGGTCCTCATCCCGGTGTCGCTGGTGTGGCTGGTGATGGTCGCCACCTTCCGGGCGCTGCGGAACAAGGGCTACAGCTTCGGCACCGATGTGCTGTACGTGGGCGGGGCCGTGGTGGTCCTGCTGCTGCTCTCCATCGTCTGGGACATGACCCGCAAGCGGGAGGAGCCCGCGGCGGCCTCCCCGAGCGAGGCCTTCGACCCGATGGCGGGCGGCTTCCCGGTGCCTCCGCTGCCGGGCCAGCAACTGCCTCCGGTACCTCGCCGCAGGTCCCGTACGACGTCCCAATCCGTCGCAGCACTGAAGGGAGCGGACGAGGATGCCAACTGAAGACTCTGACAAGCGCAGCATCCTGGGCCCCGCGGCCGGCTTCGGCGTGACCTTCTCGGCCATGTTCAAGAAGCGGCTCACGGAGCAGTACCCGGAGTACAAGAAGCCCACCGCGCCGCGCTTCCACGGCCGGCACCAGCTGAACCGGCACCCGGACGGGCTGGAGAAGTGCGTCGGCTGCGAGCTGTGCGCCTGGGCCTGTCCGGCGGACGCGATCTACGTGGAGGGGGCCGACAACACCGAGGAGGAGCGTTACTCCCCGGGTGAGCGCTACGGCCGCGTCTACCAGATCAACTACGCCCGCTGCATCCTCTGCGGACTGTGCATCGAGGCCTGCCCCACCCGGGCGCTGACGATGACCAACGAGTACGAGCTGGCGGACAGCAGCCGCGAGTCGCTGATCTTCACCAAGGAGCAGCTGCTCGCCGGGCTGACCGAGGGCATGGTCGAGTCACCGCACTCGATCTTCCCCGGCATGGACGAGGGCGACTACTACCGGGGCCTGGTCACCGAGGCCGCGCCCGGGACGGTCCGTCAGGTCGCCGTCAGCAAGGGCGAACAGCCCACGGAGGAAGGTGCGTCGGCGTGATCGAGATCGCCACCCCCCTCACCGGCGCCGCGTCCACCGGGGAGGCCGTCCAGTTCTGGATCCTCGCGGTGATCGCGGTCGCCGGGGCGCTGGGCATGGTGCTCTGCCGCAAGGCGGTGCACTCAGCGCTCTGCCTGGCCGGGACGATGATCGCGCTGGCGGTCTGCTACATGGCCCAGGGCGCGGTCTTCCTGGGCGTCGTGCAGATCGTCGTCTACACCGGCGCGATCATGATGCTGTTCCTCTTCGTGGTGATGCTCGTTGGCGTCTCCGCCGAGGACACGGTGAAGGACGCGCTGCGCGGGCAGCGGATCGCGGCCGTGGTCGCCGGGCTCGGCTTCGGCGTGCTGCTGATCGCCGGGATCGCCAACGCCAAGCTGCGGACCTTCACCGGGGTCGGCGCCGCCGACGCCAAGGCCGGCGGCAACGTCCAGGGCCTGGCCGCGCTGATCTTCACCAAGTACGTCTGGGCCTTCGAGGTCACCGGCGCGCTGCTGATCACCGCCGCCATCGGCGCCATGGTGCTGACGCACCGTGAGCTCACCGAGGAGCGGCAGACCCAGCGCGAGCTGGCCGAGCGCCGGGTCCGGCTGGGCACCCAGGTCACCCCGCTGCCGGCCCCCGGCGTCTACGCCCGGCACAACGCGGTGGACGTACCCGGCCTGCTGCCGGACGGCACCCCGTCCGAGCTCACCGTCAACCCGACGCTGCGGGCCCGCGGCCAGATGCGCGACGTCAGCGGCGAGCTGGTGGACCGGATGGGCGAGCTGGAGGCGAGCACCGCAGGGTGGCTCGGCCGCCGGACGCCCAAGCCCCGGCACAGCACCGAACTGGCCGAGGCACCGGCCTCGGCGCCTGCCCAGGCACCGGCTTCGGCACCGGCACCGGCTTCGGCACCGGATGTGGAGGAGAGCGAATGAACCCCGTCAACTACCTCTACCTGGCGGCGCTGCTGTTCACCATCGGCGCCACGGGTGTGCTGGTCCGGCGCAACGCGATCGTGCTCTTCATGTGCGTCGAGCTGATGCTGAACGCCTCCAACCTGGCCCTGGTCACCTTCTCCCGGCTGCACGGCAACCTGGACGGGCAGATCATCGCCTTCTTCACCATGGTGGTCGCCGCGGCCGAGGTCGTCGTCGGTCTCGCGATCATCGTGAGTGTCTTCCGCACCCGTCACTCGGCCTCGGTCGACGACACCAACCTCATGAAGCTGTAGCGGCGGAGGCTGACACACCGTGGACAATCTCATCCCCGTACTGGTCGGGCTACCGCTGGCCGGAGCCGCCGTGCTCCTGCTGGGCGGTCGCCGCCTGGACCGCTTCGGCCACTGGCTGGGCGTCCTCGCCTCCACCGCCTCCTTCGGCGTGGGGCTGGTCCTGTTCTTCGACATGCTGAGCCGTTCGACCGCACAGCGGCCGGCCTTCGAGCACCTGTTCACCTGGGTGCCGGTCGCGGGCTTCCAGGCCCAGGTCGGCTTCCAACTCGACCAGCTCTCGGTCGTGTTCGTACTGCTGATCACCGGCGTCGGCTCGCTGATCCACCTCTACTCGGTCGGCTACATGGCGCACGACGAGCGCCGCCGCCGCTTCTTCGGGTATCTCAACCTGTTCCTGGCAGCCATGCTGCTGCTGGTCCTCGCCGACAACTACCTGCTGCTGTACGTGGGCTGGGAGGGCGTGGGCCTGGCCTCGTACCTGCTGATCGGGTTCTGGCAGCACAAGCCCAGCGCGGCCACCGCCGCCAAGAAGGCGTTCCTGGTCAACCGGGTCGGCGACATCGGCCTCTCGGTCGCCATCATGCTGATGTTCAGCACCTTCGGGACCTTCGCCTTCGGCCCGGTCTTCGGCGCGGCGCACACAGCCTCCCAGGGCACCCTCACCGGCATCGGCCTGATGCTGCTGCTGGCCGCCTGCGGCAAGTCGGCCCAGGTGCCGTTGCAGTCCTGGCTCGGCGACGCGATGGAGGGCCCGACCCCGGTCTCGGCCCTGATCCACGCGGCCACCATGGTCACCGCCGGCGTCTACCTGATCACCCGCTCCAGCGCCGTCTTCAACCTGGCGCCGACCGCGCAGCTGGCGACGGTCTGCGTGGGCGCGGTGACGCTGCTCTTCGGTGCGATCGTCGGTTGCGCCAAGGACGACATCAAGAAGGCCCTGGCCGGATCGACGATGTCGCAGATCGGCTACATGGTGATGGCGGCCGGACTCGGCCCGATCGGCTATGTCTTCGCGATCATGCACCTGGTCACCCACGGCTTCTTCAAGGCCGGCCTGTTCCTCGGCGCCGGCTCGGTGATGCACGGCATGAACGACGAGGTCGACATGCGCAGGTACGGCGGCCTGCGCAAGCACATGCCGCTGACTTTCGTCACCTTCGGCCTGGGCTACCTGGCCATCATCGGCTTCCCGGGCCTGTCCGGGTACTTCTCCAAGGACAAGATCATCGAGGCGGCCTTCGCCCACGGCGGCACGGAGGGCTGGATCCTCGGCACCGCCGCCCTGGTCGGCGCCGCGGTCACCGCGTTCTACATGACCCGGGTGATGCTGATGACCTTCTTCGGCGAGAAGCGCTGGCAGCCCGACGCGGAGGGCCATGAGCCGCATCCGCACGAGTCGCCGTCCACCATGGGCATCCCGATGGTGGTCCTGGCCGTCGGCTCGGTCGGCGCCGGCGCCCTGTTCGCCTGGAACAGCTCCTTCGTCAAGTGGCTGACCCCGGTCACCGGCCATGACGAGGGCCACTCCCCGCTGAGCAGTTGGACGGTCTCCGGGATCACCTTCGCGGTGATCGCACTCGGCGTGCTGGTCGCCTGGACGATGTACGGACGGCAGCCGGTCCAGGCCACCCCGCCGGTGGGCTCGCTGCTCACCCGCGCGGCCCGCCGCGACCTTCTGCAGGACGACTTCAACCACGTCGTCCTGGTCGGCGGCGGTCAGCACCTCACCCGCTTCCTGGTCTACCTGGACGCCAAGGGCTTCGACGGCGTGGTCAACGGCATCGCCGCCGCCGTCGGCGGGACCTCGGGCCGGATGCGCAAGCTGCAGAACGGCTACGTCCGCTCCTACGCGCTGTCGATGTTCGGCGGTGCGCTGGTGCTGGTCGCCACCACTCTTCTGATGAGGGCCGTATGAGTTCCTTTCCTCTCCTCACGGTCGCCGCCGCGCTCCCGGCGGTCGGCGCGGTCCTCACCGCCGCGCTGCCCGCCGCGACCTCGGCCAAGCGACGGGACATCAACAAGACGCTGCCGCTGGGGATCTCGGTCCTCACCCTGGTGCTGGCAGCCGTCGTCGCGATCCGCTTCAAGCCGGGCGGCGCGCGCTACCAGATGACCGAGCACCACTCCTGGATCTCGGACTTCGGCATCGGCTACAGCCTCGGCGTGGACGGCATCGCGGTCGTCCTGATCCTGCTCACCGCCGTGCTGGTGCCGGTGGTGATGCTGGCCTCCTGGCACGACGCCGATCCGGTCGCCAATGACGCCGGGACCTTCGAGCGCAACCGCCGCACCCAGGGCTTCTTCGCCCTGATCCTGGCGGTCGAGGCGATGGTGGTGCTCTCCTTCGAGGCCACCGACGTCTTCCTGTTCTACGTCTTCTTCGAAGCCATGCTGATCCCGATGTACTTCCTGATCGGCGGCTTCGGCGACCGCACCGTGGGCGAGGACGCCCGCCAGCGCTCCTACGCCGCCGTCAAGTTCCTGCTCTACAACCTGCTCGGCGGCCTGATCATGCTGGCCGCGGTGATCGGCCTCTACGTCATCACCGCCAAGCAGGGCATCGGCACCGACGGCCACGGCACCTTCGACCTCAGCACCATCACCCAGGCGCTGGCCTCCGGGAAGCTGCACTTCTCCCCGGTCGCCGAGAAGGCGCTGTTCCTGGGCTTCATGTTCGCCTTCGCGGTGAAGGCCCCGCTGTGGCCGCTGCACACCTGGCTGCCCAACGCCATGGGCGAGGCCACCCCCGGAGTCGCCGTGCTGATCACCGCGGTGGTCGACAAGGTCGGCACCTACGCGATGCTCCGCTTCTGCCTGCAGCTCTTCCCGGACGCGTCCAAGACCTTCGGTCCGGCGATCCTGGTGCTCTCGCTGATCGGGATCATCTACGGGGCGCTGCTAGCGGTGGGCCAGAAGGACATCAAGCGGCTGATCGCCTACGCCTCGATCTCGCACTTCGGCTTCATCATCATGGGCATCTTCGCGATGACCAGCCAGGGCCAGGCAGGGGCGACCCTCTACATGGTCAACCACGGCATCTCCACCGCCGCCCTGCTGCTGGTGGCGGGCTTCCTGATGTCCCGTCGGGGGAGCAGGCTGATCGCCGACTACGGCGGCGTGCAGAAGGTCGCCCCGGTGCTCGCCGGGACGTTCATGATCGGCGGACTGGCCACTCTCTCGCTGCCCGGGCTGGCGCCCTTCGTCAGCGAGTTCCTGGTCCTGGTCGGCACCTTCACCCGCTACCCGGCCATCGGCATCGTCGCCACCATCGGCATCGTGCTGGCGGCGCTGTACGTGCTGGTGCTCTACCAGCGCACCATGACCGGGCCGGTCAAGCCCGAGGTGTCCGGCTTCCGCGACCTGCACGCCCGCGAGCTGGTCGTGGTCACCCCGCTGATCGCGCTGCTGCTGTTCCTCGGCGTCTACCCCAAGCCGGTCTCGGACATCGTCAACCCGGCGGTGCGGGACACCATGTCGGACGTCCACCGCACCGACCCCGCGCCCGCGCACCCGATCACGGCCGCCCAGGTGGCAGCCACCAACAGCCAGGGAGGTGGCCAGTGAGCGTGCCCGATACCGTCCACAGCCTGTGGACAGTGGCCGCGTCGTCCACGACGCAGACCATCCCGACCCCGCACATCGAGTACGGCCAGCTCTCGCCGATGCTGGCGGTCTTCGGCGCGGCGGCGCTCGGCATCCTGGCCGAGGCCTTCCTGCCCCGGCGCAACCGCTACTGGGCCCAGATCGGCATCGCCATGGCCGGGCTGGTCGGCGCCTTCGTCGCCGTCGTGGTGCTCGCCGCCCAGGGCTACGCCGGCACCAAGGCGCACCTGGCCGCGATGGGCGCGGTCGCCGTCGACGGACCGTCACTCTTCCTGCAGGGCACCATCGTGCTGATCGCGGTGGTCTCGGTGCTGGGCTTCGCCGAACGCCACCTGGAGCCGCGCAGCTCCACCGGCGCACCCGTGGACGCCTTCGCCCCGCAGGCGGCGACCGTCCCCGGCAGCGACGCGGAGAAGTCCGCCGCCCGCTCCGGCTTCGCCACCACCGAGGTCTTCCCGCTCACCATGTTCGCGGTCGGCGGGATGCTGCTCTTCCCGGCCGCCAGCGACCTGCTGACGATGTTCGTGGCGCTGGAGGTCTTCTCGCTCCCGCTCTACCTGCTGTGCGCCCTGGCCCGGCGCCGGCGGCTGCTCTCGCAGGAGGCAGCGGTCAAGTACTTCCTGCTCGGCGCCTTCTCCTCGGCCTTCTTCCTGTTCGGCCTGGCGCTGATCTACGGCTACGCGGGCACCGTCTCGATCGGCGGCATCGCCGACGTCGTCTCGGGGACGGCCACGCCGACCCCGGCGCTGGCCAACACCACCGCCAATGACGCACTGCTGCTGATCGGGCTGGCCATGCTGGGCGTCGGCCTGCTGTTCAAGGTCGGCGCGGTCCCCTTCCACGCCTGGACGCCCGACGTCTACCAGGGCGCCCCGACCCCGGTCACCGGCTTCATGGCGTCCGCCACCAAGGTCGCCGCCTTCGGCGCCACGCTGCGGCTGCTCTACGCGGCCTTCCCCGGCGTCACCTGGGACTGGCGCCCGGTGCTGTGGGGCGTGGCGATCCTCACCATGGTGGTCGGCGCGATCATCGCGGTCACCCAGACCGATGTGAAGCGGCTGCTGGCCTACTCCTCGATCGCCCACGCGGGGTTCATCCTCACCGGCGTGATCGCCATGAACAAGGCGGGCGTGTCGGCGGTGCTGTTCTACCTCGGCGCCTACTCCTTCGTGACCCTCGGCGCCTTCGCCGTGGTCACCCTGGTCCGCGACGCCGGCGGCGAGGCCACCCACCTGTCCCGCTGGGCCGGTCTGGGCCGCCGCTCGCCGCTGGTCGCGGCCACCTTCGCGCTCTTCCTGCTCGCCTTCGCCGGCATCCCGCTGACCAGTGGCTTCGCCGGGAAGTTCGCCGTGTTCCAGGCGGCGGCGAGCAGTGGGGCGACCCCGCTGGTGATCGTCGGTGTGCTCTCCTCGGCGGTCGCGGCGTTCTTCTACATCCGGGTGATCGTGCTGATGTTCTTCTCCGACCCGCGGCCGGACGGGCCCACGGTCGCGGTCCCCAGCGCCTTCACGGCCACCGCCATCGCCCTGGGCGTGCTGGTCACCCTCGGGCTGGGGATCCTGCCCCAGTACTTCCTCCATCTGGCCGACCAGGCCTCCGTCTTCGTCCGCTGACATCCGCAACGCGCCGCCAGGCCGGGCCTCCGCTCACCGCGGAGGCCCGGCCTGGGCACGTGCCCCGGCGCGTCGCACCGCGACCGGTACGCCAGCCAGGCGCGGAGATCCTCTTCGGACCGGATACGCTGCCACCATGGGCGCGGCGGGCTCGGGGTAGACGTCGTGTGGGAAGAATCGACATATGGACCGACCAGCGACAGGAGAGTTCCCGGTGACCGTCGTGGGGCCCTTCGGGCTGAGCGTGCAGAACCAGGCACTGGAAGCAGACGTCCAGCTCGGACTGGCCGCCGTCGAGCAGGCGCTCTCCGAGGCCACCAAGAGCGACGTGCCGTTCATCACAGTCACCGCCCAGCACCTCAAGGAAGCCGGGGGCAAGCGCCTGCGCCCGCTGCTGGTGCTGCTCGCCGCGCAGTTCGGCGACCCCAACGCACCCGGTGTGGTCCCCTCCGCCGTGGTGGTGGAGCTGACCCACCTGGCCACCCTCTACCACGACGATGTCATGGACGAGGCCGTGATGCGCCGCGGCACTCCCAGCGCCAACGCCCGCTGGGACAACTCGGTCGCCATCCTCACCGGCGACTTCCTCTTCTCCCGTGCCTCCAAGATCCTCGCCGACCTGGGCCCCGAGGCGGTCCGGGTCCAGGCCGACGCGTTCGAACGGCTGGTCACCGGCCAGATCCTGGAGACGGCAGGACCCCGCCCCGAGGACGACCCGGTCCAGCACTACCTGGACGTCATCTCCGGCAAGACCGGCTCGCTGATCGCCGTCTCGGGCCACCTCGGCGCGCTGATGGCCGGCGCGGACGAGTCGGTGGTCGACATCGTCACCCAGTACGGCGAGCGGATCGGCACCGCGTTCCAGATCGCCGACGACCTGCTGGACATCACCAGCGACAGCGACGAGTCCGGCAAGACCCCCGGCACGGACCTGCGCGAGGGCGTGCCGACCCTCCCCGAACTGCTGCTGCGGGCCGCGGCACCGGACCCCTCGATCCCCGGCGACCTGCGGCTGCGCGAGCTCCTGGACGCCGGCTTCCCGGCCGACGACCCGACCGCGGACGAGCGCCACGCCGAGGCGCTGACCCTGTTCCGCGCCCACCCGGCGCTGACCCGAGCCCGCGAGTCCACGCTTCGCTATGCGGAGGAGGCCCGCGCGCTGCTGGCGCCGCTGCCCGACTGCCCCGCGAGGGCGGCCCTTGAAGGGCTTTGCGACGTAGTCGCCCTGCGTACGATGTGACTTCGAGTGCGGCCCTGTCGGTGGTTGCTGTTCGCGCAGTTCCCCGCGCCCCCAGGTGGTGCAACCGGCCCGCTTGCAACCGGCCCGGGGCGCGGGGAACTGCGCGAACCCCGGCCAGGCACTGCCCGCACCGCTTAACGGACCTGAGCCCGACAGGGGGAGCGCACAGTGCTGCGAGTAGTGATCGCCGAGGATTCGGTTCTGCTGAGGGAAGGCCTGACCCGGCTGCTGGGTGACCGGGGCCTGGAGGTCGTCGGCGGGGTCGGCGACGGGGAGGAACTGCTCGCACTGATAGACGCCCTCGCAGCCGACGGCGCTCTGCCGGACGTGGTGGTGGCCGATGTGCGGATGCCGCCGACCCACACCGATGAGGGCGTCAGGGCCTGTGTGGAGCTGCGCAGGCGGCATCCGAAGGTGGCGACCCTGGTGCTGTCCCAGTACGTCGAGGAGCGGTACGCCTCCGAGCTGCTGGCCGGGTCCACCCGCGGGGTGGGCTACCTGCTCAAGGACCGGGTGGCCGACGTCCGCGAGTTCACCGAAGCGGTGGTGCGGGTCGCCGAGGGCGGGACGGCGCTGGACCCCGAGGTGGTGGCGCAGCTGCTCGGCCGGAGCCGCAGGCACGACGTACTGGACGCGCTGACGCCCCGCGAGCGCGAGGTGCTCGGGCTGATGGCCGAGGGGCGCACCAACAGCGCCATCGCCAAGCAGCTGGTGGTGTCCGACGGCGCCGTGGAGAAGCACGTCAGCAACATCTTCATGAAGCTGGGCCTGACCCAGAGCTCCGACGACCACCGCCGGGTGCTCGCGGTGCTCACCCACCTCAACTCCTGAGCCCGCGACTTCCGGGCCCGCGACTTCCGGGCCCTCGACTTCCGATCCATGACCGGTCGACTTCTGATCCACTCCCGGGCCCCCGTCCCGCCCCCCGAGCCGTCGTACTCCAAACCTCATCAGCCCATATGACGCATTGTGAGATAAGCGGCTCGGCAAGGACGATGGCACGTTTCAGGCTTGCCCCGCAGCGGTCGGAGACCGGCATAGGATGCGAAGCAGGGCACCGGTTTGACGGTGTCGGGCGTCGAGGGAGGCCAGTGCGGTGACCAGTCAGGTTGACGTAGCCGAGTCCACGGAGGGCGAGCCGCTGTCCGAGCCGTCGCCGGGCGCGGGGATGCTCGGATCGGGCGGCGACAGGCCCGGCAGCGACCGGCCCGGCAGGGACGGGCAGCGCGGCGACGGCAAGCGGGTGACGAAGCTCGACCGGGTGGTGATCCGCTTCGCGGGCGACTCCGGCGACGGCATGCAGCTCACCGGTGACCGCTTCACCACGGAGACGGCGGGCTTCGGCAACGACCTGTCCACGCTGCCCAACTTCCCGGCCGAGATCCGCGCCCCCGCAGGCACCCTGCCCGGGGTCTCCTCGTTCCAGCTGCACTTCGCCGACCACGATATCCTGACCCCCGGCGACGCCCCGCACGTGCTGGTGGCGATGAACCCGGCCGCGCTGAAGGCCAACCTGGGCGACGTGCCGCGCGGCGCGGAGATCATCGTCAACACCGACGAGTTCACCAAGCGGGCGCTGGCCAAGGTCGGCTATGCGGCCGACCCGCTGGGCGACGGCGCGCTGGACGCCTACTCGGTGCACCCGGTGCCGCTGACCACGCTCACCGTGGAGGCGCTCAAGGACAGTGGCCTGGCCCGCAAGGACGCCGAGCGGGCCAAGAACATGTTCGCGCTGGGCCTGCTGAGCTGGATGTACCACCGGCCGACCGAGGGAACCGAGCGCTTCCTACGGGTGAAGTTCGCGAACAAGCCGGACATCGCCGAGGCCAATGTCACCGCCTTCCGGGCGGGCTGGAACTACGGCGAGACCACCGAGGACTTCGCCGTCTCCTACGAGGTCGCTCCCGCCACGGCGGCCTTCCCGGCCGGCCGCTACCGCAACATCTCCGGCAACCTGGCGCTGGCCTACGGGCTGGTGGCCGCCTCGCAGCAGTCCGGGCTGCCGCTGTTCCTGGGCTCGTACCCGATCACCCCGGCCAGCGACATCCTGCACGAGCTCAGCAAGCACAAGAACTTCGGGGTGCGGACCTTCCAGGCCGAGGACGAGATCGCCGGCATCGGCGCCGCCCTGGGAGCGGCCTTCGGCGGCTCGCTGGGGGTGACCACGACCTCGGGGCCCGGCGTGGCGCTGAAATCGGAGACCATCGGGCTGGCGGTCTCGCTGGAGCTGCCGCTGCTGGTGATCGACATCCAGCGCGGCGGCCCCAGCACCGGCCTGCCGACCAAGACCGAGCAGGCCGACCTGCTGCAGGCGATGTACGGGCGCAACGGCGAGGCGCCGGTGCCGATCGTCGCTCCGGCCACGGCCGCCGAGTGCTTCACCGCGGCGCTGGAGGCGGCCCGGATCGCGCTGACCTACCGCACCCCGGTGTTCCTGCTCTCGGACGGCTACCTGGCCAACGGCTCGGAGCCCTGGCGGATCCCTGAGCCGCAGGAGCTGCCGGACCTGCGGGTCCCGTTCGCCACCGAGCCCAACCGCCCGGACGGCAGCTTCTGGCCCTATCTGCGCGACCCGGAGACGCTGGCCCGTCCCTGGGCCGTCCCGGGCACCCCCGGCCTGGAGCACCGGGTCGGCGGCATCGAGAAGCAGGACGGCTCCGGCAACATCTCCTACGACCCGGCCAACCACGACCACATGGTCCGGATCCGGCAGGCCAAGGTCGACGGAATCACGGTGCCGGACCTTACGGTTGACGATCCTTCCCCAGCCTCCGGCCGGGGAGGCCCCACTGGCGGGGCCGGGCTGCTGGTGCTCGGCTGGGGCTCCACCTACGGTCCGATCGCCGCGGCGGTGCGCCGGGTCAGGGCGGCCGGCGGCCGGGTGGCCCAGGCGCACCTGCGCCACCTCAACCCCTTCCCGGCCAACCTCGGCGAGGTGCTGGCCGGCTACGACCGGGTGCTGGTCCCCGAGATGAACCTGGGCCAGCTCGCCCATCTGCTGCGGGCCAAGTACCTGGTCGACGCCGAATCGTTCACCCAGGTCACCGGCCTGCCCTTCAAGGCCGAGCAGCTCGCCGACGCGCTGACCGCGCACCTGCGCACCGCTGACGACACTGACACCGCTGACGCCGTCGACACCACCCCGGAGGCGGGCCGTGACCGCTGAGACGCACGCCTTTCCCTCGCTGAGCCTGGTCCCCAAGGCCGCCGCCCCGCAGAGCATGAAGGACTTCAAGTCCGACCAGGAGGTGCGCTGGTGCCCCGGCTGCGGGGACTACGCGATCCTGGCCGCGGTGCAGTCCTTCCTGCCCGAGCTCGGCCTGGCCCGGGAGAACATCGTGTTCGTCTCCGGCATCGGCTGCTCCTCGCGCTTCCCGTACTACCTCAACACCTACGGGATGCACTCCATCCACGGCCGCGCCCCGGCCATCGCCACCGGCCTGGCCGCCTCCCGCCCCGACCTGTCGGTCTGGGTGGTCACCGGCGACGGCGACGCGCTGTCGATCGGCGGCAACCACCTGATCCACGCGCTGCGCCGCAACGTCAACCTCAAGATCCTGCTGTTCAACAACCGGATCTACGGTCTGACCAAGGGCCAGTACAGCCCCACCAGCGAGGTCGGGAAGATCACCAAGTCCACCCCGATGGGCTCGCTGGACGCCCCGTTCAACCCGCTCTCGCTGGCGCTGGGCGCCGAAGCCGGCTTCGTCGCCCGCACCATCGACTCGGACCGCAAGCACCTGCAGTCGGTGCTGCGTGCCGCGGCCGAGCACCAGGGCACCGCGCTGGTGGAGATCTACCAGAACTGCAACATCTTCAACGACGGCGCCTTCGACGCACTCAAGGAGCCGGCCACCCGGGACGACGCGCTGATCCGGCTGGAGCACGGGCAGCCGATCCGCTTCGGGGCCGGCAACGGCCAGGGCGTCTTCCGCGACCCTGCCACCGGCGACCTGGCGGTCGCCGAGGTCACCGCGGACAACGCCGACCGGGTGCTGGTGCACGACGCCCACGCGGCCGGCCCCACCACCGCCTTCGCACTGACCCGGCTGGCCGCCCAGGACACGCTGCACAACACCCCGATCGGCGTGCTGCGCAGCGTCCAGCGCCCGGTCTACGACATCCAGATGCAGACCCAGCTGGACCAGGCCGTCGCCCAACGCGGCCCCGGCGACCTCGCCACCCTCCTCACCGGCAGCGACACCTGGAGCGTCGACTGAGGCATCTCGCGTTAGAGAGTCGCTAAGATCCGCGACGAATCCTTAACGGTGGGTACTTATGTCCTGTTTGTCCGTTTGTGCAGGGGTAACCATGGCATCGGACAAACAGCAGCACTCGCCGATCGGACCCCGTCATGGACAGCCACACCAGCGTGAGCAGCCCCGCCCCCGCAGCCGCGGACGGGCCGCCGTCCGTGCCGCCGACCGCGCTCGCGGTGCTGCCGGAGAGCCTCGGCTACCGGGTGAAGAAAGGTTTGCTCGGGAAGCCCCTCGTCACCGAGCAGCTGAGCCACGAGAAGCTCTCCAACCCGGTCGCCCTCGGCGTCCTCGCCTCGGACTGCATATCGTCCTCGGCGTACGGCTCCGAGGCGATGCTCACCATCCTGATCCCGGTGATCGGCGTCGCCGCCTTCACCCTGCTGCTGCCGGTCACGCTGGCGATCCTCTGCGTGCTGACCCTGCTCACGCTCTCCTACCGCGACGTGGTGATGGCCTACACCCGGGCCGGCGGCTCCTACGTGGTCGCCAGGGAGAACTTCGGGCCCAACGTGGCCCAGATCGCGGCCGTCGCGCTGCTGATCGACTACATCGTCACGGTCGCCGTGCAGACCGCGGCCGGCACCACCGCGCTGCTGTCGCTGGTGCACCTGCTCGGCGGTGACGCCTACAACTGGATCGACAACTACCAGTTGCTGATCTCCGTCTGCATCGTGCTGCTGCTCTGCTGGGGCAATCTGCGCGGTATCAGGGAGGCGGGCAAGGCGTTCGCGCTGCCGGCGTACCTGTTCATGGCCGGGATGGGGCTGCTGTTCGCGGTGGCCGGTATCCGGCTGCTCTCCGGGGACCTGCCCAAGGCGGACGTGCATGCCAACGGCGCGCTGGGGCTGGGCCTGGACGGCAACCACAGCAGCCTGCTGATGGGCGCTTCGGTCTTCCTGGTGCTCAAGGCCTTCGCCAACGGGGGCACCTCACTGACCGGCCTGGAGGCCATCTCCAACGGCGTCAGCGCCTTCCGCAACCCGCAGGGCCCCAACGCCCGGAAGACCCTGGTGGCGATGTCGGTCACGCTGGGCGTCCTGGTGCTGGGCGTCTCCGGTCTGGCCTACCTGACCCACTCCATCCCGTTCGGCAGCGGCAACCCCAGCGTGCTGTCGCAGGAGGCCGACCTGGTCTTCGGCCACACCTGGATCGGCCAGGCCGCCCTGGTCTTCCTGCAGTTGGCCACCGCGCTGATCCTCTACACCGGCGCCAACACCTCGTTCAACGGCTTCCCGTTCCTGGCCAGCTTCGTCGCCGAGGACTCCTTCCTGCCGCGCCAGCTCACCCGCCGCGGCCACCGGCTGGCCTTCTCCTCCGGCATCCTCACGCTCACCGGCGTCTCGCTGGCCCTGCTGATCGGCACCGACGCCAAGCTGGACAAGCTGCTGGGGCTGTATGCGATCGGCGTCTTCACCGGCTTCTTCATGGCCGGCACCGGACTGGTGAAGCACCACTGGACCCGCCGCGAGCGCGGCCGCACCGCCAAGCTGATCGTCAACGCGCTCGCCGCCGCCGCCTCCATCTCCATCGTGGCGATCTTCGCCATCACCAAGTTCACCGAGGGCGCCTGGATGGTGGTCGTGCTCTTCCCGATCGGCGTCTTCTCGCTGATCCGGGTGAACCGCCGCTACCGCGAGGAGGCCGAGGCGCTGGCCACCGCCCCCGCCGACACCACCGCCCCGCGCCACCGCCGCCAGCTGATGTACATCCTGGTGGACCGGGTCGACCTGGCCGCGCTCAAAGCCATCGCCTACGCCCGCTCGCTGCGGCCGCAGGAGATCCGGGCGATCCACTTCATGATCGACAACCGTGAGGCCGAGAAGCTCGCGGCCCAGTGGGCCGACGCCGAGGTGGGCGACCTGCCGCTGGAGATCGTCCAGTGCCCGGACCGCCGGATCACCCGCTCGCTGCTGGAGCTGATCGCCCGCAACACGGCCGACAGGAAGAGCCAGATCACCCTGCTGATCCCGGAGCGCAACTACTCACCGGTCCTCGGCCGGCTGCTGCACCGCCGCACCGCCGACCACATCGCCCGCGCGGTCGGCAAGCTGCCCAATGTGGTGGCGACCATCGTCCCGTTCGACGTGATCCTCGCGGAGCACCCGGGCCGGGCCGAGGCCGACAGCACCATAGCCGTCTAACGGACATGACAGCCTGCCCCTCCGCCCTCTACCTTCCTGACATAGGGACGAGCGGTGGAAGGGGCGGGTCGGCATGGGCGAAGCGGGCGAGCAGCGGCGCGGGTTCTGGTTCGGGGTGGCGGCGTACGGGCTGTGGGGGCTGTTCCCGCTGTACTGGCCGCTGCTGAAGCCGAGCGGTGCGCTGGAGATCCTGGCCAACCGGATGGTCTGGTCACTGGCGGCGGTGGCGGCGATCCTGCTGTTCCAACGTCACTGGGGCTGGATACGGCCGCTGCTGCGGCAGCCGCGCCGGCTGCTGATGATCGGCTCGGCGGCGGCGCTGGTGTCGGTGAACTGGGGCGTCTACATCTGGGCCGTCAACAGCGACCATGTCGTCGAGACCTCGCTGGGCTACTTCATCAACCCGCTGGTCACCATCGCCTTCGGGGTGCTGCTGCTGAAGGAGCGACTGCGCCGGGCGCAGTGGGTGGCGGTCGGCACCGGCGCGCTCGCGGTGGTGGTGCTGACGGTCGGGTACGGACGGCTGCCCTGGATCGCGATGGTGCTGGCCCTCAGCTTCGGCGGCTACGGGCTGATCAAGAAGAAGGTCGGGCTGGGCGGCCTGGAGAGCCTGGCCGGCGAGACCGCGTTCCAGTTCTTCCCCGCCTTCGGCTTCCTGGTCTACCTCGCGGTCAGCGGCAGCGGAACCCTGGGCCGCACCGAGCCCGGCTCCTACGGCTGGGGCCACAGCGTGCTGCTGGTGCTGTGCGGGCTGGTCACCGCGCTGCCGCTGCTGGCGTTCGGCGCGGCGGCGGTCCGGGTCCCGCTGACCACGCTGGGGCTGCTGCAGTACCTGGCCCCGGTGTTCCAGTTCGCGATCGGCATCACTGTCTTCCACGAGCACATGCCGCCGGCCCGCTGGGCCGGCTTCGCCCTGGTCTGGGTGGCGCTGGCGCTGCTCACCCGGGACGCGCTCCGCGATGCGCTCCGCGACCGCAGGGCGGGGCGGCCCGCGCCGACGGCGGTTGCTCCTGGCGCCGTCGGGGCCACCGTGGAGTCCCCGGTGGAGGCGCACGGCTGAATTCGCGGGTGCGGCGTGTGCATGGCTTGTCGCGCAGTTCCCCGCGCCCCTGGGGGTCTGCAACTGAACCGCTGTGGGTCAGTTGCACCTACACAGGGGCGCGGGGAACCGCGCGCCCAGCCAGGCACACGCCGCAGTTGACAACTCCTCAGACCTGGTACTTGGCCGCCGCGGCGACCAGCGCGTTCTGCAGCGTCTGGATGCTGTTGTCCTTGAGGTACCCGATCACCGCGGTGTCGATCGCCGTGTTCCACGCGCCGGAGGCGACCACGCCGTGGGTGAGCGAGCCGGCGATGGTGTCCTTCCGCCACTCGTCCAGGGACCACTGCAGGTAGCTGTCGAACAGGCCGCGCTCATCCGTGGTGATGGACGACCGCGGCGGGATCGCGCCCTTCACCGAGGTGAAGTCGTCCTGCCCGGTCTGGCTGCCGCAGGTGGTCAGCCAGGCGATGGCCGCCTCCCGGTCCTTGGCGCCGACCGGCAGGGTGAAGCAGTCCGCCGCGAAGAGGAAGGTGCCCTGGGTGCCGGGGACCGGGGCCCAGGAGTAGTCGACGCCGCCGGTGAGCTTGAGGGTCACCGCGAAGTTGGCCTCGGTCCAGTCGCCCATGATCTGGTAGGCGGCGTCGCCGCTGCCGACCAGGGAGCTCACCTGGTCCCAGCTGGTGTTCTGGCTGCCGGTGCCGGGCGCGTAGCCCATGATCTCGTGGAAGGTGCTCAGCGCGCTGCTGACCTTGGCGGAGCTCCAGTTGCCGCCCTTCTTCCACAGGGCCGCCCACTCGTCCGCCTTGAGGGTGCTCACCAGCACCGTCTCCATGATGTGCTTGACCTGCCAGTCCTGGCCGGGGTCGCGGGAGACGGCCAGCGGCATCTTCCCGTGGGCCTTGACCTTCGCCAGGTTGCCGATGAACTCGGTCATGGTCTTGGGGGCGGTGCTGATGCCCAGCCCGCGGCAGAGGTTGATGTTGGACCAGAGCACGTTGATGTGGTGGATGTCCACCGGGACCGAGTAGTACTTGCTGTCGCGCTGGATCAGCTTCAGCACCTGCGGGTTGAACTGCTTGTCCCACCCCTGCTGCTGGTAGAGGAAGGTGAGGTCCTCGACCTGTCCGGCGGTGATGTAGTCGCCGACCATGGCGCCGGCCTGGGCCTGGAAGGTGTCCGGCGGGTTCTTGGCGGCCAGCCGCTTGGCCAGCACCGCCTGGGCGTTGGCGCCGGCGCCGCCGGTGACGGCCCGGTTGACGAAGGCCACGTGCGGGTTGTTCTGGGTGAACACCGCGACCAGGGCGGCGAGCGCGTCCTTCTCGCCACCCGCGGTCCACCAGGAGAACACCTCGAGATCGGTGGGTGCTCCGTTGGCGCCGGCGGTGGTCTTGGTGCCCGAGCTGCACGCGGAGAGCAGCCCGGTGCCAGTGGCTGCTCCCGCGACTCCGGAGGCGGCGAGGAAGGTGCGGCGGCTCATGGCCATGTGTGGATGACTCCTGTCGTGCCTGTTGATCGTGCGGTGCCGCCGTCGCACACGGACGCCACAGGTGTCCGTGCCGCCGCTCGGTCAGGAACTGAGGGAGGGGGATCCACACGACCCGGCACAGATTACCTTCACACGTTCAGATGAATAGGCATCATCTGACAGTCCGGCAAGCCCGTGCGTCAAGTCAGGAATCGCTCGGTGAGACGGAATCCGGGCACATTTCGGATACATTCGACTCCGAAAATGACACCACTCCGGGTGGTGCAAATGCTGCAGGGGGGCGCCCAGAGCCTGGGCGCCCCCCGTGATTCCCCTGTGTGACAGGGGAGTTCCGCTACGCAGTCGACCTGCTGCTACTTGGCTGCCTGCTCCAGCAGAGCAGGGGTGACCGCCCCGGCGTAGACCGTCCCCTTGTCGGTGACCAGCACATTGACGAGCTTGGTGGAGATCAGCGTGCCGCCCGGCACCTGCTTGCCGAACGACTTGATCGCGCCCATCCGGTCCGACGCGCCGGACTTGCCGCTTGCGGCGCTGCCGCCGGCGGTCGCGTCGAAGCGGTAGATCGTGCTCCAACCGGTGCCGATCGTATTGACGTTGTGATCGTCGGCGCCGGACTTCCCCGGAACGACCTTGGAACCCTTGGCCTCGGACGAGCCGGCGCCGCCCGACTGCTGCACCACCTTGGTGCCGCTCGGCGGGGTGAAGGCGAAGGTGCCCGCCGCCGGGGTGGCGAAGGAGACCTTGCTGAAGCCGATGTTGAGGATCGAGTCGCTGCCGTCCGACGGGTTCACCCGCACCTGCAGCGGCAGCCCGTTGTCCGCGTCCACGGCGATCCGGACCTCGCCGATGGTGGAGCCCGAGCCCTTCGGCTTCACGCTGAGCTCGTACACCGCGTGGCCCGCGACCTTGGAGGTGCCGGCCACCGACACGGTGGTGGAGGGACCGAGCGCGGCCAGCGCCTGGGTGGCTGCCTGCTGCGGATCGGTCAGGCCCTTGGACTCCTGGGTGGCGGCGGCACCGGAGCCCAGTCCGGTGACGTGGGTCGCCGACTTCCCCTGCGCGTCGTATGCCCAGGCCGAGCTGCCGTTGTGGACCAGGGTGAAGGCCGAGCCGGAGTCGGTGGACGAGACCAGCTGCCGCTCCTGGCCGTCCGCCGCCACCTGGAAGCTGTGCGTTCCGCCCGAGACCAGTGCGACCAGCTGCTTCTCCGCCAGCTGGGCCTGCGAGGCCTGGCCGGTGCTGCCGCCCGAGCCCGCCACGGCGGACGGGATGGCCGAGGCGATCTGCGAGGGGATGCCCAGGTCGACCTTGGCCTGGACGGTCCCGGAGAAGGTCTGCGTCCTGCTGGACAGCATCTTGGTGAGCAACTGCTGTGCGGTGACCGACGGCAAGTCCGAACTCGCGGCGAGCGCCGGTACGGCGGCCACCCCCGCCACCGCGACCACCGCGATCGCGGCCGGGATCAGCACCCTGCGCCGGCTCCTGCCGCGCGGGATACCCTCGGCGGCCGTCGCCGCTCCGGGCAGGTCCTGTCCTGCGCCGGGCGGCGGGATGCGCACGGGGCCGATCCCGTTCGCGTTCCCGTTGTCGTCGTTCGTCATGGTGCTCTTCCCTCCGTCTGCGCGGCCTGGCCGCACCGCTCCCCTCGACGGCCCGTGCCCTTGTTCTCCATTAGACGCCTACCCGGTTCCGTTCGGATCGCTCCCGCGGGGGAAGTCGGGTCCCCCTGACGATGCAGCCGACCCTGAGACGGTCTCAGGGTTCCCCCGGGACACACTGCCCTGTCGGGACACACTGCCCTGTCGGGATGCGGCCCGGTTAAGGTTCAGCACATGAAGGATCAGGGAGCCCCGCAGGGAACGCCGACCGCCAACGCCATGCGCCGGGCGCTGCACCGCGCCCGCGAGGGCGTGGCGCTGGACGCCGGCGAGGCGGCGGTACTGCTGCGGGCGCGCGGCGAGGACCTGCGGGACCTGTGCGGCACCGCGTCCCGGATCCGTGACGCCGGGCTGGCTGCGGCGGGGCGGCCCGGGGTGGTGACCTACTCGAAGAAGGTCTTCATCCCGCTCACCCGGCTCTGCCGGGACCGCTGCCACTACTGCACCTTCGTGACCGTCCCGGGGAAGCTCCGGGCCGAGGGCCACGGCCTCTACCTCTCGCCGGACGAGGTGCTGGACATCGCCCGCAAGGGCGCGGCGCTGGGCTGCAAGGAGGCGCTGTTCACGCTGGGCGACCGCCCGGAGGACCGCTGGCCCGAGGCCCGGGAGTGGCTGGACGCGCACGGCTACGACGACACCCTGGCCTATGTCCGCGCCATGTCGGTGCGGGTGCTGGAGGAGACCGGGCTGCTGCCGCACCTCAACCCCGGGGTGCTCAGCTGGACCGACTTCCAGCGGCTGAAGCCGGTGGCGCCGTCCATGGGGATGATGCTGGAGACCACCGCGACCCGGCTCTGGTCCGAGCCCGGCGGCCCGCACCACGGCTCGCCCGACAAGGAGCCGGCCGTCCGGCTGCGGGTGCTGGAGGACGCGGGCCGCTCCAACGTCCCGTTCACCAGCGGTGTGCTGATCGGCATCGGCGAGACCCACGAGGAGCGCGCGGACGCGCTGTTCGCGCTGAGGCGGATCTCGCGGCAGTACCACGGGCTGCAGGAGGTGATCGTCCAGAACTTCCGGGCCAAGCCCGACACCGCGATGCGGGCGATGCCCGACGCCGAGCTGGAGGAGCTGGCCGCGACCATCGCCGTGGCCCGGGTGATCCTCGGCCCGTCCGCCCGGATCCAGGCCCCGCCGAACCTGGTCACAGCATCGATCAGCGGCTCCGCCGCGGGCGAGTACGCGCTGATCATCGGCGCGGGCATCGACGACTGGGGCGGTGTCTCCCCGATGACGCCGGATCACGTCAACCCCGAGCGCCCCTGGCCGCACATCGACGAGCTGGCCGCCCGCACCGCCGAGTCCGGGTTCGAGCTGCGCGAGCGGCTCACCGTCTACCCCGAGTACGTCCGACACGGCGAGCCCTGGCTGGATCCGCGCGTACTGCCCCATGTACGGGCCCTGGCGGACCCTGAGACCGGCCTGGCGCGAGCGGACGCACCCGTGGTCGGCCGGCCCTGGCAGGAGCCGGAGGAGGCCTTCACGCCGTCCGGCCGCACCGACCTCCACACCGGCATCGACACCGAGGGCCGTACAAGCGACCGCCGCGCCGACTTCGACGAGGTCTACGGCGACTGGGAGGCCCTGCGCGAGCAGGCCGCCGAGCACTCGGCCCCGTCGCGGATCGACGCGGACGTCCGAGGAGCGCTGCGGACCGCCGCGGACGACCCGACCCGGCTGACCGACGACGAGGCGCTGGCGCTGTTCCACGCGGAAGGACCGGCCCTGGACGCGCTGTGCGGCATCGCCGACGACGTCCGCCGGGCCGCGGTGGGGGACACCGTCACCTACTGCGTGACCAGGAACATCAACTTCACCAACGTCTGCTACACCGGCTGCCGCTTCTGCGCCTTCGCGCAGCGCCGCACCGACGCCGACGCCTACACCCTCTCGCTGGAGCAGGTCGCAGACCGGGCGGCCCAGGCCTGGGAGGTCGGCGCCACCGAGGTCTGCATGCAGGGCGGCATCCACCCCGACCTGCCCGGCACCGCCTACTTCGACATCGCCGCGGCGGTGAAGGCCCGGGTCCCCGGCATCCATGTGCACGCCTTCTCGCCGATGGAGGTCGTCAACGGCGCGACCCGCACCGGACTGTCCATCAGGGAGTGGCTGCAGCAGGCCAAGGAGGCCGGGCTCGACTCCATCCCGGGGACGGCGGCGGAGATCCTGGACGACGAGGTCCGCTGGATCCTGACCAAGGGCAAGCTCCCGGCCGCGACCTGGGTGGAGGTCGTCTCCACCGCCCATGAGCTGGGCCTGCGGTCCTCGTCCACGATGATGTACGGGCATGTGGACCAGCCCCGGCACTGGCTCGGCCATCTGCGGCTGCTGGCGCGGATCCAGCTGCGTTCTCTTGAGAAGACAGGGACGGGCGGCTTCACCGAGTTCGTGACGCTGCCGTTCATCCACACCAACGCCCCGGTCTACCTCGCCGGGATCGCCCGCCCGGGACCGACCCAGCGGGACAACCGCGCGGTCACCGCGATGGCGCGGCTGCTGCTGCACGAGCGGATCCCCAACATCCAGACCAGCTGGGTCAAGCTGGGGGCGGACGGCGCCGCGGAGATGCTCCGCAGCGGCGCGAACGACCTCGGTGGGACGCTGATGGAGGAGACCATCTCCCGGATGGCCGGGAGCGCCTACGGCAGCTACGAGTCCATCCACGGGCTCGAAGCCATCGCCGCCAAGGCGGGACGGCCCGCGCGGCAGCGCACGACCCTCTACGGCGAGGTCCCCGCGGAACGCCGCGCGGCGGCTCTGGCGTCGGACGGGCACCTTCCACAGCTCCTGCCACTCGCGGATTAGCAACAGGGGCGCGGGGAACTGCTCGATCAACTGCGCGCGCGACCAGCCCTCTACGGAGGTGCATGGTCGGCAGCGCAGTTGCCCGCGCCCCTGAAGACGGATCAGACGGCGTCGCGGAGGCCCAGTTCGATCTGCTCCAGGCTCTGCTGCTTGGTCTCCTTGACCAGGAGCCAGGTCAGGACGAAGAGCAGAGCGTTGATCCCGGCGAAGACGTACATCGACTTGCCGAGCCCCAGATGGTTGTGGTCGGACATGATCGGGAAGACCGCCGTGATGATCCCGGTCGCCGCCCACAGCACGACCGCGCCGACGCCCATGCCGATGCTCCGGACCTTCAGGGGGAAGACTTCGGCCATCATCACCCAGACCACCGCGCCCCAGCCCAGCTCGTACCCGGCCAGGTACAGCACCAGCAGGATCACCGCGAGCGTGCCCAGGGTGTTCTTGTCGTGGACGTTGATGACCACCCAGCCGGTCAGCCCCAGCGTCACCACCATCACCACATTGCCGATCAGCAGCAGCGGCTTCCGCCCCCAGCGGTCGACCACGAACACCACCCACGCGGTGAAGGCCAGCTTGGTGATCCCCAGGATGATCGCCGAGAGCAGCGCGGTGTTCGCCGTGAAGCCCAGCGAGATCAGCATGGTCGGGAAGTAGGCGTTGATCGCGTTGACCCCGCTGAACTGCTGGCCGACGGCGAGCAGCAGTGCGACGAACAGCATCGGCCGCACCCATGCGGCTCCCAGGTCGCGCACCCGACCGCTCTGCTGGCTGTCCAGGGCGATGACCTCGCGGATGGACGCGACCTCCGCGTCGATGTCGTCGCCCTCGCGGCCGTGGGTGCTGGCGAGCACCGCGCGGGCCTCGTCCTCCTTGCCCGTGTTGAGCAGCCAGCGCGGGGTCTCCGGGAGGAAGGTCAGCCCGACGATCAGGATCGCCGCGGGCACGATCGCGCCGGCGAACATCCAGCGCCACAGGTGGTGCGGCTGCAGCCAGTAGCTGACCAGGAAGGCGATCAGGATGCCGCTGACGATGAAGATCTGGTTGAGCGCGCCCATCGCGCCGCGGATCCGGGCCGGGGCCAGCTCGGACATGTAGGTCGGCACCGTCGCGGAGGACAGGCCGATGCCGACGCCGAGCACGGTGCGGAAGCCCACCAGGGAGTTGAAGTTGGGCGCCAGCGAGCAGGCGACGGTCCCCAGGATCACCACCGCGCCGGCCACCATGATGGTCTGCCTGCGGCCGACCCGGTTGCACAGCCGGCCGGCCAGCCCGGCGCCGACCATGGCGCCGACCGAGAGGCTGGCGGTGACCACGCCCTTCTCGAAGCCGGTCAGGCTCCATACCTTGTTGATCACGACCAGGATGCCGGAGATGATTCCGAGGTCGTAGCCGAAGAGGATGCCGCCCAGGGCACCGAAGAAGTAGAGGGTCGCTGGGTTGATCCTGCGCAGTGCGGACGGCGGTGCTGTTGCGGTCTGGGTCATGGCCGGTCGCCTTGTCTCGTTTACTCACCTGGATGGTCGTCAGCGCGCTTCGCAGGACCGACCGGGTAGGTAAAGGAGCTTGCCTTGCTTGTTCCGCTTCCGGATTGAAGCGCGCTCCTGACCATGGGTCAAGAGCGTGCGTTCACATCCGGGATCGTTCGGCAAGGCACGATGTCAGCATTGGTGGCAATTGACCGGATGTATAAGTTCATATCCCTGAACACTGATCTACGGGTGGAACGATTTTACTTCCCTTTGACTGTCGTGGTGATTGCTTGAAGGGTCAGCCGCTCAGCACGATGAATCCACGCTTCGTCAGGACCGACCGCACCGTGCCCGAGGAGGGGATCAGAGCAGGGGGAGCAGAGCAGGGGGTCACTCGTACCGGTACTTCAGGGACTCGGCCTCGGCCTGCTCGATGTCCGCGATCGTCAGCTCCGGTGCCCGGAGCTGGGCCAGGGTCACCTCCGCCGAGGAGGGCTGGGCGTCCTTGGCGAGCCACTGCTCCGGCTTCCAGGCCGAGGACCGCATCAGCGACTTGGGGCAGTGCGGGTAGACCTCCTCGACCTCCACCACCAGTGCGCTGGCCGGCGGCTTTCCCACCGCGGTCAGCTGCTCCAGCAGGTCCGGCCTGGTCGACACGCAGGCGCGGCCGTTGACCCGCAGGGTGGTCGGGCGGCCGGGGATCAGGAACAGCAGTCCGGCGCGGCCGGTGGCGATCACATTGTGCAGGGTGTCCAGCCGCTTGTTGCCGGTGGCGTCCGGGACGGCCAGGGTCCGGGAGTCCAGCACCGCGACAAATCCCGCCGGGCCGCCGCGCGGCGACACATCGCAGCGGCCGTCGGGATCGGCGCTGGCGACCAGGACCAGCGAGGAACAGCCGATGAGCGCGATGGTCTGCGGCGTAAGTTCGTCGGTCTGCTTGCGGACGGCGGCGTCGCTGGGCTCCGGGTAGACCTCGCGCAGCCGGGCCGGGTCGGTGATGGCGTCGGCCCGCAGGGTTGCGAAGACACTGGTGTCGCTGCTGGTGGTCATGGTCGTCATGCTGACGACCCTACGTTCCGGGCCGCCGGTCCCGCCCGGGATTGTCGGGGCCGGAGGGCGTTCAGCGCATGATCTCCCCGGCGTTGACCAGCAGCGACTGGCCGGTGATCGACCTGGCCCGGTCGGAGGCGAAGAACAGGGCGGCCTCGGCGACGTCGCCGTCGGTGGCCAGTTCGGGCAGCGCCATCCGCTCCGACAGCCGACCCCTGACCTGCTCCTCCGGGATCTCCTCGGTCCCCGCCGTCCACTGCACGTACATCTCCACCGCCGGCCCCCACATCCAGCCGGGCAGCACCGTGTTGACCCTGATCCGGTCCGGGCCCAGCTCGCGGGCCATCGAGTACATGGCCGAGGTCAGTGCGCCCTTGGAGGCCGCGTAGGCGGCCTGGCGGACCTGGCTGGGCGCGGCGATCGCGGACTGGGTGCCGATGATCACCACCGAGCCGCCGCGCTCCTTCAGAGCGGGCAGGCAGGCCCGGGTGAGCTGCAGCGTCCCGATCAGGTTGACGTCCAGCACCCGCCGCCAGGAGGCGAAGTCGGCGTCGGCGAGGCCGCCGAAGTAGCTGTCCAGCGCGGCGACATGGACGATCGCGTCGATCCGGCCGTAGCGCTCGACGGCCAGCGCGGCCAGCGCCGTGCAGGCGTCCTCCTCGGCGATGTCGGTGGAGCGCCAGACCACCCGGCCCGCACCTGGGTGCGAGGCCTCGATCTCGGCCCCGGCCTTGGCGAGGTTCTCCTCGGTGCGGGCCCCGAGCACCACATTGGCGCCCTCCCGGGCCGCCCTGACGGCCACCTGCTGGCCCAGGCCCGGGCCGACCCCGGAGACGATGACGGTACGACCTTCGAGAAGCGACATGGCCCAACCCTCCAGAGAAACTGACGGTGCGTCAGCTTAGGGCGGCCGCCCGGCGAAGGCCAGAGCCGTGCGGCCTCCGGGCAGGCGCTGGGGCCCGTCTGTCGGACCTGTCCGACGGGCCTGCCTGTCCTAGGCTGGGCGCCTATGGGACTGTTCGAACTGATCGAGGAACGGGACCCGGCGGTGCAGGCCTTCCTGCCCGAGCCGGGGCGGCGCGAACGCCTGGCCGCGGAGGCGGCGGCTCTCGCCGCGCGTTGGCCGGACCCGGCCGGACGTCCGCCGCTGTACAGGGTCGCGGTGGGGGTCAAGGACGTCATCCGGGTGGACGGGCTGCCGACCCGGGCCGGCTCCGCGCTGCCGCCCGAGGTCTTCGCAGGACCGCAGGCGGCCGTGGTCGACCGGCTGCGCGCGGCCGGGGCCCTGATCGCCGGCAAGACGGTGACCGCGGAGTTCGCCGCGCTGGCGCCGGGACCCACCCGCAACCCGCACAACCCCGCGCACACCCCCGGCGGCTCCAGCAGCGGCTCCGCCGCGGCGGTCGCCGCCGGGATGGTGCCGCTGGCCGTCGGCACCCAGACGGTGGGCTCGATGATCCGCCCGGCCGCCTACTGCGGGGTGGTCGGCTTCAAGCCGACCTACGGGCGGATCCCGGTGGACGGCGTCGTCCCCAATGCGCCGAGCTTCGACACGCTCGGCGTCTTCGCCACGGACGTGGCCGGAGCGGCCCTGGCCGCGGCGGTGCTGTGCGACGGGTGGCGGCAGACGCCGTCGCCCGCGCCGTCCGCCGCACCGGCCGGTGTTCGGCCGGTGCTGGGGATCCCGGTCGGGCCCTATCTGCAGCGCGCCGAACCCGAGGCGCTGGCGGCCTTCGCCGCCCAGGTCGAGCTGGTCCGCGAGGCGGGCTACCCGGTCCGGGAGACGCCGGTGATGTGCGACTTCGACGTGACCGTGAAGCAGCTCTTCACTGCCAACCGCCATGAGTTCACCCGCACCCACGCCGAGTGGTTCGCCCGGTACGGGGACCTCTACCGCCCCGAGTCGGTCGCCGCCTTCCGCGAGGGACAGGCCGTGGACCGCGCCGAGTACGGCCGGGCGCTGGCCGCCCGCGAGGAGTTCCGGGACCTGATCCTCTGCACCATGGAGGCCGCCGCCGTCGACCTCTGGATCACCCCGTCCGCCACCGGCCCCGCCCCGCTCGGGCTGGACAGCACCGGCAGCTCGATCATGTGCCTGCCCTGGAGCAACGCCGGCCTGCCCTCGCTGTCGCTCCCCGCGGGCAGCGCCGCCAACGGGCTGCCGCTGGGCCTTCAGCTGGTCGGCCGCCTGGGCAGGGACGAGCAACTGCTGGACTGGGGCGCGGAGCTGGCCCCTGTCGTCGCCTCCGGCGCCCGGTCGTCCCCGGAGTCAGCCTTCGAGTAGCTGCCAGAAGCGCTGCTCCAGCTCGGCCGCGCCGCCCGGCCGCTCGGCGGCGTCCGGCGCCGGGGCGTCCGGCCCCCACAGTGCGTCCACGGTCTGGCCCCACAGGGCCCCGACGGTCTGCCCCTCGTCGTGGAGCACCTTCAGCGCCCACTCCAGCCGCTCCCGCTCCGGCCCGGCCGCCAGCGTCGGCACCAGTCGGGCCACCGCCCTGGCCTGCGGCTGCCAGCGGCCGTCGACGGCCCGCTGCAGCAGCGGCCGCAACTGCTCGCCGCGCCGGGTGGCCGAGACCAGCGCCCGGCCGTCCAGGCGCAGGACCCGGGCCAGCAGCAGGGTCCGGTCCTCGTCGCCCTCCCAGCGCGGGGCCGCCTCCAACTGGGCGTAGACCCGCGGGGTGAGCCCGAGGGTCTGTGCGACCTGCTCCGACGGCAGGTCCAGGGCCAGCCGGTGGTCCCTGATGCTGACCGCCCGTCCGCCCATCAGCTGCCCGGGCTGACACCACACTGCCCGTGCCAGCGCCACCAACTCCGCCTCGCTGGGCAGCAGTTGCCCGGCCTCCCAGGCGATCAGCTGCTGCGGGGCGATGTGCACACCGTGCGAGGCCATCGCCCGGGCGGCCATCGCCGGGCTCAGCCCGAGCACCTGGCGCGCGTACCGGGCGGCGGCGGGATCGAAGGGGACGGGTGCAGCGACGGGGGCGGGCGTGCGTCTTCGCATGTGCGCTGACGATAGGGGTATAAACCGCCCCGTGGCATGGGAGGAACCACCAAAGCCGGGGCGGGCCGGCGGGGGTGCGCCTTGGCGGATCCGCCGGTCCGCACGCCCCGACTTCGCGCACGGATCTGGGAAGTTCGAGATAGCTGACGTACCGTCAGGCGCTATGACTGACGACCTCTCGCAGTACGCCGAACTGGCCTCGCGCGGACCGTACGGGGTGGCGATCGGCTCCGCGCTGATCACCATGGTGGAGCCGCATCCGGGCCACGAGTACGGCTACAACCGCTGGTACGAGGACGACCACTTCTACGCGGGCGCGATGGCCATGCCGTGGATGTTCGCCGGGCGGCGCTGGGTTGCCACCCGCGACCTGCAACTGCTGCGCTACCCCGAGAAGTCGGCCGTGGCCGAGCCGGTGACGGCGGGCTGCTACCTCTCGGTGTACTGGATCACCGAGGGCCGGCACGACGAACACATGCGCTGGACCATCGGCATCAACAAGCGGCTCAACCGGGACGGCCGGGTCTACCGCGACCGCACCCATGTCTTCACCTCCTTCCAGCAGCACGCCGGCGTCGCCTACCGGGACGGCGCGGCCGGACCGCGCGACGTCCATGCGCTGGACCAGCCGTACCAGGGGCTGGTGCTGGAGGTGGTCGACTGCGAGACCGGCGAGCAGCGGGACCAACTGCTGGACTGGCTGCTGGAGCGCGGCCTGCCGGGCCGGCTGCGGACCGGCGCCCCGGCGGCGATGTGTGTGGCCTTCCGCCCGCTGCCGCTGCCGGTCGACAAGATGTCCTACGTCAAGCCGGTGGAAGGCACCGACACCAGGCTCACCCTGCTCTGGTTCCTCCAGGAGGACCCGCGCGGCTGCTGGTCCTCCTTCACCGGCCTGGACGCCGAGGTCGCCGCGGCCGTGCCGGGCGCCCGGGTGGAACTGGTCGCCCCGTTCGTGCCCACGCTCCCCGGCACCGACCTGTACGTGGACCAGCTGCGGTGACGGCCGCGGGTCGCCGAGGGCCGCCAACCGCCGAGGGCCGCCGAAGGCCGCGCTCGCCGAAGACCGCCGGTCGATGGCACCGCCGGATGTGAGGAAGCGGGACCGCGCAGTCGCTGCTGCGAGGTCCCGCCGATATGGCTGCCCTGATCTCCCCTCCGCTCCCGAACGCCGGGAACGGGGCCTTACCGGTCCTGCTCGAACGCGCCGGCGTTGACGCCCGCGATGAAGGCGGTCCAGGCGTCCGGCGTGAAGCTGAGCGCCGGGCCGCTGGGGTCCTTCGAGTCGCGGACCGCGACCGCGGCGGGCGGCTTGGCCACCTCGACGCAGTTGCCGTTGCCCGAGTAGGTGGACTTCTTCCAGTTGAGGCCGTTGTCGTTGTCGCTGAGGCTGTTCTGGGTCATGGCTTTCCTGCTCCAGACTCCGCACTCGATCCGGTCCATCAGTCGGGTACTGGATGGGTGCTCTGATGCTGTGTGGGTTTCTGTTGCGGTGGTGCTGAGGCTCACTCTGCCCCTCCGCTTGTCCGGGAGGCAAAGGTGCCCCCGGATGTTCGCCTGGCAGGATGCAAATGCGGTAGAGGGAAGGATCGGTTAAGCACTCGTGCTGTAGCATGCCCGCCGCGGCTGGGCCCGAAGCCCGGAGCCACAGGTTCGGCGGCTGTCCGCCACAGAGCCGCCACAAGGGGCAGGTGTCAACTCTCGTAGGACTGAGCCAGTTCCTCGATCAACTCCCGGGTCAGATCCGGGTTCAGCGCCTGGGCGCGCAGGTGCTCGTACATCATCGAGTAGAGCCGTACGTCCGAGGCCTTCTCCAGGTAGAGGTCGCTGGTGACGCCCTCCAGGTAGACCACGCTGGCGTCCAGCGCGTCCTGGAAGTCCAGGATGGAGAAGGTGCCGCTCATCCCGGGGTGCGCGCCGACACTGTAGGGGAGCACCTGCACATTGATGTGCGGCTGCTGGCTGATCTCGACCAGGTGCGCCAGCTGACGTTGCATCACCTCGGGGCTGCCGACCACCCGGTGCAGCGCAGCCTCGTCGACCACGGCCCACAGCCGCATCGGGTCCTCACGGTCCTTGATCAGATCCTGGCGGAGCATCCTGATGTCGGTGCGCTTGTCGTTCTGCTCCGGTGTCGCCTCCGGCTGGATGCCGGTGACCACCGCGTGGGCGTACTCCCGGGTCTGCAGCAGGCCGGGCACGAAGAGCGACTCGTAGTTGCGCACCGAGATCGCCTCGGCCTCCAGCCCGATGTAGACGCTGTAGGGGACGTCGCCGAAGGCGTGCCACCAGCCGCGCTGCCGGGACTCCCGGGCCATCGTCATCAGGCCGTCGATCAACGACTCGTCGCCGACCCCGTACACCTCGCAGAGGTCGCGCACATCACGCTGGCTGATGCTGCGTCGGCCGTTCTCCAGCCGGCTGATCTTCGACTGGGAGACCAGCAGCTGCTGGGCCACCTCCTCGGCGGTCAGGCCCTTCTGCTCACGGAGCCTGCGCAGTTCGGCGCCGAGGCGTCGGCGGCGGACGGTGGGGTTGATGCTGGCGGACGACACGGGTCCTCCGGCTTTCGCTCGGGATTGGTTGGAATGCATTCCGTTCCGTTCCAGCAGCATGCCACCGCAAGGGGTTGCCGTGTGGTGCAATCAGCGCGGATCAGGGGCGCGCGAGTACACTTGTACGCCGCCTCGCGCTGCCGTACGCGCGCTCGCGCAAAAACGCCGACCGCCGCCCCCGGCCGCGAGGGTGGTCGCGGCCGGGAACGGCGGTCGTCGTCACTGCCTGGCACTGCACGGCTGCTGCTGCCGCTGCTACTGCCACTGCTTGCTGCTACTGGTGCACGGACGGATCGCAGGTACTGCGCGGGACGGCGTCAGCGCGCGGCTGCACGCGCCATTCCGGGCAGCACCGACGGTCGGGCCGCGGTACGGCCGGGGGCGACGCCTGGCTGTGCCCCACCCCTGCCCTGTGCGGCAGGAAGGCCGTTCTGCACGTCCATCACCGCATGCGCGACCATGCCGCCCAGCGGGTCGTACCGGATCAGGTCGCGCAGGCGTGACCTCGAGGAGCGGCCCTCGTTACCCGGGTAGAGATGCTTTCCCAGACCCACGGCGTGGGCCAGGGCTGCCAGGGCGGCCGTCCGGGGGTCCGGCGGTACGCCGGTCCGGATCGCCGTGTCCAGACGTTCCTTGATCGCGCTGTTCGTGCAGTCGTCGGACGCCTGATAGCGCGTCGTCGGCAGCACCCCGCACACCTGGCCCGGCACTGCCCGCACCATGTCGCACCGCTCCAGGTGCGCCAGGTACGTCTGGCGCAGCCCCAGCCGGGGCCCGCCGATCCAGTGCACGGCACGCACCGCACTGCCACGACGGCGCAGCAGTTCGAGCGCGTGGTCCAGGGTCGGATCACCGGTCGGCCGCGGGTTCACCACGGCTATCCGGTCCCCGTCCGGGACTATTCTTCCGGCCATCGCCAGCTCGACGAGCTGTGCTCCGGCCAGTCCGAGGTCAAGGGTCTGCGGTTGCGCGGTGGTCCCGGTCGTCGGGTCCAGTGCGAGCAACAACAGTTCCTCGGGAATTGTTCTGCGGCTCTTGCCCATCCAAGCCTCCCCGCGTGGATGAAGACAGAGTGACGCCTCTCACACCCTGCTGTCGAGAGTGCCTCGAGAGTGACACGACACCGTGATCTCGGGAACCGCTCGGATGAGCCCCACGTCTGCCACAGGAGGGGCTGGTATCACAAAGGAATCGCCGGTCGAAGGTGCGGCGGACCAGCGATGTCGTGGTTGTGAAAGAAACTTGGGGAGAGGCGTCCGGGTATGGACGTCTGTCCGGGCGTGCGAGGAGGTTGGGTTACGTGGGCGAGTCCCCCGACAGGGTGGAGCGGATCGGCGAAGCGGGCGAGGACCGGACGGCGAAGCCGGAGCCATGGTTCAGCCGCGCGTCCGGACCGTCCCGGCCCGCGGAACCCGCCGAGTCGGCGGGACCGGCCGAGGAGCGGCCTGCGGCCGGGGCCGCCGCGGAGCGCTCCGCGGACCCGCGTACCGAGCGCGGCGCGGAGGACCCGCGCCCCGGGGGGCCCGCAGCTGCGGGCGGAGCCGAGGCAGCGACCCCGCGGACCACGGAGCGCGCGGCCCCGCGCACCGAAGAGCGTCCTGCGGACGCGCGCTCCGAAGGGCGCTCTGCGGACGCGCCTGCCGAGGGGCGCTCTGCGGACGCGCCCGCCGAGGAGCGTCCTGCGGGCTCGCGCAGTGAGGAGCGGACGGAGGGGCTCGGCGACGCGCCTGCGGACCGGCGCGAGCCTGCGGGGTCCGCTGTGGAGGCTGCTGACGGAGACGCTGTCTCCGATGCGGACCCGGATGCGGATGCCGAGGCGCAGGCCGTGTCGGTCGGCGTCACGCCCGCTCGCCCGGCGGGCGACTCGGAGGGTCGGCCCGCGGGGCCTGCCGCGGACGAGCCTGTCGGCGGTCCGGGCCCGAGGATCGACTCGCCCACCACCGCTCTGCGCCTCCCCGAGCCGGACCGGCCCGAGCCGGCCCCCGACGGGGCGGACGAGCTGACCACGGCCATGCGCCTGCCCGAGTCGGACCGGCCCGCGCCGGCCGAGGCCGTCCCGGACCAGCACACCACCGCTCTGCGCGTCCCCAAGCTGGACGAACCCACCCGGGCGCTGCGCCAGGTCTCGATCCCGCAGGGCCCCCGGGAGCACACCGAGGTCCCCCCGTACGACGCCCCGGAGCAGCAGGCCTACGGGTGGCAGCAGGCCCCGCCGCAGCCGCCGAAGTCGCAGTCGCAGCCGCCGCAGGCCGAGGAGTCCTCCTCGGGCCTCGGGCAGTTCGGCTGGGGCCGCAGCCCCCAGCCGCCCGCCCCCGGCGGGGCCGCCCCGCTCAGCCCCAGCCCGGAGAGCACCTCCGAGGCCATGGACGTGCTCGCGTCGCTCAGCCGCAAGCCGTCCAGCCCGCTGCGCCGCGCGATCAAGCGGATCAGCATCTGGGGCGTCCTGCTCTGCTTCCTGCTGGTGATCCTGGCCATCGTCCAGGTGCTGCGCCCGCTGCCCTCGCCGAGCCTCAAGATGACCGCGGACTCCGCGTACGCGTTCGGCGGCTCCGCGCCCACCCTCGACTGGCCGGCCAGCGGCCAGGCCACGGCCGAGGTCTCCGGCCTGGGCACCCTGGGCCACTCCGGCTCGGACAACCCGGTGGCGATCGCCAGCGTGACCAAGGTGATGACCGCCCACCTGATCCTCAAGGACCACCCGCTCAAGAAGGGCGACCAGGGGCCGACGATCACCGTCGACCAGCAGGCGGTGAACGACTACAACACCGGCGTCACGGACCAGGAGTCGGTCGTCAAGGTCACCGTCGGCGAGCAGATCAGCGAGTACCAGGCGCTGGAGATGCTGCTGATCCCGTCCGCGAACAACATCGCCAGGCTCCTGGGCCGCTGGGACGCCGGCACCGACGCGGCCTTCGTCACCAAGATGCAGGCCGAGGCCACCGCGCTGTCGATGACCAAGAGCACCTACACCGACCCCAGCGGCCTTGAGGGCACCACCAAGAGCACCGCGAACGACCAGCTCAAGCTGGCCGAGGTGGTCATGCAGGACGCGGTGTTCCGGGAGATCGTCAGCACCCCCTCGTTCACCCCGCCGGGCGGAACGCTGACCTACAACAACAACAGCCTGCTCGGCGGCAACGGCGTGATCGGCGTCAAGACCGGCACCAGCAGTTCCGCCCTGGGCTGCCTGATGTGGGCCGCGCAGACCAAGGTCGGCGGCACCACCCGGACCATCGTCGGGGTGGTGCTGAGCCAGCCCGCCACCGGCGGGGACGGCGGCGGCTGGCTGCCCAACGTGCTGAAGAACAGCAAGAAGGTCGTCATCAGCGCCGAGGGGGCGCTGAAGGCGCACACCGTCGCCAAGAAGGGCGACGTGGTCGGGTACGTGGACGACGGCCTGGGCGGCAAGACCCCGGTGGTGGTGTCCAAGGACGTCACCGTCGCCGGCTGGGGCGGTCTGTCCGTGGACATCTCGCTGGAGCCGGTCGGCGGCGGCCTGCCGCACCAGGCCGCCGCCGGGACCACGGTCGGCAACCTGGTGGTCGGCACCGGGGCCAGCGCCCAGACGGTGCCGGTGCAGCTGCAGTCCCAGCTGAAGCAGCCCACCGCCGGGGCGAAGCTCACCCGGCTGGGGTGAACCCGGCCCGATCCGGGGGGCGGCGCGTCGTCACAGATGGCACAGGCGGCACAGGTGTCACATGTGGACCGGCGCGCCGCCCTCCTGCTCCGCGTGGACGACCGGCCTGCCGGCCGGGTAGATCAGCCCGCACACCACCATCCCGAAGGCGAAGAACGCGGCCGACCACCAGTACGCGGTCGAGTAGCTGTGCAGCTGCGCCTGCGCCTGGTTGGCCGGGGTCACCTGCCTGCCGACCAGGTAGGCGGTGGCCGCGCTGGTGGCCAGGGTGTTCAGCAGCGAGGTGCCGATCGAACCGCCGACCTGCTGGCTGGTGTTGACGGTGGCCGAGGCCACGCCGGCGTCATGGGCGGCCACGCCCGCGGTGGCCAGGGACATCGCCGGGGCGAAGATCAGGCCCATGCCGACGCCCAGCACCAGCAGCGGCGGCAGCACATCTGCGGCGTAACTGCTGTGCAGGTCCAGCCTGGTCAGCCAGGCCATCGCGAGCGCGCCGAGGAGCATGCCGACCGGCACGATCGGCTTGGCACCGAGCCGGGGCACCAGCGCGTTGGTGGCGGTGACCGAGGTGACGATCATCATCACCACCATCGGCAGGAAGGCCACTCCGGTCAGCACCGGCGAGTACGCCAGCGACTGCTGCAGGTAGTAGGTCAGGAACAGGAACACGCCGAACATCCCGGCGCCGGCGATGAACATGGCCAGGAAGGACGCGCCGCGGTTGCGGTCCAGCACCACCCGCAGCGGCAGCACCGGATGCGGGGTGCGGGTCTGCCACCAGGCGAAGACGCCGACCAGGACCACCCCGGCGAGCAGGAACCCCCAGGTGCCGACCGAGCTCCAGGAGTGCGTCTCGGCGTTGGAGAAGCCGTAGACCAGGCCGAACAGGCCGAGCGACACCAGCACAGTGCCGGGGATGTCCAGCTTGGGCGGGTCCTCCGGCGCGCCGGCGTGCAGCAGCCGCACCGCGCCGGCGAAGGCGACGGCGGCCAGGATCAGGTTGACGAACAGGCACCAGCGCCAGTCCAGGTACTCCGTGAGCAGCCCGCCGAGCAGCAGGCCGACCGCGCCGCCGGTGCCGGCGATGGCGCCGTAGATGCCGAAGGCCTTGGCGCGCTCCTTGGGGTCGGTGAAGGTCGTGGTCAGCAGTGACAGCGCCGCGGGTGCCAGCAGCGCGCCGAAGGCGCCCTGCAGGGCGCGGGCGGTGACCAGGACCTCGAAGCTGGGCGCGGCGCCGCCGAGGGCGGAGGCGACCGAGAACCCGACCAGGCCGATCAGGAAGATCCGCTTACGCCCCACGAGGTCCGCGACGCGTCCGCCCAGCAGCAGCAGGCTGCCGAAGGCCAGCGCGTAGGCGGTGACCACCCACTGCCGGTTGCCGTTGGTGAAGCCCAGGTCCTGCTGCGCGGACGGAAGCGCGATGTTCACGATCGTCGCGTCGAGCACCACCATCAGCTGGGCCAGGCCGATGACGGCGAGGACCCACCAGCGATGGTTCTCGCCTGCGGAACGGGTGAGGCCGGATGCACCCTGGCTTGTGGTCGTGGTCGGTCGGGTCATGGCGCCGCTCCCAATAAGGAAAGCCACAGCGAAAATGTACAAAGGTGTACATAGGACCCTAAGCCGATCGGCCCAACGCTGCAGTGCGACCCGGACGTGGTCGCGGCGCCCCGACGGTCAGCCTGGCGGTCAGCCCGGCGGTCGGCCCGACGGTCAGAACGGGTAGTGCGCGTGCTTGGTCGCCACGGTGACCCAGCGGGTGGTGGTGAAGGCGTCCAGGCCCCAGTGGCCGCCGAAGCGGCCGTAGCCGCTGGACTTGGTGCCGCCGAACGGCGACTGCGGCTCGTCGGCGACCGACTGGTCGTTGATGTGCACGATGCCGGTGTCGATGCGCTCGGCCACGGCGAGGCCGTGGGTGCCGTTCTCGGTGATGATTCCGCAGGTCAGGCCCTGTTCGGTGGCATTGGCCAGGGCGACGGCCTCGTCGTCGTCGGCGAAGGTGGCGACGACGCAGACCGGGCCGAAGATCTCGCGGGTGTGGATGTCGGCGTCCTCGGTGACGCCGGTGAGGACGGTCGCCGGGTGCAGCGCGCCCTGCGGCTCGCCGCCGCCGGTCAGTACCGTCGCACCCTTGGCGACGGCGTCCGCCACCAGCGCGGCCACGCGCGCGGCCGAGCCGGCGCCGACCAGCGGGCCGATCACGGTGCCGGGGTCGGCGGGGTCGCCGGCGGGCAGGGCGGCCACCCTGGCGGTGAACTTGGCGGTGAACTCCTCGGCCAGGCTCCGGTGGACCAGTACCCGGTCGCCGGACATGCAGATCTGGCCGGAGTGCATGAACACCCCGAAAACCGCGGCGTCCACCGCGTAGTCCACGTCCGCGTCGTCCAGCACGATGATGGCGTTCTTGCCGCCGAGTTCGAGCACGGCGGGCTTGATGTGGCGGGCGGCGTGGGTGCCGATGACGCGTCCGACCTCGGTGGAGCCGGTGAAGTTGACGGCGCGGACCCGGGGGTCCGCGATCAGCGCCTCGGCGATCACGGCGGCGTCTGCGCGGTCGTTGGTGATCACGTTCAGCACGCCGTCCGGCAGCCCGGCCTCGCGCAGGATGTCCGCCAGGAACAGGGCGCAGGCGATCGGGGCGTCCTCGCTGGCCTTGACCACGACCGTGTTGCCGACCGCTAGCGGCGCGGCGACGGCGCGGATCCCCAGGATCAGCGGGGCGTTCCAGGGCGCGAAGGCGGCCACCACGCCGAGCGGCCGACGTATCGCCAGGCCGAGCACGCCCTCCTCCTGGGCGTTCAGCACCTCGCCGCGCGGGGCGGTGGTTCCGGCGGCGGCCTCGCGCAGGATGTTGGCGGCCAGCGCGACGTTGAAGTAGGCCCAGGGGGTGATCCCGCCGGTCTCGCCGGCCATCAGCTCGGCGGCCTCCTTGCCCCGGCCGTCCAGGATGTCCGCGGCGGCCAGCAGCACGGCCCGCCGGGCGAAGGGGCTGCTCGCGGCCCAGGACGGGAACGCCGCATGGGCCGCTTCCACGGCGCGGGCGACGTCCTCGACCCCGGCGGCGGCGACGGTCGCGTAGACCTCGCCGGTGAACGGGTTGAGGTCCTCGGTGGTACGGCCGGAGAGCGCGGGGACGTACTGGCCGTTGATCAGCAGGTCACGGTGCAGGGTCATGGGAATGCCTTCTTTCGCCGTCCGAGGCGGTGGCTGGCCGGATGCTCGCGAGCGTAGTAGCCGTACGGGAGTTCGGACCCGATCGGACGGTAGGACGGTCAGGGGGCGGGCTGGTCGGGGGCGGGCAGCAGGTGGCAGGCAGCAGGTGGCGGGCAGCAGGTGGCGGGCGGTGGCCAGGTCGGGCGGCAGACCGGTCAGGTGGCGGTCCAGAGCGCGTGCAGCGTAGGGGGCTTGCGGAAGACCAGGCCGCGCGGGGCGCTCGGACGTTCCGGGTCCAGGCGGAGGCCGGGGAGGGCGTCGAGCAGGGTGCGCAGCGCGATCCGGGTCTCCAGGCGGGCCAGGTGCGCGCCGAGGCAGTAGTGCGGACCGTGCGCGAAGGCCAGCTGCAGACGGGAGTTGGCACGGTCGATGTCGAAGGTGTCCGGGTCCTCGAAGACGGCCGGATCGCGGTTGGCCCCGGCGAGGGAGACGGTGACCAGGTCGCCCCGCCGGATCTCGGCCGGGCCCAGCCGGGTGTCGCGGGTGGCGTAGCGGTCGACCACCGCCGCGCCCGGCTCCAGCCGCAGCGACTCCTCGACAGCGTTGTCCAGCAGGCTGTCGTCGGCGCGTACCCGGGCCGGCAGGTCGGGGTCGGCCAGCAGGTGCAGCAGCGCGTTGGCGATCATCGCTTCGGTGGTCTCGATGCCGCCGAACAGCAGCACCGCCGCGTTGGAGGTCAGCTCGGGCAGGCCGAGCCGCCCGGCGGCGCTGAGGAGCAGTGAGCGACCGCTGTCGGCGCGCGCACCCGCCTGCACCGTGTCCGCGACAGCCTGGCGCAACTCGGTGTAAGCGGCGGCGCCCTCGGTCCCGGCCGGGCGGCCCTCGGTGATCTCGTTGACCGCGTGGACGATGCCGTCGTACCAGGCCAGGACGGTGGCGGTGTCGGCTCCGGCGAGACCGAGGATGTCCGTCATCACCACGGCGGCCAGCGGTCCGGCGAAGGCCCGGCGCAGTTCGGCCGTCCCGTGCGGGCCCAGTCCGTCCACCAGCCGCGTCGCCTCCTGCTGGATGCGCTCGGCGAACCCCGCCCCGTGCAGCTCGCGCAGCCGGAACGGCGCGGTGAAGGGGTCACGGTGGACGGCGTGCTCCGGGCCGTCCAGGGAGAGCATGCTCGGGCCCACCACCTGGGCCGTGGAGAAGCGCGGATCGTCCACGGTGTAGGTCTGCGCGTCACGCATCACCGCGACCGCGAGATCGCGACGGGTCACCAGCCAGCCGCCGAGCGTGGGAAGCCAGGACACCGGCTCCGCGGCCCTGAGCCGGGCCAGCAGCGGATGGGGGTCCTCGGTGAGCTCCGCCAGGGTCGCGGCCGCCCCGAGCGGAGAGCTGCCAGTGATCATCGACCGAGGCTATCCAGGGCGGCGGCCGGCTGTCGATACGCGTACCTGTCGATAGATGCAGTTGTCGATACCTGCTGCTCGACACGCGCTGTTGATACGCGCCGCCGCGCCGGGTACCGGGCAGCCCGGGGCGGCGCTTCCTCGCGCCCGGGGGCGGGTCGGCGTGGATACTCGTCCTGGACGGGGCAGGTCGCCGCCCTGAGACCGGAGGTGCACGGGCTGATGCAGGTACCGGACCGGGCAGTCGGTGGAGCCGTCGGGGCCGCGGGTGGGTCCGTGAGCGGGGCCGTGAGGGGGGCCGTGGGGTGGTTGCGGGCGCATGACCCGGGGCTGGCGGCGACGCGCAAGGCCGGGCGCACCGCGCTGGTGATGCCCGCACTGTTCGCCCTCTGCTCCCAGGTGTTCCATTCGCCGGCGATGGCGAGCTTCGCGGCCTTCGGATCCTTCTCGATGCTGCTGCTGGTGGAGTTCACCGGCCGGATGGTGCAGCGGCTGCGGGCGCATCTGGGCCTGGGGGTGGCCTGGGTGGTGCTGATCTGCCTGGGCACCCTGGCCGCCAAGCTGACCTGGCTCGCCGTCCTGGCCACCGTGGCGGTCGGCTTCATGGTGCTCTTCGCCGGTGTGGTCAGCTCGGTGCTGGCGGGATCGGCGACCGCGCTGCTGCTGGCCTTCGTGCTTCCGGTGACCAGCCCGGTGCCGCTGTCGCAGCTGCCGGACCGGCTCGCCGGAGCGGGGCTGGCCGCGGCCGCGGCCATGCTGGCGATCTCGCTGTTGTGGCCCCGACCTGCCGCGGACCCGCTCAGCGCGCCCGCGGCCCGGGTCTGCCGCGCCGCCGCCGAGCAACTGCGCACCGAGGCCGACCGGTTGGACCGCGGCCCCGGCGCTCCGGACGCGAAGCACTGCCACGCCGCCGCGGGCCGGGTCGCCACCGCGGCGGCCGACCTCCGGCGGACCTTCGACGCCACTCCCTACCGGCCCACGGGACTGTCCAGCACCTCCCGCGCCCTGGTCCGCCTGGTCGACGAACTCACCTGGCTCACCGGCATCCTGGCCGACAAGGCGTCCTACACGGACGACGTCCCGGCCTGCGACCCGGCGGCCCGCGCCGTGCGCCGGGCCGCCGCCGAACTGCTGGACCGCGCCGCCGACCTGCTCGGCGACCTGCACGGCGACGGCGGCAGACTGCAGGCGGCCTGCGCCGAACTGCGCGCGGACATGGACGGCATGGAACGCAGCTCCACCACGCGCCTGCCGGTGGACCGGCCGGTGAACGGTGCCGGGCCGTCGGACGGTGTCGGGCCGTCGGTCGGGGCGTCGGGCGATGTCGCGAACGGGCCGTCCGCCGACGGTGCGGCGACGGCGGTCTACGGCTTCCTGGCCACCCTCGACCTCTCCTTCCGAGCCCAGGAGTTGGGCTTCGCGGTGCTGCAGATCGCGAGCAACGTCGACCTGGCCTCGGCGGCCGAGCGCCGCAGCTGGCCGGAGCGCCTGCTCGGCCGCGAGCCCGGTGCCCTGACCGAGCCGCTGGCCGCCGCGCGGGAGCGTGCCGCGGCCCACCTGCAGCCGCACTCGGTGTGGCTGCACAACAGCCTCCGCGGCGCCGTCGGCCTCGGCATCGCGGTCACCCTGGCCGACCTGACCAGTGCTCAGCACTCGTTCTGGGTCCTGCTGGGCACCCTCTCGGTGCTGCGCTCCAACGCGCTCAACACCGGCCAGAACGCGGCCCGGGCGGTACTCGGCACCGTCATCGGCTCGGTGATCGGGGCCGGGCTGCTGCAGCTCATCGGCCATCACGGCACCGTCCTGTGGTTCCTGCTGCCGGTGGCCGTGCTGATCGCCGGCATCGCCCCCGCCGCGATCTCCTTCACCGCGGGCCAGGCGGCCTTCACGGTCACCCTGGTGGTGCTGTTCAACATCGGCCAGAACCCGGACTGGCACATCGTGCTGCTGCGGCTCCAGGACATCGCCCTCGGCTGCGGGGTGAGCGTGCTGGTGGCGCTGTTCTTCTGGCCGCGAGGCGCCGACGCCGCCGTCGACCGGGCGCTGGCGGACGCCTACACCGACAGCGCCCGCTACCTGGTCGGCGCGGTCGAGTACGCGGTCGGCTGCTGCACCGCCGGCCCGATGCCGGCCGCCGCCGCACCACTGCAGGAGGGCCGCGACGCCGCCGCCTCGGCCCGCAGGCTGGACGACGCCTTCCGCAGCTACCTCGCCGAACGCGGTTCCAAGCCACTCCCGCTGGCCAGTATGACCACGCTGGTCACCGGCGTGGTCGGACTGCGCCTGGCGGCCGACGCGGTGGTCTCGCTCTGGCGCGAGCCGGGCGACGCCCGCACCGAGGTGGAGCGCACCGACGCCCGACTGGAGATCCTGGGGACGGCGACCCGGGTCACCGACTGGTACCGCGACCTGGCCACCGGCCTGGACCACGCAACCGCCGTCCCGGCCCCGGTCCTGCCCGACCCGGCGTCGGCGGCCCGCCTGGTCGAGTCGGTCCGCCACGACCTCACCGGCGCCGACGGCCAGGGCACCGCCACCGCCGTCCGCATCATCTGGACCGGCGACCACGTGGACGCCGCCCGCCGCCTCCAACCCACCCTGGCCCGGGCCGCCGCGGCCCGGCCGGGAGCACGGCTCAGCCGGTGACCGGATCCTCCAGGGCGGGCTTGCCACGGCCCCAGGCCCAGGCCAGTCGGTCGGCGCCGGACTGGTTGGTGGTGGCCAGCCAGGGCCGGTCGGCGGTGCCGATCAGGGTCTCCAGGCTGTAGGTGTCGTCGGTGCGCAGGCCGGGCCAGTAGACCGCGCCCATGTGCAGGGCGCGGATGGCGTCGGTGTCTGCCTGCATGAAGGCGACCTCGTTGTTGCCGGCGGCCGGCTGGTCGTAGTCCAGGCCGGTGGTCATCGATGCGCCGAACTCGTCGACGACGGTGCGCGGGGCGCAGCCGCCGACCCGTACCTTGAAGTCGGCGAGCCACTCGGCGTAGGTGTGGGTGCCCCAGTAGCCGTAGTGGTGCAGCGACAGATAGGTGCCGTCGAGGCGGCTGTCGGCGCAGACGGAGGTGACGTTGTCGTTGTACCCGCTGCCGCTGACGAAGACCCGGTCACGGGGGACGGCGGGGAAGGTCTGCAGCCACTGGGCGGCGATGTCGGCCCACTCGGCCGGGGTGTAGCCGAACGGCTCGTTCATGGGCTCGAAGTAGACCTGCGGGTTGTGCGCGTAGGTCCGGGTGAGGGTGCTCCACATGCGCCAGAACTGCGCGGTGTCGTCGATCCTGCCGTCCTTCTGGGCGCCGGTTCCCTCCCAGTAGGCGGCGACGACGTTGAAGCCCTGGGCGGTGGCGGCGTCGAACACGGCGCGGTAGGAGTTCCAGTAACCGGCGTTGACCGTGTAGGGGTTGACGGGTATTCGGACGGTGTTGGCCCCGAGGTTGGCCCGGAAGGCCGCGATGATGCGGGTGGCCTTGTGGAACGTCGTCCGGTAGTCGTCAGTCGGCGACAGCCCGGACAGCAGGAGGGCGTCGTCGGCGAAGTTGTCGCGCTGATCGGCCCAGTTGACGCCGTGGAACTGGCCCGGCACCAGGGCCGGTGCGTGCGGGGTCCCGGCCGCGGCGGCCGGGACTGCCGCCGCGCAGACCAGAGCCGCCGCCGCGGCAGCCAGGGCGGCGCCGGTCAGCGACCGGCGCCGGAACCCGGGGCGGGGGTTGCTGGAGCTTGAGTTGCTGCTGCTGGGCATGGGCGTGCCTCTCCAGGGTGTTCGCGGGGGTGGAGGCAGCAGCGAACCAGGCAGGGGTCACCTGGTAGCCGGTGCTGGAGGTCTTCGAGGTGCTGCGCGTCGGTTCGCGCGAGTGGGACGGAAGCTGGCCCGGCTTTCCTTGCCGGCGGTGGAGGACGCCCGAGTGAACGGTGGAGCACTGGGCTGTCGGGCCCGCCTGCGGATGGAAAAACGGCCTTGGTCAGCACGGGGCGCCGTCGCTCACAGTGACCGGTCGGATCAATGTTTACGTGAACATCGGCTGCCTGGTCAGTGAGTCTGGGATGCGGTGCCGGTGCATGTCAAGACCGTTGCCCGAAGGTTTCTGTTGGAAGTGCGAAGGCTGGGAAACCACCATTTCCGGCATAACACTCAATCAGGTACGGCCAGCTCATTGGTTTGTGTAGCTATCCGTTCGGGTATGTGCGGTCCGATGCCGACATAGCAGGAAGGCCCCCCGGCGTGACCGATCGCCGACCACTCCGAGCGCGACCACGACCACGATCCGCCCGTGGTCCACGTCGCCCGGACCGTCGCCCCGGACGATGGTCGACAGCCGCTACACTGTGACCCGGTACACCACGCCAGCGGTGCACCCCGCCTTAGTGGGATCTGTCGGAAACCCGAACCCTGCAGGTCGGTGGGCCCAGGCTGTCAGGGTGAGCAACGCGTACCCCTGGATTCTCCAACGCCCCTAGGGCGAACGCGCAGGTCAGGCGGCCTCTGTCATTGATGGGACGAAGCGCTGACCTGTGGCCCGTGGCGTCCCTGTGGGTGGCCGGCGCGAGCGCGTCTGAGAGCCCCTCTCGGGGCCAGGCCTTCCAGCTCGGGGCACTCGTCATGTAGGTCCCGAATAGCCCAGTCGAGTTGCTATTTAAGTAGCAGCATCGGATCTTGGATCCTGTGTGGATTCCTGAGCCGCGCTTCGCGCGCCGAACGATGCTCCTGATTGCGGACGCCGAGAAGAGCCTGTTTCTCTGCGGCTCCTGCTGCAGGGGGTGGACGCCTCCCGAGTTGTTGCTGGAGTCGGAAGTCACCTGCTATTCGGCCGCACGCGCCTTCATGTCCGCTGCTTTCGGTGACATTGCCTTTCGGTTCGGCGAAATGCGTGGTCGTTTCTGGCCGAGCCCGGTGGAGGGCTGGGAATGCGACCGAAGGACGGCGCTGACCGTTCTCATTATCCGCCTAGAGACTTCCCGGCCGGATCGCGTCGGTCATTTGAATGATGGGCGACATGTCTGGTGGGGGCAGGATCAGTTGCTTGAGAATCGCCGCCATATCTATCCACCGGGGATCGTCAGCCTCATTGATGGATATTTCGACGGCCGGCTTCCGGATGGCGACTTGCGTCTCGAATAGAATCGGTGATCCATGGGAGTTGCAATGCCTCAGGGGTTTGCGCTGGAGGTTCTGCTGGAGCGGCCCATCGGGATTGGGTGGGTTCGGGCTGTCGAGCTGATCGGTGATGGCCACTTCGCGTTTTCTGCGGACCGGTCCCGTATCGCAGTGGTAATCTTGGCGGAAAATCAGGATGAAGCGTTCGCGCGGACCTGGGCTGACATTGCCGATGATCAACTCCTCCCGGTGGACGCTATCGTTTCGCTGCACCCAGACGAGGGCGGATCGGTCAGCCTCAGTTTCCGACTTGAGGACGCAGTGCTGGAACGAGTAGGGGTGCTGGCGTCGGAATCCGACCGGATGCTGGGCGAGTTTTTGGCTCAGATGATCAAGGATCGGATTGGTCAGGATCTCCGAGACCGGGAAACCTGTATCCGCAGACAGATCGAGGGAATTCTGGAGGGCTGTACG
>NZ_BBPM01000009.1:133811-184405 GCF_000787775.1 Streptacidiphilus carbonis | reverse complement strand
CGGCGTTCGTTCAAGGAGCAGCCTACGTCGTAACGAACGGCGTTCGCGGTGCGATGATTGGGCAATGACGCAGCCGGAGGAACAGCACGGGGCCCCGGTCCGGGCGTGGCGGCCGACGCTTCAGGAGGTCGCCGCGCTGGCGGGGGTGTCCCGCGCCACCGCGTCCCGGGTGGTCAACGGCGGGGCCGGAGTGCGGTCCGAGATCCAGGTGAAGGTGCGCCAGGCCGTCGACGAGCTGGGGTATGTGCCCAATCCGGCGGCCCGGGCGCTGATGACCCGCCGCCATGACGCGGTGGCGGTGGTGGTCGCGGAGCCGGAGAGCCGGGTGTTCTCCGACCCGTTCTTCGCACGGCAGCTGCGCGGCATCGGCCGGGAGCTGTCCGCCTCGGCGGTGCAGCTGGTGCTGCTGCTGGTGACCGAGGCGGGGGACTACGCCCAGGTCGGACGTTATCTGGCGGCGGGGCATGTGGACGGCGCGCTGATCTTCTCGGTGCACAACGACGACCCGCTGCCCGCGATCGTGGACGGGCTGGGCCTGCCCACCGTCTACGGCGGCCGGCCGGGCTGGGAGCCCACCGGCGCCGCGCCGCTGTATGTCGACACCGACAACCGGGGCGGTGCGCAGGCCGCGGTACGGCATCTGCGCGAGCGCGGGCGGCAGCGGATCGCCGTGATCACCGGACCGCTGGACCAGGCCTCGGCGCTGGACCGGCTCTCGGGCTACCGGGACGTCCTGCCGCAGGCGGACCCGGCCCTGGTCGCCGAGGGCGACTTCACCGCCGAGGGGGGACGGCGGGCGATGGCGGAGCTGCTGGACCGCGGCGGGGACGACCGCCCGGACGCGGTGTTCGCCTGCTCGGACCTGATGGCGGCGGGCGCGATGGCGGTCCTCGCGGAACGCGGGCTGCGCGTACCGGAGGACGTCGCCGTGGTGGGCTTCGACGACGGCGACACCGCGGCGCAGTGGGCGTCGCCGCCGCTGACGACGGTGCGTCAGGACATCGAAGGGATGGGCCGGTTGATGGCCCGGCTGCTGCTCACCCGGCTCCAGCTGACCTTCGACGGCAACACGGGGGCGGCAGCCGGGCTGGCCCCGGTGGTGACCCCCGCCGAGCTGGTCGTCCGCGCGTCCAGCTGATCGGCGGGGGCCCTTGCTGCCGTCAGGGCGTGCGGCTCACTGGGTCGGGAAGCTGACGTAGTGGACGCTCACATACGGCGGATTGCCCGGCGCGCCGGAGACGAACTCCAGGTAGACGTCATGGGTGCCGGTGGTCCTGGCGATGTTGGCCGGGACCGTGGTCCAGGTGGACCAGCCCCCGGTGCTGCCCACGGCGAAGCTGCCGATCGGCGCGTTGGTCGGGCTGTCCAGCACCACTTCGACCAGCCCGCTGACGCCGCCCGCCGCGCCCGAGGCCACTCTGGCGTGGAACTGGCTGGACCCGGCGCTGCCGAAGTCGACGCCGGAGTACTTGAGCCAGGCCCCGTTGGACAGTTGGGCCACCTGGTTGCCGTCGACGCCGGTCGGGTCGGTGTCACCGGTCGCCGCCTGGACGGTAGCGGTGCCCTGGTGCGCGCTGAAGCAGTCGGCGGAGATGTCGGAGACGGCCGTGGTGGTGCAGCTGCTGCCGCCGCCGGAGCCGCCGGTCGGGGTCGGTGTGGGCGTGGGTGTCGGGGTGGGCGTGGGCGTCGTGGTGGTTCCGCCGGCGGCCTTCTCGTAGGCGGCGAACCAGTCGACGTTCATCCCCGCCCCGGAGCTGGTCGCGGCCGACGGCGAGGTGCAGCCGCAGATGGCGTTGGGGTAGGCACCGCCGATGGCGACGTTGAAGATGGCGAAGAAGCCGTGGTCGACCGCGGCCTGCCAGGTGGCGACCGGGACCTGGCTCTCGTTGACGGTGAAGGTCTGGGCGCCGTCGAGGTAGAAGCGCAGCTGCTCGGAGGCGGTGTCGGTGCGGTCCAGGATCACCGAGTAGGTGTGGTAGCCGGTCTGGCAGCCGGAGCAGGCCTGCAGCCCGCTGCCGATTCCGGTGGTCTCGTTGCAGGGGCCGCCGGGGTCGACGCCGCAGTGCAGGGTGGTGGAGTGCTCACTGAGGGCGTTGACGTCCTCCATGATGTCCAGCTCGCCGATGCCGGGCCAGTTGGTGGCGCCGACCGGACGGGCGGCCGCGCCGAGGGCCCAGAAGGCGGGCCAGTAGCCGCTGCCGGAGGCGGGGGCGGGCTGCTCCAGGCTGGCGCTGAGCTCCAGCTCGCCGCCGGCCGGCGCGGCGAAGTCGGTGCGCTGGGTCTCGACCCGGCCCGAGGTCCAGTTGCCCGAGGCGTCCCGGACCGGCTTGATGACCAGGTGGCCGGAGCCGTCCTGGTAGACGTTGGTCGTGGAGTTGGTCGCCGTCTCGACCTCGCCGGTGCCCCAGTTCCCGGCGCCGCCGGCGTAGCCGGTGCCGGTGTCGTAGAGCCAGTTCGCGGTGGAGAGGCCGGTGCCGGCGGCACCGTTGAAGTCGTCGCTGAACGCCGTGGTCCAGCCGGCGGGCGCGGACGGCACGGCGGCGGAGGCGCTGCCGGAGCTGGCGGTCAGGGCGAGCGCCCCCGCCAGCGGCAACGCGAGGGCGGTGAGCAGTGCCGCCGTCCGACGGCGGAACGGCGCGCGGTGGGGGCGCGGAAGGGTGGTTCTGCGCATGGGGAACCCTCCAGGCTTAGGAAAGTAAAAGCTGCTGCTGCCTCTTCCTTCGGTTCAGCGAATTGAGAGCGCTTCCAATTCACTGATGCACGGTTCCGGAACGCGTAACGCAGTGTCAGCCTGAAGCTGATGAGTCGTCAATACGCGGTGCAGCGTTCACTTGTCGAAGGCATGGCGAGACGCGTCCCTAGTCGGGCGGACGGGCCAGCAGTTCGTCCAGTCCGGCCGCGTCCAGCACCTTCTGGAGCGTCGCCCGCACCTGGATCAGGTACAGCGGGACCTGGCGCAGGGCGGCCAGCCGGTGTGACGCGAGCAACGCGCTGAGCCCCCCGGCGTCGCAGAACCGGACCAGGGCGACGTCCAACTCGATCCGCCGCACCGCACTGTCCCGCAGCACGCTGGCGACCGCCTGCTCCAGCATCGGGGTGGCTCCGAGGTCGACCTCCCCGGCCAGTAGCAGCTGCGCCGTACTGCGTCCGTCCAGGACGAGGACGGTCAGGCGCGAATCGCCGTACACCAGCCCACCTCCACCAACGGAACGGAACCTCACTGTAGTTGGCGAACAGGGGGGCTGAATATGCCGTCGTCACTTGTAACCCGGACGGGTGACGAACCTCTCCTCGCTGACGGTCGCCGGGAGGGCCCGGGAGACCAGGGGGATGACGATGGACGCGGCCAGGAGGTGGCCGGCCACCAGGGTCGCCCTGGCGCCCGGCGTGGCAGTGGCGCTGAGGGGACCGGCCAGGGAGAGGGCGGTGAGGACGACCGTGATCCTGGTGAAGGTCCGACGCGGGCGGCCGGCCCTGAGATTGAGCATGGCGGCGAGCAGCGTGCCCCAGAAGCAGCAGATCAGGACGCCGGTGGCCAACGCGCCGACGCCGAGGGCGCCGGCGTGGGCGGCGCCGTGCTCACCCGCCGAGAGTGTGACGCCGAGGCCACGGGCGGCGGCGGCCAGGAGTTCGGCGACGACGGAGGCGGTCAGGGTGGCCGCTGCGGCGGTGAGCAGCAGTCGGCTGGTGCGAGCGGAGGGACGCCGGGTGCCGGTCGGGTCGGTGTGCGGCTGGGTGGCAGGGGCGGACATGGTGTGCTCCTCGGTTCGGGCGGCGGATCCGGGTCGGATGCGCCTCACCCGTCAGTCGGAGGGACCGAGGGGTCCTCTACACCAAGGCCGGCGCGGATTCCGACATGGAGGCAGCCGCTTCGGGTAGAGGCCGCTGCGGGGCGGAGGACCGCCGGTGGGTGATGAGGAGGCCGGTCGATGAGGCGCATGGTCACGACAGTGGGGAGCGTGGCCGCCGCAGGCGGGGACAAGGGCGGGGGCAAGGGCGGGAGCAGGGGCAGCGGCGGAACGCAGCGGGCGGCGTTCGCGCTGCCCGGGCGGGAATTGTTCCAGCGGCGGCGGCGTGGGCCGGCCGCCCCGCTTGCGAAAGGGCCCGCGAAAGCGCCCGCGAAGGGGCCCGTGAAAGGGCCCGTGAAAGGGCTCCTGAAAGGGAAGGACGCCTCGGGTGCGAAGCCGTCCAGGCCCCCGAAGGCTTCCCGCGCCAGAGGTCTGGGCCGCAGGCTGGCCCGTGCCGTGGTCGGGACGGTGGCGCTGCTCGGGCTCGCGGTGTGCGCTGCGGTGATCGTCAAGCTGACGCTCACCCCCTCCCCCGCGTCGGTGGGCATCGCGCACACCAATCTGCATCCGGGGACGTCGATCAGGCTCTACCTGGACCAGCCGTCGGTGCGCGAGGCCCTGCTGCAGATCGGCGGGAACATCCTGATCGGCGTCCCCTTCGGGCTGCTGCTGCCGGTGATCACACCACGCGCCCGCGGCCTGCTGCGGGTGGTGCTGATCTGCTCGCTCGCGGTGCTGATGCTGGAGATCGCGCAGCACTTCTTCGTCGAGGGGCGCTCCTTCGACATCGACGACGTCATCCTCGCAGCCCTCGGCGCGGCGCTCGGCTATCTGCCGCTGGGACGCAGGTTCTCGCTGCGGATGCACCCGGACCACCGGCACTGGTGGCAGCGCCAGGTGGACGTGGTACGGCGGAGGCGCCCCGGCCGGGGGTGACGGTACGGTGGCGTTGCCGCCACCGTACCGGGAGCTGAAACGTTGTCCGATGTCCCACCGTTGCAACGACCGCGTCGGCTCACTGCCGGGGACCGGGTCGCCGTCGTCGCACCGTCAGGGAGCCTGCTTCCGGAACGGCTGGAGCGCGGGGTGTCGATCCTGCGGTCCTGGGGGCTGCGGGTCGAGGTGATGCCCGGTGTACTGGCGGGAAACCCGGAGCTGCGCTACCTGGCCGCCCCGGACGCCGCCCGCGCCGCCGACCTGGAGAAGGCCTGGCTCGATCCCGACGTTGCCGCGGTGGTCTGCGGGCGCGGCGGCTACGGCGCGCAGCGGATCGTCGACCAGTTGGACTGGACCGCGATGGCCGCCCTGCCCGAGCCCAAGGTCTTCGTCGGCTACAGCGACGCGACGGCGCTGCACGAGGCCTTCGCGGTCCGGCTCGGGCTGTCCACGCTGTACGGGCCGATGGCCGCGGCGGCGGTGTTCGGCGCCGATCCGGCCACCGCGGAGGGACTGCGCCGCACGCTGTTCGAGCCCGAGTCGGTGCAGTCGCTGACCTCCGCGACCGCCGAATGCCTGCTCCCGGGCCGGGCGGCCGGAGTCACCGCGGGCGGCTGCCTCAGCCTGCTGGCCGCAGACCGCGGCACCCCGTTCGCCCGCCGGAGCTTCGCGGGCGCGATCCTGCTCCTGGAGGACGTGGACGAGGACCTCTACGCGCTGGACCGGCTGCTCACCCAACTGCTGCGCTCGGGAGCGCTGACCGGCGTGGCCGGCGTCGCACTGGGCTCCTGGCAGGACTGCCGCCCCTCCCCCGAGCAGATCCGCCGGCTGATGCTGGAACGGCTGGGCCCGCTGGGCGTCCCGGTGGTCTGGGAACTGGGCTTCGGCCACGGCCCCACCAGCCTCACCGTCCCGCTGGGCGTACCGGCCGTACTGGACGCGGACGCCGGAACCCTGCGGCTGGAGCTCCCGGCGCTGCGCTGATAATCAGCTTCCCCGCCCGACGGGTCGTCACCTAGCGTTGGCGTCCGTGAGCAGCAGACTCCGTCAGTACGCGACGGTCAACGAGGAAATCGCAGCAGCCGGACACTACACGGCCGCTGACGGCACGGAGGTCTCGGTGGGACCGGCCCTGGCGGCCGCGGCCGAGGGGACGCGGTGCCACCTGCCCGAGGAGCGGCTCGACCGGGGCGGCGCGGGGGCGGGTGACCTGCGCGTCGAGGTGACCGCCGAGGGGAGCCTGGAGGCGGCCCGGCGGCTGTACGCGGCCGGGCCCGGCGAGGTCGCGGTGCTGAACTTCGCCTCCGCGCGGAACCCCGGCGGCGGGTACGTCCGCGGCGCGCGGGCCCAGGAGGAGGACCTGTGCCGGCACGCGCTGCTGTACCACTGCCTGCTGCGGGCGCCCGAGTACTACGAGGCGCACCGGGCCTCCGGCGACCTGCTCTACAGCGACCGGGTGATCTGGTCCCCCGGCGTGCCGGTGATCCGCGGCGAGGACGGCGGCCTGCTGGCCGAGCCGTATCCGGTGTCCTTCCTGACCTGCCCGGCGCCCAACGCCGGTCAGGTTCTGCGGCGCGACCTCCAGGCCGGACCGGGCATCGAGGCGGCGCTGCGGCGCCGCTCGGGACGGGTCCTGGAGGCGGCCGCGGGCCACGGCGTCCGGCGACTGGTGCTCGGCGCCTGGGGCTGCGGGGTGTTCGCCAACGACCCCCGCTCGGTCGCCGCGTCGTTCCACGACCACCTCGCGGGAGGCTTCCGGCACACCTTCGACGAGGTCGTCTTCGCCGTCTGGGACCGGACCTCGCCGTCCGCCAACCGCGACGCCTTCAGCGCGGTGTTCGGGTCGGCCCGCGCAGTTCCCAGCGCCCCCAAGGCGGATGCAACTTGACCACCTCGGATCAGTTGCACTCACCTGGGGGCACGAGGAACTGCGCGACAAACCAGGCACAACCCGCAGCCGAAAGCGGGCCTCAGCCCAGGGTGGCCTCCAACGGCGACCAGGTCTCCGGCAGCGCCTCCGGCGCCTCGCAGCGGGAGCTGACCCCGCGAAACGCCCCGGCGGCCGCGGAGTCGGTGACCGCGGCCATGGTCTCCAGCACGTGCTGGGCCAGTTCGCCCGAAGCCCGGTGCGGGCGCTCCGCCCGCAGCGCGCGGGCCATGTCCAGGACTCCGATGCCGCGTCCGGCCGTGGTCCCGCCGACCGGCAGTTCGCGCCAGTCCTCGTCGGCGCCGCCGCGCACCCGCAGCACACCGTCGAAGGTGTTGGGGTCGGGGATCTCCAGGGTGCCCTCGGTGCCGGTGACCTCGAACTGGATCCGGGGCAGCGCCGAGTCGAAGCTGAAGGTGGTGGCCGCCGTGGCGCCGCGTTCGAAGTCGAGCAGCGCGGTGACGTGCGTGGGCACCTCGACCGTGAAGCCGGTGCCGGCCCGCGGCCCCGAACCGATGACCCGTTCGGCCCGGCCCTGCCTGGCCGTGGCCGCGACCTGGGACACCGGCCCCAGCAGCGCGACCAGTGCGGTGAGGTAGTAGGGCCCCAGGTCGAACAGCGGCCCTGCGCCGTACTGGAACAGGAACTCGGGGCTGGGGTGCCAGCGTTCGGGGCCGAAGTTCATCACCGCGGTGTTCGCCGCGACCGGCGTGCCGATGGCGCCTGCGGCGATGGCCCGCAGGGCGCTCTGCAGACCCGCGCCGAGGAAGGTGTCGGGAGCGCTCCCGACCCGCAGGCCGCGACCGGCCGCGTCGGCGAGCAGCTTCTCGCCCTCGACCGGGTCCAGCGCGAGCGGCTTCTCGCCGTAGACGTGCTTGCCTGCCTCCAGCGCGGCCCGCGCCACCGCGGCGTGGGCGGCCGGGATCGTCAGGTTGACGACCAGCTCGACCTCGGGCCGCGCGAGCACGGAGTCCAGGTCCCCGGAGAACGGGACCCCGTACTCCTCGGCCGCGGTCCGGGCCCGCTCGGTGTCCAGGTCGGCGATACCGACGACCTGGACGTCCGGGAAGGTGGTGAGGTTCTTCAGGTACTGGGTGCTGATCACGCCCGCGCCGACCAGGGCGACGCCGACGGGTCCGGAGCGGGTTGTCATGCCTGGGCCTCCAGGGCGGTGAGGTAGCGGCGGCTGGCCGCGACGGCCTCGATGATGTCGGTGGCGCAGCTGTCGAGCTCGACGATGCGCCAGGCGTGGGCCGGGGCGGCGGCGAGGATCTCCGGGACCGGCATGGCGCCGGCGCCGACCGCGGTGTGCGGCTCGCCCTTGACGATCGGTCCGTCCTTGATGTGCAGCGCCTTCACCCGGTCGCCGAGACCTCCGAGGACGGCCGGGACGTCGGCGCCGCCGACCGCGGCCCAGTAGGTGTCGACCTCCAGGAAGACCCGCGGGTCGAGCAGGTCGGCCAGGGCCTCCAGGGCGTGACGGTCGTTCACCATCGGCTCGAACTCCCACCAGTGGTTGTGGTAGCCGAGCTGCAGCCCGTGTCCCGCGGCGCGCTCGGACAGGGAGTTGAGCCGGTCCGCGGCTCGGGCCAGGCCCTCGGTGCCGGTGAAGTCCTCCTGGTCGATGCCGGCCGGGACGATGACCAGCTCGGTGCCGAGCACCGCGGCGGCGTCGAACACCGCGTCGGCCTCGGTCTCGGTGCCGAGCAGGTCCATGGCGTGGACGCTGGAGACGGACAGGCCGAGGTCGTCGGCGACCTTGCGGAAGCCGAGCGGGTCATCGGTGGGCCGGAAGGGCTCCACCGCGCCGAAGCCGGCTTCGGCGATCCGGCGCAGCACGCCGTCACGGTCGTCGGCGATCAGCTCTCGGACGGAGTACAGCTGGACGGAGAGGGGGTGGGACATCTCTGGTGCGCTCCTCGGGACACAGTGACGGATGGAGTGTGGGCCGCTCGGATCCGGGTTGTTGACGCTACGACCGGGCCGGGCTCAGTCGACGATCAGCGGGCGCAGCGTGCGGTGGGCGACGATCAGGCCCTGCTTGACCTTCTCCTCGGTGCCGCCCCAGACCGGGTCCTCGTGCTCGACCGAGAGCGTCCCGGTGAAGCCGCCCTCGTAGAGGGTGTCGACCACGGCGCGCCAGTCGACGTCGCCGAGGCCGGGCACGCGGTAGCGCCACCAGCCCACGTCCCAGGGGTTGTCGCGCTCCAGGGTCTTGCCGAAGAACCCGTAGCGGCCGCGGGCGCGCGGGTCCAGCTGGGCGTCCTTCGCCTGGGCGTGCGGGATCCGGTCGACGTAGGGCCGCAGCGCCTCGACCGGGTCGATGCCGAGCCACATCAGGTGGGAGGGGTCGTAGTTGAGGTAGAAGCCGAGCGAGAACATCCACTCCCAGAGTTCCGGGGAGTAGGCGAGGTTGCCCGGGTAGCCGTCCGGATGCCAGCCCTCCATCACGCAGTTCTCGATGATGAGCTTGACGCCGCGTTCGGTGGCGTAGTCGACCAGCGGCGGCAGCACCTTGTCGCCGACGGCGACGTTCTCCTTGACCGAGCGCCCGGGGTCGCGGCCGATGAAGGTGCCCACGTAGGGGACGCCCAGCAGTGCGGCGGCGTCGATATTGCGGCGCAGGTGCTCGGCGATCTCGGCGCGGCGCCTCTCGTCGGGGTGCAGGTTGTTCTCGTAGTAGGCGAAGGCGGAGATCTCCACGCCGTGCTGGTCGAACAGCGCCTTGACCCGCTCTGCGCCGTCCTGGTCCAGGGCGGCGACGTCGAGGTGGCTGGCCTCGAAGTCGCGCGACCCGGTGGAGGGCCAGGTGGCCACCTCCAGTGCGTCGTAGTCGTGGGCGGCGGCCCAGGGGACGATCTGCTCCAGGGTCAGCTGGGGCAGGCAGGCGGTCAGGAATCCCAGCTTCATGCGTGTACCTCGGTCCAGGAACGGGAGTCGGCGGAGGCGAGTACCGCGTCGGTGAGAGCGGCGGTGCGGGCGGCGTCGGCGAAGCCGGGGTGGCGGGGCTCGCCCCCGCGTACGGCGTCGTGCACATCGCGGACGAAGGCGGCGAAGCAGTCGGCGTAGCCGAGCGGGTGGCCGGGGGGAAGGGTGGACAGCCGGGCCGCGTCCGGTGCCAGCAGTGCGGCGTCGCGGCTGAGCACCTCGGTGCTCTCCCGGCGGCCGAGCAGCAGCGTCTCCGGCTTCTCCTGGTCGAAGGTCACGCTGGCCCCGGCCGCGTCGACCTCCAGCCAGAGCCGGTTCTTGCGGCCGGGCGAGACCTGGGAGACCAGCAGCGAACCGGTGGCGCCCTGGTCGGTGCGGAACAGCAGGTGCGCGGCGTCCTCGGTGGCGACGGCCTCGGTGGCGACGGCGCCACCGGCGGCGGGCGCCGTGAACGTGCCGCTCATGGCCGCGCTGCGCTCGCCGTGGACGGTGGCGGTGGAGGCGACCAGTTCGGTGATCCGGTGACCGGTGATCCACTCGGCCAGGTCGCACCAGTGCGAGCCGATGTCGGCGAAGGCCCTGGACGGTCCTCCGGCCACCGGGTCCACCCGCCAGTTGCTGTCGGCCGGGTCGGCGAGCCAGTCCTGCAGGTAGTGGCCGTGCAGCAGGTGCACCGGGCCGAGCGCCCCGGACCGCACCCGGGCCCGGGCCTCGGCGGCCATCGGGTGGTAGCGGTAGACGAACGGCACCGCCGTTACCACGCCCTGCCCGGAGGCGAGCCGGGTCAGCTCCGCGGCCTCGGCCGCCGAGGTCGCCAGCGGCTTCTCGCAGACCACGTGCTTGCCGGCCCGCAGGGCGAGCTCGGCCAGCGGCCGGTGCAGCCCGTTCGGCGTGCAGATGTGCACGACGTCGACCTCGTCGCTGACGACCAGGTCCTCGGAGGTGTCGAAGGCGCGCTCGGCGCCCAGTTCGGCGGCGGCGGCCTTGCCGCGCTCCGGGGTGGAGGCGGAGACACCGACCAGTCGGGCCCCCGCCCGTCGGACGGCGTCCGCGTGGACCCGGGCGACCATGCCTGCTCCGGCGATGGCGACCCGGAGTTGACCGTGCATCACAGCGCGGCTCCTTTCCGATCAGTCAGAACCGTAATCCCGCTGCTATCCGCTTGACAATGACGTGATTTACGCTAACTTCTGGCATAAATAGCAGGCCGAGCGGACGGTGCGGGTGGGACGGATGAGCACGATCGACGCGCGGCAGTACACGGCGCTGAGCGAGGTGGCCCGGCTGGTGGCCGCCGGGACGGCCGGGACCAGGAGCGCCCTCGCCACCGCGACCGGGATGTCCAGGGCCACCGTCTCGCAGCGGGTGGACACCCTGATCGGGGCCGGGCTGCTGCTGGACGGCGAGCCGACGAGTGCGGCACGCGGCCGCCCGCCGCTGACCCTGCGGCTCAACCCGCTGACCGGCGCGGTCTGCGCGGTGGACCTGGGCGCCACCCACTGCCGGGTGCTGCTCACCGACCTCGGCGGCGCCCCGCTGGCCGAGAGCGCCGCCGGCATCGACATCGGCGAGGGCCCGGGGCCGATCCTGGCCCGGGTCGACACCATGCTGCGGGCCCTGCTGGAGCAGAGCGGACGCAAGACCTCCGACGTCCGGGCGATCAGCGTGGGCGTGCCGGGACCGGTGGACTTCGCCACCGGCACCCCGGTCCGCCCGCCGATCATGCCGGGCTGGGACGGATACCCGGTGCCCGCCTTCTTCGCCGAGGGCTACGACGCCCCGGTCCTGGTCGACAACGACGTGAACCTGATGGCGCTCGGCGAGTACGCACACCGCCGCGCCGTCCAGCACCTGCTCTACGTCAAGGTCGGCACCGGCATCGGCTGCGGCATCGTCTCCAACGGCGAACTGCACCGGGGCGCGGCCGGGGCGGCCGGCGACATCGGCCATGTCCGGGTCCCCGGCCACGAGGACGTGCCGTGCCACTGCGGCAACACCGGCTGCATCGAGGCGGTCGCCTCCGGCGGGGCGCTGGTCGCGGCACTGCGCGAGGCCGGCTGCGAGGTGCACACCACCCGGGACGTGGTCCGGCTCAGCAGCGAGGGAAACGCCCTGGCCCGGCGCCAGGTCCGGCTGGCCGGACAGCGGCTCGGCGAGGTGCTGGCCACCGCGGTGAGCTTCCACAACCCGGACCTGATCGTCCTCGGCGGCAGCCTGGCCGAACTGCACGAGGACCTGCTCGCGGAGATCCGCGGTGTCGTCTACCGGCGGGCGCTGCCGCTGGCGACCCGCAGCCTGGCCATCGAGACCTCGCTGCTGGCCGGCCGGGCCGGGGTCGAGGGCGCCAGCCGGCTGGCACTGCGGCACCTGCTCTCCCCCACCGGGCTGGCCCGGCTGCTCGGCGACCGCTGACCGGCGGCCGTTGACCAGCGCCCGCCGGCCCGCGACCGCTGACCCGCGACCGCCAACCTGCGTGGCCTTGCAAGTTAACTGACGGGTAATCAGATCTGACGCACCGTCATTGACTTCTCGCGGTCAGGGACGGATCCTCTCCCCACCGCACCGCCGCGGCCCTCCGACCGGCACCCGGGACCACCGGACCGGACCGCCGCCCGAAGTGCGCCACCACCACCGCAGTTCCACGATCCAAGGTGTCACGGAGTGCCCGCACCGCCTCCGTGCTGGACGCGCGTCCGCGCGGCCCCCAGCGCTCCGCACAGCGCCCCCACGCTGATTCCGCACGCCCTCCACCGCTCGGACGGGCATGCCCAACCTCTCTGCGGAGGTTTCTCGTCATGGGTTCATCCGATCAGCCGAACCGTCTGTCCCGCCGCACCTTTCTCGGCGCCGCCGGCGCCACCGCCGCGCTCTCCGGCCTCACCTGGACACCCGCGTTCAGGGTCACCCCCGCCGAGGCCGACACCGCGGCCCCGCCCTCCTTCCCCAGCGGGATCAGCGTCTACCAGCAGGCCTGGACCAACTGGTCCGGGGAGATCGTGCTCAGCCCGCAGTGGACCTGCGCGCCGGCCACCCCCGCCGATGTGGTCACCCTCGCCAACTGGGCCCACGCCCAGGGCTGGAAGCTGCGCGCCAAGGGCATGGGCCACGGCTGGTCCCCGCTGCTGGAGCCGAGCGGCGCCACCGGCGACATCCTGCTGGTCGACACCACCCAGCACCTCACCGCCGTCACCGTCAACAGCGGCAGCCCGGCCAGTGTCACCGCCCAGGCCGGCATCACCATGCTCAACCTGCTGACCGCACTGGAGAACGCGGGCTACGGGCTCACCCACACCCCCGCCCCCGGCGACCTCAGCCTGGGCGGCGTGCTGGCCATCGACGGCCACGGCAGCGCGGTCCCGGCCAGCGGCGAGACGCTTACCGCCGGGCACACCTTCGGCTCCGTCAGCAACCTGGTCACCTCGCTGACCGCCGTGGTCTGGGACTCCTTGGCCGGCGCCTACGCGCTCAAGACCTTCCAGCGCAGCGACCCCGACATCGCCGCCTTCCTGGTCCACCTCGGCCGGGCCTTCGTCACCGAGGCCACCCTGCGCATCGGCGCCAACGTCCGGCTGCGCTGCCAGAGCACCTACACCACCAATGTCGGCACTTTGTTCGCCCCGCCGGCCTCGGCCGGCTCCAGCTCGTTCGCCGCGCTGGTCGACAGGAGCGGGCGGGTGGAGACCATCTGGTTCCCGTTCACCACCGTGCCCTGGCTCAAGGTCTGGTCGGTGACCCCCAGCAAGCCGCTGTTCTCCAAGGAGAACGACAGCCCGTTCCCCTTCACCTTCGCCGACTCGGTGAACTCCCAGGAGTCCTCGCTGATCGCCCAGATCGTCGGCGGGGACGTCTCGGTCACGCCGACCTTCGAGAACCTGGAGATGAGCATCGTCGGCTCCGGGCTGATCGTCACCGGCACCTGGGACATCTGGGGCTGGGCCAAGAACTCGCAGCTCTACGTCAGGCCGACCACGCTGCAGGTCACCGCGAACGGCTACGCCATCCTCTGCGCCCGGTCCGACGTACAGCGGGTGGTCAGCGAGTTCTACACACACCTGAACAACGCCCTGACGACCTATCAGAACAAGGGCCAGTACCCGATGAACGGCCCCTGGGAGGTCCGGGTCACCGGCCTGGACAACGCCGCCGACTGCGGGGTCCCCGGCGCGGTCCAGCCACTGCTCAGCGCGGTGCGACCGCGGCCGGACCACCCGGGCTGGGACACCGCGGTGTGGATGGACCTGCTGACCATCCCCGGCACCCCGCAGTCCCAGCAGTTCTACCGCGAGACCGAGCAGTGGGTGCTCTCCAACTACACCGGCAACTACGCCGCGGTCCGCCCCGAGTGGTCCAAGGGCTGGGCCTACTCCGGCACCGCCGCCTGGGCCGACTCCACCATCATCAACACCACCGTCCCCGCCGCCTACCGGGCCGGCCAGCCGTCCGGCGGCAACTGGGACACCGCACTGTCGATCCTCGACAAGTACGACCCCAGCCGCATCTACAGCAACACCTTCCTGGACGGCCTGCTGCCGTGAGGCGGTGCGGCCGAGCACGGTGAGGCGGTGCGGCTCGGCGAGGCTATGAGGTGACCGGCGTCAGCACCATGACCGGCAGCGGGCGACCGGCCCTGGCCTGGTGCCGGTCGTAGCCCGAGTAGACCTGGAGGAGCGGGGGCCAGAGCCGCTCCCGCTCCTCCCCCTCGGCCTCGTGGGCGGTCACCACCTGCCGGGTCCGCCGGTACTGGATCGCGCCACCGCCCGACGCGAGCAGGTTGAAGTACCAGCCCGGGCGACTGGCCGCGCCGTTGTCGGAGGCGACCACCACATACCGTCCGCCGTCGCGCAGGAACACCAGCCCGCTGACCCGGCGCTCGCCGGTCCTCCGCCCGACCGTGGTCAGCAGCAGGATCGGCTGCCCGAACCACCAGGCGCCGAGGACGCCGCCGGTGGCCCGGTAGAGGGTGTTGCAGGCCGTCAGCACCGGCCTGCTGGTCAGGATCCGCACAACCGGGGGCCGCCCTTCGTCCGGTCGCAATGCCGCGTAGCGCATCCGCGTACCGCGTCATACGCACGGCCAGTATGGCCGCCGGAGGCCCGCGAACCCCTCGACCGGGGCGCGGGTCTCGTCCACACTCGTCGGATGGCCTCTCCCCGCGCTGTCCTGCTCGACTCCGGTCGTGTGCTGATCCGGCCGAAGGGCGGCTGCTGGAATCCGCGCGCGGACTTCGAGGAGACCGTCCTCGACCGTCACCCGGAGGTGCGCGCCGCTCCGGGACGGTGAGCCGGACGGCGTCGTGGCGGGTGTGCCGTCGTCGATCGCGCAATTGGGCGACCTGCTCGGCCTGGTCTGAGCGGCGTACGGTACCGGGTACAGGTCCGTCAGCGCTCAACAGGGGGATTGGTCACATGCCGCAGCAGCAACTCGCCTACACCGACGTCAAGGCCGCCGCCGACCGGATCGCCGGGCGGGTCAGGCCGGTGGCCGTGGTGTCGATGGACGAGTTCGACCAGGGGCCCTTCGAGGTGTCGTTGGCGCTGGAGTACATGCAGCACACCGGCTGCTTCAAGGCGCGCGGCGCGCAGAACTTCCTGCTGGCCCACCGCGAGGCGGGGACCCTGCGGGACGCGGGGGTCACCATCGCCTCGGGCGGCAACGCCGGCCTCGCCTGCGCCTGGGCCGCGGGCCAGCAGGGGGTGCCGGCCACGGTGTTCCTGCCCGCGAACGCCCCGACGGTGAAGGTGGAGCGGCTGCGCTCCTACGGCGCGGACGTCCAGTTGGTCGGCCGGGAGTACGCGCAGGCCCTGCAGGCCTGCGAGGAGTTCACGGTGCGGACCGGCGCACTCGCCTCGCACGCCTACGACCATCCGCTGATCGCCGCAGGTGCGGGGACCCTGGTCGACGAGATCCTGGTGCAGAACCCCCGGCTGGACACCATCGTGGTGGTGGCCGGCGGCGGCGGGCTCTTCGCCGGCGTCGCCACCGCGGCCCGGCACCACGGCCTGCGCACGGTGGTCGCCGAGCCGGAGAACTGCCGCGCCCTGAACGCCGCGCTGGAGGCGGGACACCCGGTGGACACCCCCGCCGACTCCATCGCGGCGGACTCCCTCGGCGCCCGCCGCGCCACCGCACTGGCGGTCGCCGCCGCACAGTACGAGGGCGCGCACAGTGTCCTGGTCACCGACGACCAGATCATCGCCGCCCGCCGCGCGCTCTGGCGCGACCGCCGCGTGGCCGTCGAACACGGCACCGCAGCAGCCCTGGCCGCACTCACCACCGGCGCCTATACCCCCGCTGAGGGGGAACGGGTCTGCGTCGTGCTCTGCGGCGCGAACACGTCCCTGGGCGACCTGGCATAGCGGACCCGATCAGTGTTCCGCAGCCGGGCGGGTCGCGGCCAGTAGCGGGCCGGTGGTTCCTCCGGCCGGGGTGGTCGACAGGGCCCGGTGCCGGAGCAGGGTGGCGGCGAGCACGGCGAGCAGGCCGGTGCCGGCTGCGGCGAGGAAGGCCAGGGTGTAGCCGTGGTCGGTGTAGACGATCGCGTCGGCGGGCTGCTTGGCGGCGAGGTTGGCGTTGAGCACCGCGGTGAGGACGGCCAGGGCGAGTGCGGTGCCGAGGTCGCGGGCGATGCCGTTGATGCCCTCGCTGACGGCGGTGCGGTCCGGCGGCACTGCCTCGGCCACCTGGCTCATCGTCGCCAGCGGGTAGAGCGCGAAGGCGATGCCGTAGACGGCGGTCCAGGCGAGGATCTCCCAGGTGTGGCCATGGGCCAGACCGAGCAGCAGCAGCGCGGCGGTGAGGGGGACGGTCGCGGCGACCAGGGTGGCCCTCGACCCCAGGGCCCGTACCAGTGCGCCGCCGAGCAGCCCCGCCAGGATCGCGGTGATGCCGTAGGGCAGCATGTAGCGGGCGGCGCCGATGGCGTCCAGGCCGAAGCCGTAGTGGACGCCGAGCGAGCGCGGGGTCTCCAGCATCTGCGGGACCAGGAAGGCGAAGCCGCAGACCGAGAAGGCGCACAGCAGGGTGGCCAGCACCGGCAGCCGCATCTGCGGTCCGGCCACCACCCGGACGTCCACCAGCGGGTGGTCGCTGCGCAGCGCGTGCGGCACGAACACCGCGACCGCCGCCGCGCCGCCGGTCAGGCAGGCCAGCGTGGCGGCTGCGGTCCAGCCCCATCCCTGGCCCTCCGTGATGCCGAGCAGGACCAGCCCGGTGCCGCCGCCGAGCAGTAGGCAGCCCAGCAGGTCCAGCCGCTGCGGCAGCCGCACCGGGGATTCCGGGACGATGAAGGCGAAGGCCGCGGCGAGCACGGTGACGGCGATGAAGCTGAACCAGAACACGCTGCGGAACCCGTAGGCGTCGATCAGCGCTCCGCCGACGAAGGGCCCGATGATCGCGGACACGCCCAGGCCGACCGAGATCAGTCCGAAGCCGAAGGGCACCAGCGGCGCCGGCAGGATGTCACGCAGCAGCCCGTACATCACCGCGATCATGGCGAGCGAGATGCCCTGCAGCACCCGGCCGGCCAGCAGCAGCGGGAAGCTGGTGGCGAGGGCGCAGAGCAGCGAGCCGACAGCGAAGAGCGTGCTGACGACCAGGATGGTCTTCTTCTTGCCGTAGAGGTCGCCGAGCTTGCCGACCGGCGACTCGCAGACCACTCCGGTGAGGCTGACGATGGTGAGCACCCAACTGAGGCTGGAGGTGTGGAACACCGGGACCATGTAGCGGACGGCCGGGTAGACCAGCGTCAGTTCCAGCGGGATGACCAGGGAGAGCAGCAGCACGGCCGTGAGGATCACGACCAGGCGCGGGGACCATCCGGCTGCGGGCTCGGCCGACGGTATCGCCTCGGCCGGTTGCTGAGGTTCGTGGGGATCGGTCATCGCTGCCTCCCGGGCACGCCTCGGATTCGGCGTTCACCAGGCAGGCTAGAAATTATCTGACGGGCCGTCAATAAATCTTGCACGGTCCGCCATGGGGCAGACTGGCCCCATGACTCCCGACACCCTCAAGGCCTTCTGCCTCGGCCTCAACGGATCCGTCGAGACCTTCCCGTTCAGCCCGGAGCTGTCGGTGTTCAAGGTCGGCGGCAAGGTCTTCGCGCTCACCGATCTGGCCGGCGAGCCGTTGAAGGTGAGCCTGAAGTGCGATCCCGAGCTCGCCGTCCAACTGCGCGAGCAGTACCCGGCGATCGTGCCGGGGTGGCACCTCAACAAGCGGCACTGGAACACCGTCACCCTCGACGGATCCGTACCGGACGCGCTGCTGCGGGAGCTGGTCGAGGACTCCTACGACCTGATCGTCACCCAGCTCCCGCGCAGGCAGCAACTGGCCCTGGACTGGCCGGGCGCGCGCCGCGCCGGCGGCTAGCCGGCAGCGCCGCGACACCCGGCGGGTCAGCTGTCGTAGTCGACCGTCAGGGTGTCCGAGACCGGGTAGCTCTGGCAGGTCAGCACATAGCCGGCGGCGACCTCGGAGGGTTCCAGGGCGAAGTTGCGGCGCATCTCGGCCTCGCCGTCGACCACCAGCGCGCGGCAGGTGCCGCAGACTCCGCCCTTGCAGGCGAAGGGGAGGTCGGGGCGGGACCGCTGGGCGCTGTCCAGGATGCTGCGGTCGCGCGGCAGCACGGCGCAGGTGCTGCGTCCGTCCAGGATCAGGGTGGCGGTGGAGACCGGGCCCTTGGAGGCGGCGTCGCTGTGGCGCAGCGGGGTGACCGGTTCCTCCTCGGCGTAGAAGAGCTCGCGGTGGAGACGGTCCGTGGGGACGCCCAGTCCGGTGAGCAGCTCGCGGGCGGCGGTGACCATGCCGAGCGGGCCGCAGAGCCACCAGTGGTCCACGGACTCCACCTCGACCAGCGCGTCCAGCAGCGCGGCGAGCCGGTCCGGGTCGAGCCGGCCGGAGAGCAGTTCGGCCTCTCGCGGCTCCCGGGACAGGACGTGGGCCAGCTGGAAGCGATTCGGGTGACGGTCCTTCAGGTCGGCCAGGTCGTCGGCGAACATGACCGTGTCGCTGCGCCGGTTGCCGTAGAGCAGGGTGACCGTGGAGACCGGGTCGGCGGCGAGCACCGCGGAGGCGATCGACACCATCGGGGTGATCCCGGAGCCCGCCGCGATCAGGACGTGGCGACCGGGGGTGGTGAGGTCCGGGGTGAAGGCGCCGGTGGGCTCCATCACCTCGACCGAGTCGCCCGGGCGCACCTCGTTCACCAACCAGGACGAGAAGATCCCGGTGGGGACGGTGCGGACGCCGATCCTGGGCGCGCCGCCCGCGAGCGAGCAGATCGAGTAGGAGCGGCGCTCGTCGCGCCCGTCGACGGTGCGGCGCAGGGTCAGCGACTGCCCAGGGGCGAATGCGAAGGCGTCCGCGAGGTGGTCGGGGACGGCGAAGGTGACGGCGGCGGCGTCCTCACACAGCGGTTCGACCGAGGCGATCCGCAGCGTGTGGAAGGCCGGGCGGCGGCGGGTCGGGGCGGCCGGGTTTGTGGCGGCTGGGTCTTCGGCGGCTGGGGCTGCGCCGGTGGCTGCCGTGGCGGGGGCCGTCATCAGATCTCCTTGACGTGCTCGAAGGGCTCGCGGCAGGCGCGGCAGCGCCACAGCGCCTTGCAGGCGGCGCCGGAGAAGCGCGAGGTCTCCTCGGTGTCCGTGGAGCCGCAGCGGGGGCAGGGCAGGGACGGCCTGCGGGTGAACAGGACCAGCGGGACCGGGCCGGACGGCGCGCGCGGCGCGCTTCCGGGCGGGGCGATGCCGTGCTCGGCGAGGGTGCGCCGGGCTGCCGGGGTGATCCAGTCGGTGGTCCACGGCGGGTCCAGTACGGTGCGGATGCGCACATCGGCGAAGCCGGCGGCGCGCAGTCGTCGGTCCACCTCGGCCCGCATCTCGGCCATCGCCGGGCAGCCGGAGTAGGTGGGCGTGAGCGTCGCCGTGAGGGTCCGGTGCTCGGTGTCGATCTCGACGCCGCGGAGTACCCCGAGGTCGGCGAGGGTGAGCATGGGCAGCTCGGGGTCGGGGACGGCGCCGGCCACCCGGCGGGCCAGGTCCAGGTCCAGATCCTGGTCCGGGCTGGTGGTGAGGTCTCGGGCGGTGGTCACCATGTCGCCCCTGGGTGCGCCCTGGCCACGCTCTGCAGCTCGGCGAGGAGCGGGGCGAGGTGCTCGGTGTGCTCGCCGTCGCGGCCGGAGCCGGGGGCGGCTGCCGTCTGTGCAAGGACCAGCCCCGCGCTGTCGGCGACCTGCCGCAGCACCGGTTCGACCTGCTCACGGACGTCCTCGGCGGCGAACAGCTCGTCCAGGTACGGCGCAACCGCCTCCAGGGCCTGCTGCATCCTGCGGTGCGACTCCTCGGTGCCGTCGCCCAGCCGGACCACCCACTCGGCGGCGTAGAGGCGGTGGTAGGCCAGCTCCTTGACGCCCTTGGCGGCGACCGCGGCCAGCACCGGGTCCGTCGCCGTCCCGGCCAGACGCTCGAACACCGCCAGCCGCCAGGCCGACAGCACCAGCAGCCGGACCACGCACTCGGCGAAGTCGCCGTTGGGCAGCTCGGCGAGACGGACGTTCCGGAAGGCCCCGGCGTCGCGGCGGTAGGCGTAGTCGTCCTCGCCGCGGCCGCTGCCGTCCGTCTGTCCGGCCCGGGTGTAGAGCAGCCGGGTCTGGCCGAGCAGGTCCAGGCCGATGTTGGCCAGCGCCAGCTCCTCCTCCAACTCCGGCGCCCTGGTGCACCACTGCGCCAGCCGCTGGGCCAGCACCAGCGCGTCGTCGCCGAGCGCGAGGCAGCGCGCGGCCAGCGCGGCGCCGTCGACGCCGGGCGGCAGCGCGGTGTCGGTGCCGTGCAGCGGGTCCTCGAAGCCGGTGCCGAAGGCCCAGTGCGCCTCGTCGCCCTCGTGCACCTCGGCGAGGCCGAGGTAGGCGTTGTCGTCGTCGCTCACGTGGTTCTCCTGGATGCGCGGGACTAGATGTGCGGGACGTCGGCGGGGATGTCGTAGAAGGTGGGGTGGCGGTACACCTTGTCACCGCTGGGGGCGAAGAAGGGATCCTTCTCGTCCGGTGTGGAGGCGGTGATCGCGGAGCTGCGGACCACCCAGATGCTCACGCCCTCGTTGCGCCGGGTGTAGAGGTCCCGGGCGTGGGTGAGCGCCATCCGGTCGTCGGCGGCGTGCAGCGAGCCGACGTGGACGTGGTTGAGGCCGCGCTTACCGCGCACGAAGACCTCGTAGAGGGGCCAGTCGGGGTTGCTCATGCCGGTGCTCCTTCTTCTCGTCGCTGCGCCTGCTTGGCCGCGTGCGCCGCGGCGGCTTCGCGTACCCAGGCGCCCTCCTCGTGCGCCGCCCGGCGCCGGGACACCCGTTCGGCGTTGCGCGGGCCGTCGCCGGAGATCACCCGCTGCAGTTCGGTCCAGTCGGGGGTGCCGAAGTCGTGGCGGCCGCGCTCCTCGTTCCAGCGCAGCTCGGGGTCGGGCAGCGCCACTCCCAGCCGCTCGGCCTGAGGGACCGTCATGTCGACGAAGCGCTGCCGCAGTTCGTCGTTGGAGTGGCGCTTGATCTTCCAGGCGGTGGACTGCGCGGAGTTGGGCGAGTCGCCGTCCGGCGGACCGAACATCATCAGCGAGGGCCACCACCAGCGGTCCACCGCTTCCTGCACCATGGCCCGCTGGGCCTCGGTGCCGGCCATCATGGTCAGCAGCAGTTCGTAGCCCTGGCGCTGGTGGAAGGACTCCTCCTTGCAGACCCGCACCATGGCCCTGGCGTAGGGGCCGTAGGAGCTGCGGCACAGCGGCACCTGGTTGCAGATCGCGGCGCCGTCCACGAACCAGCCGATGACGCCGACGTCGGCGAAGGTCTCGGCCGGGTAGTTGAAGATCGACGAGTACTTCTGCCGGCCCTCGATCAGCCGCTGGGTGAGGTCGGCCCGGTCCGCGCCCAGGGTCTCGGCGGCCGAGTAGAGGTAGAGGCCGTGCCCGGCCTCGTCCTGCACCTTGGCGAAGAGGATCGCCTTGCGGCGCAGCGAGGGGGCGCGGGTGATCCAGTCGCCCTCCGGCTGCATGCCGATGATCTCCGAATGGGCGTGCTGCGCGATCTGCCGGACCAGGGTCCGCCGGTAGCCGTCCGGCATCCAGTCCCGGGGCTCGACCCGCTGGTCCCGGGCGATGGTGTCGTCGAAGTGCTGCTGCAGCGGGTCTGCGGGTCCGGCGGGGTCCGCCGGTGCAGCCGGTGCTGTCGTCATCGTTGCCCTCGTCCCTTGACAGCCGTTTGCGGGGCTGGATTACTTGACCTCACCATCACGCTAACCGAATGTTCGGTCGGGAGACAAGGAGAGGTCGGAATGCCATCCACCAGATCCGCCGCGCAGGGCCCCGCCCAGCTGATGTTCGCCGCCGACCAGGCCTCCCGGGGACTCGGGATCGAGCTGCTGGAAGCCGGTGCGGGCGAGGCGGTACTGCGGATGGCGGTCACCCCCGCCATGGTCAACGGGCACGGCACGGCCCACGGCGGCTACCTGTTCCTGCTGGCCGACACCGCCTTCGCCTGCGCCTGCAACAGCCACGGCCCGGCGACGGTGGCGGCGGCCGCCGACATCGACTTCGTCGCCCCGGCCCGCGAGGGCGACCTGCTGGTGGCGACCGCCAGGGAACGCACCCGTTTCGGTCGCAGCGGGATCTACGACGTCACGGTCCGACGAGAGGGCGGCGAGCTGATCGCGGAGTTCCGCGGGCGCAGCCGTACGCTGCGGACCGGTACCGGTGAGGAGAGCACAGCATGAGCACCAGCAGTCGTCCGAGTGGTCCTTCGGACCGGCACCTGGGCGAGCCGCTGCCCGAGGAACTGCTGGACCCGGGCGAGCGGCTGACCGGCCCCGAGCTGCGGGATCTGCAGCTCCGACGGCTGCGGCAGACCCTGCGGCTGGCCTACGACCAGGTGGAGCTGTACCGGAAGAAGTTCGACGCGGCCGGGGTCTCCCCCGACGACTGCCACAGCCTCGCCGACCTGGCGCGCTTCCCCTTCACCACCAAGGCCGACCTGCGCGACACCTACCCGTTCGGCATGTTCGCCGTGCCGATGGACCAGGTGCGCCGGATCCACGCCTCCAGCGGCACCACCGGGAACCCGACCGTGGTCGGCTACACCGAGAACGACCTGTCGATGTGGGCCGACATGGTCGCCCGCTCGATCCGCGCGGCCGGCGGCCGCCCCGGGCACAAGGTGCACATCTCGTACGGCTACGGCCTGTTCACCGGCGGCCTGGGCGCGCACTACGGCGCGGAGCGGGCCGGCTGTACGGTGATCCCCGCCTCGGGCGGGATGACGGCACGTCAGGTGCAGATCATCCAGGACTTCCGCCCCGAGATCATCATGGTCACCCCCTCGTACATGCTCACCCTGCTGGACGAGTTCGAACGGCAGGGCATCGACCCGCGGTCCACGTCCCTGCGGATCGGCATCTTCGGCGCGGAGCCCTGGACCGAGGAGATGCGCCGCGAGATCGAGCAGCGACTGGACCTGCACGCGGTGGACATCTACGGCCTGTCGGAGGTCATCGGCCCGGGTGTGGCGCAGGAGTGCGTGGACACCAAGGACGGCCTGCACATCTGGGAGGACCACTTCTACCCGGAGGTGGTGGACCCGCTGACCGACGAGGTGATGGCCGAGGGCGCCGGCGGCGAGCTGGTGTTCACCTCGCTCACCAAGGAGGCACTGCCGATCGTCCGCTACCGCACCCGCGACCTCACCCGGCTGCTCCCCGGCACCGCGCGGCCCGCCTTCCGGCGGATGGAGAAGGTCACCGGCCGCTGCGACGACATGATCATCCTGCGCGGGGTCAATGTCTTCCCCAGCCAGATCGAGGAGATCGTGCTGCGGACCCCGGGCGTGGCCCCGCACTTCCAGGTCCGGCTCACTCGCGAGGGCCGTCTGGACCGTATGACCGTCCGCGCCGAGGCCCGCCCCGACGCCACCCCCGACGCCCGGGCCGCCGCCGCATCCGCCATCGCCCGCGCCGTCAAGGACGGCGTGGGCGTCACCGTCGAGGTCGAGATCACCGACCCGGACACCCTGGAACGCTCGGTCGGCAAGATCCGCCGCATCGTCGACCAAAGGGGTTCGACAGCGGCGGGCTGAGGCAACAGGCTGAGGAGGGCGCCACGGGAACCAGGGTGTGCCCGACGCCGACCCCGTTCCCCGACGCAGGGCAGGAGCCCATGAGCGACACGAACGCGCTCCGACTGACTCTGTTGGTGCTGTACACGCCCCGCATGGACGAGTGCCGCGCCTTCTACACGAGCCTCGGTCTGGCGTTCACCGCCGAGCAGCACGGCCAAGGCCCCCAGCACTTCGCCGCGGTCCTCGCCGACGGCTCGGTCCTCGAGCTCTACCCGGCCCGTCCCGGCCGCCGTACCGAGGCCCTGAGGCTGGGTCTGGCTGTTGAAGGAAGCGCCGCCAATCCACCTTTGGACGCCGGGCGGCACCTGGTCGTGGACCCCGACGGCAGGACCGTGGAGGTCCAGGCCAGTTGAAAGGGCAGAGTGGGGGGATGGATGAGTCGATCGGGGCGCGGCTGCGGAATGTGTACTGGATCGGGGGTGGGAGTGGGGCCGGGAAGTCGACCGTGGCGCGGGAGCTCGCGGCTCGGTTTCGGATGACGGTGTATTCCACGGATGATGCGATGGCGGACCATGTCGGACGGAGCTCGGCCGTGGACGCGCCCTGTCTGGAGGCCTTCAAGGCCATGGACATGGACGAGCGCTGGGTGAACCGGTCGCCGGAGGTGATGCTGGAGACCTTCCACTGGTTCCGGGGCGAGGGGTTCGGGCTGATCGTCGAGGACCTGCTGCGGATGCCGGCGGAGGCCGGGGTGGTCGTGGAGGGCTTCCGGCTGCTGCCGCGGCTGGTCGAGCCGCTGCTCGCCGAGCGGCGGCGGGCCGTCTGGCTGCTGCCCACTCCCGGGTTCCGGCGGGCCGCGTTCGACAGTCGGGGCACGACCTGGGACATCGCGCGCCGGACCAGCGATCCGGTGCGGGCTTTGGACAACCGGCTCGCGCGGGACGGGATGTTCACCGAGCGGCTGCGTGCGGAGGTGGATCGGCTCGGCCTGCCCGCCGTCGAGGTCGGTGCCGGGACCGGCGCGGGCGGGCTGGCCGAGCGAGTCGCGCGGATGCTGGGGTTGGCAGGGACTACGCCGCCGGGACCCGGGTGATGAGGCGGCCGGCGAGGTCGCCGCGGTCACCAGATGCCGACCGCCGCCTTCCCGCCGGCGTAGCGGGCGTCCGGGTCGTGCGGCGGCAGCGGGCCCTGTTCGGCGAGGAGCCGCGGTGCGAAGGCCTCGGCGTCGTCCTGCGGGGCGTAGCCGAGGGCGCGGGCGGTGCCCAGGTCCCACCAGGCGCGGGTGTTGGCCGAGATCCCGTACAGCACGGCGTGTCCGAAGGACGGGGCCCGGAGCAGGGCGTCGACCAGGCGGACCGCGTCGTCGGGGCTGAGCCAGGTGGCCAGCGCGCGGACGGTCGGCGGTTCGTCGAAGCAGCTGCCGATGCGGACGCTGGCCACGTCCATGCCGTACCGGTCGGCGTAGTAGGAGCCGAGTGCCTCGCCGAAGGCCTTGGTGACGCCGTAGAGCGAGTCCGGACGCGGCGCGAGGTCCGCCGCCAGCGGGGCGCCGCTCTCGTGGAAGCCGACGGCGTGGTTGCTGCCGGCGTAGACGATCCGAGGGACCCCGGCCCGGCGGGCGGCCTCGAACACCTGGTGGACGCCGTCGATGTTGGCCCGCCGCAGCGCGTCGAAGTCCGCCTCGCCGGGGATCCCGGCCAGGTGCACCACGGCGCTGACGCCCCGACAGGCCTGTTCCAGGGCGGCCGACGACGCCGGGTCGGCGATGTCGGCGAGCGTCCACCGCAGGCCGTCCGGCGCGGCCGGCGCGGCCAGGTCCAGGCAGCGCGGCTGCCAGCCGAGCGGGGGCAGCCCGGCCCGGAGGTAGCTGCCGATCCGCCCGGCCGCGCCGGTGAGGAGGACCTCCGTCACTGGGGCACTCCGTCGATCACCACATTGCTGAGCTCCAGGTCGGTGACATAGGTGGCGACATTGGCCTTGGTCAGCGCGCCGTCGACGGTGATGTCGCTGAGCCTGACCGTGCCGACCGGGTCGGTGGCGTAGCCGACGACGTTCCAGCCCTGGGTGGCGGCGGCGACCGTCCAGTGGCTGAGGTTGATGTCGGTGACGGTCGGCGGATAGGTGCCGGTGTTGCCCTCGCCGTAGGTGTAGTCGATGAGCAGCAGCGGGCCGCCGATGGCGCTGACGTCCACCCGGTAGACATTGCTGTTCTCGATGAAGCCGCCGCGCACCGAGTTGGTCTTCAGCCGGTGGCCCGACTGCAGCCCGGTGCTGGTCATCGTCAGGTCGCGGGCGTAGACGTTGCGCACCCCGCCGGTCATCTCGCTGCCGATGGTGATGCCGCCGTGGCCGTTGGCGAAGGTGGTGTTCTGCACCACGATGTTCTGGCTGGGGATGTTCAGCCTGCGGCCGTCGGTGTTGCGGCCGGACTTGATGGCGATGCAGTCGTCGCCGACGTTGATGTTCGCGCCGTCGATGAGGACGCCGTCGCAGCACTCGGGGTCGATGCCGTCGGTGTTGGGGCCGGTGGAGGCGATGGTGACGCCGTGCACGGTGACGTCCTGGCTGAGGGTGGGGTGCAGGTGCCACATCGGGGAGTTGCGGAAGGTGACGCCCTCGATCAGCACCCGCTCGCAGCGGTAGGGCTCGATGAAGGTCGGCCGGAAGTGGTAGAGCGTGCCGTCGCGCTGGGCGACCGGCAGTCCGGCGTTGACGGTGGCCTCGAAGACGGCGAAGTCCAGGTCGCCCTGGGCCTTCCAGGCCCACCAGTTGGCGGTGGAGGCCTGGCCGTCGAGCACCCCGCTGCCGGTGACGGCGATGTCGTGCTGCTCGAAGGCGTAGATCAGCGGCGAGTAGTTCATCAGCTCGATGCCCTGCCAGCGGCTGAACACGGTGGGCAGGTAGGCGGCCGGGTCGGTGGAGAAGAGCAGCGTGGAGCCGGCTTCCAGATGCAGTTCGACCCGGGAGAGCAGATGGATCGGGCCGGTGGCCCACTCCCCCGCCGGGACGGTGACGACGCCGCCGCCGCGCCGGTTGGCGGCCTTGACGGCGGCGTCGATGGCGGCGGTGTTGGCCGCGGCGGTGTCGGCGGCTCCGCCGGGGACCGCGCCGTAGCGGGTGATCGGGAAGGACCGCCGGGGGATGCTGGGGCGGCGGATGGAGCGGACGATGCGGTCGGCCGCGCGGTCGGCCGTCCGGTCCGTGCTGCGCGGGGTTTCGGCCGGGCCCGCGGCGGAGGCGGTGCCGCCTAGGGCGGCGGTGGCCGCGGCGGCCCCGCCCAGGGCGATGGCGGCGCTGAGGAGCTGACGGCGGCTCGGGGTTGGCTGACGCATGGTCATGGCGGTGGCTGTGCCTCTCAGTCCGTTGAGCGGGCGACGAGCTGGGTGGGGTTGACGAAGCGCAGCGCGATCAGCAGCAGCACGGCCATCGTTCCGGTGTAGATCACGGCCATGGCGTCGATCGACTGGGTGGAGCGGATGCCGGCCGAGTTGACGGCCGAGAAGAGGGTGACGATCAGGGTCTGGCTGGTCGGGCCCGAGGTGAGGAAGGTCAGCTCGAACATCCCGAAGGTGCGCACCAGCACCAGGATTCCGGCGGCCAGCATCCCGGGCAGCAGCAGCGGCGCCAGGATCCGGGACAGCACGGTCCAGGTCCTGGCTCCGCACATCCGGGCCGCCGCCTCGATCTTGGGGTCGATCTGCTCGATGAACGGGGTCATCGTGAACACCACGAAGGGGATCGACGGCACCAGGTTGGCCAGCACCACCCCGGTGACCGAGCCGGCCAGGTGGAACTTGTAGAGCACGGTGGCCAGCGGGATGCCGTAGGCGATCGGCGGCACCAGGATCGGCAGCACGAACAGCCCCATCACCAGCTTCTTGCCGGGGAAGTCCCGGCGGGCCAGCGCGTAGGAGGCGGGGACGGCCAGCACCAGCGAGATCAGCACGACCAGGAAGGTCACCTCGACCGTGGTCCACAGCACCTGTCCGAGGCTGAACTCGGACCAGGCGTCGCTGTACCAGTGCCCGGTCCAGCCGCCGGGCAGCCAGCTCCGGAACCAGCTGCTGCCGAAGGAGTTGAGCAGCACCGTGACGATCACGCCGAGCAGGTTGAGGAAGAAGAAGCCGAGCACGCCCCAGGTGATCCAGGCGCCCGGCTTGATGGCGATCCGGCGCCGTCCGGCGTCGGGGTCCGTGCCGGGGGCCGCGGTCGCGGGCCTGTCGAGTACGGCGCTCATCCTTTGCCTCCGGTGGATCCGCTGTAGAGCCGGGAGCGCAGGGTGGTGACGGCGACGATGACGACGAGCATCAGCACCGTCATGATCATCGCGTCGGCGCAGCCCTGGGCGTAGTCGAAGTGCTCCAGCGCCGCCTCGTAGGCCTCGATGGAGATGACGTGCGTCTTCCCGTCCGGGTCGCCGACCATCATCGCGGAGGGGAACACCGCGAACGCCATCACGAAGCTGAGGCAGAAGGTGGTCATCAGGCCCGGCAGCAGCAGCGGGAAGGTGATGTGCCGGAACCGCTGCCACCAGTCCGCGCCCAGGGTGGAGGCGGCCTTCTCCAGGCTGGGGTGGATACCGGAGAGGTAGGAGTGGGTGAGCAGGTAGGCGAAGGGGAAGCCGCTGATGATCAGTGAGAGCAGCACCCCGGTGTAGTTCATGGTGAGCTGGACCGGGGAGGAGGCCAGGCCGAGCAGGTTCAGGGTGTGGTTGAACCATCCGGCCGGGCCGTAGAACTCCAGGATGCCCTCGGCCGTGAGCACGGTTCCCAGCGTGATCGGCACCACCAGCAGCGCCAGCAGCAGCCGCTTGCCGCGGAAGTCGCGGCGCATCCGGTAGGAGATGGGGACGGAGACCCCGACGTTGATCAGCGATGCCGGGATGGCCAGCGAGAAGGTCTGCCAGATGGACTTGCGGGCGAACGGCTCGGAGAAGAAGGCGTGGTAGGCGCCCAGGACTCCGCCGGACGCGGGCTGGAAGGAGAGTTGCAGCCCGTACAGGAAGGGGTAGCAGAACAGCGCGATGACGGCGAGGGCGCCGGGCAGCACCAGCAGCAGGGTGCGGTCGACACCGCGTTCGGCGAGGCGGTGGCGCAGTGCGGGACGGGACGGGCTCTGCGGGAGGACGACGGTCACGACGGCACCTCCCCGGCCGGCTCGGTTGCCGCAACCGTGGAGGGCGCAGGCTCCGGGAAGAACAGCGCCCGTTCGGCGTCGACGGCGACCGACAGCGCGTCACCGGGGCGCACCGTGCCGGAGGACTTGAGGTGGATCCGGTCCCCCTCGCGGGTGACTGCCTCCACATGCAGTACCCGGCCGTGGTACTCGACGATCTCGGCCACGGCCTCGCCCAGCGCGGGCTCGTCCGCCCCGGCGATCCGCAGGTCCTCGGGGCGGATGGCCACCGTCACCGGCCCGCCCTCCCGCAACTGGCCGTCGCCCACCGCGGTTCCACGCACCGTCAGCCCGCGGCCGGTAGCTGCCGCTCCTGCGGCGTCCGCGCTGGTGACGGTGAGCGGCAGCAGGTTGCGGTAGCCCATGAACGCCGCCACATGCGGGTTGGCCGGGTGCTCGTAGAGGTCGGCCGGGGTGCCGATCTGGCTGACCCGGCCCTCGTGCAGCACCACCAGTCGGTCGGCGAGCGACAGCGCCTCTTCCTGATCGTGCGTCACATAGAGGGTGGTGAGGCCGAACTCCTGGTGGATCCGCCGGATCTCGCTGCGCATCTCCAGCCGCAGCGCGGCGTCCAGGTTGGACAGCGGCTCGTCCATCAGCACCAGCGGCGGCTCCATCACGATGGCGCGGGCGATGGCGACGCGCTGCTGCTGGCCACCGGACAGCTGACCGGGATGCTTGTGGGCCTGCTCGCCGAGATGGACCAGGGCGAGCACCGCGTCCACCCTGCGGGTGGTCTCGGCCTTGCCGACGCCGCGCATCTTCAGCCCGAAGGCGACATTGGCCCGCACCGTCAGATGCGGGAACAGGGCGTAGTTCTGGAAGACCATGCCGAAGCCGCGCTTCTCCGGCGGCAGGGTGTCGATCCGCCTGCCGTCCAGCACGATCTCGCCCGCGGTCAGCGGCAGCAGGCCGGCCAGCGAGTTGAGCGCGGTGGTCTTGCCGCAGCCCGAGGGGCCGAGCAGGGCGACGAACTCGCCGCCCCTGATGGTCAGGTCCAGCGGGTGCAGCGCGGTGTGGGCGCCGTAGGCGCGGCTGATGCCGCGCAGTTCCAGTGCCCCCAGTTGGGAGGCGGGGCGGGCTGCGGCCCCGGCGTCGGGCTCTGTGCTCGGGACGGGCTTGGCGGTCGTCATCGGGGTCACCGTGCTCACTTGGTCGAGCCGATCTTCTTGTCCCACAGGTCGAAGGCGGTGACCTGGGCGGTGGCGGGCAGCGAGTTCTTGATCGGGTTGTTGGCGATCCAGCCGTCGAAGTCCGGGTCGCCGAACTTGGCGATCGCCTGCTGGGAACTGGCCGGCGCCTGACTGAGCGTCACTCCCTTGACCGCCGGGCCGGGGTAGAAGTAGCCCTGGTCGTAGGTGACGGCCTGCTGCTCCGGGGTGAGGATGAAGGCCAGCAGCTTCAGCGCGGCGATCAGCTCGTCGTTGCTGACGCCCTTGGGGATCACCCCGTACTGGGCGTCGCTGACCCAGGTCATGTTGTCGAACTTGCCGACCTTCATCGACGCCGGGACGGTGCCCAGGGCCTTGGGGTTGATGTACCAGCCGGTGGTGCTGGTGATCATCGGGGAGGTGCCCTGGGCCAGGTTGGTCATGATGGCCGAGGTCTTGGACGGGTAGCTGCTGATGTACTTGTTGAGCTCGGTGAGGTAGGCCCAGGTCTTGGCCCAGCCGTTGACCGGGTCGGTCGGGTCGGTGTCGCCGAGCAGGTACGGCAGGCCCATCAGGAAGGTGCGCCCGGGGCCCGAGTTGCGCGGCTGGGCGTACTGGAACTTGCCGGGGTTGGCCTTGGCCCACTCCAGCAGCGCGTCGGTGGTGGCGGGCACCGAGGTCACCTTCGCCGGGTCGTACTCCAGCAGCGGTCCGGACGGGTACCAGACCAGCTCGATGCCCTGGTCCTGGGCGAGGGAGGCCATCGAGGCGGCGCCGGCGCTGTAGTTGGACATCAGGCCGGGGAAGAAGGTGGCGTAGTACGGCTTGAGGTCGTACCACAGGCCCTTCTGGATCCCGGCCGACAGCCCGTCGGTGCCGGTCAGCACCAGCTGGATCTGGACGTTGCCGCCCTGCTGCTGGGCCTGGACCTTGGGAGCCAGCTCGGGAGCGGTGCCGGTGGTGGTGGTGACCTTCGAGACGTAGTCGGGGTACTTCGCCTTGAAGGCGTCGATGATCGGCTGGGTGAGCTTCAGGTTCCCGGCGACGTCGAGGATGTTCAGGGTCACCGGCTTGGACGGCTTGTCGGCGAGGGTGCTGGGCGCGGCGCTGCTGCTACTCGTACTGGTGCTGGGCGCGCCGCAGGCGGCCAGGACCGGGACGGCCGCGGCGCCAGCGGCGAGGGTGCTGATCACCCGGCGGCGGGACGGGCCTCTGGAGGAGCCGCTCGCGTCCGGGGTGTCGTCGGTGTTGCGGACCACGCTGTCTGCGGACATGGCTGATGGAGCCCTTCGGTCAGTGGTGGTGAGCGGGGCTGTGCTGTGCTCGGCTTTTTGAGGGTCCTGAGAACTGCGGGTGTGTCAGCTCGGGTCGGGTGAGGGGTTGTCGCCGGCCCGGGCCAGGAAGTCGAAGTCGCAGCCCTGGTCGGCCTGGGTGATGTGCTCGGAGTAGAGCGCCCCGTAGCCGCGTTCGAAGCGGGGCTCGGGCGGCTGCCAGGCGGCCCGGCGGCGTTCCAGCTCCTCAGCGGTCACCTCCAGCTGCAGCAGGCGGGCCGGGACGTCCAGGGTGACCAGGTCCCCGGTGCGGACCAGGGCCAGCGGGCCGCCCGCGTGCGACTCGGGGGCGACGTGCAGGACGCAGGTGCCGTAGCTGGTGCCGGACATCCGCGCGTCGGAGATCCGCACCAGGTCCTTGACCCCGCGTTCCAGCAGGTAGGAGGGGATCGGCAGCATGCCGTACTCGGGCATGCCGGGGCCGCCGAGCGGTCCGGCCCCGCGCAGCACCAGCACGGTGGACTCGGTGATGCCGAAGGCCGGGTCGTCGATGTTCTGCTGCAGTTCCTGGTAGGAGTCGAAGACCACGGCCGGGCCGGTGTGGACCAGCAGCTCCGGGTCGGCGGCCAGGTGCTTGATGACCGCGCCGCCCGGGGCCAGGTTGCCGCGCAGCACCGCCACTCCGCCCTCGCTCGCCACCGGGTCCTGCGGGGTGCGGATGACCTGCGGGTCATGGGTCTCGGCCGCGGCGTAGTAGTCACCGAAGGAGCCGCCGGCGACGGTGGGCCGCTCCGGGTGCAGCGCCCCGGGGACCCCGGCCAGCTGCCGCAGCAGCGCCGGCAGGCCGCCCGCGTAGTAGAAGTCCTCCATCAGCGCCGCGCCGACCGGGCGGACGTCCGCCAGCACCGGGACCCGCCGGCCGATCTCGTCGAAGTCCTCCAGCGAGAGCGGCACGCCGACCCGTCCGGCCATCGCGACCAGGTGGATCAGGGCGTTGGTGGAGCCGCCCAGGGCGAGCACGGTGGCGGCGGCGTCCTCGAACGCCTCCCTGGTCATGATCCGGTCCGGGGTCAGCCGCGCCCGCACCAGCTCCACCGCGCGGGCGCCGCTGGCGGAGGCCATCCGGTGGTGGCCCGAGTCGACGGCGGGGATCGAGGAGGAGCCGGGCAGCGCCATGCCCAGCGCCTCGGCGGCGGCGGTCATGGTGGAGGCCGTCCCCATGGTCATGCAGTGGCCCGGCGAGCGGGCCAGGCCGCACTCGACCTGGGACAGCTCGCACTCGCCGATCCGCCCGGCCCGGTACTCGTCCCAGTAGGCCCACAGGTCGGTGCCGCTGCCCAGGGCCCGGCCGCGGTAGTTGCCGCGCAGCATCGGCCCCGACGGCACGACCAGGGCCGGAAGTCCGGCGCTGGCGGCGCCCATCAGCAGCGCCGGCACGGTCTTGTCGCAGCCGCCCATCAGCACCGCGCCGTCCACCGGGTAGGAGCGCAGCAGCTCCTCCGTCTCCATGGCGAGGAGGTTGCGGTAGAGCATCGGGGTGGGCTTCTGGAAGGTCTCCGACAGGGTGGAGACCGGGAACTCCAGTGGGAAGCCGCCGGCCTGCCAGACCCCGCGCTTGACCTGCTCGGCGCGCTCGCGCAGATGCATGTGGCAGGGGTTGATGTCGGACCAGGTGTTGAGGACGGCGATGACCGGCTTGCCGAGGTGCTCCTCGGGCAGGTAGCCGAGCTGGCGCATCCGGGAGCGGTGGCTGAAGGCGCGGAGCTTGCCGCCGGTGGGGTCCTCGCTGTCGCCGAACCAGGCGGCGGAACGGAGCACGGGCGGGGCGGTTTCGCCGGTCGGGGTCACAGCCAGCCCTCGTTCCGCCACTGGCCTATCAGTCCGGAGATCCGGTCGCGCAGGTCCTCGGGAAGCACCCGGGACGGCGGCCGCACCGCCCGGCCGGACAGGCCGAGCTGCTGCAGGGCCTCCTTGACCACGCTGACGTTGTCGGCGGAGGCGTCCGCCGCCCGCAGCTCCTCGAAGACCCGGGCCGAATCCCACACCCGCATCGCCTTGGCGAAGTCTCCGCCGCGCAGCGCCTCCAGCAGGGCCGCGGACAACTGCGGGACGACATTGACCAGCCCGGAGGTGAAGCCGGTCGCGCCGACCGCCCAGTAGCCGGGGGTGGACAGCTCGGCCAGCCCGGCGATCCAGGCGAACCGGTGCAGTCCGGCGTCGCGGGCCACCGAGGCGAACCGAACCGGGTCGGGGACCGCGTACTTCACTCCGATCACATTGGGGCTGCGGTCGGCCAGTTCGGCGATCTGCCAGCCGTCGATCCTGGGGTCGCGGACATAGAGCACCACGCCCAGCTCGGGCACGGCGTCGGCGATGGCGCGGTGGTACTCGATCCAGCCCTCGGCCGAGCGGTAGGGGTGCACCGGCTGGTGCACCATCAGCGAACCGGCGCCCGCCGACCTGGCGTCCAGCGCCCCGGCCACGGCGCTGGCGATGTCAAGGCCGACCCCGGCCATCACCTCGGCCCTGCCGTCCACGGCCGCGACCGCGGACTCGACGGCGCGGCGGGTCTCCGCCTCGGTGAGGGTGTAGAACTCGCCGGTGTTGCCGTTGGGGGTGACCACCTCGACGCCGTGGTCGACGATGCGGCGGATCAGGGCGGCGTGATTGTCCCAGTCCACCGAGCCGTCGTCCCGGAACGGCGTCACCGGGATGGCGACGACGGTGGACAGCCGGGCGCGCAGCGCGTCCAGCGGGGTCTGCGTCTCCTGCGGTGCCAGGGGCACCTCGTTCTCCGTGGTCATCAGATCCCGTCCTCGGGGAAGTTCCGGGCAGCGAAGGCACCGATATGAGCCCGCATCAGATCCCGTACCTGGTCCGCCTCGCGGGAGCGGGCGGCGGCCAGGATCGCCCGGTGCTCGCGTGCCTCCTGCTCCCAGGAGGGCTGCCGGGCCCAGGCGGCGCTGGACAGCAGCGCCGTCTGGTCCCGCAGTTCGTCCAGGGTCCGCACCAGCAGCGGATTGCCGCAGCCGGAGTACAGCGCCCGGTGGAAGGCGCGGTTGGCGAGCGAGCGCTCGGCGGTGTCCTGGGCCTGGTCGGCGAGGTCGAGGGCACGCCGGGCGTCCTCCCAGTCGACGGCGCCCGCGGCGGTGCGGGCGGCGGCGACCGGCTCCAGCAGCAGCCGCATGTCGTACACGCAGCGGGCGTGCGCCTGGTCGACCTCGCGTACGGCCGCGCCCTTGTAGGGGCTCATGACGACCAGCCCGGAACCGGCCAGGGTCTTCAGCGCCTCCCGGACCGGCGTCTTGGAGACGCCCAGCTGCTCGGCCAGGTCCGTCTCGACCAGGGCCTGACCGGGCTTCAGCTCCCCGGTCAGGATGGAGTGCTTGATGGACTCCAGCACGGCCTCGGTACGGGAGGGCAGGGCGCCGGGGCGGGCCTGTCCGTTCTTGGCAAGGATCTCGGGCACGTCTGCTGCTCCTGGCTGGTGCACGGTGCGAACACGCGATACTACTGCGGCGCTGCTGCGGTCCTGCATGGAATCTCATATACGATCCGTCGCAGACGCTAAGGGTCCTCGCGGCGATGGTCAAGGGGTCGCGGCCAGGTTCCCGTGACTGACGGACGCTCAGCTGGAAGCCGATGTGCACAGACCGGACACAGTGTGCGCCGAGGCGTTGACGGCCGGTCCACCGGTCCGTAATCTCGCGGCTCGTCATATATGAGATTTCATACGTGAGAGTGGGAGATCCCCCATGCGATCTGCCCTGCCCCGCACTCTGCTGCTCACCGCCGCAGCCGCCCTGTTACTGCCGGCCCCCGGCGCCGCCGCAGCCGCGCCGGCTGCCGGCCCAACGGTCGGCGTCCAGGGTTCGGCCGCCTCTGCCTGCGTGGACACCGCCCTGAGCATCCGCTCGTCCACCGTACCGACGCTGGGCACGAGCGGCTCCGTGACCGTCCTCGACGACACCACCGGCGCGGTCGCCGACCGGATCGACCTGGCCGATCCCGCCTCCTACCGCCGCACCGTCGGCGGGGCCGTGAACGCCGACGGCAGCCCGCACGAGTTCAGCTACGCGCCGATCACCCTGGACGGCGACACCGCCGCCGTGCACCTGCACCACCAACTCGCCTACGGCCACCGCTACACGGTCACCGTGGACGCGGGAGTGCTCAGCACCCTGACCGCCCCGCTCAGCCGCACCTTCCGGACCAGGGCGCACGCCCCGACCGGCCGCAGCCTCACCGTCTCGGCCGACGGACGCGGCGACTTCTGCACCGTGCAGGGCGCCATCGACGCGGTGCCCACCGGCAGCAGCCGCCCCTACACGGTCGAGGTGCGCCCCGGTAGCTACACCGAGCTGGACTGGGTGCCGACCGGCAAGAACCACCTCACCGTGCAGGGCACCGGGCCCGACCCCGCGGCCACCACCATCCAGTACACCAACAACAACACCCTGAACAGCGCGCACGCGGTCGGCATCTGCCCGCGCCAGCTGATCCCCGGGCACGACGACAGCAACTGCTGGCGCGCCTCCTTCAACGTCGAGGCCGACGACTTCACCCTGCGCGACCTCACCCTGCACAACACCACCCCCTACGGCGGCTCGCAGGCCGAGGCGTTCCGGGGCAACGGCGACCGGATCGCGCTGGACCGGGTCCGACTGCTCTCCTACCAGGACACCCTGCGGCTCCAGGGTCGCGGCTTCGTCACCCGCAGCTACATCGAGGGGGACGTGGACTTCACCTGGGGATTCGGCGCGGTACTGATCCAGGACAGCGAGATCAGGTCGCTGCACGCCGGCTATGTCACCCAGGTCCGCAACGACGCCGGCCACCCTGGCTATGTCTTCCTGCGGGACCGGCTGACCGCCGCGGCCGGCGTCGCCGACGGATCGGTCTACCTGGGCCGGATCGACCCCACCGTCTACCCCCACAGCCAGGCCGTCTTCATCGACACGGCGATAGGCCCGCAGATCGCCCCGACCGGCTGGCTGCTCAACAACGCGGACTGCACCGCCGGGGCCGACCTGCAGTTCTGGGAGTACGGCTCCACCGACCTGACCGGACGCCCGCTGGACACCGGCTCCCGACTGGCCTGCTCCCAGCAGCTGACGGCCGCTCAGGCGGCGCTCTGGAGCGATCCGGCGACCGTCCTGTCGGGCTGGAACCCGACCCGGCACGGCTGAACCCCGCCCGCTCCTTCGTTCCTTGCCGAGCACCCACCCTCCCGGAAAGGGAACCGACCCATGAGACTCCGCCGTCTGACGGCGGGGCTGATCGGTGTGCCCGCACTGCTCCTGTGCGGCACCACCGGCCAGGCCCTCGCCGACAGCGCCACCAGCACCAGCACCAGCACCACCGGCACGAGCACCGTCACCCTCACCGTCGCCAAGAGCGGCGCGGAGTACAGCACCGTCCAGGCCGCCGTGGACGCGGTGCCGGACGACTCGGCCACCCCGTACCTGATCTCCATCGCCCCGGGCAGCTACGCCGAGCGGGTCACCGTCCCTGCGGCCAAGCTGCACCTGACCCTGGAGGGGGCCAGCCATCGGGCCGCCGACGTGGTGATCACCTCCGCCGACTACAACCAGGAGGTCAACCCGCTCACGGGCAAGGCCTACGGCACCGAGGGGTCGGCCACCGTGCACGTGAAGGCCAACGACTTCACCGCCGAGTACCTGACCTTCGCCAACACCTTCGACAAGACCGTCGACCCCACCGTCACCGGCACCCAGGCCGTGGCGATCGCCATGGAGGGCGACCGGCAGCAGTACCTGCACGACGCCTTCTACGGCCACCAGGACACCCTGCTGAGCTGGGACTCGTCCGCCACCACCGATCTGCGCCAGTACGTCTACGACTCCGAGGTCAGCGGCGACGTCGACTTCATCTTCGGCAACGGCAGCCTGGTCGTGGACCGCTCCACCATCGACGCGCTCAACGACGGCATCTACAGCAAGGCCTATCTGACCGCCCCGGCGACCCCCGCCGCGCTGTCCCACGGCATCCTGGTCACCGGCTCGACGGTCAGCACCACCCTGGCCGACAACGCCCTCTACCTGGGCCGGGCCTGGAAGCCGGCCACCGACTCCGACCCCCAGGCGGTGTTCCGGGACACGCTGCTCCCCCAGGCCGTCAACACTGCGGGGCCCTGGCTGGGCATCTCCGGCGCGACCTGGAGCAGTGGCCGCTACGGCGAGTACGGCAACACCGGCCCCGGCGCCGCCACCGCGGCCTCGGACGTCCGCCCGGTGCTGGACGAGGCCGCCGCCGCCGACGACACCGCCGCCTCCTACCTGTCCGGGGCCGACGGCTGGGACCCGGTCGCAGCCGCCACCGCGCCGCCGCCGACCACCGGCGACCGGCGCTCCGTCAGCGAACCCCGGCTCCCGTCGGTCTGCCGGACTCTGACGGCCGCTCTGACCATCGGCAAGGACCGGCTCTTCAGCGCCGCGGACGAGGCCGCGCCGCCGGACACCGCCCGGATCCAGGCTGCGCTGGACGCCTGCGCCGGCACCGGCGCCAGCGTGCTGCTGACCACCGGACGCACGCCGGGCACCCATCCCGCCGACTTCCTGTCCGCGCCGCTCACCGTGCACGCCGGGGAGTACCTGGTGGTCGGCGAGAAGGCCACGCTCTACGCCACCCGTGACGCAACCGCCTACCAGCAGGCGGGCAAGGCGGTCTGCGGCTCGATCGGCTCCACCGGCACCGGTTGCAACCCGTTCGTCTCGGTCAACGGCCGTGACGCGGGCGTCGAGGGCACCGGCACCGGGGCGCACCAGGGCCGGATCGACGGCCGCGGCGACCTGACCGTGCTGGGCACCACGGCCTCGTGGTGGGACCTGGCGGTCACGGCCAAGGACGAGGGCCTCAAGCAGGTCAACCCGCGGCTGATCCAGTCCAACTCCGCCGACGACGTCACCTTCGCCCATGTCACCCTGGCGAACGCGGCCAAGCAGCACCTGTTCATCGCCAGGAGCATCGGCGCCACCGTCTGGGGCGTCACCGTCGACACCCCGGCGAACACGCTCAACACCGACGGCTTCGACCTGGACTCCAGCACCGAGGCCACCATCACCGACTCCTCAGTGATGGACGGCGACGACTGCGTGGCGCTGACCACCAACAACGCCGCCGAGTCCCAGGTGAGCGTCAGCGGTCTGCACTGCTACGGCACCCACGGCCTGTCCATCGGCAGCGGCACCACTTACGGCCTGGACGCCATCCAGTTCACCCACAACACCCTGGACGGAAAGGACATCTGGGGCAACGTCAGCAGTCTGGACAACGGCATCAGGGTGAAGAGCTACCCGGGCGCGGGCGGCACCGTCACCAATCTCTCGTATGCCGACACCTGCATGACCGGCGTGCAGAACCTGATCGTGGTCACCCCCAACTACGCGGCCCCGACCGGAACGTCGATCCCCTGGTTCAAGTCGGTCACCATCGACGGGGCCACCGCCGTCGACTCGGTCACCGGCGCCACCTCCGACCTGGAGGGCTACAGCGCGGACTACCCGTCCGGGATCACCCTGCGCCACGTCCACCTGGACGCCACCTCGGTGACCGCCGCCTACGCGAACATCACCCTCGACGACACCGACCTCTCCCCCGCCGGCCCCGGCGTAACCGTCACCGACACCGGAGTCCCCGACCCCGGACACCACGGCCACAGCGGTGGGCAGCACTGCTCCTTCCCCGGATTCCCGCACTCCTGACAACTGGAGCGTGTCCGACCCGGGTACGGACGGGCGGCCCCCGTCCGTACCCGGGTACCCGCTACCAGGCGACGGGGCCGAAGCGGTCGACGAAGCGACCGGTACCGGCGTCGGCGGGCTCGGTCGCCAGGGCGACGATCGCGTCGGTCCCCTCGGTGACGGTCTGCGGGCCGCTGTGGGCGTTGAAGTCGGTGGCGGTGTAGCCGGGGTCGACCGCGTTCACCCGGATATCGGGCAGGGCCTTGGCGTACTGGGTGCTGAGCATCGTCACCGCGGCCTTGGAGGCCGTGTACAGCGGCGCGGCGAACCGCGACTCGACCCGGCCGGGGTCATGGGTGAGCGCCTGCGAGCCCATGCCGCTGCTGACATTGACCACCGACGGGCTCGCCGACTTGCGCAGCAGCGGCAGGAACGCGCCGGTGACCCGGACCACGCCGATCACATTGGTCTCGAAGACCGCGGTCGCGTCCGCCGCGGTGAGCTCCTCCGCCGGAGCGTGCGACCCGATGATGCCGGCGTTGTTGATCAGGATGTCGACGCGGCCCTCGTGAGCCTGGATGTCGGCGGCCGCCGCGGCGACGGAGGCGTCGTCGGTGACGTCGATGCGCACGAAACGGAGGCCGAGCCGGTCGGCGGCCGCCTGTCCGCGCCCGGCGTCGCGGGCTCCGAGGACGACGGTGTGGCCGAGTTCGGTGAGGCGGCGGGCGGTCTCGTAGCCCAGGCCCTTGTTGGCCCCGGTGATGAAGGTAATGGTTTCCATGGATCCAGCTTCGGCGCGGCACGGACGGACAGCCAGGGAGGCTTCGACGGTAGGAAACGCAGTACCACCCTGACTGCGCGCGCCCGCCGCACAATGGACGGATGAGCACAGACACCACCGGCCTGGGGGCCACCATCCGATCCTGGCGCGACCGGCTCACCCCGGCGGCCGTGGGACTGCCCGCGGGCCGAGTGCGGCGGGCGGCCGGGCTGCGCCGGGAGGAACTCGCCGAGCTGGCCGGGGTCTCGGTCGACTACGTCGTGCGGCTGGAGCAGGGACGGGCCACCACGCCGTCCGCACAGGTCGCCGCCTCGCTGGCGCGGGCACTGCGGCTGAGCCGCGACGAGCGCGACCACCTCTACCGACTTGCCGGTCTGCAACCGCCGAGCGACGGCATGATCAGCGATCACATCCCGCCCGGGGTCCAGCGCGTCGTGCAGCGGCTCGGCGCCACACCGGTGGCCGTGTTCGCCGCCGACTGGCGGCTGCTCTGGTGGAACCGCAGCTGGGCCGCGCTGATCGGCGATCCCTCGACGGTCGCGCCGGACCAGCGGAACCTGGTCCGGTCCCGGTTCCCGACCGCCGCGACCAAGGCGCACATCTCCGACCGGCCGATCATCTCCGAGAACGCCGAGGCCACCGACCGCGCCATCGTCGCCGACCTGCGCCGGGCCTCCGCCCGCTACCCCGCCGACCCGCGGCTGGCGGACCTGCTGTGCGACACCGTCAACGGGAATCCGCACTTCGCCCGGCTCTGGCGGGCAGGTGGCGTCGGCACGCACCGCGAGGACCGCAAGACCATCCACCACCCCGTGGTCGGCCCGATCACCATCGACTGCGACGTCCTCACCGACACCGACGCCGACCTCAAGATCGTCATCTACACCGCGGCCCCCGGCAGCGAGGAGGAGGGCAAGCTCGACCTGGTCCGCGTGGCGGGCATCGTGGAGGCCGCGGCGGAGACGTTCTGATCCGGCTGCTGCCCCCGCCGGTGTGTCTGCTCGCTACCTGCCCTGCTCGCTACCTGCTCTGCCCTGTTCGTTCGCTATCTGCCCTGCTCGTACCAGCCGACCAGAGCGGCGGCGATGGCGAACAGCGTCCCGTCCAGCAGCGCCGCGCCGATCGTGCCGTCGCCGAAGCGCTCGCCGCGGATGACCTGGGTGGCCGCGCGGACCGCGTCGGCCGGCGAGAAGGTCTCCTCCCGGCTCAACTGCACCGGTGCGAACGTCATCCAGTGGTAGGCCGGGGTCACCGCACCGACGGCGGACAGCGCGAAGTGGATCGAGTCGACCCGTTTGCTGTAGACGGGGTAACCGAGCTGCCAACTGCCGTCGGGCCGACGGCTGCTCTCCTCCCAGGTGTAGTCCTCGTCGTCCACCTGCCAGTCCCGGACATGCCCGGCGAGGGTCTCCCAGGCGTCGGTGCGGTCACGGTCCAGACCTTCCAGCAGCGCCGCGTCCCCCGGGTCGCCCTCGCAGGGACGCGCCGGGACCGGGGCGGCCGGGTCCCAGCGCACCAGCCGGTCCATCCGCGCGTACTTGCGGCGCAGCCGGATCCGCGTCGCCGGGTCCAGCTGGGCGAGCCGCCCGGGGTTGCTGTTGTGCGCCAGGTCCGCCTGCTTGATCAGCACCGCGCCCGGCTCGGCCCGCAGCCGCGCGGCGTAGTCGCGGAGGTCCTCGTCCGGGTGCTTGGTCATCGCCAGGACCAGTGCTTTGGTCCGCTCCGACAACGGCGCCCCGGCCAGCCATTCGCTCGACAGCGCGTCGTCCTCGATCGAGTCGTGCAGCCAGGCGGCGGCGATCTGCTCCTGGTCGCCTCCCCGCTCCCGCACGCCCTCCGCCACGGCGGCCAGATGCTCGGCGTAGGGGCGGCCCGTCTTGTCCACCTGCCCGGCGTGGGCACGCCGGGCCACCGCCTCGACTTCGGTGAGACTCAGATACTCCATCAGCTGTCTCCGATCCCGCTGGACTCCCGCTCCACCACCCTAGGACGTCGGATCACAGGAAGCGCGAGCTCGGAACCGGCCCGCTCGAACGGAGCGGGGGCCGACCGCCCTGCAGCCACTCGCCCCGTACGGCGGCGGCGAACGCGGCCAGCAGTTCGTCGCTGTCGGGCGGGGTGCCGCCGTCGCCTTCGCGTCCGCCGTCGCCGTCGCCTTCGCGATCGCCGTCGCCCGTGGACGGCCCGGCCCGCACGATCTCGGCGGCCAGCTCCTCGACCGACCGGCCGTCGGGCGCGGTCCGCTCCACTTGGCCGTCCTCGTCCTGACGCAGGAGCGCACCCCACGGCGGCACCAGCGACTGGTACAGCAGGCCGACGCTGTCCGCGGTGATCGGCGGCGCATCGGTCCAGCAGCTCGCATGCTCGTGCAGCACCTGGCCGGGCTCGCGTTCCAGCAGCGCCGTGAGCGCGGCGCCGCCCGCGGCACGGGTCTCCTCGCCGATGACGCCGTCCAGGTTGTAGGCGATCACCACGGTGTCCCGTCGCCCGGCGACGAAGGACTCTGCGGGAAGCCCGAGGATCTCCGCGGCGGCCAGGCCGAGGATCCGACTGTCCCGGTCCGGCAGCAGCGAGACCGTACCCGGCCGGAGTCCGGCAGCGGCCAGGACGGTGCCCAGGCGCAGCAATCCGCGCCGGCACTCGGCGTAGGAGTCCTGGTAGTAGGCGTACCGCCCCCGCATGCCCTGGGCGAAGCCGTAGGGGGACAGCGTGCCGAGCACGGTGCCGCCGATGACGAACTGCCAACCGCGCAGGTCTTCCCGGTCGAGAGCGGTGACGGCCGCGGCCGCCGCGGCCCTGCGCAGCATCCGCGCGAGCCGGTCCCGGGGTGGCACCCACTGCTCGTCCTCGGGGTCGGTGAGCAACGCGAACTGACGGTTCGCCAGTTCCAGGTCACCCGCCATGAGGGCGTTGAACACCAGCAGGTAGCGGTCGGGCCAGTCCTGCAACGCCGCCTCGTGCGCCAGCAGGACGTCGGCGGCCTCCCGGTGCCGGGTCTCCGCCTCGTAGGCGGCCACCAGCTCGCGCAGTGGCAGGGCTGCGTCCGGGTACCGTCGCAGTACCTCGCGCATGGCCGGAACGGCAAGGTAGTCGAGCCCGCGCTCGATGCAGGCGTACCCGAAGTCGAACAGGCTCTGCGCGTCCTCCGGCTGATCGGCGAGCTTCGCCGAGGCCTCCTTCAGATCATCGAACCCGGCCGAATCCGCCGCCCGCTCCACGACCAGCGCGACCTCGCCCAACGGCAGTGACTCAGCACCGGAGCGCAGCTTCCGCAACGCTGCAGGCGTGTCACCGGCCTCCAGCGACTCCCACGCCTCGACGAGTTCAGCGGACTTCGGACGACGGCTTTCACTCGACGAGAACATGCCCGCGATCTTCCCTGACAACGGAGCCCCCGAGCAAACGAATTGGCCGCGTCCGCCGGCTCGGTGGCCAACGGTCAGTGCTGCTCCAGCAGTTGCCGTAGTCCGTGCTCCAGCAGCGCGAAGCCGTGTTCTGCGTCGGCCACCGCGGCGTCGTACCGGGAGTCGGCCGTCACACCCCGGGCCAGGTGTTCGGCGTTGTCGTCGGCCAGAGTCCAGCGGACCGCGACGATCTGGACGGCGGCCAGCCGTGCAGTGCCGGTCACGGTCCGTTTGAATGATCCCGTTCAACCTGATGGAGACTCAGAACGAGGTGTACGTCTGCGGAGACCAGGAAGAGCCTGCCGCGAGCGGGCTTATGGGACGTACTCGTAGCCGATGGTGAACCTAGGTGGGAGCACCCACTCCCCGTACTCCACCACCCCTGCTGCGTCGCTCCACCTGTGCGCGCCCGCCAGGACCGCGGATCCCACCGGGATTCCCAGGCCAGAGGCTTCGCGGGCGTCGGCGGCCCGGCCGTGCATGTCGTCCCTGGCGTGGGTGATGATCCGTTCGGTGGCCTCGAGGACCCGCGCGGTCAGCCCGGCGTTCTTCCCCGGAGCGGTCGACAGCAGATCGGGAACCAGGGCAGCGAACTGGGCCGGATACCAGGTGACGGCGAAGCAGGTCCGCGTACTGCCGCGTCCGCTGATCCACTCGCGCCGAACCACTTGATCCCCGCTGTCCAGGTCGAACAGCTCGGCTACGTAGAGCGGCGGCACGACCAAACCGGCATCGGTTACGCGGCTGGTCTCGCCCTCGGCCAGTATCGACTTCACGCGTTGGACCCTGGCCAGACGGTCGCGGCTGCTCAGACCCACTCGCGGATCGTCGGCCACGAACGTCCCTCTCGGAGTGGTGCGGATGAAACCCTCCACCTGCAGCGCCTGGAGGGCCCTGCTGACCGTGGCGGCGGCCACCTGCCAGGAGCCGCTGATCTCACGGTTGGTCGGCAGCTTCGCCCCGGGCTCCAGTTCACCCGAGAGAATCCGCTGGCGGAAGTGATCAGCGATCACCGTAAAGGTTTTCGAGCTCGCCATATCGAATGCCGTACCTCTCCACGAGGATGACGTTGCGTCAGGGTGCACACTAGTGCACTACGAACCGTTGCGGAGTGCTTCGGCCACCGACAGAGTGAACTAGAGCACTCGATTTCGGAGGTAGGCCGATGGTTGGTTGGTGGTACTCGATGACGCCGCAGCAGTGTGCCTGCTGCGGTGGATCGGAGAACAGCGTGAACGTCCGCACCCGGCGCTGCCTCCCCTGTGACGGCGTGACTTTCCGGCCTGCCGAGGGAGAGCCGCCCCAGAGCGCCGCACCGAAACCGGCAACTGCAGCGGACGCGTCGTGAGCGCCGCCGTCTGGGCCGAAAGGCCCCCGCAGGTGGGGCAATGGGTTCTCGACACCCGGTCCGGCCGTGTCGGGGTGGTCCGGGACGTCATCGCGGGCATGCTCTACCTCCGCCCCGGTGGCGGCGGCCGTGAGTGGGAGGCCCTACCTGGACAGGTGCGCCCCGCCACCGGGGAGTCTCTGACGTCCAGAGTCCGGGAGATCAATCGAGAGAGCACCGACCGGACGGGCCGGCTCACCCCAATGCCCGGATCGCCTCCAGGGGATACGGGGTCTGCCTGCTCTCAAAGCGGAACTCGCGGTAGTACTCCGTCATCACTGCGGCGAGCGGGGCATGACGAGTGAGGATCGCCGCAATCCCCGGCGGGATTCCCGTCGGAGGTTCACCTTGCGCGCAGGCGTGCAGGAAAGTGGTGCGCTCGTCCCCCCGGTACCCGTACAAGGCGGTGACGAGCCAGATGACCAGATGGGTGACGGTGTAGCAGCGGTCATACGTCTGGTGTTCGGCGAAGAAGTCGACCTCCTCCTTCGACAGGTCGAACCGGGAGGAGATCGCAAGGCCGTAGTCCGCGAAGAACAGACGCTTCCCGTCGGTCAGGATGTTCTGGAAGTGACCGTCGAGATGCAGGAGCCCTCGGGCGTTCATGAAGGAGGTAATGGCCTCAAGCTCCTTCGTCACCTGGCACATGCCTGCTCGGCCGTCTCGTCGTCGGCATTGACCTGAACGTCGAGCCAGTCGTGCAGGTTCTGCGGGATGTACTCGAGGAACAGCGCGATGCTCGCCGAGGAATCCCGAAGTGCCTCGATCCGGTGGCGCACCTCGGGTTCGCCTCCCCAGTACGAGACAGCTTTCTCCACGTCGGCCAGTTCCTCGGGAAGCGACTGCCCGGGATGCGGCAGCACCCGCCAGTGGTACATGAGAGGGAATCCCTCATGGTCCTCTGCGAGCACCCAGTTCGTCGTCGTGGTGTGCACGGCCAACTCCCGCCAGGCCCCGAAGCCCGGCCCTCCAGGGACCCCGAGGCCGGGATGGCAGAAGGCAGGTAGTCCGAAGAGATTCGCCGTAGACCGGACGTTCTCCGGCTGCCTTTCCAGATCGGTCAGCGGAAGTCGCTTGACGAAGACCGGGGTCCCAGCGACTTCCAGCAAAGCCGAGGTCCCGCCGATGCCGGAACCCAACGGCGCAGCCGCATCCACAAGGTCGTGCAGTTGACGATCACTGCACAGGGCCAGCGACGTGGAGACCGCACTGTAGGCAGCCAGACGCGCACCACGCGACGCTTCAGAGCTCTCGACGCCAACCCTCACCAGGGCACCAACCTCTCGGAAGCACCTGGGTCCGCCCAGAGCACGCTGTCACCACGCGACTCTACTTTCCGTCCCGCCAGGCCACACAACAGAGGCACCAAGCGATCGTTGACGTCCCATAAGCGGCGGCACTGCCAGCCTGTCGGGCGGCACTAGGCTGTGAATCACAAGGATTCGCCTCTCGATGGGAATCGAATGGACGGGAGCTGCCATGCCGATGCAGATGAAGTTGGCCGCCATCACGCTCGACTGTGCCGATCCGGTGGCTCTGGCGGCGTTTTATCAGCGGGCCACCGGCCTCGAACCCCACCCGAAGTCGGACGCTGATTTCGCCGGCATCACTCGGGAAGACGGACTCTTCATCGGTTTCCAACGGGTCGACGACTACCGGGCTCCGTGCTGGCCCGACCAGACGGTCCCCCAGCAGTTCCATCTCGACTTCGCAGTGCAGGACTTTGACGAGGCGGAGGCCGAACTGCTGGCCCTGGGCGCGGGCAAACCGCAGCACCAGCCGGGGGAGGGCAAATGGTGGCGGGTGCTCACAGATCCGGCCGGGCATCCCTTCTGCCTGGTCAAGGAGCAAGAACGTGAGACATCCTGATCCGTCGGGTCCATCGCAGAACTCATGAACCTGGCCGGAGGTTTCAGCCCACGGCTCGGATCAGGCGGTGGAGCCAGTTGGCGTAGGTCGGCGTGCCGCGCAGGTGTTCCGGGACGAGGAAGGTGCGGGCTCCGAGGCTGCGGAACTCATCGTCGGCCACGGGGATCAGGACGAGGCACAGGGCGAAGGGCGCGGCCCGGTGGCCGATCTCGGCTTCGACGGCGCGGACGATGTCGCCCTCGCAGCTGAGCCGGTTAGCGGGGCCGGAGGCATCCCTCAGGGCAGCCATCCCGGCGCTCTTGCGGGCGTTCTGCCAGTGCGCCATCTCCGGCCAACGGGCCGCGACCAGACGCTGCAGTTCAGGGTGCGGGGCCAGTGCCTCGAAGTCGGGCGGAACGAACCAGCCCTCGCTGAGCGGTCCTCCGGGCACGGTCCCGACACCGCGTCGGGGATCGGACTGCAGGTTCAGCACCGCGTGCCACCAGAAGCGCCAACCGTCGGCCAGGGCCTCTCCTGCGTCCGTGGTCGGCTCGGGCAGCGGGTCGATGTCCAAGGGGCCGGGGATCGCGCCGCCTGCCGGGACGGGGATGCGCTCGGCGGCGCGCAGCCACAGGGCCCACTCCAACTGCTGCTCCCACTCGCGGATGCTGATCGTCCACGAGTCAGATCCCGCATAGCGCATCTGGTCTCCCCCTCCGTGCGGCTGCCATTGAATGTCAGACGTGTCTGCCAGGCTCCCGCCATGGAGATGACGCTGCAACTGACGATCGACTGCGCCGAACCGCAGAGGCTGGTGGCGTTCTGGAGCAAGGCCCTTGGATATGTACCGGAGCCGCCGCCCGACGGCCATGGCACCTGGCGGGAGTACTGGGCAGCGAGCGGGGTGCCCGAGGAGGAGTTGCCTGACGGTGCCGGCGATACCCCGGAGTCGATCGTCGATCCCGCAGGGCGAGGGCCGCGGGTGTGGTTCCAGCAGGTCCCGGAACCCAAGGCCGCCAAGAATCGCATCCACCTCGACCTGAAGGTCGGCGGCGGGCGTGGCGTCCCGTTGGCGGTCCGCGCGCAGCGGGTCGCCGGCATGGTGGAAAGCCTCACCGAGGCCGGTGCCAAGGTGCTCCGGGTCATGGACGAGCCGGACATGGGGCAGTACGGCGTCGTGCTGCAGGATCCGGAAGGCAATGAGTTCTGCGTCGTCTGACCATCGCCCGCCACGCCGGTCAGAGGCCGTGGGCGTCCAGTTCGGCGAGCAGGCTGCCCTTGGTGCTGTGGGTGGCGCGGAGTTCGGCGATGACGCGGACGGCCTCCTCCGGGGTGCCCAGGGTTCGGTAGAGGTCGCGGAGGCGTGCGGTCCAGGTGGCGGCGGCGCGGAAGGAGTCGCGGGTCTGCTGGTCGATCTGCTCGTCGATCTCCTGCCGGTAGACGGGAATCGCGTCGGCCGGGTGGGTGTCCGCGCGCAGCTCTGCCAGCCGGAGCAGCGCACGGTGCGGTACGCCGTACTGGCGGGCTGCCGCCCAGGCGGCGTCGGGGTCGCCGTCGGCAAGGAGGAACTCGATCAGCGGCGAGGCCGGGTTCTCCCAGCTGCGGGTGGTGGGACGGGCCGCGCGACGGTTCAGTTCGGCCAGTGCCCAGGTCCGCTGCCCGGCCGCGGCCTCAGGGGGTAGGGCCGCGACCAGGGCGCGGTAGGCGTCGTGGTCCGGGCGGCGCTGGAACTGCTCCCGGAGCAGCGCGACGGCCTCGTCGCCTCGCCCGACCACCGGGTAGTGCTCAGCGACGAAGGCGAGCAGCGGCGCGTCTGGCCCACGGCCGGACGGAGCCAGGGCGAGACCCCGCTCGGCCCATTCGAGGGCTTCGGGGACGCGCCCTGCGGCGGCGAGCAGTGCGGCGATGCGCAGATGGCGGCTGGGGTGTCCCAGGTCGGTGGCGAGCACCGCGACCAGGGCGTCGGTGTCGCCGCGGAGTGTGTGCACGGCCTCCAGACGACGGGCCAGGGCGCGTCGCTCGCCGGGCGCGCTGCGGTCGAAGGCGGCGGAGAGGGCGCTGTTGTAGGCGTCGAGGCCGCGGTCGCCGAGGATTTCCGCGTAGGCGTCAATGGCGTACGGGACATCCTGATCAGCCGTCAGATGGCGTTCGGCGAGCCAGCCCGCCAGCTCCTCCGGGTCGGAGCAGCCCTTCAGGGAGGCGTCCAGAGAGGCCTCCCGGTGCAGCTCGGCAAGGTTCACAGCGGCCTCGCGCAGCTTGCCTGCGGAGTCCTCGGCCTGGGGCGTCACCGCACCGAGCTGCTCGATCGCCTGCTGGGCGAGCCGTACCGCCAGACCGGCGCCGCCCTCGGCCAGGGTCTGTCCGAGGAAGCCGACCACCGCCGCGGCCTGCTCGGCGTAGAGCCGCGTCCGGGCGGCGTCGAGCGGGGCCACCGGTTGCAGCGCCGCACGGACGGCTGCCTCGGCCGCGCCCGGATCGCTCCCCGCCGCGTGGAGCGCCGCCAGGACCGCCGCCGACCGCAGCCGCTCCCCCAGCGCCGGGGCCTCGGCGGCCGCCTCCAGCAGCAGCCGGACCAGCGCCCCGTGGTCGAGTCCGGCCAGGTAGCCGGGCAGCGGGTCCCGCGATGCGGATGTGCGGTCGCGGCGGGGCATGCGAGGTCCTCGGAACGTGGGGGCGGGGTCCCCCAGGTTACCGGCGACATCATCACGCTGCGGGACTCGCCCACCGATGGCCGCTTGCGGCAGCCCCGCACCGCCGAGGCGATGGAATCCGACAGTGCACCCGACACAAGCCCCTCACCGTCGTCGCCGGACGCCGACGCGCCGCGGTCCGGTGGTCTGCACCGCGCTCGCGCTGCTGCTCTGGATCTCGGCCACCGGCACCGCTGCCGCCTGCGACGGAGCAGCCGCGACCACGGCTGAACGCGACACCGGCCAACGCGTCGCCGCAGCCGCGCTGCACGAGCTGGGGACGCCGTACGCCTGGGGCGGGGGCGGTCCGCGGGGACCCTCTCTCGGCTTCTGCGACGGTGTCAACGGCTATCTGCAGGGCGTGTGCATGGCCGACCACACCATCGGCTTCGACTGCAGTGGGCTCGCTCTCTTCGCCTGGTACCAGGGAACGGACGGCCGTGTCCTGCTGCCGCACTACAGTGTGGACCAGCGCGCCGAGGACCGTCCGGTTCCCCTGGACCAGCTGATCCCCGGTGACCTGCTGTTCTTCGCCCACCCTGGCGGCCCGGTGCACCACGTGGGCGTGTACCTCGGCGGCGGTGCGATGGTGCACGCGGAGCACACCGGTACCGTCGTCGCCGTCCTCCCGGACGTCGCCCACGACCCGGTCTGGGGCCCGCAGCTCATCGCCGCCGCACGCCCCGACGCCTGATCGTCGCAGTCATAGCGGAACGCCACTCCGCTTACTGGAATGCCTCCGAGAGAAGGCTCACCGGGAGGGGAGCAGCAGACCTGCGTCGGCTAGACTCACCATCGGATCGTGGACCCGAATCCATACGGAACTCAGATCCGCTTGACCGGGCCGACACAGACCCGGCACAGGAGACCGCAGGAGACACAGAGGGGCGGCGCGGTGAACGAAGGCCAAGGCGGCGCAGGCGGCGCGGCACGCCCCAAGCGGGCGGACGCCCGGCGCAACGAGGAGTCACTGCTCGACGCGGCCGCAGCGCTCTTCGTCACCGCCGGTGTCGAGGTGCCGGTACGCGACATCGCGGCCCGGGCCGGTGTCGGAACCGGCACCATCTACCGCCACTTCCCCACCCGCGCGGACCTCATCATCGCCGTCTACCGGCACCAGGTCGAAGCCTGCGCCCAGGCCGGCCCGGCGCTGCTGGAGACCAGCGCGACCCCGCACGCCGCACTTGGGCGGTGGATCAATCTCTTTGTCGACTTCCTGGTCACCAAGCACGGGCTCGCCGTGGTGCTGCAGTCCGGCAACACCGACTTCGAGGCGCTGCACACCTACTTCCTCGACCGGCTCCTTCCGGTCTGCGCCGAACTGCTCGCAGCCGCAGTCGCCGCCGGGGAGATCCGCTCCGACATCGACTCCTACGAACTCATGCGCGGCGTTGGCAACCTGTGCATCGGCGGGGACAACAACCCCCGCTACGACGCCCGCCGACTGGTCGAACTCCTCATCGCAGGCCTGCGCCTCCCCCGCTGACCACCGCCCGCCCCGGCTCGCCCCGTCCACCCCC
>NZ_BBPM01000009.1:106499-133311 GCF_000787775.1 Streptacidiphilus carbonis | reverse complement strand
GCCCCGGCTCGCCCCGTCCACCCCCCGCCCCGGCGGCCCGGGCCCGCGAAGTCCGGCGTCAGGCGGCCTCGCCGAGGAAGTCCGAGACGAGTCCGGCCAGCTCGGCCGGCCGCTCGGCCCGCGAGACATGGCCGCTCTCCAGCTCGGCGTAGCGGCTGTGCGCGATGCCGGCCGCGAGCTCGCGGGAGTTCGCGACGGGGATCAGCGCGTCCAGCGTGCACCCGATCACCAGGGTCGGCGCCTGGATGCGCGGCAGCGCGGCGCGGATGTCCAGCTTCAGGTCGGCGCCGACCTGGCGGAACAGGTTGGCGCTCGGGCGCATGCCGGTGGCCGGCTGCTCCACGGGGAGTGGACCGTCCTGCCTAGGACCAGCGGTCCCAGGGTCCGCCGACGGATTCGGCGTGCCGATGCGGGATCATGGGAGGCATGCGGACCGAGATGAACCGCCGTGAACTCGCCGACTTCCTGCGCCGGTCGCGCGAGCGGCTGCGCCCCAGCGAGGTCGGGCTGCCCTCCGGGCCCCGGCGCCGGACGCCCGGGCTGCGCCGCGAGGAGGTGTCCCAGCTGGCCGGGATGTCCGCCGACTACCTGATGCGGCTGGAACAGGCGCGCAGCCCGCAGCCGTCCACCCAGCTGCTCGCCGCGCTGGCCCGGGCGCTGCGGCTGACCGAGGACGAGCGCGACCACCTGTTCGTACTGTCCGGGCACCGCCCGCCGGAGGGACGCCGGGCGGGCAGCCATGTCCGGCCCGGGATGCTCTACCTGCTGGACCAGCTGACCAGCACCCCGGCGCAGATCCTCGGCGACCTCGGCGACCTGCTGGCACAGAACGCCGTGTCCGAGGCCCTGTTCGGCTGCGTGTGCACGGTGGACGAGCCGGACCGGAACATCGTCTGGCGGTGGTTCACCGACCCGTTCGTCCGCGAGGCCTACCCGCCGGCGGAGCAGGAGCGGCACGGCCGGATGGCCGTCGCCGACCTCCGCACCGCGGTGGCGCGCCGCGGGTCCGGCGACGCCGAGGCGGCGGCGCTGGTCGCCCGGCTGCGGAAGGCGAGCGACGAGTTCGCCGAGATGTGGGACCGCCACGAGGTCGCCGTGCGGCGGCAGAGCCGGCTGCGGGTGCTGCACCCGGAGATCGGGCCGATCGAGTTCGACGTCGAGGCGCTGCTCAGCCCGGCCGAGGACCAGCGGCTACTGGTCTTCACACCCCCGCCGGGCACCCCCAGCGCGGACGCCCTCGACCTGCTCCGCGTCGTCGGACCGGAGACGGCGCACCGCAGCCACCGGTGACGGCGGGGCACCGCAACGAGCGCGTTAGCCACACCACCACGCGGCACAAGGACGTCGCTGACGGAGGCGCCCAGGCGGTCGACGCTCGCATCCGGATACGGCTGCTCCCCGGTGGTGCCCACCCTCGCCGGTCGCGGCCGGGCACCACCTCAGCGGCGGGGCGCGGAGTGTCCAGGTCCGAGGCGGCCACAATAGGGGCATGGTGGAGATGGAGCCCGTGGACGTGCTGAGCGGACGGTCGGTCAGGCTGCGCCCTGCGGAGGAGTCGGACCGTCGGCGCTTTCGCGAGATCCTGGCCACCCCGGAGGTGGCCCGCTGGTGGGGCGACCCGGACGAGGAGGCCGCAGAGGCCTGCGCGCCGCCCGAGGACATCCGCAGCTACGCGATCGAGTACCAGGGCGACGTCGTCGGCATCATCCAGTCCTGCGAGGAGCCCACCCCCGCCTATCGCAGCGCCGGCATCGACATCGCCGTCCACCCGGGCTGGCACCGCCGCGGCATCGGCGCCGACGCCGTCCACACCCTGGCCCGCCACCTCCTGGACGCCGACGGCCACCACCGGCTCACCATCGACCCGGACACCGAGAACGCGCCCGCGATCAGCCTGTACCGCAGCCTGGGCTTCCGCCCGGTCGGCGTGATGCGCCACTACGAACGCCGCCAGGACGGCAGCTTCCACGACGGCCTGCTGATGGACCTGCTCCCGGAGGAACTGCGCGAGCCCCCGGGAACGACGGCACCGACGGCTCCCACGGCCTGATCGCGCCTACTCGAAGGGCCACTCACCCCGACCGGCCAGCTGCAGCACCAGCGCGGCGATGTTCCAGGCGTCGTCCTCGCCCCGGTGGTGGCGTCCCTCCAGCGGCAGTCCGGCGATCTGCAGCGCCTGCGCCATACCCGGGCGCCTGCGCAGTCGATAGGCCTCGGTGAAGGCCACTTTGGCATTGGTGTGCCGGTGCCCGAACGGGTAGACGACGCCGGTGGACTCGCACTGACGGGTGAACTGGCGCCGGTCGTAGTCGCCCCAACTGGCCCAGGGGCGTGCCCCGGCCCGGTGTCCGACGGCCAGCAGCCGGCAGGCGTCAGCGAAGCCGAGACCTGTGTCCACCTCGGCCTGGGTGAGCCCGGTGAGGTCGGTACAGAAGGAACTGACGGTGGATCGACTCGGCCGCACCAGCACCCGGTGCCGCCCGACCCGCTCGCCCCGGCCGAGGTCCACGACGGTGAGACCGATCTCGATGATCTCGCTCACCGCCCCTGGCGGCGGCTGACCGTCCCAGCAGGTCGCCTCGACGTCGACGACATTCAGCAGTGGTCGCTCGGCACTGTCCATGCCGCCGACCCTAGGGATCCGATCGCACCCCGGTCACCCGGTTTTCCGTGACTGACCGTTCCACCTCCGATGGCAGAAAAGGTGGGGAACCTGTCATTGCTGCCATCGGCCGCCGATGCCAGGCTGGTCCGTATGACCAGCCGTGATGTGCTCATCGTCCTGTTCGAGGGCGTGCAGAGCCTTGATGTCAGCGGGCCGGCGGAGGTGTTCGCCGGAGCCGGGGTGCGCGACGGTTCGTACCGGGTGACGACGGCGGCCGCCGGCGGTGCGGCGGTTCGGTGCTCCAGCGGACTGCGGTTGCTGCCGGATCGGGATCTGGACCTGGTGGAGCCGCCACATACGCTGCTGGTGCCCGGCGGCACCGCCACCGCGCGGCCGGATCCCGGTCTGGTCCGGCGGATCGGCGAACTGGCGGTCGGCGCCGAGCGGGTGGTCTCGGTGTGCACCGGGGCGTTTCTGCTGGCCGAAGCCGGCCTGCTGGCCGGGCGACGGGCCACCACGCATTGGGCTTACGCCGATTCGCTGGCCCGCCGTTTCCCCGACGTCGAGGTCGATCCGGACCCGGTCTTCGTCCGCGACGGCCCGGTGTGCACGTCCGCCGGGGTCACCGCCGGCATCGATCTGGCGCTGGCCCTGGTGGAGGAGGACCTCGGCCGGGAGACGGCCCTTCTGGTGGCCCGTCACCTGGTGGTCTTCCTGCGCAGACCGGGCGGCCAGGCGCAGTTCAGCACACAGTTGGCCACGCAGTCCGCCGAGCGTGACGTGCTGCGCGAGGTGCAGCACTACATCACCACCCGTCCCGACGCCGATCTGTCGGTGGAGGCTCTGGCCGACCGGGCCGCACTGTCGCCCCGTCAGTTCGCCCGCGCCTTCACCGCCCAGGTGGGCCGCACGCCGGGACGTTACGTTGACGCGGCCCGCCTGGAGGAGGCCCGGCGCCGCCTGGAGGACAGCGCCGACGGCGTCGAGCAGATCGCCCGGGCCTGCGGCTACGGCACCGCCGAATCCATGCGCCGTGCCTTCGTCCGCACCCTGTCGGTGTCACCGGCCGAGTACCGACGCCGTTTCCGCCCCCACTCCCCCGTCGTCCCTACCGCTCCGAAGGAGCTGCCTTGAACATTGCGATCCTGCTCTACGACCGCTTCACCGCCCTCGACGCCGTTGGCCCCTACGAGATGCTCGGCCGGCTGCCCGGGGCCGAGGTTGTCTTCGCCGCCACCCGCCCGGGACCGGTGCGCACCGACCTGGGGAGCCTGGCCCTGACCGCTGACGTCCCACTGGACGAGGTGACCGCCGCCGACCTGCTGCTGGTACCCGGCGGACCCGGAACCGCCGGTCTCCTGGCCGACGAGGAGGTGCTGGGGTGGATCCGCCGCATCGACGCCACCACTGCCTGGACCACCTCGGTGTGCTCCGGCTCCCTACTGCTCGGTGCCGCCGGTCTGCTCAAAGGACGGCGGGCCACCTCGCACTGGATCTGCCTCGACCAACTGCGCCTCTTCGGAGCCGTCCCGGTGCCGGAGCGGGCCGTCTTCGACGGCAAGTACGCCACCGCGGCGGGCGTGTCGGCCGGGATCGACCTGGCCCTCGACCTGGCCGGCCGCATCGCCGGCGAAACGGTCGCCCAGCAGATCCAACTGGTCAACGAGTACGACCCCCGGCCGCCCTACACGGCCGGTTCCCTCAGCACCGCCCCGGCCGGGCTGGCCGACACCCTGCGCGCCAACGACCTGGTCGTCACGGCGGACTAGCCGGATCGATCGGTGAGCAGCGGTGCCAGGGCCGTGCGCAGGTCGGCGGGTTCACGGTAGAGGAGGCCGGTCATGCCGTGGGCGCGGGCGGCGTCGATGTTCTCCTGGCGGTCGTCGACGAAGAGGCAGCGGTCGGCGGGGACCGCGGCACGCTCGGCGGCGATGCGGTAGATGCGCGGGTCGGGTTTGGCGACGCCGACCAGGGAGCTGTTGACGATGTGGTCGGCCAGGTCGGCGATGCCCAGCGCGGCCAGGTCCTGTTCCAGCCATGTGGTGGCGTTGGTCACCAGGACCAGGGTGCAGCCGGCTGCCCGAGCACGTCGTAGCAGGTCCACCACCCCGGGATCGACCCAGGACGGCACGGTGCTGAACACCCGCCCCAGGGTGACTGCCTGACTCTCCGTCAAGCCATGGGCCAGCAGGTCACCGGCGATGGCCTGGGCCCACCGCTCCCTGCTGATGCGGCCGAGCAGCAACGGCAGGTCGTTGTGCGGGGCGAAGGCGATCCGCATGGTCGCGCCCTCGGCCAGGCCGGCGGCCCGTTCCAGGCGGTTGACCTCGGAGTGGTCGTAGAAGCGGACCACTCCGTCGAGATCGCAGAGCAAGGCGTCGAAGGTGCGCGCGTCGGCGTCCGGGGTGATGGCCACCTGGTACAGGTATCACGCCGACCGGAGCGCGCGCCGATTGCGACGGTCAGTAGCCGGCCTTGGTGTAGGCGACGGTGTCGAAGGAGCCGTAGCGGTCGTTGGCGTAGCGGACGCCGGCGATGATGGAGTCGACCGGGTTGAGGATGTCCTTGTGACCCGGGAGGCTCCACTCGGCGAAGGTGGGCTTGATGGTCTGCAGCAGGCCGTAGGTGCCGCCGTAGAGGGACTGGTTCGCGTCCCAGTGGTTCTCGGCGCCGGGGTTGCCCGAGGACTCGGTCATCGCACGCGCCTTGATGGACGCGGCGGAGGGAACCTGGTCGCCGTCGGCGGCGAGGACGGCGCGAGCCTCGGCGATCCAGCCGTCGAGGTTGTCCGCGTAGGTCACCGCAGTGGCCTGGGTCGCCGTCTTGGCCTTCGCCTTGGCCGCGGCAGCGTTGGCCGCCGCCGTCTTGGCGGCAGCAGCCTTGGTCGCGGCGGCCTTGGCGGCGGCCGTCTTGGCCGCAGCCGTCTTGGCCGCAGCCGTCTTGGCCGCAGCCGTCTGGGCCGCAGCCGTCTGGGCCGCAGCCGTCTGGGCCGCAGCCGTCTGGGCCTTGGCCCTCGCGGCCGCATCGGCCTGGGCCGCGGCGACCTGGACGTGGTGCGTGCCGTTCGAGGAGCCGCTGGTGGCGGCGAAGGCCGTGCCGGTGACGGCGGCGGAGGCGAGCACAAAGGTGAGGGTGATACCGGCGGACGTGCGGACAGTGTGAAGCATGTCACTCCAGAGACGATGGGACTGCATTGGCCGGAGGGCATGCCGAAGTCCCGCATCGGTCGGCACGGCCGCGCGCGGGCGACCTGCCGACGGTGCTTCAAGGGATTCGGCGCCCGGCGGCCGTCATCGACAGGCCCGACCGAGCAGGGGAGCGAACTAGGTATGAGGACGGCATCGAAGCGCGTCGCTCACTCAACTCCCAGCAGGCATTCCGTTCGCCTGCCTTCAACACCGTCACACGCACCCGGAGCAACGAGCAAGAAAATCGGGCCTGAAGTGCGGTAAACCACACCAGGCCCGTGACCTGCGTCTCAGTACCCCAGCAACGGGAATCACCGTCCGCCCCGGCCTCCGGCGGCGAGCACCCTTCCGAACGACCGGAGCGCGCGGCAGCCAGGTCTGCTGCAGCCGGCCCAGACGCAGGTGCCCAGGCGTGCCGGTGCCGGCCTGGGCGCGCCCCATAGGACGCGTCGACGGCGAACGGCCCGCCGGAGCATGCAGACTCCGGTCAGTACCCACCGGCAGTACCGGGTGACCCAGAGCACAGTCGGCGTCTGCAACGTGGCCTGCGCCACGTGGCTGCACAGCATCCCGGTGACCGACTACGGCTCCGCGCCCGAGGGCGAGGTGATGGTGGGGCTCAGCCGCGCCGGCGGCTCCACCGCCCGCGGTCAGCTGCGCAGCGCCCCGGTCATGAAGCCGCGCACATAGCTGCGCTGCAGCAGCAGGAACAGCACCAGACAGGGGATGGCCATGAAGACCACCCCGGCCTGCAGGGTCGGGTAGTCGATGGAGCCGAAGGTGCGGCCCTCCATGCTCACCACGGCCAGCGGGAGGGTGAACTTGTCCGAGGAGTTGAGCAGGATCAGCGCCGCGAAGAACTCGTTCCAGGCGGCCAGGAAGGCGAACAGACCCACCGTCACCACGGCGGGCCGCACCGTGTGGATCATCACCCGGGTCAGTGTGGTGAAGCTGCCGCAGCCGTCCACCGCGGCCGAGTCCTCCAGCTCCTGCGGCACCGCCTCGAAGGAATTGCGCATCATGAAGGTGGCGAACGGCAGTTGGAACATCACCAGCACCATCGACAGCCCGATCAGCGAGTTCTGCAGCCCCATCTTCCCCAGCAGCACGTACAGCGGGATCAGGATGGTCGGGTAGGGAACCATCAGGATCGCCAGGGTGGCCAGGAACAGCAGGTTCTTGCCGGGGAAGCGGAACCGCCCGAAGGCGTAGCCGCCGAGGACGGAGACCAGCAGCGTGCCGCAGACCGTCATCGTGGTCACCTCGACGCTGTTGACCAGGTAGGTGCCGATGCCGTCACCGTAGTGAACCATGTTGCGGTAGTTGGTCAGGCCGAAGCCGTGCGGGGTCTTCACCGAGGCCCAGCCGCTCCACAGCAGCGGGAACAGGAAGAGCAGCGCCAGCGCCCCCGCGGTGCCGTAGTAGCCGAGCTTGCCCGCGTCGCGCCGGAACCGGCGGTTGCCTGTCATGGTGGCCTCTCTGGTGCTCGTCATGGCTAGCGCTCCTCGCGGCGGCGGAGCAGGGAGAGTTGCAGGACGTTGAGCAGCACCAGGATCCCCAGCACCACCACGGACAGGGCCGCGGCCGCGCCCAGGTCGAAACGGACGAAGGCGTCCCGGACGATGATCATGACCACCGAGGTGGTGCTGTTGTCCGGGCCGCCCTTGGTGAGGATGTAGAACTGGTCGAAGGCCAGCAGCGAACCGGTGATCATCATGATCAGCACCAGCGCGATGGTGGGGCGCAGCAGCGGCAGGGTGATCCGGCGCAGCGTCTGCAGCCGGTTGGCGCCGTCCATCCTGGCCGCCTCGTAGAGCTCGCTGGGGATCGCCTGCAGTCCGGTGAGCAGGATCAGCATGTTGAACCCGGCGAAGCGCCAGGTCACCAGGGTGACGGTGGAGCCGAGGGCGCCGCCGGGGCTGCCGGTGATCCAGTCCACCGGCTTGTTGATCAGCCCGAGGTCCTGCAGCAGCGGGTTGACCGGCCCGATGGCGTTGCTGAGCAGCCCCAGGAACAGCAGCGACGCGGTGGCGAAGCCGACGGCCGCGGGCAGGAAGAAGGCAGTGCGCAGCAGCGCCACGCCGGGTCGCGGGTGCTGCACCAGCAGCGCCAGCCCCAGCGCGACGGCGAACAGCACCACGGTGGTGACCAGGGTGTACTTGACGGTGAACCAGGCGGCGTTGCCGATCAGGCTGTCGTCGGCGACCGAGGTGTAGTTGTGCGGGAAGTTGACGGACGGACTGCCGAGCAGCGGCCAGTGGTTCACCGACATCCAGCAGACCAGCACCAGCGGGGCGAGGAACAGCAGCCCCACCACCACGGCGGTGGGGGTGGCGTAGCCCAGCCCGGCCAGCTCCCGTCTGCGGTTGCGGCCCCGGGGGGCGGGGCGGACCCGGATCCGGCGGCCGAGGCGCCGGCCGCCGGGACCGGCCGCGCTGGCGGGACTCTGCGGCGTGGCCGTGCTGCTCTGCATGGCGTGCTCTCCCTGTGCGTGCGGGGCGTGCGGCGCGTGCGGAAGGTGCATGAGGTGCGTGAGGTGCGGGCCTGCGTGTGGTGCGGCCTGCGTGTGGTGCGGGGTGCGGGCAAACGGACGTGCGGGCGGCGCCACGGGCTTGGCCCGTGGCGCCGACGTCGGCGAAGGGCGGTGCCTGCCGGCTATCCCTGCTGCTTGAGCGAGGCGGTGATGGCGGTCTGTCCGGAGGACAGCGCACCGGCCAGGCTCGGCCCGAAGAAGGCGCCGCGCAGGGTGGTGGTCCACGGGCTCTGCGGGTCGTTGTAGGTGGCGTTGAAGTTGAGTGCGTACGGGGTCTGGCCCTTGGCCAGGACCTGGTTGATCGTCACCACGTTCGGGTCCTTGACGGCGTACTGGTTCTGCGCCAGGTCGGTCCGGGCGATGATCTCGTGCAGTTTGGCGACGACCTGGACCTGCGCCTGGTCGTCCAGGCACCAGGACAGGAAGTCCCAGGCGGCGTCCGCGTTCTTGCTGGTGGCGGAGATTCCGGCGACGTCGCCGCCGACGAACGTGGAGGTTCCGCCGTTGACCCCGGGGATCGGGGCGACGCCGATGTCGACGCCCTTCTGCTCGATCAGGTTCAGCCAGGAGGACGGGCCCGGGGCGATGCCGATCTCGCCGGCCTGCAGCGCGCTGAGCCAGGTGGTGCCGTCCTCCTGTTTGGCCCCCGGTGCCATGGTGCCGTCCGCGAACAGGCTGCGGTAGATCTGGTACACGGCGGTGGCCTGCGGGGAGTCGATGCTGCTGGTGGTGCCGTCGGCGTTCATCACCTGGCCGCCGTCGGCCCAGATCGAGGGCCAGGTGGTGAACTCGATGCAGCCGCCGCAGTTGCCGCCCTCGTAGGTGCCGTGCACCTTGCCGCCGAGCTTGGCCACCGCGCGGGCCTGCGCCGCGTACTCCGCCAGGGTGGTCGGCGGCTTGGTCGGATCCAGGCCCGCCTGCTTGTAGAGGGTCTTGTTGTAGTACATGACCGACAGGTCCAGGTCGTGCGGGACCGCGAAGAGCTTGCCGCCGTTGGTGGCCGCCTTGATGAACGAGGGGGCCACCTTGTCCTTGAAGGACAGCGAGGCGAAGCGGGAGCTGACGTCGGTCCACAGCCCCTGCGCGGCGTAGTTGGGGGCGAAGACCACGTCGGAGGTGAAGATGTCCGGCAGGGACCTGGCCCCGGCCGCGCTGGCGATCTTGGCGGGGTACTGGTCGTTCGGGTAGGACGTGATCACCACGTGGTTGGCATGGCTGGAGTTGTAGGCGTCGACCAGGGCCTGGGTCTGCGACTGGGTCGCCGCCCGGGTCCACAGGGTGATCGTCACTCCCTTGGCCGCGCCGCCGCTGCCGCTCCCGCTCCCCCCGCTGCCGGCGGTGTGGGAGCCGCCTCCGCTGGAGCAGGCTGCGCTGACGGTGAGCGCGAAGGTGGCGAGGACCGCGCCGAGCACTCTGCGTACGGCGCGCGGCCTGGATCTGATCATGGGGCTACTCCTCGGACGGGCCGGCGGCCGCGCTGCGGCGGCCGCCGGCGTGCGGATGGCAGGTGTATCGGACAGCGCAGTTGACGGAGAGTCAGCTGGCCAGGGTGATGGTCACCGTGGTGGCGCCGGAGTTCGCGGTGACGGTGTGGGAGGTGGAGTCGTAACTGCCGCCGGTGACGGCGGTGACGCCGACGGTATTGAAGATCGGCAGCTGGACGGCGACGGTGCCGCCGGGCGGGGTGCCGGTGAGGCTGACGGTGACGACCCGTCCGCTGCCCGGCTTGGTGACCGCCAGCGAGACCCCGTAGGTGCTGCGGGTCCCCGCCGAGGCGCTGTAGGCGTTGGTGAGGTTGCCGACCGACACGGTCTGTCCGGACGCGATCCAGCTGCTGGGGATGCCGCGGCCGATGTAGAGCGGACGGGTGAAGGTGTACGGGCCGCTGCCGGTCGAGGACAGGCCCTCGGCGACCAGCGACTCGAGCAGGCCCTGCTGCTGGGCCGAGGTCGGCCAGGCGTACGGGCAGGCGCCGAACTCGGGTCCGGCGTGGTTGCCGATCCAGGGGTTGCTGCTGGACGGGCCGCTGCCGTTCGCCTCCCACCAGGCGTTGGGACCGCCGGTGGTGGTCGCCAGCTGCCAGGCGTAGCTGGTGATCGGCAGGTCGCGGTAGGCGGTGCCGTACAGACCGTCGGAGGCGTAGGCGGTGTTGTAGGCGGTGGAGTAGCCGTTGAAGGCGCCGAAGGTCGGGTAGGGCAGGCCGTTGGCGGCGAGCCTGGCGAAACCCCACGCGTACATGGCGTCGCTCTGGGCGGCACTGCCGGCGATGCCGGTCAGGGTGCCGCCCTCCAGCATGGTCGACCACTGGTTCTGGCCGATCCAGACGGGGGAGGCCCAGTTGGCGTCGTTGTAGGTGTTGCAGCGGTTGGCGGAGTCGGGCTGGTCCACGGTGCAGGGCAGGTAGTTGAAGCCGTTGGCCGACTCGTTGCTGCCGAGCAGGGTGTTCAGGTGGGTGAGCAGCGAGGTGTACGCGGTGTCGGCGTACTGCGCCTCGGTGGTGTTGCCCAGCCGGGTGGCGATGTACTTGTAGGCGGCCAGGCCCTGCAGCGCCGAGTAGTCGTCGAAGAGCCAGCGGCCCGAGGAGTCGTTGTCGTAGCTGGCCGCGAGCGCTCCGTCGGAGACCAGTTGGCCCTGGTAGATGGAGTGCATGATGGTGTAGAGGCTGGGACCCCAGGAGCTGGAGCCGCTCGCGTCGTCGTGGAAGTACTGGCTGACGAACACGGTGTCGTTGGTCTTGGCCAGATAGAGCGCCCAGGCGGCCGGGGTCTTCCAGTCGCCGTCGTAGTACCAGTTGGCGCCCTGCTCGTTGAAGTTCGGGTCCTCCGAGATCCTGGCGGTGAGCAGCAGGTTCTGCGCGTCGTGGAAGTCGCCGGTCTCGAACCTGGCCATCAGCTCACCCGGCACGTCGTGGTTGAGCAGCCAGGCGTAGTTGTTGGCGGCGGAGAACTGCGCCTCGCCGACCTGCATGATCAGGTCGTAGACGGTGCCCGCCTTGTAGGCGTTGGTCAGGGCGGTGCCGGGGTTGGCCAGGCTGCCGGTGTTGGGAAGGGTGCTGTTGGGCAGCGAGACTGTCGGCGTCTCGGCGATCCGGCCGTTCCAGTAGGCCGCCATGGCGCTGTAGGCGCTGTCCAGGGTGGGCGCGCTGCTGGTGAGGGTGGCGGCGCTGGGAAGCGCGGCACTGGAGCCGAAGGTGTCCACCGCGGCCACGTAGTCATGGTTGCTGGTCGCGCCGGGCTGCACGGTGTTGAGCGAACTGCTGGTCAGCCGCACCAAGTTGATGCCGGTGCCGCCCGGGTCCAGGGTGATGGCGCTGCTGCCGTTGTCGGTCACCGAGACCCGGGTGTACACCAGCATCACCGGGTTGCCGCCGATGGTGGTCTTGTCCGCGAAGTCCTTGATGGACACCGCGGTGGTCCCGGTGGTGAAGGAGGTGGTCAGAGCGGGCAGGTAGCCGCTGTCCTCGCTCCACTGCACCGACTGGGCCGCCCGGTTGCCACCGGTGTGGTAGATGCTGAAGGAGTACATCGCGCCGCAGATGTTGGTCCCGCCGGAGTTGTAGGTGGTGGGGACGCCGCGGGCGAAGTAGGAGCCGGACAGGTAGGAGAAGACCGGCCAGTAGTTGCCGTCCCAGCCGAGTGCCGACTCATTGGAGAAGCCCTGGCCGTAGGGGTCGGCCGGGGTGGGGAAGTTGGTGCCGTAGGCGTTGGGGAGCGAGCTGTTGTGGCAGGCGTTGGGAGCGACGGCCGGGATGCCCAGATAGCCGCCTCCGCCGGTGGAGCCTCCGGAGCCGTAGCCGGGCAGCTGCCAGACCCTGGTGGTGGCGCTGGTGCACGGGAGTTGGACCAGCAGGGTCCCACTGGCGGTGCTGTCCCCGCTGGGCGCCACGCACTTGCCGGAGTGCACCGCGACCAGGTTGAAGGTGTTGGTCGCGCCGGAGACGGCGACCGGCTGCAGGGTGAACTGCTGGTTGGTCTGGCTGTTGCAGGAGTACTGGATGATCTGGGCGTTGTCGGCGGTCGACCGTCCGGAGACGTCGATGCACAGGCCGGCGAAGCTGGTGACGGTGTAGTTCGCGGTGGTGCCGGAGACCGGGGTGAAGGTCCAGTTCTGGTTGGTACCGCTGTTGCAGGAGTACTGGATCAGCTGCACGCCGTTGGTGGTCTGGCTGTTGGGGTCGTCCAGGCAGTCACCACTGCCCTGGTCGACCGCGGTGCTGGTGAAGGCGGACGCGGCGGCCGCCGGGGTGGCGGCCGTGCCCAGGAACGGAATCAGCGCGGCGAGCAGCGCGGCGACGACCGCGAAGGCGGTCCTGCGGCGCGGTACGCCTAAGGCTGTGGGGGCTCTGCGCAACGGAGGGTCCTTTCCCATGGGGTGGATGGGTGGAACAGGACGGGCACTGTGCATCCCGGGTCAGCGGGTGGGCAGCCAGACGCGCATGCCGCCGTCCTCGCGGTTGGCCCAGGCGTAGTAGGGGACGGCGGTCAGCTCCAGCCGCTGCCCGGCGTCGTCCGCAGCGGCCCTATCCGCGGCAGGCTTGTCCGCGGCGGGCTCGTCCTCAGCAGCCCTTGAACCGGCGGCCGGATCGGCCACGGGTTCGGCGGTGCGGTAGGGCCACCAGTCGGCCGCTCCCCCTTCGGGGCGGCGTCTGCCGGAGGCCGTGATCACGGTGACGCCGCCGAGCAGGTCCGGGCGGTGCTCCGCCGACAGCGGCGCGGTGCGGTCCAGCACCACCCGGTCCAGTCCCCCGCCCTGATGGTCTGCCTCCTCCAGGCAGTAGACGAGCGGTCCGCACTCGATCGCCACACAGCCGCGCACCGCGTCGACCCGGGGGTCGGCCTCGGTCAGACGGGGCGTCAGATCGAGTTCCAGCACCACCTGTTCGCCGGTGCGCCAGGTCCGCCGCAGCCGGACCCAGCCTGCTTCGGCCGGCGCCGGCAGCCGCTGCCCGCCCAGTCGGACGCTGTGGCTGCGGCACCAGTGCGGGATGCGCAGCGACAGCGTCCACTCCCGGTCCTCCGGGGCCTCCTCCACGGTGATCTCGATCCGTCCGCGCCAGGGGTAGTCGGTGTTGACGTTCACAACGACCGGCGGACCGCCTGCCTCTCCGCTGAAGCGGCCCGAGGCGTACTGGTGCAGTTGCAGTCCTTCGCCGTCGGTGGAGGACAGGTAGTGCGGCAGCGAGGCCAGCAGCCGCATGGCGTTGGGCGGGCAGCAGGCGCAGCGGAACCAGCGGGTGCGCCGCGCCGACTTGTCGCCGCCGGGGTCGGTGTGGCCGTCGCGCACCTGCAGCGGGTTGACGTAGAGCCAGCTGCGGCCGTCCAGGCCCACCCCGGACAGGAAGCCGTTGAACAGGGTGCGTTCGACCAGGTCCGAGTACCGGGCCCGACCGGTGAGCAGGGCCATCCGCCAGTTCCACTGCACCGAGGCCACGGCGGCGCAGGTCTCGCAGTAGGCGCGCTCGGTGGGCAGTTCGAAGGGGTCGCCGAAGGACTCCTTGTCGTGGTGCGCCCCCAGGCCGCCGGTCAGATAGGTCTTGCCGGCGGCCATCTCCTCCCAGAGCCGCTCGTTCGCGGCATGCAGCTCGCGGTCGCCGGTCTCCGCGGCCAGGTCGGCGGCCCCGGCCAGCAGGTAGAGCTGGCGGACCGCGTGCCCCTCGACGGCTGCGGCCCGGCGCAGCGGCACCCGATCCTGCCAGTAGGCGCCGCCGCCGAGCAGGCCGTGGCCGCGCCGGTCCAGGAAGTAGCCGGCCAGCTCCAGGTAGCGGCGTTCGCCGGTCTCCCGGAACAGCTCGACCAGCGCCGTCTCGATCTCCGGGTGGCCGTCGATCCCGTCGATGCCGCGGTCGGGGCCGGGACCGAAGGCCGAGACCAGGTGGTCGGCGAACCGGCCGGCGATGGTCAGCAGCGAGGTCTGGCCGGTGGCGCGGTGGTGGGCGACCGCCGCCTGGATCAGATGCCCCGCGCAGTAGAGCTCATGGCCCCAGCTCAGGTCGGTGTAGCGGGCGCCGCCCTTGGTCAGCTGGAACCAGGTGTTTAGATAGCCGTCGGGCTGCTGGGCCCCGGCGACCAGGTCGATGATCCGGGCCACGTCGTCGGCCAGCCGCACCACGGCGGGGCCGCCCTCCCCCGGGCCGATCCCGGCCAGCCGCCAGGAGGCCGCCTCCAGCCACTTGTAGACGTCCGAGTCCACGAACGGGTAGTCCCCCCGGAAGCTCCCCTCCGCGGTCCCGGCTGCCAGCCGCAGGTTGTGCAGGTTTCCCGCGGTCTCCAGCAGCCCCGGCCCCTGCGGAATGCTCGCCTCGGCGTTGATCCGGCGCCGCTCGTGCCAGAAGCCCCCGACCACCTGCGCTCCCGGGGCCGGACGGAGCGCGGTCCGGGCAGTACCGCTGAGGCGCAGCGGACCCGGTGTGGTCTGTGTGGAGAGATCGGGAACGGCCATGGACGGACCCCCTGGGTTGGAAGGAAACCCTTTTTCCAGCGAGAAAGTAGGCACGCCCACAGCAGACGTCAATGGCTTTCACAGAACTGCTGTTCCCGGTCCATGATCTGGCACAACGTCAATTTCGTTGTGCCGTAGCTCAACTGACGCTCCGTGGGATACGGTTTTCCCATGTCAGCCGACACGCCCCCGCCCCACCGGGCCACCCTCACCGATGTCGCCACGCTGGCGGGGGTCGCCCTGAGCACCGCGTCCAAGGCGCTGAACGGCCGGGGCAGGCTGCGCCCGGAGACCCGGCAGCGGGTGCTCTCGGCGGCCGAGCGGCTCAACTTCCAGCCCAACGCCCTTGCGCAGAGCCTGATTTCGGGACGCACCTGGACCGTGGGGCTGATCACCACGGACAGCATCGGCCGGTTCAGCATCCCGGTGCTGCTCGGCGCGGAGGACGCGCTGGGCGCCGGACGGCTGTCGGTGCTGCTGTGCGACACCCGCGGCGACGCCATCCGCGAGCAGCACTACCTGCGCACCCTGGCCGCGCGTGGCGTCGACGGCATCATCGTGGCGGGCCGCCGGATCGATCCCCGCCCGCCGCTGACCGGCCCGCTCACCATTCCCACCGTCTACGCCCTGGGCCCCTCCACCGACCCGGCCGACGCCTCGGTGGTCTCCGACGACGAGCACGGCGTCCGGCTCGCGGTCCGCCATCTGCACGACTCGGGACGCAGCCGGATCGCCCATGTGACCGGCCCCGAGCACCATGCCGCCGCCTCCCAGCGGGCGGCGCTGACCCGCGCGGCCCTGGCCGAGGCCGGCCTTGAACCGGCCACCGGACGGGTGCACTTCGGCGAGTGGAGCGAGGCCTGGGGCCGGCAGGCGGCCGGGATCGTACTGCGCCTGGACCCCGACTGCGACGCACTGTTCTGCGGCAACGACCAGATAGCCCGCGGGGTGACCGACGCCCTGCGCGAGGCCGGACGGCGGGTGCCGCAGGACATCGCGGTGGCCGGCTACGACAACTGGGAGGTGATGGCGCTGGCCTCACGCCCCCCGCTGACCACGGTGGACACCAACCTGGTCGAGGTCGGCCGGGTGGCGGCGCTCAACCTGATGGACGCCATCGACGGACGCCCGCACCACGGGGTGGAGGCGGTGCCGTGCCGGCTGGTGCTGCGCGAGTCCAGCGGGCCCGCGGGGTACGACTGAGTCTCTCAGGTGCTGACCGTAGATGGCTTGTCGCGCAGTTCCCCGCGCCCCTGTGTAGCTGCAACTCACCCGCAGTGGGCCAGTTGCAGCCCCCAAGGGGCGCGGGAACTGCGCGACGAACCACCAACGGTCCGCAGCCAAGGATCCGTCAGAAGCACACAGCCGACGGGTCAGCCCACGTTGACCGCGGCGTCGTCGACGACGAAGGAGGTCTGCTTGGTGTAGTCCTCGGCGCCGGTGAACTTCAGGGTGACGGTCTGGCCCGCGTAGCTCGCCAGGCTGTAGCTGTGCTGGGTGTAGCCGCCGGCCGCGTTGGTGTTGGAGAAGGTGGCCAGCGTGCCGAGCACGGTGCCGGAGCTGTTGAGCACCTGCACCTTCAGGGTGTCGTATGCGGTGCTGCCGGTCTCGGCGGTGTCGATGTGCAGGTAGAAGCTGGCCGTGTAGCTGGAGCAGCCGCTCGGCAGGGCAACCGACTGGGCGAGCGTGTCGGTGGTCGTGGTCCCGTAGCCGTCCAGCCAGGCGGCGTAGCTGCCGCTGTGCGCGGGCTCGGTGCTACCGCTGTAGACGGTGGTGCCGCTGACGGTCCAGGGCGAGGCGCTGCCGGTCTCGAACCCGGCGTTGCCGAGCAGCTGCGCGGAGGTGCAGCCGCCGCCGCTGCCGGCGGTCGACACGGTCCAGGTGAAGGCGGCCGAGGAGGTGGGGCCGGTGGAGTCGGTGGCCGTGGCGGTCACCGAGTAGCTCCCGGTGGTGGTCGGCGTGCCGCTGATCAGGCCGGTGGAGCTGTCCAAGCTCAGCCCGGCCGGCAGGCCGGTCGCGCTGTAGCTGAGGGTGCCGCCGGCGGTGTCACCGGCGGTCAGCTGGAGCGAGGCGGCGGTGCCGACGGTGGTGCTCTGGCTGCCGGGGTTGGTCAGGTTCACCGCGCCGGCGGTGGCGCCGCTGCCGGAGGCCAGCCAGGCGGTGGCGTTCAGGGCGAGCGGGGCGTTGGTTCCGGTGGGGTCGTCCCAGCCGTCTTCCAGGGTGTTGCCGGGCTGGCCGGTGCCGTCGTCGAACGGCGAGCTGTCGCCGATGACGGCGACCCGCCCGGAGCCGAAGGTGCTGGTGACGAAGAAGGCTCCGGTGTTGCCGCTGTAGCCGGTGCGGTAGAGCAGGCCCTTGACCGAGGAGTTGTCGGACGGCTTGAGCGTGAAGGTGGTGCCGTTGTAGATGTTGCTGCCGGTCACCGTGCCGAACGCGCCGTGCAGGATCGGGTTGCTCGCGTCGGTGATGGCCTTCGGGGTGTCCTTGGTGATGTTCAGCAGATCGACCGAGAAGCCGAACGGGTCGCTGCTGTCGACGCTGTTGTTGGTCATCAGGTCGTTGATGATGGCCGGGGAGTCGTAGCCGTCGTTGTTGCGGTCGCTGCCGGTGTGGTCGGAGACCAGGAACAGGCCGCCGCCGGCCTTCACGAAGTTCATCAGCGCCGTCTTCTCGGCGGTGGTGAACAGCGTGTTCGGCTCGTCGATGACGACGGTGTCGAAGTTGGTCAGGTCCAGCGCGGAGCCGGTGCCGTAGGTCAGCGCGCTGGTGCTGGTCTTCAGGCTGTAGTCGCCGGTCTTCTGCAGCGCGACGCCCCAGGCCGAGAGCGCCCCGGTCCAGTCGGACTCCTTGGTGGGGTTGGCGTTCTGCGCCAGCGGGTCCGGGATGCTGGTGCTGATGATCCAGTCGGCGTTGCCCGCGGTCTCGGCGTGCGCGTCGTCGAACAGCACCCGGTGCGTGGTCGCCGCATGCGCGGTGGGAGCGGTCACAGCCACCCCCGCCAACCCGGCGGCGAACAGGGCGGCTGCCGCGAGTGCGGCTTTGCCGCGGGCGAGATGAACAGACGTCATGGACTGTGCCTCCGTGGGGAGATGGGCGTGCATCAGCTGTGGTACGCGCGTAGAATCGAAGTATCCGCGCGTAGAACCGAAGCGGGAAAGGGGCCCGGGGTAACGAACAGTTGACATTTCCATGTCAATTCAGCCTCGGATCGTCAGGCCGTCGCTACCGTCCAGCGCTGGCCGGTGGCCGCCGTGCAGGTGGCGATGGTCAACTGGGTGCCGTTGGTGGCGCCCGCGCTGGTGTCGGTCAGGCACAGGCCCGAGACCGGGTTGACCAGTTCGCCGGAGGAGTCGGTCCGCCACTGCTGCGCGGTGGTGCCGTTACATGTGTGCAGTTGGACCTTGGTGCCGCTGGTGGTCCCGCCGTTGACGACGTCCATGCAGTCGGTGAGCACCTGCAGGGTGTGGTCGGGCACCAGGGTCCAGCTCTGCGCCGAGGTGCCGTTGCAGGTGTAGAGCTGGATGGCGGTCCCGTTGGAGGTGCCCGAACCCTTGTCGTCGACGCACTTGCCCGTCGCCGTCTCGGTGATCGCCCCGGCGGGCTCGGCCACCGTGCCGTTGGCGGTGCCGTCGTAGGACGGCGGCGCGTCCGCGGGCGCCGCGGCCCAGGAGGTGTCGGCCGAGCTGCCCAGGGCGAAGTCGAGCACCGCGCCCGAGGCCGTGTCGGCGGACGGGAGGTATGCCTGGTTCCAGGCGCTGCCGTTGACGGTGAGGCCCTGGACATAGGGGTCGGCGTCCGCCGCGGCCGGTGCCGTGACGGTGATGGTCTTGCCGGTGCTGCCGAGGGAGACCACCGCCTGCGGGAACAGCGGGCCGCCGATCGCCAGGTCGGCGGTGCCCGGAGTCTCCGGGTACAGGCCGAGGGCCGACCACACGTACCAGGAGCTGAGCTCGCCGAGGTCGTCGTTGCCGGGCAGGCCGCCCGGGGTGGCCGCCCAGAGCTGGTCCTGGACCGCGCGGACGGTGCTCTGCGCCTTGTAGGGCCGGCCCACCCAGTCGTACTCCCACGGGAGTTCCAGGCTGGGCTCATTGCCCATGTTGGACTGGGTGCCGATGACGCTGCCGAGGCCCTGGTAGCCGGAGAGCACGCTGTCCAGGTAGCCCGCCAGGCTGGAGGTACCGCCTTCGGCACCGGCCAGGCCCGCGATGTTGAACGGGATCATCGGGGTGTACGTGAAGGCGTCGCCCTCGGCGAAGTCGTTGCTCGACGTGCCGGTGATCAGCTTGGCGTTGAAGCCGTCCATCCAGCGCCCGTTGGAGTGGATCGGCTGGATGTAGCCGCTGGAGCTGTTGTAGATGTTCCTCCAGTCCTGCGCCCGGTTGCGGAACCGGGTCGCGGTGGCACTGTCGCCGAGCGCCGCCGCGAACGTGGACAGCGCGAAGTCGTCGGTGTCGTACTCCAGTTGGGTGGAGGTGGTGGCGTACTCGTGGCAGCAGCCGTAGAGGCTGTTGGTCGGCAGGTAGCCGAAGCTGTCCAGGTAGCCGACGCCGGGGGTGACCGCGGTGTCGGTGGTCTGCTCCTTGACCATGGCGGCCAGGGCGGTGGCCGTGTCGAACCCGGTCGCGCCGAAAGCCCGGTAGTCGGCCAGGACCGGCACGGCCGGGTCCCCCACCATGATGTCGGTCTCGCCGGTGGCCATCCCCCACTTGGTCAGGGTGCCGCCCTGGGTGTAGTCGTTGACGATCGACTGCGCCATGTCGGAGGCGGCGGACGGATCCAGCAGCGCGGTGAGCTGGGCCTGGGAGCGGTAGGTGTCCCAGTTGGAGAAGTCGGTGTACTGCGCGGAGTGCCCGCTGCCGACGGTGTGCACCGCGCCGTCGTAGCCGCGGTAGCTGCCGTCCGCGTCGCTGACCACGCTGGGGAAGAGCGAGGCGTGGTAGAGCGCGGTGTAGAAGGTGGTCTGCTGGGCGCTGGTCCCGCCGCCGATGGCGATCCGCCCCAACTGGGCGGTCCAGGCAGCGCGGGCGGCGGCCGCGACACTGCTGTAGCTCTTCCCGGTGACCTCGGCGTCCCGGTTGGCCTGTGCCTCGGCGACCGAGGTGTACGAGACGCCGACCCTGGCCTCGACGGTCGTGCTGCCGGTACTGGTGTCGAAGGTGAGGGTCTCGCCGCCCGGGCCCGCGGAGGTGGTGCCGTAGGCGGTGGCGGAGGTGATGGCGTGGTCGAAGCTGACGGCGAAGTAGACCGTGAACGGGTCGGTGGCCTCGCAGAAGCCGGTGCTGGTCACCGAGCCGGTCACCTCGGAGCTGCTGTTCTGGGTGAACGTCGATGCTGCATACGGGATCTGACTGCCATTCAACTTCAGGATCAGATCGGCGGAGCCGGTGGCCGGGTACCCGAACCGGGCCACCCCGGCGTGGGTGGTGGTGGTCAGCGCGGCGGTGGTTCCGTTGCCGAGGGTCACCGCGTAGCTGCCGGCCGAGGCGGTCTCGCCGGAGTGCGAGAAGGAGGCCGTGGTCGAGCCCGGGGTGGAGCCGACGGCCCCGGTGGTGGGCAGGAACGGCACGTCCCCGGCGGCGTCGCAGCCCACGCCGGAGACATGGGTGAGGCTGAAGCCGGAGATGCTGGAGTCGGCGTAGCCGTAGCCGCCCCCCTTGGGACGTGACGAGGTGTCAGGACTCCACTGCACCATACCGTGCGGCACATCCGCGCCGGGGAAGGTGTTCCCGGCGCTGTAGTCGCTGTTGGAGGCGGTGCCGACATAGGGGTCGACCAGCGCGGCGGGGTCGCTCACCGTGGTGACCGCGGTCGCGGCACGGGCCGTGCCGGCCGCCGGGCCGAAGGCCAGCAGGGCGAGCAGCGCGGCGCCGGCCGTCAGCAGCCGGCCGGGTCGGAGGAGCCGGGTGTCAGCCACGCGCCAGCACCTCGCCCAGGACGCCGCTGCCGGGGGCGTTGAACCAGTCGGTCGAGACGAAGGACGCGCCGTCGGCGGCCAGCAGCGCCACCCGGGCCTGGGCGTCGGCCAGGGTCGGGGCGGAGGAGCTGAGCGCGGGGGCGACGTCGTAGGCGTCGGTGACCACGGCGAGGTAGTGGTTGGTGTTGTACCACTCGGTGTTGCCGTCGCCGACCCAGGCGCCGGCGTCACCGTCGAAGACCACGAACCAGGGGCGCAGCGTGGTGTCGCTGTAGCGGGTGCGCGGGTCGCCGGCCTGGGCGTTCAGCACGCTGGGGAAGATCTCGGCGTCGGCGATGTTCCCGGCCGCGTACAGGCTCTTCAGGTGGGCGGCCTCGACCACGTCGGTCCAGGTGGAGGAGGAGTTGAGGCTCTGCTCGACGGTGCCGGGGATGGCCTCCACGATCACCTTGCCGGCCAGCGCGGCACGGGTGGCCCAGTTGTCGGCCCTGGCGGCGGTGTCCAGGTCCGGGTAGCGACTGCCGTCGGCCTTGGTGAGCAGGTCGGCGGGGGTGTAGACGAGGTCGCCGAGGTGGGCCTTGACGTAGCTGTCCAACTCGGTGGCGTCCAGTCCGGCCGAGGAGTTGAAGCCCTCCTTCAGCTCCAGCTTGACCATGATCGGGTTGTGGGTGGGGTGCGCCTGCATCCAGATCCTGATGTCGTCCAGGCAGCTGTCCAGGTTCTGGTTGCGGTCCCCGGTGTAGAGGTCGGCGGCGGTACCGGCCTGGACGCAGTTGTTGTTGCTGGCCAGCGGGCTGCTGTGGCTGACGTTCCACTTGCGGGTGAACGGGTTGGCCCAGGCGTCCAGCTCGATCAGCGTGGCGCCGGAGTCCAGCGCGTCGGCCAGGTAGGTGTAGGGGGTCTTGTCGTTGTAGGTGTTGTGCAGCCCGACCGAGGTGGCCCCGGCCAGGGTCCGCGAGCCGAGGTCGTCGGCGTGGACGGCGGCGGACGGGGCGGCGAGGGCCAGCCCCAGCGCGACCGCCGCGACGGCGGCGTGGGTGAGGCTGCGACGCCTGCTCTTTGCGTACATGTCAACTCCTGAAGCGAGGGTGGGAGCGGAACAGTGCGGAAACGGTGGGACTCATGGTGCGGCGCAGCGGACGCATCACGGCGGTGCCATGGTGCATCCGCTGCGCGGATCAGGGAAGGTCAGTGGCGGGTGATCCGGACCGAGAGGCCCTGGTGGGTGTGGACCGGGACGGCCCGGAAGCCCTGGGCGTCCACCGTGATCGAGGCGAACTGGCCCTGCAGCGACCGGGTTTCGATCACCGGCAGGATGGTCTCGCGGTTCCAGGAACCGGTGTCCGGGTCGGACAGCCGGAGGCTGAGCACGGCGCCGCGGCCCAGAGCCACCCGGCCGGAGACCTCCAGGGCGGCGGAGCCGCCGCGGTGCAGCGTCACCGCCAGGGTGGTGCCGGCGGCCAGGGCGAGGCTGCCGCGCACCGCGACGCCGCCCGCGTTCGGCTGCACGCGCAGCTCGCCGCCCTTGAGCTGCACGTCGCCGTGGCCGAGCGCCTGGTGCGAGGCGGCGGTGAGCACGCCGGCCGCCACCGTGGTGCCGCCGGAGTAGCTGTTCACCCCGGACAGGGTGAGCGTTCCGGTGCCCTGCTTGGTGAGGCCGCCGCAGCCGTCGATGTCGTTGCGCCAGGCGTCGGCGGCGCTGTACCCGCCATCGGCGGCGTTCATCGTCACGCTCACATCGCCGTCGAACGACCCGTAGCCGTCCGCCGCCGCGAAGAGGTTGAGCCGGCCCCAGTGCTCGGCGGTGTACTGGTCGTCGCCGTCCAGCAGGGCGTAGCCCGAGGGGAGCGACGTGCCGCGCAGCACCTCGCGGCGCTGCCCGGCGTCCAGGTACGGCAGCCGGGTCTCCAGCAGCACCTCGGCGCCCTTGGGCACCGTCATCGCGATGTCGCGGCCGCGGCGCGGCAGCACATAGGTGAGCCGGGGGGTGACCGCCGCCTCGTTGGCCTCACGGTCGGCGTAGGGGTCGGTGTCGACCCCGGCCGCATGCGCGAAGGCATAGAGGGTGTCCGCGGTGGTACCGGTCTTCGCCTGGAAGTAGGCGGCGGCCTGGGCCCGGGCCGCGGCCTTGAGCGCGGCGTTGGCGGGGTCGGCCAGGGTGGCGGCGGCCAGGGCGGTGGCCAGGGTGCGGCCGCCGACGACGTCGACGGTGGAGTGCATACCCGCGGTGATCCGGGTGTTGGCGAGGTGGGAGGCGCTGGCCACCAGCTCCTGGAAGCGCTCCGGCACGGCGTAGGCGAGGGCCAGCGAGGCCAGGTAGAAGGCGTTGGTGTGGCCGCTGGGGAAGCCGCCGTCGCTCGCGGGAGTGGTGCTGCGCTGCAGCAGCAGCTGCGGCACCACCTTCACGTCGGACTTGTAGACCGGGAAGCCGTAGGCGTCGACGGTGCCGGTGTCGACGACCGTGCTGTCCTCGGTCATCCGCCAGGGGCGCGGGTACTGGTAGGCGTTCTTACTGGGGTTCCCCGAGGCGTAGTTGCCGCGCAGGGTGTTCACCAGGGTGACGACCAGGCCCAGGTCCGAGCCGGTGGAGCCGGCGCCGGTGCTGGAGCCCGCCGGGGAGCCGGCCGGGACACCGTCGTTGACCAGGCCGGACGGGGTCCCGTCCGGCGCGCTGGTGATGGAGGTGACGGCCTTGGCGCCGGCCCGGTAGAGGTCGGCCAGCGGGCCGAGGCCCGCGATCGAGGCGTAGCTCTGGTCCTGCCGGTCGTGGATGAACGCCTCGCGCTCCTCGGCGTCGGTCCGGGTCGCGCTGACCCGGGCGCAGTAGCGCATGTTGGCGCGCAGGACGTCGGCCGCCAGCGGCGTCCCGGTGTTCCAGGCGGTCCCGGTCCTCCAGAGCCGGTCCATCCCGGACAGGGCGCGGACCGCGGCGTTCCCGGTCGGGGTGAGGTCGGCGCCGGTGTTGGTGGTGTAGGTGTCGACGAAGGCCAGTGCCTTGACCGGCGTGACCGCGGCTTCCGCCTTCTGCGGGACCGTCAACCAGTTCAGCGCTGTCGGAGCCGCGACGAGGCCCAGTGATACGCCGGTCGCGTTCCGCAGGAATCCGCGCCGGTTCACAGTACTCAGGGTCTTCAAGGCCATCTCCGCCGGTTGAGGGTTCGGAATCGGGATCGGGTTCGCACTGGGGGTGCGCGGGGTGCGCGGGGGTTACGCGGGGGTAGCCGCGAGCGCGGCTCGCGTTTCCGGTCGCTCGGAGTCTCGGGCAGGCGTGTGAAGAGCGGAGGTACGCCCCGGGTGGGACGCATGAACAGAGCGTCATGTGATCGCTAACACGACCTGTCCGGCCCCTGAGCGAGCAGCCCGCAGCGCCCAGGGGCCGATCGGTTCCCGGACACGGCCGCGTCCGGCTTGCAGGACCGGTGCGGGGGTGTGGAGACTACCCACCTGTCCCGCGTACCCCCGCCCGCCTGCACAAAGGAATCGATCCCCATGGACGCTGACGTCATCGTCGTCGGAGCCGGCCTGGCCGGACTCGTCGCCGCACACGAACTGACGAGCCGGGGAAAGCGGGTCGCCCTGCTGGACCAGGAGAACGCGGCCAACCTCGGCGGCCAGGCGTTCTGGTCCTTCGGCGGGCTGTTCCTGGTCGACTCCCCCGAGCAGCGACGGATGGGCGTCAAGGACTCGCTCGAACTGGCCTGGAACGACTGGCGGGGCAGCGCCGGCTTCGACCGGCTGGACGACGAGGACTCCTGGGCCTCGCGCTGGGCACGTGCCTATGTCGAGTTCGCCGCCGGCGAGAAGCGCTCCTGGCTGACCGGACACGGCATCAGCTTCCTGCCGACCGTGGGCTGGGCCGAGCGCGGTGACCTGCGCGCGGACGGGCACGGCAACTCGGTCCCGCGCTTCCATGTCGCCTGGGGCACCGGCACCGGGGTGGTCGAGCCCTTCGTCGCCTCGGCGAAGCGGGCCGCGGCGGAAGGGCTGCTCACCTTCCACCACCGCCACCGGGTCGACGAACTGCTGGTCTCCGACGGCCGGGCGCACGGCGTGCGCGGCACCCTGCTCGCCGACGACGACTCGGCCCGCGGGGTCGCCTCCAACCGGGACCCGGTCGGCGAGTTCGAACTGAACGCGCAGGCGGTCATCGTCACCAGCGGCGGCATCGGCGGCAACCACGACATCGTCCGCCAGTACTGGCCGGAGCGGATGGGCACCCCGCCCACCAGCATGGTCACCGGCGTTCCCGCCCATGTCGACGGCCGGATGCTCGACATCAGCGCCGAGGCCGGGGCGCGCCTGGTCAACCGGGACCGGATGTGGCACTACACCGAGGGCGTGCAGAACTGGGACCCGATCTGGGCCGGCCACGGCATCCGGATCCTGCCCGGCCCGTCCTCGATGTGGTTCGACGCGCTGGGCCGCCGCCTGCCGGACCCCTGCCTGCCCGGCTACGACACCCTCGGCACGCTGCGCCATCTGCGCACCACCGAGGACATCGCCGGCTACGACCACTCCTGGTTCATCCTCAGCCAGAAGATCATCGAGAAGGAGTTCGCGCTCTCCGGCTCCGAGCAGAACCCCGACATCACCAGCAAGGACCGCAAGGCCTTCCTCCGCTCGCGGGTCCTCGGCAAGGGGGCCCCGGCGCCGGTCGAGGCGTTCAAGCAGCGCGGCGCGGACTTCGTGGTCGCCGCCACCCTGGAGGAGCTGGTGGCGAAGATGAACGCGCTCACCGACGAACCGCTGCTGAAGGCCGAGACCGTCCGCGCCCAGATCGAGGCCAGGGACCTGCAGGTCGCCAACCCCTACAGCAAGGACTCCCAGGTCCAGGGGATCCGCAACTCCCGCCGCTACCTCGGTGACCGGATCGGGCGCACCGCCTCTCCGCACCGGATCCTCGACCCCGCCGCCGGACCGCTGATCGGCGTCAAACTGCACATCCTCACCCGCAAGACCCTCGGCGGCATCCAGACCGACCTGCAGTCCCGGGCCCTCGGCGCGGACGGCAGCCCGATCGGCGGGCTGTACGCGGCCGGCGAGGTGGCCGGCTTCGGCGGCGGCGGACTGCACGGCTACAACGCACTGGAGGGCACCTTCCTCGGCGGCTGCTTGTTCTCCGGGCGGGCGGCCGGACGGGACGCGGCGGAGCGGCTGTAGATGGCTACCGCGGACCAGGGCCGGCGGGGAGGGCCGGCGGCGCCCGACCCCCGCTCGGCCGCCGACCGGCTGCTGGACGTGCTCGGCGCCTTCGACCAGGACAACCAGGCGCTGACGCTGACGGCGGTCGCCCGCCGGGCCGGACTGCGGCTCACCACCGCGCACCGGCTGGTGGGCACGCTCACCCGCTGGGGCGCACTGGAGCGCGACCAGGCCGGGGTCTACCGGATCGGGCTGCGGCTGTGGGAGACCGCGGCGCTGGCCCCGCGCGGGGTGGTGCTCCGTCAGGCCGCGATGCCCTATCTGGAGGACCTCTACGAGGCCACCCACGAGAACGTGCACCTCGCGGTGCGCGACGGCACCGACGTGGTCTACATCGAGCGGATCTCCGGGCGCTCCGCCGTAGGGGTGCGCAGCCAGGTCGGGGCGCGCTGGCCGCTGCACGCGACCGGCGTCGGACTGGCCCTGCTCGCGCACGCGGAGGCGGACCTGCAGGAGCAGGTGCTGGGCGCTCCGCTGGCCGCCTTCACCCCGTACACGGTGACCGATCCGGCCCGGCTGCGCCGGCTGCTGGCCGAGGCGAGACGCACCGGCTACGCGGTGAGCGACCGTCAGATCACCGACGACGCCGTGTCGGTGGCGGCGGCCGTGTTCGGTGCGGGCGGCGCGCTGGTGGCGGCCGTGTCCGTGGTCGTGCACGCCGAGGACGCCCACCCGCGGCAGCTCGGTCCGGCGGTCCGTGTGGCGGCCCGGGGCATCTCCCGGGCGCTGGGCTGGCAGCCCCGGTGACCGCTGGGACCGGGCAGGGCTGTCACGGCTTTCACGGCTCCCCTTCCGCCTGACGGAAGGAGCCTTGCCGGGGTGGGGCGGGCGCGTCGATGGTGTTCCTCAACCACCGCGCCCCGCCCGGGATCCCGCATCCCGCATCCGGGTCCGCAGCCCTGCCCCGCTCCTGCCCCCGTCCCCCATCCCCC
>NZ_BBPM01000009.1:60789-106479 GCF_000787775.1 Streptacidiphilus carbonis | reverse complement strand
GTCCGCAGCCCTGCCCCGCTCCTGCCCCCGTCCCCCATCCCCCAGCGCCGAGGGAAACCGCCATGACCGCATTCGCCCGCAACCAGTGGTACGTCGCCGCCTACGGCCGCGAGGTCGGCCGCGACCTGCTCGCCCGGACCGTCCTCGGCGAGCCCATCGCCTTCTACCGCACCGAGGACGAGGAGCAGCGGGTGGTCGCCCTGGCCGACCGCTGCGTGCACCGCCGCTTCCCGCTCTCCGAGAGCCGGCTGGACGGCGACCGGGTCGTCTGCGGCTACCACGGCTTCACCTACGACACGACGGGCACCTGCGTCTACGTCCCCGGCCAGCGGCGGATACCGCGTACCGCCCGGGTGAACTCGTACCCGGTGGTGGAGCAGGACACCTTCGTCTGGGTGTGGATCGGCGACCCCGAGCTCGCCGACAGCGCCGCGGTCCCCCGGGCCCCGCACCTCGCCGACGGCGAGAACTGGACCTCGGTCAGCGGGATGGAGCCGATCGACGCCGACTACGGGCTGCTGGTCGACAACCTGCTGGACCTCTCGCACGAGACGTATCTGCACGGCGGCTACATCGGCACCCCCGAGGTCGCCGAGACGCCGATCACCACCGAGGTCGACGAGGCCGGTGCGATCGTCCGGGTGTCCCGGCACATGGACGACGCCGAGTGCCCGCCCTTCTACGCCCGGTCCACCGGCATCGAGGGGCGGATCACCCGGCACCAGGACATCGAGTACCTGGCCCCCTGCCTCTACCTGCTGCACAGTCGGATCACCCCGGCCGGCCAGGAAGCACCCGCCTTCCACACCGAGATCACCTACGCGATCACCCCCTCCACGGAGGGCAGCGTCTACGACTTCTGGGCCGTCTCCCGTGACTTCGCCCGGGACGACGAGGAGGTCACCACCTTCCTGCACGACTTCAACCACACCGTGGTGATGCAGGACGTGGACGCGCTCAACCTGCTCCAGCGCGCGCTGGCCACCGAACCGGCCGGCTACCAGGAGCTCAGCATCAACATCGACACCGGCGGCCTGGCCGCCCGCCGCATCCTGGCCCGGCTTGCGGAGCAGAAGCAGTGACGACCGGAAGCGGCCCCGCCGCCGGCGAGGTCTACCGCGTCCACTGGCTGCCCGGCACCGACCTGCTGCACGGCAGCTGCCACTGCGGGGCCGAGCACACCGACGACGACCCGGTGGAGATGTGGGGCTGGATGCTCACGCATGAACACCGCCACGAGGAAAGCCACCGATGAGCACCCAGCACACCGCAGCCGAGTACCAGGCCGAACTGACCGTCAGCGGCCGCACCCAGGAGGCCGAAGGCGTCGTCTCCCTGACGCTCCGTCACCCGGACGGCCGGGAGCTGCCGGCCTGGCAGCCCGGGGCCCACATCGACCTCCTCCTCGACGGCTCCCGCACCCGCCAGTACTCGCTGTGCGGGGACCCGGAAGACCGCAGCCGCTGGCAGATCGCCGTGCTGCGCGAACCGGACGGCGTCGGCCGCGGCGGCTCCGCCCACGTGCACGCGACGCTCACGGAGGGCGAACGGGTCCAGGTCCGGGGGCCGCGCAACCACTTCGAACTGCGCCCGGCCCGCCGCTACCTGTTCGTCGCCGGCGGCATCGGCATCACCCCGCTGCTGCCGATGCTGGCTGCCGCCGAGGCGGCCGGCGGCGAGTGGACCCTGCTCTACGGCGGGCGCACCCGGGGGTCGATGGCCTTCCTGGACCGGCTCACCGCCCTGGACGGCGGCCGGGGCCGGATCACCGTCGCCCCGCAGGACGAGACCGGGCTGCTGGACCTGGACCGCGCGCTCGCCGCGGCCGGGCCGGACACCCTGGTCTACTGCTGCGGCCCGGGCCCACTGCTCGACGCGATCGAGGACCGCTGTCGCACCCGACCGCCCGGCACTCTCCGCACGGAGCGTTTCACCGCCCGTCCCGCGGACCCCGACGCGGTCTCGGACGCCTTCGAACTCGTGCTGCAGGAATCGGGGCTGACCCTCACCGTGGCACCGGGGGCGAGCATCCTGCAGACCGTCCTGGACGCCGGGGTGCAGGTGCTCTACTCCTGCACCGAGGGCACCTGCGGCACCTGCGAGACCGAGATCGTCGAGGGCGAGGCCGACCACCGGGACTCGGTGCTCAGCGCCGAGGAGCAGGCCGCGAACGAGACCATGATGATCTGCGTCTCCCGCTGCCGCGGTCGGCGCCTGATGCTGGACCTCTGACGCGCAGGCGCCGGCCCGCTCGTCAGCCCAGGTCCCGGCGGCGCAGCCCGGCCAGGCCCGCGCCGCCCAGCGCCACGGTGACCAGCGTCAGCCAGAGCAGCGGCTGCAGCGTCACCGTGCCGCCGGGCAGGCGAGGCACATGGGTGAACGGCGTCAGGTCCAGGACCCACTGACCCGCACTCAGCAGCGGCCCCAGATAGGCGATGAACAGCAGCACCCCGACGATGCCCCAAGCCGCGGCGGTCCAGCGCGGCAGCAGCCCGAACAGCGCGACGGCCGCCCCGGCGAACACCCACACCGCCGGGAGCTGCACCAGCGCCGCGCCGAGCAACCGCCAGGTCCAGCCGCCGAGGTCACCCAGCACCGCGCCCGTGCCCAGGCCGAGCCCCAGGCCGGCGGCCAGCAGCAGGACGGCCGAGCCGAGCAGCGGGTACACCAGATGGCTCCACGCCCAGGTGAGCCTGGCCACGCCGGTGGCCAGCACCGGCTCGGCCCGTCCGCCGGTCTCCTCGCCGCGCAGCCGCAGCACGGTCTGCACCGCGTAGACGGCGGCGACCATGCCGAAGGTGCTGACCATCGTGGACAGGTAGGAGTCGACGGCCCCGTGGGTGCCGCCCATCCGCTCCAGCAGTTGCTGCGCCGAGCCGCTGCCCTGGAGCAGTTGCCTGATGCCCTGGCTGATACCGCCGAAGACCAGCCCGGCGGCGAGGAACCCCGCCGTCCAGCCGTAGAGGCTGCCGCGCTGGAGCCGCAGGCCGAGCACGTAGGCGCTGCGCAGCGAGGGGGCGCCGGCCGGCGGTCCGGGCCGCTGCGGGAGCAGTCCGCTGCCCAGGTCCCGGCGGTCCGCCAGCAGGTACGCCCCGGCGACCTGGACGACGAACGCCGCGAGCATCAGCGCAGGCAGCCACCAGGCGTTGTCGCGGTAGGGCCGGACCCGCTCGGCCCAGCCCAGCGGCGACAGCCAGACCAGCCACTCCGGTCCGCTGCTGCCGGACGCGTCACCGGTGGCACGCAGCACGTAGGCCAGGCCCAGCAGCGCTCCGCCGATGCCGTTGGCCGCCCGTGCGGTCCCGGTGACCTGGGCGGCGAGCGCCGCGGCGCCGGCGAAGACCAGGCCGACCCCGGCGTAGGCGAGGCCGAGGGCGAACGATCCTGCTGCGTCCTCGCCGAAGGCCGTCATCAGCAGCGGTACGGCCAGGGCGACAGTGACGCAGGCGGTGAGCGCCGTGCCCAGGGCGGCGGCCAGTGGCGCGGACCGGCCGACCGCCCCGGCGCCGATCAGCTCCAGCCGTCCCGACTCCTCCTCGGCCCGGGTGTGACGGGTGATCAGCAGGACGCAGAGCAGCCCGATCATCAGCCCGCCGAACGGCAGGATGCGCCAGGCGGTGAGGGCTCCGACGCTGTGGGCGTCGTACACCGGACCGTACAGCGTGCGCAAGGACGGATTGCCGTTGATGCTCTGCGCCAACTGCTCCCGGGAGGCGTCGTCCGGGTAGAGACGGCGGATCGAGACCAGGGTGCTGACCACCGAGCCGATCAACGCGTAGATCCAGATCGGCAGCATGATCCGGTCCCGGCGCAGGGCCAGCCGCAGCAGTTCGCCGAGCCCGGCGGTCATGCGCCCGGCGGTCATGAGGTCACGCCCTGCGGGGCGGATTCGGCCGGCTGCTCGTAGTGGCGCAGGAACAGCTCCTCCAGCGTGGGCGGACGGCTCGTCAGAGTACGGACCCCGGCGGCGGAGAGGACGCGCAGCAGGGCGTCGAGCCGATCGGTGTCCACCTGGCAGCGCAGGTGGACACCGCCGCCGTCGCCCTGGCCCAGGTCGACGCCGTGCAGTCCTGGGAGTCGGTCCAACCCCTGTGGGGCGTCGCCGAGTTCGGCCTCGATCGAGGTTCGGGTGAGGTGCCGCAGCGCGGCCAGCGAACCGCTCTCCACGGTACGTCCGGCCCGGATGATGCTCACCCGGTCGCACAGCGCCTCGACCTCGGACAGGACGTGGCTGGACAGCAGCACGGTGCGGCCCCGGTCGCGCCCCTCGGCGACGCAGCCGCGGAACACCTCCTCCATCAGCGGGTCCAGGCCCGAAGTGGGCTCGTCCAGGATCAGCAGTTCGGCGTCCGAGGCGAAGGCGGCGACCAGGGCCACCTTCTGCCGGTTCCCCTTGGAGTAGGCGTTGCCCTTCTTGGTCGGGTCCAGCTCGAACCGCTCCAGCAGCTCGGCCCGCCGGTCGGGGTTCAGGCCGCCGCGCAGCCGTCCCAGCAGGTCGATCACCTCACCGCCGGTGAGGTTGCGCCACAGCGTCACATCGCCCGGCACATGGGCCAGTCGGCGGTGCAGCGCGACCGAGTCGCGCCAGGGGTCGCCGTCCAGCAGCCGGACGGTACCGGAGTCGGCGCGGATCAGGCCGAGCAGGACCCGGATGGTGGTGGACTTGCCCGCGCCGTTGGGCCCGAGGAAGCCGTGCACCTCGCCCCGCGCGACGCTCAGCTCCAGACCGTCCAGGGCGCGGGTCCGCCCGAAGGTCTTGACCAGCCCGGACACCGAGACAGCCGGGGACATCGACATTGCCATGGCACGAAGCTACACTAGTTTCACAATTCTGTGAATATTATGAAGCCGCTGATGCCGGATAGTGTGAGGCCATGGGGATCAACGAGACCACCGGCCTGCGGGAGTTCATCGAGCGCTTCGCGGGCGTCCTCTGCGACGGCGGCGTCCCGCGGATGCCCTCGCGGGTCTTCGCAGCGCTGCTGTCCAGCGACTCCGGCCGGCTGACCTCGGCGGAGCTGGCCGAACTGCTGGAGATCAGCCCGGCCGCGGTGTCCGGCGCGGTGCGCTACCTGACCCAGGTCGGCCTGGCCACCCGCGAGCGCGACCCCGGCTCGCGCCGGGACCGCTACCGGGTGCTGACCGACGGCTGGCACGAGGCGATGCTCCGCCGCGACCAGGTGCTCTCGCGCTGGGAGTCCAGCATGGACGAGGGGGTCGCCCTGCTGGGCACGGACAGCCCGGCGGGGGTGCGGCTGCGCGAGTCGATGGTCTTCTTCGCCTTCATCCGGCGCGAGCTGCCGCAACTGCTGGACCGGTGGAACCGGCAGCGCGACGAGCTGCTGCGGGCCGCCGCCCCGGCCGATCCGGTGGACCGGCCCGGTCAGTAGCTGGTTTATATACATGGACAGCCTGTTGTTCCCCAGTCGCCAAGTGCATGGCAAAAAGCATTGTTGACGGGGCGAACCGTCCGTACTATCCAGACCTGACGCATCATTGGACTAGACCTAGTTCATATATATGAATCAGGTCCAGACAGCGGAAGGATCCCCCACGTGAAAACCCGCTCCAAGCTCATCGCCGCAGCCGCCGCCGCGGGCCTGGCCGGCACGGTCGGCCTGCTGGGCGCCAACGCCGACGCGGCCTCCCCCACGGTCGCCCCCGGCGGAAACTTCAACCTTTCGGTGTGGGAGCTGCAGGAGCCCGTCGGCTCCCCGGGCTCGCCGACCACGATCCCGTCCTCCGAGCTCCAGGGCGCCAACGGCTACCAGGACTCGTACTTCTACACCGACACCCGCGACGGCGCGATGACCTTCTGGGCCCCGGAGAAGGGTGTGACCACCCCCAACTCCAACTACGCCCGCTCCGAGCTGCGCGAGATGAACTCCAACGGCACCCCGGCCGACTGGGCGCTCAGCGGCACCCACAAGCTGAGCGCGACGCTCCGCGTGGTGTCGGTGACCTCCAACGTCTGCGTGGGCCAGATCCACCTGGGCAGCGGCGGCTCGTCCACCAAGCCGCTGATCGAGCTCTACTACCACTCCAACGGCGACATAGTCGCCGGCCTGGAGAACTCGCCCTCGGGCGGCCAGACCACGCACACCGTCGGCCACGTCTCGATCGGCAAGACCTGGACCTACACGATCGGCGTCTCCGGCGGCAACACCGTCAACCTGACGGTCAACGGCAGCACCACCCACTACGCCATCCCGTCGTCCTTCGACGCCTACAAGCAGTACTTCAAGGCCGGTTCCTACAACCAGTCCTCCTCCAACAGCACCACCAACGGCGCCCGCGTCGCCTTCTACGGACTGACCGTGTCGCACAGCAGCTGACCGGTCGTCACATCGCAGCGTCCCTCCCAGTCCGTGCACGGCGGTGTGCACGGACTGTGCACGACTGTGCCGAAATGGGTCACGCTCTGCTCTTGACCCCGGCCGTCGCCAGCCCCAAGCTTCCGTTTGAATCTGTTGCTCCTTGTTGGAAAACCAATCAAGGAAGCACTGGGTCTCACGCGCTCCCTGGCGATGAAAGGAATCCCCCGTGCAACGACGCACCATGATCAAGGCGGTGGCGGCCGCCGCCGCGACGACACTGCCGACGGCCTTCCCCGGCGCGGCCCTCGCGGCTGCGCGCGGCGCGGGCTCCGGGAGCGGGACCGACGCAGGGGTGTCGGGCGGCGGCGGACTGCGGATCCGGGGCATGGACATCTCCTCGCTCGCCAAGAGCGAGGCGCTGGGCGGCGTCTACCGGTACCCGGACGGACGGCGCGGTGACGCGATACGCATCCTCGCCGAGGCCGGGCTCACCCACGCCCGGCTCAAGGTCTGGGTCGACCCTGCGGACGGGTACAACACCAAGCGCCGGATCCTGCCGATCGCCAGGCGCCTGCACGCCGCCGGGGTGCGGTTGATGGTCGACTTCCACTACTCCGACACCTGGGCCGACCCCAGCAAGCAGTTCAAGCCCGCGGCCTGGGCGAACTACGACCTGGACGGCCTGAAGCAGGCGGTGTACGACCACACCGCCGACGTCCTCGGCTCGCTCGCCGCGCAGGGCACCCCGGCGGCCTACGCCCAGATCGGCAACGAACTGAACGGCGGGATGCTCTGGCCGGACGGCGACTGGAACCACTGGGAGCAGCTGGCCGCCCTGCTGAAGTCCGGCATCGCCGCGGCCCGCGCGGTCTCCCCGCGCACCCGGATCGTGCTGCACCTGGCCAACGGCGGCGACAACGGGCTGTACCGGTGGTGGTTCGACAACGCCGTCTCCTACGAGGTCCCCTTCGACGTCATCGGGGCCTCCTACTACCCGTACTGGCACGGTCCGTTGACCGGCCTGGCGGCCAACCTCGCCGACGTGTCGGCCCGCTACGGCAAGGACGTCCTGGTCGCCGAGACCGGCTACCCGTTCCGGCTGGACAGCAAGGACGCCCTGGCCAACATGGTCGACTCCACCGACGAACTGGTGGCCGGCTTCCCGGCGACCCCGTCCGGCCAGGAGGCCTGGGTCCGCACCCTCGCCGACACCGTCGCCGCCGTCCCGAACGACCGCGGCCTCGGCTACTTCTACTGGGAGGGCACCTGGACCGCCGTCCCCGGCAACGGCTGGGACGAGACGGACCCCGCCTCCGGCAACGCCTGGGAGAACCAGGCCGCCTTCGACTTCGACAACCGGGCCCTCCCCGTCCTCCGCGCCTACCGCCCCACCCACCGGAGCTGACCGCCGTCGCCGACGGCGGCCGCCCAATCCCCTCGCTCCGCGCGCTCGGCCTGCGCGTAGCGTGACGAGGCGCGGGTGATCAGCCCGGCGCGGCTGATCACACCGCCGAAGCGGGCTGCCGACCGGAGCCCGCCGCCTCGGCATGTCCGGGGACGGCCCACCGGCCGGTCCGTCGCCGACGGACCGGCCTCACCCACAGGCCCACCGCGACCGACGCGGACCCTGACGCCGAAACGTTCCGGCGACGTATGCGACACCCCTCGCGCCGGGGCGCGGCCCACGTCCGGACGGGGCAGACTTGGGCGGGTGCAGGCACGACTGGTTCTAAGACACGCTCTGGGCGCAGGACGGGCACAGGCCCCGGTAGGTGACCTCGACCTCGGTGACGGTGAAGCCGAAGCGCTCCTCCACCGGGAGGTCGGCCATCGGGTCGCCGGTGGGGTGCACGTCGCGGATGGTGCCGCAGGTTGAGCAGACCAGGTGCTGGTGCGGGCGGTGGGCGTTGGGGTCGTAGCGCTTGGCGCGGCCGTCGGTGGCGACCTCCATCACCTCGTCGAGGGTGACCAGCTCGCGCAGGGTGTTGTAGACGGTCGCCCGGGAGATCTCGGGCAGCCGCGCGGCCGCGCGCGCGTGCACCTCGTCGGCCGTCAGGTGCACGTGGTCGCCGTCGAGGACCTCCGCAACGACACGCCGCTGGGAGGTCATCCTCCAGCCCCGGCCTCGCAGTCGCTCCAGCAGGTCACTCATTCGGGTTCACCTATTCAGGGTTCGGCGGGGTATCAGAAGTTTACCAACAGATGTCCGGGTTCTGATCGGATGTGGGTTTGGCGTGCTTCTTGACTTAGACTCTGTCCATCGTAGGATCGGTTCCGGCGATAGCCAAGGGGCAGGAAGCCTCCAGTCCGGCAGGAGACCCCTCCGGCGGTCGCCCGGGCCGTTCCACCACCCGTACTCCTGAGCCGTTCTCCTGAGCAGCGTGATCCGCCAGATCCGGAAGGATTCCCATGTCCGACAACCATGATGCAATCGTCACCGATGCGAAGACGGAGGGCGGAGGTGGCTGCCCGGTCGCTCACGGACGGGCCCCGCACCCGACCCAGGGCGGCGGCAACCGGCAGTGGTGGCCGGACCGGCTCAACCTGAAGATCCTCGCCAGCAACCCCGCGGTGGGCAACCCGCTCGGCGCGGACTTCGACTACGCCGAGGCGTTCAAGAACGTCGACCTGGCGGCGGTCAAGCAGGACATCGCGGCCGTGCTCACGGACTCCCAGGACTGGTGGCCGGCCGACTTCGGCAACTACGGCCCGTTCATGATCCGGATGGCCTGGCACAGCGCGGGCACCTACCGCATCAGCGACGGCCGCGGCGGCGCCGGCGCCGGGCAGCAGCGCTTCGCCCCGCTCAACAGCTGGCCGGACAACGCCAGCCTGGACAAGGCCCGCCGCCTGCTGTGGCCGGTCAAGAAGAAGTACGGCCAGAACATCTCCTGGGCCGACCTCATCATCCTCACCGGCAATGTCGCCCTGGAGACCATGGGCTTCAAGACCTTCGGCTTCGCCGGCGGCCGCGCCGACGTGTGGGAGGCTGACGAGGACGTCTACTGGGGCCCGGAGACCACCTGGCTCGACGACGAGCGCTACACCGGCGACCGCGAGCTGGAGAACCCGCTCGGCGCGGTCCAGATGGGCCTGATCTACGTCAACCCCGAGGGCCCCAACGGCAACCCGGACCCGCTGGCCGCGGCCCGCGACATCCGTGAGACCTTCCGCCGGATGGCGATGAACGACGAGGAGACCGTCGCACTGATCGCCGGCGGCCACACCTTCGGCAAGACCCACGGAGCCGGCCCGGCCGACAGCGTCGGCGCCGACCCCGAGGCCTCGCCGATGGAGCAGCAGGGCCTGGGCTGGAAGAGCAGCCACGGCACCGGCGTCGGCGGCGACGCGATCACCAGCGGCCTTGAGGGCATCTGGACCAACACCCCGGTGACCTGGGACAACAGCTTCTTCGAGATCCTGTTCGGCTACGAGTGGGAGCTGTTCAAGAGCCCTGCCGGCGCCAACCAGTGGCGGCCGAAGGAGAACGCCGGCGCGGGCACCGTCCCGGACGCCCACGACGCGTCGAAGACCCACGCCCCGACCATGCTCACCACCGACCTGTCGCTGCGCGTGGACCCGGCCTACGAGCAGATCTCGCGGCGCTTCCTGGAGAGCCCGGAGGCCTTCGCGGACGCCTTCGCCCGCGCCTGGTTCAAGCTCACCCACCGCGACATGGGGCCGATCGTGCGCTACCTCGGCCCGGAGGTCCCCGGCGAGACGCTGATCTGGCAGGACCCGGTGCCCGCGGTGACCCACCCGCTGGTCGACGCCGCGGACGTGGCCGCGCTCAAGGCCAAGGTGCTGGAGTCGGGCCTGTCCGTCTCCCAGCTGGTGTCCACCGCCTGGGCCTCGGCCTCCTCCTTCCGCGGCAGCGACAAGCGCGGCGGCGCCAACGGCGCCCGCATCCGCCTGGAGCCGCAGCGCGGCTGGGAGGTCAACAACCCGGACGAGCTGGCGACGGTGCTGCGCACCCTCGAAAGCGTCCAGGCGGCCTTCAACGCGGCCCAGACCGACGGCAAGCAGATCTCGCTCGCCGACCTGATCGTGCTGGCCGGCGCGGCGGGCGTCGAGCAGGCCGCCAAGGCCGCCGGCGCCGACGTCCAGGTCCCGTTCCACCCGGGCCGCACGGACGCCTCGCAGGAGCAGACCGACGTCGAGTCGTTCTCCGCGCTGGAGCCGACCGCCGACGGATTCCGCAACTACCTGGGCAAGGGCAATCGGCTCCCGGCCGAGTACCTGCTGATCGACCGGGCCAACCTGCTCACCCTCAGCGCCCCGGAGATGACCGTCCTGGTCGGCGGCCTGCGCGTGCTGGGCGCCAACCACCAGGGCTCCTCGCTCGGTGTGCTCACGGCCACCCCCGGCGTGCTGACCAACGACTTCTTCGTCAACCTGCTCGACATGGGCACGACCTGGAAGGCGACCTCCGGCGACGCCGGCACCTTCGAGGCCACCGACTCCGCCACCGGCGCGGTCAAGTGGACCGGCAGCCGCGCCGACCTGGTCTTCGGCTCCAACTCCGAACTGCGCGCCCTCGCGGAGGTCTACGCGAGCGACGACGCCAAGGCGAAGTTCGTCAACGACTTCGTCGCCGCCTGGAGCAAGGTGATGGACCTGGACCGCTTCGACCTCAGCTGAGGCTGATCCGTCCGTAGCGCACCAACCGTCAGGGCCGGCCCGCAAGGGTCGGCCCTGACGCGTCTCCGGGCCCCCTGGACTCGCACTTCCCGCTCTCGATCATCGTTTCCAGATCTCATATATGATGTGTGATCAGCTTTGCCAGTCTTATGAGTACGCGTCAAGTCATTGACCTACCAGTGCCAATGGTTCTAGCGTCCGGTTGTCTCGCATACGACATCCACCCTGTCGAGCCTGAGGACCTGATATGACACTGCAGTTGAGTCCCCGTCATATATTCTCCCTGGTGGCTGCGGGCGCTCTGTGCGCCACAGCCCTGACCGTGGCCGGGGCCGGCACCGCCGAAGCCGCCACCGGGGACACCCGGACGGTGGCGGTGCCGACACTGCCCTCCACCTGCACCACGCTGACCTCGACGCTGGCCACCCCGTCCAGCCGGACCTTCAGCTCGGCGCAGGAGAGCGCGGCCCCGGACACCGCCCGCATCCAGGCCGCGCTGACCTCCTGCGCCGGCACCGGGAAGGCCGTGGTGCTGGCCGCGAGCGGCAGCGACACCGCCTTCCTGTCCGCGCCGCTGACCATCGGCAGCGGGGTCTACCTGGTGCTCGACACCGGGGTGCATCTCTTCGCCTCGCGCAAGGCGAGCGACTACCAGATCTCCGGCAAGGCCACCTGCGGCACCGTCACCACCAGCAGCACCGGCTGCAACCCGTTCATCTCCATCACCGGCAGCAACTCCGGCATCGAAGGCACCCAGAGCTCCAGCGGCGCCCAGGGCACCATCGACGGCCGCGGCGACCTGGACATCTACGGCACCTCCACCACCTGGTGGCAGCAGGCCGACACGGCCCAGGCCGACGGCAAGGACCAGGTCAACCCCCGGCTGGTGCAGGCCACCGGGGTGAGCAACACCACCGTCTACGACGTCAACATGGTGGACGCGGCCAAGCAGCACCTGTTCTTCAGCCAGGACGACGGCATCACCGTCTACGGCCTACGGATCAAGACGGTGGACACCGCCCGCAACACCGACGCCATCGACATCGACTCCTCGACCAACGCCACCGTCGAGTACTCCTACCTGATGGCGGGCGACGACTGCCTGGCCGTCACCACCAACAAGGCCGCCGCCGCGTACATCACCTTCCAGTACAACCACTGCTACGGCACGCACGGCATCTCGATCGGCAGCGACACCAGCTACGGCGTCAACTCCGTGCTGGTGTACCACAACTACATCCAGGGCACGGACAGCAACGGCACCGTCAGCGGCGTCCCGGCGGGGTTGCGGATCAAGAGCTACTCGGCGGTCGGCGGCACCGTCCAGAACATCCACTACTACACGACCTGCATGACCGGGCTGAAGTACCCGCTGGACTTCGACCCGTTCTACTCGTCCAGCACCGGCACCGCGTACCCGTACTACAAGAGCGTGGTGGTCTACAAGGCGACGGAGCTCAGCTCACTGTCGGGGGCCAAGTCGGTGCTGGAGGGATACAGCGCGAGCTACCCGCTCGGGCTGACCCTGGAAGACGTCAGCTTCGACAGCAACTCCTACACCGCCCAGTACGCCACCGTCGCCGAGTACGACACCACCCTGACCCCGTCCGGGACCGGTGTCACCACCAGCACCTTCACCGGCAGCGGCAGCGCGCCCAGCTGCACCTTCCCCGCCTTCCCCGCGCTGTGACCGGGCGCATCGGGACGCTGTGGGGCGTGCCCGCTCTCGCGCCCGTTCTCGTGCCCGTCCTGCTCGCCGCACTCGTCCTGGGCCGGCCCGCGGCCGCGCACGCCGCCACCGCGGTCACCCTCACCGTCGCCAAGAGCGGCGGCGAGTACTCCACCGTCCAGGCCGCGGTGAACGCCGTCCCCGACAACTCGTCCACCGCCTACACCGTCTCCATCGGCGCCGGCACCTACGACGAGTACGTCACCGTCCCGGCGACCAAGCTGCACCTGACCCTGCTCGGGGCGACCGGGAACCCGTCCGACGTCCACATCGACGGGGCCCGCTACGCAGGGGAGACCTCCTCGGCCGGGACCGCCTACGGCACCCTGGGGTCGGCCACCGTCACCGTCGCGGCGAGCAACTTCACCGCCGAGTACCTCTCCTTCCGCAACACCTTCAACAGGAACAGCTACCCGTCGGTGACCGCGACCCAGGCGGTGGCCCTGGCCATGGAGGGCGATCGGCAGAGCTACGTCGACTGCGTCTTCTACGGCCACCAGGACACCCTGCTCTCCTGGAGCCCCTCCCCCAGCACCGACATCCGGCAGTACGTCTACGGCGGCGAGGTCGAGGGGGACGTGGACTTCATCTTCGGCGACGGCACCCTGGTCGTGGACCGGTCGCACATCAAGGTGCTGGACGACGGCGTCTACACCAGCGGCTACCTGGCCGCCCCGGCCACCTACAGCGCCCAGAAGTTCGGCATCCTGATCACCGGCTCCACGGTGACCAGCACCTTCGCCGCCAACACGGTGGGCCTGGGCCGCGCCTGGATCCCCTACACCGGGGCGGTGCCGCAGATGGTGGTGCGCAACACCGCGCTCCCCGCGGCGATCACCGTCGCCGCCCCCTGGACCGGCATCTCCGGGGCGGCCTGGACCTCCGGCCGCCACTACGAGTACGCCGACACCGGCCCCGGAGCCACCGTCAACTCCGCCCGCCCCCAACTGACCAGCACCACCGCCGCCGCCTACACGGCGGCGACCTACCTGGCCGGGGCGGACGGCTGGAACCCGGTGCGCTGAGGCTGCGCCCCGGCCGCGACGCCGGCGGCCCGGTGGACGTCAGCCGTACGTCAGCCGTCCCCGGCCGGCTCCTCCGTCCGCCTGAGCACGTCGTACCCGACGAAGGTGAACAGACGCGCGGCCGGGGCGACCGGCTGGGGTGCGCCGATGAAGCGGTGCGCTCCGACGCCGAAGCCCGCGTCAGGTTCCGACAGCCACTCCAACTCGAACCCGCGCGTCCTGAACCACTCACAGACCAGCGGAACCCGGTCGGGAGCACCGCGATGGCGTGTCCAGACGACGGTGCCCCCGTTCCGGCACAGCGCGGTGCAGGCGTCGACGGTGCGCTCGATGTCCGCGTCGGTGACATTGCCGAACACGCCGCAGACCAGCACCAGGTCCGCCGGCGCCATGTCGCGGTACTGGTCGGTGAGGGAGGCGTCAGCCGTCACCACCTCCACCTGGTGCAGCCCGGCGGCCCGCACCAGTTCCTCCGCGAACGCGGTGTTCCGCGGATCCAGCTCGACCAGCCTGGCCCGGACGTCGTCGCGGCGCGGATGGTCGGCCAGCACCTCCAGCAGGTCGCGCCCCTGCCCGGCGCACAGACTGACCACCCGCAGGGGACCGGCGGGACTCCGGTCCAAGGCGGCCCTGATCTGCGCCTGGACGGCACGCAACCGCCGCACCAGCGACGAGTCGGGTCGGTCGTACTGATCGTGCCAGCTCCGCCAGTCCATGGCGGAACCCTAGGGTGACAGCACTCACCGGGCGACCGGATTTCCCGGCAGAGGGACCGTGTCCTCGGTCGGCCTGCCGTCAGCCTCCGCCGCACCGGTCGCAGTCGGGACGACGGGAGATCACCCGCTCGCTGAACGAGACCGGACCGTAGTCGAGTTCGACCCATCGGTTGCTGAGTGCCGTCGCCATTCCGATGATGAAGCGGATGGCTTCCCAGGCTATGAGGTTCCCGATCACTCCCGACTGCGCGCCGAGGATTCCGGTATGCCGGTTCTTGCGAAGGAACGGCTCGGTCCGGTCTCGACCGTGGTCCCCCGCGACGGTCGCGAGCAGGCAGTGCCAACAGGCCGTCACCCCCGGGATGACGAGCAGACCCAGGATCCCTACGTGGTAGGAGTAGCTGCCCCCGATGATGTGCGGGGTGTCGGGCCAGCATGCCGTGGTCGTGATCTCGGCCATGACGGTCACGCTGGGCTCATCCGCGCAGCCGATCACCAGGTCGGACTTCTCGACCAGGTCTGCTATGTCGTACGCCTGCCCGATCCGACGCCGCTCGGGCACCAGGCAGGCCTGCGGGTTGACGCCGGCCAGCCGCTCCGCCAGCACGTCCGCCTTGCTCCGCCCCACGTCGTCGACCGAGTACATCAACTGGCGGTTGAGGTTGCTCTCTTCGATGACGTCGTCGTCGCAGAGTATGAGCGTGCCCACGCCTGCCGCTGCCAGCGACGAGGCTACGACGCTTCCCAGTCCGCCGACTCCGCAGACGAGAACGGTGGCTGAGGCGAGCCGCTCCTGCGCGGCCAGCCCCTCGTCGTAGTCGACCAGTTCCGAGTCGCAGAACTCCTGGAAGAGTCCTATCTGTCGGTCGTAACGCCCAATCTGGGCATCCGTCAGTCCACGGTTCGGCCTCTCGCCTCCAGGGATGGCGACCTTGCTCAGCAGTCGTTCCTCGCGGAGTGTGAGCAGAGCGCCGCAGACCTCTCCGACCAGTTCCTCCGACTCGTCGCACAGTGACTCGACCAGTTCCGCCACCGTGTTTTCTCCGTCGAGGAGCGGAATCAGCCGGAGCACGCTCTCCGTGGCCGCGAACCGCTTGACCCGACGGTCGTAGGTGGAGATGAACAGGAGTTCTGCCTCGTCCCGTTCGACCACCAGGCCGGCTCGGAGCCGGGGCCGCCACTGAAGCAGATCTACTTCACGCATACAAGAACCACTGCCCCTTGTTCCCCGTTCTCCCGCGTCCCCTCGGAGCCCAAGCCGTTATCAGCTGTTCGACTCACCGCTGCAGGCAGCGGCACCGACGGCCAGGGCTTCATCGCTTATCTTGACGAGCGACGCCTTGGCTGCCCCGGTCCGGCAGAACACGTGGGGCGAGGCCGTTGCGGCGGAGGCCGAGGTGGCCCCCGCGGACAGAATGGCCGCCGCTGCCGCCAACGCGCTTGCGCCCTTGACCGAGCGTTCCATATGCATTCTCCCTGAAGCTTCGTTCACACCTTGACCTGCCCTTGCCAATCATCATCACCGTCACGACAATGTCAACTCCCACGCAAATAAAGAAACTGATGGATCCCCACCGGGAAGGTGTCCTCGGTATGCGTGAAATCCTGGAGCAGAGCCAGGGGATGAAGGTGGACATCCCCACATATTTTGTCGAGTTCGACAGGGCATTCTGGCGCATTGGAAGTGCGGGGTTCTGGAAGCTCGAATGCCGCCAGGACTACCAGGAAACCAAGTCAGCGAGCTGGGAGGCGTTTCGCCGGGGCGACTGGAGCGGCTCCCTCCGCCTGTTCCATGAGCAACGGTCGGAGTTCGAGGCCTACTACGCCAGAATCTCAGCGGTCGGCTTCCTGCATCACCGGGCCCGGGTCGTCGAGGAGCCGGTAACGCCCTACCTGCAGTGGGAATTGCACCTGCTCCAGACCAAGGACCAGTACGGCGAAGGCGTGTCCATCCTCACCACCGACCGACTCGCAGCTCTCGGCGTCACAGCGCCGCTGCCCGATGTGGTCGTCCTCGGAAGGGAGGTGGCTTACGAGGTCCACTACACGGACCAGGGGCAGCTGGACGGCGCCACCCGTCACAGCGCTCGGGCCGTGGTCGACGACGCCCGCGCCTTCATCCAGCGGCTGCACGGCGATGGCGAGCCGTTGGCGTCCTACTTCCCTCGGGCGATCGCCGGCCTCCGCCCGCCGAACCAGCCGGAGCCGGACGCCTGAACTCCCGTCCTGCGGAGTTCAAAGGGTCACCCCGCCCGCCGCCTCCGGAGGCGCACTTTTCTGCGCTCGGCCGGCCCCGTGCTGTTCCGGGCCGTCGATTCGCCGATAGAAGTCGATCTGCCGATAGAAGGAGAGAAGGGCCTCCGCGAGCCGGTCGGGTGCCTCCATCGCCACATAGTGGCCGATGCCGTCGATCGAGGCGGAGGTCATGTCCTTGGCGACCTGACGCATCGTCGCCGGCGTGAAGTCCCCCGACCTGCCCCCGACGGCGAGCACGGGCGTGGCGAGGGGCTGGGATGCCAGTTCTCGGATTTCCTCGCCTTCGCGGAGCATCGACCGGTAGAGCCCGGCCGCACCCCTGAATGCGTCGGGCCGCGCATAGGAGCGGGTGAGCTCGTCGATGTCCTGGTCGGCGAACGCGTCAGGGGTCGCGCAGAGGGAGGGCAGGGCGTATTCGGCGAGGAATGCGCGTTCTCGGCCGGCGAGCAGCAGCTCGGGGATGCCGGGGGCGATGAGGACGCCGATGTGCCAGGCGCCGCCGCGGGTGACGTCCGCGAGCCTTTCGACGCCGAACCCGGGCAGGCCGGTCTCGATCGCCGCATAGCTTCGCACCAGGTCGGGGCGGGTGGCGGCGACCCGGAACGTGGTGGGACCGCTGACATCCTGGCCCGTCAGGTGGACCGGGCCGAGGTCGAGCCGGCTGATCAGTTCGCTCAGGTCCCGGGCCGCGGTCGCGCTGTCGTGCTCCGCGGACGCAGTGGCGGAGTCGCCGAAACCCCGGAGGTCCGGGGCGAACACCCGATGGTGCGCGCTGAGCAGCGGGATCAGCTTGTGGAAGACCCACCAGGTCTCCGGGAAGCCGTGGACCAGCATGACGGGAGTTCCGGAGGTTCCCGCCGAGACGTAGTGCAACTCGGTGCCGTTGAGACTGACGCGGTGGTGTTCAACACCAGCGATGGTGGCACCGCGGGTCGTGGGATCCATGTGTTCTCCTCCATCTGATCGACAACCTGGTTGTCAATCTACGGGTCGACAACCCAGTTGTCGACCCCCGCTGGAGGGCTCTCGTATGATGTGTCCCATGGCACGCTCACCAGGTGCCGAGCTCGCGCTCCTGCTGCTCGGCGGCTTCCAGTCGATGGTGGACGAGGTGCACGGCGAACTGGCCAGCCGCGGACACGAAGGCGTGCGCGCATCCCACGAGTTCGCCCTCCGCGCCATCGACGAGGGTGCGGACACCGCCACGGAACTCGGCCGCAGCCTTTCGGTGTCCAAGCAGGCGGCAGCCAAAGTGATCGTCGCACTCGAACGACTCGGATATGTGGAACGCGAGCCCGACCCCACGGACGCACGCCTCAAGCGACTGCACGTCACAGCCCGCGGCCACGACATGATGGCCCAAGGCGCGGCGCTGTTCACCGAGGTGCGCAACCGCTGGGCGGCCCAGATCGGAGCCGAACAACTCGACGCCCTCGAAGCGCACTTGACCCGGCTCACCAGGAATCGGTCAGCGCGCACGAAGGACCTGGCCGCAGGACTCGATGAGGACCTCGGCAACGCGGTCTGACGATACGCAAGACCTGTTTTCCCGACCTACGTCCCTTCACCACCTGGTCACGTCACTGCCCAGAATGACCAGCCGGTGGCCGGGCTGGGCTGCCCGCCCTCGGCATCACGTGATCAAACTGGTCACGTCATCCGGACGACGCCCTGGGAGAGGGGCCCCGAGGTGTGTCACTGCGATGGGCAGACCCGTCCGAGGACCTGGTCCCAGAGCCGGTCGCCCATCGCGCGGCGGGCCGGCGGGCCGAGGCGGGCCTGGGCGCCGATGCGGTAGCGGGTCCTCGGGCGGCGTGAGGTCACCGCGTGGACCACGGCCTCGGCGATGTGCTCCGGGGCGAGGCCGCGGCCCTCGGCGCCCTCTCGCTGGGCCAGCGCGAGGGCGTTGCGAATCAGCGTGTCGTACGGGCCGGGCAGGTCGCGCCGTGGCGCACCGGCGGCGAGGGTGGACGTGAACCGGGTCCGGACCGCGCCCGGTTCCAGCAGGGCGACCCGCACCCCGAAAGCGCGCGTCTCCAGGCGTAGCGCGTCGCTGAGCGATTCCAGGGCGTACTTGGTCATCGCATAGGCACTGGACGCGGGCGGAGTGACCAGCCCGGCGGCCGATCCCACGTTCACGATGGTCCCGTAGTGCTGCTCACGCATGCCGGGAAGCACCAGTTGGCACAACCTCACCAGCCCGAAGACATTGGTCTCGAACTGCCGCCGCAGGGCCTCCAGGGGTACCTCTTCAACAGCACCCACCTGCGCGTACCCGGCGTTGTTGACCAGGGCTGCGACGGCGCCGTGCTCGGCCTGCACCGCTTCGACGGCCCGCAGTCGGGACTCCTCGTCGGTGACGTCCAGACGCAGGGTGCGGCAGCCCGCGTCCTCCAGGTCGGCGAGGGATGCCGGGTCGCGGGCCGACGCCCAGGTCGGCAGTCCTGCCCGGACCAGGGCCAGCGCCGTCGCCCGGCCGATCCCCGACGAGCAACCGGTCACCAGTACCGCACGGGACCTTCCCATGACACCTCCAGTGAGACACTCATGTCTCGGAACAGGACTTCAATGTACCACTCCGAGACGCCGGGTAGGCTGGCCCGGTGAGCGGGAATCCAGCACTCAAGGACCACATCGCGGCCGGCATCCTCGACGCCGCAGCGGCCGTCCTGGCCGAACGCGGCGAGGCGGCGAGCATGGCCGACATCGCCGCGGCGGCCGGGGTCGGGCGGGCCACCCTCTACCGCCGCTTCCCCAACCGCGAGGCACTGCTCCAGGCCCTGGCCCGGGCCGCGGTCCAGGAGTTGGACGACCGGCTCGCCGAGGCCGGTCTCGACACCGCCCCGTACCCCGAGGCCCTCGCCCGGCTGACCCGCGCCTTCGTCGCCACCGGAAGCAAGTACATCGCCTTCATGCGATCCGGGCACAAGCCGATCGAGCCCGCCGAGGTGGACCGCCGACTCGGCGAACCCCTCCGTGAGCTGTTCCGGCGCGGCGCAGCGGACGGCAGCCTGCGCGAGGACCTTCCACCCGAGGTGCTGCTCGCGCTGTTCGTCGGTCTGATCGAGGCGGCGCTTGTGACGGCGACGCAGGGAGGCCTCGGGGTGGAGAGGGCCAGCGCGGCGGCCATCTCGGTGTTCCTCGACGGCACCCGCGATCCCCGGCGGAGGAACCACTGAAGAGCCCTCCAACTCATCCGGTGCGGCTCGTACGGTCTCAGCCGACGGGGGCGAGGGCCTGGTCGAAGGGGGTGCGGGCGGACGGCCGGAGGGCCGTGGCCGCCCGCCTGTGCTTCACGTGCCGGTGGCGCCGGGGCCGGCCCCGGCGCCACCGGTGTCCGTGACCGGGCCGGTCAATAGGTGAACGAGAAGCCGGCGGCGGAGGAGACTCCGCAACTGGAGACGTACAGGCTGTAGGTTCCGTGCGGCAGGCCCGACGGGAGCGAGAAGTCGGCCGACTCGGCTTCGCCGGGCGTGCTCGGCGCCATGGTGCTGAAGCCGGAGGAGCGCGCGTAGTACACGTCTCCCGCGGAGTCCTTGAGGAAGACGACGGGGAAGTTCTGCGGGTCCTGGTAGTCGTCCTCACCGACGCTCACCAGACCGGTGAGTTGAGTGCCCGTCAGGTGATAGGAGCCGTTGCCGTTGGCGCTCACTCCGGTGACCGTCGGCCGCCAGGAGCTCTGCGGGCTGCCCACCGGCGTGTAGATCCAGTCCTGGTCGCCGGCCGCGGCGAGGACTTGGCCGTTGGGGAGGTTGATGAAGTTCACTGCCTGTCCGGATCCGTCCGGGGGCTCGCTGATCTGCGCCATCGTGTTCGTTGACGGGTCGTACTCGACGAGTTCGGGGCCCGCGGCGGAGCCGCAGGCGTTGGTGATCCAGCTGCACTTGATGGTGTCGAACAGGACCTTGCCGTTCGGTTCCGGATCGGTGTAGGAGTCGTCGACATAGCTGCCCTGGGGCAGGCCGGGGCCCTGCGCCCAACTGCCGGCCGAGCCCGCGGTCGCGCCGGGCGTGTAGACGCCGGAGGCGTTGCTGCCCATGGCCAGGATCTTGCCGTTGTACATCTGCGTCACCATCGCCGAGTCCACGTTGCCGTTCTGGTAGCCGGACGGTGCGGCGGGCAGCGTGATCCACGTCTTGGTGGCCGGGTTGTAGCGGTACTGGCCGTAGCCGCTCATGGACACGACGGAGCCGTCCGGCAGGGTCACCCAGCCGTCCTCGCCCGCGGACGACGGCCTGGAGCCGGCTGCGGTCCAGGTGTTGGTGCTCGGGCTGAAGCGCTGGGTCTGCGCGGCGGAGATGTCCCCGGCCAGGATGCTGCCGTCGGCGAGGGTGGCGCTGCCGCTGTCGTCGAGACTGCCGTAGAGGCCCTCCTGCCCCAGCGACCAGCTGTTGGTCAGCGGGTCGTAGAGCTGCACCGCGTTGTGGTCGTTCGCCGAACTGCCGGAGGGGTAGCTGTAGATGTACTCGCCGCCTGCCTGGTAGAAGCGGCCGTCCGGCAGGATGTGCTCCTCCGCTGCACCCATCGCGTAGGGACTCGAAGCCAGTTGCTGCCAGCTGCCGTTCGCGTAACTCCCGTGCGCGTCGGGGACCAGGCGTACCCACTGGTTGAGACTTGAGCCGTTCGACAGGATCGAACCGTCCGTCATCAGCCACAGGAACGTCGCCGGGCCGCCGGTGTACGGGTTGACCGGCGCCGCCTGCCAGGTGCCCTGGCCGGGCGTCGGCGTCGTGGACGTGGGGCTCGGTGTCGGTGTCGGGGTCGGGGTCGGCGTGGGCGTGGGCGTGGGCGTGGGCGTGGGCGTGGGCGTGGGCGTCGTAACGCTGCCGGTGCAGGGGACTCCGTTGAACGAGAGCTGTGCGGGGACGGCATCGGTCCCGGAGAACGAGCCGTTGAAGCCGAACGACACACTGCCGCCGGTGGCGACGGACCCGTTGTACGCGACGTTGGCGGCAGTGACGTTCTGCCCCGACTGGCTGTCGGTCGCGTTCCAGATCTGGGTGATCTGCTGGTTGCCCGGGAACGTCCAGGCGACCTGCCACGAGGTCACGGCGCTGCCCAGATCGGTGATCGAGACGTTGGCGGTGAAGCCGCCCGACCACTGCGAGGAGATGGTGTAGCTCGCCTGGCACCCGGTCGTGGCCCGCGCGGAGGTGTCCGTGCTGACCACCAGGCCGAGGCCGAGGGCAGCGGCTGCGCTCCAGGCGGCCACCCGGCCGGGCCGGCCCAGTGGCCCGCGGGGTCGTGGTCCGGGAAGGCGGCGGCCGTGGAACCGATGTCTGCTGGAGCGCTGCTGGGACATCCGTGGATCCCTTCGCTCGGAGGGTTGTCAGCACCACGCTCCGCAGGGGCCGCCGAGCGGGTCAAGCAGCCCCTGTCCCAGGCGACCCGGTCCGCCGCATGACCGGCGGTTTCGGGTCCCGGCGGGGTGGCGCGGGGCTGAAAGCTTCATAGCGACCGCACAGCTTCAACCCGGGGCAGGGCGTCGCCTCATGATCGCCGGAGACTCCCGCTACCGGCAGGAGCCCGGGTGAGCAACGGCCGTACCTTGTGCCGACGACGGGCGAGGCTCGCGGCGCGTGGGGGCCTGTCGGCGGCGGGTGACATCACGTTCCTGCAAGATCTTCGTGCAGGGGTGGGCGGGGGTCCGGAAAACCTCTCAGTTGGCCCGGGCCAAGGTGACGGTGCGGGATCCGGGTGTGAAGTCACCGAAGGACTGCTGCCAGGACTCGCCGGGCCAGTAGTACGTCACACGGCCCTCGACGGGCCGGTAGTGGGCTGTGTAGAGCGTTCTCGACCCCTGCTCGTCGACGGATCGATACAGCGGCGGCTTCAGCATCGCCGCCACGTCGGCACCCGCGGCGCGAATCGCGCGCAGCCGCTCCTGCGTCTGCAGGGCCCGCTCCTGCTCGTCGGTCACCGGCAGGTGCTGGTGATTGGCGGCGCAGGCGTCCGGCGCCACCGTCGGTGACATGTCCGGTCCCACGAACACCGTCACCGCCTTCGCGGGATCGACGAGGGTGAGGTTCTGTGGGACGGCGATCGGCAGGGAATGCAGCTTGCCGACCGCCTCATCGACACTGTCGCACGTCTCCAGCAGGTAGCGCACAACTATGAGAATGGCGAAGCCTCGTCCGTAGACGGAACGTCCGCCCCAGGTGATCGAGATGGCGAGACCGGCGTCGTTCATCCCGTCCAGCAAGCCCCACAGCACGTCCTGCATCCCGATTACGGGGCGCAGGAAGCAGGAGGAGACGATGGTCCCCTCGCACTGATCGGGCGGCAAGTCGTAGTTGCGCAGCAGAGTGCCGTTCTGGCCGATCTGGGTGCAGGCCGGGGAGAACGGCCGCAGTGCGGCGTGGGTGAGGAAGGCATCCGCCTCGGGCCGGTCGAGTTGGCCGGCCAGGCGGTTCAGAACCGGGACCAGTTCCGGCATGTGCGCACGGAACAGCGCGAGAACACGGTTCGCGCCCTTGGGAGTCCGGCCCTCCGCGGTCAGCAGGCCCGCCATCTCCTGCCACAGGACCCGGGCGTAGGCGGCCCACCGCCCGTCGCCACCGTCGCCGACCTCGATCGCCTGGAAGGTCTTGTGCTGATGCCGCACGGCTGCCACTCCCCTGTGGGAATCGGACGAGGTGAGGGCAACCTAGCCAATTGGGTAGGTATTCACCAGGTGGCCACCATCGGCGACGGCCAGGCGCTGGATCTGATCATGCCGCTGAACGCGAGCGTGGCCGGTCCATCGGTGTGCTTCGGGTGACGTGCGATCAGGCTGCGCCGGTCTCGTCGCGCTCGACCAGGAGGCCGTTCTCGACGCGGTCGCGGGCTAGGACGAGGGCGACGAGGTGCGGTGCGGTGCGGTGCGGTGACCGCTGGCCGCTACCCGTTCCTGCCCCGGCGTCTGCAGGAATGGTCCCTCTTCCGGGAAACCGAAGGAACCGGCCGCCCCGCACCGAGTTCCGTCGGTGCGGAACAACCGGTTCCATCGGTGCTCCGTGGTGTCCGAGGGGGGACTTGAACCCCCACGCCCCGAAGGGCACTAGCACCTCAAGCTAGCGCGTCTGCCATTCCGCCACCCGGACCGGGTGGTCATCGCGCCGTCTACGTCGCGCTGACAGGGAAAACAATACCAAGAAAACAACGTGCTTCTGACCGCCCGATCCGGCGGCCGGGGCCGGCTGTGGGCCGGGTTCCGGCGGGTAACGGAGCGACCGGTCGACGTCGGGATGTGACGCGGAAAGACAGGGCTTCGGTCGGAGCCAATCATGTTTCGGCGATAAAACGACAGTTTCTGGTTGGAGCCCGACGTGGTCCGCTCCAGCGCGGTCTCATATCGGAAGAGCCGACCGAGTCCCTGTCGGCAGCCGGCGACCGGCCGGAGGCGTCGGCGCTCGGCAGAGTGCAGAGGATGGCGGCACAGCATGCATGTCCGAGGAGACGTCCCTCCCGACTCCGAATCCCACTCCGGCTCCGAAACTGCCCCTGCGTCCGATCCCGGCTACGGCTCGGCCCCTGACATCCTCGGGGTCGAAGGGGTCTGGCGGTTCGCCGCTCCCGCCGTGGACGCCTCCGTCCCGCAGGCCAGGCACGCCGTCCGGGACCTGCTGAAGGCGCAGGGGCTGGGGGACGCGCGCTACGACGATCTGCTGCAGGGGATGCTGCTGATCATCTCGGAGCTGGTCACCAACGCCGTCAAGCACGCGGCGCTGCTGTCGCCGCAGATCGTGGTGGAGGTCGTGATCGGCTCCGGATGGGTGCGGCTGTCGGTCGAGGACAGCCACCCCTACCGGCCCAAGGCACTGCAGAACGACTTCGGCCGCACCGGCGGCCGTGGACTGCTGCTGGTGAAGGCGATCACCACCGAGGCCGGCGGGGTGTGCGACGTCGAACGGACCGCGGGCGGCGGCAAGGTGGTCTGGGCCTCCCTGCCCCTGCCCGTCGGCAGGCTCTAGGCGCCCAGGCCAGAGGCGCGCAGACCCTACGCGACCGTCCGCCACCAGTGGTCCAGCTTCGGCGGCCGGGCCACCTCGATCCGCTCGCCCGGCATCGGCACCGCCACCCGCACCCGGCGCTCGTCGGCGTCCGCGCAGAGCCGCTCCACCGGCTCCGACCAGGGGTGCAGCCCGAGCACAAAGGTGCACCAGTGCACCGGCACCAGCAGTCCTGACCCGGCGTCACCACTGAGCCTGTTGACGTCCAGATGGGTGCTCACGCCCTCCTCCGGGGTCATGTGCACCGAACGCCAGTGGTCGCTGTAGGCGCCGATCTGAACCAGCGACACATCGAACGGGCCGTACTTCTCGCCGGTCTCGGCGAAGCCCTCGAAGTAGCCGGTGTCGCCGCTGTAGAAGGCGCGCTGCTCCGCACCGAGGAAGGCCCAGGAGCTCCACAGCGTCCCGTCGTTGCTGAAGCCGCGGCCGGAGAAGTGCTGGGCCGAGGTGGAGACCACCCGGACGCCGCCGAGGTGCACCTCCTCCTCCCAGTCCAGCTCGTCGAAGCGCTCGGGTCCGACGCCCCAGCGCTCCAGGTGCGCACCCACGCCCAGCGGCACCACGAAGCGCAGCTCGGGCCAGGCCCGGGCGAGCTCGCGGACGCTGCGCATGTCCAGGTGGTCGTAGTGGTCGTGCGAGATCACCACCGCGTCCACCCGGGGCAGCTCGCTCAGCGGGACCGGCGGTTCGTGCATCCGGCGCGGCCCCACCGACGGGGACGGCGAGCAGCGCTCGCCCCACACCGGGTCCAGCAGGATGCGCTGCCCCTCGATCTCCAGCAGGGCGGTCGAGTGCCCGAGCCAGGTGACGGCCAGCTGCCCGTCCGAAGGACCGGTCGGGATGTCGCCGTGGACCAGAGGGATCGGCAGCGACGGACGCCTGGCGTCCTTCTGCTCGCCGAACAGCATCTCCTTGACGATCTTCCGGCCCTCGGCGGCGTCGGGGCCCTGCTGCACGCCCGGCTCCGGCTCGTGCACATTGTGGAAGACCCCGTCCCGGTAGCGCGGCGACAGGCGCATCCGGTCGCCGCGCGCGCCCTTGGTCGGATCACCTCCGAAGGCGGCCGGCATGTCGCGCGCGGCCCAGGCGAGTGCCCCGACCGCACCGAGCGCGACCGCCCCCAGCGCGGCACCCGCCGTTCGCTTCCGCGTCCGCCCCATGAATCTGCCGCCTCTCCTGCGCCCTGCTCGTCCGTGCCACGCGTACAACGGCGGCTGCCGACACACGGCTCCGCTGTCGGGCAAACGGTCGACCGGTAGCGAAGGTTCCGGCTGGCGGACCCGGCCGCGCTGCCTTCCCTACCCCACCGTGCTCAGCAAGTCGTCCAGCACCGTGGCGCCGAAGGCCAGCGCCTCGGCCGGCACCCGCTCGTCGACCCCGTGGAACAGCCCTTGGAAGTCGAAGCCGGGCGGCAGCCGCAGCGGCGAGAAGCCGTACGCCTGCACGCCGAGCTCGGAGAACGACTTGGCGTCGGTACCGCCGGTCATGGAGAAGGGGACGACATGGGCGCCTGGATCGTGCGCCAGCATCGCCGTGCTGATCGCGGTGAACAGCGGGGCGTCGACCGGTGCCATCAGCGCCGGCGAGCGGTGCCGATAGCTCCACTCGACGTCGGGACCGGTGAGCTGGTCCAGTGCGGCCTCGAACTCGCCGGCCAGGCCGGGCCCCGGCAGGATCCGCCCGTCGACCTCGCCCTCGGCCAGGCCGGGGATGACATTGGTCTTGTAACCGGCCCGCAGCACGGTCGGGTTGGCGCTGTTGCGCAGCGTCCCGGCCACCAGCCGCGCGGCGGCCGGGTCCAGCCGGGCCACGAACGCGTCCACGTCGAACGCCGGGTCGTCCAGCTCCGGCCCGGTCAGCGGCACGCCGGTGGCGGCGCCCAGCGCGAGTAGCGAGGCCCGCACGGTCGGGGTGATCCTGGCCGGCCAGCGGTGCTCGCCGATGCGGGCCATGGCGGCGGAGAGCCTGGTCACGGCGTTGGCCGGGTTGGGCTTGGAGCCGTGTCCCGCGGTTCCGTGCGCGCTCAGCCGCAGCCAGCCGGTGCCGCGCTCCCCCGCGGCCACCGGATAGAGCCGCTGCCCGGCCGCGGTGTGCACGGTGTAGCCGCCGGACTCGCCGATCGCCTCGGTGCAGCCCTCGAACAGCTCCGCGTGCTGCTTGACCAGCCAGTCGGCGCCCGCCTCGGCACTGTCCTCCTCGTCGGCGGTGAAGCAGAGCACGATGTCCCGGCGCGGGGCGCGACCCTCGCGCCCCCAGGCACGGGCGACCGCGAGCATCATCGCGTCCATGCCCTTCATGTCGAGCGCCCCGCGACCCCAGACCACCCCGTCACGGATCTCGCCGCTGAACGGGGGGACGGTCCAGTCGGCGGCCTCGGCCGGGACGACATCCAGGTGCCCGTGGACCAGCAGCGCCGGCAGGCCGGGCTCACTGCCGCGGATCCTGGTGACCACATTGGCCCGCCCCGGCGCCGATTCCAGCACCACCGGTGAGAGTCCCGCCTCGGCCAGCCGCTCGGCCGCGTACTCGGCGGCGGGCCGCTCGCGGCAGTCGCCGCCGCCACGGTTGGTGGTGTCGATGCGAATCAGCTCGGAGGTGAAGCGCACCGCCTCCTCGCCGCGGAGGGCGGCGGCGGCTGCGCCCGCGGATGTCGATTCGGATGTCGATGTCGTCGTCTCCATGCTCAGATCATGCCGCACCCGGTCAGACAACCGGTCAGAGCCAAACACAATCGTTCAGCGCGCGTCGCCCCGATAGGATCAGCGCCTGATGACTGCCACCCTCGTCGCCAAAGACCTCACCGCCGGGCACGGTGACCGTGTCCTCTTCTCCGACCTCGACCTGGTCGTCGCCCCCGGCGACGTGATCGGGCTGGTCGGGGTGAACGGAGCGGGCAAGTCCACCCTGCTCCGGCTGCTCGCCGGACTGGACACCCCCGAGTCGGGCTCACTGCGGCTCAGCCCGCCGACCGCGTCCGTCGGCCACCTGCCGCAGGAGCCGGAGCGGCGTCCCGGCGAATCCGTCCGCTCCTTCCTCGGCCGCCGCACCGGCGTCACCGCCGCCCAGGCCGCTCTGGACGCCGCCACCCAAGGGCTGGTGGACGGGGCCCCCGGCGCCGACGACGCCTACTCGGTCGCGCTGGACCGCTGGCTGGACCTCGGCGGCGCCGACCTGGACGAGCGCGCCGAGGAGGTCGCCGCCGACCTGGGCCTGACCGTCGGCCTCGACCTGGAGATGGCCGCCCTCTCCGGCGGCCAGGCCGCCCGGGCCGGCCTGGCCTCGCTGCTGCTCAGCCGCTACGACGTCTTCCTGCTCGACGAGCCCACCAACGACCTGGATCTGGACGGCCTGGAGCGGCTGGAGTCCTTCGTCTCCAGTCTCCGCGCCGGCACCGTGCTGATCAGCCACGACCGTGAGTTCCTGACCCGTACGGTCACCCGCGTCCTGGAGCTCGACCTGGCCCAGCAGCAGGTCAACCACTACGGCGGCGGCTACGCGGCCTACCTGGAGGAGCGCGAGCGGGCCCGCCGCCACGCCCGCGCCGAGTTCGAGGAGTACGCCGACACCGTCTCCTCGCTGGAGGCGCGCGCCCGCACCCAGCGTGCGTGGATGGAGAAGGGCGTCAAGAACGCCCGCCGCAAGGCCCCCGACAACGACAAGATCGGCAAGGCCTTCCGCACCGAGTCCACCGAGAAGCAGGCGGCCAAGGCCCGGCAGACCCAGCGGCTGATCGAGCGGCTGGACGTGGTCGACGAGCCCCGCAAGGAGTGGGAGCTGCGGATGGAGATCGCCGCCGCGCCGCGCTCAGGCTCGGTGGTGGCCACCCTGGGCCAGGCCCGGGTGCGGCGGGGGGACTTCACCCTCGGCCCGGTGGACCTGCAGATCGACTGGGCCGACCGGGTCGCCATCACCGGCGCCAACGGCTCGGGCAAGTCGACCCTGCTGGCGGCGCTGCTGGGACGGCTGCCGCTGGACTCCGGCCAGGCCTCCCTGGGACCCGGCGTGGTGGTCGGCGAAGTGGACCAGGCCCGCGGCCTGTTCTTCGGCGAGCAGCCGCTGCTGGAGGCCTTCGGCGCATCCGTCCCCGATCTTCCGCCGGCCGAAGTCCGCACCCTGCTGGCCAAGTTCGGCCTGCGGGCGGCCCATGTGCTGCGCCCCGCGGCGACCCTCTCCCCCGGCGAGCGCACCCGCGCGGCGCTGGCGCTGCTCCAGGGCCGCGGGGTGAACCTGCTGGTCCTGGACGAGCCGACGAACCACCTGGACCTGGCCGCCATCGAACAGTTGGAGTCGGCGCTGGCCTCCTACACCGGCACCCTGCTGCTGGTGACGCACGACCGGCGGATGCTGGAGGCCGTCGACACGACCCGGCGGGTCGTGGTCGAGGCCGGGCGGGTCAGCGAGAGCTGACCCGCCCGGCGGCGGGGTGCCGCTGTCCACAGGGACAGTGACGCCCCGTCAGCCCTGCTTGGGCGGAAGGTACTTGTAGCCGACCCGGCGGACCGTCACGATCCGCCGGCGGTAGTCGGCCCCCAACTTGCGCCGCAGCCTGGCGATGTGGACGTCCACGGTGCGGCCGTCGCCGATGTGCCCGTAGCCCCAGACCACGGTGACCAGGTGGTCCCGGGTGTGCACCCGGTGCGGGTTGGCGGTGAGGTGGGTGAGCAACTCGAACTCCAGGTAGGTGAGTTCCAGCGGCTCGCCGTCGATGTGGGCGACCCGGCGGTCCGCGTCCAGGTGCAGCCCCTGGGCCGGAACCGGCTGCGCCGGGGTTGTTGCCGCGGGTGCCGTCGCGTCAGCGGCGACGGCCGCCTCCGCAGCGAAGGGCTCCCTATCAGGATCCGCGTCAGGCTGCGCAGCCGGCTGCGCATCGGGATCGGGGGCGACGGAGCGCTGCACCGACCGCAGTTGGGTGACCGGTGCGACCGCCGCCGTCCGGGCGGCCACGGACGCCGACTCGGCCGGGACAAGGACCAGGTAGCCGACCATCGGGGTGTCAGCGCCGGTGATCCCCTCGATCCCGGGCAGGGCGGCCGCCAGCGCCGCCAGCGCCGTCTGCGGCCAGGGCGTGACGACGGCCCCCTCGGGGAGCCGCAGCAGTCCCCCGGCGTGGGGATCGGGCGCGGTGCCGGGGGCCGGGATCACCGAGGTGACCGTGCGGAGGTGCGGAGTGGCCAGCGGGGAGACGTTCGACATGGCAGGACTCGCTTTCGCGCAAGCAGGGGGACAGCGACATGGGCGGTCGTCTGCGCGCGGCGGTGCGGTCGAGATGCCTGATCAGTGCATCAGCGCGACCCGGTCACCGGGTCGGGTACTGCCTGGTCAGAGGCCTACTGTCTCGATACGGACCTGCGCGCCGGTCGAGCGGCGACAGGTCTCGTCGAAGTGGAACGGCTGCCGGGACGGCCAGAACGGCTCAAGGTCGAGGGCATGGCGCCTCGTCCCCCCGCTCCGGGCTGCGTCCTCTGCATACGGCTCCATGGGCACCATTCAACCAGACACCGTGACCGGCTGGACAGCGTCTCCCGGCCAGCTGCCCACCAAGGCCCTCGCCGTCCCCTCCCCGTGCCGCCCGCCGCGCCGCCCGCAGTGCCCCTCTCCGCGCCGTTCGCCGTCCCCTCGCCACCTCCGCCGATACCCGCCCCATCCTGTGGCTTCCCTTCTTTCTGACGGTCTGTTAGAAAATGCTGCGGACGACCGTGAGGGGCCCTCCGCCACCAGCCGCGAGGAGCCGCACCGTGACCCAAGCACAGGTCCCCGACACCGCCGCCCCCGACCCCGAGCCACCCGCGGCTCGCCTCGAAGGGGCCTCCCGTCTGCGCGTCTTCGCCGTCATCGGCGTCGTCGTGCTCTTCGCCGAGATAGCCGCGCTGCAGTACACGATGGTCGCCTCGGCCGCCCGTGACATCGCCCCCACCTTTCCGGGGGTCGGCGCCAACATCAGCTGGATGGTCATCATCTTCGGCCTGGTCGGCGGAGCCACCACCCCGATCTTCGGCAAGATGTCCGACCTCTGGGGCAAGCGCCGGATGATGCTGATCTCCGGGGCCTCCTTCGCCATCGGCACCCTGATCTGCGCCCTCACCTCCTCCTGGGCACTGTTCCTGGTGGGCCGGGCCCTGGAGGCGGTCGCCATCAGCGCGCCCACCGTGGCGTACGGGCTGTTCCGCGACATCCTGCCGCGCCGCTACATCCCCGCCTCCATCGGCGTGATCGCCACCGGGCTGGGAATGTCCGCGCTGGTCGCGCCGCTGCTCGGCGGATGGCTGCTGGACAACTACTCCTGGCGCTCGCTGTTCTGGTTCCTGCTGATCTTCGTCGCCGTGGTGGTCCCGCTGCTGGTGCTGGTCGTCCCGGAGACCCCGCTGCGCACCCACCAGCGGTTGGACCTGGGCGGCGCGGTGCTGCTCGCGGTCGGCGTCGGGCTGGTGCTGCTCTACCTGTCCAACGGCGCGACCTGGGGCTGGGGCCGCCCCACCGCCTGGGGCTGGCTGGCCGGCGGCATCGCGCTGCTGCTCGCCTTCGTCGCGGTGGAGAGACGCAGTGCCCAGCCGATCATGGACCTGGAGCTGCTGTTCTCCCCCAAGGTCATCATGGTGCTGCTGGCCGCCCTGCTCGGCAGCATGGTGATCGGCATCCAGGGCTACTCGATCCCCTACATGCTGCAGACCCCCGACAAGGCGCATCTGACCCAGATGGTCACCGCCCAGGTCGTCGCCGCCTCGCACGGCCGACTCACCCCGGCGCTGGTGCCGATGGTGCACCTCAACTTCAACGGACTGATGGCCTACGGGCTGGGCGCCTCACTGCTCGGCTACGGACTGCACTCGGCGGTCTTCTCGGGCGGCACCGGGATGCTGGCCGGCGGCGGCGCGGGCGAGTGGGCGCGCAAGGTCGGGCCACGGTATCCGCTGATCGTGGCGATGGGCACCTTCACCCTGTCCTGCCTGCTCTACGCGTTCTTCTCGCACTCGGCCTGGCAGTACGCGGTGATCGCGGTGGTCTTCGGCCTCGGCTTCGGCTCCTTCTACGCGGCCGCGCCCAACCTGATCGTCGAAGCCGTCCCGGCCCGCCAACAGGGCATCAGCGCGGGAATGCTGGGGGTGGTCAACAGCCTTGCCACGTCAGTGGGCACCGCCGTCCTGACGGCATTCCTGGCCGCGAACCCGGCCGAGTTCAAGGTCACCATCCCCGGTGTGCCCGCCTCCCTGACCGGCGGATACAACACCCTTCCACAGCTCTACACCGACAACGGCTACCGCGACGGCCTGCTGTTCGCGGCGGGCGCGGGAGCGGTCGGCCTGGTGGTGGCCGTGCTCATGCGCCACGGACGCCGTCCCGCCACGGGCGGCGAGGCCAGCGGCTGACCGACGGCTCCGTCCTCCGTCGACCGAGCTGATTCCAACGGAGCTGATTCGTCAACCGACCTTGATGAGACTCCCCTGCGGGTCGATCCGGTCCGCAGTGTCGTCGTCGAACCACAGCCCGCCGGTGGCGAGGTACCGGAACCGGTGCTCACCCGGGGAGAAGGTCAGCGTGACCGTCCTGGTCCCGTTGCGGCGACGGACCAGCTCGGCCGCGCCGGGCTGCCATCCGTTGAAGTCTCCCACCACACTCACCGTCCCGTTCGGCTCCTCCGAGCCCAACCGGAACGTCACCCTGGTCCGTCCACCGAACAGACGGGTACGTGTCAACAACGCCGTTCACTCCCTTCCTGCTGCCCTCCGCGCACCCCGGCTGTCCAACCCCGCCCGAGGCGTCAGACGACAGCATGGCCGAACTCCCCGCCGGTCCGGAAGAGCCACCTGACGCAGGTTCAAGCGGACTTCGGCGTGCACGACGCATTACTGTTCGGTAATGACCTCCGCCCACGCCTTCTACCTCCCCGGCCCCGGGGGCCGCTTCACCGCGACCGCCCTCACCCGCGGCCCCTGGGACCCCGGCGCCCAGCACGCGGGACCCCCGGCGGCACTGCTGGGGCGTGCCGCCGAGCGGTTCGCCGCCGAGCAGCGGCCCGGCGCGAGGGTGGTCCGGATGACCTTCGAGATCCTGCGCCCGGTCCCGCTCGCGGAGGTCGAGGTGGCGGTCCGGGCCGCCGAGTCGGGTCGCAACGTCGGCCGGGTCGAGGCCGAACTCCGACTCACCGACGGCCGGGTGGCCATGCGCGCCACCGCCCTGCTCATGCGCGCCGAGGAGGGCGCGGCCCCGGGCGTGGACCAGCCGCTCCCCTGCCCCGGCCCGCAGGAGGCTCCGGAGGGCAGCTTCCCGGTCCGCTGGGACGAGGGCTACCACACCGCCGTCGAGGTCCGCTTCGTGGCCGGTTCCTTCACCGAGCGCGGCCCGGCCACCTGCTGGTTCCGCCCCCGCCACCCGCTGGTCGCCGACGAGGAGACCTCCGGCCTGTGCCGCACCCTGATCGCCGCCGACTCCGGCAACGGCATCTCCGGCGAGCAGCACATCAACAGATGTAACCTCCAGGCATGGCAGACGACTTGGTACAGCGGGCCCACTTAGGTGATCTGAGCGGGCAGAACTGGGCAGGTCTCACGCGGCTCTCGTTCGAGACCGAAGAGAAGCCACTGACGACCGGCGGATCCGTCCCTGACACAGCCTCCGGTCATCGACAGTTCCACCCCTTGACCGGGCGGGACATCAAGAGCCGCGACGAGCAGGAGAAGGACAACCGCCGCTACGTGGAGTCCCGGGGCGGCATCTACGTCCACACCTACGAGGAGCCGGACACATCCGCGTGGAAGCGCAAGCGCGTACGGCTACCTGACGGCCGCGTGACGTATCGCGTGGTCCGCCCCGTGTTTGAGGGGGCACTCAACGACCTCAAGGCAGGCCGCACGCCGGACGGGGTCCGAATGGACGGCCTGATCGTCTCCGACGTGGACCGACTGACGCGCGACAATCGTCACCTTGAGGACGCCATCGAGGTAGTGGAGAACTTCCGTCACCCGATCATCGACATCACGGGCACCCTCGACCTGCTGACCGACAACGGGCGCACCGTCGCCCGGATCCTGGTCGCCACTTCGAACAAACAGTCAGCCGACACAGCGCGTCGTGTAACTCGCAAGCACCGCGCGATGGAGCAGGCGGGGATACCCACCGGCAGCCGACGCCCGTTCGGCTGGCAGGACGACAAGCGCACGCTCAACCCCCCTGAAGCGAAGGCGATTCGCGCCGCCGCAAAGCGCCTACTCGCCGGGGCCTCCCTGCGCAGCATTGTTGCCGACTGGAACAGTCAGGGCCTGACCAGCACCCTGGGCAACCAGTGGAAGCCGCAGACGCTCAAGCAGGTCCTGCGCAACCCGCGTCTGTGCGGCTACAGGTCACGCCATGTCTCAGAATTCGACCCCGCTACCAGGGCAGAGAACCGGCGTATGGAAATCGTCACCGACGACGCGTCCGGCGAACTCGTGAAAGGCACCTGGACCCCCATTCTGTCGGTAGACGACTGGCGAGCAGTCGTGGAATTGATCGGCACGGCCCAGGGACGTGGTGACGGCGTCAATGCGCGCAAGTACCTCTGCTCCGGCACCCTGCGATGCGGAAAGGCCGGCTGCAACGCCTACCTTCGAGCCAGCAAGGCACCGGCGTCCCGGGGTAAGCCGGAGGGGTTCTTCTACTACACCTGCCCAGGGAAGAACTCCAGCGGCGGCGGCTGCGGCGGAGTGAGGATCCCTGGCCCGGACACCGATGCACTCATTGCCAAGATGGTGATTGCCAAATACGAGGAAGAGGCCGCCAATCGCGAGGCGCAGCAGGCCCCCGGCAAGTGGGACAAGGAGGACGAACTCGCTCGCGTCCGGGAGGACATCGCGGAGTGGACACAGGCCCGCGCCGACCGCCAGGTGACCAAGGAACGGTTCTTCGAATTCCTCGGCAAGGCCGAGGCGACCGAGCGCCGGTTGAACCGCGAACGCGCGGCTTTCCAACGCAAGCAGGCCGCCTTGCGTGGGAAGCCCGTCGATCTGCGCTCCACGTGGAAGGAGCTGGAGTTCATCGACCAGCGCACCTACGTCGAGCGAGCTTTGACGGCGGTCATAGTCGCTCCCGCCGTTGGTCGAAACCAGCCTCTCCGCAACCGACTGACCCCGATCCCCCGCGAAGAAGACTGAGAGCGAGACTGAGCGGGCCCGTAGGGTTCTCAGTCCTCGGAATCCTGCCCATTGGTCGTGACCCTCAGCCCGAGGGCTTCGTTCATCCGACGCCAGCGGACATCGGACCATCGGGGGGAACGCCGGGCAAAGTTCCGGGCCCAGGCCCAATCCTCATCCTCCTCCTTGCGAGGATCAGCGCGACGCTTCGCCATCCGACCACCCCCCGGCGTTCTCGTCGGCGAGGGCTTCACGGGCGATCTCGCGGTTCTGAGTGATGTTGTCGGCGATGCCTGCGGCAAGTTCTGCTTCGCCGGGGGTGTAGCCGTGTCCGATGTAGCGCCACGCGGACTCGGTGACGGTCTCCAGGTCGCCGGGGAGCGGGGGCCCGCAGCGGTGCCGGGCACGCACGGCGCGTAGTTCGCCGTAGGTGGTGGAGTAGGCCCGGGTCTTGGTCAGGCAGTGGCCCCGGTAGCCCAGCATGTGCGCCCAGGCCCGCAGCCGCAGCGGCTCCGACTCCGGCAGAGCGCCCAGCTTCCAGCAGGCCCCGATCAGGGCCCGCACGTGCGTGGACACCGGCAGGTGAGCGATGCTCTCGGCCGAGGTGATCGGGTAGTCGATGGCACCGGCGACTTCCGCGCTCTTGGTCACGTACTTGGCCACGTACCCGGCTACCGCGTCATCGGTCAGCGCCTGCCCGTCGGAGCCGAACGCCGCAATCTCCCGCACGTACAGCTGATCGCCGAAGCGCAGCCGGTAGGAGCCGTACGCGTCGCAGTCCGAAGCATCCACCCAGGCCGAGGCCGCCACCGCCCGCACGCAGGCGTCCAGCAGCTCCGGGGTAGCCCAGCCGGGGGGAGGCGCGTAGGGTTCCGGCCCGTCGAGCCGCACCACGGCGTGGAAGTGGATGGCTCCGCGCTTCTGGTACTCGGCGACCTTCGCGAAGGAGACGACCAGGTGGTCACGCAGCCGGGTGCGGGCGATGCCCACGGCAGAGGCGAGGTGGCGGCGCACACCGGTGGTGAAGCGGTCCCACAGCCGCCCCGCGTGCGCGTGCCACAGGACATGCTCGGTGTAGTCGTAGCAGGCCACACACAGCGGCGTGCCTATGAGCGGGTCGTCCTCGGAGTGGACCAGGCCGCACCCGAGCCGGGCCCCGTGCTGGCAGATCCCGCGCCGACGCCGACAGGGCCCCTGCGCTGGTGGCGTCGTGTGGTGCACCGCGCCGAATGACGGGGCGGTCAGCGTGACGAACAGCCTCGGGTGCGCGCCGACGTGCTCAGGGACGCTCTTGCCGCCGAGCAGGCCGGAGCGCACCAGCTGGAACGTGTCGCCCTGGTACAGGCGCGAGCATGGGCCGCAGCGGGTGGCACGCCGGTTGCCGCAGCGCAGCGCCAGCCGCTCCCCGGGTTCGCCGGACGTCGAGTAGGAGAGCAGGACTTCACCGGTGGACGGGTCCACGGTGCGGGTCCAGCCGGACAGGTAGATCGGGTTGGCGCAGCCGCCGATGTCGTGGATCTGCTCCAGCCACCGCTTGAAGCCGGGGTTGTTGGCCAGGCGGATGATGTCGCGGTCCACGTCCGACAGGGAGCGCAGGCGGGCGTTACGGGTCAGCCACGCGCGGCGGGCTGCCACAGCGGGGTTTGGATTTTCGGTACGGGTGACCGGGGCGGGGCCCAAGTCGCCGCCAGGGTTGGCGGGCATGATGCAGCCTCCAGGCATGCAGCAGGAACAGGGGGACGTACTGCGGTGCACTGGTTCGGGGTGTGCTCATGACGAGACCTCTCAAGATCACCGGCGGTCGGCCGGAGCAGGGATGCGGGCACAGAGCGCCCAGGGATACGAGGAAGTTGATGTTGGCCGGCTGGCGAAGCCTTGGGGCGGGTACGCCCATAACCCACGCGCTCACCGGTGCCACCCGGGAGGAGTCACCCAGCAGTCCGCTTCACCGGCATGGTCACCGGCACGGGCGGTTTTCCGTTCGGACGACAGACGTCCTGACAACTGACATTCTCTCAAATCGCACGATCGTGCGCTACAAATTCCGACCCTGACGGGACCCTGAGATCTTCAAGGACCGCAGCTCACATGACCCTTGACGGTTGCAGCACAGAGGGCCCAATCGCCTGCGGCCCAGTCGATGCCCGCTGCCGCCATGCCAGAGCATCACCTACAGAGACACCGACTCGGGTCAACGCTGCGCGATGATCGCGGCGGCAATCATCGGGCAAAGAAACAAGGCGACAATCCACAGGACCAGCAGCAGGCCTCCGAGTAGGGCAGCCGACTTCGGCAGGCTCTCAAAGCCCAGTTCGGACGAGCTGCGCTCCGATACCAGGACGCTGTGGACGCCATGCTGAGCGCGTGTCTCCTCTATCGCTGCCCGGACAATCCGACTGAAAGCCTCGTCGAAGTACAAGTGGTTGCCGAACGTGTCAGCCAGCGAGTACATGACGGTGCGGTGCCCGTTCCTGGAGTGCATCACCCAGCAGCGCACGCGCGCCAACGAGACCAGGTTGATCGACCGGGGGCCCGTCCAGGTCCGAACCGTGAGCCAATCACCGTTGACCTCTCGGTCGGAATACCTGCCGGTCTTGGACTGCATCAGCAGAGCCCAACCGAAAACCGTGGCCAAGCCAGGAACCAGCAGCACCACCGACTGAGCAAACGGCCGCCCGACGACCAGCGGTGGAACGACCACCACCAGGACAATCAGCCCCACGGTGCCACCAGTCACGATGCGACTGCGCATTGCGCCCCCACGCGGATCAAGCATGCAGGGACCGTACCCCTCTGCCCGCGCCGAAGCCACAGCCCCGCGACCCCGTCAACATGCGCACCATCACAGCCCTCCCCTGGATCATGCGTGGCGGAACTCTTCTGTACTTACTCAAGGGCGGCGCGCACACCCCATGAACGTCAGAAGCACCGGCACGCACCCGGCACGGCCCAAGTGGAGCCCCAGGGACGGACACGTGCCAGCCAGCCCTTCGGCGAGGCGCTCCGGGACCAGAGAGTAGGACCGGGGGTCAGTAGGGCCGGGTGATGCCGTGGTCCTTCAATGCTGCGGTATAGCGGGCCAGCAAGCCGTCCAGGCCGACGAGGAGAATTGCCGCAGCCTCGCGGGCCTCGTCGATGTCACCCTGGTCGCAGGCTCTCATGATCTCGGCCACGTCGGCGCGGATGATCGACAGTGAGTCGCCCTGGATGAGCACACCCGGAAACTTGCGCGGGGGCAGGCGCACGACAGCGCCATTGCCAGCATCGGTGAACAGCTCAGCAGCTATGTATTCCACCAGGTCATCCAACAGGACACCGAACCGTCGCAGCCAGCCATAACTTTCGCGGAATCGCGGCCAGAGCCGCTTTCAAAGTACGCCGCCAGCCCCTGAGGACGCCTCCGGCGGGGGCGCTCAGGCTCCGGGATGGCCACGGCCCAGACTGCGGGCCCCGGTAGTGGGTGGCTGGCGTGGTGCTGCCGTCCCGTCTGCCGTCGACCCAAGCGGAGCCGAGCGGGCTTGCCCCCGGGTGTCCAGGTCGGTCGTCCAGTGGGGCGCTCCACCTGGACACCCGGGGGCAAGCCCGCTCCACTGACGTGTGGGTCGACGGCAGCCGGGACGGCAGCGGGCACCGTCGTGGTACCTGCGGAGCCTCCCCGCCGGCCGATTGCCCACCGCCGCCCAAGCCCAGGCCAGAGCCGCTATGCCGCGCCGCGCCTCCAGTCCGCGTCACCGGACGGGCCCAGCAGCTCCAGCATGCGCACCAGGCGGCGCACGGCCAGCGGCGAGCCGACCACCCGCACCAGGCCCCGCCCGTCCGCAGTGACGCTGCCCGCCGCCTCGATCTCCCAGATCTCGAACCCGCACTCCGCCAGGGCATCGTTCAGCCGGGCCGCCGCCGCACGCGCCCACCACGAACCGGCCGTACAGTCCGCCCCCGGCAGCAGCGCCCAGGAGTCCGCATCCGTGTCATCGAACTGACGCTCCCACAGCTCAGCGTCTTCATCCCGCATTGCCGTACCAGCCCCTTCCAGGCATCAGACCATCCGTCACGGTGCCGTTGGGAAGCGGGATGCCTACGAACATGCGTGCGCACCCGGGTACCATTGGCACCGGGTTAACACCCACCGGACCACCCTCTCTCCCGTCAAGGTCGGGGGTGGTCCGGCACCTCATTCGGTTGTTGATCGACGTACAGGTCCCCGACCCCAGACGGGAGGACCGAGACCGGGGACGTTGACCCGCGCGAGGCAGAGGCTCTGTTCCCGCCCCGCGCGGGAGTCTCAGCGGATCAGCCGCCCCTCACCGGGGCGTATCGGGTGCCAGGCGTGGACGAAGCGCACCTCATTGCGCACGGTCGCCACCCGCCCCGCAGTCACTCGCACCCACCCCCGGCAGTACCCGCAGCGGAACACTGAGCCCCGCGCCGCAATCCGCATGGCGGCAGCTGAAGCACGCGCCGTCATGACACTCCCCGCATCCGGCTCCTGAGGTTCTGCTCCGCCAAGCGGGAAGACAGCCGCTCCGGCTCCGTCGCAAGACGCACATGCGCAGGCATGGCCTCCCACTCCTCACCCCACCCCGGAGGACGCAGGTACAACCGGCCGTCCCGGACGTCCGTCACCACGGCCGTGCGCTCGGTGCGGGTGTCCACCACGCACGTGCCGATCTCCGGGTCCGGCGGACGCTGAACAGCCATCGCACTCTCCGGCGTGCCCGCCTTGGCCATCGACATCACGTCGTAGGCATCGTTGAACCGGCCCCACCCAAGCGGTTTCCCGTCGTCGCCGAGCATCGGTTCGCCGTTGATGGTGACTCGCCAGCGCAACGCCGCACGGTCCCAGTGGACTTCGGTTGGCAACGGAGACTGTTGAGTCATCGGAGTGACGCCTCTCGTGATCGGCTGACCGGAAATGCTGTGATACGAGTAGCCTCGATGTACGGAGCTGCCAGCGGTATAGGACTCGTGTCCGCCCCTGTCCGCTCTGCTGCGGACAGCGCGGACACCGGGGGGCTTTCCATGGACGAGGAGACATTCGGGCAGGCCCTGCGACGCCTACGCGGAACCCTGTCGATACGCGATGTTGCCCGGCTGGCCAACTGCGGCAAGACCGTCGTGTCCGATCTTGAGAACGGCAAGCGGCATCCAACTGCCGCTACAGCAAAGGCACTTGACGAAGCGCTCGCTTGCCACGGCCTGTTGATCACCCTCGCCGCGCACCCACCAGGCGCGTCGTTGACCGCGCAGGCCGCAGCCCTTCAGGCGGGATTCGCCGATCAGCTGGCAGCGGGGCCGATGACATCAGCTTCCTTGGACGAGTGGCAGTTCACCGTTGCCCGACACGGCCGCGCGACCCGGTACCGCCCCGAGCGGGAGCTTCTCGCCGACCTGTTAGCAGACTTCCGCGACTTACGAACGCTGCTGAACCACCGCCACCCGCCGAGCACACGCAAGGCGCTCCTGGCTGCGTGCGCCTGCCTCTCCGGCCTGGTGGCGCTCACCTTGCTGAAGCTCGACGACCCAGGGGCACGCGACTGGTGGCGCACCGGACGGGCAGCAGCCACCCAAGCCGAGGACCGGCCCACCCTGGCATGGATCTACGCCCAGGAGTCCTACCAGCTCTACTACGGTGGAGATCGGGACGGAGCCGTTGAACTGGCTGTACGCGCCCAGCAACTTGCAGGCGGCCTCCCCTGCGTGGCCGATGCTCTCGCCGCTCCATTGGAGGCCAGAGCCCATGCCTTGGCTGGCCGTCGGGACGAAGCCGAAAGCGCACTCGGCCGAGCCGAGAGAGCCATCCTCCGCCTGTCGCCAGAAGATCGTCAGCCGTCCGCTCTCGGCTACGACGAGGCGCAACTTGCCTTCCACTCAGGCAACGCGTGGACATCGCTCCACGAGAGCGAGCGGGCATGGGAGCAGCAACAGCGAGCGCTGGACCTGTATCCCGAAGAGAACCGCACCGACCGCACCCTGATCCTTCTCGACAGAGCCGCCTGCCTGTCCTGGGACGGCGACGCCGCAGCCGGGGTGCAACTCGCGACAGACAGCGTGCTGGCCCTGCCGGTCGAATACCGCAGCGCGTTGATCCTCTACCGTGCGCGTGATCTTGCAGATAGCGTGACCGGGACGGGTACACAGCTACCCGAGGTGCAGAACCTGCGGAACGTGCTGGCGCTGCCCTCGGCCGGATGAAAGGGGCCCCCGTGGGGCTGACCATCGAGCAAGCGACCGAAGGCGACGCGGAGACCATCGCGCAGATGCTCGGCGAGATCGAACGCTACTACGGCGGCACCTACCTGGTTCCCGACGTCAAGCAGGTACGCGATGCCCTGTTCGGCCCGCAACCAGCCGCTACCGTGCTGCTCGCCCGCGACGGCGCACAGGTGGTCGGTCTGGCCTCCGTGTGCTTCCTGTGGCCTGCCGCAGGGGCAGAGACGAGCCTCTACCTCAAGGAGCTGTACGTGCGGGAGGCGCACCGTCTACGCGGCGTCGCACGGGAGCTGATGACGGCCGTGAACGGAGAGGCACGGTCCGCAGGCTGCTCACGCGTCGAGTGGACGGCCGACCGCGACAACCCAGCAGCCGTAGCCCTCTACGAAGCACTCGGCGTGGTGCCCCACGAGGGGAAGATCTTCTATCGATCCCAGGTCTGAGGACGCGGCTGAGAGCCGGTCCGGCCCAGACCGAACGACATATGCCCTGGTAGGTGCATTGATTGCTGCCATCCCTAGGGTTACATCTGCGAATGTGTTGCGAGCTCGACATGGCCCGCTACCGCTACACCAACGCCGACCTGACGCTACATCTGCGCCGCCCCCCGGTCGGCGACTGGGTCGGCCTCAGCTCCCGCACCACCCTCGACCCGGCCGGCATCGGCCTCACCCACACCCTGCTCCTCGACGAGAAGTCCACGATCGGCCACGCCGCCCAGACCCTCTTCGTCACCCCGGCCTGAGGCGGCCTGAGACACCGTGGGACAGATGGCATCCGCCCCGCCCCCGTCCGCCGTTGCCGCCGTGCTGGGCCCGGGCCCCTACACAACAGTCCCGCTGACCCACAATCAGAACAACAGGGCCACAGCCGGCATCGATCGCGTTCGGGGGCCGGACGGCAGCGCCGTCCGCAAGCGGCTCACCCCCTCGGGCAGCGGCACCGACCGCTGGTCCACCAGCGTCGATCCGCGGCACTGGAACCACTGGCGCCGCGAGTACCTCGCCTACAGCACGGGGTTCGCCGCCACCGTGTACGCCGACGCGGGCCTCGGCGCCCCGGCCCTGATCGCCGCCGAGGAGCACCCCGACGGCGCGCTGACGCTCTGGCTGGAGGACGTCCGGGGTGCGCCGGGCCCGCAGTGGGGCGTCGCAGAACTCGCGGATCTCGCCCACCGCCTCGGCATCGCCCAGGCTGCCTGCGCGGCCCGGCCTCCCGACCAGCCCTGGCTTTCCCAGCGCTGGTTGCGCCAGTACCTGGCCGCCGTACCGCAACCGGGCGGCGACGGCTGCCGGGCCGACTGGTCGCGCCCGGAGGCCGTCGCCGCCTGGCCCGCACCACTTCGCGCCGAGCTGGCCACGCTCGCTGCCGACCACGGCCATCTGCTGACGATCGCCGAAGCCGCCCCGCAGACCCTCTGCCACCTGGACCTCTGGCCAATGAACCTGATCGCGGCGGACGACCGGACCGTCCTGCTGGACTGGTCGTTCACCGGCGCCGGGGCGATCGGCGAGGACATCTCCAACCTGATCGTGGACTCGGTCGCCGACGGTCTGATCGACGCCTCCCTGCTGCCCGAGATCGCCGCCGAACTCCCCGAGGCCTATCTGCGCGGTCTGCGCGCCGGAGGCTGGCACGGGTCCGAGGCCGCCGTCCGCACCGCCGTCGCCGCCACCGGCGCGGCCAAGTACAGCTGGCTCGCCCCCGCGATGCTGTGCCGCCTCGACGAGGACGGCACGGCCCGCGCCTACGACCGCCGGTCCCCCGCCGAGACCCTGCACCGGCGCCTCGGCCTGCTCACGCTCGTCGCCGACTGGGCGCGCAGCGCTGGACGGTGCGAGCCGTAGGGGACAATGGACCGGACCTCCGACCCCGAGCCAGCAGGGAACACCGGCACCATGAGCACGCTCACCGTCTCCACGGCCAACGTCAACGGCCTGCGCGCAGCCACCGGCAAGGGCTATGTCGAGTGGCTGGCCGCGACCGAGGCCGACGTGGTCTGCCTGCAGGAGGTCCGCGCCGAGCCCGCGCAGTTGGCCGAGCACGTACGCGAGCCCGAGGGCTGGCACGTGCTGTGGGCGCCGTCCGCCGCCAGGGGCCGGGCCGGCGTCGCGGTCCTCTCCCGCGCCGAACCGCAGGACTCCCGCATCGGCTTCGGCTCCGCCGAGTTCGACGGAACCGGCCGCTACGCCGAGATCGACCTCCCCGGCCTGACCGTCGCCAGCCTCTACCTCCCCTCCGGCGAGGTGGGCACTCCGCGCCAGGAGGAGAAGGAGCGCTTCCAGGTCGAGTTCCTGGACCACCTCAAGGCCCTGCGCGAGCGCACCGCGGCGGGCGGCCGCGAGGTCCTGGTCTGCGGCGACTGGAACATCGCGCATCATGAGGCGGACCTGAGGAACTGGAGGAGCAACAGGAAGAACTCCGGCTTCCTCCCGGAGGAGCGCGCCTGGATGACCCGCGTCATCGACGAGGCCGGCTACGTCGACACCGTCCGCCGCCTGCACCCGGACGTCGACGGCCCGTACTCCTGGTGGTCCTACCGCGGGCGGGCCTTCGACAACGACACCGGCTGGCGGATCGACTACCAGATGGCCACCCCCGGCCTCGCCGCCCGAGCCCTCACCGCCCACGTCGAACGCGCCGCCACCCACCCCGAGCGCTGGTCCGACCACGCCCCGGTGACCGTGAATTTCGAGCTGTGACGACACCCGAAGCCTCAGACGACGCCATCGCGCCGTCTGCGCTCCGGGCGCCCGAGTCGATCCCGCCGGACCAGTCGAGGCCGGCGGACGAGCCATGGCAACGCAAGGCGGCGCGCAATCAGATCCTCGGCCCGTGGCGCGACCGCCAAGTGGAGGCGTGGCCCGAGTGCGCCGCCCGGTTTGGACTCCTCGCCCTGTAGAATTGAAGAATTCTTCATGTTGCTACATGCTGGATCTGTGGGATCGGCGGGAGGTGCTGGGATGGACGTGTCCATGAGTGCGCTCGTTCAAAGGGTGCGCACGGCCCGGGCCGGGGTGGTGGCGGCGGTTGCCGCCCATGATCCCGCCGCGGTGTCGCTGGCGGTCGACGAGTTGGAGGACGCACTGCGGGCGGCACGGCAGCAGGGTGTGGATGTGCCCGCAGAGCAGACGGACGTGGCGATCGAGCAGGAGTGGGGTTGATGGTGGCACCGGTTCCGCTGTATCAGGCGAAGGCGGAGTTCTTCCGCATGCTGGGGCATCCGGTTCGGATCCGGGTGCTGGAGCTTCTGCAGGACGGGCCCATGCCGGTACGCGACCTGCTCGCGCAGATCGAGGTGGAGCGCTCCAACCTGTCCCAGCAGCTGGCGGTGCTGCGGCGTTCGGGCATCGTGACGGCCACCCGTGAGGGCGACACCGTGGTCTACGCCCTGGCCGGCGGGGATGTGGCGGACCTGATGCGGGCGGCCCGACGGATCCTGACCGAGCTGCTCGCAGGCCAGCAGGACCTGCTGGCCGAACTGCAGGAAGCCGACCGGGACGCGGTGGCAAAGAGCGCATGAGCTCGCAGAACACAGCGGTGTCGGCAGGGACGGTCCGGTGACGCGCCCCCGACGTCCGCACCGGGCCGCGGCCGGCGCGCCGGCGCCGGGCTCCGCGCGGGTGGTGCTGCAGCATGTGCCGATCGCCCAGCCGAGCGCTCCCAGCGGGCTGCGGGCAGTGGCGAACCTGGTGCACGAGTGCGGCCGCCACCTGGACCTGCAACCGAACTTCACCGGCCCCGGCAAGACGATCCACGCAGCCCTGCCCCGCACCCCCGACTGAGCCCTGTCCACCACGATCCGAGGAGACGCCCGTGCGCTTCGAGGTCACCCAGCACCAGCCCGGCCACGACATCCCGGTGCGCACCGTGACCGACGCGGCCGGAGTCACCGCCTTGCTGGCCAGGGCCGAAACGACCGGCGGGCGCCTGCACATCCGCCCCCACACCCCGACCCCGGGCCCTGAGGGGCCAGGTACGCACCGGAAGGAGACCCGCAACCATGACCGACCCCATTGACACGGCGGAAACGGCCCCCGAGTCGGTCGGCGGGAGCCCGACCAAAGCCACCAGGCGCGTCCGCGCCGTCGTCCCGCCACCGGACGCCGCCACGGTCCTGGCAGCGATCGCTGCCGCCGCCGAAGCCGAGGCAGCCCGGCAGGACGCCGACGACGGCAGTGAGGGCGGCGGGCGGCGCGCCAACCGGGGCGTGTGGATCCGGGCGTTCATCTACGTCGTCGGCTTCCACGTCTTCGCCGCCTTCGTGATGCTGCTGTTCTACTTCGGCGGCCGCAACCACTGACCGGCCCTCAGACCTGCACCTCAATTCCTTCCTGCGAAGAACTCAAAGCGGATGACCATCCAGTGGCACTACGAAAAGCGACCCGGCGTGGGGGTCCTGTCGCTGTCCGGATACCTGGGCGGCGAGGCCGCCGCCCGCTTCTCCGGGGCGGTCGGCTGGGCCCTGGCCCGCGGCGAGGGGGTCCTGATCGTGGACCTGTCCGCTTTGCAGGGATGGTCCCCCTGGGGCCACGACACCGTGGTCGCCGCCGCCTGGAGACTGGCCGAACAGGGGCGCTCACTCGAACTGGCCGGACTGCCCGCGGACCGGACCCCGCTGCCGCCGCGCCAGGGCGACCCCGCCATCCGCTGGTACCCCGATCTGGATGCGGCCCTGGCCGCCCACCCCGCCCCCACGGAC
>NZ_BBPM01000009.1:22652-60189 GCF_000787775.1 Streptacidiphilus carbonis | reverse complement strand
GCCCCCACGGACGGTCCCCCCGCCCGGCCAACCCCCAGCACTGGCGCTCCGCGGGCTGGCAGGACAACCCGCCTGGCACCTCCGGGTGATCGCACTCCCCCACCCCCAACTCCTCACTCGACCGGAAGACTTCGATGCGCCGCTGGTGGCCCCGCTGGTCCCACCGCCCCGGTGACCGTCACCTTCGGCCTCTGACGGCAGGCTGCCGCAGTTGCCTGAACCCGCGCGCCGAGAAATCCCGTTGCGCGTGAACGGCATCGGATGTCTGATTGATCGGCCACCGATCACGGGACGGAACTCGAATGTCACTGCCCACCCCCACGCTGCACACCGCTCGTCTTCGACTGCGTGCCTTCGGCGACGCTGATGCGGACGACCTCTTCGCACTGCACAGCAGCGCCTACGTGCTGCGCTACTGGGACTCGCCGCCGTGGAGCGAGCGTGCGCGCGCCGAGAAGTTCATTGCGGCCTGCGAGCAGATGGCGCAGGAGGGCACCGGGGCGCGGTTGGCCGTGGATCGTGTCTCCGACGGGGCGTTCATCGGGTGGTGCACCCTGAACGGGTGGAATCCGGACTACCGCAGCGCGTCGCTGGGCTACTGCTACGGCGACGCGGCGTGGGGCCAGGGCTACGCGACGGAGGCCGCGCGCGCTCTGCTGGGGTGGGCGTTCGACACGCTGGACCTCAATCGCGTCCAGGCTGAGGCCGATACCCGCAACGCGGCCTCTGCCCGCGTGCTGGAGAAGCTCGGCTTCGTACGCGAGGGGACGTTGCGGGAAGACTGCGTCGTGAACGGCGAGGTCTCCGACTCGTGGGTCTACGGGCTCCTCAGGCGGGAGTGGCAGACTTCGTCGTCCGAGCCGGTTCCCGCCCGCTGAGTCCTTGCTCCCTCGCGGGACAGCACCCCGGCACAGGGGATCGGCCACATCCCGAACGAATCACGTATGACCGTGCATCAGCTGTTCTCGGTCTCATCGGCGATGTGCGGCTCCGGAATCAGCTCCGGCTTCGGCTCCGGCATCAGCTCCGGCATCGGCTTCGGCTGGGCCGGTGTCCTCGACGGAGGGTGAATCGAGGCGCCGGCGCAGGACGGTGGCTTGGGGGTGGTCGATCCGGTCGAATTGCAGGAGGGGTTCCGTCCAGGCTTCGTGCGCGGCATCACTACGGCCCGCGGCGGCGTGGGCGTCGCCGATGCCCTCGTGGGCTTGGCCTTGGAGGCGGGCGTCGCTGAGTAGCCGGCCCATCTCCAACTCCTGGCCGTAGAGGTCCAGGGCGAGAGGGATGTCGCCGTCGTGGAGCTGGTATTCGGCGAGGTTGGCGAGAACCAGTGCCTGGCTCCGGCGGTCGTTCACGGTCCGGTACAGAGCCAGTGCTGCGTGGCTGTCGGTGTACGCCTCGCGGTGCCGTCCCAGGTCCCGGTGGGCGAGGCGGGCTGTCTGGGTTTGTACGGGAAACGGCCATAGCCGCCTCGACGAAGACCGTCGCACCTGCCCGGGAGACCGAGAATGCGCGACGGGCTCCTGACGGGAGGACGGGCTCGGTCCTGGACGTCAGCTGAAGGCTCGGCGGTAGCTGTGGGGGCTGACGCCGGTCGTCTTCTTGAAGCGGTCACGGAAGGCAGTGGGTGAGCTGAAGCCGACCTGGGCGCCGATGCGTTCGACGGTGTGGTGGGTGGACTCCAGGAGGTGCTGGGCCTGGCGGATGCGGGCGCGGTGGAGCCACTGGAGCGGGGTGGTGCCGGTCTGCTCGCGAAAACGGCGGATCAGCGTCCGGGTGCTGGTTCCGGCGTGGGCGGCGACGTCGGCCAGGGTGAGGTCGCTGGCGAGGTTGTCCTGGAGCCAGGCGAGGAGGGGCTCGAGGGTGCCGCCCTGCGGGGTGGGCGCGTAGTCGTGGACGATGAACTGCGCCTGTCCGCCCTCGCGTTCCAGGGGCATGACGGACAGTCGGGCCGCGTGGGCGGCGACGGCCGAGCCGTAGTCCTTGCGGATCATGTGCAGGCACAGGTCCAGGCCGGCGGCGGCACCCGCCGAGGTGAGGATCTGGCCGTTGTCGACGTACAGGACATCCGGGTCGACCTCGATGTCCGGGTAGGCGGCGGCGAGGAGGTCGGCGGCGATCCAGTGGGTGGTCACCCGCAGGCCGTCCAGAAGTCCGGTGGCGGCCAGGGGGAAGGTTCCGGTGCAGATGGAGGCGATCCGCGTGCCGTCCCGGGCGGCGGCCCGCAGGGCGTCGCGGACCGGAGCCGTGAGGGGGGCGGCGGGGACGGTCGTACCCGGAACGATGATCGTGTCCGCACCCTTCAGGCCTTCCAGCCCCCACGGCGCGCGCAGGGCGAACGCTCCGGCCTCGATCTGCGGCTGCTCGGCGCATACCCGGATCTGGTAGCCGGGGCGGCCGTCCGGGAGGCGGGTGCGGGTGAAGACCTCGATCGGCGTGGACAGGTCGAACGGGATCACCTGGTCCAGCGCGAGGACTGCGACGGTGTGCATGACGCGAAGATACCCTCCCGCCGGGCGAGCGTCCCGCCATCTGAGTCGGCGGATCCGCTGTCTTCGCAGCTCAGGGGTGCATGGCTAGGGATGGCACTTTTCCGTTGGAAGCTGTCACTAATGCCACTGGGAGGTGTGGTGGCGGCCGGTTAGCGTCGGGGTGCAGCCGGCGCCGACCGGGTCGGCCGAACCCCCGAGGACTCCCCCATGCACGCCCAGATCGTCCCGTTCGACGGCCTCGACCCGCTCGGCGCCGTCGCGCCCCATGAAGTGCTCTACGCCGGCGGCACCGCCTCCGGCGGCCGGGAGGTCCCATTCCACGACATCGCACTCAGCGACATCGCTCTCAACGGCGGCCACCTCACCTGGAGACAGGCCACCCCCAAGGCCGGCCGCCTGCCTGCCTCCAGGGTCACCGGCCGCCGACGCACCGTCACACCGACCAGGGGAAAGCGGCCGTGACGAAACTCCTCCTGTCGCTGCACGTCCTGGCCGCACTCCTGGCCATCGGCCCCGTCACCATCGCCGCCAGCATGTTCCCCGCCGCCCTGCGCCGCACCGACGACGACCCCGGCGACCTCGAAGCCCTGGCCACGCTGAAGACCCTGCACCGGATCTGCCGCCTCTACGCGGCCCTCGGCATCGCCGTGCCCGTCTTCGGTTTCGCCACTGCCAGCAGCCTCGGCGTCCTCGGCAGCCCTTGGCTGATCACCTCGATCCTGCTGACCGCCGCGGCCGCCGCCCTCCTGGCGCTGCTGATCCTTCCCGTCCAGGACGCAGCCCTCACCGAGGCTCAGGCCCAACCCCCCGGCCCTGCTCCCGGGCCCGGGCCCGGGCCCGGCCCCGGCCGCCGCCCCGAGCGCGACTCCGGCCCACCAGCCTCCGCCCGACTGGCGATGCTCACCGGCGTCTTCAACCTGCTGTGGGCCACGGTCACCGTCCTGATGATCATCCGCCCCGGTTCCACCACAGGAGCATGACCGTGCACCTCCGCCCCCTGCGTATCGCAGCACAGGTCGAACTCGTCTCACTGGCCGTCCTGTTGGCCAACCTCGCCACCGTCCACCTCCAAACCGCCGCCGCCCTGATGGGCCCCACCCACGGCTGCGCCTACCTCTTCGTCACCGTCTCCACCTGGCGCCTCAAACAGGCCACGACCACCACCAAAGCCGTCGCGGTGATCCCCGGCATCGGCGGCCTCCTGGCGCTGCGCAGACTCGGCCGCTCCGGCTCGGCTCAGCCCGGGACGCCGACCGCTCACTCGGCGTCGTAGTCGCAGCCTGTTGAATCCGCCGTGGGCCGCGCCTCGGCGTGAGGTGCGGCCCACAGTCGCGGTGAACGCCCAACGGCGGTTGGGACTCCCTGTGCGACCGGACTACCGCGCCCACCGTCCCATGGTCGGCGCGGTGCCGATCAGGCACTCGACGTCGACCGGGAAGCCGACGAGGGCGTAGGCGGTCAGGCGCAGGTGGCCTTCGAGGCAGACCAGGTCGTCCCGGTTCTCGCCGACGAGGATGAGCGCAGGGAACCGCTCGCCGCCGAGCAGCGCGCGGGCGGCGTCGACGAACGGTTCATTGGGCACGTCGAACGCCCGCACCCCCGCCTTGATGCGTGCGGCCGCGTCGTTCGGCCGGCGGCTGCCGCCCGACAGTTCGACCCAGTAGGAATAGTCGACGTAGCGCACACCGGCCGCCTCGTCGGCGGAGAGCACTGCCCTGCTCCATCTGACGCGAGCGGGGAAGTTCTCGAACAGGTCGCGGTTCTCGCCGTACCCGCGTGTGTCAGCGAGCAGACGGCGGCGTGCAAGGTTCGCTCCGGCTTCGGAGAGGTCCGGATGCGTCAGCAACCGCTCGGCCTGTCCGGTCGCCGCCAGGCGGCGCCGGAGGTTCTGCCCGAACCTCCGGCTGGACAGTTCGCCGCTCAGAAAGCAGGCGACCATCTCGTCCTCCGTGCTCATGCCCAGTACCTGCACGACCGCCAGCATAGAGGGGCGGTCACCTGGGTCCTGGGTGACCGTACGACGTGGTGCCGACACGGCAGTTGACGGTGGTTCACCGAACGCCGCCTGGTGCCGGACGGCATGAATCGCTACCGGCCGGGGAATCACCGGGGTCATGACAACGCGTGCGGGCGGGGCGGTGGGGACTGGTGCGCACAGTCGCGGCTCCCCCGTCCGGCCGCCGCAACGACCGGAGGTTCTTCCATGATGCACAGGCAATGGGTACTGCTCGCCGCCGCGGCCTCCCTGGTGCTGGGCCTGACCGGAGCCGCGCAGGCCCAGGGCGTCGGACCGGGAACGAACGCGCGGGCCTCGACCGGCCGACCGGCCGCTGCCGCCGCCGCCCCGGTTTCGTCGCCCGCGCCCTCGGGTTGCGGCTTCGTCGCGGCTGTCCCGGCCGATCGCTTCAAGGGCATCCCCGTCTTCGACGCCGCCAAGGCCGCACAGCCCTACCAGGCCACGCTGCACACCAGCCAGGGCCGGGTCACCTTCCAGGCGCTGACCGCCCAGGCGCCGTGCACCACCTTCTCGTTCCGATTCCTGGCCACCCACGACTACTACAGCCGCACCCACTGCCACCGGCTCACCACCAAGGGCATCTACGTGCTCCAGTGCGGCGACCCCACCGGCACCGGCAGCGGAGGCCCCGGCTACTCGTTCAACGACGAGAACCTGACCGGCGCCACCTACCCCGCCGGCACCGTGGCCATGGCCAACGCCGGTCCGAACACCAACGGCAGCCAGTTCTTCTTCGTCTGGAAGGACACCAAGCTCCCGCCGCTCTACACCCCGTTCGGCCGCGTGACGGGCGGCTTGGCCGCCCTGCAGAAGATCGCCGCCGCCGGCGAGGACGACCAGAACGGCGCCGGCGACGGCTTCCCCACACTCCCCGTCGACATCAGCCGGGTGACGATCAGTCGGTACTGACGATCAGTCGGCGCCGACCGACCGACGCGTGCTTGAGCGGTCCTCCGGTCACGGGCGCAGGCCGCGCATCAGGTTGGCGACCAGACCGGCCGCGAACTCCTCGGTGATCGGCTCGTCCGGTATCAGCAGCCGGTGGTAGCAGGCGCCCCAGAGCTGGTCGACGACGATGCGCGGGTCGACGTCGGGGCGCAGCTGGCCGCGGAGCTGAGCGCGCTGCATGACCTCGACGGCCAGGCGCCGTCGAGGTCCCGAGTAGTGCTCGCGGAAGGCGGCGGCGAGGTCCGGGTCGGTCTGGGACTGGCCGATCAGTTCGGCGACGACCCGGCCGGCCGGCGTGTCCGCGGTGAGGTGGACGAAGGCGCGCAACTGGGTGAGCAGGTCCGCCTCGATGTCGCCGGTGTCGGGGAAGGCCAGGGTGTTCTCGACCGCTGCGAAGTAGCCGTCCAGGGCGAGGGCCCCCTTCGAGGGCCACCACTTGTAGATCGACATCTTGCTGACGCCCGCGGTGGCCGCCACCCGCTCGATCGTGAAGGTCGCCATCCCTTCGCTGAGCAGCAGCGTGCCCGCCGCGGACAGGATGTCGTGCCGCACCTCGTCCGCGGGGCGCCGGCCGCGGCCGCGCCGTACCGGCGCCGGCCGCGGCGTCGACTCCTGCGGGTCCGCGCCGCTCGTTCCCGATGGTGGTGCTGTGGTCACTGTGGGGTCTCCTCCGGTCGGATCGATGCGACTTCACCAGCTTATATGGACGCAGCGTCTACATGTGGTTAATATGGACGCAGCGTCCATTAAGTGAATGGGCGACCAGCCCAGAGGAGTCCCGTCATGACCGTCACCTCCAGTTCTCCGTCCGGCTCCAGCTCCACCGCCGGCTCCGCCCCGGCCCCGCGGGTCGCCGTCGTCACCGGCGGCTCGGGCGGCATCGGCCGGGTCGCGGCCGAACGCCTCGCCGCCGACGGCATGGCCGTCGTCGTCTCCTACGCGGGCAATCCGGTGCCTGCCGAGGAGGCCGTCCGGGCCATCGAGGCGGCCGGCGGCGCCGCCGTCGCCGTCAAGGCGGACGTCGCAGACGAGGCCGATGTCGCCGCGCTCTTCGACGCGGCCGAGCAGCACTTCGGCGGCGTGGACGTCGTCGTGCACGCCGCCGGGATCATGCTGCTCGCCCCGCTGGCCGAGCTCGACCTGGCCGACTTCGACCGCATGCACCGCATCAATGTGCGCGGCACCTTCGTGGTGGGACAGCAGGCCGCCCGCCGGCTCCGCCCCGGTGGGGCGATCGTCAACTTCTCCAGCTCGGTGACGAAGATCGCGCTGCCGACCTACACCGCCTACGCCGCCACCAAGGGCGCCGTCGACGCGATGACGCTGATCCTCGCCAGGGAACTGCGCGGACGAGACATCACCGTCAACGCCGTCGCACCCGGCCCGACTGCGACCGCGCTGTTCCTCGACGGCAAGCCGGAGGCCGCCGTCGAACAGCTGGCCAGGATGTCGCCGCTGGAGCGCCTGGGTGCCCCGGACGACATCGCCGAGGTCGTCTCCTTCCTGGCCGGCCCGGCCCGCTGGGTCAACGGCCAGGTCCTGTACGCCAACGGCGGCGTGATCTGACCCCGGGTCGACGCCCCTTCCTCCCCAGCCCGAAAGGAATGTGATCAGCATGTCCAAGATAGTTCTCGTCACCGGAGCCTCCAGCGGGTTCGGAGCCATGACCGTCCGCGCGCTGGCCGACGCGGGCCACCACGTCTACGCCGGGATCCGGCAGACCGCCGACCGCAACCGCCCCGCCGTGGCCGACGCCGCCCGCTACGCCGCCGACAATGGAGTGGACCTGCGGAGCGTCGAACTCGACGTCGGCGACCAGGACTCGGTGGACGCCGCGATCGCCGCGGTCGTCGCCGAATCGGGCCGCATCGACGTGGTCGTGCACAACGCCGGCCACATGGTCCTGGGCCCGCTGGAGGCGTTCACGCCGGAGCAGCTGCACGAGGTCTTCGACGTGAACGCCGCCTCGACCCAGCGGGTCAACCGCGCCGTCCTGCCCCATCTGCGCCGGCAGGGCGACGGCCTGATGTTGTGGGTCGGCTCCACCAGCACCCGCGGCGGCACCCCGCCCTACCTCGGCCCCTACTTCGCCGCGAAGGCCGCCATGGACTCCCTCGCGGTGAGCTACGCGGCCGAGGTCGCCCGGTTCGGCATCGACACCACGATCGTCGTCCCCGGCGCGTTCACCTCCGGCACCAACCACTTCGCCCACTCCGGACGCGCCGCCGACCAGGACGTCGTCCAGGCCTACGAGTCCCACTACGCGGGGCTTTCGGAGCAGGTCGCCGCCCGTCTCGCGGAGATCACCCCGCCGGACGCCGACCCGTCCGAAGTGGCCGCCGCCATCGTTCGCGTCGTCGACACCCCCAAGGGGCAGCGCCCCTTCCGGGTGCACATCGACCCCGCCGACGACGGCGCCGAGACCGTCAACCGGGTCGGCGACCTGGTCCGCAGCGCGTTCTACCGGCGCATCGGCCTGGACGACCTGCTGCGCCCGCAGGTGAATGCCTGAGTCACGGCAGCAGGAGGATCCGACCCTGTGCCCGGTCGTCCAGGATCCGGTGGCCGGCGAGGGCGAACGCCTCGCCGCGGCCCTGCGCACCCTGGCCGACGCACTGCTCGGAGGCCCCCCGCGGGCGGACGCCGGCCGGTCGGTGTCGCAGCGGTGAGGACCGGTTCGCCGACTACGGGGCCGCACAGGTGATGTCGAAGATCTTGCTGTGGTCGTTCTCGCCGATCTCCAGCGGTGCGCCGCCGTCCACCACGACCTTCCAGCCGGAGGTCAGCGTGCCCGAGGCCGGGTCGTCGGCGTACCAGATGGTCGGGGCCGTCGAGCGGCAGGCACTCAGCCCCTTCTGGCCGGCGGCGAGCCACTGGCCGGCCGCCGCGGTACGGCCCTGGACCAGGTTGCCGAGATAGCCGGAGAGGGTCTTGTCGCTGTAGCCCCCTTGGCCCGACCCGCAGCTGACGCCGGTGATCCGGGCGGTGGCCGGGTCGAACGTCACTGTGACGACCCCACCGAGGAGCGAGGCCCCGCGGTACAGCTGGATCGCGCTCGGGTCCACCCCCGCGGCCCCGTCCGCGACCTGACCGCAGGTCACCCCCAGGCCCCCGCTGCCCCATCCGGCCGTGAACGCGGCGTGGCTGCTGAACAGCGCCTCCACCGCGGGCAGCGGGACCCGGCCGCGCAGCGCGGCGTGCTCCTGCTGCTCGGCGGCGACCACCAGGGCCCGGGCGGCGAGTGTGCGGGCCGTGTAGGGATCGGTGGCCGCCGCGCCGCTCGACGTCGACGGCGCGGGTGTCGCCTTCGGTGTCGGGCTCGCCGAGGGCGCCGCCGTGCTGCTCGGCGTCGGGGTGACCGCAGGGCCGCTGCCCCGGCCGCCGCCACCGCCGGCCAGCAGCACCGCCCCGGACGCGACGACACCGGCGGCGACGGCCGCCAGCGCCCAGCGGGCCCGGGCCCGGCGCGGCGCGGCCAGGAAGTCCCCCGGGTGGTAGACGGGAGCGGGCACGCTGTCGGCGTATTCGGCCATGGCGAGGCTCAACTCCCTTTCGAACGCGTCAGATTCGGGCATGGTCGGCTCCCTGTCCGGGGTCGGTGCGGCCGACCGGGGCGCGGAGCTTCGCCAGCGCACGGGAGGCCTGGGAGCGGACCGTGGAGGGCGTGACGCCCAGCAGGTCCGCGATGCCCTCGTCGGGCATGTCGTCGAAGTAGCGCAGCACCAGCACCGTCCGCATCTGGATCGGCAGGGCGTGCAGCCTGCGCATCAACTGGTCGCGCTCGGCGACCCGGCCGTACGGGTCCTCCCCCGAGGGCCGGTCCTCGGCCAGCGGGACCTCGACCGGTCGGCGGCGCAGGCCGCGCCATCGGTCGTTGGCCAGGTTCACCAGGATCCGCCGTACATACGCCTCCGGCGAGTCCGCGCGGCGGGCCTTGGACCAGTGCCGGCAGGCGCGTTCTAGCGCCCCCTGCACCAGGTCGTCGGCGGCGTGCCTGCCGCCGGTCAGCAGCAGCGCGGTGCGGTGGAGCGACGCCGAGCGCGCCCGCACGAACGCGGCGAACTCCTCGGCCTCATCGGCTCTCATCCACCCTCATCCCCCGTTCCTCCCCAGTCCTCGGGTATCCCTGCACCCGGACCGGACGACGAGGACGGCGCGGCCGCTGCACGCCTGACGGGACGTTATCAACCTGTGACCGCGGGCGGAATCTCCTGCGGCAGGCCGAAGGCGGCAAGTACCCGCGGGTCGGCGAACACCACGTTGCAGCTCACCCGGCCGCCGCTGACGGTGAGGACCTGCAGGGTGTGCAGCCAGTGCCCGCCCGCGGGCCGCGGGGCGTACGCGGCGAGCGCGGGCTGCCCGTTGGCCGTGAGCTCCCGCATCCGCCAGCCGGGTCCGCGCATCGCGAACACCCGGTCCATGAACAGGCCGTAGGCCCGGCTGCCGCGGTACCACAGCGGGACCGGCGGCATCTCCAGCACCGCGTCGTCGGCCAGCAGCCGCACCAGTGCGGGCACATCGGCCGCCTCGAAGGCGCGCAGGTACTTCTGCACCACCGCGCGCACCTCCGGATCGCCCGGTTCACGGAAACCCTCGGCGTCGCCCGCGTCGGCGAGCCTGGTGCGGGCACGCTGCAGAGCGCTGTTGACCGCCGCGGCCGAGGTACCCAACTGCCCGGCGACCTCGGCGGCCGAGAACTCCAGCACCTCGCGCAGCACCAGTACGGCGCGCTGCCGCGCCGGAAGCAGCTGCACCGCAGCCACCCACGCGAGCCGCAGGTCGGCCCGCACCGCCGTGTCGAACCGCGCGTCGGGGAACGGCTCCAGCCAGGGGACGTCCAGGGCCGGGACGAGCGGCGCCGCCGGATCCTCGCTGGGTGCCCCCAGCCCGGACGGCAGCGGGCGCCGCCGACGCGCCTCCAGGGCGGTCAGGCAGGCATTGGTCGCGATCCGGTACAGCCAGGTCCGTACCGACGCGCGCGCCGGGTCGTACCGGTCGCGGGCCTTCCATGCCCGCAGCAGCGTCTCCTGCACCAGGTCCTCGGCCTCGTGGAAGGACCCCAGCATCCGGTAGCAGAACCCCAGCAACTCGCCCCGGTACGGCTCCAGCTCCATCCGGCCATCATGCCGCACAACGCTCCGCGTCGGTGCGGCGCAGTTCGACGGTGGGCGGCCATGCTGGTACCTGACACTCGACCACGTGACAACTCAGTGAAAACCTCCTGTGCCCGACCCGCCGAGGAGCCCCCGCACCGTGCGCAGACCCTCCGGACCCGCTCTGCCTGCCGCCGCAGCCGTCGCCATGGCCGCCGTCCTGTCCGCGACCGGAATGACCTCATGCGGCGTCCTCGCGCCCGGCGCGCTCACCCAGGTGCACGCGGTGCCGGGCTGGGCCGTGTCCACCACGGTCCCGGCCGGCAGGGCGACCCTGACCGTGGTGAGCTCGGAGAACTCGGGCACCACCAGGGCGCTGGCCGCGGCATTCGAGAAGCTGCACCCCGGCGTGGCGGTCGACTTCCGGTACACGGCCGTGGACGACTACAACAAGAGCCTGAACCTCACCCTGTCCTCGGACCACGCCCCCGACCTGGCCCTGCTCAACATGCTCGGGACCACGGTCAGGGCCGACCTGGTCCGCAGCCTGGACCCCTGCGCGACCGCCTACGGCTGGGACCGGTCCTACCCCGGCACCGAGCTGGCACAGTGGCGGGCCGACGACACCGGCGTCCGGCTGGGCACCGGCCACCTGTGGGCGGCTCCGGCCGGTTTCTCGGTCGTCGGCGTCTACTACGACAAGGCGGTGGCGGCCGGGCTCGGTATCACCGCCCCGACCACCTTCGCCGCGTTCGAGGCCGACCTCGCCAAGGCCAAGGCGGCCGGGAAGACCCCGGTCCAGCTCGGCAACCTGCAGGGCCACGCCTCCTTGGTGTTCCAGTCCGTCACCGACTCGGTGGGCGGCGCCCGAACGGCCAGCCGCTGGGCCTACGGCATCCCCGGCGCCACCATCGAGGCCCCCGGCGGCACCGCCGGCGCCCGGGCCCTGTCCGACTGGGCCAGGAAGGGCTACCTCCCCGCCGGCGCCAACGGCACCGACCTGCCGGGCTCGGTGGCGGCCTTCGCCGAGGGCCGGAGCCTGTTCCTGTTCGACGGAAGTTGGGACGCGGCCGTCATCGACCGGACCATGCCGGGCCGCGCCGGGTTCATCCCGCTGCCGGGGCCGAGCGCCTCGTCGCCCGCGACCGGCATCGGCACCTCGATCGCCTATGCCATCCCGACCCGGGCCGAACACCCCGACCTGGCCGCCGCCTTCCTGGACTTCATGGGCAGCGCACAGGCCGCGCAGTTGGAGTTCGACACCGGGTTCATGCCGGTGGCCCACGCCGACCAGGTCACCGCGCCGAGCGGCAGCGTGCTCGCCGACGTCGCCGCCGCCTGGCGGAGGGTCGACCGCGGCAACGGCCTGGTGCCGTTCTTCAACAACGCCACGCCCACCATGAACGACACCCTCACCGCGGCCGGCCAGCAGCTGATCGGCGGCAGGTCCAGCCCGGCCCAGTTCCTGACCGCGCTGCAGGCCGACTGGGCCAGGGAGCACGGATGAGCCGCGCACCGGCAGCGCGGCGCCGCCCCGTCGCCTACCTCTACCTGGCCCCCGCGCTGGCGGTCTACACCGCGTTCGTCGCACTGCCGTGGCTGCACACCGTCTGGATCTCGCTCTACACCTGGGACGGCGTCACCATCGGCACCTGGAACGGGCTGGGCAACTACCGCCGGGTCCTCACCGATTCCGCCATGCTCGCCGCTCTGGAGCACGCACTCGGCTTCGTCCTCTTCTTCTCCCTGCTGCCGATCGCCTTCGGCCTGCTGCTGGCCGCGGTCGTCGGCGGCCGCGGCGGCCGCCGCTACCCGCTCACCCGCGCCGTCCTGTTCCTGCCCCAGATCGTCCCGCTGGTGGCGGTCGGCGTGATGTGGCGCTGGATGTACGGGCCGGACGGCACCGTCAACCAGGCGCTGCGCGCCATCGGCCTCGGCTCGCTGACCCGCGCCTGGCTCGGCGACTTCACCTGGGCCTACGCCGCCGTGGGCGTCGTCGGCACCTGGGTGATGACCGGACTGGCCCTGGTCCTGTTCCAGTCGGGAATCCAGCGGATCGACACCAGCCTCTACGAAGCCGTCCGCCTGGACGGCGCAGGACCGTTCCGCGAGTTCGCCGCCGTCACCCTGCCCGGCCTACGGGCCGAAATCCGCGTCGCACTGACCGTCACCGTGATCGCCGCACTCGCCGGCTTCGACATCGTCTACGTCACCACCGCCGGCGGCCCCGGCACCTCGACCACCGTGCCGGGCGTGCTCATCTACCGCCTCGCCTTCACCGACGGACAGGTCGGCGCCGCCTGCGCGCTGGCCGTAGTCCTGAGCACGCTCATCTGCCTGCTGGTCCTGGCCATCGGCCGACTGCTGCGGGAGGACACCTGACCGGCACCGCCACCACCACCGCACCTGCCCCCACCGTCCCCCCGGCGACCCCCGGCAGCACCGCTCCGCACGGCCGCCGCCACCGGGCCCCGTCCCTGTCCGGACCCGTCGTCATGGCCGCCTTCGCCCTCGCCGTACTGCTGCCGTTCGCCGGGCTGGTGCTGGCGGCGCTCAACCCGTCCGGCACCGTGGTCTCCGGACTGGCCTGGCCCGAGCACCCGACCCTGGCCACCTTCGGCGCTGCCTGGTCCGGCGCCGGCTTCGCCGGCCTGCTGCGCAACAGCGCCGTGGTCGTGCTCGGCGTGGTCCCGCTGTCACTGCTGTGCGCGGTCCTGGCCGGATACGCCTTCGCGACCATGGAGTTCCGCGGCCGCGGGGCCCTGTTCGGGTTCCTGTTGCTGGGACTGACGCTGCCCTACGAGGCCGCGGTCGTCCCGCTCTACTACGACCTGCGCGCGTTCGGCCTGACGGACAGTCCACTGGCGATGGTCCTCGCCCTGGTCGGACTGTTCATGCCGTTCGGCGCGTTCTGGATGCGTCGGCAGTTCCTGGCCCTTCCCGCCGAACTCCTCGAAGCCGCCGCGCTCGACGGGGCCGACAGCTGGACCGTGCTGTGGCGGGTGCTCGTCCCCTGCACCCGGCCCGCGATCACCACGCTGGGGCTGCTGTACTTCCTGTGGGGCTGGAACCAGTTCCTGCTGGCGCTGGTCCTGATCCAGGACCCCGCCGAGCGCACCGCCCCGGCCGGCCTCGGCTTCTTCGTCGGCGCCCACAGCATCAACGTGCCCATGCTGGCCGCCGCGACCCTGATCGTGATCGCCCCGGTCGTCCTGGTCTACCTCTGCTTCCAGCGCCACTTCATCAGCGGCATGCTCGCCGGCGCCGTCAAAGGCTGACCCGCCTACGGCTGCGCCGACCAGTACGGGGCGGCGTGGGCCAGGGCCCGGCCCTCCAGCATGGTGACCAGGCGTTCGAAGAGCTGGACGGCGGCCGGGCCGCTCCAGTCTGCGGTGAGCACCTCACTCGGCAGGCCCGGGTCGCGGAACGGGAGCTTGCGCCAGCGGTCGATCACCGCGAGGTAGGTGGTGAAGGCGTGCTGCCCGCCGATCACGTCGGAGCCGGCCAGCCGGTCGGCCTCGTCGCGGTAGTCCTCGATGAACTCCCGGTAGCGGCGGTCGATCCCGTCCAGGTCCCAGCCGTTGCGGACCATGGTGGTGAGCTCCTGCCCGGCCGCGTAGTCGCCTACGAAGACGGCGCAGTACCGGGTCAGGTCCAGCTCGGCGATGGCACGCTGGGCGGCCGGGAGCATCCTGGCGGGGGCGATCCACACCGCCGAGCCGATGTTGCCGAAGCCGAGCGAGGTCAGGTGCGCGGTCAGCTGGTGCCGCATCGCCCGGGCGGACTCGGGCACCGAGAAGTTCACCAGGCACCAGCCGTCGCCGAGGTCTGCCGGCTGCCGGGCGTGCCAGATCACCTCGTCGCCGACGGCGAGGGCGTCCAGCGCGGCCGGCGTCAGCGAGTAGCCGCGCATGCCCGCGCGGGTCTCCGACTCCAGCCAGCCGCGCTTCTTCAGCCGGAACACCGCCGTGCGGACGCTGGAGGTGTCCAGGCCTGACTGGGCCAGCAGCGCCACCGTTCCCGCGATCGGCATCCAGTTGCCCATCTTGCGCACCGTGGCACCGAGGAAGCTCACCAGCACGGTCCGGGAGGCGGTCGCAGCCGCGGGAGGCCGGTCGGCCTTGGTCTCGTTCATCTCAGGCAGTATGCCGAACAGGCGTCCAGCGCTGGTGCACCGCTCCCCCGGTCCCTTCCCGCAGCAGCGACAGCCGCGGCGGCACCTTGTCGGTGCGGGCGGACGGCGGCCTGCGGCGGCCGGCCTCCCACTGCACCGGCCACTCCGCCCCCGCCCCCCGGTACTCCTGCTCGGCCGCGGCCTGCAGGGTCCACTGCGGGTTGTAGAGGTGGGTGCGGCCCAGCGCGCACAGGTCCGCGCGCCCCGCGAGCAGGATCGAGTTCACGTCGTCGTAGGAGGAGATGGCGCCGACCGCGATCACCGGCACCCCGGCCGGCCCGGCCACCCGGTGCCGGATCCGGTCGGCGAACGGGGTCTGGTAGGAGCGGCCGAAGGCCGGCTTCTCCTCCTGGGTGACCTGGCCCGAGGAGACGTCGATGGCGGCGGCGCCGTGCTCGATGAAGGCCCGGGCGATCTCCACGGCGTCGTGCTCGGTGTTGCCGTCCGGCACCCAGTCGGTGGCCGAGATCCGGACGGTCACCGGGATCGCGGCCGGGACGGCCCGCCGCACCGCGTCGAAGACCTCCAGCGGGAACCGCAGCCGGTTCTCCAGCGGGCCCCCGTACGCGTCGGTGCGCTCGTTGGCGACCGGCGAGAGGAAGGACGACAGCAGGTAGCCGTGCGCCGCGTGCACCTCGACCAGGTCGAACCCGGCGCGCACCGCGCGCTTCGCCGCGGCAGCGAAGTCGGCCACCACCTGGTCCAGGTCGGCCCGGGTCGCCTCGCGCGGCACATGGCAGCCGCTGCCGTAGGGGATCGCGGACGGTGCGATCACCTCCCAGTTGCCCGTCTCCAGCGGCTGGTCCATGCCCTCCCACATCAGCCTGGTCGAGCCCTTGCGTCCGGAGTGGCCCAGCTGCAGGCCGATCTTCCCGGTGCTGTTCCGGTGCACGAAGTCGGTGACCCGGCGCCACGCCTCACCCTGCTCGTCGGTCCACAGCCCCGGGCAGCCCGGGGTGATCCGGCCCTCGGGCGACACGCAGACCATCTCGCTCATCACCAGCCCGGCCCCGCCCAGTGACTTGGAGCCCAGGTGCACCAGGTGGAAGTCGCCGGGGACGCCGTCCACCGAGCAGTACATGTCCATCGGGGAGACGATGACGCGGTTCTTCAGCTCCAGCGCGCCGATCCGCACCGGCTGGAACATCGCCGGGGCGGTCCCCCCGGCGGCAGCGGCTTCCGCGGGAACCCCCTGCTGCCGGGCGAACTCGGCCTCCATCAGCGCGGCGAACCCCGGATCGCGCTCGCGCAGGTTCTCGAAGGTGATCCGGCGCGAGCGGGTGAGCAGGTTGAAGGCGAACTGCGCGGGGTCCTGGTCCGCGTACATGCCGATGTTCTCGAACCACTCCAGCGAGGCCTGCGCCGCCCGCTGGGTCGACTCCACCACCGGCTTGCGCTCGGCCTGGTAGGCCGCCAGCGCCTCGGCCACCGTGGGCTGCTCGTGCAGGCAGGCGGCCAGCGCCAGGGCGTCCTCCATGGCGAGCTTGGTGCCCGAGCCGATGGAGAAGTGCGCGGTGTGGGCCGCGTCGCCCAGCAGCACCACATTGCCGTCGTACCAGTGCTCATTGCGGACCGTGGTGAAGTTGAGCCACTTGGAGTTGTTACTGAGGACCTGATGGCCCTTCAGCTCCGCGGCGAAGATCTCAGCGATCCTGGCGACCGCGTACTCGTCGGAGACGCCGGGCGGCAGCGCCTGCTCCTCGGTCCGGTCGAAGCCGGCCCGCCGCCAGACGTCCTCGTGCATCTCCACGATGAAGGTCGAACCGGTGTCGGAGTACGGGTAGCCGTGGATCTGCATGGTGCCCCACTCCGTCTGCTTGACGAAGAACTGGAAGGCCTCGAAGACCAGGTCGGTGCCCAGCCAGATGTACTTGTTGCGGCGCCGGTCCAGCGACGGCTCGAAGACGTCCGCGTGCTTGGTCCGGATCGCGGAGTTGAGCCCGTCGGCGGCGAGCACCAGGTCGTACCGGTCCCTCAGCTGGTCCACGTCCGGCGCCGCGGTCCGGTAGTGGACGGTGACGCCGAGCTCGGCGGCCCGCTCCTGCAGGATCCGCAGCAGCTCCTTGCGGCTCATCGCGGCGAACCCCTGGCCGCCGACGCTGAACCGGTGGCCGCCGAACTCGATGTCGATGTCGGTCCAGCGGGCGAACCCGCGCTCCATCCGGGCGTGGACCACCTCGTCGGCATTGTCGATGCCGCCGAGGGTCTCGTCGGAGAAGACCACGCCGAAGCCGAAGGTGTCGTCGGGCGCGTTGCGCTCCCAGACGGTGACCTCGTGCGCCGGGTCCAACTGGGCCATCAGGGCGGCGAAGTAGAGGCCGCCCGGCCCGCCCCCGGCGATGGCGATCCTCATGGCTGTACCTCCACTTGCTGACGGAGCTTGAAGTGCTGCAGCTTGCCGCTGGTGTTGCGCGGCAGCGAACCGGTGAAGCGCACCACGCGCGGGTACTTGTACGGCGCGATCTGCCGCTTGACGTGGTCCTGGATCTCCTTGGCCTTCGCCGGGTCCCCGGCCACGCCCTCGCGCAGCACCACGAACGCGCACACCACCGAGCCGCGCACCGGATCGGGTGCGGCGACCACCGCCGACTCCAGGACGTCCGGATGGGTGTCGATCGCCGCCTCGACCTCGGGTCCGGCGATGTTGTAGCCGGAGGACACGATCATGCTGTCGTTGCGCGAGCGGTACCAGAAGTAGCCGTCCTCGTCCCGGAGGAAGATGTCGCTGGTGATGTTCCAGCCGTTGAGGACGTAGTTCTCCTGCCGCTCGTCGTCCAGGTAGCGGCAGCCGACCGGGCCGATCACCCCGAGCCAGCCCTCGACGCCGGGTCCGAGCTCCTTGCCGTCCGGGTCCAGGATCGCGGCGCGGTAGCCGGGGACCGGCCGTCCGGTCGCCCCGGGGCGGATGTCGTCGCCGGCCGCGGAGATGAAGATGTGCAGCAGCTCGGTGGCGCCGATCCCGTCGATGACCCGCAGGCCGAGCTGGTCGCGCAGCTGGTTCCAGACGTCGGGCGAGATGTGCTCCCCCGCGCTGACGGCGGCGCGCAGCCCGGCGAGCTGCCGGACCCCGCCGGAGGTGAGGATCTGCCGGTACGCCGTGGGCGCGGTCGCCAGGACCGTCACGCCGTGCTCGGCCACCAGCTCGGCGAGCCGCGTCGGCGGCACCGCCTCGGTGAGGAAGGCGCAGGCCCCGGCCCGCAGCGGGAAGACCACCAGCATGCCGAGGCCGAAGGTGAAGGCGATCGGCGCGGTGCAGGCCACCAGGTCGTCGGGGACCAGCCCGAGCAGGTTCCGGGCGAAGGTGTTGTCGATCGACAGCAGGTCGCGGTGGAAGTGGGTGGTGATCTTCGGGACGCCGGTGCTGCCCGAGGTCGGCCCGAACAGCGCGACGTCGTCCGCCGCGGTGTCGGCCGCGGTGAACTCCCCCGACTTGAGCTCGACCCGGCGGCTGAGGTCGTCGGCCGTGTCACCGCCGTGGGACACGACCACCAGGTCCGGTGCGACGGTGTCGGTGAGGACGGCCATGTCGTCGAGGCAGCGGTGGTCCACCAGCGCGACCACGGGCCGGGTCTTCGCCACGACCGGCGCCAGTTCGCCGGCCCGCAGCGCGGCCATGGTGGTGACCACGATGCCGCCGGCCTTGACCGTCGCCAGCCAGGCGGCCACGGTCCAGGGGGTGTTCGGGGAGCGCAGCAGCACCCGGTTGCCGGGCACCAGGCCCAGGTCCTCGGTGAGCACCTGGGCGATCTGGTTGACCCGCCGCTGCAGCTCGCCGTAGGTCCAGACCTCGCCGTCGGGGGTGCGCAGCGCGGGGCGGTTCGGGCCGAAGGCCGCCGTGGGCACGTCGATCAGCTCGGTGGCGGCGTTGAGCCGCTCCGGGTACTGGAGTTGCTCGGTGCTGAACTCCAGCACCGGCCACTGCCCGGCGGGCGGCAGGTGGTCGCGGGCGAAGGTGTCGGTGTGTCCGGAACGAGTCAGTGCCAGTGGCTGCGGCTTTGACTGCGGCTGTCGCTGTGTCATCAGTGGCCCCCCTCCAGGTCGCGGATCATCCCTTCCTGGACGACGGTGGCCAGATGGGCGCCGTCCGGGGTGAAGAACCGTCCGATCGCGGCGCCGCGGCCCGAGTCGGCGGCGACGGCCTGCTGGGCGTAGAGCAGCCAGCCGTCGGCCGTGCCGGGCGCCGGTGCGCGGTGGAACCACATCGCGTGGTCCAGGCTGGCGGTGACCAGGCCCTCCCGCGCCCAGGGCAGGTCGAGGACCCGCAGCAGCGGCTCCAGGATGGTGTAGTCGCACACATAGGCGAGGGCGGCCAGGTCACGCCGGCTGTCGCTGAGCCCGTCGACCGGCCGCAGGGTGTCGAACGGCTTGACCCAGAGCGCCTGGTGGGGCACCCGCTCGCCCTCGACGGCCAGGTAGACCGGGCCCGGCAGATGACGCATGTCGAAGCCGCGGCCACCGGACCAGTACGCCTTGGACTCCTCGGTCATCGTCCCGCCGCTGCGGTCCGCCAGGTACTCCGCGGAACTGGGCAGCTTCTCCGGGGGCGTGAGCTCCGCGGGACCCGCCCAGTGCGGCGGGGCGTCGCTGTGGGAGGCGCCCGGCTCCCCGGCGGCGAAGTTGGCCAGGCAGACGTAGACCGGCTTGCCGTTCTGGTAGCCGCGCACCTGGCGGGTCGAGTAGCCGCGGCCGTCCCGCAGCAGCTCCACCTCGTAGCGGACCTCGGCACCGATGTCGGCCGGGCGCATGAAGTAGGAGTGCATCGAGTGCAGGGTCTTGCCGTCGGCGACGGAGCGCATCGCGGCCGCCGCGGCCTGGGCCACCAGGTCTCCCCCGTACGCCTTGGGCCACGGGCAGGGCTGGGTGACGGCGGTGAAGGCGAGGTCGAAGTGCTCGGCCTCGGCGGGGGTGAGCGTGACGGCGGCGGTGAACACCTCGGAGGTGGGCTCGGTCATCAGTTCCGCTCCGTCCAGTCGCGCAGGTCGGTGTCGGCGACCTGGGGGAGGTTGACCACGATGTTCTCCGGGGTGCGGGTCGTCATCCAGGTCAGCGGGTGGTTGCGGTCCAGGTTGCACTCGACGTGCGGCATGAAGGGCGGTACGAACACCCAGTCGCCCTCGGCCATGTCGATGTAGTCCGCGAACCGCTCGCCGAAGTAGATCCGGGCCCGGCCGGACAGCACATAGCCGCCGGTCTCGGCCTCGCCGTGGTGGTGCGGCACCGAGCGGTAGCCGGCCTCGTTGCTGACCTTGCCGAACCAGATCCGCCTGGCCGGGGTGTGCTGCGGGCCCACCCCGGAGATCCGGACCGCGCCGTCGGACTGGCCGGTGTTCCCCGGCTCGGCGCCGGCCCGGGTGACCACCGGCACCACCAGGCCGCTCGCGTTGGCGTACACCGAGTTGTCGCCCTCAAGGACGTACTTGCTGAAGTCGGGCTCCATAGTGGCTCCTTCGCCGCTCGGGAGGGGTCTGGGTCGGAGGGTTGGCAGGGTCGGGGTGTCGGCGGGGTCAGGCGGTGAAGCGCACGGTGTTGCGCAGGGTGCCGATGCCGGGGATCTCGGTCTCCACGACATCGCCGTCGGCGAGGAAGCGCTGCGGGTCGCGGGCCACGCCCACACCGCCGGGCGTGCCGGTCAGCACCAGGTCGCCGGGGCGCAGCACGGTGAACGTCGAGATGTAGGCGAGCAGTTCGGCCGGGTCGAAGACCAGGGTCCTGGTGCTGTCGCGCTGCACCTCTTCGCCGTTGACCCGGCAGACCACCTCCACGCCGTCGACGGGGTCGATCTCGTCCGGGGTCACCACGACCGGGCCGACCGGGGTGGACCGGTCCCAGGCCTTGCCCTGGAACCACTCCAGGGTCCGGTACTGCCAGTCGCGCACCGAGATGTCGTTGGCCACGGTGTAGCCGGCGATTCCGGCCAGTGCGGTGGCCCGGTCGGCGCGCCGCAGGGTCGTGCCGACCACGACGGCGAGCTCGGCCTCCCAGTCGACCTGCAGGCCGAGTCCGGCGGGCAGCACGATGTCGGCCTCGGGGCCGACCAGCGTGTCCGCGTACTTGGTGAACAGCGTCGGGTGGGCCGGCAGCTCGCGCCCGGTCTCCCGGATGTGCTCGCCGTAGTTCAGCCCGCAGCAGATCACCTTGCCGGGAGCCGGCAGCGGCAGCACCGGAACGGCGCCGCCGACGGCCGCACCGGCCCGGGCCGCCGTCGCGGCCACCTCCGCCGGCGGCACGGAGGCCAGCAGCGCCGACAGGTCGGCGGCCGGAAGCGCCCGCCAGCCCTCCCCGTCGAGCACCGCAGCGGTGGTGGTCCCGGTCGTGCCCGAGACAGTCGCGAAGCGCATCGGCCCTCTTCTTTCCTGCTTGTCCCTCAGTGCTTATTTCATTATTCCGCCGACCGTCACAGATCTGTCAATAGCTGCTAGCGTGGCGGCATGACGACCGACTCCACACCCATCCCGATCAACCCGGCGTCCCTGCCCACGCCCAGCGGCTACTCCCACGGAACGCTCAGCGGCAACACCCTCCACCTGGGCGGCCAGACGGCCCTCGACCAGGACATGAAGATCGTCCCGGGCGGCATCGTCGAGCAGTTCCGGCAGGCCTTCGGCAATGTCCTCACCACCCTCGCAACGGCCGGAGGGGTCCCTGCGGACCTGGTGAGCATCACCATCTACCTGACCGACATCCCCGACTACCAGGCCCACGGCAAGGAGATCGGCAGGGCCTGGCGCGAACTCGCCGGTCCGGTCTACCCCGCCATGGCGGGCATCGGCACCACCGCCCTCTGGCAGCCCGAAGCCCTGATCGAGATCGTCGGCGTCGCCGTCATCCCCGACGACCGCCTGATCCGCCCCGCCACACCCTGAGCAGCCGATCAAGGCTCATATCCATGGGTGGTCGTCAAGCGATCGACATATGCCGAGGAATGACCGACCGCCTGGGCGGCCGGTCGGTCGGCCCTGTGGGCCGAACGGGTGAGCCGACTTCTCGGCGCCGTCAATGCCCGGGCGGCAGGCGGGGCGGGGTGCGTGCGCTCCCCGCCCGCCGTCAGCCGGTTGGCCGTCAGCGCTTGCGTTTGCCCGCGGTGTGCCTCTGACCCATGGTGGAGAAGTGATCCGCTGCCGCGCGGATGCGGCGGAGGCGGTCTCACCCCCTACCACCGCACACCTCGGAGGAGGTTGTCATGGGAACTCCGACCCTCGATCCCCAGCAGGTTGTCGGGCACAAGGTGCTCGACGCCGCGGGGAACAAGATCGGACAGGCGGGCCAGGTCTACCGGGACCGCTCGGCGGAGCACGAGCAGTGGATCCTGGTCAAGAGCGGACTGTTGGGCAAGGGGCACCTCGCGCCGATGAGCGGTGCCCACCTGGTCGCGGACGACGTGCAACTCGCCTACGGGCGCGCGCAGGTGGACGGTGCTCCGGACCTGGACGCGGGCCGGCCGCTCAGCGCCGACGAGGAACTGGCGCTGTACCGGCACTACGGCCTCGGCTCCGACGGCGGTTTCCCGACCGCGAAGCTCTCCGAGCGCGACGGCACCGGTGGAGGGGTGGGCGAGTACCTGACCCGCTCCGAGGAGCGGCTGCGGCTCAACAGCGAGAACGTCGAGGTCGGCCACGCCAAGCTGCACAAGTGGATCACCACCGAGCGGGTCACCCGCACCATCCCGGTGAAGCACGAGGAGGTGCGCATCGAGCGCGACCCCATCGTGGCCGGCTCGACCGAGGCCGACGGCGTCGTCCCCGACTGGACCGAGCAGGAGCAGGACGTGGTGCTGCACGAGGAGCGCGCCATGGTCCGCAAGGAGACCGTCCCGGTCGAGCGGGTCCGGATGCGGGTCGAGGAGGTCACCGAGGACGTCTCCTTCACCGAGGACCTCCGCACCGAGCAGATCGACTACCAGGAGGACGAGGCCCTGCACGCGCACATGGCGCGGACGCGGCAGGCGCACCGGTCCGCGCAGGCCGGCGAGGGGCGCCTCGGCGACCCGCGCAAGCCCTGATCGACGGCCGCGGGCCGGACACCCTTCGCGGTGTCCGGCCCGCGGCCGTCGCTGTCGAAGCGGTACCGAAGTGGCACCGACGGCGCCGCCGGACAGGACGAGAATGGAAGGGAGCACGCCGTCCGTCGGCCCGGACCGTGAGGAGCCTGCCATGTCGACCGAATTCGACCGTGACCCCGCTGTGCCGGAGCAGTCCGTGCAGCACCGCGCACAGGAGCGGCTGCTGGCCGCCGTGGCCGCCGACGGGGTGACCGGGCTGGCCCGGGTGCTGATCGCCGCGGGCAGCGGTGATCCGGCGGCGGCGTCGATGCCGGTCGGCGCGCTGTTCCGGGCGCTGCCGGGGGTGGACTGGCTCACCGCCCACGACCTGCTCAAGCGCGCCCGGCTGCGGGACGACCAGTGCCTCCAGGACCTCACCGCGGCTCAGCGGCAGGCCCTCGCCGAGGCCCTGAGCCATGCGCCGGTGCCCCGCGACGCGGTGGGCTGATCGCTCGGACAGAGACGCGCCGTGCAGATGAGTGAACCGGACAATAAAGGGGAAAGTGGAGGAACACAGGGCCTTTCATGCTTTTCCGGAAGAAGGCGATCAGAATGGCTCACATCGCGAATCGTGGCCCCGACATCGCGGCCCACCCTGACGTGGCCGAGATGCGGGCGCGGTACGCCCGAATGGAGAGCCGCCGTGGCGTCGTCGCCATCGACGGCCTGGTGCTCCTCGCCGGCCTCTACGCGGCGATCTCCCCGTGGGTCGTGCACTTCGGCCCCAGCAACAACAACCTGCTGGTCAACAACCTCATCCTGGGCATCGCCCTGGCCGTGATCGGGATGGGGCTCACGCTCGCGCCCGAGCGGATGTTCCGGCTGAGCGGCGTCGTCGCGGCGATCGGCGTCTGGCTGATCATCTCGCCCTGGGTGGTGACCGTCGGACACCACCCCACGGCCGGAATGATCTGGAACAACGTGGTCATCGGCGGCGTCTGCTGCGCGCTGGGACTGGCCGCGGTCGGGATGGTGATGTCACTGGGCCGTCCCACCAAGAGATAGGCCCGACCCGCGAAGGGGCAACCGGGCGCCCCCGTCCGTACCGCGTCCAGCGGTCCGGACGGGGGCGCGGTGCTGCCGCGTCAGCGCCCGCGCCACCAGCTGGGTCACCACCCGTGCCGCCGATAGGCCCGCAGCCCCGCGCGCCAGGCCCAGCGGCCCACCCCCAGCCAGACCAGTGCGACCAGCGGCGCCACCAGGGTCAGCGCCGGGCCGTACGGAACCGTGTCCGCCTTCCCCAGCACCGCCGCCACCGGGTAGAACGCCACGAACGCCACCGGCAGTACGAAGGTGAACGCCGCCCGCAGCACCGCGGGGAACACGTTCAGCGGGTAGTTGCCGAAAGAGCCGATCACCGTGTCCAGCCAGGAGAACAACGCCTCGCTGCCGGGGCGGAGCAGCACCACGCCCGCCGTGCACAGCGCGAGCGCCAGCTCCAGCACGGCTCCGCTCGCCACCGCGAGGACCAGGAAGCCGGCCCGGGCCGGGGTCCAGTCCAGCCGCAGCATCGACAGGCAGACGCCGAGCGAGGTCACGGCGACGGTGAGGTCGCCCACCGCGTTCAGCGGGAACCGGCTGGTGCACACCTGCAGCAGCACCGGCGCCGGGCGCAGCAGGAAGCTGTCGAACCGTCCCTGACGGATCAGATAGGGGATCTCCCTGACATTGGTGAACCCCAGCACGAACACGGCGTGCGCCAGCAGCCGGACGCTGCTCACCAGCAGCACCTGGCCCACGGTCCAGCCGGCCAGCGGCGGGAACCGGGTGAACACGACGGTCGCGAACAGCAGCACGGTGACCTGGTAGGTCACCCCGTTCACGATCGCCAGGGCGAAGTCCGCCTTGTCGGCCAGCCGTTCACGCAGGCCGGCCCGGCCGGTGGCCCCGGCGGCCCGCCAGGCCCGGCGTGTCCGCGCGCCCGCGGTCGTCCGCGCGACCCCCGTCATCCGCCCAGCACCACCAGACGGCGTCCCGCGCGGCGCCAGACGGCGGCCGTGAGCACCGCCAGCACCAGGCACCAGCCGACCTGTACGGCCAGCGGGCCCGCCGCACCGGCCGGGGCGATCCGCCCCGCGTACAGCGAGACCGGGGTCGACACCCCGGCCGCGAACGGCAGCCGGGTCACCACGGCGGCGAGCGGGCCGGGGAGGAACCACAGCGGGATCAGCGCCCCGGACAGCAGCGCCTGCACGAACTCGTAGAACCGGGTGACGCCCTCCGTGGAGACCGTCCAGAAGGCGACCAGGTCGATCAGCAGGGTCAGGTAGTAGAGCACCACCAGGCCGAGCCCGAAGCTGACCGCCGACAGTGCGGCCACCGCGGCCGAGGCGGGCGGCGCGACCAGCCCCAGGACCAGCCCGAGCGCCAGTCCGGCGGCCACCCAGGCCGAGGAGTACAGCGCTTCGCCCACCCCGTACCAGGCGCGGTACCGGCGCGCGCTCACCGGACGGAGGAACCAGTAGGCGATCGAGCCGTCCAGGATCCGGGTCTTGACGGACTCCCCGGTCGCACCGCGCATGGCCCGGGCGGTGGTGGCCAGGGTCGCCAGGGTGGAGTAGCTGACGGCCTGTCGGACGTCCAGCCCGGCCACCTCGGCGGTGTGCGCGTAGAGCGCCCGCCACAGCTCGGCGTAGAGCAGGACCTGGGTGACGACCACGAATCCGGTCGTCGCCAGCCTGGTGCCGCGCATGCACTCGGCGAGCGGCGCGATCCGGGCCAGCCGGTGCACGGCGCCGGTCACGGCGGCGCCGGCGCGGCCGGAAGGACGGGTGCCGGGGGACCGCCCAGCCGGCTGTGGTCGCCGGCGTAGACCGAGCGGAGCACGTCCTCCAGCCGGACGCCCTCGAAGTCGATCGACCGCACCCCGCCCGCGCCCAGCAGCCGGGCTGCGAACTCCTCCTGGCCCACCCCGGGATCCAGGGCGTAGGTGGCGCGGACGCCGTCCAGCTCCAGCAGTCGGGCCCCCGGCAGCCGGACCGGCCCGCCGCCGCCCGCCGTCAGCTCCACCGTCACCGTGCCGGACCGCCCGCCGATGCCGGTCAGGTCGGCGAGGGTGCCGTCGAAGAGCGGCCGCCCCCGGTCGATCAGCACGATCCGGGGGCAGAGCGCCTCGACGTCGTCGACGTCATGGGTGGTCAGCACGATCGCATGGTCCCCGGTGCGGGCCAGGTCGGCGAGCATCGCCCGCACCTGGGACCGCACCAGCACGTCCAGGCCGATGGTCGGCTCGTCCAGGAAGAGCACCAGCGGCCGGTGCAGCACCGCGGCGGCCAGGTCGCAGCGCACCCGCTGGCCCAGCGAGAGGTGCCGCGCCTGGGTGTCCCAGAACCCGGACAGGCCGAGGACGTCGTCGAGTTCGCGCATCCGCCGGACGAACACCGGCTCCGGCAGGCCGTACATGTCGCGCAGGATCCCGAAGGAGTCGCGGGCCCGCAGGTCCCACCACAGCTGGGTGCGCTGACCGAACGTCACTCCGATGTTGGCAGCATTCCGCACCTGGTCCCGGTTGGGGTCGAGCCCGAGCACCCGCACCGTCCCGCTGTCCGGCACCAGCAGCCCGGTCATCACCCGGACCAGCGTCGACTTCCCGGCGCCGTTCTGCCCGAGCAGTCCGACGAACTCACCTGCGCCGATCTCCAGGCTCACCCGGTCCAGGGCGACCGTCTCCCGGCGCGGCTGCCTGCCGCGCCTGAGCAGCGGCCCCCGCAGCCGGAACCGCTTGCTGACCTCGCGCACCTCGATCGCGGTCACGCCGGGACTGCTCCCCCGACGTCCTCCGCGTCCCGGTACGCCTCCCCGCCGTACTGCGCCCCCAGGCACAGCGCCGCCACCAGCGGTTCCAGCATCAGGCCGGCGGCCCGCTCGAACTGCCCGGCCGGCAGGAACCGCCGTACCCCGCCGGGGAACATCGTCGCCAGCGCCCGGGCCGCGACCGGCTGCCGGGCCGCGGCCGGGACGCGCTCGGCGGACAGGCCCAGATCGGCCGCGACCATGCCCAGGGCGCAGGCGGTCAGCCACCACTGCCGGATCAGCATCCCGCTGACGATCTCGCGCACCGCGGCCGGCACCGCCGCCGCGCACGCCGCGTCCAACTCGGCCGCGCCGAGCCCCCGGCCGGCCAGGACCGGCGCGGTCCACTCCTTGCGGTAGCGGTCGCCGTCCCGGACCCGGATGCAGGACAGCCCCTCCCACCAGGAGAACTGAGGCACCATCGGCAGCGCCTCGACCGCGGGGCCGGTCCAGTCCGGCGGCGGGTCGGCCTCGGCCGGCAGGCAGACGCAGCGGCGCGCGCCCAGGTGGTCGTTGCCCGTGAGGCTGGGCGTCTCCAGGTGGTCGGCGAGGTTCGGCACCGACACGTAGCAGCCGACCCCGAGTTCACGCAGGTAGTCGTCGAGGACGACGTCGTCGGGTGTGCCCGGCTCGGCCTTCAGCGCGGCGTACTCGTCGAATCCGCCGGCGATGTGAGCCGGCAGCATCAGCACCGGCGCGGGTACGTACTCGTCCACGGAACGCGCCCAGGAGGCCCCGGTGAGCGCGGCGATACGGACCATGTGCGCGGTGCGGGACCCCCACTCGGTGAAGAACGCCAGCGCGTCGTCGGGCCTGGCGCCGGCGGCCGCGGCGGCCTGGGCGGCGAAGCCCGCACTCGGCACGGCGTCGTCCTGGAGCACCAGGTGGTGGGTGGCGCCCGGCGCGACCGCGCTCCAGGCGCGGCGGGCGGTGCGCAGCGCGGTCGGCGGCCCTTCGGGGTCCGGGTCGAATACCACCTCGGGCGCCAAATCGACCAGGCCGTTCCGGAGCCGGAAGGCCGCACCGGCGCGGCTGGGATGCGCCATCACAGCGCTCGATAAACGGACCTGCGGCACGGATTTCGCCTCCCCCGTCCAGGCATTCATGGCTTTCGAGCGAACCCCAACACCTCCGGCATGTCAATACGTCAATTTCCGCAAGGAGGTTTGAATAATGCAAGGCGCGGCCATAGCCGGACAAGGGCGAACAACCGCCCGAAGACAGACAGTCCGCACCCTGTCTTGTGCCGGCCCCGGGACTCCGATCTACTGCTGGAGCGTCAGGACAACCGCACGGGAGGAGTGGACGTATGCCCAACATAGCCATAGCGGGTATCGGAAACTGCAGTTCTGCCCTGGTCCAGGCATTGCACGGGGTCAGCAACGGCACGGTCCGGCACACCGATCTGGCCCCCGGCCTGGAATCCGTTCCGGTGCGCGACATTCGGATCACAGCCGCTTTCGATGTCGACGCCAGAAAAATCGGAGTGCCGCTGGAGAAGGCAATCCTGGTCGAACCGAACTGCACCACGCACTATGTCGACGTCACCGCGCCGCTGCCCCCGGTCACGGTCGGTGCGCTCGCGGACGGTGTGTCAGGACCGCTCGCCGATATCGTCCAGGTCCACGAGGCGGCAGACCGGACCACCGCCGCCGACATTGCGGCCGAAATGAGGAACTCCGGTTCCGAGATTCTGGTCGTCTTCCTGCCCACCGGCGCACAGGCCGCCGCCGAACTGTATGCCGACGCGGCGGTCCGGGCGGGGTGCTCGCTGGTCAACTGCACCCCGGCGCGGCTGGGGCGGTCGGCCACCTGGCAGCAGCGCTTCCGGGACGCCGGCGCCACGCTCCTTGGTGACGACATGAAGAGCCACATCGGCTCGACCACCGTGCACCAGGCCCTGCTGTCCGCCCTGAACAGGCAGGGCGTCACCGTGGACGCCACCTACCAGCTGAACATCGGCGGCAACACCGACTTCCTCAATCTGCGGGACACCGGCCGGTCCGCGGCCAAGCGGGTGACCAAGGCCACCGCCCTGCGCGAACTCGTCTCCCCGGAGACGGCCATGGACCTGGGCCCCAGCGATCACATCGCCCAGCTCAAGGACCGGAAGGTCGGCTACATCCGGATCGTGGGCTCCGGCTACCTGGGGATGCCCTTCTCGATGGAGGTGCGCCTGGAGGTCGAGGACAGCCCAAACTCCGCGGCCATCGCCATCGACGCCGTCCGGGCCGCCGCGAGCCTGCAGGCAGGCGCCGAGCTCGATCTCGCCGCCGTGCTCCCGGCCCTGTTCAAGGCCCCGGGACTGACCGGATCCTGAAGGCACCCTGCCACCCCGCTGTCCGGACCGATGAGTTTCCGGCGCGGGCGGTATCCGTACCTCCGAGCGGGACCGCGGCGGACAATGGGGCGCCCGGCGGATTCCGACCTGATGCACCGACCCGGAGGACATCGATGACCACTGAGACCAAGGACCTGAAGGCCCAGGCCGAGCGGCTGCGCGAGCTGCACCACGACGGGATGCTGGTGCTGCCCAACGTCTGGGACGCGGCGAGCGCCGCGGTCGTGGCCGGAGCGGGCTTCCCCGTGGTGGCCACCGCCAGTGCCGCCGTCTCGGCGATGCTCGGCTTCCCGGACGGCCAGGGCGCGCCCTGGCAGGAGATGTTCGCCGCGGCCGGACGGATCGCCCGGGCGGTGCCGGTCCCGGTGACGGTGGACGCCGAGGCCGGGTACGGCATGGAGCCGCGCGAGCTGGTGGACCGGCTGCTGGAGATCGGGGCCGTGGGCTGCAACCTGGAGGACACCGACCACCGGGCGGGCGGCCTGGTCGAGGCCGGGGCGCAGGCCGACTGGCTGGCCCGGGTGCGCTCGGCCGCGGACGACGCCGGGATCCCGATCGTCGTCAACGCCCGGGTGGACACCTTCCTGCCCGCCAACGGAGTACCGGAGCCGGAGCGGGTCGCCGAGACGGTCCGCCGCGGCCGGCTCTACCGCGAGGCCGGCGCCGACTGCGTCTACCCGATCGGCGTGTCCCGGCCGGACGACCTCGCCACCCTGGTCGCCGAGCTGCCGGGACCCGTCAACGGCAACCCCGGCGCCCTGGACCTGGCCGCGCTCAGGAAGCTGGGCGTGGCCCGCGTCTCCTACGGCCCCCGCTTCTACCGCGCCGCCATCGCCGACCTGAAGACCGCCGTGGAGGGGCTGCTGGCCTGAAAGCCCGTGAAACCGCGCTGAAATCGCGGTGAGTCCGGTGGGGCGCACCCTCGGTGTGGTCGTGGCCGCAGGCGCCACCCGTACGGAGGAAGAACCATGACCCCCGCTGCATCCGCACCGGCGATCGCGGTGACCGGGCTGCGCAAGTCGTTCGGCGACCAGGTGGTGCTCGACGGCATCGACCTGGAGGTCGCCGAGGGAACGATCTTCGCGCTGCTCGGTCCCAACGGTGCCGGCAAGACCACCACCGTCCACATCCTGTCGACCCTGAGCGCCCCCGACGGCGGCGGGATCCGCGTCGGGGGCCACGATCCGGCGCTCCACCCCGACCTGGTGCGCGCGGCGATCGGGGTCACCGGCCAGTTCTCCGCCGTCGACGGGCTGCTCACCGGCGAGGAGAACCTGGTCCTGATGGCCGACCTGCACCACCTGGGACGGGTCGGGGGCCGACGCCGCGCCGCCGAGCTGCTGCGGCGCTTCGACCTGGCCGAGGCGGCCGGGAAGACCGCCGCGACCTACTCCGGCGGCATGCGGCGCCGGCTCGACCTGGCGATGACGCTGGTCGGCGACCCGCGCATCATCTTCCTCGACGAGCCCACCACCGGTCTGGACCCGCGCAGCCGCCGCACCATGTGGCAGATCATCCGCCGGCTCGCGGCGGGAGGCACCACGATCTTCCTGACGACCCAGCAGCTGGACGAGGCCGATGAGCTCGCCGACCGGATCGCCGTGCTCGACCACGGGACACTGGTCGCCGAGGGAACCGCGGCGGAGCTGAAGAGCCGGATCCCGGGCGGCCACATCCAGTTGCAGTTCGCCGACGCCGACAGCCTCGACGCGGCCGCCCGGGCGCTGGCGGGGGCCACCCCGGACCGCGACGCGCTCAGCCTGCAGGTCCCCGGCGACGGCAGTGTGCGGTCCCTTCGCGCGCTGCTCGACCGGCTCGACCGCGACGGCCTCGACGTCCAGGAGCTGTCGGTGCACACACCCGACCTCGACGACGTCTTCTTCGCCCTCACCGGCCACCCGACCACCGGGACCGACCGGACCACCACCGAGTCCACCGGGACCACCGGGACCACCGAGAAGGAGGCAGTGCGATGAGCACCCTCGGTTACTCCGTCAGCGACTCGGCGACCATGCTGCGCCGCAATCTGCGCCACAACCTGCGCTACCCGGTGGCGCTCATCGTGTCCCTGGGGGTGCCGATCCTGCTCCTGCTGCTGTTCGTCGGCGTCTTCGGCGGCGCGCTCGGGGTGGGGGCGGTACCGCGCGGCGGCCACTACATCGACTTCGTCATGCCCGGCATCCTGCTGATCACCGTCGGCTACGGCGCCTCCTCCACCGCGATGGCGGTGAACCGGGACGCCACCGAGGGGATCATCTCCCGGTTCCGCACCATGCCGATCTCCCGTACCGCGGTGCTGACCGGCCATGTCGCCGGGGCCATGATCCGGACGCTGGCCACCGGGGTCCTGGTGGTCGGTGTGGCCCTGCTGATGGGCTTCCGCTCGTCGGCCGGCTTGCTCGACTGGCTGGCGGTGGCAGGCCTCTTCGCGCTGGTGGCCCTGGCCCTGACCTGGCTGGCGGTCGCCGTCGGACTGGCGGCCAGGACCGCGGAGGGAACCAGCGGCTTCACCCTGCTGGTCCAGCTCCTGCCGTTCATCAGCAGCGCCTTCGTGCCCACCGGCTCGATGTCCGGAGCGGTGCGCTGGTTCGCCCAGAACGAGCCGTTCACCCCGATCATCGACGCCCTCCGCCGGCTGCTGACGGGTGCTCCGATCGGCCACAGCGCAGTGGTCGCGTGCGCCTGGTCCGTCGGGCTGGCGCTGATCGGCTACCTGTGGGCGCGGGCCCTGTTCAAGCGGGACCTGCGGCTGTGAGCTGACTCCGCGTCAGCAGCGCGGCCGCCACCGCGGCCCACAGGGCGTCCGGGCCGAGGCCAGCGTACTCCGACACCGCGTCGGCGTAGGCCGGCCGGTCCGCCTGCTCGGCGGTCTGCCGGGCCCGGGCGGCGGACATGGTCGGCTGGAAGCTGCGCGAGAACCGCAGCCGTTCGGCCAGCGCGATCATCCGCACCGCCGTGCCGTTGACGCCCGGGCCGGGGGGACCGGCCAGGTCCACCACGGCCAGTGCCAGCAGCAGCACGCCGCAGAAGGGCAGGTCCGAGTAGGGCGCACCCGGTTCGGCGGGCGGCCGCGCGACCAACCGCGACAGCGTCCCGGGCAGCTCGCCGACGAAGGGCCCCGCCAGGTCCAGGCGACCGTGCTGGGCGTGCGCGATCACGGAGACAGCCTGGATCTCCAACCCGTACCGGTCGAGTTCGGGCCTGCGGCCGCCGATGGGCAGACCGCTGCCGCCGCTCCGCAGCCGCTCGGCGGCCCGCCGCCACAGCTGCAGGCCGGCCTCGGCCTCGCCGCGGGCCAGCAGGATCTCGGCGCGCACGCCCGAGTCGAACATCGGCAGACCGCCCGCCTCGTCGCCGCCGGAGTCGACCGCCTGTTCCAGCCAGTACTCGGCCTCGTCCACCGCGCCGAGCTGCAGGTTCGCACCCACCAGCGCCCAGCGCACCCGCACCGCGCTGGACCGCGCGCCGACCTCCTCCACCACCGGCAGCACCTCGCCCAGGTGGTGCCGCGCCTCCTTCCCCAGGTCGAGCAGCAGGCACAGCTCGCCGACCCGGGAGTGGGCCAGCAGCCACAGCGACGGGCTCCCGCTGCGGTCGAAGGCGACCAGCATCCGCCGGGCCGCTGCCAGTGCCGCGTCCAGGTCGTTGTCGTGCTCGTGCACATAGCCGGCCACGTACTCGGCGGTGGCGGCCAGCAGCGGGGCGTCGCTGCCGCTCAGTTCCCGGAGCACCGCCGGCTCCGACCCCGGCGCCCCGGTCAAGGCGCGCATTACCAGCTCCATGGCCCTGACCAGGGTGTCCGGCCGCGCCGCAGGCAGCCGGCGCAGGGTGGTCAGCGAGCGGGCCGCACCGGGCAGTTGGAGCAGGAACGCGCTGATCGCCGCCAGCACCGCGGCCGTCCGGACCACCTCGACGAAGTCGGGGCCCGGGCGGAAGTGCGACAGCACCCGGGCGGTCTCCCCGCCCAGCGTCGCCATCCGCGCGAAGTTGGCCTCGGCCGTCCACAGGCCGCCCAGCAGCGCGGAGCACGCCGCGACCGTCCCGCCGTCCTCGCGGTCCAGGCCGAGCCGCAGGGCCAGCAGCAGATTGTCCTGCTCCGCCCTGATCAGCCGCACCGCGCCGACCAGGTCGGGGCCGTACACCGACTCGTGCCGGGCCAGGCCGAAGCCACGGGCCCAGGCCAGGAACCGGTCCGCCACCCGGTCGTTCCCGCCTGCCTCGCCCCGGCGGGCGGCGCTGAACTCGCGCACGGTCTCCAGCATCCGGAAGCGGGCTCCTGACGGAGTGTCGGCGACCTTGAGCAGCGACTGGTCCACCAGCCGCTCCAGGATCCCCAGCATGTCCGTGTCGTCGGCCGCGTCCGCGCCGCCGAGCAGGTGCCGCGCGGCGTCGGCGGTGAAGCCGCCGGGGAAGAACGACAGTGCCCGCATCGCCGCCTGCGCGGCCGGGTCGAGCAGGCTCCAGCTCCAGTCGATGACGGCGTGCAGGGTCCGGTGCCGCGCCGGCGCGTCCCGGGCGCCGCCGCGCAGCAGCGCGAAGCGGTCCTCCAGCCTGCGGGCGATCTCGGCGACCGACAGCACCCGCACCCGCGCCGCCGCCAGCTCCACGGCCAGCGGCAGACCGTCCAACCGGCCGCACAGCTCGCGCACCCCGTCCACCGGCAGCAGCACCCCGGGACGGGCGGCCCGGGCCCGCTGCCGGAACAGCTCCACGGCCGTCGGCAGGCTCAACTCCGGCAGCAGGTACACGGATTCGGACGACAGACCGAGCGGGGCCCGGCTGGTGGTGAGCACCCGAAGCTCGCCGCTGAGCGACACCAGGTCCCGCACCAGCCCGGCGACGCCCGGGAGCACCTGCTCGCAGTTGTCCAGCACCAGCAGCGCCGGACCCGGTCCGAGGGCCTGCACGATACCGGTGAGCACATCCGCCGTACGTCCGACCGGGCGGGCGACCGGATGCCCGCCCGCGCCCGGTCCGGCTTCCCCGACGCCCAGCGCCGACGCGACCTCCGCGGCGACGCCGTCGTCGGTGCTGACGCCGGCCAGCGGCACCAGGTGCACCGCGCGCTGCGCCGCCCGGCGGGCGACGGCCTGGGCCAGCCGGGTCTTGCCCAGGCCCCCGGCGCCGACGATCGAGGTGACCCGGGAACTGCGCAGCAGACCCGCGACGGCAGCGAGGTCGTCCTCGCGGCCGACCAACGCGTTGGGCTCATGCGGGACGCCGTGCCGGAGTGCCGGCCTGCCGCCCTGCAGCAACTGCCGGTGCAGCCCTTGCAGGGCCGGGCCGGGATCGCTGCCGAGCTCGTCCCGAAGCGCCCGCCGGTAGGCGTCGTACCTGGCCAGTGCCGCGGACGGACCCACCGTGGCCGCCTCGCAGCGCAGCAGCTCCGCCAGCACCTCCTCGTCCCGGGGCCGCGCCCGGATCAGCTCGCCCAAGGGCTCGACCGCCTCGGCGGCGCGGTCCAGCCGGGACAGTGACAGTGCCCGGGCCCGCGACAGCGACCGGAACGTCGACGCCCGTGCCGCACGGAGCGCGGACAGCGCATCGCCGGCCCGGACGTCCGCGGTCGCGGCGCCGGCCCCTTCCCACAGCGCCAGGCCTGCCTCCGCGTGCGCGAGCGCCGCCGCATGGTCGCCGTCGGCCGCGTGCCGCGCGCTCGCGGCCGACCTGAGCAGCGCGGCCGAGGTGTCGACCTGGTCCTCGTCCAGTGCGAGGCGGTATCCCAGCGGAGTGCCGACGATGGCACCGGGGCCGAGCTGCGCCCTTGCCCGCGAGACCAGGACCTGCAGCGCCTTGGCCGGGTTGGCCGGCTGCTGGTCCGGCCAGATGCCCTCCACGAGCCCGGCGCTGCCGCACCCCGCCCGCAGGTCCGCGGCGAGCAGGGCGAGCAGAGCGTGCAGCCTGGCTCCGCCGATCGCCCGGCCGCGAAAGCAGACCCGCGGCAGGAGCACCAGCGCAACAGTCATACGGACAGGCTATCCAGCCCTTGCGCACAGTTCGGGAGGCATCCGAAGCGTTCAAGAGTTTTATTTAAGGTTGCATTGAGAGCGCTTTCAAGCGCCAGATCTTGACGAGGCTGAAAGCCGGTACCAGAGTGTCCATGACATTCTGACCGTCCGTCACGACCGCCCTGCGACCCCCACGCCCGGCTGTCCGGCCCCCAGGAGCATGACGTGATCTCCCGCCGCAAGCTGATCAGCGCCTCGATAGCGGCTGTCGCCGCCCCGGTCCTGCTCACCACCGTGCGCCGCACCGCCTCGGCCAGCACGGCCGCCACCCTCCCCGTCCAACTGGCCAACAACACCTCGTCCGCCACGGTCTACGCCTACGTCCTGGGCCTGGACCTCAACCAGGGCAACAGCTGGGCCTTCCTGCAGTCCGACGGGAGCACGCTGTACCACCCGCCGTCCCCCAGCGCGCCCGGTGCGGCGCTCGGCGCCGACTGCGCCATCGCCCTGTCCGCCCCCGGCGCGCCGGCCCGCACAATCTACGTCCCGCACCTCGCCAGCGGACGGATCTACTTCTCCGTCGGCAAGAAGCTCACCTTCCTGGTCAACCCCGGCCCCGGCATCGCCATGCCGTCGGTGTCCAATCCCAGCGACCCCAACATCGCCACGCCGTACAGCTTCTGCGAGTTCACCTACGACACGAACCAGCTGTACGCCAACATCAGCTATGTCGACTTCGCGTCGGTGCCGATCTCGTTCGACCTGCAGACGCCCCAGGGCGAGCAGACAGTGAACGGGCTGCCGGCCGGCGGGCTGGAAACGGTGGCGTCCGCGCTGCGCGCCCAGGCGGCGAGCGACGGCGGCGACTGGGCCAAGCTGATCGTCACCGACGCGTCCGGCGCGGCGCTCCGGGTGCTCAGCCCCAATACCGCGATCACCAGTACCCCTTCGCTGTTCAGCGGATACCTGGACAGCTACATCGACCAGGTCTGGACGAAGTACCAGAGCACCGACCTGGTGATCGACACCCAGGCCTCCTGGGGCAGCACCACCGGACGCGTGAGCAACGGCGTGCTGAACTTCCCCGGCGTGGGCAGCTTCACCAAGCCCAGCACCGCGGCGGTGTTCAACTGCAGCAGCGCCCCGTTCACCACCGGCAACGACGAGATGGGCAACCTCAGCGCCCGACTCGCCGCGGCCCTCAACCGCACCACGCTGCTGGCCGACGCCAACCAGCCGGACGGCGAGGACCCGTCCGCGTTCTACCAGCAGCCGCGGACCAACCACTACGCCCGGATCCTGCACCAGACCGCCACCGACCACCTGGGCTACGCCTTCCCGTACGACGACGTCCACCCCGCCGGGGTCGACTTCGAGGGCCGGGTGCAGTCGGCGTCGCCGACCTCACTCACCATCAGCGTCGGTGCGGGGCAGGGCGGAAGCGGCGGGTCGACCGCCACCCCGACGCCCACGCCCACGGCAACGGCGACGGCGGGCGGCGGGACCAGCGCGTTCGGCACCATCCAGGCCGAGTCCTTCGCCGGGCAGTCCGGCACCGCGACCGAGGCCTGCGGCGACACCGGCGGGGGCCAGGACGTCGGCTGGATCGCCAACGGGGACTGGCTCAGCTACGACGACATCGACTTCGGCAGCGCCGGGGCCACCCAGTTCCAGGCCCGGGTGGCCTCCGGAGCCGCGGCCGGGGTCAGCGGCCTGATCCAGATCCGGCTCGCGAGCCCCACCGGCCCGGTCGTGGGCAGCCTCTCGGTCGGCAACACCGGCGGCTGGCAGTCCTGGCGGACCGTCCCCGCCGCGATCAGCGGCGCCACCGGGACGCACACCGTCTGCCTCACCTTCAGCAGCGGCCAGGCCGCCGACTTCGTCAACCTCAACTGGTTCACCTTCAAGGCCAGTTGACGGTCGGCAGCAGTGCTGTCCGGGCACCGCCGCGCCGGTGGCCGAGGCCGTCGGCGCGGCGGTGCCCGGGCGCCCGCCGAAGGGCTCGCCGGCGCCGCGGCCGCGGCGCCGCGGAACGATACCGAGTCCGACAGCGGGAAACGGGCAGACGACGTCCTCTTCCGCAGGCCGCCGCGCGCGCGTGCCGCATTCCCGCACCCGCACCGTAAATCCCTCCCCGGGTGATTCCGTTCCGCTCGGAACCGCTCACCCGTTACCCGCAAGCATTACGGTCGGCTTACGGGCTCCGGCATTTCCCCGGGAATTCTCACGACCCCGCCACCGTGATGTCGTCGAACCAGGCGGAGCCGCCCCGGCTCAGTCCCCGGTCGTCGAGCCGCAACTGGAGATCGGCGCTGGTCGCCCCACTGGGCGTGTCCAGGGTGATCGAGACGTACTCCCAGTCGTGGGTGCCGCCGAAGGCGAGCGCGTTGTGGGCCGAGCCGACCGGACGGCCCGCGGCGTCGTAGAACAGCAGGTACATGCAGACCTGCTGGTATGCGGGACCCTCGGTCCTGATCCAGGCGGCGTAGGTGTGCGGCCCGGGCTCGGCGGCCATCCGCGAGGCCAGGTCGGCGTAGACGTACCCGCCGGCCGGGACGGTGAGTCTGAGTGAGCCGGCTCCGCTGCGCGAGACCCCGGAGTCCTGGCTCATCGTCCCGTGGTCCGCGCCCCCGACCGCCTGCCAGCCGCCCGGGGCGGCACTGGCGGAGGCGCTGGGGGTGGGAGCGGTGGAGGTGG
>NZ_BBPM01000009.1:0-22632 GCF_000787775.1 Streptacidiphilus carbonis | reverse complement strand
CGCCTGCCAGCCGCCCGGGGCGGCACTGGCGGAGGCGCTGGGGGTGGGAGCGGTGGAGGTGGGGGCGCCGGGGGCGGAAGCACTGGGGGTGGGAGCGGTGGAGGTGGAAGCGCTGGGGGCGGAAGCGCTGCGGGTCGGAGCGGCGTAGGCCGTGCCGATCGAGGACGGGTGGCTGGGCATTCCGGCCGCCATCGTCGAAGGCACCGACCGGACCGCTCTGGAGTGCTGCCCCACCGTCGTGGCCGCGACGAAGCCGACCACCAGCAGCAGCAGGATCCCGAGCTGCCAGACGGCACGGCGGCGTCGCAACGCCGCCGGCAACTGCGCCGCGACCCGGGCGTTCACCGCCCGCAAGGCCTGGCCCGGCCGACGTCCCCCGCCCCGGCTGGGACGTGCGGGAGCCCGGCGCCGGCTCCAGCCGGCCCGCACCATCTCGGTCAGCCCCGGCGGCGGCTGCCTGTTGTCCGCGACCAGCTCCGCCAGCCGCTCGCGGCCGCGTTCGACCCACCCCGCGTCGAAGGCGCGGGAGGTCACCTTGCCGAAGGCGATGAGCAGGTCGGCGGCGGTCCGTCCGTCACGTGCGTCCGGATCGTTCGCCCGGTCGAGGACCGCACGCAGCTGGTCCGGAACGCCGTCCGCCGCCGTGGTCCCGCGTGTGCCGGGCCGGCCCGGGCCGGACCCGCCCGGGCCGACGCACGCCGCGAACAGCATCGCGACCGCGGCCAGGTCCGCCGCGACCGCGATCTCCCGCGGCGACGCCGTACCGCCCGGCACCGGTGACGGCCCGCCGGCCGAGTCGGGCCGCCGGACCAGTCCGACGTCCACCAGCACGCACACCCCGTCGGCGCCGACCACCACCTGGCTGGGGTGCACACTGCGGTGCGGCACCCCGCGCCCGTGCAGCGCGCTCAGCGCGGACAGCACGTCGGTGACCACCACCGCGGCGGTCTGCCAGTCGAAGCCGCGGGACCGCCGGTCCAGCAGCGCGGAGAGCGGAGTCCCGTCGACGTGCCGGCGGACCACGGCGATGATGCGGCCCGTCGCGCCGACGACGTAGCGCTCCGGCGGGGCGACCCTGGGGTCGTCCAGGGCGGCCAGCGCCGAGGTCTCGGCCGGGTAGGCGCCCTGGAAGCCCGCGTCGGCGGTGAGCCCGACGTCCAGGCACCGGAGGCAGGAGAGCGCCCCGTACTCGTCGCGCAGCAGCTGCGAGGTCCCGGCATCGCGGTCGGATATCCACGGACCGTTCCGGCCGGTGGGACCGGACCGTGCTAATCCGTCCTGCTGCGCCATTCCATTGGTCACGTCGGGCCTCCCACGTCAATTGGTGCTCATCATCATCAACAGAATTGCCGATGTCCAGTACACGACTGCCCCGCGCGGACAGAGCAGGGCCATTCCGGAAGCTGCCATCGAACGGTGTCAACAATTCGCCGGCGCATTCGCACCCGTAGCACAGTCCGGCACACCTGCCGACGGGTGAGCGAAGCCGTCGGGAAATCATCGCCCAGGAGACGAAGTTTTCCCGGGAACGCACCCGGGCCGGCGAATTGGGTCCCGATTCCGCACCGCTGCCTAGACTCCTGCCGTCAGCGCCGGAGCGGACCCCGACGTCCTCGCTCAACGTCCCGCAACGGCGTCCTGCGACAGAGGAGCCCGTGTGCCCTTCGGACAAGGCCGTCGCCGTTCCCGGCAGCCCGGCAACCGACGGAGTCGGACCCCGGCGGCGTCTCCACCGGCGCGTTCGCCGCCGCCACGGCGCCGCCGGGCCTCGCCCCACCGCCAACTCCCTTATCAATTCCTAACGGAGGCGCTACGGACCGTTCCGGACAGATGACTCCCCCTATCCTCGAATCGGCCAGGTAGTCACCCCTAGACCCTCCTGGCCCAACGGCCCCTCGCGGGTGCCACCGGCGCAACTTCCCCGCGCCGGTGGCACCCGCAGGTCCGGCGAAGGAGGTTGCATGTCCACCGCGACTCACCACAGTTCGGGCTTCTCGCCCCAGCGTGCCGCGTCGGCCCGTCCGGCCCGGCCCGCTTCGATACTCGGCCACCGCGACCGGCTGCCCGCACCCCCGGGGCCCGGGAACCAGGGCCCCGCACACCAGGGAGAGGCGCCGCGCACGGTGCCGCACGACGCACCGTGGGTGGCCCTGCCGCCGGGCTTCGCCCGGCTGGTGCGGGGTGAGAACCCGCGGCTGGTGACCGAGATCGTCGAGCAGATATGCCGTCAGATACCGGAGTACGCCCAGCTGTTCGACATGGACTCCGGTGCGGCGCTGCACCGCGCCACGGCCCGGGTGCTGAACCACTTCGCGGACCTGATCGCGGGCGACCGCAGCTCCGGCGCCGCCACCGCCACCGTCCACCGCGCACTGGGGCGCGGTGAGTGCCGGGCCGGCCGCGGTCTGGACCTGCTGCAGGCCGCCTACCGCCTCGCCGCACGGCTGGTCTGGCGCAGGTACGCCATGGTCGCTCGGCACACCGGGGTCTCGATGGGGACCCTGGCCCTGCTCGCCGAGGTGATCTTCGCCTACGCCGACCAGATCGTGGTCGCCGCGACCGCCGGCTACGCCCAGGCCCAGGCCGACGAGCCGGGCACGCAGCGCTATCTCCGCCAGAAGCTGCTGAAGTCACTGCTGGCGGGCGAACCCGCCTACCTGGTGGCCGAGGCCGCGCGGGCGGCCGGATGGCGGCTGCCGAACACGCTCTCGGCGGTGGTGCTGCTGCGGCCGGGGGCCTCCGACCCCCTGTCCGACCGCGCCCCCCTCGGTGCCGCCGGCACGGCCGAGCTGCGGCGCCGTCCCGATGTGCTGGCCCAGTTGGAGGGTCCCGAGCCGTTCCTCCTCCTTCCGGAGCCGCACGCCCCGGGCGCCCGGGAACGGCTGGCCCGGCTGCTCGGGGACCAACCCGCGGTGGTCGGCCCCTCGGTGCCCTGGACCGATGCCGCCGAGTCGCTCCGCTGGGCCCGCACCGTCGCCGAGCGGCAACCCGGGACCGTGCTCGCCAACACCGCCGGACCCACCTACTGCGACGAGGACCTGACGGCGGTGCTGCTCCTCGGCGACCAGGCACTGGTCGGCCTGGTCAGCGAGCGCCGCCTGGCCCCGCTGGGCAGTCTCACCCCCAACCGCCGGCACCACCTGGAGGCGACCCTGCTGGCCTGGCTGGAGGCCAGCAGCGGCAGCGCCCCCGAGGTCGCGGCCAGCCTCGGGCTGCACCCGCAGACGGTGCGCCAGCGGATGCGCCGCCTGGAGAAGCTGTTCGGCGGCGCACTGACGGACCCGCGCACGCGGTTCGAGATCGATCTGGCATTACGCGGCCGCCTGCTCAAGGAGGCAGAGGCGGCACGCACCGCCGACCTTCCCGCCGACGGGCCGCGGTAGCCGCGAGCGCTCAGCCCCGCCCGAAGAACCACCATCCGCGCCGCTGCTCCGGCTCGCAGGAGCAGCGCTGCGCGGCCGGGAGTCCGCCCAGCACCTGGTCGACATGGTTGCCGCAGCCCGCGTAGGTGTACTTGCCGCACCGTGAACAGGTGACGCGTCGGCACATGAGGGGGTCTCCTTGCTGAGGGTGACGATCTGCGGTCCAGCATACCCCTGGGGGTAATTCTCACCACCACATTCAGTTCCCCTGCCACAGGACACTCAGTACCCTCCCGCCGCGCCGATGCTACGTTGCGTGCATGACCGAGCCACGCCCGACGAAGCCGCCCATGCGGGACGCGCTCGTCGCCGCCGCGTTCCAGCTGTTCCTGGAGCGCGGCTTCGAGCAGACCACCGTGGACGACATCGTCGCGCTCGCGGGGGTCGGCCGGCGCTCCTTCTTCCGCTACTTCCCCTCCAAGGAGGACGTGGTCTTCCCCGACCACGAACGCTGCCTGGCCGACATGGCCGCGTTCCTCGACAGCGGCGCCGACTCCGACGACCCGGTCGTCCGGGTCTGCGACGCCGCCCGGCTGGTCCTGCGGATGTACGCGGAGAACCCGGCGTTCTCGGTCCAGCGCTACCGGCTCACCAAACAGGTCCCGGCCCTGCGCACCTACGAGCTCTCGGTGGTCCGGCGCTACGAGCGCGGGCTCGCCGCATATCTGCGCGGGCGCTACGCGGACCTGCCGGACGGCACGGTACGGGCCGACGTCATCGCCGCCGCCGTGGTCGCCGCCCACAACAACGCCCTGCGCTCCTGGCTGCGCGGCGACGGCAGCGACGACCCGGTCGCGCTCACCGACCGCACCCTCGGCCTGGTGCTGGAGACCTGGGGCGGCAGCCCGGCCGGCAACGGCCCGACCGAGGACGTCGTGGTGGTCATCACCCGACGCAGCACCCCGATGTGGCGTGTGGTCAAGGACGTGGAGTCGGCGTTCCGGTACGGCAACGGCAGGCAATAAGGCACTGAGTGCCTTTACAGCGGGGCACCAAGTGCCATAAATTGAGAGAGTGAACCCACCCACACTGACCGTGCCTGCCACCGCGGACGAGGCGGGACTCGACTACCAGCGCTGCCGCTGGTGCGGCACCCCCTCGTACCGCCGCCTGCTCTGCCCCACCTGCGCCTCCCCCGACCTCGCCGATGCCCGCTCCGAGGGCATCGGCATCGTGACCCGCCCTCCGCAGAGCTCCCAGTCGGAGGCTGTGGTGCAGCTGCTCGAGGGCTTCACCGTCCAGGGCCGCGTCATCGGAGCCCTCAACGGCGCCGTCCACCCCGGCGCCGCCGTACGCCTCTGCCTGCACCCCGAGGAGATGGCCTTCCGCCTCTGCCCCGTCGGCGAGGGACCGCGCGGCTGACGGCATCCGACTGACAGCGACCAACTGACGACCATGCGGATGCTCCGGGCATGCGCCGGGTGATTTGCGGTGATATGACTGATTTTCAGGCGTCACTGCCTCGCCCGGGCGAGCCGACCAGCAGGAGCTGAGATGTCGAACTATCCGCTGCTCAACGTGTTCTGGACCATGCTGGAGTTCTTCCTCTGGATCCTGTGGTTCTTCCTGCTGTTCAAGATCATCACCGACCTGTTCCGCAGCCACGACCTGAGCGGCTGGGCCAAGGCCGGCTGGATCCTGCTGGTGATCGTGCTGCCCTTCCTCGGCGTGCTGCTCTACGTGATCATCCGGGGCCGCTCCATGGCCGAGCGCGACCGCGACCAGGCCCGGCAGGCCGACGCCGCGTTCAAGCAGTACGTCCGCCAGGCCGCCTCGCCCCCGGGGGGCCGAGGCCGGGGCAAGCCGCGTGGACGAGTTGACCCGCCTCGCCGACCTCAAGGCCTCCGGGGCGCTCACCGAGGACGAGTTCCGCAAAGCCAAGGACAAGCTGCTCGCCTGACGGGTCGGCGAACCGACAGAATGGCCTTGTGATCAACGAGATCGACGAGATCGACGACGGATCAGGCGGCGGACCAGGCGGCCCCGGGCGCAGGGCCGTGGTGCTGGCCGCAGCCGGTGCCGCCGGCGCCGCGCTGGGCCTGAGCGCCTGCGACAGCGGGGGCGGCAGCGCCTCCCGCCCGAGGGCGGACGCGGAACCGAGCGGGGCCGGGTCGCCGACCCCGGCCGGTTCCGCCGTGCACCGGGAGAACGCACTGCCCGGGAGCCCCGACTGGCGGATCACCGGCACCGGTCCCGAGGAAGCCGTCCAGGGCTACACCGACAAGGTCAGCGTGCTGCCGGGCGAGTCCTTCGCGCTGCATGTGTCCACCACCGCGCCCGGGTTCACCGTCTCGGCGTACCGGGTCGGCTGGTACGGCGGCGCCCAGGCCCGACTGGTCTGGCGCTCCGGCCGCCGACCCGGCCGGCTCCAGCCCGCACCGGCGGTGGAGGGAAGCACCCGGACCGTCAGGGCCCACTGGGAGCCCGGTCTCAGCGTGCGCACCGACGGCTGGCCGGCCGGGGCGTACCTGCTGCGGCTCGACGCCGAGAACCACGGTCAGCGCTACGTCCCGCTGATCGTCCGCTCCGCCTCCGCCGAGGGCCGGACGCTGCTGATGCACGGCGCGGCGACCTGGCAGGCCTACAACACCTGGGGCGGCTACAGCCTCTACCAGGGGCCGTCCGGCAGCTACTCCTCACGCGCCCTCGCAGTCTCCTTCGACCGGCCCTACCCCGACAGCGGGGCGGAGAAGTTCCTGGTCTACGAGCGCGCCCTGGTGGTGCTGGCCGAGCGCCTGGGCATCCCGCTGGCCTACACCACGGGCATCGACGTGCACACCGGTCCGGGCATCCTGCGCGGTGCGACCGCGCTGCTCTCACTCGGCCACGACGAGTACTGGAGTCCGCAGCAGCGGGCGGCGGTAACCCGGGCCCGCGACGCCGGCAGCAACATCGCCTTCCTGGGCGCCAACACCTGCTTCCGCCGGGTGCGCTTCGAGGACGGCGGCCGCACGGTCGTCTGCTACAAGACCGACTACCGGGCCGACCCGGCCTATCAGCAGAACCGTCCGCTCACCACCACCGACTTCCGCTTCGGCCCGGCGGCCGACCCGGAGTCCTCGCTGACCGGTGTGCTCTACGAGGGCTACCCGACCGACGCGCCCTATGTGGTCCACGCCGCCGACCACTGGCTCTTCGCCGGCACCGGGGTCCAGGCCGGGCACTCCTTCGCGCACCTGGTCGGGGTCGAGTACGACCGGGTCACCCCCGGCTCGCCCACCCCGCAGCCGATCGAGGTGCTGGCCCACTCGCCGCTGGAGTGCAACGGCAGCAGCAGCCACAGCGACAGCGCCTACTACACCGTGAAGGGCGGCGCCGGCGTCTTCGCCAGCGGCACCATGCGCTGGGTCGAGGGCCTGATGGCCGGCGGCCGGGACGACGGCGGGGACCACGGCATGGACGCCCGCACCGGACGCTTCGTCACCACCGTGACCGAGAACCTGCTGCGTGCCTTCGCGCAGGGCCCGGCGGCGGTCCACCGCCCGGCCCCGCGCGACAACCTGGCCGAGGTCTACGCCTGACGGCGCGGGTCCCGGCCGTCATGACGGCGCGTCACGACGGACCATGACGACGGCGCACCGGCCGACGGCCCGTCAGCCGACGTACACCGGGGCGGCCGGCCGGTCCGGTTCGCGCTGCGCATCCTCGCCCGGCCAGACGCCCAGCGCCGTGCACATGGTCGGCAGCAGGGTCATCGCGGCGGCCAGATAGCCCTGGTCGGACGGGTGGTAGCGGTCCGAGGCGAACATCTCCGGGCGGCTGGCGAACTCCGGGCCGAGCAGCGCGCCGAGCAGCACGCTGTGCCCGCCGGCCTCGGTGACGGCCCGGTCCTGCGCCGCCGCCAACCGGTGGCTGGCCAGCCGCGCCACCCAGCGCAGCGGCAGCAGGATGCCGCCGACCGCCCCCAGGTCCGGGCAGGTCCCCACGACGACCTGGGTCCCGATCCCGCGCAGCCGCCGGACGATGTCCCCGAGAGCCGCGGCCGCGTCCCTGGGCCTGACCCCCTGGGCGACGTCATTGGCCCCCACCATGATCAGTGCGATGTCCGGGGACGGCTCCCGCTCCAGGACCAGCCCCAACTGCCGCTCCAGATCCGCGGAGGGCGCCCCGTTGGCGGCGGCCACGGTGAGCCGCACCGGCCGTTCGGCGGTGGCGGCGATCCCCCCGGCGAGCAGGACGGCCGGCGTCCGGTCGGCATGGTCCACTCCGAAGCCGGCCGCCGTGGAGTCCCCCAGCACGACCAGGCCCAGCGGCGCCGCGCCCTCGCTCGCGAGCTCCCGCCCGTAGCAGCCGTCCGCGGGCAGTGGATCGCCCTGCAGGACGTCCAGCTTCACCGCGGCGATCTTCGCCTCGGCGAGCAGCAGCCCGGCGACCCCGGCGCCGAGCAGACCGATGCCCCCTCCGCCGTAAGCCGCCGCTGTCACCACCCGCCGTGCCACTCGTTCACGCGACATCAGCGACCCCCAACCCCGTCACTTTTTTACTTGTACGGACCACCCACGTGGGGATACCCCGGCGCGCGCGGCGCCAACCGAGAGCTGTCGACCATCTGTCATCAACCGGCCCAGGAGCCGCGCAGCAGCGGCATGCCGGAGGCTCCGCCCGCCGCGGTGCGTACCGCCAGCACCTGGTTCACCCCGATGCTGTTCGTTTCGAAGGCCAGCGCCGAGGCAGCCATGTAGAGCCGCCAGATCCGGGCGCGGCCCGGCGAGACCAGCGCGATGGCCTCCCGCCAGTGCGACTCCAGGTTGCCGACCCAGGCACGCAGCGTCAGCGCGTAGTGCTCGCGCAGCGAGTGCATGTCCCGCACCTCGAAGCCGGCCCCCTCCAGGGCCGAGACGGTGCTGCCGATCGGGGCCAGCTCGCCGTCGGGGAAGACGTAGCGGTCGATGAACTCGTCGACCGCGTAGACCGACTCGTCCGCCAGCGGCCGTCGGGCGATCTGGTGGTTGAGCAGCCGTCCGCCCGGCCTGAGCAGCCCGAACAGCTGCTCCGCATAGGTCCGGTAGGCCTGCGACCCGACGTGCTCGGCCATGCCGACCGAGGAGACGGCGTCGAAGGGGCCGTCCTCGATCCGGCGGTAGTCCTGGACCCTGATCTCCACCCGGTCCGTCAGACCGGCGTCCACCACCCGCTTGCGGGCCAGGTCGGCCTGCTCGGTGGAGATGGTCACCCCCACCGCGTCCACGCCGTAGTGCTCGGCGGCGTGCAGCACCAGCGAGCCCCAGCCGCAGCCGACGTCCAGCAGCCGCTGGCCGGGCCGCAGGTCGAGCTTGCGGCAGATCAGGTCGAGTTTGGCGGCCTGCGCCTGCTCCAGCGTGGCGTCCGGGCTCGGCCAGTAGGCGCAGGAGTAGACGAACGACGGGCCGAGCACCAGGGAGTAGAAGTCGTTGCCGACGTCGTAGTGGTGGCTGATCGCCTCGCGGTCGCGCCGCAGGGTGTGCCGTACGCCGTTCCTGCGCGGCACCTCCTCCCTGGGCGGCGCCGGCGGCAGGCCCGGTCCGGCCAGCACCAGGGCGTCCAGGGCCAGCCGCAGCCGGCGCGCGTCGGGCAGCGAGCGCCGACCGCGGGCCGGCTCGGTGTTCCCGCCCTGCCAGACGACCGGCGCCAGCCGCGCCAGCGCCTCGTACAGGTCGCCCTCGACGGCGATGTCCCCGGCCACCCAGGCGCGGGCCAGCCCCAGCTCGCCCGGCTTCCAGATCAGCCGGTGGAGCGCACGGCGGCTGCGGAACGCCAGGGTGGGCGCATCGGCCGGACCGGTCTCGCTGCCGTCCCAGGCCCGGATCCGCAGGGGCAGTGGCCCGTCCAGCACTTCGCCGAGCACAGCGGCGAGCCGTTCTGCTGCCTGAGCCATGGAAACCTCCTCCAAGTCAGCACACAGCGACGAACCCGCCTCGCATGGTGGGGAGCCCGCCACCGAATCCAAGGGCACCATACACACACGTTGCCATATACATCTAGTTTCCGGCGTCCATCGGCGTCTACCCCAGCGCTCCCTGCTCAGGCCTCGGCAGCGGCGGCGCAGCCGGGGTGGCCCCACCCGGTGCCGACCCTGCCGATCTGGTCGCCCTTGGCATAGGAACGCCCGCACGGACAGGTGCCCGGGTAGCGCGCGGCGAGGGTGCGCGAGCGGCCCCCGGCGGGCTTGGTGCCGGCCGGCTTGGCCACAGCCGCCGCTCCTGTCGACGGACGCTTGCTGCGCGCGGCCCCGCCGCGGACCGGATCCGGCACCGGGAGGTCGGCGGCGGTTCCGCCGGCTGCCTGCTGGAGCCGGGCGGCGTCGCTCGCCGCCTTGTCGGCGATCGCGTTCAGCGGGTCGCCGTCCACCTGGTGCGCCGGCACGTAGACGAAGCTGACGTCGCGGCCCTGCAGCAGCTCGTCGATCCTCTGGATCAGCTCGCGGTTGGCCACCGGCTTGCCCCCGGCGTTCTTCCAGCCGTTGCGCTTCCAGTTGGCCAGCCACTTGGTCACCGCATCGCGGGTGTAGGTGCTGTCGAGCCGGACCTCCAGCGGGACGGCCGGGTCGGTTGCGGTCAACAGCTGTTCCAGCGCGGTTAGTTCACCGATGTTGTTGGTGCTGTGGCCGAGCGGCCCGGCCTGCCAGCGCTGCGGCGCGCCCGTGCTGTCGGCGACCACGAAGGCCCAGCCGGCCGGCCCCGGGTTTCCCTTGGCTGCTCCGTCGCACGCCGCGACGACTCGTTCGATCATGCACCCATGATGTCAGGCCCCCGTCCGCTGCCGCCGCCCGCCGTGCGCGGGCGGCATGCCGCCCGTCAGCTCCCCCAGTAGTCCCGTCGGCGGTAACGCCCGGCCAGGAAGAGCCGGTTGACCACCGCGACCGGGGCCGGCATCGCGGCCAGGAAGGCGCGGCGGTCCTCGGCTCCGATGCCGTCCAGGATCCAGGGGATGTAGCCGGCCGCGCCCCTGGGGCCCTGCGCACGGGCCATGCCGCCGCGGAAGGCGGCCCAGTCCTTGGGCGTGAGCACCTCCTGGATCAGCGGAAGGGCGCTCTGCTCCTCGTGCCGCATATGGGCGCCGAGGACGTCGGCGAGTTCACGCACCCGCTCCGGCAGGTCGGCCGGCGGCCGGTCGCCCGTGCCTGCGCCGCTGCCGCTACTGCTGCCGGACAGCGCGTGGTCGACCGCTTCGAGCAGCGGGCCCAGCCGGGCGTGCTCCTCCTCCATCTCCCGCATCAGGGCGAGATCGGCCGGGCGGTGGGCCACCGCCCGCTCCACCCGCGGCCACAGTTCGGCGTCCTCGACGGTGTGGTGGACGTGCAGCTGGTGCTGGAAGTTCTCCCAGCCGGCCCGCACCCCGGCGGTGACCGCCCGGCCCTCGGCGGTGGCCGCCGCCAGCCGGGACAGGTCGCGCCGGAAGGCGTCATGGGTGGCGTACATGACGGTGAAGTCGATGGCGCCGGATGCTGCGGTGCGGTCTGCGGTGCGCTGCTGCGGAACGGTCATGTCGGTACCCCTCGCTCAACGGTCCGGTCGGCGTGGAAGGGTGCGGCCCGCTCCCGGCGGGTAGCATGTCCTCCGCAAGCCATACGGTACGAGAAAGATAACATATGAGTTCCGTACTATCGGATGACGGTCCCGGCCCCGAGGACAGCGGTGCTGCCCGGCGGCGGCGCCGCTCCACGACCGCGATCAGGGAGTCGTTGCGCGAGCTGAGCATCCAGCTCTCCTTGCTCAACCACCAGGTCGGCGCCCGGCTCGGGATCAAGGACGCCGATCTGGACTGCCTGGACCTGATCTCCCGTCACGGCCCGCTGAGCCCCAGCTCCCTGGCCCGGCTGGCCGGGGTGCACCCGGCGACGCTGACCGGGGTCCTGGACCGCCTGGAGCGCGGCGGCTGGGTGACCAGGGAGCGCGATCCGGCCGACCGCCGTGCGGTCCAGGTGCGGACGCTGCGTGAACGGGCCGCCGAGGTGATCCAGCTCTACGCCGGGATGAACAGCGCCATGGAGCAGATCTGCGCCGGCTACGACGAGGCCGAACTCGACGTGCTCGCCGACTTCCTGCGGCGCACCGCGCAGGCCGGCCATGGCGCCACCGAGGAGCTCGCGGCCCGCTGACCGCGGGATGCGACACCGTGCGGGCATGCCGCTGTGCGGGAGGGGGCGCCCCCTCCCGCACAGTGCGTACAGGTCCTGCTTCCGCCCTTGCCGCTACCGCTACTGGTGCGGGGCCCGGTAGACCGCGAGGCGCCAGTGGACGCCGGCCGGGGCGGCTATCGCCACCGCCGCGTCCGTGGAGCGCAACTGCCCGCGGCTGTTGTAGATGGCCCCGGGACTCCCGTCACAGGTGTCCACCCCGAGCAGCAGCCGACCGGACTTGTCCGACGCGTGCAGCGAGCCCTTTCCCAGGCAGCTGACTGCGACGACGAAATCCCCGGCCGTCCCGATGCCCTGCACCGGTAGCGTTGAATTCCCGTTCCCCTGGGTATTCAGCAGCAGTTCTCCTTCGGAAATGGAGACGCCGTATTGCTGCGGATCCACCGGGGAGGTCGGCGCCGGCGTTGCCGAGCCGGTCGCTTTCGGAGTCGGCGCCGCGGACGGCGCCTGCTTCGCGGAGGAGCATCCCGCCAGCGCGATCACTGCCGCCGCGAGGATCCCTGCAGCGGCCGGCCCGGGCCTCAACTGGTGTGCCAGAAGGTCGGCACGTGGTACGGGAAGGTCGCGGTCCCCTGACGGCTGATGTGGTAGACGCAGTTGCCGCCGGTGGAGCCGTACTCCCAGTGCATGCGCTTCTCGTCGGCGCCGGCGTGCAGGTAGCCGACGGCGGTGTTGCTGGGGACCTTCCAGGTCGCGGAGTAGGTGACCGACGTGGTGATGGCCTTGGCCAGCGAGGCGCTGACCGACTCCTTGGCGCTGGCGAAGATCGCCGACTCCTCGGTGGTGACGGTGCCGGTGATCGTGCCGGTGACCGTCTTGCCCGAGGTCAGCGCGATGCCGATGGTCTCGTCGCTGGTGCCCTCCACACTGCTGACCATGTCGTGGTAAGTGTGGGTGACCGCGCTGAAGGAGTAGCCGGGGTCGGGCGGGCAGCCGTCCGGGTGGACGGTGGAGGCCATGGCCGTCCCGGAGACCCCGGTGACGCCCATGAAAATCAGCGTTGACGCGCCGAGAACGGCAGCAACGCGCTTTGCGTTACGCATGTGTTTCCCCCATCGCGGAATTGAATCCGCCGAATCGTGGTGATCGCGGTTTCGATCGCCGAGCGCAATCCTGGGGCGGTTGCCCTCACCATGTCAAGCGATTCCAAACCGAATTGATAACCTCAAGGGAAGCTCAAGAAAAGGGCTCCTCAAGAAACCTCGGATCCAGCTCTGGCAATCGAGAACCCCGCCATTCGGGGGGTGTGGATCCCGGCGCCCTGTGTCAGCCTGTGCACCGGTCGGGAGCGCCCAGCGGGGGCGTCCGCCGGCGCGTCATAGGATGCGGACATGGACGATCGCGTGCTTGGCAGGACCGGTAGGAAAGTCTCCGTCGTGGGTCTGGGGACCTGGCAGCTCGGCGCCGACTGGGGTGCCGTGCGCGAGCAGGACGCCTTCGAGGTGCTGGACGCCGCCGTGGCCGAGGGAGTGGACTTCTTCGACACCGCCGACGTGTACGGGGACGGCCGCAGCGAGCAGCTGATCGGCCGCTACCTGCGCGAGCGGCCCGACAGCGGGGTGTTCGTCGCCACCAAGATGGGCCGCCGGGCCGAACAGCTCCCGGAGAACTACGTCCTGGACAACTTCCGCGCCTGGAACGACCGTTCGCGCCGCAATCTGGGCGTGGACCGGCTCGACCTGGTGCAGCTGCACTGCCCGCCCAGCGCCGTCTACACCGACGAAGCGGTCTTCGACGCGCTGGACACCCTGGTGGCCGAGCAGCGGATCGCCGCCTACGGCGTCAGCGTGGAGACCTGCGACCAGGCCCTCGCGGCGATCGCCCGCCCCGGCACGGCCAGTGTGCAGATCATCCTCAACCCGTTCCGGCTGAAGCCGCTGGAGCAGGTGCTGCCCTTCGCCGAGCAGGCCGGGGTGGGCATCATCGCCCGGGTCCCGCTGGCCTCCGGGCTGCTGACCGGGCGTTACACGCGGTCCACCGTCTTCAGCGCCGACGACCACCGCAGCTACAACCGCCACGGCGAGGCCTTCGACCAGGGCGAGACCTTCTCCGGCGTCGACTTCGAGACCGGGATCGAGGCCGCCGCCGCGTTCGCGGCGCTGGCACCGGAGGGCGCCACCCCGGCGCAGACCGCGCTGCGCTGGATCATCCAGCAGCCGGGCGTCACCAGCGTCATCCCCGGTGCCCGCAACGCGGCCCAGGCCCGTGCCAACGCCGGGGCCGCCGCGCTGCCGCCGCTGACCGGCCCGACCCTGGACGCGATCCGCGACCTCTACGACAGCCGCATCCGCGCCCAGGTGCACCACCGCTGGTAGCCGGACACCACGCAGAAAGGGTGGCCGCCCCCGCGGGGGCGGCCACCCTTCTGCTTCGGTGCGGTCTGCTTGCGTCGGTGAGGTCAGCGCAGCCCGGCGAAGAGGTCGTCCTCGTGCTCCGGCGTCGGCACGTCGCTGAACTGCCGGACGAAGGCCTCCTGGCCGAACGCCCGCTGCTGGCCCTCCTCGGACAGCCGCAGCATGAAGATGTTCTCCCCCTGGCTGGCGTGCGCCTCCAGGGCCTTGCGCTTGCGCTCGACATACTGGGAGACGCCCACCACCGTGGTGATCTCCTCGTCCGAGTTGCCGAAGTCGTCCGGCAGCTCGAAGTCCCCCATCTCGGCGGCGGCACCCGTGGCCCGCAGATAGTCGAACATCTCCACGATCCGGGTCCGCGAGATGGCGGTGTAGTAGAACTTCGCCGGAATTCCGGTCCCCCGCTCCTCCCGCAGCGTCCTGATCGCGGCCATGGTGATCAGATGGGCCTGGATGTGGTCCGGATGGCCGTAGGCGCCGTTCTCGTCGTAGGTGACGACGACGTCCGGGCGGTAGCGCTCCATCAGCTCGGCCAGCCGCCCGGCCGACTCCTCCAGCGGAATGTTGGCGAACGCCTCGGGGCGCTGGTTGGCCTCCCAGCCCACCATGCCCGAGTCGCTGTAACCGAGCAGTTCCACGTCGGAGATGCCCAGGTGCGCGACCGACTCCTTCAGCTCCTCCAGCCGGGTCTCCCGCACCCGGGCCTCGTCGTGGCCGGGCTCCCCGGGCTTGATCCCGCCGGGTCCGTCTCCCTGCTCACCGTTGGTACAGGTGACCAGTACCGTGCGGATGCCCTCGGCTGCGGCGGCTGCCAGCACTCCGCCGGTGGAGAGCACCTCGTCGTCGGGATGGGCGTGAACGGCCATCAGCGTCAGTTGACGATCCATGGGAATGCAGACCTCCGAAGGGAACGGTTTCCGGCGCCCCACCCTATGCGTTCACCGAGGGGGCCCAACGGTCAGCTTTGGAGAAGCCGCGGCGACCGCTCTCCTCCTAGCGTTGTCCTCAACAGCACGACGACGACAAAATTCCGAGGAGCACACCATGGCCCCGAGCACCACCACCGGCGTGAGCACGATCATCTACCCCGTCAAGGACCTGGCCGCGGCCAAGGCCCTGTTCACCGCGCTGCTGGGGACCGAGCCGGCCCAGGACGCGCCGTACTACGTCGGCTTCGAGGTCGGCGGACAGACCTTCGGGCTGAACCCCCACGGCCACGCCAGCGGCATGACCGGCCCGGTGGGCTACTTCGACGTCGAGGACATCAAGGCGTCGCTGCAGGCGCTGGTCGAGGCCGGTGCCACGGTCCAGCAGGACGTGCAGGACGTCGGCGGCGGCAAGCTCATCGCGACCGTCCTGGACGCCGACGGCAACCCGATCGGCCTCGCCCAGAACCCCTCCTGAGAGTCGACAGGACAGCCTGCGACCCGGTGGCCGTACTCCGGCCACCGGGTCGCTTGCCGTGCTGATCGGCGCGGCTCGGCTCAGCCAGTGGTGCCCGTGACCGAGGTGCCGCTCCTGGTCACCGTGTAGGCCACGGTGCTGCCGCTCCAGAAGTGGAAGGTCAGCGTCACCGGCGAGCCGTCGGTGAGGGCGTTGAGGAAGTCGGACGTCAGCGTGATCGCGCTGTTGGGGTAGTCCGGGGAGAAGGTGCTGTTGAACTGCTGGAAGGAGGTCCAGGTGGCGGTGCCGGCATCGCTGCCGTCGGCGTACCTGGCCTCCATGGTCGCCAGCCGGTCGCCCCGGAACCCGGTGGGGACGGCGAACGAGCTGGTGGTCCCGGTGGCTGCGGCCAGGACCGGGGTGTCATAGCTGGTCACGTTGATCGTCCAGGGGACGCCCTGGGAGAAACGGGCCTGCACGGTCGCGTCGACCCCGTAGCCGCGGTCGCCGGCCAGTCGGGTGAGGGCGGCCGCCGTGAGCGTGAGCCGGTCGCCCGAGACCGTGTAGTCCCTGCCCTGGACCAGCCGGGTCCTGCCCTGCCACAGCCCCCGGAACGCGGTGCCGTTCAGGTTCAGGGTGACCGTCTGCGGTGTGACCGGACCGGACTTCGGCAGATACACCGTGTCCGTGGACGCCGTCCCCGAACGGGTGGTCCAGCTGGACTTGATCTGGTCGATCAGGGCCGGGTCGCGCCACTGCAGGGTGCTGCGGTTCAGCAAGGAGAAGGGGTCCCACAGGGCGGTGGTCACCCCGTTGGTCCGCGCCTCGTAGCCGAGCTGCTCGAAGTACTTCAGCGCCTCGCCCTGCTCCACCACGGCGGGGTGGGTGTAGTCGGGGTAGCTCAGCAGCCCGTACTCGCCGAGGTAGACCGGGATGCCCTTGGCGACGAAGTTGTCGTGCATCAGCGTGAAGGCGTTGACCATGTCCTGCTGCGAGGTGGACTCGTAGGTGGTGTAGCCGGCGATGTTCACACTGAACGGCCAGAAGCCGTAGTAGTGCACCGTGGCCACCAGGTTCGCGTCGTGCAGCGAACCGATCTCGGTGGACAGGTCGTCCATCAGGGTCTGGCTGGGGGTACTGCCCAGGGTCGGCAGCACCAGCAGGCGGGTGGCGTTGCAGCCGCCGGAGGCGCGCACGATGGTGTGGAACGAGGTGTTCAGCTCGTCCAGCATCTGGGTCTTCTGTGCGGCGGTGGCGTTGTTGAACTGCGGCTCGTTGATGCTCTCGAAGAGCAGCCTGCGGGACTCGTTCCTGAACTCGGCGGCGATCTGGGTCCAGATGGCGTCGAACCGGGCGAGCACCGCGTCGTGCTCGGTGGTCATGTCGGCGATCCACTGCCAGGAGTCGTGGTGGACGTTGAGGTCGACATAGAGACCGTCGGAGATCGCCCAGTCGACCACCTGCTTGACCCGGCTCATGAACGCCGGATCGATGGTGTACGGGGCGGTGGCGGACTGGTGGCCGCTCCAGGTGACGGGTATCCGCACACTGCGGAAGCCCTGGGCCCGGAGGGTGTCGAACAGGGCCTTGGTGACCGGCGGGTTGCCCCAGGACGTTTCGTCCGGGATGGCGTCCAGGGTGTTGCCCAGGTTCCAGCTGGGCTGCATCGCCGCCGCCGCGGCCATCGCGCCGCCACCGGCCGCAGCCGCCGGCTGCGCCGGGACCGGGACCTGGTCCGCCGGCCGCGCGGAGGCGCCGAACGCGGCGCCGTTGGCCAGCGTGCAGGCGGCGAGCAGCGCCAGCAGCAGGCTGAGCACGCGGCCGGGACCACGGCCGCGGTGGCGCGGCGGCCGCGCGGTCCGCCGGGTTTCGTTCATGTCTCATCCCTTTCGGTCGGGGTGTACTCGAACCGGTCGACGCTCGTCACCGGTCCACCTCCCGCAGCACGGCGCAGCCGCCGGCGGCCAGCGTGTCCAGCCGGCCTCCCGTGAGCAGGTCGTCGGCGGGTTCGGGCAGCGGCACGGCCGTGTCGCCGTGGTTGAGCAGGATGTGCCAACGGCGGCCGTCCGGCGCCTGCCGGCGGACGGCTTCGACCTCGCTCGGCAGCCCCGGCAGTTCGGGGCCGACCCCCACCTCGTCCAGCAGTCGGCCGACCAGCGCGGCGTAGTCGGCGTCGTCCAGCCGCGTCGACAGGTACCAGCCCTGCCCGGCGCCGAGGCTGTTGCGGGTCAGCGCGGGGCTGCCGGCCAGCATGCCGCCGGTGTAGGCGGCGAGTTGCTCGGCGCCCTCCAGCCGCAGCGCCTCGCTCCAGGCGGTGGCGTGCGAGCCGTCGGACAGGGTGACCCGCTCGCCGCGGCCCAGCGGCCGGTACTCCTCGACGCGGATGCCCAGCGCTTCACGCAGCGGCGCGGCCGGGTAGCCGCCGAGCCGGGCCTGCATGCGCTCGTCGACATATCCGGCGGCGTGCTGGACCAGCAGGGTTCCGCCGCCCTCGACATAGCGGCGCAGACCGGCCGCGCCGGCGTCGGAGAGCAGGAACAGCGCCGGGGCGACCACCAGCCGGTAGCCGGCCAGGTCCTGCTCGGGGTGGGCGAAGTCGACGGTGACCCCGGCGTCCCACAGCGCCCGGTGCGCGCCGCGCAGGGTCGCGTGGTAGTCCAGCTCCGTCGTGGGCAGGCCCTCGACGTCCAGCGCCCACCAGGCGTCGGCGTCGTGCACCACCGCGACCTGCGCGCTGACCGTCGATCCGGCCAGCTCGCCGAGTCGGCCGACGGCCGCGCCGACCGCGCTGACCTCGCGGAATATCCGGCTGTCGGCCCCCGCGTGCGGAACCATGGCCGAGTGCCACTGCTCGGCCCCGGCCCGGGACTGCCGCCACTGGAAGAACAGCGCACCCTCCGACCCGCGCGCGACATGGCCCAGGCTGTGCCGCAGGATCTCGCCCGGCTCCTTGCCCAGGGTCCGGTCGCCGCTGTAGACGGTGCTGGTGCCCTGCTCCATCAGCAGCCAGGGGCGGCCTCCGCCGAAGGAGCGGGCCCGGTCGGCGCCGAAGGCGGTGTCCGCGGCGGCGCCCCGGCCCGGCGCATCCGGGTAGTGGTCGATGGCCACCACGTCGACCTCGCGGCCGAAGGCCCACAGGTCCAGGTTCTGGTAGCCGGGCAGCATCAGATTGGTGGTGACCGGCAGGTCGCTGTGGGCGCGGATCGCGTCCCGCTGCTCCCGGTAGGCGCTCAGCGCCAGGTCCGACCAGAAGCGGCGGAAGTCCAGCGCCTGGCCGGGGTTGCGGTGCCACTGGGTGGCCCGCGGCGGCAGCACCTGCTCCCAGGCGCCGTAGTGCTGGCTCCAGAAGGCGGTGCCCCAGGCCGAGTTGAGGGCCTCCAGCGAACCGTGGCGGTCCCGCAGCCAGTCCCGGAAGGCCGCGGCCGTGTGGTCGCACCAGCACACCGTGGCGTACTCGTTGTGGACGTGCCACAGGGCCAGGGCCGGGTGCGTGCCGTAGCGCTCGGCCAGCGCGGCGGCGATCCGGCGCGCGGCCTCCCGGTAGGCGGGGGCGGCCAGGCAGTAGGTGTCCCGGCTGCCGTGCACCAGCCGGGTGCCGTCGGGGGTGACCGGCATGGCGTCCGGGTGGGCCAGGGTGAACCACGGGGGCGGGGAGGCGGTGGGGGTGGCCAGGTCCACGGCGACGCCGTTGGCGTGCAGCCGGTCCAGGTGGGCGTCCAGCCAGCCGAAGTCGTAGCGGCCCTCCTCCGGTTCCAGCAGGGCCCAGGAGAAGACCCCGACCGTAGCCAGGTTCACCCCGGCCTGACGCATCAACAGGTCGTCCTCCTTCCAGACCTGTTGGTCCCACTGCTCGGGGTTGTAGTCCCCGCCGAAGGCCAGTCCGCCCAGCCGGTCGGTGATCCGACGCATCGTCAGGCCTCCACGACGGGCAGCTGCGCGCCGTCGCGCAGGAACAGCGGGATGCGCTCCAGCGGGGCGTCGGCGGTCACCGTGGAGCCGCCCTGGTGCACCGTCCCGGTCCAGGCGCAGGTCCACTCCGCGCCTGCGGGCAGGTAGACCTCGCGGGAGCGGGCCCCCGCCTCGGTGACCGGGGCGACCAGCAGGTCGGGGCCGAGCAGGAAGGAGTCGTCGGCGGTCCAACTGGGGCCGTCCTGCGGGAACTCCAGGAACAGCGGCCGCATCGGCGGGACGCCGGTCCCGGCCGCCGTCCGCATCTGCTCCATGACGTAGGGGCGCAGCCGCTCGCGCAGGTGCAGATAGGACGCCAGGATCGGGTACGCCTCCTCGCCGTACGACCAGACCTCGTTGGCCAGGCCGGTCATGGCCGGTTCGAGCTTCTGCTCGGAGCCGCGGAAGCCGTGCAGCCGGAACAGCGGGCAGAAGGCCCCGTACTGGAACCAGCGCACCAGCACCTCGCGGTAGGCGGGGTCCTCCGGGTCGCCGCCGTGGAAGCCGCCGATGTCCGTGGTCCACCAGGGGATGCCGGACAGCGCGACATTGAGCCCGGCCTTGATCTGGGTGCGCAGCGAGGCGAAGTCGGTGCCGATGTCGCCGGACCACAGCGCCGCGCCGTAGCGCTGGGCGCCGGCCCAGGAGGAGCGGTTGAGCGAGACCACCTCGGTCTCCCCCGCCGCGTGCATCCCGTCGTGGATCATCCGGGCGTTCTCGCGCGGGTAGAGGTTGCCGACCTCGAGCCCGGGACCGGCCGAATACCGCAGGTTCCCCTGGAAGTTGGGCTTGAGCTCGGGCTCGCAGGCGTCCAGCCAGAACACCTTGATGCCGTGGTCGAGGTAGTTCTCCCTGATCCGGTCCCAGACGAAGGCGCGCCCGGCCGGGTTGGTGGAGTCGTAGAAGGCGACCTGCGCCGAGTACGCGCCCAGGCCCTTGTCGGGCCAGTCGGCGTGGGCCACCGGGCCGTACTCGGTGTTGATGAACAGGCCCTGGTCCAGCATGGTGTGGTAGTTCTCGCTGACCGGGCTGACCGAGGGCCAGACCGAGACCATCAGCTTGACCCCCAGCTCGTCGAGCTCGCGCACCATGGCGGCCGGGTCGGGCCACTCGGCCGGGTCGAACTTCCACTCGCCCAGGTGGGTCCAGTGGAAGAAGTCGGAGACGATCACGTCCAGCGGCAGTCCGCGCCGCTTGTACTCGCGGGCCACCTCCAGCAGCTCCTCCTGGGTGCGGTAGCGCAGCTTGCACTGCCAGAAGCCGGCCGCCCACTCGGGCAGCACCGGGGTGTGCCCGGTGGCGTCGGCGTAGCGGGCCAGCACCTCGGCCGGCCGGCCGGCCGTCACCCAGTAGTCGATCTGGCGGGCGCTGTCGGCGACCCAGCGGGTGCCGGTCTCGGCGAGCTCGACCCGGCCGATGGCGGGCGAGTTCCACAGCATCCCGTAGCCCCGGTCGGAGACCAGCAGCGGGACGGTGACCTCGGCGTTGCGCTGCACCAGGTCGATCACGGCGCCCTTCTGGTCCAGCATCCCGTGGGTGTGCTGGCCCAGGCCGAACAGCTTCTCCCCGGCGTGGGGCCGGAAGCGCTGCTCGATGCGGTGGTAGCCATTGCCGGTGGCGGTGTAGAGGCGGGCTCCGGGCCACCAGAAGTGGGCCGGCTCCTCGGCCAGCAGCTCGCTGCCGTCCTCGGTCCGAGTGAAGGTCAACTGCCCGGCAGTAGGCAGCAGTTCAGGGGTCGTCTTGCCCTCGGTGAAGGCGTCGATCCGGACCGTGACCGCACCGTTGACCAGAGTGGCGCTGTGTTCGGAGACCACGATCAGCGGCTTGGCCCCGGCCGGCGGATCGTCGAGCAGCGCGCCGGGCAGGTCCTCCAGCAGCGGGCCGCCGGGCGTGGCCCGGACCCGCACCGAGTCGGGCCCCCAGGCCTCGACGCGCAGGGTCTCGCCCTTTGCGCGCCATTCCAGGGCATGGCCCAGGTCATGGAAGTGCTGCATGAGGTGCATCTCCGATGCGGTGAAGGGTGAAGTGGCATGCCAGGGAATGACTTGCTGTCAGATCTGTTGCGGGGCAGGCCCGGTGCTCTCCCTGACGGTGAGCACCGGGGTCAGCAGGGTCACCTCGTCGGGCTGGTCGCCGTCGAACCGCTGCATCAGCAGTTCGACCGCGCGCCGGCCCAGTTCCTGGGCCGGACCGGTGACGGCGGTGAGCCTGGGCGAGTACTGCTCGGCCAGCGGCTCCGGGCACAGGGCGATGACCGAGGCGTCCTCGGGGACGATCCGCCCCGCGGTGCGCAGCAGGCTCATCAGCGGGCCGATGGCGCCTTCGTTCTGGACCACGAACCCGGTGGTGGCCGGGCGGTCGGCGAGGATCCGGGAGAAGGCGCCGGCGGTGCTCTCGTAGGTCCCCTCGCAGGGACGGTGCAGGATCCGCAGGCCGCGTTCGGCGGCCCGGTCGCGGAAGCCGGCCAGGGTGCGCTCGGCGTAGCCGGCGTGCCGCTGGTAGACGCCCGAGCCGTAGCCGATGAAGGCGACGTCGCGGTGGCCCAGGTCGGCCAGGTGGTCGGCGCAGCTGGCACCGGCTGCGAAGAAGTCGTGGTCGACGCAGGACAGCCCGGTGGGGTCGTCCGGCAGGCCGATCAGCGCGGCGTGGGTGTTCAGCGCCCGGAGCACCGGGATCCGCTCGTCCTCCAGTTCGACGTCCATCAGGATCACCCCGTCGGCCAGGCCGCTGGCGGCGACCCGGCGGACCCCCTCCGGACCCTCGTCATTGGTGATCAGCAGCACGTCGTACCCGTACTGACGGGCCGCCATGGTCACCGAGATGGCGATCTCCATCATGATCGGGACGTAGACGTCGGTACGCAGCGGCACCACCAGGGCGATGATGTGCGAACGCTTTCCCGCGAGCGCGCGGGCCCCGGCGTTGGGGTGGTAGCCGAGCTCGCTGATGGCCTGTTCGACCCGCTGCCGGGTGGCCCCCGAGATCGTGCGCTTGCCGCTGATGACGTAGCTCACGGTGCTCGACGAGACGCCTGCGTGTCTGGCCACTTCGGCGAGTGTCACCATGATGGAGCTCTCCCTCGAGTCGTACTGTGCGTATGGTTCCTGCAGCGTAGTGACTGGTTGTCAGCTGTGTGCCGATGTCGTGCGGGTGCGGGACCGGCCCCGTCGTACAGCTGGGGAGGGGTACGCGGGGCCGGTCCAGTCCTCGGCGGGCGCAGCCGGAGCCTCAGCCCTTGACCGCGCCGGTGAGCACACCGGTCCTGAAGTGCTTCTGCATGAACGGGTAGACCATCAGGATGGGCACCAGGGTCAGCACCACCACGGCCATCTGCAGCGACAGCGGCGCGGTCTGCGCGTGCCCGGTGCCGAAGCCGTTGTTGACCGAGCCGGGCATGTTCATCCCCTGCGCC
>NZ_BBPM01000010.1:172109-175969 GCF_000787775.1 Streptacidiphilus carbonis | reverse complement strand
CCGCCGACTTCACGCAGGTGCCCGGGGCGGGCCACTTCATCGCACTGGAGCGGCCGGAGCTGCTCGCCGACCTGTTGAACGCGGTCGCGTAGCCGCAGACGGCCTCGATCAGTCGGGGCGGGGGACGAACCCAGGAGCCGCTGACTATTGGGGCGTTGCTCGGGATCCCTCCGCGCGGAACTCGGCCGCGGAGATTAACGCAATCGCCGGGAAAACGTGCGTTCCACTGCCGGAAACGTTCGGGGCGGGCCGTCGGCACGGCCTCGCATATGCCTTTTCCGTAATCACAGTCGCATCGTCGACGTGACCGCCCGGCCCTGGCCGACCCCTTGCTCTCCAGGTCTCCGTGGTGCGGAGGTCCAGTTCGCCGCCGCCGGGAGCACAAGTGCCTTCACCATTGATTCACTTTTCGTCTTGGATCTGCACAGGGCGGAGAATTTGCAGTCGCTCCTGCTCGTGATGTATCCGCGAGAATAATTCGTTCTCACGTCCTTTAAGGGGCGGAAAGAGGGCTTTGTAACGCTCGATTAACTACCAGGTCACTGCCTCGAATTAGCGGTCCGGTCAAATTTGCCTCCAGCAGTGATCTGATCATGCCAGGAGGAATTCATGCCGTTCTTCGCCAGGATCGCCTGGCCCAGGGACCACCGGGACGAGATCGTCGCGGGTGTACTCGTAGGCGCGGTTGCGGTCGTTCTCGGCTACGCGTCAGGGATGGGGAGTGCCGTCGCCGGGAGCGGCCTGGCTACGGCGCTGCCCAACCCGGTGGCGTCGCAGCAACCGGGGCCGGTTGCGGTCGGGGGTGCCGGAGCGGGGGCCGCGGCGGGCGGGAGCGGCAGCGCGGTAGGAGCAGCTCCGGCGGGGTATTCGTCCTCCGGCGGCCAGGTGGCCGCGGTAGGCAGCGGCCAGGCCGCTACCGGGGGCGCCGGCGTCCTTACCGGTACCGGGGGCACCAGTGGGGTGGTCACCGGCGGGCCACCGACCCCTCCACCCGGCCAGAGCCCCACCCCTGAGCCCTCGTCATCGGCGCCTTCAGCGAGCGCGTCGCCGACCTCCCCGGCCGCGGTGTCGACAGGGCTCTGTCCGGGCGGGCTTCCGGTCGTCGGGCCGGTACTCACCGATGTCACCGGGACGGTGACCGGGACCGTGTCGGGGCTGCTGTCCGCGCTGACGGGCCAGCCATCGTCCAGTCCGTCCGCGAGCGTGGGCGGGTCCGGACTGCTCGGTGTGACTCCGGGCGGCGCGGTGTCCACAGTGGCCGGTGCCGTGTCCGGGGTTGCCAACGGTGTGGTCACCTGTCCGTCCGCCTCCGCATCGCAGTCCGCGTCCGCGTCCGGGACGGCGAAGTGACGGCCGCGCCTGTGCGGTTCCTGATCCGTCTCCTCGTGGCAACCTTCGCACTGTCGGTCTCGTTCGCGCTCGTCGCGCCGGGCGCCTCGGCCCACGCCGAGCTACTGCGTTCCACGCCCGCCGACGGCGCCCGGCTCACAGCGCTGCCCGAGCAGATCACCCTGGTCTTCAGCGAGGCCGTGGACGGGGCCTCCTCCAGCGTCGTCATCGGCTCGCGCAGGCTGGTCGCGCGGGTGCGGCCGGGAGATGCACGAGTCCTGGTCGCCGACACCGGCAATGCACCCGAGTCAGCCAACGGCACCGGCTGGACCCTGGACTGGAGGGCAGTCAGCCAGGACGACGGACATGTGACGACCGGACAGCTCCACTACACCGGCACCAGCACCACGGCAACAGTCGGCCGGGCGGCCGTTGCGGCGCTCCCGGTCGCGGCGATGCCGGCCCCGGATCCGACGGTGAAACACCTGCTCACCGGCGCGCGCCTGATCGGCTACCTGGCGCTGGCCTTGTTCGTCGGCGGCCTGGCCTTCCTGGCCCTGCTGTGGCCGCAAGGCAGCGGCGACCGCCGTACCCGGGCCGTCCTGGCCGCCGCCTGGTTCGCCGGCCTGACGACCACCGTCGCCACTGTCGGGCTGCAGGGCGCCTACGCGGCGATGCGACCGCCGGGCGCGCTGTTCTCCGCGCGCACGTATGCGGACGTGCTGGCCACCCACCTGGGTGTGGTCCTGACCGCCCGTGCGCTGCTGTGGCTGCTGGCCGGGGTGGTCCTCACCGCCCTGTTGCAGGGCGGCGAACGCGCCGCGCGCTCGCCCGGCTGGCGCATCGGAGGGACAGCCGTCGCCTTCGGCCTGCTGCGCACCACAGGGATGGCCGGTCACACCGCCGAGGTGGCCCAGCCGGTCTGGGGCGCGGTCGCCGACACCGTCCACCTCATCGGCGTCTCCCTGTGGATCGGCGGTCTGACGCTGCTCCTGGTGGGCGTGCTGCCGCGACGGCGGCCCGAAGAGCTGGCCTTCGTGGTCCCGCGCTACTCCACCCTGGCCCTGACCGCGGTGACCGGCATCGTCGCTGCAGGCCTGGTCCTGGCCTGGCAACTCGTCGGATCCGTCGACGCGCTGGTGCACACCTCCTACGGTCACCTGCTGCTCGTCAAGGTGGCGCTGCTCCTGGTGGTCCTGCTGCTGGCCCAGCGCAGCAAGGCCTGGGTGCGCCACCGGCTCGACATCGCCGTGCTGCTGCGCGGCGACTCCGCCGCCGTGCGGCCCTTCGTCTACTCGGTCGCGGCCGAGACGGGAGTCGTCCTCCTGGTCCTCACCGCGACGAGTCTGCTGGTCACGTCCGATCCCGGGCACTGACCCGACGTCACCATCCCCACAGGAAAGGAACGACCGTACGATGCGTAAGACCGATTCGTCCTCCGGTACACCCGGAGGCAGCGCGCGCCTGCGGCTCGGCAACCGGGCCCTCATGGCCACCGCGCTCGCCGCGACCATCGCCGCGGCCGGGTGCCTCGGCCTTCTCCAGGCCGGCGCAGCCACCACCACAGCGCCCCCGGCCACCGCGGCCCTGGCGGCCAACGAGGTGGCCGGGAGCGGCGTCCAGGGCACCACCACCTCGACCACCGCCGGCGCCGCACCGGCCGCGGCGGCCAACCAGGTCAGCGGCACCCGGGTCAGCGGCGTCCCGGCCCAGCCGGCGGCCGCCTCGACTGCGGTCAAGGTCCAGATCAAGGGGTACGCCTTCGCGCCCGCCGCGCTCACCGTGCACGTCGGCGACACGGTGACCTGGACCAACTACGACACCGCGCCGCACACCGTCACCACCAGCTCCGGGCCCAAGTCCATCAGCTCCCCGCAGCTGCAGACCGGACAGTCCTTCAGCTACACCTTCACCGCCGCCGGCACCTACAGCTACTACTGCGCCGTCCACCCGGACATGAAGGCCGCCGTCAAGGTCCTTCCGGCCGCCGGCAGCACCCCGACCGCATCGCCCACCAGCGCCCCGACGGCCGTCCCCACGGCCGCGCCCAGCGGCGGCATGAGCGGCATGCCGAGCAGCTCCGCCACCGCCACCAGCGGCACCGGGGCCGACTGTGCCAGCGTCAGCCAGGTACTGCTCCCCATCCTCAATCACATCAATTCCGCGCACCTCGGGGAGTCCGTGGGCCAGCAGGTCCAGGACGCGCTCAACCTCGACCAGTACATCGCCACCCACACCGCCTGGGTCGAGAGCGTCCTGACCCCGCTGGAATCCGGCGGTCAGTCAGTGCTCACCAGCACGTTGACCACACTGCTCGCGCACATCGACTCGGCCCACCTCAACGAATCACTGGGCCAGCAGATCACCGACATCCTCAACCCCGACCAGTACGTCAAGACCCACACCGTGTGGGCCTCGATGCTCCTCGCGCCCACCGAGAACTACCTGACCGGCAGTTGCTGACACCGTCGGCGTCGGCACCAGGGACGACCCGAGGACGTGACGGTGGGCCGGCCGAGTCACAGTCGGCC
>NZ_BBPM01000010.1:0-171944 GCF_000787775.1 Streptacidiphilus carbonis | reverse complement strand
CCCTATGAGGCGACCATGACCGCTGAAACCGTGATCCTTCCGCCCACCGCACCCACCCCCCATCTCTGCCTCCCGCTCCCCGGCAGCTACACCGCCCCGCCGGAACGCTGCATCGTCGAACTCACCGCCCGTATCGGCCCCTTGGTCACACTGCGTTGCCGCTTCACCTCCGCCGACGCCACCCTCACAGTGGACCAGGACACAGACCGGTGCTCCCTGCGGATCGACGTCCGCGCCGATTCCCTCCGCGCCGGCCGTCCGCACCGGAGCGGCCTGCGCGGGCGCCGTGGGCTGCACGCCGGTCGCCACCCGCTGATGCGCTTCGAATCCGAGCGCATCGAGCAGCTTGAACCGACACGCATGGACGTGCAGGGCCACTGGCAGATCCGCGGAGTTCCCCAGCAGGCATGCTTGAGCACCCGGGTCAGCCAGTGCGCTGACGACCGGCTCATCTTCCTCGCCGTCAGCAACCTCGCCTGCCGAACCGTCCGCCGCAGCTCCGGACTCAGGCTGCCCCGCCTGGTGCCCGCCCGGCGACTGCGCCTGCTCGTTGCTGCGGACTTCTCATGACCGCCCCCCGCCGCAGCCTCCTGGCCGCCCTGGCCACGGTGCTGGCCGGTCTGCTCGCCGCCGGGCTGATCGTCCTGGCGGCGTCCGGCCAGGCCACAGCCGCCGGCCACAGCGTCCGGATGGCGCAGTACGCCTTCAGCACGCCGTCGTTGACGGTCACCGCCGGGGACACGGTCACCTGGACCAACTACGACATCGCCCCGCACGACGTCACCACCAGCAGCGCGCCGGTCGCCATCCATTCCCCTGAACTGCAGAAGGGTCAGTCCTGGACCTACACCTTCACCACACCGGGGACCTACACCTACTTCTGCTCCGTCCACCCGGACATGATCGCCCGCGTCATCGTCGAGGCAGCCGCCACGACCCGGCGGGCCACTCCGGCGCCCACCCGGGCAACAGCACCACCCGGGCCCGCAAGCAGCACTGGGGCGGCCCCGGCCGCCACCCGCGGGGCCCCGGCGACCGCTGACACCAGGACCGCCGCAGTCGCCCCAGCAGCCATCTCCACCTCAGCGGCCCCGCTCGCCGCAGGGACCTCCGTCGGCGGCACCCGGACGACGGCCACCCCGGCGAGCAGCACCAGCAGCGTCCAATCCCTCAACCCGCTGCTGCTGCTCGCCGGAGTAGTCGTGGGCGTGGCCGTGACCTGTCTCCTCCTGGTCGGATCCAGAGCGTCGACCACCACCCCCGCGGACTGACTCACGCCTCACCGACTGCCGCCCGTCATCGTGGTCGAACGGAACACGTCGGCGTGGTCAAGGACGTCGCATTCGTGGACGTCGACGAGAGTCGCAGTCCCTCGGCCGACCCGAGGCGGTGCCTCTGCCCGGGCGGACACGCTGTATGTGTCGCTGTGCCTCTCCCGGGCGGTCGGCGTGCTGGTGCAGGCGCTGTTCGCGGGGAACCGGCGTTGGTGTCTCAACGAGAAGGGGGCTCTGGCCGTCGCCGAGACGCTGCCGGGCGCGCCATGCGGTTTCGGCCCGCGCGTCCGCAGACTGTTGGGGACGCCGGGCGACACTGCCGAGTTGCTGACAGCAACAGTGGCCCGGGCCCAGGTGCTGGTCGAGGAGACCCTCGCCGAGCTGAGAAGTTCCACCGAGTAGCGCAGGCGCGCCGTGCCACGTTCACCCGCAGCCCGTCCATGTGGTACTCCAGGCGCCAGAACACGGCGTCGGCGACCTCACGTGCCGCCGAGATGAGCGGTCAGCCGGGACAGCAGGGCGACGCAGTCGCGCAGTCTCTCCTGCTCCGCAGCGTCGAAGGCGTCCTCGATCGCGCCGGTCAGGGTGTCGGCCCGGCGGCCCCGTTCCCGGCGTAGACACTCGCGGCCCGCGTCGGTGATGTGCAGCAGCAGTTTGCGCCCGTCGTCCGGGTGCGGCTCGCTGCGCACCAGGGCATCCCCGGTCAGTTCCTTCACCGACTTCGCCGCCGACTGGTGCGTCACGCCGCGCCGCTGGGCGAGCTCCGCCGTGGTCATCGGGCCGCTGCGGTCCAGGTAGCCGAGGATGGCGGCCTCGCCCGGCGGCATGGTGTCCACCCTGCGCACCGCCCGGACCAGTTCCCCGATCGTCTGCCGCAGGTCCTCGGCCAGTCCATCCGCGTCCATGCGGTCCATGGTACCCATTCACACAACCCAGGTGTACAGTCCAGTTGTACAAATAGATTGTACAATGACTGGAAAGGGTCATACCGTCATGGAGCTCACCAAGTACGGCCACGCCTGCGTCCGCATCGAGGAGGACGGCCGTCGCCTGGTCGTCGACCCGGGCGGCCTGACGGAGCCTTCGGCACTGGACGGCGCCGACGCCGTGCTGGTCGCGCACGAGCACTTCGACCACTTCTCGGAGGAGGTGCTGCGCCGCGCGGCCGAGGACAACCCCGCCCTGCGGATCTGGACCAACTCCGCCGTCGCCCGCAAGCTGGACGGCCTCGGTGCGCGGGTCACCGCCGTCGGCGACGGCGACCGTTTCACCGCCGCCGGTTTCGACGTGAGCGTCCATGGCGCCTGGCACGCCGTCATCCACCCGGAGATCCCGCGCATCGCCAACATCGGCTTCCTCATCGACGGCGCCCTGTTCCACCCCGGGGATGCCCTCACCGTCCCCGGGACCCAGGTCGCCACCCTGCTCCTGCCGGTCCACGGCCCCTGGTCCACGACCGGCCAACTCATCGACTACGTTCGCGAGATCGCCCCCCGCGACGCCTTCGCGATCCACGACGGCGCTCTCAACGACATCGGCACGGCGATGTTGGGCAACTTCCTCGGCTCCGACCTCACCCCGGCCCGCTACCAGCGCCTGGCCCCGGGCGCCACGGCCCCCCTGGGCTGAAGGAACTGGTGGCCACCTGGGGATCCAGGTCGAGTGAGGCGCGACCACCGGCAGGGCGGTAACTGTAGTTGTCGATCCTCGATTCGTAAACTATAGTTGTCGCATGATGCTGCGTGAGATCACCCGCGAAGAACAGGTGGAACTCGACAGGGCTCTGTATGACGCCCTGAACCCATTGGCCTCAGCCATTCGCTCCCGGGAGACCGGGCTTTCCGTGGACCGCATGTGGGACGCGAACCCCGTCGAAGTGGCTCTGTCCGTCCTTGCCGCTTGGAGGACGGTGGACGCGGAGGTCAAGCGACTGACCGCGAACGCGGCAGCGACCGCCGGCTCCTACGGGGCAAGTTACGAGCAGTTGGGGGCCGTGTGGGGCATCACCCGCCAGGGCGCCCGCAAGAAGTGGCCCGACGCCGTCACCCGCCCGGCGCCCCCGACAGCACGCACGAGCAACCTTGAAATCTTCGGTGGGACTGCCGAACTGGTCCAGGCGCCATCCGGCGGCTGGAGCTGGACGGGCGAGGGTGCCGACGGAGCATCCGGTGCGACCGGCGACGGGGCGTGCTACGCGACCGCGGAGGAAGCCGCAGCCCATGCGGGCGCATTCCTCAAGGAGCATGCCGTTGACGCCGCCGGCCGACCCTGAGTGGCTGGTGTCTGTCCGGCCTTGAGAGAAAGCAGGGCCTCCCGGTAGCTCGAAGGGCGTGTACGCCAACAAGCTGTCCAGGAGGCCCTGTTGTCTATATGTGCGGCACCGTGGGACCGGAGTCCACCTCGGTCACCCTCGTATGCGACTGCGTGGCTCGGGCCCGTACTCACGGTGCAGGCGGTCGGAGTACAGACGCATCAACTCCGCACTCGCGGGAGGGCGAGAGCGGTCTCAGCCGCGGCGGCCCACGCGACGACGCGTGACGAACAGCGCCGCCCCGCCCAAGAGGACGACGACGGCGCCCACCGCTGCGATGGTCCCGGAACCGGAGGAACCGGTCTCGGCCAGTGCCGGTGCGGTGCTGGATGCCGCCGCCCCCTGGGAGGCGGAGGCGGAGGCGGAGACGGCGGCCGAGGGGCCGGCTGTGCCGCTCGCAGTGGTACTGACGGAGGCGCTCGCGGACGGGCCGGTCGAGGGACCGCTGCCGGCGGGCAGCGTCTCGTTGACGAACAGCAGGCCCTTGGGCGAACCGAACGACGCGAAGGGGGTGATCTTGCCGCTGGCGAGGTCGATCGTGCCGAGCGTGCTCTTGAGGGTGTCGGAGTCGCCGGGCACGGAGGTGAACGCCTGGCCTGCGGTGAAGTGACCGGTGATCGCCTCCAGCCTGTTGCTCCCGGAGTCGACCACGTAGAGCGTGCCGGTGGTGTTGGTGGCGAACGCGGTGTCGTCGACCTGGGTGCTGACGTTCAGCACCTTGGGGGTGTCGCCGCCGTGCAGGAGGACGAGCTGCTTGTCGCCCTGGCTGTCCAGCAGGAGGTCACCGCCGATCCCGGGTACGGCCGCGGGCACCTTCTCGCTGGAGTCGGGGTCGGACAGGTTCAGCTTGGTGCTCTTGCCGGTGACGAGGTCGACGGCGGTCGCGTTGTCCGCGAGCACCGCGGTGAGCGCGACGACGCCGTCCTTTCCGGACATGCCCGGGGTGAGGGTCGCGGTGTAGAGAGCAGCCTTGCTGTAGGTCTTGCCGTCAGCGTCGGCCGCCGGGGCGGAGGCCGTGATGTAGATCTTCCCACCCGTCACGAGCACGCTGTCGGTGCCGCCGCCGTGCGTCAGGCCCTGGTAGCCGTAGTGCTCGACCTGCTTCGCCGACGACTTGCCGGGGCTCACGCTGTAGAGGCTGGAGTTGCCGTCCTCGTTGACCGAGGCGAGGACGCGTTCATGGGCGGTGTCGGCGCCCATGCCGTCGACCTTGCCCACGACCGACCAGGACGCCAGCTGCTTCCCCGTCAACGTGTACTCGACGATCACGCTTTTGGTGGTGCCGTTGCTGGACGGCTTGCCGTCGGAGCCCACGCCGTTCTGGTAGGCGACGAACAGGTGGTCGCCAAGGCGGGTGATGTCGTCAGGGCTGCTCAGCCCGGCCGGTCCGGTGGCCAGCTGGGTCACCGTGAACCCGGCCGGAACCGGGGTGGCGGCCAGGGCCGACGTCTGACCGACCGTCCCGGCGACCACTGTTGCGGCGAGAAGGGACACCGTGGAGGCGGCCGCGGCACGCCGGCGCGAGGAGCGCGAGTGAGAAGTCATCGGGGGATTCCTTGGAGTGAGGTCCACCGCGTCCAGTGACCTGGCGCGGTTGGGGGCACCCCAGTTCTTCCAGCCCGCGATGGCGAGCGAGTGGCCGAAAAGCGAACACGCACGGACACCCAGGAAGGTCACAGGTAAGAACTGGTCCGAGACAAGGACCGGCTCTGGCCAGATGGACTCCGTGGGAGGCCGGCCGGGGGAGCGGGTTGATGTCGGACCTGTACTGCTCGGCCGCGTCCACCTCGGAGTGCAGGTGCGGGCCCGTCGGATCGGCCGAGGCGCCGGACATTCCCGGCTCGCTGTCGGCGGAGACGGCCTGACCGGTGTGGACGTCACCGCTTCGAGCGGCAGGCCCGCTCGCCGGGCAGAGCCCCGGGGGGGCGTTCTGGCATTGCGCCTGGTCGGATTTGTTGAAGATTCATCGGGTGGGCAATGTCACGGATCTGCCCAGGACGTCCCAAGCGGGTCTGAGCGGAGGACACGGCCTGATCGCAGGCTTTCTGGATTCTCGGCACCGGCTCAGCTCGGTTCCGGTTCTTCGTCGCAGAGCCCGTTCTGGCAGTGCCACGGCAGCAGGTCGCCGGCGTGGTCGCGCACCTTGTGGAGCCGTTCTCGGTCCGATTCCACGACGCTGAGGATCTCGAACGCGCTGCCGGCCGCTTCCACGGATCTTCCTGAGGCCACCTCGTCATACAGAAGCCAGAGCCCCTCCCTTGCTCTCTGCTGGCACAGCAATGGCAGATCAAGCCCTTCGGCAGCGGAGCCGAAATCAGTCCCATCTCCTGAGACCAGCCACAAGAGCAGGTCCAGGAACTCAACTCGGGCCTGCGCCGGGATGTCGCCAGACAGGGCGGCCAGGCACACCGAGGCCACGGCGACAGCCGGGGGGAAGAGCACGGGAGCACTCCACGCATGACCGTCCAGAGCGCTGACCAACCCGTAAGGCTCGCCCTCGGCGGCTCGAAGCAGTTCCGTTGCCAGATGCTCTGCCGAGCGGCCACATCCGCACTGAATGTCCGCCCAGTTGCACAGGGCAATCTCCAATTCCACCAGCCTCATAGGTCCCACACCATAGAGGCAGGCGCCGCCGCTGCCCGAACTCACGACAGGCGCTGTCCGGTTCCGTGAGCGATGCTGGCCGGGCCTGACGCTCGGTCCCCGCGGCGTGGTGAAGCCCGCCGGAAGCCTCTCGGCCACCGCGGCGGGCCCGGTCGTCACAAGCCTCGTTCGCACGGTCGAGCGTGGGCGATGTTCAATGGAAACTGACCGGACAGACTTTCCTCGACAGCTGAAAACCCCGCCTGCGGCGGCGTCCGGGGCCGGGGCACCCACTCCATGGACGGAGCATGTCATGGAAGCCAAGCAGTGGACGGTGGAGATCTTCATCATCGAGGAGGAAGACGACACTCACGCGCGCGCCGTCATCACGAGGGGGGACACGTCGACCCTCACCGGCAGGGGGGTGGCCCGGCGCAATCCGGCGGACCGGTCCGTTCCGGAGATCGGCGACGAACTGGCCGCAGGCCGCGCACTGGAGGACCTCGGCGCCCGGTTGCACGAGGCAGCCTCGCACGATTTCGCCTACCTGGCCGGTCCTGCCGGTCGCTGATCGGTTCACCGAACCGAACCGCCCTGATGCCTGAGGACGCGGTCGCGTTTGCCCGTGTGCTGACGGGGGCCGCCCCGGTGGGCCGCGACGGCCTGATCGTGGCGCTGCACAACCCGGACGGCAGCCTTCCGTACGACGTTCGCTGGTCGGACTCCGGGCGTACCAGGCTCGTCTTCCCGGGCCCGGACAGCCGGGTGACAGCGTCGTCCACAAAGCGGCCTGACGGCAGGCATCGGGGCCGCAGACGGTGCAGTTCCTGAGGTTTCTTTAAGGTCGGGCGACGCTTCCTGTGAGGCGCGGTGGGTTTGCTGGTGGCTGTAGACGGACCGGCGACCGGCCGGTCCCTGTGGAAAGGGGCGCAGATGCGCCGCAACTCCCGACTGGTCGCCGCAGGAACGGCGCTGGCGATGAGCCTCACACTGTCCGGGGTGGTGGCCGCCTCGGCTGCGACCAGCAGCCCGGTCGCAGCCAAGACCTCGCCCTCCTCGGGCTCGACGCAGGCCGAGGCCAAGGACGCGGGAACGAGCAAGGGACTGGACCAGGTCGCCAAGGACCGTGGCATCTCTGTCCAGCGGCTCGACCAGGCGCTCAGGGCGGTCAAGTCGTTGCTCGGGCAGAACGGCGGGACGGTGGCCGACCCCGCCGTGCTGCGGGCCTTCGCGGCGGGGCTCGGCATCAGCACCGCGAAGGCCGCTCCGATTCTCCAGGCGGTCTTCGGATCGGGGACCGGGCCGGGCAAGCCCGGACCGGTCGACAAGCCGGGCGGGTCTGGAAATCCTGCCCCGGTGTTCACAGCACAGCGCCTGGCCGCTCTCCTCGGCGTGCCCGTGCCCTCGGCGCAGACCGCACTGGACTCGCTGATGCGGCTCGCTGCGGCTTCCCACGGCGTCGATCCGCAGAGCGCAGCCTTCAAGGCCATCGCCGGGCACCTGGGGGTGACACCCCAGCAGCTGGCGGACGCCATCGACCGGCTGAAGGCCGCCACCGGCTGAACGGCGCACCGACGTCCGACGGAGAATGCGGCTGAGGCAGGCTGTAGGGATGCGAGTACTGGTGGTCGATGATGACGACGCCGTGCGCCGTTCGCTGGCGCACGCCCTGACCCGGGACGGGTACGAGGTGTCGGTGGCCGCTGACGGGGCCTCCGCGCTGGAGTCACTGGCCGCTGTCCGGCAGGACGCCGTCGTCCTGGACATCCTGATGCCCGAGCCCAACGGCCTGGAGGTGTGCCGCGCCCTCCGCGGGCGCGGGGACCGGACGCCGATCCTCATGCTCACCGCCCGCGACCTGGTGGCCGACCGGGTCGCGGGCCTGGATGCCGGTGCGGACGACTACCTGGCGAAGCCGTTCGCGCTGGAGGAACTGCGGGCCCGCATCCGGGCGCTGCTCCGGCGCAGCGGCGCCGACCAGGAACTGCTTCGCTACGCGGACCTGGAAATGGACACCGCAGCCTGCCGCGCCCGCCGCGGACAGCGGCCGCTGGACCTGACCAGGACCGAGTACGCCCTGCTGGAGCTGTTCCTGCGCAATCCGCAACGGGTGCTCAGCCGTAGCCTGATCTTCGACTCGGTCTGGGGGTACGACTTCGGTCCGTCCTCCAACGCCTTGTGGGTGTACGTCAGCTACCTGCGCGCCAAACTGGAGGCCGGCGGCGAGCCGCGGATCGTCCAGACCGTGCGCGGCCTGGGCTATGTGCTGCGGGAGGAGCCGTGAGTCTGCGCAACCGGCTGGCGCTGGCCGGGGGCGCTGTGGTGCTCGCGGCCCTCGCCGTAGCCGCGCTGATCCTCTATCCCTCGCTGAGCACCAGGCTCAACTCCCAACACGACGCCACCTTGGTGTCAGCGACGGACCAGGCTCCCGACATGCTCAAGGCGTTCAAGCAGAAGGCCGCGGTGTCGGGCACCAGCGTGCGGTTCCCGACGGAGACGGTGACGGTCGGCTCGACGCTGGTTCAGTTCCTGCAGAGTCCGGTGGTCGAAGGGCCCCGGGCCGGCTTCATCCCCGTGAACGGTCGGGACCTCCTGGTGGCATCCGGCATCCAGCCGCCGTACTTCCAGGACGCCAAGTACGACGGGGTCTCCTACCGCGTCTACACCGCCCCCCTGGACGCCAAGAGCGGGAGCCTGGTCCGCGCCGCCATACCCACCTCCGTGGTCGGGACCACCCTGGACAGCCTGGAACTGCTGCTCATCCTGATCACGATCGGCGGTGGACTGCTGGCCGTCCTTGTGGCCCGGCTCACAGCCGGCCGCTTGCTCCGTCCTGTCGCGCAGCTGATGGATACGGTCGAACATGTGACGGCTACTCAGGATCTGACGGTGCGGCTCCCCGCGCGCGGCAACGACGAGATCGCCCGGCTGACCCGTTCCTTCGCCGCGATGATGGCCGCTCTGGACGACTCGGTGGGCGCCCAGCGCCGACTGGTCGCCGACGCCTCGCACGAGCTGCGCACCCCACTGACCAGCCTCACCACCAATCTCGAACTGCTGACCGAGGGGGCCGGGGTCACTGACCCCCAGGCACCGCTGCTGGTCAGCGAGGCACGGGCGCAGGCCGCCGAACTCACTCTGCTCGTCAACGACCTGGTCGACCTGGCCCGGTACGGAAGCGCCCGGACCCACACCGAGGACACCCGGCTCGACCTGCTCGCCCAACACGTCGTGGAGCGGACCGTCGCCCGCTCCACGCGGTTGGACTTCCGTACCGAGCTGGCCCCCTGCCTGGTCCACGGCGACCCGGACGCCCTGGAGCGCGCGATCGGCAACCTGGTCGACAACGCGGTCAAGTGGAGCCCGGACGGTGGGCGCATCACCGTGACCACGACCGCGGACGGAACGGTCACGGTCGACGACAGCGGACCCGGCATCGCACCCGCGGACCTTCCGCATATCTTCGACCGCTTCTACCGTTCTCCCGAGGCCCGCTCGCTGCCCGGGTCGGGGCTGGGGCTGGCGATCGTCCGGCAGATCGCCGAGACACACGGCGGCTGCGTGGCCGCCGAGGCGAAGCAGAGCCACGGCGCCAGGCTGCGCCTCACGGTGCCGACGATCGGTTGACCTCCGGCCGGTCGGCCGGGTGGGCCGGGCAGGTGCTGCGGTTGGTCAGCCCAGGTCTGTCAGGAGGGTGCCGAGTGCGCTCTCCTGCTGCGCAGCGGGCATCGGCGGATTCGGGTGGTCGATGCCGAAGGTCTTCAGTACCTGGTCCATCCGGGCGTCGATGGAGGTCCAGCCGGTGTCGTTCAAGGGCTGCAGCGTGGTCTGGTCGGCATCCCACAGGTCACGTAGCGACTGGGCGGCTGCGTGGGCCCCGGAGCCGTTGCCCGACTGTGCGGCCTTGAGTGAGGTTTGCGCGAGGTTTCGCAGGACGTCGACCTTGGCTGACGGGAAGTTCTTCACCGCCTGGCCGGCAGGAAGCTGGACGGTGGAGGTCGTGTCGGCTTCCGGCGCCGGTCCGACGTGCGGCTGGCCGTGTGCCCAGAGCAGCAGGGTGGCGGTGGCTGCGGCGAGGAGCACGAAGCCTGCCGATGCGTTGCGCTGCCTGCGCGGATTGCTGCTGACCCGTGCGGTGTGGGTCGCCTCGTGGGTCTCGGTCACGTCCGGGCGTGTCACCGTCAGATGGACGACGGTGGCCAGGATCAGTCCGAGGAAGACCAGACTGGTGGTGAAGGTGCCCAGCGCGAGACCGGTCGGGTCGCCCGGACTCTGGGCGACCTTGGGGGAGGCGAGCCAGTCGCCGATGTTCGCGCCGAGCGGGCGGGTCAGGATGTAGGCGAGCCAGAAGGACAGCACCGGGTTCGCGCCGAACCGCCACAGCAGCGTGATCGCCGCGATGAGTCCGAGCGGCAGCAGCACCGAGACGTCCGGGCTCCAGCCGGTCAGCTCCAGCGTCCAGTCACCGGTCGCGGTGCCGAGGGCGAAGGTGATCAGGACGGTGAGCCAGTAGAACGACTCCCGGGAGAGGGTGGTGACCGAATGGATCGACAGCGTGCGCTCACGCGCCCACCACACTCCGAACACGGCAGCGAGCAGCACCGAGAACACCGTAGAGCTGATCCACAGAGGCACGTTCAGCTGGTCGGTGAGGATGTCGGTGTAGAGGGTGCCGGTGACGCTGACGACGACCACGGTGAGCCAGTAGGGCAGCGGTACGTACCGCTGAGTGCGGAGCTGGAAGGCCAGCACGGCCACGAGGACTGCGGTGAAGATCCAGGCTGTGTTCACCAGGCCGACGCCCAGCTGGGTGTTGATCCAGTCGGCGAAGCTCTCGCCGACCGTGGTGCACAGGACCTTGATCACCCAGAACCAGACGGTGACCTCAGGGACCTTGTTGAGCAGCAGCCGCCCGCTGTGCGTGCGTGCTTGGGTTGTCGTTGTCATGCAGGCAGGTTCGCGCGGGGAACCTGCACACAACCTGACTACGTGGCCGCTCGCGCGGCGGGAAGAGTCACCTCGATGTGACCGAGGCCGTCGGCGACCGCTCGGACCTCCACCCCGGCCGAGCCGGCGATGCGCCGGACCACCGGCAGTCCCAGGCCGTACCCGCCGGCACCGGTCATCCCTGTTTCGAATACGCGGTCGACCAGCGCAGGATCGAACCCCGGGCCGTCGTCCAGGACATCGACGACGACGGCCTCGTCCTCGGTGCGTGCGGTGATCCAGACGCGCGACCGCGCATGCCGCAAGCCGTTGTCCAGCAGGGGTGACAACAAGGACACGGCGACGTCGGCCGCTACGGCGACGTCGATTCGGGCGGGGACGGTGACCTCGACCGCGCGGCCGGCCACCGCCTTGCGTGCGGCCGTCCGCAGATCACACCGGGTACCGGCGTCTATCCGTGCGCGGGCCGCGCCCAGGATCGTCGTGACGGCCGCGTCGAGGCGGTCGACTTCCGTCAGGACCGGCTCCGGCGCCAGTGCGATGTCGGACAGCTGGGCGAGCTGCGCCTCGCCACGCAGTACCGTCAGCGGTGTTCGCAGCTCGTGGGCGATCTCGTCGGTGAGCCGGCGCTCGTCCGCCAAGGCGTTGTCCACGCGCTCCAGCAGGTGGTCCAGGGTTCGGCCCAGTTCCCCGAATTCGTCGCGGGGGACACCGAGGTCGAATCGGCGTCCGGGCTGGTGATGGCCCCAGTGATCGGCTTGGGCGGCCATCTCGTGCACCACCCTCAGTGCGCGGCGCACCACGAGGTGGGCGACCGCGCCCGCGAGGAGGATCGCAAGGCCGCCCAGTATCAACGACAAGGCCAGGTCGTGCTGCTCGGACGTCTCATAGGGCGTCAGGTCCACCCGGACGATCACCATGACGCGGTGGCCGTCCACGGGGATCCCCTGCGCGTACAAGAGGGAGTTGTCGGCGGCGGCGGTCTGCGATCGGCCCGCATCGGCCAGCGCCTCGACCTGCTGGGACACCGCGACCGGCACGTTCCCGTCGATCAGGCGGCCGTCTGCGTACACCCAGGCGACTTCGTCCAGGGCCTCACTGCCGTTCTCCGTCAGTACGACGCGACCACCCGCGACAGTGACGCCGGCCGTGACGGCCTCTGCGCGTGTGCGCGCCAGGTCGTGCGCGTCGGCGTCCGTCACCCGGCTCAGCAGCACGTGCGAGACCACGACCAGTATCGCCACCACGGCGGTGGCGACCAGCACCGTCAGTGCCACGACTCTCGCGCGGAACCCCGTCAGTGCCATCGGTATCCCACGCCGCGGACGGTCCCCAGGCGATCGGACACGCCCAGCGGGGCGAGCTTGATCCTCAGTCGGCGCACGAAGGAGTCGAGGGTGTTGTCACTGACCTGCGCTCCGTACGGCCACCCTGCGGCGACAAGGGCGTGGCGGCGGACCGCGTCTCCCTGCGACGCGATCAGCCGTCCCAGCAGCCGGAACTCCGTCGGAGTCAGGTTCTCGCTCGCCGAGCCGTGGGTCACCACATGCTTCGCCGGGTCCAGGACGACCTGGTCCGGGGCGGGCGTCACGGTGGTCCGGCGCAGCAGTGCACGAACCCGGACCAGAAGTTCCGGCAGGTCGAAGGGCTTCGTCAGGTAGTCGTCGGCACCGGCCTCGAACCCTCCGACCTTGTGATGCAGGCCGTCCAGGGCGGTCAGCATCAGGACCGGCGCGTCGACGCCCCGCGCGCGAAGGGCCACACAGACATCGCGTCCGTCGGCGTCCGGAAGCCCGAGATCCAGCACGACCAGCTGGGGTGCCGGGTCGAGTTGCCGCATCAGGCTATCTGCCGTGGCAGCAGCCGCGACTGAGTGACCGTCGTGCTCCAAGGCGCGCTTGAGCACATGCCGGACCGCCCCGTCGTCCTCGCATACCAGGATGAAAGCCATGAGCTGACCCTAGATACTCTCGGCTCGGTTCTCCATCCGCCCCGCCCGGCAGCCTGCTGCGCGCCCGGCCATGCTGTCCGTTTCAGCCGGATCGCGGGACCACCCGCATGGGGAGGTGGTCGGGGTGGGGCATCGCGGCGACAGCCTCGCGGGGGGTGTGACCCGGCTCGGGCCGCAGTCGCCAGCGGGCCAGGACGGCGGCCAGCGTGATGACCATCTCGGCCGACGCGTAGGCATCGCCGATGCACTGCCGCCCGCCCGCGCCGAAGGGCATGAAGGAGGCCCGGGACAGCTCCTGGCGGCGTTCGGGCAGCCACCGGTCGGGGTCGAAGCGCCCGGCGTCGGGGTCCAGGCGCCGGTGCAGGGCGTAGAGGCTGAACGCCACCTCCGTGCCGGTGGGGATGGCGTAGCCGCCCAGCTCCACCGGTTCCACGGCGCGGCGCATGAGCAGGGTCACGCTGTGCTGCCGCAGCACTTCCTGGATCACGCGGCCGGTGTACTCCAGTTTCGCCACGTCGTCGAGGGCCACCGGACGTGTGGCCACCACGGCGTCGATTTCGAGCAGGAGGCGTTCCTCGACCTCGGGGTGGCCTGCTATCTCGTGGAAGGCCCAGGCCAGCGTGGATCCCGCGGTCTCGGTTCCGGCGAAGAGGATCGTGACGAGCTCGTCGCGTACCTCGGTGTCGGTCAGGGCCTCGCCGGTGTCGGCGTCCCTGGCCGCGAGGAGCATGGACAGGAGGTCGGGGTGGTCGGTGTCGCCGGATCGGCGCGCGGCCGCGATCACTTCGTCGATGACCTGGCGCAGCCGTGCGGCGGCGGCGTCGAACTCGCGGTTCGCGGTGATCGGCAGGCGGTCGAGGAACGGCGGGAACACGGCCCGGAGCAGCATGTTCTTGAGAATGGTCGGCACGTCGCGGCGGACCACCTCGACGGCCGCCTGGCCGATGTCCGCGGAGAACATGGTCCGGGCCAGGGTCTCGATCGCGTGTTCGCCCATGACCTGGTCCACGGCCAGGAGTTGACCGGGAGTCCAGGACTCGGCCAGGGCGATGGCCCGGCTGCTCATGACTTCGCCGTAGCCGGCGATACGGGCGCGGTGGAACGCGGGCTGCATCAGCCTGCGGTGCCTGCGGTTGACTTCAGTGGCCGCCGTGGCCAGTCCGTCGCCCACCATCGGGCGCATCCGGGTGAACAGCCTGCCCTTCTCGAAGCTGCCGGCCTTCTTGACCATGAGTTCGTGCGCGAGTTCGGGTCGGGTGACGAACAGGATGGGCAGGGTTCCGACGTCGACGCGGACGAGGGGCCCGGTGTCCCCGAGTGCTTCGACGAACCGCAGCAGTTCGCGGCGTCGGCGCCACAGCTGCCAGATGTGTCCGAGACCGGGAAGTGCCCCTGGGGCGCGGGGAATCGTGCGCAGTTCGTCAGCCATGCGAGTACTCCGTTCCGGCGTGGGGCGAGGGTGTCTCGCTCCGGCCCGGGAGAAGGTTCCACCACCAGGAGACGGCGGCGATGTCCAAGGGCTCGGCACTGTCGTCGGTGGGGGTCGCGCGGAAGGCGGCGGGGAGGCCGGCCGGGTCGTCCGGCAGGGTGTAGCGGATCGAGCTGATGCCCCAGTCCTGGGCGCCGCGGATGAAGGAGGCCAGGCTGTCGAGGTACTGGCGCAGTTGTGGGGTGCCGTGCGCGCGAAGGTCGACGCACAGCCGCAGGAAGAGATTCATCACCCGGTCGCGCTGGGAGATGGCGATGGCCATGGCTTCGTCGGGGGTACAGGCGAGTTCGTGCTCCAGGACCCGGATGACGTTGAGGTAGTAGCGTCCGGTCCGGCTCTCCTTGTGGTAGGAGAACAGGTCGTTGTCCCAGGTGATGATGAAGAAGGCCATCTCGGCGGCGGCGCGCACCCGTGCGTCGTCCCGCTCGTGCGGCTGGAGTTCGTACCCGTGTCCCATCTCCAGCAGGGGCAGCACCACCGAGGTGGCGCCGTCGTACAGGCGCATCAGGGTGTAGTCGTTCAGGTCGGGTACGGTCCCGTCGGTCCGGTGGTATGCCTCCCACACCACCGTGAAGAAGTACTCACGGAGCGAGTCCACCCAGCGCGCGACCTGGCCAGGGGTTCCGTGCTCGGAGATCCGACGGCGTAGGTCCCGCAGGCCAAGGGCCAGTGCGTCGTCCTGCAGCATGGGGACTTCCGGATTCTGCGCGACGCGCAGCAGCCGGTTCAGGGTCGCCGTCAGCCGGCCGGGCTGTTCGCCCAACTCGCCTTCCTCGCAGTGCCCGTCGTCGACGCCGAAGAGCCACAGCACGAAGTCGGCCAGTATTCCGACGACCTCTTCGCGGCCGTCGGGAAGGACGCGTGCGGCGAACGAGCCGATGCTGTGGGCCACCAACTGGCCGCGCAGCTCTGCCGATCCGATGCCGAATGTGTGCGCCCAGGCGGCGGTCTGCCGGTCGAGGGCCTCGTGTCGGGGGTGTATCGCGGGGGCGAAGGGGGAAAAGATCTCGGGAACTGTCAGGGCGTGCAAGTCGTCACCTCGGTCAGACACCAGCGGCCTGCCACTCTCCGCTCGGTTCCGGGACAGCCCCGCAACACCAGCCGAAGTGGATCACTCAAATCCTCCGGCATATGACGGGGCCGTCAAGAGGGGGCAATGCGCCATGGCGCATTGCCCCCTCTTGACCATCGTTGTCCCGTAGGCATCACAGCTGGACTAACGGCGGAGCAGTCGCTGCCACCAGGAGCGGCGCACCGGCACGGCGGCGGCCTCGGCGCTCTCGGCCGGGGCGGGTTCCGGCCGGACCGGGGCGGGCGGGGTCACCTGTGGCGCGACTCGCGCGGCGGGGCTCTGCGGCTGTGGCCGGAATGTCACCGGCAGCTCGGCGAGATGCTGGGAGAGCCAGGAGGACGTCCAGCTCAGGTCCTCCTCGGCGACCGCCAGCTGCACGTCGGGAAGCCGCGTCAACAGCACGTCGATGCCGGTGTCCGCGATCGCCCGGCCGAGGTCCTGGCCGGGGCACTCGTGGGGGCCGCTGCTGAACGAGAGGTGGGAGCGGTTGCCGTGCACGGGGGTGGCCAGGTCGGGACGGACCCGTGGGTCGACGTTGCCGGCGGCGAGGGCGAACAGCAGCATGTCGCCCTCCCGGATGGACCGGCCGGCGAGCTCGGTGTCGCCGACGGCCCACCGTCCCGGGATGACCGCCAGGGGCGGCTGGTCCCACAGGACCTGCTCCACGGCATCGGGCAGGGTCATGTGACCGCCGGACAGGTTCGCGCGGAAGCGGCGGTCGGTGAGGACCATCTTGAGCGTGTTGGCGATGAGGTTGACCGTGGTCTCGTTCGCAGCGATCAGGATCAGTCGCAGGTGCTGCATGACCTCGTCGTCGGTGAGGCCGGCATCGTGCTGGAGGAGCCATGACGCGAGGTCGTCGCCGGGCTCGGTCTTCTTGCGCTGCACCAGCTGGAGCAGGGTCTCCACGACGAACTCGTTGCTGGCGAGAGCGGTCTCGCTGCCCTTCATCAGGTCGCGGGCGGCCTCGACGAGCTGCTGGCCGTACTCCTCGGGCATCCCGAGCAACTGCGTCATGACGAGCATGGGCAGGTGCTCGGCGAACTGGCCCACCAGGTCCGCCCGGTCGTCCTGCGCGAAGGAGTCGATCAGCTTGTTCGCGAAGCGGGTCACGTACCGTCGCACACCGCGGCGGTCGAAGCGTCCCAGTCCGTCGATGACGGCCCGGCGCAGCCGCCGGTGCTCCTCGCCGTCGGCGAACATGCACAGCGGCTGCCAGGCGATCATGGGCAGCAGCGGGGAGTCCGCGGCGACCCTGCCTTCGCGCAACGCCGTCCACAGCCGCGAGTCGCGGGAGTAGGTGGAGGAGTTGCGCATGGCTGCCAGGTTCTCTTCGTGGCCCAGCACCAGCCAGGCCGGAAGGTCGCCGTGCAGCAGGACCGGTGCGACCGGTCCGTGTTCGGCGCGCAGTTTCTCGTACATGGCTGTCGGGTCGGACGTCGCCTCGGGGCCGTAGAGCCGCTGGACACCGTCGGCCCCCAGGCCGTGGGCCGGGCAGCCGGGCGGCGGGGCGGACGCGGAAAGGGAGGACTGGTGGTCTGGGGGCGTGGACACATTCACTCCGGGGACACGGTGAGGGAGTAGAGGTGATGCATCAGGCACATCAGGACGTCTCGGCTGGACTCGCGTATGCGGGCGTCGCATTCGACTATCGGCACGTTCTCGGGCAGGTCCAGTGCGGTGCGCAGTTCCTCGATGGGATACGAGGGGCCCTCCGGGAACGTGTTGACGGCCACGACGAAGGGCACGCCGCGCTGCTCCAGTCGCCCGATCACGTCGAAGCTGACCTCCAGGCGGCGGGTGTCGACGAGCACCACCGCGCCCAGCGCTCCTTCGAACAGGCCGTTCCACAGGAACCAGAACCGGTGCTGACCCGGGGTGCCGAACAGATACAGGACCAGTTCCTCGTTGATGCTGATCCGGCCGAAGTCCATGGCCACGGTGGTCGCCGTCTTGCGCTCGACCCCCACGGTGTCATCGACCCCGACGCCGGCCTGCGTCATCGTCTCCTCGGTCGTCAGCGGTCGGATCTCGCTCACGGAGCCGACCATGGTGGTCTTGCCGACACCGAACCCGCCCACGATGACGATCTTGACCGCGGCGGTCGCCGTCGACGGCAGCTCTTCCACGCTGCGCGGCCCGACGACGGTCTCAGAGCCTTTGTAGTCCATGCATCACCGCCTCGATCAGTGAACGGTCAGGAACGATCGCTTTGGGAACCGGTTTGCGGGCCTGCACCCGGCCTTCGGCCAGCAGGTCCGCGAGCAGCAGGTTGACCACGCTGACCGGCAGACTCAGGTACGCGGACAGTTCGGCCAGCGACAGCGGAGAGCGGCACAGCCGCAGGATGGCCGCGTGCTCCGGCTGCATCGCCGGTTCCGGCTCCGCCAGCGAGACGATCAGGGTGACCAGGTCGAGCGCGGCACGCTCGCCCGTGCCACTGCGCCCCCGGGTGATCACGTATAACCGCTCGGGCTGATCGCTCTCGTCCCACTCCCCGTCCCACACCCCGCCCCGACCTCGGCCCGTTCCGCTCATGTGGCCTGCTCGGCGGTGCGCGCCGGAGTGCTCAGATGCTCGCCGATGCGGGCCACCAGGTCCCGCATACGCTGACCCATCAGCCCCGCGTCGACGCCCTCGTCGGCGAGCACTGCCAGATAGGCCCGGGCGCCGGCCGCCATCAGGTAGAAGAAGCCGCCGGACATCTCGATCACGACCATCCGCATGCGCCCGTCGGTGCGCGGCAACTCCTGGGCGACCGCCCCCGCCAGACTCTGCAGGCCCGCACACGCCGCTGCGAGGCGGTCGGCGGCGTCGACGCCGCTGCCGTGGAACGCGATCCGCAGTCCGTCGGACGACAGCACCAGCACTTGGCGGGTCTGCGGGACGCTGTCCGCCAGGTCCTTGAGCATCCAGTCCATGCCGGCCTGTTGCTGCATCACAGCTGTTCCACCTCGCCTGACGACTCGTCACTGTTGTTGCGGCTGCGGGACGTGGGCGACTCGCCCACCGCCGCGGTAAAGGCAGCGATCCACTGACCTGGTTGCACGTGCTCCTGGGCCGGGTCCTGGGCCCGTTCCTGGGCCGGTTCCTGGACCCGGGGCGCGGCCTCGGCGGCCGCTGCGGCCGGATCCGGGGAACGGCGGGTCCGCTTCGGCAGACCGAGCGCGGTCCTCGCGGTCACCACCGGCGCCTCGTCGTCCCCCGTCGGAACCGGCCGCGGACCGCCGTTGACCGGCCGTCCGGCCGCCGGGGGAGCAGCCGACGCCGGGGCCGGAATCGGCCCCGAAGCGGCGCCGATGCCATGTGCCCTGCCCGTGGCCGGCGCCGTGGTGATCAGTTCCTTCGGCACGATGAGCACAGCGCGAACCCCCAGGTAGGCGGAGGGTCGTAGCGACACCTGGAAGCCGTTCGCCTGTGCGAGCCGGCCCACCACGGCCAGGCCGAGGCGCGGAGTCTCGCCGAGGTCGTTGAGGTCGATCCCCGCCTGGGCCTCCGACAGCATCTTCTCGGCCCGCTCGCGGCCCTCCTCGCTCAGGCTCAGGCCGCCGTCCTCGATCTCGATCGCGATACCCGCCTGCACCTCGACCGCGGTCAGGTGCACCTGGCTCTGGGGCGGTGAGTACCGGGTGCCGTTGTCCAGCAGTTCGGCCAGCGCGTGGATCAGCGGCTCGACAGCAGGACCGACGACGGCGACCTCGGGCACCGGGCGCAGCTCCACCCGCTGGTAGTCCAGGATGCGCGACATGGCCCCGCGCAGCACGCTGTACAGCGGCACCGCGTTGCTCCACTGGCGTCCCGGGCGGGCGCCGCCGAGCACGGCGATGCTGTCCGCCAGGCGGCCGACCAGCGCGGTTCGGTGGTCGACCCGCAGGAGATCGTCGATCACGTCGTCGTTGGCGCCGTGCCTGGTCTCCATCTCCCGCAGCTCATGAGCCTGTTGGTGGACGATGGCCTGCACCCGGCGGGCGATGTTGACGAACGCCCGCTGGGCGGACTCGCGAAGGCCCTCCTGGGCCTCGACCGCCTGCAGCACCCAGCGCAGCACCGCCAGGCGCGCGGCGTGGAACTCCGGCGTGACCAGCGCCATGTCGGATGCGGCGTCCTTGAGCACCTCCTCGACGAACTCGCCCTGCTGCAGCCGGGCCACCGACTGGGGAAGCAGGACTTCGGCCAACTGCACCGTCTGGGCCTCCTGTTGGGCCACCTGCTCGCGCAGGGCGGCCACGTCCCGCGCGTAGCGGCCCCGCAGGTCCGCCAGGGCGCGCCCGCGACGGGCCGCCTCGAATGCGGCGACGGCCACCAGCACCGTGGCCACCGCGCCGCACCAGGCGACTTCCACGCGCGCGCCGGAGCGCACGACCGACACGGCAGCAGCGGCCGCTGCAGCTATCAGGGCCGCGGGCAGGAGCCACACAAGGCCGGAGGCGGGTCGGTGTTCGGGCGACGAGCCAGCACGAACCATCAGCGTCCTCAAGAATTCGAAATGGTCAGGGAATTGACGAACACGGTCGGAGCGGTGCCTGCGCGTCGACAGGAGTGATGCAACCTTTCGACGCGTCAGCCAACTCGGAACCCAGTCTGTCATGAACGCTACATAACCTAGACCCCGTCCGTATCCTAGCTGGTTTGGATCACCTTAGGACAACTTCAACCACCTTGCCCCACCGGCCCTTTGGGCGGGCCTCGGGCGCGCGCCGACTGCCGCACGGGCACCGGGTGGACACTCCTGCGCGTGGTGTCGATCATGCGTACGAGGACGTTCCGGGACTTCGACTCCGGTTCGCTCAATTCACGAGCCCGTCGGTGCCCTTGGGCGAGGCAGCTGGGGTTGACCCAGTTGCCTGATGACCGTGCAGCCGGTTCCGGGCCCGGCGCGACGCTGGAGCGCGCGGGCATCAGGCGGTTGTCGGCCTGCGGTGGAGCCGGAGGAGCAGGAGCCCGGATACGATGACGGGGAGGACGAGGACCGCGGCGAAGGCGTTGAGCCCGCCGAAGCCGATCGTGCCCATGAGCGGTCCCGCCAGACCGGCCCCGATGGCGGCGACGACGTTCATCGCGGTGTCCGCGGTGCCCTGTACGGCGGGGCGCAGGTGTGCGGGTGGTCTCACTGAGCATCGCGGAAGCCGCAACCAGGCTGAAGGACCAGCCGAGTCCGAGTGGGAGCAGCCCGGTCATGGTGAGGGCGACCGAGTCGCGGCTCAGCCCGGAGGCGAGCGCGGAGAGGAGGAGTATCGCCACTCGCGCAGCAGCGCGTCGATCTCATGCATGGGATCACCTGTTCGGGTTCATGGCGGGGGCCGCGGCAGCGGACAGAACGGCGGTGGCGGCGCGTTCGGCGGCGGCCAGCGCGCCTTCGATGTGGCCGGCGTGCTCGGCAGCGGTCTCGGTCGAGGCCCAGTGCAACCGGCCGTCCAGGGCGGGGCGCTGGTACAGGGCGTGCCCGAAGAGGCCGAAGTCCTGCAACCGGTGCCGGTGGGGCGGTGATGTCCACCGCTCCTGGCTCCAGTCCTGGACGTGCAGGGCTTCAGGGCTCGCTGCCGCCTGTCCGAACAGGAGGGTCAACTGCTCGGTGACGGCCCGTGGGAGGTTCGGGCGGAGGGCCTGGGCTGGGGCGAAGCCGAAGAGCGCGGCGGGGTCGCCGTCCGGGCCGGACATGTCGTGCAGTTCCTGGAGCGGTCCGACCCGGCTGATCCCGGCGCCGGCCAGCCCCGCCTGCCGCCAGAACGCGGAGCGGTAGCGGGCGACGACCTTGACGACCGCTCCCATCCAGACCGGCGTGGACCGGGCGAGGCGCACGAGGTCGTCAGGGAGCGCGTCGCCGAAGTCGATGTGCGCCACCGCCAGCGCGGGCGGCAGGGCCAGCACGACGTGCTCGGCGCGCACTGGTCCGGTGGGAGTGCGCACGGCCAGGCCGCCTCGGGCCGCTGCTCGAATTTCGGTGACGGGTGTGCTCAGCCGAAGGGCGTCGGAGGGCAGCGAGGCCGCGAGAACGAAGCTCAGGCTTTGGGCCCCGTCTGCGAAGCGGCGGGCGGGGGCGTCGATCAGGTTGCCAGGCAGGCGACGGATGCCGCCGGCGTCCTGGAAGACGGTGTCCCCGGCGAGATGCTGGTCGAAGATCCCGGTACCGCTTCGTTCCGCCAGGTCGCGGACGCGCTGCTCGCCGTCCCAGAACCAGGTGGCTCCCAGGTCGAGAGCCCGGCCCGGCCGGCTGGTGGGTACCGACAGCAGGCGTCCGCCGACTCGGTCGCGAGCCTCCAGGCAGAGGGTGTCGAGTCCGGCGGCGTGCAGAGCGGTGGCCGTGGCCAGCCCGGAGGCGCCGGCGCCGACCACGATCACGTCGTGGCTGTCCCGGTGGGGCATCTGTGTCTTCCTTCCTGATCGGGCCGAACCGGCCGTCGTCGGCGGTTTCGCACGTTCGGCTTGTGGCGGCCCGGCCGGGCGTGGCCGGCCGGTGGCACCAGGGCATGGAGGGGCCGCTCCGCGCCGTGGCAGGAGCGCGGAGCGGCCGGAGGGATCGGGTCAGGCCCCGCCGGCGGCGGTGTCCAGGACGATGCGGAAGCGAGCGCCGCCGGAACGCAGTCGGGCCAGTGCCTCACCCGCTCGCGCCAGCGGCATGCGCTCGACCATGGGGCGGATGCCGTTGGTGACGGCGAAGCGCATGGCCTCTTCGCTTTCGCGCGGGCTGCCGGTCAGGTGCCCGGTGACCGTGTGGCCGTTCATGACGAGTTGGGCCGCCGGGACGGTCACCGATCCCGCGTCGACGCCGACGAGGGTGAGCCGGCCGTGGATGTTGAGCCCGGTGAGGAGATCGTTCACAGGGGCGGTGGAGGAAGCGGTGTGCACGATCAGGTCCGCGCCGCCCAGTTGCCTCAGAGCGGCTCCGGGTGACTGTGTGTCACTGTCGATGTAGTGGTGAGCACCCAGGTCGCGGGCGAGCTTCTCCCGGTCGCTGCCCCGGGCGATGGCGATGGTCTCGTAGCCGAGCTTCGCCGCGAACTGGACGGCGAGGTGTCCCAGTCCGCCGACCCCGAACACCGCGACCCGCCCGCCCGCACGGGTTCCGGCCTTGCGGACGGCGTTGAAGGTGGTCACGCCCGCGCAGCCGAACGGGGCCGCGTCGAACAGATCGAGCCCGGCGGGGATACGCGCGAGCGTGTCGGCGGGAACGGTGATGCTCTGGGCCCAACCTCCCGGGTAGGACAGGCCGGGAACCTTGCGGTCGGGGCAGTGGACGACGTCGCCCGCCCGGCACAAGGAGCAGTGCCCGCAACTGCCGCCGAACCAGCCGACGGCCACCCGGTCCCCGACGGCCCAGCCCTCGACCCGGTCGCCCACCTCCGCGATGACGCCGGCGGCCTCGTGCCCGGGAGTGACCGGAAAGGAGGTCCCCGCGCCGGTGGCCGCGGCCGTCGCGATGTCGGCATTGCACACGCCGCTCGCCGCGACGGCCACCCGCACCAGCGTGCCCGTCGGCGATGCGGTCTCGGCCACGGAGGGCTGAACAGGTCCTCGGGGCTCGGACACGACCATGGTGGTGACAGCGGAGTGTGGCATGCGCTCTTTCCTTCCGAACACGACGGCCCACGACAGTCCGTATAAGCGGTCCGTATAGCTGCTGGTTATGCTGGACCGGCAGGAGTCCCACCGTAGGCAGCCGATAAACAGCCCGGTAGGGGACATCAGTGAATGCAGCGATAAGGCATGGCTATGATGGATCGCCTGAACCTCGAAGGACTGCGCTACGCGCAGGCCGTCGCTGAGACCAAGTCGTTCAGCGCAGCCGCGCGCGCCTACGGCGTCACCCAGCCGGCCCTGTCGAACGGGATCGCCAAGCTGGAGGAGCGCCTCGGCGGAAAGCTCTTCGACCGTTCCCCGCGCGGGGTGACCCAGACCGAGTTCGGCGCCCGGATCCTGCCCCTGGTCGAACGCGCCCTGGCGGCGCTCGACGCCGTCGCGGCGGAGGCCAGGCGACTGACCGAACCCGGCGAGCAGAAGATCCGCATGGGCCTCTCGCCCCTGATCAGCCCCCACCTGGTCGCCCGCGCGTTCGGCACGGTCCGCGACCTGCCCGTCCCAAGGGACCTGGTGCTGCGCGAGGCGAACATGGAGGACCTGCGCGAATCCCTGCGGGCCGGCGATCTCGACATCATCCTGATCCCGGCCGTGGCCGCCATGCCGCGCTTCGAGCACCGCGTCGTCGACGTGGAGCCGATCGTTGTCGTCACCCCCGAATCCGGAGCGGGCGCCCCGTTCGAACTCGAAGAGGCCGGACAGCAGCAGTTCATTCTGGTGCCCGACGCCTGCGGCCTGACCCCCTTCACCACCCAGCTGTTCCAGGCGCGCGACCTGCCTCTGCGCACCTATCCCGGCGAGGCCGCCAGCTACCGCGTGCTGGAGGAATGGCCCAAGCTCGGCCTCGGCTCATCCATGATCCCCAGGTCCAAGCTCACCTCACCGGAATCACCCCACCGGCCGCTCATGGACCAGGGGCGCGAGGTGCAGATCTCCTTCGAAGCGGTGTGGAGCGCTCATTCCCCGCTGGGCGCCGACCTCGTCGCCCTCGCCAACGGCCTCGCAGCCGCCCGCCGGTCATACGCGGTTCCTACGGCCTGATTCAAGCGTGACCAGGACGTCCAGATCCTGGGCGGCCTGTCCCGTACCTGAAGGCCGCACCCGAGGTACGCGTCTGCGGACACCGTCCGAACAAGCCGACCACTCACGCGGGCGGCGCCTGGGATCCCTCCGGGCAGCATTTCAGCCCGCCCGGTGGGCTCGTCGTCCACGCCGTCGACGTCGGGCCGGTGCGTGTCTTCAGATGCGTGTCGCAGTTGCGGACGCCAGCCGGTTTGCCGCCCCAGGGTCGTGGGCGGGCAGGATCACCAGGCCGGGGTGGGTTTCCCGCAGCTGGTGGATTCGGTCGGTTGTCTGCTTCATCTGGTGCTTGTGCCCCATTCCCGGCAGGTGCTTCTCGTCGAGGAGGTGGACGTCGTAGGTGAGGTCTCCGACCATGAGCAGTGGCGCGGCGCCCGGCCGGCGTACGAGTAGCGACATCGACCCCGGGGTGTGCCCCGCGGTGGGTAGCAGGGTGAGGGTTCCGTCGCCGAACAGGTCGTGCGCCTCGGTGAACGGCGCCAAGGACGGGTCCGTGGTGGGTTCGAAGGTGATCCGGTCCCACCGCAGGCCCGAAAGGTCGACGTGGTTGCGCATGAGCCCGATCATCTCCGCCTTCGGGCCTACCAGCGCGTCCCATTCGCCTTGGCTGACCACCAGGTCGGCGTGTCGCAGCTGACGGACTCCGCCGGCGTGGTCGGGGTGAAGGTGGGACAGGATCGCGGTGCGTACCTGCGCAGTGTCGTACCCGAGGTTCGCCAACTGGGCTGACAGGGTGTCCTGGGGTTCGATGGTGAAGCGTCCGATTCGGCGGTAGATGAAGCCGGTGAACCCGCCTGGGTTGTAGTCGGGGTCGGTGACAGCGGCACGGTCCTGTCCGGTATCGAACAGGACCAGTCCCTTGTCGTGTTCGATGACGTAGGCGTTGATCGGCAGCGGATCGGTCCAGCGGCGAGATGTCAGGAGCCACCACATCTGGGGGGTGCCCCCGGAGCGCATGTGCTGGGGGTGGATCACAACGCTTCCGGTGCTGAGTACGGACACTCGTTTGATCGGGTTGGCAGTCAACGGTTCTCCATGAGGTTGTCGGTGTTCAGGACGAGAGGCTCTGGTTGCCCGGGACTCGCCGGCGCGATGGAGCAGACGGTGGCCGGAGTGCAGCACCCGGTGAGGCCGTGACCGCGCCCTTGATCCACCGGCTGGCCAGGACCGAGGCGAGTTCGCTCTGTGGCGGAGCGGGGCAACAGGAGCAGGAGGATCACCGGGTCGTGGCCTGCACCACCGATGCCGGCCAGCGGGAGTCCGGAGAGATGGACGATCGCACCGGCCGGGAAGTCGGCTTCGCGACCGGATCGGCAGGTCAGCCGTAGCACGCCCTGCTGCACCATGACCAGGGTGTGATCCCAGGCAGCGGGGTCGTAGCCGATGAGCGTTCCGGCCGGGAAGCTGACGTGCGCGCAGTTGGTCCTCGAGGACGGGCGGACGGGGAGGACCAGGCCGTCCGGCTCACTGGTCATGCCGCCGCGGGCAGGTCGAACAAGTCGAACAGTGCCGGGTTCAGCATGAACACCGCGATCTCATGGATGCCCTCTGCGTCAAGGGTGAGCACACCGATGCCGAACCGTTCGTAGCCGGTCCGGTCAGCTGACTGGAGGTACAAGCCGAAGGCAGGCTGGCAGTTGGCCGCGGTCGGCAGGAGTCGCGTGTGGTTTCCCACCTTGGCTCGGGCCAAAGAGTCCGGCATCGGGCTCGCCAAGAACGTGGCGATGGCGGCCGGTCCTTGATACCACGTCTGATAGGGCGGCATGACCAGCCGGGCGTCGTGCGCGAGCAGGCTCACCAGCCCGTCCATGTCGGCGCTCTCCCATGCCCGCACGAACTTCTCCAACGTCGTCCGGTCGGTGCCCGTCGAGGAGGTGAGCGCGTCAGCGCGGTCGGGTACGCGTGCCGCCAGGGTGGCCTGGGCGCGACGAAGAGCCGAATACACGGCGGTCGGGGTCATGTCCAGGGCGGTCGCTGCTTCCTTGGCCGGCCAGGAGAGGACGTCGCACAAGAGGAGCACGGCACGCTGGCGCGGCGGAAGTTGTTGGATCGCGGTGAGGAACGCCAACTGGATCCTCTCCCGGGCCAGGACCGAGTCCTCGGCCGAGGAGGCTTCTCCGAGCAAGGAGTCCGGGTAGGGCTGCAACCAGGGGATGTCAGCAGGCTCACCGGGCACGCTTCCTGCTTCGGCTGCCTCGATCACATCGGTGGGCCACGGTCTGCGCTTGCGGCGACGCAACACATCAAGACACACGTTGGTCGCGATCGCATACAGCCAGGCACGGAAGGTGCTCGTGCCCGCAAAGGTCCCCACCCGGGTCCAGGCACGCAGGAGCGACTCCTGGACAGCGTCTTCAGCATCCTCGGCAGAACCGAGCATGCGGTAGCAGTGCACATGTAGCTCGTGCCGGTGCGGTGACACCAGCTCTTCGAATGCCCGTTCGTCCCCTGCCTGGGCCTGCTGGACCAATAGCTCACTCATGTCTATGTGACGTCATTTCGGTCCGGGAATCGTCGGTCCTCCCGCCCGCTTCTCGCGCCTGTCGCAGCGGGCCAACTCACGCCGACCGAGTGGTTGTTCGTCCGTGCGGTCGCCTGCGCCTTCTTGAACTGCGAGGAACCCTGCAAGGGATCCCTTGAGCAACCGAACCGTCGCGATCATCGGAGCGAGCCGTGGCCTGGGCCGCGGGGGTTGCGGAGGCCTTCGCAGCCTCCCGGCTCGCGAAGCCGCTGCGGGTGGGACGCGACCGCTGCCCCAGACAGCAATGACGGGTCGGCGCCCGCCGCCGACTCGCGTACCGGGGCTCTCGCCGGGCCGGTCAACGACTTACGAAGACGGGACCATTCAGGTCGAGCCTGAAGTTCGAGCTGGGGTCGGGGGCGGTCGGCGCGGTGGTGTGCAAGCTGGTGTAGCGGCCGCCCGTGAGGCCGCTGACCGTCACGGCGGCGGGGTACGAAACGGAGCCACCGGTGGCGCAGTTCGGAATGCATATGTTCTGTCGGAGCTCGCCGTTGGCAGTCGCGGTGGGTCCTCCCCAGCCGGACCAGGTCAGACTCTGCAGGGCCAGGCCGCCGTCGCCGCAGGCCAGAATGAACCCGGCGGGCCGGCCGACCGGCTGGCCGTCGCAGGCGTAGATCACAACCTGGGGTGCCGCTGAGGACGCGGCACCCGTCGACCTCGATGTGGCGGGCGACGAGGCGGCGGTGACGGTCACCGTGGGCTGCACCGGGTGCGCGCTTGGATGCGGGGCCGAGGTCCGCCCGGGTGAGGAGCTCGCGGCGGTAATGCTCGGGGAGGGCACCGCCTGGCGGGTGACGGTCGCAGTCACCGTGCGCGTCGGAGTATCGACCGACGCGGAGATACCGGACGAGCAGGCCGCGACGGCGGTCAAGGCACCCGCTGTCGCGGCAGCGACCAACACACCTTTCACTCCCTCAGGCTAGGCCGGGCGGTGATCGCACGCATCCCAGGCTGCGGCGGCAGTCCGCCAGGCGCAAGCGTGGCGGCGCCCTCGGGGCCGGATCGCTCGGGGGCGGGTGGTGGCGGGCTACCGCGGATGCACGGCGTAGGTCAGGTGTGTCACCCGTGACGACGGCTCCGAACGGACTGGCTCGAGCACGACTCTGGAGGCGTCCACGCCCTCGAACAGGCGGGTGCCCGCGCCGAGCAGCACGGGGGAGAGCGCGATCGAGAACTCGTCGACCAGGCCGGCGTTCAGGTACTCCAGGGTGGTCTGGCTGCCGCCGGCGATGCGGACGTCCCGGTCGCCGGCGGCGTCGCGGGCCAGGCCCAGTGCGCTGTGGATGCCGTCGTTGACGAAGTGGAAGGTGGTCCCGCCCCGCCGTTCCCAGGAGGAGCGCTTCTCGTGCGTCACGACGAAGACTGGCGTGTGGAACGGCGGCTCCTCCGGCCAGGACTGTTCGCCCAGTTCGAACATGCGCTTGCCCATGACGCTTGCGCCGGTGCGCTCGAACGTCTCCCGGACGATGTCGTTGGCGCGCCCCTCCTCGCCGCCTTCGCCCAAGTGAAGGTTCTCCCGGAAGAACCGCTGCCGGAAGATCCACGCCTGCAGTTCCATCCACTGCGCCGTCCAGCGATCCAGCCTCGGGTCCTGCTCCCGCTGCTCGGTCGTGGCGAGGATGCCCTCCATCGACTCGGGTGCGCTGAAGCCGTCCAGCGACATCGACATGCTGAAGAACACCTTCCCGGCCATCAGCTGTCCTCCGTCTTCCGGGCGATCCCGTTCTCCTGGGCGATCCCGGCGACGTAGGCCGCCAGGTTGCCCAGCGTCTGCTCGCCGAGTTCGATCGCGTGGTACTGGTCCGCGGCCTGGTCGCGCAGTTGCCGGGTGGGGAAGACCGTGCGCATCACGATTCGGGTCGCGGTGCCGTGCGGCTCGAAGGCCAGCGTCGACTCGAAGGCGTCCGGGTCGTCGCGGGACTCGCCGTGCAGCAGCGCGATCCGCTCCGGCGGGACGATCTCGGTCCAGGTGATCCACTCCTGGTAGACGGTCCCGTCCGGGGCGTGCATCACGAAGTCCCAGGTCCCGCCCTCACGGAATTCCAAGGACCGCGTGGTGGTGCTGAACCCGTCCGGACCCCACCACCGCGACAGGTGCCGGACCTCGGTGAACGCTTCGAACACCAGCTCCCGCGGGGCGTCGATGACCCGGGAGATCACGATCTCCCGGTCGGCCGTCTCCGGCTCCGCCTGTGTTTCCTGCCCTACCCCTTGCATCAGTCATTCCTCCTGCTGTGCCTGCTTGAGGTCCTGCACGTAGCTGTCCAGCCGGTCGAAGCTCTCGTTCCAGAACCGCTCGAATCCGCCGACCCACTCGTGGACCGGTCGCAGCCTGCGGGCGTCCAGACCGTAGAGGCGCTGCCTGCCCGCCCCGCGGACCTGCACCAGCCCCACCTCCCGGAGCACCCGCAGATGCTTGGAGGCCTGCGGCTGGCTCATGCCCAGCTCCTGGGCCAGATCGGTCACCGGCCGCTCACCCGCCCGCAGCAGCGCCAGGATGTCCCGGCGCTGCGGCTCGGCGATCGCGTTGAACGCGTCCGACGTTGTCGCTGCTCGTGCCATGGCAACATCATATGCCCATATCGGCATACGTCAATGCCGAGCTGACTCAGAACAGGTCCGCCGGAACCGATGGAATGCGCCCGAAGAAGCGCCAAAGCCCCGGTGGCGAGAGGTTGTACGAAGTGGTGAAGCTCCTGGTGGACGGGTTCACGACCAAGGTCGCCCCTTGTGCCAGAAGCTCCACGGCATCATCGACGCCCTCACCCGGGTCGGCGTCCGGACCTGGGCGGACAAGGGCCACCAGGGAGCCCGAGGGGCGATCGACCTTGTGGGCACAGGGAAGTAGGCGCACCACGGCCGGCAGCCGCGGCCCCAGACACTTCCACCGCGTTCGGCGCGTTCGTAGCCCGACCGGCCCGGCCGGCCGCCTTCATCGGGGAAACGCCCCGCCCCGCGCCAGTTTTCGGCGCGGAGGGGGCGCGTGACACGCTGATTCCGGTTCAGGGAGTGACGATCCGGCCACCGCCTCCCATCGACATACCTGGGGGTCAGGGTTGTCCTGGGTCGGTCACGCGAGGGTGTTGCGCGGTGGCGGCGGGTTCGATCTGGCAGTCGGTGCCGGGGTAGACCTCGCTCTTGTGTCCGTCGTCGAATTCGACGAGGTAGGGCGGCTGTCCGTCTTTGCCGCGGACTTCGGTGACGCGGCCTAGCCGGTCGGCGGTGCCCACGTGGCGGCCGTGGAACCGCAGCCGGTCGCCCACGGTTGCTTTCATGACGGTCCTCCTTGTCTGGTCTGCTTGGCTCAGCGGGGTGGCTTACTGGGAGGCGGCCGTAGCGGTGATGAGGCCGCTGGTGGTGAAGGGGGTGGACGTGCCGACCGCGACGGGCGTCAGCCGGCCCCAGCCGCTGCGGGCGGGGTCAGTACCCGTCACCACAACAATCGGGAGCGCCCACGTGGACGCGGGAAGCTCGCTCATGTATCCAGGCTGACCCCGGGAACTGCCCTGCGCACGTCGACGCACGCGCTGAGCGGCAGCAGCCTCACGGCGGGGAACGGCTGCCTCCGGGTGGTGGTCTACGGCTCCGCTTGGCGGCTGCTGTCGGCCCGATGCGGCTGGTGGCTCCCGCGGCGGGCGGTTGCAGGGGTGCTGCGTAGTCGTGGGCGTTCGCCCTGGGGTCCGAACATGATCAGGTACTCGGCGGGGCCGCCGGGGCCGGCGGTCGTCAGCCCGTGGGGGGTGCGGGTGTCGAACTCGGCGACGTCTCCGGCGGTCAGAACGAGGTCCTGGTCGCCGAGTGCGAGCCACAGCCGCCCGTACAGGACGCACAGCCACTCGTAGCCCTCATGGGAGGCCTGCCGCGGACGCTCAGGCGGAGCGCTGACAGCGGGCAGGACGTGTTTGTGGGCGTGCAGGCCACCGACGTAGCGGGTCAGCGGCAGCATCGTCTTGTCGTCGCCGAAGTTCCGCGGTGCCGTCGTGCGCTGCCCGGCCGCGGGTGCGGTGCCGGTCAGCTGGTCCAGGGAGACGCCGTACGCCTTCGCCAGCTGTAGCACCACCTCCAGGGTGGGGTTGCGTCGGCGGGTCTCGATGCGCGACAGCGTGCTCGGCGAGATGCCGGTCGCACGGCCGACGTCCGCGAGCGTTGTGCCGCGCTGCTCGCGCGCGGCCCGCAGCCGGGGCCCTATCGCCGCCAGCGTGGCCTCCACATCGTTGAGTGCCACCGTTTCCGCTCCTCCCGGCCGCGCCGCTCCGCCACCCTGTCCTGCGAGTTTGCCAGAATGGCAACGCTGATCGCGTCGGACGGGTGCCGCGCCGCATGATCGACGGGTAACCACGCCCGCCCATCAAGGAGAAGCCCATGCAGCCCGTGCACACCGCCGAACCCCGCCACCGCACCGTCGAGGCCCCGGCCGGGCGCCTGCACCTGGTCGAGCAGGGCACCGGCCCGCTGGTCCTGCTCGTCCACGGCTTCCCCGAGTCCTGGTACTCCTGGCGCCGCCAGCTCCCGGCCCTCGCCGCGGCCGGCTACCGGGCGGTGGCGATCGACGTGCGCGGCTACGGCCGTTCCTCCAAGCCGGAGGCCGCCGACGCCTACCGGATGCTCGACCTGGTGGAGGACAACGTCGCCGTCGTGCGTGCCCTCGGGGAGGAGAGCGCGGTGGTGGTCGGCCACGACTGGGGCTCGGGCATCGCCTCCGCCTCGGCCCTGCTCCGCCCCGAGGTCTTCCGTGCCGTCGGGCTGCTGAGCGTCCCCTATGCGCCGCCCGGCGGTCCGCGCCCGACCGACGTCCTCGGCCAGATCGGCGGTCCCGAGCAGGAGTTCTACGTCTCCTACTTCCAGGAGCCAGGCCGCGCCGAGGCGGAGATCGAGCCCGACGTCCGGGGCTGGATCGCCGGCTTCTATGGCGCGCTGTCCGCCGACACCATGCCCGCCCATGGCGAGCTCGACCCGCACTTCGTCGCCCTCGGCGGCCAACTGCGCGACCGCTTCCCGGCGGGCCGGCTCCCGGCCTGGCTGAGCGAGGACGACCTCGAGGTCTACGCCGGGGAGTTCGAGCGCACCGGCCTGACCGGCGCTCTGAACCGGTACCGCAACATGGACCGTGACTGGGAGGACCTGGCCGCGTACCGCGGGGCCTCGATCAAGCAGCCGTCCCTGTTCGTCGGCGGCTCCCTGGACGCCTCCACCACCTGGATGTCCGACGCCATCGACGCCTACCCCGCCACCCTTCCCGGCCTGTCCGTCTCACGCCTCTTGGACGGCTGCGGCCACTGGATCCAGCAGGAGCGCCCCGACGAGGTCAACCGCTTGCTGACCGACTGGCTCGCCACCCTCCAGGGCTGAACCAGGCGGGCCGCCGACCGCACCAGGACCTGTCGTGCCCTGACCATTTCGCCGCGCTGCTGCCCGAGCGGCCACTGTCGTTCCATCCTGTCCGCTGGACTGCCGCCGATGAGCGCGGGCCCCGCGGCGGCTGCGCGAGCCCGATAAATCTGTGGCGGTCATGGTCTAGACCTTTATAGGCTGACGGCTCGTGATCGACGAGAGCTCAACGCCCGGACGGGAAACACTCTTCACGTCTCCCTATGCCGCCGCTTCCGCCGCGCTCGGCGGTGTGATGTTCCTGACCGGGTTCGCCGCGCTCGCGGTCGTGCCGATGCTGCCGTTGGCTGCGCGGGATTTGCACGGGGTCGGGCTGTACCCGCTGGTCGCGGGATGCTTCGTTGCCGCGAGTCTGCTCGGCGGGGTGCTCGGTGGGGACTGGGCGGACCGCAAGGGTGCGTGGCAGCCGCTCGGGTTCGGGGTGGTGCTCGGGGTGCTGACCCTGGTCGTCTCCGGGACAAGTGGATCGATCTGGCAGCTCGCGGCCGGACGGTTCCTGGACGGCGTCGCCGGAGGCGTGATCGCGGTGGCCGTCAACGCCGCCGTCGGACAGCTGTTTCCCGCGCGGTTGCAGCCGCGTGCACTCGCGCTGATGAGCAGTTGCTGGATCGTGCCGTCGTTGGTTGGGCCGCCGCTGGCCGGGTTGGTGAGCGGGTGGTGGTCGTGGCGGGTGGTCTTCCTCGGGCTGGCCGTGCTCAGTGCGGTGCCCGCGGTGGTCGTAGTCGCGATCCTGCGGCGCAGAGAGCGGACAGTACAGTCCCCGCCGACTCCGCGGACCCGACCTGCGCTGCCCTCGGCTCTCGTCGTGAGCCTCGGCGCTGCGGCCGTGCAGTACGGAGTCACCGGGTGGGATGCCACGCACCTGCCGTGGACGCTCGTCGGCGGCGCGCTGCTTCTCGGCTTCGCCTCGCGACTGCTGCCGGGTGGGACCGTGCGGGCCGTGCGAGGGCTGCCCGCGAGCGTGCTGCTGCGCGGTCTGGCGTCGGGGACGTACTTCACGCTGGAGGCCTTCGTCCCGCTGCTACTGGACACTGCGCGCCGGACGCCGGGCGTGGTGGTCGGGCTCTCCTTCACGGGCGCGGCCGTGGCCTGGGCGGGCGCTTCCTGGGTACAGGGGCGGCTGCCGGAGCGGGTGCGCCGCGAGCGGCTGGTGGCGCTCGGGGCGCTCGTGCTCGTCGGGGCGGTCGCCATGGGTGAGGTGGCAACGGTGCGAGCCGTGCCGGCATGGACGGCGGGGATCGCCATGGTCGTCGCCGCCTTGGGGATGGGCGTGCTGGCGCCCTCGTTGACGGTGCTTTCGCTGTGTCACAGCCCGGCGGACCGGCAAGGCGCCGCGGGCAGCGCGATGCAGACCGCGCAGAACCTCGGCCAGACCGTCGTGCTGGCCCTGGCCTCCGCCGCGTTCGCGGTGCAGGCGGGCACCCTGGGCGGCTTCCGGGTGGCGCTGGGCATCCTCCTCATCCCGGCACTCGCAGTCGCGATCCTCGCGGGCCGGGCGAGTGGAGCATCTGCCAATGAGGCTACGAAAGGTGTGGGCAGAACCGCCGTCGGCGCTGCGTAGACCCGATCGAGGCAGCACCGGACAGTCGGGATGAAGCGCCTTGAGGTCCGACCCGTCGCATCTGTGCAGTGGGTCAGTAGGTCACGGTGAGGCGTCGGCCCGGTCCGTCGACCCGCACTCGGCCGCCGAACGGGATCACCACCTGCGGATCGGTGTGGCCGAAATCGACGTCGAACACGGCCAGGGTGCCGGGCGCGTACTCGTTGACAGCCCGCATGACGGCCTCACGCTGCTCCGCCCGGTACGCGACCCGCTCCTGGGGACTGTTCCTGCGATCCAAGGACCAGCTCTTGGCCCGTCCCATCAGCAGGGCCGGGAAACGCCGCAGTAGTCCACGTTCGCCCATGTTGCGCAGAACTCGGTAGACCTGCGTGCCGCGAGGCAGTTCCTCGGAGGTCTCCAGCAGGAGCACGCAGCCCTCATATGCCTGGGCGGGCTGGATCTCTCGGTCGGCCATGAGGAGCCAGGAGAGGATCTCCAGGCTCCCGCCCCAACTGGTGCCCTCCACGATGCGATCCGCGTTGTGCCAGACCCACCCCTGTGCAGGCTCTGACTCGGGTTCAGCCGCGAAGGTCTCAGGGTCGGCCCAGTCGCCCTCGACGTCCCCGAATGCCGTCGGGGGCGTGAGGTCGTAGGTACCGCTGCTGAACAGCGCGGCCCGGAGGGAGTCCGCGGTCATGGGATGGAGTGCTCCGGGGCGCCCGAATTGGACCATGACCGAGCCGCCGTGGTAGCCCACGATGCCCTGGTTCCAGAGGAAGACCAGCAGATTGGTGTTGTCGCTGTAGCCGAAGAACGGCTTGGGGTTGCGACGCAGGAGAGCGCGGTCAAGGTGCTGGAGGACGGTGATCTGGTCGTCGCCGCCGATGCTTGAGATGACGGCTTTGATCTCGGGATCGGCGAACGCGGCATGGATGTCGGCTGCCCGCTCGGCCGACGTCGAGTCCATTCTGCGTGTCGTGGGGTATTCGACGGGTCTGAGCCCGAACTCTTCGACGAGTCTGCTCAACCCCAGCTCAAAGGGCTGGGGGAACAGGGCGGGCAGTCCAGCCGAGGGAGAGAGGACCGCCACGCGGTCTCCGGGAACCGGCTTGGCGGGGTAGCGAAGCTCATGCATCTGCGGATCCTGGTGCTCCAGTCGAAGTTCGTGATGTTCATGCGCCGGTCCCCGATGCTCGGTCCACAGGGGGCGTCCGGCGTGCGTGGCCCGCACGCCGGAGGCCCTGGGCACTACGGCGCCGGCACCTCGAACAGGGTGAGCATGGTGCACACCGTGTGGTAGAGGCCGAGCACGGCGGCGATGTCGAACAGGCCTTTCGCTCCGAAAGCCGACTCGGCCTCCCGATACAGCTCGTCGTCGATGTGGTGACGCGTCGCCATGGCATGGGTGATCCGTGCAGCGAGCTTCTCGTGCTCACCCAGGCCTTCCGGGATGCCTCCGCCCGACAGGGCGACGACATGGTCATCGGCCAGCCCGGTGGTCCGCGCCACGGACCTGTGCGCGTACAGCTCGTAGTCCGCGTCGTACACGGCGCCGAGCACGATGATCACCGCTTCGCGCACGCTCGGCGAGAGGCTGGTGTGCGTCGACTCGGCGACTTGGAACTCCAGCAGCTTCGCCGTCACCTCGGGGTGCAGCAAGAGCGCGTTGAACGGGCCGATCAGCCGGCCGTCCTCGGTGGTCGACCGGATGCCGAGCTTGTCGGTGAACGCCACCCACGAGCCGATCAGCTGGTCGTAGAGTTCGCGCTGGGCGGGGGTGAGCGTCGACGGGTCGGCCAGCGGCAGCCGTCCGCCGAGCCGACGGCCGGACTCGCTCATCCCGGCATCCCCTTTACGCTCCGGCCTCGGGAATCCGGTCGGGAACACGGAGGCGGTACTGGTCCTCGCGGGCAATGGGATGTCATCGTTGTCCAGTACTCCAGTCATAGATCCTGATATGACGCGCAGTCATCTACATTGTGCTGCACCGGACACTGCAGGACTCCTTCGAACTGTCCACTGATCCGAAGTGCGGCAGTCGGTCAGATCGCCTGAAGGCTGACGAATTGCGCGGTGGAGCGGTCGTATCGGAAGACCACGACGCCGCCGTTGACTGCGCGCAGGTCGTACGTCTCCTCGGGGCTGTGCCCCTCCAAGGTCATGCGCAGTGCCCTCAGAGTGGTGCCGTGGGTGAACACGGCGACGTTGCGCGATGTGACGAGGTGTCCGCGGGCGTCATCGAGCCAGGGGCGTACGCGGGCAACCACGTCTTCGAGTGATTCCCCGGTGGGCAGCGCCGCCCCTGCCTCGGGGCAGAGTTGGCGGTGCGCGTTCTACCGCGGGTCGCTCGCGGCGACTGCTGGCGGCCGGTGGTTCCATCCCCAGCGCCAGTGCTCCACCGCCGGCCGGCCATGGATGGAGGCGATGTCCGAGTGGAGCGCGCCCTCCAGGGCGCCGACGTGGCGCTCGTTCAGTCGCCAGTCGGCTATGAGGATGGGTGCGGGGCCGCTGATCTCCTCCAGCGCGAAGGCCGCGGTGTCGGCGGCCCGCTGCAGCTTCGACGTGTACACCACGTCCCAGGACGGGGTGACCGCCTTGAGTGCCCGCCCCGCGGACCGGGCGTCTTCCTGCCCCTTGGCAGTCAGTGGTCGGTCCGCCCAGCCGGTGAACCTGCCCGAGCGGTTCCACGCCGTCTCGCCGTGGCGGACGAGGGCGAGAAAGGTCATGCGGTCCACCTGTCCACTTCATTTCCCCGAGCAATTGTCAAATCTTCTGGATCACCGGACGGGCGATCTTCGGCTCACGGACGATCAAGACGCATAGTTCTCCGAGTGCTTCGAGGATCGGCCGGACGGCCGCGCTGACCTCCTGGGGGGCGACGAGGCTGAGGGCCGCAGGAACGTGGCGTAGGCCGCCGACCGTGTGCCCAGCACCCTCTGCCGGTCCTGACTCCGCCGCCCCACAAACCCGCCGATCACGATGCCGAGCACCGTGGTGGCCGCACCCAGACCAGTTGTCGCCAAGGTGTCCCAGTTGACCGCCACCCCACACCCTCCTCGATCAGCGCCTGCACCCGCAGCTAACCCTACGGGCCTGCCTTCGTTCACCGCCTCGGGATCTACGAACGCCGGGACATCCAGCGCTTCATGTCGCAGTTGCGCGACCGCATCCGGAGTTGAATCCTGTGGAGGGTGAGCCGGTCCTGGCGACGATGACGGGGGCGTCCGGGGTGTCGGAAGAAGGCGATCACGAGCTGGCGTGGAGCCGGTGCCGGGTTGATCAGCGTGCGTGTTCCAGGGCCAGGGTTTGGACGGTGGCGGGCAGGAGGATGTGCTCGGCGTCGAGGACTCGGTCTGCGAGGGTCTGGGGCGTGTCGTCGGGCAGCACCGGGACTTGGCGCCTGGCGATGACGGGGCCTTCGTCGTAGTTCGCGGTGACGTGGTGGACCGAGGCGCCCGATAGGGTGTCGCCGCTGGCCAGGACCGCTTCGTGGACGTGGTGTCCGTGCATGCCGGGGCCGCCGTGGCGGGGCAGCAGGGCGGGGTGGACGTTGATGACGCGACCGCGGTAGGCGTCGAGCACCGCCGCGCCGATCTTCTTCATGTAGCCGGCCATGACGACCAGGTCGATGCCGTGCTGGTGCAGGAGCGCGAGCACGGCACGGTCGAGCGCGTCGGGATCGGGATGGGTGCGGCTGGACAGGTGCGCGGTGGCGATGCCGTGGTCGTGTGCGTGGGCCAGGGCGCCCGAACCGCTGTTGTTGCTGATGACCACGGCGATCGCGAACGCGCTTGCTGGTTGCAGAGAGGCGGTGATCAGTGCGCGGAGGTTGGACCCGGCGTGCGAGGCGAGGACTGCGACCTTGAACGGCATGATCTGCATCATCGCAGGGCACGCCGACCATCAGGTCCGCGGCCCTGGTGGTCGGTGAGGGTCAGTGCGAGAAAGTTTGGGGTCAACACCGAGACGCTACGGAGCTGGATCCGTGTGGGGTCCAATCGGGGGCTTCGTCGGCAGGTCGCCGAGCTGAAGCAGGATCGCGAGATCCTGCGCCGGGCGGCCGAGTATTTCACGGGCGAGACCAACTGGTGAGGACCGTCGTCAGGGCACGTGGCCCCGGCGCCAGTAGTGGGCGCCGGGGCCACGTGCTGTCTGCGCGATGTGAGTTCGGCCGCTTCTTGAGGCACTGGGCCGGGCCACCAATGCGCAAGGTGGGCTTCGACTCCCCGGCGCTCCTCACGGTGGGTCGAAGCGGGCCTTTCTGCCGGCCCCTTTTCGACGTGCCGATACGCAGACAGGTGCTGCCGCTGTGGTCGGCGTGCCCGGGTTGGCCGCGCATCCCGGGTGTTTCAGTGCCTGTCGAGGATCGCGCGGGCGTCGTCCTCCACGGTCCGGCAGACGGAAGACCTTCAAGGACTTCGACGACGAACCGGGACGCGGGACATGGCTTCGAACTCGTCTCGTGAGCCGTCGTTCAGCACTGTGTGCGTATCAGGTGACGGATGCTCAGCGATGGCTGGGGCCGCCGGTCAGTCGATGCCTTCGATGATGCGGAAGTCGCGCTCGACGCCGTCGGGGAGGGCCGGCAGCGCCTTTTGGTATGCCTCGCTCTCGTATGCCGCGACGGCCTGTTCAAGGCTGTCGAACTCGATCAGAACGACGCGTTGGGTGATTCCGGCCTCGTGGGCGACGACTCGGGCGCCACGGGACAGGACGCGTCCGCCCCCGGCCTGGACAGCCGGACGCGCCAGCTTGTCGTAGGCAGTCAGACTCTCAGGGTCGGAGATGGCGGGGTAGACACTGACCCAGTAGCCCTTGGCCATGGGAGCCTCCTGTGTTGGGCCGGACGGCGGCCGACTTCGAATTGACACCCAGATCGGTCGATCCCGGCGACGGGTACTGCGGTCGGTGGAATCGTCATATGCGCAGGTTAGGGCTTGATGTGCGGTCGAGGGAAAGACCGGTACGGGATAGACTCAGAACGGATCGTTATCAATCGGCAGGGGGTCACGTGGCGCCGGATACGGTGAGCCTGCGGTACTTCCTGGTGCTGGCGCAGGAGTTGAACTTCACCCGTGCGGCCGCACGGATCGGGATCGCACAGCCCGCACTCAGCGCCCGGATGCGCCGATTGGAGGCGGAACTCGGCACCGCCCTGCTGGCCCGCAACACCCGTAGCGTCGTACTGACCACGGCCGGTGCGGCTTTGGCGGAGTCCGCGCCGCCCGCGCTGGCGGCGCTGGACCGGGCATGGGACACCGCCCGGAGCGCGGCGGCCGGGGAGCTGGGCACGCTGCGCATCGGATACAGCCTCAGCACCGGGGCCGAGACGGTACCGGCCCTGGTGGACAGGCTGATTCGCGGCAACAGCGGCATCGAGGTCGGCGCGGTCCCGATGGCGACACCGGAGATCTCCCCCGCGGTCGCCGACGGCCGCATCGATGCCGGGGTCACCCGTGGTGAACAGCCGGGCCGTGGCGTGCGCCGGATCCTGCTGCGGCGTCAGCGCGTCGGGGTCCAGCTGGCGCAGCACCATCCGCTGGCCGAACACCCGGTGATCGAGATCGCCGACGCCGCCGCGTATCCGCTGCGACTCCCGGACCGTGCGACCAACCCCGTGATCCACGATCAGTTGTCCGCACTGTTCCGAGACACCCGACCACACCCCCGATTCCACACGCCCGCGGTCTCTTTCGACATGTCTCAGCGCGACCTGCGCGACGGGATCACCCTCGCCCCGGCCGGAGAAGCCGCGGTCACGGTGCAACCGGCCGGTCTCACCTGGCGACCGCTGCGGGGCGCGCCCAGCCTGACGATCCACCTGGTCCTCCCACGCGAGCAGTCGCCACTGCACCACCGCGTCCGTGCCGTCGCCAAGGCCCTGGCGCAGGAGCTGCACTGGCTGCCGGACTGACGTAAGAGGGGGACGGACGCCTGCGGTGGCGGGGCCGAGGCCCTTGCGCCCGGCGGACCTCGCCGTGATGACGACGACGGCGGATCAGCATCCGATGACCGCCCCGGGCCCCGGTCCCCGTTGTACACAAAGCCGTCCGACCGAACGGCCCCGCCTGGTCCTGCGGTTCGCGATGAACAGCCCCAGGGCGATGGTCACCCCTGTCACCTCGGTTCCGGAGTCGGCCGTCAGCAAACCGTCAAGTGCAGCGGGGGCGGGCCATCAAGGGGGCCGAACAGGATCGGTGGAGTCACTTCCACCACCTGACAAGGGATAGGTCATGGGCATGCTCCTGTACCGGCTGGGCGCCTTCGGCGCACGACGCCGGCGCACGATGATTGTCGGATGGCTGATCGTACTGGCGGCTGTCATCGCGCTGGGGATCTCGATCGGCGGCTCGCTGCAGAACACCAAGTCCATCCCTGGCTCCCCGGCCCAGACCGCGCTGACGCGGATGGACCGAGAGTGGCCGGCGCCGGACCAGGACAAGCAGTCCGCGCAGATCGTCTTCCAGGCGCCGCCCGGTCACAAGCTCACCGAAGCCGCACTCGCCGGGCCGCTGCGTGCCAGCCTGGCCGCCGCGAGGGAGGTCGCCGGCGTCACGGGAGTCAGCCCGCCCGGCTCCAGTGCGCTGTCGCCCGACGGGCGGACCGAGGTGGCCGACGTGGTCTTCAGCACCAAGAAGGATGCTGACGTGCCCGCCGCGACTCTGGATGCCCTCAAGGGCACCGGGACCACCGCGGAGCGGGCTGGGCTCACCGCCGTCTACGGCGGTGACGCGTATGCTCCGACGAACTCCCCGATCGGTCCGACCGAGCTGATCGGCATACTCGTCGCCCTCGCGATCCTGTTCATCACGATCGGTTCGATGCTGGCGGCCGGGTTGCCGCTGCTCACCGCCATCTTCGGAGTGATCGGCAGCATGATGGCGATCCTGACCGTGGCCTCGGCGGTGGGCATCTCCGAGAACGCCCCCACCCTGGCGACCATGATCGGTCTCGCGGTCGGCATCGATTACGCGCTGCTCATCGTCTCGCGGCACCGCGCGCAACTGGCCGCAGGGCTGCCGGTCCTGGAGTCGGTGGCGAAGGCCACCGCGACCGCGGGCAGCGCCGTGGTCTTCGCCGGAGCGACCGTGCTCATCGCCCTGGCCGGGCTGTCGGTGGCCGGCGTACCGATGCTCACCTCCATGGGCCTGGCCTCGGCGGGTGCCGTCGCGATGGCCGTGCTCATGGCATTGACACTGCTACCCGCCCTGCTGTCCGCCTTCGGTCGCAGGCTCGTTCCCAAGTCCGGCTCCAGGGCGGCCCATCTGTCCGACCCGGACAGGACCACGATGGGCACGAGGTGGGTCGGCGGTGTCCTACGCCACCCGATACGCAATCTCATCCTCGTGACGCTCGGGCTCCTGGTGATCGCCGCCCCCGTTCTGCGGTTGCAGATGGCCCTGACCGACGACGGCTCGAACGCCAAGTCGACGGTCACCCGCCAGGCGTACGACATGATCGGCCATGCCTTCGGGCCCGGCGCCAACGGGCCTCTGGTGGTTCTCGTCGAGAGCACGAACGCGACGGCCACGTCGCAGACCGCCGCTGCGGTGGAAGCGAGACTCCATGGCGTCAACGGCATCGCGGAGATCAGCGGCATCGACACGGCCGACGACCGCACGGCCGCCCGGATCCAGGTCACCCCGACCACCGGCCCGCGCAGTCAGCAGACCCGCGATCTCGTCTCCCGTTTGAACGTGGCCGTCGCACCAGTAGCCCGCCAGAACGGCAGCTACGTCGCCGTAACCGGCCAGACCGCCGTCGGCATCGATGTCGCCACCAAACTCAGCGGCGCGCTGATCCCGTTCGCTCTCGTCGTCGTGGGCCTGTCGCTGCTGCTGCTGATGATCGCGTTCCGATCCATCGCCATCCCCGTCAAGGCCACTGTCGGATTCCTGCTCTCTCTCGGCGCCGCCTTCGGCGCGACAGTCGCCGTCTTCCAATGGGGCTGGCTCGCGGGCCTGCTCGGGGTGCCCAGCCTCGGCCCGGTCGCCAGCTTCGCCCCCATCATCGTCATGGCCGTGCTGTTCGGACTCGCGATGGACTACGAGGTGTTCCTGGTCTCCGCCATGCGCGAAGACTACGCGCGCCGCGGGGACGCCCGCCGCGCGATCCTCGTCGGGGCCCGCAACGCCTCCCGGGTGGTGACCGCCGCCGCCCTGATCATGGTCGCCGTCTTCGTCGCCTTCCTGTTCGGCAAGGACCCCGACGTCATGCCGATCGCCTTCGGACTCGCCTTCGGCGTCCTCGTCGACGCCTTCGCGGTCCGGATGACCCTGGTGCCCGCGGTCCTCGCCCTCCTCGGCGACCGCTCCTGGCAGATCCCACGCCGACTCGACCGCTTCCTGCCACACCTCGCCGCCGAGGGTGAGAGCATCACCGCTGGGGCCGGTAGCGCGGACAGTGCCGCGATCGGCGACGACCTGGAAACGGAGACAGTGGCGCGATGATCGATCCTGCCGGTACCTCGGCCGACGCCGGTGTCGATCGTGTCCTGGTCATCGACGACGATCCGGGTATCCGGCAGTTGCTGATCTCCGCACTCGCTTTCGCCGGGTTCGATGTGGACGCGGCGGGTGACCTGGCCGAGGCGCTTGCCCAGGTCGCCCGCCGCCCACCCGATGTCATCGTCCTGGACGTCATGCTTCCCCGGGTGGACGGCTTCGAGATCCTGCAGCTCCTGCGCGACCGGGGAATCACGGTCCCCGTGCTCTTCCTCACCGCCAGGGACGCAGTGGAGGACCGGGTCCGAGGCCTGCGTCTGGGCGGCGACGACTACGTCACCAAGCCGTTCAGCGTCGTCGAGGTCGGAGCCCGCCTGCAGGCACTGCTACGCCGCGCCCGCGGCGGCCAACCCGCCGACCATGAATCCACGCTGCGCTGCGGCGATCTGGAACTCGACGACCTGCGCCACGAAGTGCGCCGCGGCGGCGAAACGGTCGACCTGTCGCCCACCGAATACCGGCTCCTGCACCACCTGATGGCCCACCAGGGCCACGTGCTGTCCCGGTCGCAGATCCTCGAAGCCGTCTGGCAGTACGACTTCGGCGGCGACTCGGTCGTCGTTGAACGCTTCATCTCCAATCTCCGCCGCAAGATCGACCACGGGCGCGCCCCGTTGCTGCACACCGTCCGCGGCGTCGGCTACACCCTCCGGCAGAAGGCCGTCCGATGAACCTGGCAGCCATCCACGGCCGGCTGCGTCCGTCCCGAGCCAGCGTCCGCCTGCGCATCCTCGCCGGACTCGCACTTCTGCTGGTGACCGGGCTGACAGCCAATTCGGCGATCGGCACGCTGCTACTGAGTGACTACCTCCACAATCGCTACACCCGCACCTTGCAGGACAACGCCGCCCGATTGCGGGCCGTCACCGCCCAGGCCCCGCGAATCGCCGACAGCGATCTGCTCTCCGCCCTGCTGAGCCCGCCGTACGGCAGCATCGCCCTCGACGGGCAGGACCGGATACTGTCCTCCAGCGGATCGGCCGACCTCGCGCCCGGGCCGCTGGTCCGCGCGACGGCCGCCGTCCCCACAGGCCGTGTCGTCGACTACGACAACGCAGGCGGCCACGACGACCTCAGCGCCATCCGCATTCCCAGCCCCGGCCTGGTTCTTCAGCGGACCGGGCATTCCCCCGTGCGGCCTGCCGCCCTCATCCTGGTCATCGACACCTCCGTCGACAACTCCACCACCGACACCCTCTTCGCCCGCCAGTTGGCGATCGCCGCCGCCGCCCTGGTCCTGCTGCTCGCCCTTGCCGTCCTCGTCCTGCGCGTGGGCCTGCGGCCGCTGGCCACGATGGCCGACAGCGCAGACACCATCGCCGAAGGCCACCTGACCGAACGCCTTCCCACCCGCGGAGACCGCAGCGAAACGGATCAGTTGGCCGAAGCGGTCAATCGCGCATTCGACGCGCAGGCCCGTGCCGAAGCCGCGGTCCGCTCGCTGGCCGCCGATACCTCGCACGAACTACGCACCCCGCTGTCGACCATTTCCGGCTGGCTCGACCTGCACCGTCAGGGCGGCCTCACCGGGCCCCGCCTCGAGGCCGCGCTCGTCCACATCGAGAACGAGGTCGGCCGCATGCGGCTGCTGGTCGAGGATCTTTCGCTGCTGGCCCGCCTCGACGCGGGCCGACCCGTCGAACAGGCTCCGCTCGACCTCACCGCGCTGGCCGCCGGCGTCGTGGACGACGCGCAAGTGATCAACCCGGCCCGCGGCATCACCCTGACCGCCACCGGACCCGCACCGGTGACCGGCGACGCCGCCCGCCTGCAGCAAGTGCTGCGCAACCTTGTCGGCAACGCCGTCCAGCACACGCCGCCCGAGACCGACGTGCACGTCACAGTCGCCACCACACCCGGATACGCCCAGATAGAGGTGGCCGACAACGGCCCCGGTATTCCACCGCAGGACCTGCCGCGGGTCTTCGAACGATTCTGGCGTGCCGAGGCCAGCCGCAGCCGCGCCTACGGCGGATCCGGCCTGGGCCTCGCCATCGTGGAAGCGATCATCCACGCCCACCAGGGCCAGGTCTCGGTGCGATCCACCGTCGGCGTCGGCACCACCGTCACCGTGCGACTCAAAGGCACGCACTGAACTCCTCGCACGACGGGTTCGCCCAACTCGCCCAAGCTCTCGCCGTTCCACGTGAGCTTCGATCGGCACGTCCGTCACCGCCGCCTACCTGGCCGCGTGCGACCTTCCCGTCAGCCCTGGCCCGGACACCGTCCTACCGCTGGCACGCGCCGCCCGCGACGGCCTGCCCGTACTCGCGAGGTCGCCGCCCACCTCAAGACCTGGACGAGCTGACCGCGGCCCCCCTGGGATTTTGCTCCGAGGGTCCCGCGCAGTTCGGCCAGGGCCTGGTGGAGCAGGACCGGCAGTCCTGTTCAGCCGATGGGTTGTGGGGTGAGGGTGGTGCGGTCGAACGGGCCGCCGTGCGCGGCGGCGTACGCGATGGCGTCGTTGACGGCGTCGAGGTCGAACGACCGTACCCGCTCGGGGCCGAGGTCCAGCGCGCCCGAGGCGAGGAGCCGGACGATGCCCGCGTTCGCCGTGCGCGGGTACATCCACTGCCCGCTCACGGTAACGGAGTTGCGCATGATCCACGGGTACGGGAGCGCAAGGTCCTCGCCACCGAGCATGCCGACACCGCCCATGAGGACGACGCGGCCGTACTCGCGCACGGTCATCGCCGCTGTACGCGTCGCCGAGCTGGGTGCGCTCGGCGGGAGCAGGTCGATCACCATGTCGATCGGGCCGTCGCCCGCCGCGGACATGGCCGCGCGGTCGACGGCCTCGTCCCCGGTCAGCGGGACCGGGCGGACGCGCGGACCGAACCGGTCGCGGAGGAGGTCGAGCGCGGCCCGGTTGCGGCCTGGGGCGACCACGCGGCCCGCCCCCATCGCGAGCGCGACTGCGACCGCACTGCTACCGAGGTTGCCGGTGGCCCCGCTGACGAGCAGCGTCTCCCCGGCTGCGAGCCGGCCGGCCAGCAGCCCGCCGTAGGGGATGGCGTGCACGCTGAGCGCGGCCCAGCGGGCCGGGTCCTGCCCCGCGGTGGCGGGCAGCGGGAAGACGTTCTCCGTCGGAACCCTCATGAGTTCGGCGAACGACCCGTCGTGCAGGTACCGGGCGAGCCGCGCGCCGCCCTCGCCCCGGGAGCTCCAGCCCTGGAGCGTGATGTCGGGGGTCAGGGCGTCGTCCCGCGAGCGCACCGTGCAATCGCACCACACCAGGTCGCCGGCTCGCAGTCGGGTGGCGTCCGGGCCGACACGGACGACCCGTCCCACTCCGCCGATGCCTGGCACGACGGGAGGGACCAGAGGGTAGTTCCGTTCGCCGCTGAAGACCTCGGCCGCGTAAGGCGGCACGCAAGCGGCGAGCACCTCGACCACCACCTCGCCACCGCCCGCCTCGGGGTCGGGCACCTGTCGCACCGTGAGCGGGGCGCCGAACCCTGTCAGTATCGCTGCTCGCATTTGCTGGCCTCCATGTTCGTCCGAGTTCGCAGGACCGACCCTAGGAGCCGGACAGACATGCGGGAAGCGATGATCTGGCATCCGTGGTATGCCTAGGACGCATGGACATCTCCACTTCCGCCCTGCGGGTTCTGCGACAGATAGCGGAGTCCGGCAGCTTCACCGCCGCAGCCGCCCGGCTCGGCTACACACAGTCGGCGGTCTCGCGCCAAGCCGCCTCCCTCGAACGGAGCGCAGGCACGACCCTGTTCGAACGCCGCGCCGACGGAGTGCGGCTCACCGCCGCAGGGCTGACCCTGCTGCGGCACGCCCGCACGATCCTTGAGTCCGTCGCGGCGGCCGAGCGCGACCTCACGGGCGCCGTCCCGCAGACCGAACTCGTGCGGCTCGGGGTGTTCCTGAGCGCCGGCGCGGCGATGCTGCCCGCCGCACTGGCACGGCTCGCGGCGGCCGACCCCCACATCACGGTCACCACGATCGAGGGCACCACGCCCACCCTCAGCCGGGCGCTGCGTGCCGGCTCGATCGACCTCGCCCTGCTGACGTCCCGTCCGCCCCACCGGCCGTCGGACGGGGAGTCGCCCCGGCTCCACGTCCAGACCGTCGCCGACACCGAACTGGCCATCGCGGTGCAGTCGACCGGACAGTTCGCCGGCCGGACCACCGTGCACGTCGACGAACTGATCGACGTTCCGTGGATCTCCAGCCCCGCCTCGAACTCCGAATCGCTGCTGGGTGTCTGGCCCGGCCTGCCCGGACGGCCGCGGATCCTCCACTCCGCTCGCGACTGGCTGACCAAGCTCCAACTGGTCGCCGGCGGCTTCGGCGTGACGACGGTTCCGTCCCGGCTCTCGCCCGCCCTGCCGGTTGGGGTCAACCTGCTGAACGTCGAGGGAGCACCCCCCGAAATCCGCCGAGTGCTGGTGGCACGCCTCCCCGGCCGGCCCACCCCTGCGATCACGGCGGTCACCAGAGCGATCACCTTGACCGCCTGACACGTCCTGCCGGGCACCAACTGCCCACCGGTCCATCCGGGCGGGGCCGCGGTGACGCGGCGCAGACAGCCGCGAATGTCAGACCCCGCTACTAGGCTCCCAGCCATGCGAGAACTCATCGATGCCCTGGTCCGGTCCGCCGAACGAGAGGACATGGAACTCTACGGAGTGCACATCTACCGCCGTGGTGCCGAGCCGGTCGAACGCAGGCTCCGCTCGGACGACCGAATCGACGTGCGGTCGGTCTCGAAGACCTTTACGTCCGTAGCGCTCGGCATCGCCGAAGCCGAAGGCCGCCTCGCCCTGGACGACCCCGCCCTCACGTACTACCCCGAGCTGGCCGGCTCTGCCGCGCCCGGCCTGGACCAGGTCACACTCCGGCACTTGCTCATGATGACGTCCGGCAGCCCGGTCCTCGAGCTGGCCGACGACCCTGTCGGGGTTCCGGACCCGGCCGCTGACTTCTTCGCGACCCCGCTGGCGCACAAGCCCGGCACGTATTTCAGGTACGCCGGCATCGGCCCGTACGTAGCGGCCCGCGCCCTGCGCGCCGCGACCGGCGCCAACATCCGCGACTACCTGCTGCCCCGCCTTTTCACCCCGCTTGCCATCCACAACCCCCAGTGGCACACCTGCCCCCTCGGCCACCCGATAGCGGAGAGTGGCCTCTACCTGAGGACCTCCGAACTGGCCCGCTTCGGCCGCCTCCTGCTCGACGAGGGCCGCCACGAAGGCCGCCAGCTGGTCCCCGCCGAATACTGCGCGCGAATCGCGACCGAGACCGTCCCGACCATGCAGGACCCGACAGACGAAGGCTTCCGCCTCTCGGACAGTTACGGCCTGGGCATCTGGTGCACCCCCGGGGAAAAGACGTACAAAATGGCAGGAAGATACGGCCAGCTCTGCATAGTCTCCCCGGACAAGGAAGCGGTGGTAACCGTAACCGCGCACGTGGAAGGGGGCTCCGAGGGAACCTCCATAACAGCCCTCATAGACGAAGAGATCGTAGCCCGCCTGTAAAGGCAAGTGTTCCTCGGATGAAAGAGAGTGGCGGCTCGCAGCCCGTGGAGCGGCAGGGGGAGACGGGTACCACCGGCGCTGCGGGCGGCGGCGTTGGTCGCGCGAGCGGGGAAGTGCCGAGAGACGAAGACACTGCCGGTCCCGGTGCGGGTGCGCCGGGACCGGCAGAGCCGAGCCGTCACTGGGTCAGGGCAGGTTCCACTTCTGGGCGTTGGTGCCGTTGCAGGTGTAGATCTGCAACTGGGTGCCGGTGACGGTTGTGGATCCCGGGTCGTCGAGGCACTTCCCGGAGTTGGGGTTGACCAGGGAGCCGGAACTGCCCGGCTGCCACTGCTGCGCTCCGGTTCCGTTGCAGGTGTACCACTGCACCTTGGTGCCGTCAGCGGTGCCGCTGTTGCTGACGTCCAGGCAGCCGCCGAGCACTTGGAGGGTGCCGTCGCTGCCGACCGTCCAGCTCTGGGCGGTGGTGCCGTTGCAGGTGTAGAGGTCGATCGGGTTCCCGTTGGTAGTGACGCTGTGCAGGTCGTCGACGCACAGGCCGCTGCTTACACCGGAGGTGATCGGACCGGTCGCCGGGGTGCCGCCTCCTCCGCCTGCGGTACTGAAACCGACGGCGAAGACGTGCAGTGCCCCCGCGCTCACGGCCGACGGCAGCCGAACGCTCGTCACCGTCTTCCCGGCTGTCAGCGTGACCGGCGCACTGCTGAACAGGTAGGTCTTGACCGTGTCGGAGGTGGTGCCCGCCTGGTTGCGGTAGGCGGCCGTGGCCGCGACAGTGCTGCCGGACAGCGCTGTCGCCGAGCCGCCGTTGAGGGTCCAGTCGGAGAAGGCCAGGGGGACGGACTGGGTGCTGCCGTCGGTGAAGCTGACGGTCGCCGTTCCCGAGGAGGGCCCGTTGCTCGCCGAGCCGAGGAAGGAGATCGCCCCCGAGCCCGACGCCGGGATTGTCTGACCGTTCGCCAGGTAGTTGTCCGGCTGGCCCGCGGCGACATCGGGCCAGGTGTAGGTCACCGCGCCGGCGCTGACCGTGCCGCCCGGGTCGACCCCGGCCGTGGCCAGGGCTGTGGCGGAGTAGCTCCAGCCGCCGCCGTCGAAGTCGGCCGAGGAGGAGGCGGAGTCGGCGGAGACGCCGATGTTGCTGTAGCCGGGGTTCCCGGCGTAGGAGGGCGGCGCGGCCGAGGCGGCCGAGGCCCAGGAGGTGTTGGCGGTGGTGCCGAGGGTGAAGCCCAGAGTCCCGCCACCGCTGATCGCGCCGGCCGGCGCGTAGGCGTTGTTCCAGCTCGACCCGTTCCAGGTGGCGGACTGGACGTAGGGGGCGTTGTCGGCCGCGCCGCTGCCGTTGACCGTCAGCGTGTTGCCGGACGGCAGGGTGATCAGGGCCTGGGTGAACATCGGCGAGCCGAGGGCCAGGTCGGCGGTGCCGGGGGTCTCCGGGTACAGGCCCAGCGCGGACCACACGTACCAGGAGCTCATCTCGCCGAGGTCGTCGTTGCCGGCCAGGCCGCCGGGTGCGTCGGTCCAGATCTGGTCCTGGACCTGTCGGACCACCTGCTGGGTCCTGTACGGCCGGCCGACGTAGTCGTACTCCCAGGGGATGTTGAGGCTGGGTTCGTTGCCCAGGTCGGTGTACCCGTTGCCGCCGGTCAGCGAGGAGAGGTCGGTGTCCAGGAAGGACGCCAGCTTGCTGTCGCCGCCCATGGCGGTGGCCAGGCCGTGCACGTCGAACGGCACCATCGGGGTGTACTGCCAGGAGTCGCCCTCGACGAAGTCGGTCCCCGAGGTGGGTGAGAAGCCGGCGGTCCACGTGCCGTGGGCATCGCGTGGCTGGATGAAGCCGCTGCTGTAGTCGAAGAGGTTGTGCCAGTCCTGGGCCCGGTTCGCGAAGGCGGTCTGGTGTGCGCTGTCGCCGAGTGCCCCGGCCAGGGCTGACACGGCGAAGTCGGCCGAGTCGTATTCCAGGGTGGTGGAGGCCGGGCCGTAGAAGTTGCAGCAGCCGTAGCTTCCGTCGCTCGGCAGGTAGCCCAACTGCTCCAGGTAGGTCAGTCCGGGGCGGTTGTTGTTGGTGCCGGTGGCCTCGGCGACCATGTCGTTCAGCGCGGTGGCGCTGTCGAAGCCGGTGGCGCCGAAGGCGTGGTAGTCGGCCAGGATCTCGTCGGCCGGGTCGCCGACCATGACGTAGCTCTCGCCGTTGTCCTCGGACCACTTGGGGAACAGGCCGGTTTGCGCGTAGTCGTCGACCATGGACTGCGCGGTGTCCGAGGCGGCCTGCGGGTCGACCAGCGCTTCGAGTTGGGCTTGTGAGCGGTAGATGTCCCAGCCCGAGTAGTTGGCGTAGGCGGCTTGGTGGCCGGAGTCGACGGTGTGGGTCTTGCCGTCGAAGCCGTAGTACTGGCCGTTGCTGTCGCTGATCACGTTGGGGTGCAGCAGGGAGTGGTAGAGCGCGGTGTAGAAGACTGCCTGTTGGGCGGCGGTGCCGCCGGCGGTGGAGACCCGTCCGAGTACCGAGTTCCAGTCGCCCAGCGCTGCGCTCTGGGTGGAGCTGAAGGTCCAGTTCGGGTTCTCGGCGGTGCGGTTGGCGACCGCGTTCGCGGTGGAGACGTAGGAGATGCCGACCTTGGCCTGCACCACCGGGTTGCCGGTGGTGTTGAAGGTGACGTAGCCGTCGCTCGCTGCGGCCTGCGGAGTCACCGTCTTGGGTGCGACCTTGGAGGCCGGGGCCTTCCCGTGCAGTGTGGGCTTGTTCTTCGGCTCGGGGGCGCTGGGCGCGACCCCGGTCTTCGCCGTGGCGCTCGGGACGGCGTCCTTGACCGCCGCCGTCCCGTTGGTGGCGAATGGCTGGTCGAAGACCATGTCGAAGTACACGGTGTACGCGTTGCCCGCACCGCAGAATTTCCCGCTGGTGACCTGGCCGCTGACCTCGGTGTCGCTGACCACGTTGAACTGGGTGTTGGAGTCGCCGTTCTGGCTGCCCGTCAGTTTGAAGACCAGGTTGGCCTGGGTGGTGGACGGGAAGGTGAACCGAGCCATCCCGCTGCGGGTGGTGGTGGTCAGCTCGGTCTTCACCCCGTTGTTCAGTGAGACGGTGTACGAGCCCGGCGTTGCCGACTCGTTGGCGTGCGAGAACGCGTCCGTCGCGCTGGTGCTGACCGCACCGACGGTCGGCAGCACCGGTATGTCGCCGCCGGCCCCGCAGCCAGGGCCGGCGATATGAGTGAGGCTGAAGCCGGTGATCGACGAGTCCTTGTACTCATAGCCGCCGCCGTCCGGACGGGAGGGGGTGTCAGGGCTCCACTGCACCATGCCGAACGGCACGTCCGCGCCGGGGAAGTCGTCCGCCGTGTTGGAGGTGCCGATGAACGGGTTCACCAGCGAGGCGGGTGCGGTGACCAGGGCGGCCTTAGCGGCCGGGGCCGCCGCGAAGGCCGTAGGCGAGCCGGCGCCGTAGGCGAGCAGAGCTCCTGCGGCGAGGAGGGCGGGTAAGGCCCGGTTCTTTCCACGTAGTCGTGGCATGGTTGGGTCATTCCTCTCTGACAACGTTGTCAACGTTCTGAGCATGACAATAAGTTGAACCCAATGCCGTTTACTGTCAAGACAGTTCACACCGGCTGCCGTCGGTGTTGGCGCTGCGTTGCACAGCCGACGCGGCGCTTAATGGTCGGCCCTGCAAATCCTTCAGGGGTTGACTCCGGAACCTGTGTCGCGCGTGGTGCAGGGGCAGGTGCTCCCGTGGGAACGGGGGTTGTGACGGCTCTTGTGAGCCGCCGCCGCATTTCAATCGCCGCGGGCGTCGACTGGCGCCTCGTGGTCTATGGCGGCGCCTTGCACGCCTTCCACCACCCGCCGGTCGGCCATCCCGTGGTCCCCGGCGTCGGCTACCACCCGCGGCACGCACAGCGAGCCTGGCGCGATGTCGTCGACCTGCTCGCCGAGTGCCTGCCCGTGACGGAGTGATCTGGTCAGTCCAAGCTCGGGCGCCCGCTGACCGCCGCGATGCCGGGGCTCCACGGTCACGGCGGGCGGGGAAGGCCGCGGCTTACCAGTGATCCACTTCGGCCGATCGGCTTGACCGCCATGCCCCTCCGCACTGCCTGTCCGATAGCCCCGTTCGCCGACGGTCCGGGCCACCTGGACGGCCTTTCGATCTCCGGGAGCATGCTCCCAGACGGATCCCTTTCGGATGGCAATCGGGCATTCACACCCCGGGATACCTGCGCGGGCGCGAGGCTCGACCTCCAGGGGACCGAGGGGCACCGAAGGGCAGGAGTGGTGAACGTGGCCGGGACGAAGGCAGGTCTGCGCGGCGGCGCCGAGATTCTCAGCGCGAGGCCGCGCTGCCAGTTCGAGGGGCTGCCGCTACGCCCCACACCCCCGCTGGGGGCTGTGCGGCGCTCACGGCTGCTGCGGGAGCGCTTGCGCGAGCGGTTCCGCAGTCTGCCGCAACCCGGTGGGCGCTCCGCCTACGAGGTGGGCGATTGGGTGCGGGTCAAGGACACCGACGCCGTCAAGGCCACGCTGGACGACCGCAACCGCCTGCACGGCCTGTGGTTCACCGACGGCCAGTGGGCCTTCTGCGGGCGCACCTACCAGGTCGAGCATTCGGTGCGACGCATGGTGGACGACCACTACCGGATGCGCCGCATCTCACGCACCGTCACCCTGGCCGGCGCGACCTGCCTGGGCCCGCACGGCGACCAAGGATGCGGCCTGGCCTGCGCCCTGCTGTTCCGCGACGACTGGCTCGAACCCGCCACCGCAGAACTTGCGGAGCCGCGCCCGTCGGCGGCCTACGCCACGGTCCGACCGCTCGCCGAGATCCAGGCCACCCTGGACGCCCACGGCACCCTGGACGGCGTCCCCTTCCAGCCCGGCATGGCTGCCCACACCGGCACGCGGCATCCGGTCCTCACCCACGTCCAACACCGTGCCCTGCCACGGTGGCAGCATCCGACCGGCGACTGGTACATCCTGGACCGACTGCGCTGCTCGGGCCAACCCCTGGCGGGTAGCGGCTGCGACCGCCAGTGCGGCCTGCTGTGGCACCGCTCCTGGCTGGACCTCGACGAGTCCTGACACCCCGGACGAGCAGACCCTGCCCGCGCGATGCTCGTGCCCGAGCCGCTTCAATGCCGCGATCGGTTCGCCCGCCCGGCGTCAGCCGGCGGTCAACCGCGACCAGCGCCTGCTCCAGCAGCACCGGACAGAAGGTGTCCGCTACTGAACTTGATCGAGTGGTGCCGGTCAGCCGTTGGTGATCAGGTCGGTGCCGGCGGGGCAGCCGTCCACGAGGTGCGGGCGACACTGGCTCTTCTTGGTGGCGGCTGCCGCCGCCGGGCCACCGACTCGCTCAACCGTGACATCCGGCCCGCCTGGCGGGGCCGCTACGGCGAGATCGCGCGCGTGGCCCACGCCGGTGGGTATCCTGATCGGCTTGAGCACCGGCTTGGCAGCCGGATCGGTCCTGCGCGGCAGACGCTCATGAACTGCATCGGGCGGCGCCGAAGCTGCGTGGCCGGCACCGGCCTGATCATGGACGGCTGACCGATATCACGCATTCAAGTTCAGTAGCGCCGGTACCTTGTTGCTTATGAGCGAGACGATTACTCCCTTCCGGATCGACATCCCCAAGGCCGATCTCGACGAGCTTCGTGCCCGGCTGTCGGCCACCCGCTGGCCGGCCGAACTGCCCGGCGTCGGGTGGAGCCGCGGCGTGCCAGTGGCCTATCTCAAGGACCTGACCGAGTACTGGCGCACGTCGTACGACTGGCGCGCGCATGAGGCCGAGCTGAACGCGATACCGCAGTTCACCACGGAGATCGACGGGCAGAACGTGCACTTCCTGCACGTGCGTTCGGCCGAGCCGGACGCCATGCCCCTGATCCTCACCCACGGCTGGCCGGGGTCGGTCGTGGAATTCTCCAAAGTCATCGGCCCGCTCACCGACCCCGCCGCGCACGGCGGTGACGCCGCGGATGCCTTCCACCTGGTCATCCCTTCGCTACCCGGTTTCGGCTTCTCCGGGCCGACCCGCGAGACCGGCTGGAACACCGGCCGGGTTGCGGCGGCCTGGGCGGAGTTGATGAGCCGGCTCGGGTATCGGCGGTACGGCGCTCAGGGTGGTGACCTGGGTGCGTTCGTTGCCCCGGAGCTGGGCCGGGCCGCCGCCGACCGGGTGGTGGGGGTGCACGTCAACGCTGCCACCTTCGGGTTCATACCTTTCGGGGACGTGACGGATGAGGAGCGGGCCACCTTCACCGACGCGGAGCGGGCGAGACTGGACCGGCGCAAGAACTTCCAGGACGACGGGCGCGGCTACTTTGAGGTCCAGGCCACCCGCCCACAGACCATCAGCTACGCGCTGAACGACTCACCGGTAGGCCAACTCGCATGGATCGTAGAGAAGTTCAAGGAGTGGACCTTCCCCGCCGCTGAGTTGCCCGAGACCGCCGTCGACCGCGATCTGCTGCTCACCAACGTGATGCTGTACTGGCTCACAGGAACGGCAGGCTCGGCTGCGCAGATGTACTACGAGAACATGCACTCCGGTACCTGGCACTCGGAGCCCGCCACCACGCCCACCGGCGTCGCCGTGTTCGCCGAGGACGTCGCGATCCGTCGCTACGCCGAGTACAGCAACAACATCACCCACTGGTCGGACTTCGACTGCGGTGGCCACTTCGCGGCAATGGAAGCGCCGGATCTCCTCGTCGCCGACGTGCGGAAGTTCTTCGGCGCACTGCGCTGAGCGTTCGGCTGCCGTGCGGGTCCCGAGGCCCAACTCCCAAGAGGGACGGCATGACGCTGCTGCACGCCCAGAGCCCTCAATCGTGCGACCCTTGAACGCCAGTTGCGACCCCCTGCGACCCCCTGGGAGCCGCTGGGTAGCCCGCCCGTACTGACACGGTGCCCCCGGCGACTCCGTCGGTACCGCGTGGGTCACTGTTGCAGCGCAGCCCTGACGGTGTCGGCCAGCGCGGTGGTCGGGCGGCCGATCAGGCGGGAGAGGTCACCGGTGGCCACCGCCAGCTCGCCGCGGGCGATGCCGGCGTCCACGTCGACCAGGGTCTCCGCGAACGGCTGCGGCAGGCCGGCGCCGAGCAGCAGTTCCACGTGCTGCTCCGGCGTCAGCTCCCGGTAGACCACCGGCCGGCCGGACTGCGCGGCCACCTCGGCGGCGTACTCGGCCAGGCTCCAGGCGGTGTCGCCGCTCAGCTCGTAGGCCCGGTTCTGGTGGCCGTCGGTGGTGAGGACGGCGACCGCGGCCGCGGCGTAGTCCGCGCGGGTGGCGGAGGCGACCCGGCCCTCGCCGGCGCTGGCGAACACGGCGCCGTGCTCCAGCGTCTGGCCCAGGGTGCCGGTGTAGTTCTCGGTGTACCAGCCGTTGCGCAGCAGGACGAAGGGCAGGCCCGAGGCGCGGATCGCGGCCTCGGTGGCGTGGTGCTCGTCGGCCAGACCGAAGGTGGCCAGGTCGCCGCCGAGCACGCTGGTGTAGCCGAGCAGGGCGACGCCCGCCTTGGTGGCGGCGTCGATGACGGCCTGGTGCTGCGTGACCCGTTGGCCGATCTCGCTGCCGGAGATCAGCAGCACCCGGTCCCCGGCGGCGAAGACGCCGTCCAGCGTCTCGGGGCGGGAGTAGTCGGCGGTCCGCACCTGGAGCCCGCGGGCGGCCAGGTCGGCCGCCTTCTCCGCGGAGCGGACCACGACCGCGACCTGGTCGGCCGGGACCCGCTCCAGCAGCCCTTCGACGACAAGGCGGCCGAGCTGCCCGGTGGCTCCGGTTACGACGATCATGACGGCTCCCAAAGTGAGGTGATCTCTGTGTCACCGACACTAGGCTTGAAGCTAACCATTCGAAAGTACCCACTTTCAGGTAAGGTACTGACATGCAAGTAAGTAGCAGTGGATCCACGTTCTCGGCCCTCTTCGGCGAGCGGGGCGCCGACGTCTACAGCCGGATGTGCCCGTCCCGCGAGGTGCTGGAGCATGTCACCAGCCGCTGGGGCGTGCTGGTGCTGGCGGCGCTCAGCGAGCGCACCTACCGGTTCAGCGAGCTGCGGCGCAAGGTGGACGGCGTCAGCGAGAAGATGCTGGCGCAGACTCTGCAGATGCTGGAGCGGGACGGGTTCGTGCTGCGGCGCGCGTTCCCGGTGATCCCGCCGCACGTCGAGTACAGCCTGACGGCGCTCGGCGCGGAGGCGGCCGAGTTGGTGGTGCAGTTGGCCGTTTGGGCCCAGCGGCGGGTGCCCGAGGTGCTGGCCGCGCGAGCGGCGGCTGGTGGGGGAGTGTGACGGATTTTCGGCTGCGGACCACAGTGTTCGACTTTCGCCGTTTCACAGCTTCGACCGGGACGGTGTGCCCTTCTTCGTCAACGGCCCCTACGACGATCCTGAGGCGGTGCTGCGGAGGCTGCGGTGCGCTCGGCTACGACGGTTTCACTTCGAGGTCGCCTTTCCCCGAGCAGCCGTCGCGACGGAGCTTGTCCGGACAGCGCCGGTAGCCGCCGGGGCATGGGAGCCCGAACGGCGGTTCCCACCCACCCGGGGGGTGGTCCCAGCAGCCCACCGGTCGCGTTCGCGAGGTGGGACCAGCGGACGGCGGTCCGGCCGCGCTCCGGAACGCGAGCGACGCTGATGAGCTCCGCCACCGGGGATGAGCCGCAACGAGTGACCGCCGCCTCACTGCTCTTGTCCGGGCGTGTGGAGCGCCTGCTCGCACCAGATGGTCTTGCCGGTCGTGCTGTGGCGGGTGCCCCATCGCTGGGTGAGCTGAGCGACCAGGAGCAGGCCGCGGCCGCCCTCGTCGAAGATGCGGGCCCGCCGCAGGTGGGGGGCGGTGTTGCTTCCGTCGGAGACCTCACAGATCAGTGCCGTGTCACGGATGAGCCGCAGCTGGATCGGTGAGCTGCCGTAGCGGATGGCGTTGGTGACGAGCTCGCTCACGACCAGTTCGGTGACGAAGGACGGCTCCTCCAGCCGCCACATCTCGAGCTGCTCGGTAGCCAGTGCTCGCGCCCGTGCGACGAACGTAGGGTCGGCGGGGATGTCCCAGGTGACGACCTGGTCGGACGAGAGCGCACGCGTGCGGGCGAGCAGCAGGGCGACGTCGTCGGCCGGGGGACCTGCGAGCAGGGCGTCCATGACGGTGCCGCAGACGGCGTCCAGCGAGCCCACCGAGCCGGCCGGGTCCAGCGACTCCGCGGACGACGCCAGGGCCTGACGAAGCCGGTCGAGGCCCTGACCGAGGTCGAGCTCCCGGGAGTGGACCAGGCCGTCGCTGTACAGCGCCAGGACGCTGCCTTCGGCCAGTTCGACCTCCGTGGTCTCGAAGGGCAGGCCGCCCACGCCGAGCGGGGGGCCGGCATGTCCGCTGACCGCCGTCACCGCACCGTCCGGAGTGATCACGAAGGGCTGCGGATGGCCCGCGCTGGCGAGAGAGCAGCGGCGGGAGATCGGGTCGTAGATCGCGTAGAGGCAGGTCGCGCCCAGCTCCCCCGTCGTCGATTCGTAGGCCCTGGGCAGATGGATGACCAGGTCGTCGAGCTGGGTGAGGAGCTCGTCGGGTTGTAGATCGACGTCGGCCAGCGTGCGCACCGCGGTGCGCAGCCGTCCCATGGTGGCGGCCGCATGGATCCCATGACCCACGACGTCCCCGACCACCAGGGCGACCCGCGTCCCGGACAGCGGGATCACGTCGAGCCAGTCGCCTCCCACCCCCGCCCGCGTGCCCGTGGGCAGGTAGCGGTAGGCGATCTGCACCGCAGGCTGTTCGGGCAACTGCTGTGGCAGCAGGCTGCGTTGCAGGGTCAGCGCGGTCTCGCGCTCACGGGTGTAGCGGCGGGCGTTGTCGATGGCGACGGCGGCCTTCGAAGCCAGCTCCTCGGCGTCGGCAACGTCCTCCTTCTCGAACGGCTTGGACCCGTGACCACGCCAGAAGGTGACCGCCCCCATCAGCAGATCCTGCTCGAACAACGGGGCGATGATCAGCGAGTTCATGCCGTAGTCGAGGACTCTGCCTGCCTCCTGACGGTTACCGGCCTGCCATGCGGTTGACGTACGCAGGTCACGGACGAACATCGCCCCCGAGCCTGAGCGTCCGGTCAGCGGGACGGGCAGCGCCGACTGGACCGACCCGCCGACGGGGTCCAGTGGGGCATCGTCGCGCACACCCTCCCTCGCCACGCGCCGCAAGGGTGATCCGTCACCGGACGCCGGTTCGCCGCCCTGCAGTACGGATACCGCCAGGTCGACGGTGGCGAAGTCGGCGAACCGCGGTACGGCCACCCGCACCAGTTCCCGGGCGGTCTGCGCCACGTCGAGGCTGGTGCCGACCGCCATGCCCGCGTCGTAGAGCAGCCGGAGCCGCCGGTGGGCCTCCTGTGCCTGCTCAAGGCTGCTCTCCAGTGAGCCGGCCATGGTGTTGAACGCCGTCTCCAGCTGCCCGATCTCCCGCGCGCCGGTTCGCGGCATGCGGGCGGTGAGGTCGCCCTCGGCCAGTTGGGTCGCCAGACGGGCCGCTCTGCGGACCGGCCAGACGACCACCCGGGTCATGTAGCCGGAGTAGGCGGCGATGAGCAGGACGGACGCCCCGATGCCGACCGCGGCCGCGATGGTCGCGTGCTGGGCGTCCGAGTCGGTGGTGGCCTCGCGGGCCGTGAGGGCAGCGCTCTCCGTGGTGGTGTAGCGGTCGAACAGACTGCGCAGCGCGTCGACGCGCCGCTTGCCGTCCAGCGTCACCGCCACACTGCTAGCTCGCGGGTCGCCCCGCTGCGCCATGTTGATCACGGGCGTCGAGTAGTCGCGGATGTACGATTCACCGCCCTGGGCGATCTGCTGCGCGAGACTCCGCTGGGCGGTGGAGGTGCTGATGCTCACGAGCTCCTGGGCCTGTGCGGGGAAGTGACCCTGTGAGACGTCCCACGCCTGGAGGAACACGGGCTGCCGGCTGATCACAAAGCCGCGCTGGTGGGTCTCGACGTCGAGGACGAGGTTGTCGACCAGCCTGGCCTGGTTCTCCGCCGCCACGGAATGCCGTTCCGCCAGATTTGCGTCCCGCAGGTCGTTGATCGACCAGAACAGCACTCCGAAGGCAACCGCGACCAGTACGGCGAGGAGGGCACCCGCCAAAGCCGTCAGGGCGAACAGACCGCGTCGCGCAGCCTTGCCCGGCCCGCCACCGTCCGCCATAGGGGCCCCACACTCCGCCGCCGCCCCGAGCAGCAGCTGTTCGAACGCGAACGTCATGACCATATTACGACCGGCACCTCGGCGGCCGCCCCCCGGATTCTGCCCCTTGCCTGCGGCGTCCCCGCCGGGGGCAGGTGCAGAAGACCGTCGACACAACGGCCCGGTCTCCTGCGACACGCACGCAGCGCCGCATCCCCGACCCGCCGACGGGGGGCGCGGGTCCGGCTGGAACCTGCTGAATCACGTTGCAGAGGTCGAACGTCCGGTCCGACCCCGGAAGGGAAGAGGATCAACGTTCGGCTCGCCCCGACGTAGACCGATCCGCACCGCGCGGCCGGGTCGTCCACCGGCTCGCAGAGCGGGATACGCGCGGGGCACTGCTCGCAGTCAGACCGGTCTCACGGCTCGCAGAGCGAACATCAACGGTACCTTCGGCTGGTGCTCGGGCAGCCGCCACCAGCCGCCTTCACCGGGGACCATGGCCGCGAAGCGGGGCCAGGGCAGCAGGTCCGTCTCGCGCAGAACGTCCAGCCGCAGCCCCGCACCCGCCACGGCTTGGACGACATCGCCGAGTCCGTGGCGCCACTCGTAGCTCACCGTGGCCCCGTCCAAGGGCGGTCCGTCGGTGTACGTGCGGGGGTTGTCGATCCGCAGTGGCCCTCTGCCGCCCAGGTAGTCGCGGCTCAGCCGCAGCTGCCCGGGTTCCTCGTCCGGCTGGGGAGTGGGGCCAAGGGAGTTGAGCAGCGGGTGGAACTCCACCAGGTACAGCATCCCGCCGGGCTGCAGCAGCGCGTGCACGATCTGCGCCCAGCGGTTCAGGTCGGGGAGGTAGCACAGGGCGCCCTTGCCGGTGTAGACGACGTCGAAGCGCCGTCCGCCCAGCGCGGCGACGGCGTCGTGCACGTCGGCGTGGACGAACTCCAGGCTCGCTGCTGTCCCGGCGGCCAGCTTTCGGGCCTGTGTGATGGACTCGCGGGAGAAGTCGAGCCCCACCGTGTGCTGGGCACCCTGCTCGGCCAGAGCGCGGGTCTCGGTGCCCAGGTGGCACTGCAGATGCAGCACATTGCGCCCCCGCAGGTCGCCGAGGTCCGACCACTCGAACGGCGCGAACCAATCGGTGCCCGTTCGGGAGCCGTCCAGGCCGTAGAAGTCGCTGGCGGCGTGCACGGGCGTACGGGCGTCCCAGTTCCGCTCGTTGGCTGCCAGCATCTGCGGGAGGGTCGGCTCACGACCTGGCTGCGTCATGAGGACATTCCTACCCGATCCGATCCACCGGGACGACCTCCGACCGCCTGAGCCGCGCGGCACAGGGCGGCCACCGGGCGCACACCGGGCACCGTCAAGATGGCGGCGATCCGAATGGGGCCGTGGCCCAGGCGGACCGACCGTGTCTGCCCCCCCGATCCACTACGGCAGGGTGTGGCCGGCCGCGCGGAAAAGGCGGTACCACTCCTCACGGGTGAGTGGAAGCTCGGAGCCGGCAGCGCACTCGGTGACCCGGTGCGGATTGGTGGTGCCGAGCACGACCTGCATATTGGCCGGGTGGCGGGTGATCCAGGCGACGGCGACGCCGGTGGGCGTCACCTCGTACTTCGCGGCGATCTCCTCCAGGGCGGTGTTCAGCTCCGGGTAGTTCTCCCGGTCGCCGATGAAGACGCCGTCGAAGAAGCCCTTCTGGAACGGGGACCATGCCTGCACGGTGATGCCGTTGAGGCGCGCATGGTCGAGCAGACCGTTGTCGCGGTCGACGGACTGGTCGAGGCCGGCCATGTTCGCCGCGACACCAGAAGCGATCATCGGGCAGTGCGTGATGCTCAACTGCGCCTGATTGACCACCAGCGGCCTGCGTACGGCGGTTTTGAGGAGTTCGATCTGTCCGGGCGTGTGGTTGGAGACCCCGAAAGAGATGACCTTCCCGGCCTCGTGCAGTTCGTCGAATGCCTGGGCCACCTCCTCCGGCTCGACAAGGGCGTCGGGGCGGTGCAGCAGCAGCATGTCGAGGTAGTCGGTGCGCAGCGCGGCAAGCGACTCCTCGACGGTGCGCAGGATGTGCTCTTTGGAGAAGTCGAAGAACCCGGGGCGGATGCCGACCTTGCTCTGGATGACCACCGACTCGCGCTCTGCGCCGGTCAGTTTGACGGCCTGCCCGAACCGCTCCTCGCAGGCGTGCCGCGACGGACCGTAGATGTCGGCATGGTCGAAGGCGTTGATGCCGGCGTCGCGGGCGCTGCCGTACAGGGCCCTGATGTCCTCGTCCTGGAGTTTTGCGATGCGCATGAGTCCGAGGACGACGTTCGAGGCGTTGGCCTGGGTATGGGGAATAGGGAGCATCTTCACGCGATCATCCTCGCCCAGGCGACGGGGCGGGCGCCAGTTACGGACGGCGTGTTCCCGAACAGATATCCGGGGCAGACGCACCAGCGCGGCGCCTGGCTGCGACGCCGGTCCGGGATCCCGCAGATAAGACAAGGGCTGACGCTTGGATCCAGCGGACCCCGCTCAGCCGAGCGGCCTCAGGGTGTCACGCCCGGTGGGCTCGGCGCCCCCTGCGCGTCCGTCATGTCCGCCGGATCCCGCCGCACCCGCTCCGGTCGGTACCCGGCGTTCCCGAGCCGGTGCGCGAGACAATCGCACGCCGACGCACGGGAGTTGGACGCGACCGTTACCGGCACGCAAGACTGGACAGCAGGGCCGCCAGGGCACGCGTTGGCTGCGGCAACCCTCGTGCTGCACCGGAGGCCCTGCTCCCATGCGCCCACCGGGCCAACATCATCAGACCAGGCACCCTGTTCGATCAGAACCGACCTCATGATCGATAGCGATACGGCTTCTCGGTTCGCTGACGGCCTGGTTGGGATTCTTTGCCTGCGGCCCGGTTGCCGCCCAGTGACGTGAAGCTGAGTCTCCGTACTCAGGGCCCGCGGCCGCGGTGACGTGAAGCTGAGTCTCCGTACTCAGGGCCCGCTGCCGCGCCGTTGGGACAATGTTGACGGTGCTCGTCGTTGGGGGGAACGTGAGAGAAGCGGAATTCAGGCCGCTCTATGGCCTCATATCGTTGATGGTATCCACGCCGTTCGCGCTGGTCGGCTTCTTCGTGCTGCTGCTCGATGGGACAGGATTGTGGGCTTTCCTCGGGATGATCGGCACGGGCGTGATTGCGTGCGCGGGGCTTTACGTGTGGGCCTTCGCGCTGCTGTTCGCCGTGGGTTGGTCCCGCTTTCAACGCCGTCAGCATGATGGCTGACCGGGTCCTGGACCCTCGCGGGCGCCTCCTCCGTGACTGGCCCTGACGGCGTCATTTCGAGGCGCTGGCGCTCTGGGACGTCCGAGAAGGTCGCGCACTCGGGGCACCGCCTTGGCCTCCCGTGCGCCGCTGCCTCGATCACCAGCATCTCCGGGCTGAAGGCGAAACGTCCCGACAGCCGGCCCGGGGCACCTTCTCCAGCACCCGGTAATCGGGATGCGCTGGCGAGAGCCGCACGCCGGCGAGCGTACGGCCCGTGACCTGGCCGGCCCCCGCCTAGCAGAGAGTGCGCAGCCGCGTTGCTGGAGAGCAGAGAAGATGTCCGAGATCGGCTCGATCTACGCGATCCGCCGTACCTGACGATGTGACAACCGGCGACCTCTCAAGCGTCATGCAGGCGGAGGGGATCACCGGGGTCCGTATGGCTCCGTAGTCCCTCCTCGGTCGTATTCGGCGAACCTGGAGGACACCATGCTGAATCGTACGAAGGTGGCGACCGCGGCCATCGCGGTGGCGCTTGCTGTGGGAGGCGCGGGCCGTGCCGACGCGGCGGACCCTGTCGCCGGGTCCGGTTGGACGGTGGCGGCCTCGCCGGTGGCGGACACCGTGCTGACCGGTGCCGCCGAGACGGCACCGGGGACCACCTGGGCAGCCGGCTTCCAGATCACCCAGCAGGGCAAGGTCAGCCTGCACTCGCCGGTATTGCTGGTCCGCGCCGGCGCGGACAGGCAGGGGTGGGTGACCGCAACCACCGCGCCACTGCCCGACGGCGCCCGGACCCGCTTCAACGCCGTCAGCGCGCGCTCCAGCAGGGACGGTTGGCTGGTCGGGGACGACAACAGCGCGGTGGGCGGCATCGTGACCGAGCACTGGGACGGCGCGTCCTGGAAGCTGGTCAGCGCGCCCGTTCCGTCGGACACCCTCGCCGACACCGCCGGGTTTCTGGGGGTTTCCGGAAGCGGCAGCCACGACGCGTGGGCGGTCGGCTGGGCCCAGGTGTCAGGAGGAGGGGACAACAACCCCAACGGCATCCTCACCGGGCTGGTCGACCACTGGGACGGCACCGGCTGGACGCAGGCCGCGCTCCCGCAGCTGTCCGGGGACTGGGCCCTGAACGCCGTGACGGAGGTGGGCCCCGGCGACGTCTGGGCCGTGGGCGCGAGCATGGACGACGACCAGCCGCTGCTGCTCCACTTCGACGGGCACAGCTGGACCCACGTCGCCACACCCCAGTACCAGGGCGTCTTCGGCGAGTTCAACGCCATCGCAGCCCGCGGTCCTCACGACGTGTGGGTGGCGGGCCGGACCATGCTCGACGACGCCGACGGGGGAGTGGGACACGCCCTGGTCGAGCACTGGGACGGCCGCACCTGGCGGCAGGTGGCCACACCGGCCGCGGCGGGCCGCGCGGCATCCCTGGCCCTGGACCCGGCGGGCGTGGTCGTGGTCGGCCGGACCACGCTGGCGCCCTACCCGGGGCCCGGATCCGACGGCTACGCCATGAGCTACACCGCTGGGACGTGGCACTCGCTGGGGCTGCCCGCCGGCACCCTCTTCGACCCCAGCGGCGTCGTGGTCTCGGCCCAGGGCCGGGTGACGGCTGTGGGTACGGTCTCCGATCCGACCGTGGCGATACCCCAGTCGGTGCTGCTCACCGGCCTGGGCTGAGCCGCCGTCGGTGAGAGCGCCCTCCTGGGGGCCCGGGCCCGCGAGAGATCGCCTGGCTGCAAGCGGACGTGAGGGGCCACCCCGCACTGCCGGGGTTCAGGGCGGGGTGAGGCGCGCCGCGAACTCCTCCGCGGGCTGTCCGGTGTGGAGGCCGAGAAGGTCGGCGATCAGGGCGTCCAGTGGCGGCCAGGGCAGCTCGCCGTGGTCGTTGTAGAGCGTGACGAGGCCGTGCAGTCCGGTCCAGAGCAGCAGCCCGTTCTGCCACTGCTGGGCGGGGGTGGTCTGCTTGCCCCCGCGCTGTCGGACGGCCGTGAGTGAGGCGATGACGGAGCCCAGCAGGGCCTCGCCGGCGCCGTGGTCCTGGAGCAGTGCGAGGTCGGCGGGCATCCGGCCGCCGAAGAGCGTGCGGTACTCGCCGGAGTGCTCGACGCCCCAGCGCACGTAGGCCGCGCAGCGGCCGACAAGGTCGTCGAGGGGGTCGGCGGCCGGGGCCGCGGCCTGGTCCATCAGGCGGGCCAGCTCGGCGTAGCGCAGGCGCAGCACGTGCTGGACCAGTGACCCGAGGTCGGGGAAGTGGCTGTAGATGCTGGCGGGCGCGACCCCGACCTCGCGGGCGACCTGCCGCAGGGTCAGCGTCTCGGGCTGGTCGAGGGTGGCCAGCAGGTGGGCCGCGGCCTCGACCAGCTCGGCCTTGAGCACCTGCCCCTGCCCGCGGGGGTTGCGCCGGCGGCGCGGGGCCTGCTCACCGCCCATGTCCCGGATCCTCCCTGTCGGTGACGGAAGATCACTTTACCTTTTGGCGCCGCTGACGCGCCCCGGCCGGTCGTGGTGGAGCGGGACCGGCCGTGGCAGACCGGGAACCCAGGCCCTGTGCAGTGCTGCGCAGGGCCTGGGCGCGCCTTGACACCCATCACCAACAGGTGTTCACTCAAGTAACCAACACCTGTTTAGTTATGGAGTCACCATGCGCATCGCAGTCCTCGGTGCGACCGGGCGGGTCGGCCGCCTGGTCGTGGAACAGGCGCTCGACCGGGGCCACGAGGTGGTCGCCCTGGTTCGCAGCCCGCAGCAGTACGCCCGGCCCGCGCGGGGCGGAGTCGAGGTCCGGCAAGCGGACGTGACCAGGCCGCAGGAGTTCCCGGAGCCGGTCGACGTCGACGTGCTCGTCTCCGCGCTCGGCATCAGCAAGGGCGACGGCCCGGGCGCCCTGCTCGCCGGCGCCCGGTTGGTGGCGGGGCTGCCGGTCCGCGTCCTCTGGCTCGGAGCGCTGGGCTCGGGAGCCTCGACCGGCGCCGGCGGCGGGATCTACCACGGTGTGATGAAGCTGTTCGTCGGCAAGGAGCTGGAGGAGAAGAGCGCGGCCGACACGATCGCGCTGGCCGGCGGCGCCACCGTCTTCCACGCGCCCGACCTGCGGGTCGGCCAGGTCAGCACGGTCCGGCGCAACATCCCGCTGGCGCAGTACCCCAAACCGCTGCTGCCACCGCACGCCTCCCGTGCCACCGTCGCGGCGCTGATGCTGGACGAGGTCGAGGCGCCGACGGTCGGCGCCGGCATCCTCGTCCCGATGGCGGGTGCGGCGTGATGGCGGGCTACATCGCGATCGAGGAGGCCGTCGCCATCCCCGGCCTCGCCGAGCGCCGTCCCCCGTTCCCGGTGCCGGCCGGCATGGACCCCGCCTTCGTCGCCGACGTGGTCCGGCGGCTGCCGGACGTCACCGAGCTGCGGCTGCCGGACATGGACGCCAACGGCATCGCCGTGCAGGTGCTCTCGCTGACCGTCCCGGGCATCGAGGCGGACCCGGACCCGGCCCGCGCGGTGGCGAACGCCGGCTACGTCAACGACTCGCTGGCCGCGATCGTCACGGCGCACCCCGACCGGTTCGCCGCCTTCGCCGCGCTCCCGCTCCAGGACCCGCCCGCTGCCGTCGCCGAACTCCGGCGCGCGGTCGGGGAGCTGGGCTTCAAGGGCGTCCTGGTCAACGACCACATCCAGGGCAGGTACCTCGACGACCCCGCCTTCGACGCCGTCTGGGCCGCCCTGGTCGAACTCGACGTGCCGCTCTACCTGCACCCGGGCATGCCGCCCGCCGACTCCTGGCACGTGCTGTCCGGCCACCCGGAGATGGACGGCGCGCTGTGGAGCTGGCAGGCCACGACAGGCGGGCACGCCATGCGGATCGTGCTCTCCGGCGTCTTCGACCGCCACCCGCAGGCCCGGATGATCCTCGGCCACGCGGGGGAGTTCCTGCCCTTCCAGCTCTCCCGGTTCGACTCGCGGTACGCCACGCTCAGCGCCCCGACCCCGCTGCTGCGCAAGCCGTCGCAGTACTTCGGCAGCAACGTGCTGGCCACCACCAGCGGGGTGCTCTCCCCGGCCGCGGTCGAGGCGCTGGTACACGTGCTCGGCCCCCAGGCGGTGCTCTTCGCCGTGGACTACCCCTACGAGAAGACCGCCGCCGCAGTCGCCGCCCTGGAGCGGACCAGCCTCCCGCAGGAGGTCAAGCACCGCATCGGCTCGGCGAACGCCCGCGCCCTGCTGCGCCTCTGACCAGACGTCAGCCGACTGGTCGTCGGCCGGACGGCATGCCGTCAGGCCGGCGGCGCGGCACTCCGGCGGCGGCTACGGGTGACCTCCGCGTGGGCGAGGACCTCCAGGGAGAGGTCGAAGCCTCGATTCCGGTCATGGCAATGGCCCTCCAGCACACCCGAGGAAGGTCCGCCAGCGAACCCATCCTCTTCGACGCGCGTCGATCGTGCCACGCATTTGCCGTTGGGTTCGGCTCCTTTGAAGGGAACGGCTGAGCGAGCGAACACTGAGCAGGGCTGTGCTCGGACGTCGCTGTCAGGGCGACGCCGGATGAACCTGACCCGAGTCGAACAGGGACCGTAACCGTCCTTCAGGTCGAGCGACCCGCCTTGAAGCAGAACCGGTAGGTCGTCCCGTCAAAAGTGGGGACGCTGTCCAAGTAGTAGGAGCACTCTCCTACCGCGGTTCCAGGTCCATCGTGAACTCCGGAACTCGGTGCCGGAACAGCACTGGCGGGGCGGCTCCTTGCTGCGGCAGCAGACGGAACCGGCTTCCGGCCGGATGGCGAGGCGTCACGTGACCCGCATTGCGGTCTCGGTCCGGCCCCATGGTCGAGGCGAGTTGCCCTGCATGTCCCGCTTTCCCCGCTCTTCTGTAACGGCGGTACGCCCAAAATGCCTCGAACATGTCATGACGTGATCCCTGCCGCAACCCATCGCCGGACACGGGCCTCCTAGGAAACAACCGCACCCGCTCTGCTCGAGCGCGCGACCTGCCGATACCGATACGACACCGCTTCCCAGGAGTTTCGATGCGCGTCAAGAACATCCCCGCCCTCGCCCTGCTCGTCGCTGCCGCAGGTGTCTCACTGACCGCGTGCGGCAGCAGCACCGGGGCAAGCGCCTCCGCCAAGACCAGTCCGTCGGCCGTCGCGAGCAGCTCCGCCGGGAGCCTTGCCTCCACTCCGGCCGCGCCTGCCCCCTCGTCCAGCCCCTCCACCGGCTCCACCGGCGGCCAGGGTTCGACCTCGGGGTCCTCCTCGTCCGGTTCCTCCACCGCAGGCGGCACGGGCAGCGGGATCTCCGCCCAGGCCCCGTCCTCGGCGTCGAGCCCCAAGTGCAAGACCGACAATCTCGGATACAGCGTCGTCGCCTCGGGGACCAAGAACGAGATCGTGGTCAGTATGAAGAACAACGGTTCCAGCACGTGCAGCATGCACGGCTTCCCGGGCGTCCAGCTCATAGGCCCCAACGGCCTGGGCGACACCGGTCCCGACGCCGCCCGCACCGATGCCTCGGGGTCCACCGTCACCGTCGGGCCCGGCGAGGAGACCCGCTTCCTGCTGGACTACCTCCCGGCCACCTCAGGCTCCACCAAGACCTACACCCGGCTCCTCGTCACCCCGCCCAACGAGACGGTCGGGCAGATCGTGAACCTCAACGCCCTCGCCATCACCATCCCCACCCCCGACGCCCAGTCTCCCGACGTCTTCGTCTACCCCATCGGCTACCACACCGGCTACGGCAAGTAAGCCCTGCAGCAATAGCGCAGATCCTGGGGGCAGGGCCCGTCGACCACGACGGGCCCTGCCCCGCGTCTTCGCAGGACTGGACCGACCGAGGCCTGTTCCCTCTCGCAACAACGGCCTTGGAATTGCCCGCCAGTTCGGGCTGGGCGCCACTGATGGTGAAACGCATTTTTGACTCAGGGGTTCCAGAAGAACGAGACATGGGCGCGGTCGAAGCGGCGCTCGGCCAGGTCCTGTCGCGGGATCACCCAGTGCAGGGTGGATCCCTCCCGCCCGTTGAGACCGATGTCCCATTGGGCGAGCAGCATCCAGTCCTGCGGGGCGGGCAGTTCCAGGGCGTCTTCGGGCTCGCGCGACTGCGCGGCCCGGAACCGTCGCGACCGCACAGCGTCCTGTGCGGCGTCTGCGACAGGGTCTGCTTCGGTGCATTCGTGTGAGGCGTATCCGCCGATGTGCAGCGGGCCGTCCACGGTGATGGCGCCGGAGGTTTCCAGCCACGCTTCGGCCAGTTCCTCGGCGAGGGGGTGGCCGGGGAGCGGAGTGTCGTCGTAGGGGGGATCCAGGGCCGAAATCAGGAAGTGGTAGGGCAGGCAGACGTCGGCCGTCAGGCGCAGTTCGTCCTGCGGGAACTGCTCGTAGATGCGCAGTGTCCCGTCGTCGTATTCGTTCCCCTCCTCGCCGTAGACGCACGGGTACTTCGTCTTGCGTTCCTCGACGGGGGTTCCGGCCGGGATGTACACGACTTCACCGGCGCTGGCGCTGTAGTCCGTCATCTCGGGGAAGCCGAAGAGCAGCAGGCGCCCGTCCGGCGGCAGCGGCAGGCCCGTCACCTCCTCGGGCAGGCCCGCGCAGTCGAGGGTGGCGAGCAGGGGGAACCAGGGGTCCGGGGCGTCGGCGGGCAGCATCAGCGGGCCACCGAACCGGCCGACCCCCGGGCCGTCCCCGCTCGTGACCAGCGTCCCGGACGGGCGGGCGGTGGCGATCCACCGCTCAACATCCTCCGACGGCAAGCCGCGCTTCAATGCTTCTTCACGGAACGGCCGCAGCCGGCCGAGCAGTTCAGGGTTCATAGGGGAAAACATTAGGCCCGTGGTCTGACAGCCGAATTGGAGACCCCCGACGCCACCCGATGGCTCGGCGCTGGGCGCGACGCTCCTCGGGTGGGGACTTACCGGCCCATGCCCCGATACTCCTTGAACCGTCTTTCCGGCAGTCGATCATTCACAATCACGGTTGCCTCCCTGGCCACCTGACTGCCACAGAAGGGCGCTGACGCGCCAGGGCAGAGCGACCGCCGCCCCCCGGCTCCGACACCCCCCGAGCGCGGACCTGGGTGACCGGGGTGGATCTCACGGCGGACCGGGCCGGCGTGCCTGCAGGGTCCGCACGACCTTGGGGCCCAGCCACTTGCGGAACTTCCGCAGGGCTGTGAACTCCTCGAAGGCCTGGTTGGCCACGTAGTACATCTGCGGCGGCACGTACGGGAGAAGCGGTGAGTGCCGCTGGCCGAGCAGCGCGAACAGCCGTGCGGGCTTCAGGTGGATGTAGCGCGGGATGTTCTCGTACCACTGGGCGCTGTAGCGCGCCGCGGCCTGAGTGGAGAGGAGGGCGCGTTTGCGCTCCTGTTCGTAGGCTGCCAGGGCGGGTTGGAGCCCGGTGTGCCGGTGCAGCGCTCCGGCAAGGCCGATGGCGTCCTCGAGTGCCAACGTGGTTCCGGCGCCGATGGAGTAGTGCGTGGTGTGAGCGGCGTCTCCCAGCAGCACGATGTTGTCGTGACGCCACGTTGTGTTCGTCATGGTCCGGAAGTTGAGCCAAGGGACGCGGCCTTCCCCGGCCGCCCGGTTGATCAGCGGTTGACCGTCGAGTTGCTTCGCGAAGATGTCCCCGAGCAGCGCCAGCGTCGCGCTCTCACCCAGCTTGTCGAAACCGAGCCCGGCCCAGGTCTCCGGCGAGCACTCGACGATGCAGGTACTGAGGTCGCCCGTGAACCGGTAGGCGTAGAACCAGATCCAGCCGCAGTGGGTCTCGACGAAGGCGAACGTGAAGGATTCGAACACCCTTCTTGTTCCCAGCCAGATGAACTTGTTCCGTCCAGCCGTCACCTCGGTCCCGAAGTGATCCGAATGAAGTTGGCGCAGGCGGCTGTTGACGCCGTCACCGGCGACGATCAGGTCTGCGGTGGGGAGTTGGGAGGGACTCTCGATCTCGCGACCGAACTCGAGGCGCACGCCGAGGTCGGTCGCCCGCTCGGCCAGGAGGTCGAGCAGGCGCTGTCGGCCGATGCCGAACCCCTCGTCGCCGGAGTGGGTCGTCACCTCGTCCCGAACGTGCGCCACGCCGCCTCCCCAGCGGACAGAGTGCTCGCTGATCGCCTCCGCGGTCGGGGCGTCGCCCTCCCGCAGTTTGTCGAGCAGGTCAGCCCAGTAGGTCACCCCCCAGCCGTAAGTGGATCCAACAGGGTTGCGTTCGAGGACCGTGATGCTGTGGTCCCGGTCGTACTTCTTCATCAAGATCGAAAAGTAGAGGCTGGCGGGCCCTCCGCCAACGCACACGATGCGCATCTGTCCCCATGATCAAAGCAGCTCACAGTAGTCGTTTCATGCCACACCGTAGCACCCGGACCACCGCAGGGACGGCGGCCCCTCCGCCTATCGGCAGCCGCCGCCCGCCCCTCATGCCCCTGCCCGACCCAGCCAGGCACGCGTCGCCGCCGGGCGGTGCCGCGCCCGTCGGCGGCGGAGTCCACGGACCAGGTGGAGCTGAACTGGACCAGGCCGCCAGCGAGGTCAGGGCAACGATGCCGACGCAGGCTCCGCCGCCTGCCGCGACGCACCTGACTGGCCGGATCGTAGACCGACGTCGCCTGTAGGCGGGTGTCGCGGATCGACGGCGGGGCCGGCGAGTTGATGAAGATCATCATCGCAAAATCGTTGGGGCCGGAGAAACCCGGGGCGCTACCCTCCGGAACCATGATTGCGCAGACGAACGACCGTCCCCTCTGGGTCGCCCCCTATCTGGCCAGGCTCGGCGTCGAAGACCCGGAGTCTCTCGGAGCGCCGACGCTCGAGACCCTGCGCGCGCTGCACCGTGCGCATGTCGAGCGGATCGCCTTCGAGAACATCGACATCCAGCTCGGACGTCCGCAGGGCATCAGCCCGGAGGAATCGATAGCCCGCATCCTGGCGGGCCGGGGCGGCTACTGCTTCAATCTGAACAACGCCTTCGCATCCCTGCTGACCGTCCTCGGGTATGACGTCACGTTGCATCGTGGGGCCATCAACGGCAGCGTCAAGAGCGCGAAGGCGACCCCGGAGGAGTACGGCACTCACCTGGCGCTCACGGTCGTGCTCGATGGCGAGCGCTGGTCGGTCGATGTCGGGCTGGCCAACTCGCACCATGAGCCGATCCCGCTGCGGGAGGGCGTCCATGTCCAGGGCCCCTTCAGCTTTCGGTTGCAGGCGCTGCCCGAGATCGGGCCCGACGCCTGGCGGTTCGTCACCGATCCCGTGCAGACGACCTTCCACAGCATGGACTTCACGCTCGCTCCCGCCGCTTGGGAGGACTTCGGCGGACATCACGCCGAGCTCTCGACGTCGCCGCAGTCTTCGTTCGTCCAGACCTGCGAGCTCTTCCGGCGCGACGCGCAGGGGACCGACTTCATCCTCAACGACGAGCTGACCCGTGACGATGCCAGTGGACGTTCCACCCGGGTCCTGACGTCCGCCGAGGAGTGGTTCCAGGTCGCGGAGAATCTGTTCCGACTGGACCTGTCGGCCATCGGCGACGCCGACCGTGCGGCACTGTTCGAGCGCATGCAGCGTGCGGAGGAGGCTTGGCGGGCTGCCCAGCGGGCCGCGCAGCCGGCGGCAGACGCTCAGCTTGACTCCGACGCGTAAACCACCTCCCTGGCCGCAACCGCGTGACCAGCGCCAACGCTTCCCCCTGAGGGCAAGGTCCACCAGAGCGCCCCGGGAGGCGCGACCCGCGGTGCGCTCAGGCGGTGTTCAGCGACTCTTGCGGCGATTGCGCACCAGGCGGACGACGTAGATGGGAACGCCGATGATGGCGCCGATGACGAGGGCCCACTCCACGAAGAAGGCGAGGCCGGGATGGAAACCGGTGGTGGTGGAGGCGGCCAGGGCGGAGGTGAGGGGCTGCTGGGACATCTGCTGGTCCTCGGGTGTTGAAGGCGGCTGGGGTCAGATGGCGCGGAGGTCGGGGCCGTGCTGGGCCCGCTGCGGGACGGTGCCGTGCATCAGGGCGATGTAGCCGTCCTCAACGGTGGCGCTGACGCTCTCCGCGTCCTGGGCGGGGATGCCGGAACTGATGACCCGGTAGGTGGTGCCGGTCATGCCGGGGGTGACGGTGACGGTGGGCAGGTCGGGCGCTGGGGCAGTGGCCGGCTGGGTGACGTGCCACACCATGCCCTCGGCGCGAGCGGCGAGGTCGCCGATGGCGCCCTGGAAGGCGATGCTGCCGTGCTCGACCACCACGACGTTCGGGCAGGTCTGCACGATGTCGTCGACGATGTGGGTGGAGAGCAGCACCGTACGGTCGTCGGCCAGGGTGGCGAGCAGGCTGCGGAACCGCAGCCGTTCCTCGGGGTCCAGCCCCACGGTGGGCTCGTCGACGATCAGCAGACGGGGGTCGTTCAGGATGGCCTGGGCGATGCCCACGCGGCGCTTCATGCCGCCCGAATAGCCCTTCAGCTTCCGGTTGGCGACATCGCTGAGCGAGACCAGTTCGAGGACGTCCTTGACGCGGGTGCGGCGGGCGCGCCGGTCGGTGATGCCCTTGAGCAGCGCCATGTAGTCGAGGAACTGGCTGGCCGTCAGATCCGGGTACAGGCCGAGCTCCTGGGGGAGGTAGCCGGTGGCGGCCTTGACCTCTCGGCGCTGGCTGCGCGACGTCAGGTCGGTGCCGTCCACCGCGACGGTGCCCGAGGTCGGCAGCAGCACCCCGGTCAGGACCCGCATGAAGGTGGTCTTGCCGGCTCCGTTGGGGCCGAGCAGACCGACCATGCCCGCGGGCAGGCGGAGACTGATGCCGTCGAGGGCGCGGACCTGTCCGCGCTGGAAGGTGACGGTCAGATCGGTGATGGTCACGTTGGGCGCTGTCATGACGGGCTCCTCCTGGAGAGCACGTAGTGGGTGATCGCCAGGGCGGCGAGCGCTGCGAGGAGCAGGAAGGAGATGCTGAGGACGGCCTCGCCGCCGGTCGCGTGTACTCCCCGCTGCTTGGCGTCGAACATGACGCCGTGGAACCAGGCGCCGGACGGGTATTCGCCGATGGGTTCGAAGGGCGTTCCGGCGGGGGTGGGGATGCCGTAGCGCGGGCCGACCATGTTGCCCCAGATCCAGTAGCCGAACAGGCCCAGCCGGTACAGTGCGGGTCCGGTCAGGTACGGGATGGTGACCGAGTAGGCCGCGACGAAGAGCAGCGCGGGCAGGATGATGGCGGCGAACGCCGCGAGGCCGACCGGGATCACCCCGGCCCCGCGCTGGGCGGTCAGGTAGCCGAGCAGGCCGACCCAGGCGACGGCGACCGGTGTGATGGTCGCCGCGCCGGCGCCGATGGCCTTGCCCCACAGGCGCGGGCCTATGCTGGTGGGCGTCGATGTCAGGAGGTCGTTCAGCTCCAGCCGGGCCTCCCGCCGGGCGCGGTCGGCGAGGACGGCGCCGACGCCGATCGGGCACAGCATGATGAAGTTGAACGCCCAGTCCGCGACCAGCGTGGCGTGGTCCGTGGTGCTGGTGAAGCCGGGCGGGAAGGGCGATGCGCAGCGCAGGGTGATCAGCGCGAGCACGACCAGCCAGACGGCCGGGCGGCGCACCTGCATCAGGTACTCGTAGCGGGCGGCCGCGACGGTCTTCGCCAACCGGCCCTGAGCCGCAGTCGGCGGGGCGGTTCGCTCCAGGACGGCGGTCATGCGGCATCGCTCCCCAGGAATCGTTCGGGACGCCCCAGCAGCAGGCCGGCCGCGATCACGGCGACGACGCCGACGGTGGGCAGGGCGATTCGGTTGACGGTCCATTCGTGCACCGGGACCCGGTCGGCGACGCCCATGAACAGGAACTGTGTCCGCAGCACCGTGTTGTCCAGGATGGCGCTCCGCATCAGGTCCTGGGCCAGCCAGATGCCCGCAATCAGGCCGCTTGCGGCGCCCGGGCTGCGCAGGCCGATTGCGATGAGCATCGCCAGTGCGACCAGCCAGAGCATCGGCGGGGCCCACACCAGGACGTAGCCGCCCGTGCCCTGGCCCGCGGGCCACGCGTTCAGGGCCCGGAATACGACGGCGTCCAACAGTGTGACCAGGGCCGCTGGGAGCACCACCAGGCCGACACGCAGGAACAGCACCCGGCGGTAGACCGTGGTGGTCATGACCAGCTCGGCGCCGGAATCACGCCCCACGATCGAGGAGGCCGCGACGGCGGTGCCGAGAGGGGCGAAGCCCGCCAGGGCCGCGCCGGCGGCTAGGTTGACGTGCTCCGCACCGGCCCCGGTGGCATGCATGACGATCACCAGGATCGCGCCGCCCAGCGTTGCCGCCAGTGCCGTCACCGGCGGGGCGATGCCGATGACCCGCAGCTCCAATCGGAGGCGGGCCCAGGTGGACCGGTTCACATCCACCTGCCGGCTCGTGCGGACCCCGCGTCGCCGCGGGGTGTGTCGAGGTCTCGTTGCATGCCGTCAAGCCTGCGCACGCCGACTGTGGCTCGTACCGGCCAAAAGTACTGATCGGGCGGATCGGAGCGGTCCTTTTGGCCGGTACAGCGTTCACGGCCGGTTCCGTAGTCTGAGCACCGTGAGTGTGATGGAACGGCTCGCCGCACTGGGCGCACTGGCCGCCAGACGAACCAACGTCCTGTCCGGGCTCGCCTTCGCGGCGATCCTGGCAGCGACGGCCTACCACCGTGCCGACGCGGGGCGCCGGGACTGGGCGCTCGACTGCGGCGTCAGCGCGGTGGTGTGCCTCGCGGCGCTGCTTCGAGGGCGCGACCGGCTGGTCGCCGTGGCCGTCGGCCTGTCCGTCGCGGCTGCCGCGGTCCTTGCCTCCAGCAGGGGGTACCTGACCGCTCAGCCCGGCTTGGCCGCGTCCTTGGCCTTGGCCGTCCTCGCCGGCTCGGCGGTCCGGGTGCTGCCGCTCCGGCGAGCAGTGGTGGTTGCCGCCGCCGGACTCGCGGTCACGACACTCGGCCGGCTCGCGACCACGCCGACTGCCGTCGGCTCGTTCCACGTGGGCGTCCAGTGCTGGCTGCTCGGCCTCGGCACGGGGCTCGTCCTGCGCTTCCTGGAGCAACGCCGCCAGGCCACCGTCGAGGCGGTGCGGCGTGACGAACGCCTGGCCCTGGCACGGGAGTTGCACGATGTCGTCGCCCACCACGTGTCCGGCATCGTGATGCATACCCACGCCGCCCAGATCATGCTCCGCAAGCAGCCCGACCGCCTCGGCACCGCCCTGGCGGACATCGAGCGCTCGGGCACCGACGCCATGGACGCGATGCGACGGGTGGTCGCGCTGCTCCGCGACGCGGAGGACGGTGCCGCCGTAACCGCGGGACCGGAGCAACTCGTCGACCTGGTCCGCCGCTTCGAGGAGCACGGACCGGCCGTCGACCTCCGGCTGCCCACCGGGGCGCCGCCCTGGCCACCCGTGGTCACCAGCACCGTGTACCGGGTCGTCCAGGAATCCCTGACCAACATCGCCCGCCATGCCCGCGGCGCCCGCGCGGCAACCGTCACCATCTCCCAGGACTGCACGGACATCACCGTCGAGATCGGCAACGACGCTCCGCCGCACCCCCCGATCCGCGCCTCCCCGCGCGCCGGCTACGGTCTGGTCGGCATGCGCGAGCGCATCGAGGCCCTGGGCGGAACGCTCGACGCCGGTCCGCAGCCCGGGACTGGTTGGTCGGTACGGGCCACCCTGCCCCTGCCGAACGGAGACCGCCGATGAGCATCAGCGTGCTGGTCGCCGACGACCAGGCCATGATCCGCACCAGCCTGCGCCTCATCCTGGAGGACGAGCCCGACATCACCGTCGTCGCGGAAGCACGCGACGGTGCCGAGGCCGTCGACCTTGCCCGCCAACTGCGGCCCGACGTCTGCCTCATCGACATCCGCATGCCCCGCCTCGACGGCATCGACGTCACCCGCGCGCTCGCCGGCCCGGGCGTTGTCGACCCACTCCGGGTCGTCATCGTCACCACCTTCGGACTCGACGAGTACGTCCACGGCGCCCTCCAGGCCGGAGCCCTCGGATTCGTCCTCAAGGACGGCGACCCCGCCTTGTTCGCCGCCGCCGTGCGCGCTGCCGGCGTCGGGGACGCCCTGATCTCCCCGTCGATCACCCGGCGCCTGCTCCGCGACCTCGCCCCCGTCACAACCCCTTCCGCCCTCCGACCCAACACCCCGCTCACCGACCGGGAGACCGACGTCGTCCGCGCCGTCGCCCGGGGCAGGACCAACCAGGAGATCGCCGCCGCCCTCTTCATCTCCGTCAGCACCGTGAAGGGTCACCTCGCCGCGATCCAGGACAAGCTCGGAGCCCGCAACCGCAGCGAGATCACCGCCTGGGCCTGGGAATCCCACCTCATGCCGGGCAGCGCAAAGCAACGGAACAGCCGCCGATAGCCCCAATACGGGGGCCCGGTTCAAGGGCGCCCCGCGTCGCTGCGGGGGCGCATGCACAGGTAGTCGGCGGTGTTGTCGGCCCGGCGGTAGCGGGTGCCCATCGGGAAGCCGCACGAGCCGCAGAAGATGATGCCCTGACAGATCGGGACGCCTCGTGCGGTGGCTGGGCACCGGCCTGGGTGCGGTTCCCGGCCAGTTTCGGCTGGATGTCCAGGTGCCGCTGCCAGGAGACGTATCCCTCGTGTTGGTGGGGGATGAGGGCCTTCCACTGGTCGCGTGGCAGCCGGTTCACGCAGGTGACGACGGCGCCGTCGGGGCGGACCTTGCGGGCGGTCGCGGTGCGGCTGAACGCGTAGGCCCGCACAGGCCGGGTTGCGCAGCACGTCGGCGGCCCGGCCGTGGGTGAGCCGGCCCCAGCCCGGCCTGCCGGCCCACACGCCGGTGTAACCTGCGGTCGGCGAACGCGCGCACCACGCCGAGGACGGATCATTGCTGCTCGAACAGGCGGAAGACGTCCGGTTGGCGTGCGGCCCCGGCTGCGCGGACCGCGCAGGAGAGGACTCTGACGCGATGTCAGCCGGTTCCAAGCTGGTCGATCCTGACTGAAGCGGCCGGTCGAGGCTTGGCCGTGGAACATCACCCGCAGCCCGAACGGCACGGCGCCCCGGCCGCAGCCGGCTCTGCAGGGGTCCCCACGTGCTGCTCGGCCGGCGGGGCGGGGTCGTATATTCTGCACGAATCCGCACACCCGGCTCATAGACTCGGCTCGGCGGGGGAACAACGTCGCGGGGGCTTTGTGGGTGGGCAGATTGGGTCCGGACCGGATCCGGACCGGGCCGAGGATCTGGCGGAGTTCGTCGGTCTGCTGGGGGAGTTACGCGCGTGGGCGGGGATGCCGTCCTATCGGGTGCTGGCGAAGCGGGTCGGCCGGCAGATGCGGCCTCCACGCACCGTCTCACCGTCCACACTCGTAAACGTGTTCAAGCCCGGGCGGCGTCGTCTGGATCTGGACTTGGTGGTGGCGATCGTCCGGGCGCTTGGCGTGGACGCGCCCGGAACGGCCCGCTGGCGTGCGGCGTGCATCAACGTGCACGGGTTGGCCAAGCAGGGCGGACCGGTCGGGGTGTTCCGTCAGCTGCCCCCGGATCTCGCGACGTTCACCGGGCGCGAGCAGGAGCTGGCACGTCTGCTCGAGGTGGCGACGAAACCTCGCGACGGCGATGCCGGGAACACGGTGGTGATCTCCGCGATCGAGGGCATGGCCGGGGTAGGGAAGACCCAGCTCGCCGTCCATGCCGCTCACGAGCTCCTGCGCGCCGGCCATTACACCGACCTGCAACTGCACGTGAACCTGCGCGGCTTCGACCCTGAGCTCCCGCCGGCGGACCCGTCGGCGATCCTCGAGGCCTTCCTACGGCAGCTGGGCGTGCCCGCACAGCAGATTCCCACCAGCCGTGAGGAGCGCGCCGCGATGTACCGCGACCGGCTACGCGACCGCCACACGCTGATCCTGCTGGACAACGTCGCTGACGAGGACCAGGTCCGCGACCTCATCCCCGCCGACCCCTCCTGCCTGGTGCTCATCACCAGCCGACGCAGCCTGGCGGGCCTGGACAGCATCTCCCCGCACGTGCTCGACACCTTCTCCGAGGACGAGTCACTGGAACTGCTGGCGCGGATCGCGGGCCATGAGCGCGTCGCTGCAGAACCCGAGGCGGCCGCCCGGATCGTGGAGTACTGCGACCGTCTCCCGCTTGCCCTGGCACTGACCGCGGCGCGGCTGCGCTCCCGGCCAGCCTGGAGCATCGAGGACCTGGCCAGCCAACTGCACACGGGCCGGCTGGAGGCGATCCGTGCCGGCGGCCGCGCCATACGCCCCGTCCTCGACCTCTCCTACCAGGCGCTCCCCGAGACGGCGCAGCAAGCATTCCTGCTACTAGGCCTCCACACCGGTCCGGATTTCACCCCCGAGGCAACCGCCGCGCTCATCGGCAGCACCATCACCGAAGCTACCCGAACATTGGAGCTGCTCCTGGACGAGCATCTGCTGCAGCAACGGCGCAGCGGACGCTTCGAACTGCACGACCTGCTCCGCGCCTACACGCTCGACCTCGTCACTGGCGAAGGTGCCGCCGTGAGCAAGGCGGCCCTCGCCAGGATTACGGCGTGGTACGCGCACAGCGCCTACCACGCGACTGCATCGCTTGGGAATGACACTGTGGCTCCCACCGCTCCGTGCGAACGCGATCCGGCACAGTTCGACTCCCGAGACGCCGCCCTTGCCTGGCTGGATGCTGAGGAGACCAACCTGGACCACGTCATGCGTATTGCCGCCGAATCCGGGCTCCACGACACCGCCTGGCAAATCAGCGCGTACCTGGAAGACCACTACTACGAGAGCGGCAGAATGCGTGCGAGCATCCGCGTGAACCACAGGGGGGCGGAATCAGCCCGGAAGGCTGGCGACAGATCCGCCGAAGGGCGGATCCTCTGCAACCTGGGCTGGTGCTACATAGAACCGTCCGACCTCAACGTGGCCGAGTCCTACATGCGCAAGGCAGTGGCCCTGTGCGAGGAAGCCGGCAGCGAGAACGGCAAGGCCAACGCCCTCAACGGCCTGGGGAAGGTGTTCGGCGACCAGAACAGGCACATCGACGCGATCAACTCCTACCAAGCGGCACTGACGATCTACCAACAGCAGGGAAAGCGCCGCAACACAGGCACCACCCACAGCAACATCGGCACCATCCACTTCCAGAGGAAGCATTACGACCTGGCCCTGGCCAGCTACCTGCACGCCCTGGACATCCTCAACTCCCCGGAAACCGACAGCTACGCCCTCGCCCTGCTGCTCGGAAACATCGCCGAGGTCTTGCTCCTCACCGGCGAATACGACGAGGCCTTCAGCTACGAGACCCGCCGCCTCGCACTGGCGCGTCAGTACGGACACGCCCTACAGGAGGCTCAGAGCCTGGTCGCCACCGGGGACGTACAGTCAGCGCGCGGACGGACCGCTGAGGCACGGGCGGCCTGGACCGAAGCCATCACCCTGTACGAGGAACTGGACATCCCCGGGGCCGCCGTGGCACGACAACGTCTTGACGCTGTGTCCGACGACAATGCAGCGCAACCCGCTGAACGTTGTCAACGCTTCGCGAATTCTGGTTGTGGATCACTTTCCGTTCCAGAGCCACGGAGCGTGAGCGAAGAAGCCGCGATCATGGGTGGTCGTGACTGACCCGCTCCTCCAAGACCTCAGGGTGGAAGCTCTACTGGCCGTGATCGTATCCCGCGCTGTGAAAGATCGATTCCCTGCGGATCGGCCTCTTGGCGGGGCCATCGGTGTTTGGGAGGCTACCTAGGAGCAGATGACCGAAGTGCCAGGACAATTCGGGGCGGGGTGGTTCGGCAGTGGGGGAGCGAGTGCTCGGTGGGCGGTACCAGCTGACACGGCAGTTGGGCGAGGGCGGTATGGGGGAGGTCTGGGAAGCCCACGACACCGTGTTGACGCGCCCGGTCGCGGTCAAGGTGATCGGACTGCTGGCAGGCGGCGGCAGCAGGGGCGACATGGCCCGCGCCCGGTTCCAGCGCGAAGCCCGCATCACCGCGGCCTTGCAGCACCCGAACATCGTCACAGTCCACGACTTGGGCGAGGCCGGCGCGGCGGAGGGCCATGCCCCCTTCCTGGTGATGGAGTTGCTGCGCGGCGAGTCCCTGCACGCCGTGGTTCGCCGCGGCCCGGTACCGCTGCGTGACGCCGCCCGCTGGGGGGCCGAGATCTGCGACGCGCTCACTGAGGCGCACCGGTCAAAGGTGCTGCACCGCGATATCAAGCCCTCCAACATCCAGATCACACCGGCCGGTACGGTCAAGGTCCTCGACTTCGGCATCGCCCGCGCCGCTGACCCCTACGCCACCGAGCACCGCCTCACCCAGACCGGCTTCATCGTCGGCACCCCGCCCTACATGGCCCCCGAGCAAGCGCGCGGCACCCCGGAGCCGCGCAGCGACCTGTACTCCCTCGGCTGCCTGCTCTTCGAAATGATCACCGGCCGCCTGCCCTTCCAAGCCCCGGACACCATGGGCTACGTCACCGCCCACCTCACCCAGCCCCCGCCCGCTCCCAGCTCGATCCGCGCCACGGTCCCGTCGGCCTGGGACGACCTCGTCCTCACCCTGCTGTGCAAGGACCCCGCCCAGCGCTACCCCTCCGCCGCCGACCTCGCAGACGCCCTGCGGCAGTTGGAACAAGGTATGCCGCCGACCCCGCCACGGACAGGCCAACCCCCCGCACCGCCGACACTCAACCAGCAGACATCGGCAACACGGGTGGAGCCGACATCCGAGGTGCCCGGCCCGTTCGCCATCTCGTGGACGGGAAAGGAACCCCTGTCCGCCTACACCAATATTCGGCAGACTCGTTTGCTGGTCGTTGGGCTGACGGTTGCCCTCGCTGTGGCGGTGACGGGCGTCGTCATCGGGGCGCAACACCAGTTATGGCGGGACGGCCAGAACATCACCTCCAGCGGATGGTCGTCCCTGCTGTGGTCCTCTCTCGGCTTCGCGGTGCTCGTGGTCATCTTCCTCTGCGAAGCCGCTGAGGCTGCGTTCCCGCGGGGCAAGCGATCCTGGTCCCTGCAGATCGGACCACCCGGAATCAGAACCACTCACGGTCCCGACAGACGTGAATACGTGTGGGACCAGGTGCAGATGTTCGCCATCCAAGAGGTCGCCAGCAAGGTCAGAGTCGCCGCCCGCGCCGGACTCTACGTGAAGTGCGCCCAAGCCGGGCAGCGCGGGAAGTCAGTCAAGCCGGCAGGCTGGCCGTTGCGGAAGCTTGCAATCGGGCGCCAGGGGATGATCCCGGTCTGCGTCCTCGGGCCGATGTCGGATCAGCAGCGTGACGCGCTGGATGGAGCGCTCGCCCGGTACGGTCGCGGTAGAGGTGACGTCGAAGCCTGGGGTGGATGAGACCCCCTGTAGGTGTGCCACGTAATGCGTAGGCCTAGAAGAGCCGGGCGTGGTTGAACCGCTCGACCCGCTCGGTGGTCGCGAGTTCAACGTCGGTCAGGCTGCGCCAGGGGCCCGTGGTTTGCACAGAGAGGACTTGTTCGGCACGCGGGGCGCTGAGGATTCCGGCTAGTGACCGGCGGCGTGCCGGCCGATCCTGGCCGACAGACACGGCAGCTGTAGATGTGAACGACCTGACCAGTAACACCCTGCCGATCAAGGAACCACAGCTGCCGTGACTGTGCTGCTTCCTGGCAGGGCGTCATGGATTCCGGACGGGCGTGGCACTTCATTGCCCGAACGCCGCCTTGCGCAGGGATCGCTCGGCGATGCGGGCAGCCGTCGACGCGGGCAGCAGGCGGCCGAAGACGAAGGTCTGGACAGCGTTGAGACGGCCGTCGACGACTGCCGGGCCCCGGCTGCGCAAGGCGGACATGACGGTGTCCGCGACGGCAGCGGGCTCGCGCTTGCCCGGCATGCGCCGTGTGTTCATCGCAGTGTCGGTCGGACCGGGGCTGACCGCCACGACCCGCACTCCTGTCGCCCTGGTCTCGGCCCACACCGCCTGGGTGAAGGACAGGACGAACGCCTTCGAGGCCGCGTAGGCGGCCACATACGGAGCGGGCGCGTACGCACCGGTGCTCGCGATGTTGACGATGGCGCCCCTGCCCCGCGTGACCATGGCGGGCAGCAGGAGCGCGGTCAGCTCCGCCACCGCGCCGGCATTGAGGTCGACCAGGCCCCGCACCCGCGTGGGATCGCTGTCGGCGACCGGCTCCATCAGGCCGGCGCCGGCATTGTTGACCAGCATGTCGACCTCGGTTCCCGTGCCTGCCAGCCACTCGGCCAGCCGGGAGGGAGCACCCTGGTGCGACAGGTCCAGCGCGAGCGTCGACACCTGGGCCCCGTGTTCGGCGCGCAGCCGCTCGGCCGCCGCCTCCAGGCGTGTGCCGTCCCGTGCGACCAGGACCAGGTGCATGCCCTGCCCGGCCAGCCGCTCGGTGATCGCGGCCCCGATGCCGGTCGCGGCGCCGGTCACGACCGCGGTGCGCCGCCTCGTCTCTTCTTTCCTCTGCATGCTCGGAACGGTAAACTCTGACATTAACGTCAATGTCAAGCCTGTTTTCTTGGAGGGGACGGCGTGCGCATCGGAGAACTCAGCAGGACCACCGGAGCCAGCACCCGTTCGCTCCGGTACTACGAGGACCAAGGGCTGCTCTCCAGCGACCGCCGCGCCAACGGATACCGGGAGTACGGTGAGGAAGCCGTACGCCAGGTCGCCTTCATCCAGGACCTCTACCGCGCGGGACTGCCCTCCCAGATCATCCGGGACATCCTTCCGTGCACCGCACCGGCACCGCCCACAGGCGAGTGCACACAACTCCTGGCCCGCGTCCGGCAGGTCCGCGACGAACTCGCCCGCCAAGAGCAGCAGATCGCTCAGCGCCGCGAGATGCTCGACCGGTACCTCTCGGGCAGGGCGGCCCCCGCCGGCTTTGGCGGCCGGCCCGGCTGCTCCGCTTGAGGCAACGGCAACCAGCTGTGGCAACTGGTGTCATTTCGGTCAAGCCAGAAAGCCTGGCGCTGGTGCGTCATCCCGGCGAACCACGAGACAGCTGAACGCCGGAGCCGATGACACCTGTAGGTTCGCGTTTCGCCTGTCCCTTTCTCGTCGACCATGGCCTTTGTCCGGCCCAAGTGACGCCTCGATGAGACGAATTGCCGTCTGATCGTTCACTAGTCGCAGTGCTGATCCCGGTCTCGACCCGTACAGCGGTCCTCTCCAACCTGATCGTGGAGACGCCCAGTTGATCGAGACCGGGATTTCCGCTCCGCGCTCTTGCTGCTCGGAGGTGGGGCCTCTACCTCGGCCTGGAGCTGTCCTCGGCCGGCGCTGGGAAAGGCCACAGCCGACGGCCTACGAACCCGAGCAGATCGAAGTCGGAACCAAGCGTTCAGCGACTCGTACCGGCCCGACGGGCCCCTGTCCTGTCTGGAGGAACAGTTCCTACCTGGAGGAACAGTTCATCGCGCACGGCGAGAAGGGCAGGTGGCCTCCCATGCCGCCTCGATCGTCCGGACGTTCTGCACCTCATAGACGCCGTGGAGCCCCACGCGGGCCCCGGTCAGGTATGTATCGCCGTGCGGGCGGCGGGCGTGAACCCTGTCGACTGGAGGGTCCGTGAAGGTCAGGTTCTGGGGGCGCATCCGACCGAGTTGCCCGCCGGGGTCGGGCTGGACGCCGCCGGGGTGGTGGACGAGGTCGGCGAGCGCGTCGAAGGGGTCGAGGTCGGTGACCATGTGTTCGGCGAAGGTTCGAGCACCTATGCCGAGTTCGCCGTGCTGACGGCCTGGGCCCGTATGCCCGAGGGGCTGACGTTCCAAATCCCTCCGTGGTGGAGACCGCGCTGCGCATCATCGGTCAGCTCTCGTTCGTCTCAACTGCGCTGCACGGCCGAGGGAAAGGACACGGAAGTGAGACGAACTCACGACGACACGACTTGAGCCCGCGCGACTGCGCTTCGGGGTGGAGATGGCTTGCAGTTGGTCAATTAATTCTGTGGGTATAAAGTTGCTGCGTACGTAATCTTGTCCCCGCCCCGCGAGATGAAGACCCATGAGCGAGCCCAGTACCCGCTGGTGAACGTCGTCCGCTGGGACAGCGTCGAGGACTGGTATGCATTCGCCACGCAGTTCGCCCGGGGCCCGTTCGGCGACGATGCCCCGCAGGGATACAGCGCCCAGACATTCTCGACCTCCCCTGCCCGGTACGCGGTGGTGAGCGAGGTGTCCGACCCGCAGGAGAACGCCGGCTGACGAGATGTTCATCGGCTCATGTGGCCCGGCTGGTTTCACCGGCCGGGCCACGCGCGTTGAGGCCGTTGAGGCCGCGGTCGATGATGCGGGCTGCGCGGGCGACGTCGGCAGTGACGGCCTGGTGCAGCCGCTCGGGGGACAGGTCGCGACCCAGGTGTCGGCGCAGCGCCTGGAACTGCACGGGCCACAGGCCCAGTAGGGCGGTTGCGGCGATCTGCGGTTCGGGGTCGTCGGGGTTCATGCCGGTGCGGGCGGCCAGGAGCTCGGCGGCCAGGGCCACCAGCCGGTCGGACGTGTCGCGCTGATAGGCCCGCAGCGAGGGGGTCGAGCGGATGAGCATCCCGAACCGCATCAGCAGGGCCTTGGCGTCGGCGGTGTCGCTCTGGGCGGCGAGCCAGGCGGTGACACCCTCCAGCTCACTCGCCAGGATCGCCTGCGCCGCCTGGACCGGGGTCCTTCCCGGGTCGGCCAGGGCGGCGCGGATGGAGTCCATGGTGGTCTCGCCCAGGTCCAGGACCAGGGACTCCTTGGTGGGGAAGTAGTTGAAGACCGTCTTCTCGGAGACTCCGCAGGCTTGGGCGACCTCGGCGACGCGGACCGCCTCAAATCCCCGCTCCAGGAACATCTCGGTCGCGGTGTCTGACAGTTGTTGGCGCATCAGTCGCTTCTTCCGCTCCCGCAGGCCCTCGCCCGCAGGTTCCTGGCCCTTGGGGCGCAGCGTCGTCCAGTCCACTGTGCGCATGCTCATGGCTGCATTGTAGTCCAGCCACAATATCTTTTCTGCTACTATAACTTTCTAGCTGCTGTAATTAGTGGCGCGCTTCCGTTCCCTCGAAGCCCGCAAGAGGAGTGCTCCCATGAGTGAGATCCACATCGTCCGCGACTACCCCCAGGCTCCGCAGCAGGTGTGGCGTGCGGTGACCGATCCGCAGCTGGTCCCGCTGTGGACCGCGACCGGGGCCGGCGCCCGCCCGGAGGGCTTCGAGGCGAGCGTCGGCGCCAGGTTCAAGTTCGTCGCCAAGCCCAAGCCCGGCTGGAGCGGCGTCGTGGTCTGCACGGTCCTGGAGGTGCGTGAGCCCGAGCTGCTGCGCTTCTCCTGGCAGGACGAGGGCGGCGGCGCGGTCACCGACGTCGCCTACCGGCTCGAAGCCTTGGGGAGTGGAACCCGCTTCACCTACGACCACACCGGCTTCACCGGCCCCGGTGGTTTCGTGATGGCCAAGATCCTGGGTAACGTCCGCACCAAGATGCTCACCCAAGGCCTGACCGCGGTCCTGAACGAGCTGGACGACTCGGGCAACCTGCGCCCGGACAGCGTCCTGCGCCGCAAGCAGTTCCACTGACCATCCGCCGCCCGGCACTGCGGTGCGGCCATCCCCAACGGGCGACCAGGTGAGCGCCGATCAGTGGTGAGACGCCCATGGCTTCGCGACGCTGGACGTGGTCGCAGCCGAGGCGAGGCGTCTCACCCGACACGAGCTGTGGAGGAGCGGCTGGATGCCTACGTCACCGCCCTCATGGACGCGCTGGGCTGAGCCAGGGCGGTCCGGGGCGCGGCCCGGCCCCGATTCCTCGCCTTCAACGACCACGGCACACCTGACAGCCTGCGCTTCCGCATGCGCGTCATGCGTAGGGGCGGTACCGCACAACCTCAATGAGGAAGTTCTTGCCGAGAAGTGGCCTGGAGCCGCTGAACCGTGTGTGGCGACCTACTGAGCCGACTCCAGAAGCGGGACGGGGGCTCCCAGGACCGTGCAGAAGAGGCCAGAGGGCATATCCGGATGCCAGAGGGCTGCCACGGTATCGAAAGGGGCAGTGTGGCCGGGACTTGATCTTCCGGCGAGCAGGACCCCGGACTCAATCGCCCCTGCGTCGGGTGCGGCTACTGCCGCCTGCGGGTACTGCGCGTGCAGCAGGGGGAAGTGTCGGCGCAGGGACAACGACGAGAGGTCGGCGGATCGCGAGGGTTGGGGAGTCTGCCCCGCATGTCCCTCGTATCCCGGAGGCTCCCGATGTCCGCATTCGCCCGTTGGTGCCACCGGCGCCGACTCGTCGTCGTTCTGCTGTGGGTGGCGTTGTTCGCCGGCCTGTCCGTGGGTGTGGCCTCGCTGGGCAGCAGCTTCAGCAGCACCACGACTGCTTCCCACACCGAGTCCAGCCGGGCCACCGCCCTGCTGCGGCTGAAGTCGCCCGGCGAGGCGGGGGAGAGCGGAACCATCGTCTGGCACACCGGCTCGGGCAAGGTGACCGACGCCGCGGTGAAGCAGCGGATGACCACCGCGCTGACCGGGATCGCCCACTCCTCCGGCGTGGCCGGCGTGGTCAGCCCCTACACCGCGCAGGGCGCGGCGGAGGTCAGCAAGGACGGCACGACCGCCTACGCCACGGTGAGGTTCACCGGGACCAAGCCGGCCGACTCCGTCACCGGCCACGTCAAGTCCATCGCCGCCGGGGCGCGCGCCGACGGCCTTGATGTGCAGTTCGGCGGTGCGGCCTTCGCGGTCACCCCCGCCGCTTCGCCGATCGGCGACGTTCTGGGCATCGGCATCGCCGCGGTGATCCTGCTGCTGATGTTCCGCTCCGCCTGGGCGGCCGCACTGCCCATCGTCACCGCGGTCGCCGGGGTGGGCACCGGCCTGATCAGCGTGATGCTGCTGAGCCATGTGACAAGCATCGCCGACACCGCCATCTCGCTGGGCTCGCTGATCGGCCTGGGCGTCGGCATCGACTACGCGCTGTTCATCGTCAACCGGCACCGCAAGAACCTGATGGCCGGGATGGGCGTCGGCGAGTCGGTCGCCAAGTCGCTGAACACCTCCGGACGGGCGGTGCTCTTCGCCGGACTGACCGTGATCATCGCTCTGCTTGGGATGTTCACCCTGGGGATGCCGCTGCTCAACGGCATGGCGCTGGGCGCGGCCGTCACCGTGGCGCTGACCGTGCTGGCGGCGGTCACCCTGCTGCCGGCCCTGCTGGGCTTCCTCGGTCTGCGGGTGCTCAGCCGCAAGCAGCGCCGGCGGCTCGCCGAGCAGGGCGCCGAGCACGCGGCGCCGCGGGTGGGCTTCTGGGGCATCTGGGCGGGCAAGGTCCGGGCCAGGCCGAAGTCCATGGCTCTGGTCTCGATCGTGGTGCTGGCCGCCGTCGCCGCTCCCACCCTGTCCATGCGGCTCGGCTCGGCCGACGACGGGAATCTGCCGACCAGCAGCACCAACCGCCAGGCCTACGACCTGCTCGCACACGGTTTCGGCCCCGGCTTCAACGGCCCGCTGGTGCTGGCCGCCGAGGTCTCCGGCACCCAGGACCAGCAAGCCCTGACCGCCCTGGTCGGCGAGCTGAGGACCACCCCCGGCGTGGCGAGCGTGACCGCGGTCCCGATGACGGCCGGCGAGACCGTGGGAGTGCTGACCGTCGTGCCCACCACCTCGCCGCAGTCCCAGCAGACCGTGGACCTGATCGACCACCTGCGCAAGGACGTGATCCCGCCTGCGGAGCAGGGCACCGGCCTGCATGTCTACGTCGGCGGGGTGACCGCCTCCAATGCCGACTTCGCATCGGTGCTCCTGGGCAAGATCCCGGTCTTCCTGGCGATCATCGTGGCGCTGGGCTTCGTACTGTTGACCGTCGCCTTCCGGAGCCTGCTGGTCCCGGCGCTGGGCGCGGTGATGAATGTGCTGACCATCGGGGTCGCCTTCGGCGTGGTCACCACGGTGTTCCAGTACGGCTTCGGGGTGAGTCTGCTGGGGGCCGGCGCGGCCGGGCCGATCGAGGCGTTCGTGCCGATCCTGGTGGTCGGCATCATGTTCGGCCTGTCGATGGACTACCAGGTGTTCCTGGTCAGCCGGATGCGGGAGGAGTGGGCCCACTCGGGTGACAACCACCGCGCGGTGCGGATCGGTCAGCAGGAGACCGGCCAGGTGATCGCGGTAGCCGCCTGCATCATGTTCTCCGTCTTCACGCCCTTCGCGCTGGGCGGCTCGCGGGTGATCGCCGAGTTCGGCCTGGGCTTGGCGGTGGCGGTGCTGTTCGACGCCTTCGTGGCACGGATGGTGCTGGTCCCGGCGCTCATGCACCTGTTCGGCAATGCCAACTGGTGGCTGCCGCGGTGGCTGGACCGCGCCCTGCCGAACCTCTCGGTGGAGGGCCCGGTGGACGAGGACCCAGACCGGGCCGCCCTGGTCGCCGTCCCGGGGCAGGAGACCGCGGGCGTCCGCAGCTGAACGCGGTGCCGACCCCGACGCGCACCGGGTGGAGAGGTCCGCCGACCTCACCACCCGGTCCGTGCCACGTACGGTGAGGGAGTGGAAGAGATGGTGAACGCGGTGCGGGCGTGGTTCGCACACCATGTGCGGCTCGGGGACATCGCCCCGGGGCTGCTCGTGGTCGTGGTCGCGCTGGTGGTCTCCGCGGTGACGGGCGGGAACTGGCACACCCCGGAGGCCGGTGGGGTGCTGCTCACCGCGCTCGCCTGCGCGCCGCTGCTCTTCCGCAGCCGCTGGCCGGTCCCGGTGGCGGCGGCGACCGCCGCCCTGGACATCCTGCACCTCGCCCTCGACCACGGGAGCCCGCTGGTGCCCGCCGCGACGATGGTCGCGGTGTACTCGATGGCCGCCAGGACGCCCCGGCGCACCGCCTGGATCACCGGCGGCCTCGCCGCCCTGGCCGTCACCGTGGTGGCCGCGGTCACCACCCCGGCGACGCAGACCCGCCTGGCCAGTCTGGTCCTCCTGGACCTGCTGGTCGCGGCGGCCGCCGTCGGCATCGGCATCCGCCGTCGCCGGATGCACCTGGCCGCGGTGGAGGAGCGCGCGGCGCGGGCCGAGCGCAGCCGCGAGGAGGAGGCCCGGCGACGGGTCGCCGACGAGCGGGTCCGCATCGCCCGCGAGCTGCACGACGTGGTGGCCCACCACATCACCCTGGTCAACGCCCAGGCCGGAGTCGCGCACCACCTGCTGCGCACCGACCCCGAGGCGGCCTACGAGGCGCTGGCCCACATCAAGGAGACCAGCCGCACCGCGTTGGACGAACTGCGCGCCACCGTCGGACTGCTGCGGCAGAACGACGATCAGCCCGACTCGCGCGAACCGCTGCCGGGCCTGGACGACCTGGACCGACTGGTCACCTCGTTCCGGAAGGCCGGGCTCCCGGTCCGGCTGCACCAGCAGGGTGTCCACCGACGACCGGCGCCCGCAGTTGATCTGACGGTCTATCGGATCGTCCAGGAGGCACTGACCAACGCCCGCAAGCACGCCCCGGGCCGTACCGTCGAGCTGACCCTCGGCTTCGGCGCCGACGCGCTGTCCGTTACCGTCGCCAACGAGGGGCCGGCAGCGCGGGTGGACGCCCCGGGTACCGGGCATGGTCTGATCGGGATGCGCGAGCGCGCCGCGACCGTCGGCGGCACGCTGACCGCCGGACCCGACCCGGACGGCGGATTCCTGGTCCGCGCCGAACTTCCCCTGCTGCCCGTTCTGCCCGACCTTCCCGTGCCTCCTGTGCTTCCCGGCCCGAAAGAACTCCGATGACCATTCGTGTCCTGCTCGCGGACGACCAGGCGCTGCTGCGCGGCACCTTCAAACTGCTCATCAACGCCGAGGCGGACATGGAGGTGGTCGGCGAGGCGTCCAACGGCCGCGAGGCCGTCGAACTGGCCCGCAGCCGACGCGCGGACGTGGTGCTGATGGACATCCGGATGCCCGAGGTCGACGGGATCGCCGCCACCCGGATGATCGGCGCGGACGAGGACCTGGCCGGGGTCAGGGTGCTGGTGCTGACCACGTTCGAGGTGGACGAGTTCGTGGTGGAGGCGCTCCGGGCGGGAGCCAGCGGCTTCCTGGGCAAGGGCATCGAACCGGCTCAACTGCTGGACGCCATCCGGGTGGTGGCCGCGGGCGAGGCGCTGCTCTCGCCGGCGGCGACCAGGGGGCTGATCTCCCGCTTCCTGGCCCAGCCCAGCGTCGGCCAGGGCGCCGACCCTGGCCGGCTGGACGTGCTGACGCCCCGTGAGCGCGAGGTGATGGGACTGGTCGGGCTGGGGCTGTCCAACGAGGAGATCGCCGAACGCCTCTTCGTCACCCCGGTCACCGCCAAGACCCATGCCAACCGGGCGATGCTGAAGCTCGGCGCCCGGGACCGGGCCCAGCTGGTCGTGATGGCCTATGAGACCGGCCTGGTCAAGGTGGGCGGCTGAACGACGGCGGGTACGGACAGGCCACCGACGATCTACGACGTCGCCCAAGCCGCCGGGGACTCGCCGTCGACGGTGTCCCGGGTGTTCTCGCGTCCGGGCCGGGTGGGGGCGGAGACGGCGGCGCGGGTGCACGCCTCTCCGGCGCAGGACACCGGTCCAGGGCGAGTTGGTAGCCCAGTCGGCGGGCGTGTTGCTGGAAGTGTTCGGGCTTCTGGTCGGCGCCCAGGACGCCGGTGGGCTGCGCGCAGCGGTTCCCGGATCAGTACCGCTACGCTGGTCAAATGTTCGAAGACCAGTCGCTCTACGACTACTTCTCCGGCTGCTTTGAACGCGCTGACAAAGTGGGCTTCGCCCTCGTTGACGGCAGGGAGTTCCTCGGCTGGATCCATGAGGTGACGGAGGATCGCATTCTGTTGGCCTGGGCACCCAGTCCGTTCTACGCCCAGGCCAACGATGGGGAGGCGTGGGCCCCCGAGGACGAGTGGGTGGCGTTCACCGCCCTGGTTCTTGAGTCGATCGCCAGCTACGACCGTCCGTACCAGGGTGGGTGAACTACCTCAGCTGAACGCCCCGGCAACCGCACGGGTGGGAAGGTTCGGACGCCGGGGCAGGCGCGTGGCTGTTCCTGGCGGCACTGCGCACGCACGGGACTTGGTGCGCCTCGTTCGTGCTGCCGGCCCGTGGACTACGTCCGCGAGTTTGTGGCAGCCCTCTCGTCCCCACCCTGAGAAGCACTTTCCCGCTGATCAAGGCATTCGTCTGGTTCGACATCGACAAGGAACGGCATTGGCAGATCAACTCCTCGCCGTCGTCGCTCGCGTCCTACGCACGCATGGCGGAGGACCCCTACCTCAATCCCTGACCGGCATCATGCGGCCGCCGGGTGGCGGCAGTCAGCCGAGCTGGTTGACCAGGGCGGTGAACACGCCGGGGAGGCGGGCTGCCGCAGGGACGATTCCCGGTGCGAGTCGTGGTTGGCGGCGTACCCACAGCAGGGTCTCGGTGAGCAGGCGATGGCGCCGTGAGACGCGGAGCCATGCCTGTTCGTACGCCTCCGGGCGGTCGGCGCGGACGCAGCGCACCAGTTCGGCGGCGGAGGCCAGCGCCAAGGACACCCCCTCCCCGGTAAGCGCGTCGGTGTAGCCGGCCGCGTCGCCGACCAGCAGCACCCGTCCGGCTGCACGGCGGTGGACGAGCTGACGCAGGGGTCCGGCCCCCCGGACCGCGGTGGCGGCGGTCCGGGGCAGTCGGCGTACCAGGGCCGGGAACTGCGCGAGGTGGGCCTCGAAGGGGCCGCGCTCAGCGGTCAGGACCGCCACGCCGACCAGTCCAGGAGACAGCGGGGTGACGTAGGCCTCGGCCCGGGGCGACCAGTGCACCTCGACGCAGTCGGTCCAGGGCTCGACTGCGTAGTGGCAGCGCAGCCCGTACCTGGGCGGCCTCGGGTCGCGCCGGTCCAGGGAGAGTTGGCGCCTGATCGGCGAGTGCAGGCCGTCGGCGGCGGCCAGGTAGCGGGCGGTGATCCCGGCTGCGGACACTGCGGCGCGCTCCTGCCGGACGACGCCCACCCGCACCGGGAGTACCGCCACCCCGAGTTCCCGGGCGCGGCGCGCCAGCGCGGCGTGCAGCTCGGTGCGCCGCACGCCCCGGCCCGGGCCGCCCTGGAACAGTGCCTCGGCGCTGCTGCGCCGGTCGAGGTAGCGGATGCCCTGGACGGGGTGCCCGGCGATCGTGACGCCCAGATCGGCCAGGGCGTGTACGGCACCGGGCATGAGCCCTTCGCCGCAGGCCTTGTCGATCGGGGCGGGGCGCGGTTCGGCGACCACGACGTCGAGCCCGGCCCGGGCGGCGTGGATGGCCGTGGCGAGTCCGGCGGGGCCACCGCCGACGACCAGTAGGTCGATCACGGTGCGGTCGGGGCGGGTGCGGCGAGATGTGGGGCCGTGCCGGAGAGGGCCGCGTTCTCGCAGCGCAGGCGGGTTGCCAGCAGCGGCAGGTTGAGGAGGGTGAAGGCGGTGGCGGTGATCCAGTTGGAGTGCACCAGAGGGAGTGCCGCTCCCTCGACGACCACGGCGAGGTAGTTGGGGTGCCGCAGAAGGCGGTAGGGTCCGCCGGTGACCAGGGGCAGTCCGGGGATCACGATGACCCGGGTGTTCCAGCGCGGTCCAAGGGTGGTGATGCACCACCAGCGCAGGGCCTGGGCGGCGAGGGCCAGGGCCAGCATGGGCAGGCCCAGCGCCGGCAGGAAGGGGCGGTGGCCGAGACCGGTCTCCAGCAGGCAACCGGCGAGCAGTGCGGTGTGCAGGGCGACCATGACCGGGTAGTGGCCGCGTCCGTGCTCCACTCCGCCGTGGCGGGCGCTCCAGGCGGCGTGGCGGCGGGCGGTGAGGAGTTCGGCGAGGCGTTCGAGGGCGGTCAGGAGCACCAGGGCGGTGTAGACGTTCAGGGCGTGCATGGGGCGGCTACCAGCGCAGGAGGACGAGTTCGGTGCTGAATCCTGGCCCTATCGCCAGCAGCAGGCCCGGTGTTCCGGGTGGGGGCGGGCACAGCGCGAGCGTGTCGCGCAGCACGTGCAGGACGGAGGCCGAGGACAGGTTGCCGACCTCGGCCAGCGAACGCCACGTCAGTTCCAGCGCGCGGGCGGGGAGCGCCAGCGTCTCGCGTACGGCGTCCAGGACTCTGGGGCCGCCGGGGTGGCAGACCCAGGCCGTGACGTCCTCGGTCTTCAGCTCGTGGTCGGCGAGGAACGTGCGCACCTCCTCGCCTAGGTGGGTGCGGACCAGGTCCGGCAGGTCGGCGCCCAGCACGATCCGGAAGCCGCTGTCGCAGACGTCCCAGCCCAGCATCCGCTCGGTGCCGGGATAGAGGTGGCTCCGGGTGGCGACCACGGTCGGCGCCGAGCGCGGAGCCGCGGGGAGCCGGTCGCGGCCGGCCGCCAGCACGGCAGCGGCGCCGTCCCCGAACAGCGCGCCGGCGACCAGGTTCTGGGCGGAGGCGTCGGACCGCTGCAGGGTCAGCGAGCAGAGTTCGACGGACAGCAGCAGCGCGAGCTGGTCGGGACGGCCTTCGAGGTAGTCGTGCAGCCGGGCGATCCCCGCGGCGCCGCCGACGCAGCCGAGTCCGAAGCTGGGGATCCGTTTCACGTCCGGCCGCAGCCCCAGGCGTCCGGCCAGGCGGGCCTCGATGGAGGGTGCGGCGATGCCGGTGACCGACGTCGAGACGACCAGGTCGATGTCCTCGGGCCGCAGCGCCGCCTGTTCGAGCGCGCCGCGCACGGCCTGCTCCCCGAGGTCGAGGGCGGCCTCGATGAACGCGTCGTTGGCCGCGCCGAAGCCGTTCAGGGAGGCGTACCGCTCCAGTGGCAGTGCCAGATGCCGGCCCCGGACGGTGGAAGTCGCGTGCAGGCGTTCCAGTACGCCGCGGTCGCCACCGGGGAGCAGGCACATCTCGGCGAGGGCCTCGGTGATGGCGCCTTGGTCGTAGCGGTGCTGGGGGAGCACCCCATGAACGGCGATGATTCGCGTCATGACGGCATGATAGGGGAAAACTGACTAATCATCACGAATAGGTTACTTACGGCATTTTCAGGACGTACCATCGTGACGTGCTCAGCATGCTCGGCAACGAAACCCCGGGACGACGGGACCGGTCACCGGCCGCCATCGCACTCGGGCTGCTGCTGGCCGCCCATCCCGCGCCGGCGACGGCCGTGACCGGCCTGATCACCGCGCTGGCCGCGGCCTCCGGGCGCGACGCGCCCGGGTGCCTGCTGGTGGCCCTGTCCGTACTCACCGGGCAGCTGTCGGTCGGCTGGAGCAACGACCGCGTCGACATGCGACGCGACCTGGCCGCGGAGCGTCGCGACAAGCCCCTGGTGACGGGCGCGGTGCCGCCGGCCGTCGTGTCGGCCGCGGCCGGATCCGCCCTCCTGGTGTGCGTCCCACTGTCCCTGGCCAACGGGGTCCTCGCCGGAACGGCCCATCTGATCGGGGTCGCCGCCGCCTGGGCCTACAACCTCGGCGTCAAGGCCACGCCGCTCTCGTGGCTGCCCTATGCGCTGGCCTTCGGCCTGCTCCCCGCCTTCGTCACCCTCGGCCTGCCGGGCCACCCCTGGCCGCCGTCCTGGCTCACCGCCGCCGGCGCCCTGCTCGGCGTGGGCGCCCACTTCACCAACGTCCTGCCCGACATCGAGTCCGACCTCGCCGCGGGCATCCTCGGCCTCCCTCAGCGGCTCGGCCGACGACGTTCCCGCTCAGCGGCGGCTCTCACTCTGCTGGCGGCCTCCGTCGTGCTCGTCCTCGGACCGCCCGGCACGCCCAATGCCGCCGGATGGACCGGACTCGCCGTCACCGGGGCCCTGGCCCTGGCCACTGCCGTCCGGCTTGGGACCGACCCCCGCAGCCGCCTCCCCTTCCTGGCCACCCTCGGCCTGGCCACCGTCGACGTTGCCCTGCTCCTGCTGCGCGGCGGCAGCCTCGCCTGACGCGCCCGGCAGGGCGGGCGTCAGGTGTCCGCGCAGCCGCTCCGCGGCAGCGGCGAGGTCGCCGTCCGTCCCGGTCGGCAGTTCCAGGGCAGCGAGAGCGGCGCCGAGCAGCGGCGGATGGCCGAGGCGCACCGAACGATGGTCGGGACTCATGTCGTGGTGCGCCGGTCCGTCCAGGCCCGAAGGACCGTACCTGAGACATCGGAGCAACGCTCCCGGGTCAGAGTTCCTCGGAGTGGGCCAGCGGTTCGCCGCGCACGATGCGGGCCAGCTCGGCGCCGATCTGATGGCCCATCCGGCGCAGCTCAAGGCCCATCGAACCGGCGATGTGCGGGGTGAGGAAGACGTTCGGCAGGTCGTACAGCACATGGTCCGGGTCGAGGACCTCGGGGTGGGTGACATCGATGACGGCGTCGAACCGGCCGCTGCGCAGCTCGTCCACCAGCGCGTCCTGGTCGACCACCGCGCCACGCGAGGTGTTGATGAGCATCGCGCCGTCACGGATCCGGGCCAGCTGGGCGCGGCCGATCATGCCGGTGGTCTCGCCGTTGAGCGGCGGGTGCAGCGTGATCACGTCGCTGACCCGCATCAGCTCGTCCAGCGGCAGCAGTCGGGCGCCCAGCGCGGCGGCCTGTTCCGGCGTCAGATAGGGGTCGTACAGGGCGACGTCGAGGTCGAAGGCGGCGAGGCGCTCGATGACGGCGCGGCCGATCCTGGAGGCGCCGACGACGCCGACGGTGCGACCGAAATTGCCGGTGAGCGGGTACTCCTCCTCCCGGTCGATCCGGGTACGGCGCAGCCGGTAGAGGTTGCGGGACCGGAAGGCGGCCTTGTTGGCGAGCACGATCATGGCGATGGTGTACTCGGCGACCGGGACGGCGTTGGCCAGTCCCGCGTTCGCTGCCTGGATGCCGCGCAGCCGGGCACCGGGTGGCAGCAGCTGCGCGGCCGAGCCGCCGGTGTGCAGCAGGTAGCGCAGCCGGGGGGCGGCGGCCAGGTCCTGCTCGGTGAGGGCAGGTGCGCCCCAGCCGGTGATCAGCACGTCGGCCCCGGCCAGGGCGAGGCGGGCGGAGGGCGAGCCGAACTCGGCCAGTACGGCCCCGAGTTGGCGGGTGCGGTGTCCGGTCAGCTCCTGCAGTTCCGGGCCGAAGAGCCGGGGCGCCAGCGAGGCCGGGCGCATCGCGAGGGCGAAGGTCACGGTACGGGCCGGGGGCGTCTCGGCGGGCGCCCCGGGGTCGACGCCTCGGGATGTGGGTGTCTGCGGGGTTCGGGTCATCGCTCCTCATCGCTGCTGGGTGTCAGCGATGCATGAAACTAGTTCCATACCTAGGGCGAAGGCAAGAGGGTCGCAGTGATGAACTGATCGGCAAGCCGGAAAGGAGGGCGGAACGGGGGCCGACTCAGGCCCGAACCGGCCCGGTGGAGCCGCGGACGGTCAGGGAGGTTCCCAGCAGGACGTCGGTGTCGCCGTCGCGCAGCCCGAGTGCGATCTCGGCGGCGTCCACCCCGATCTGCCGGAACGGCGGACGCACCGTGGTCAGGCCCGGCGTGAGGTCGCCGACTACCGGGGCGTCGTCGAAGCCGACGATCGACAGGTCCTCGGGGATGCGCAGCCCCCGTGCCCGCGCCGCGCGGTAGGCGCCGACCGCGACATTGTCGGTCATGCAGACCAGCGCGCTGGGCGGCCGGTCCGCGTCGAGCAGCAGCGGCGTGGCGCGCTCGCCCTCCTCGATGGTGTTCTGCGCATGCGCCACCAGCCCGGGTCGGGCTTCGAGACCGTTCTCCCGCACCCCCATCAGGTACCCGTCCAGGCGCAGGTCGGGCATCGTGCCGCCGCGGGGCGCGCCCACATAGCCGACCGACCGGTGTCCGAGCGCGGCCAGGTGGGACACCGCGGCCTTGATCCCACCGACATGGTCGTAGTCGACGCTGCGCACCTCGGGCAGTCCCGGAAGCCCGGGCCGGCCGCAGAACAGCAGTTTCGAGCCGACGGTCGCCAGGTCGCGGACGTATCCCGCGATGCGTTCGGTGTAGAGGCGGTCGGTGCCGGAGGAGCCGACCAGCAGTACGGCTGCGGCACGCTGTTCGCACAGGGTCGCGATGATCTGCCGCTCACGCTCGGCGCGTCCGTGGGTGGTGCACAGCAGCAGCAGGTGGCCGTTCTCGGCGGCCACGCTCTCCGCCCCGGCGGCGGTGGCGCCGAAGGTGAAACCGGCCATTTCCGCGGTCAGGAAGGCGATGCTGCGCGTCCCCCGCCCGGTCATGGCTCTGGCCAGGCCGTTGACGACATAGCCGAGCTCGGCGGCGGCGGCGAGCACCCGGGTCCGGGTGTCCGGATTGACGTGCCGGGATCCACCGAGCACGCGGGAGACCGTGGCCGGGGCGACCCCGGCGTGAGCTGCGACGTCACGGAGGTTGACCGCGCCGACCTTCTTGGGGCCGCGCGAGCCGCGCCGGCCGCCGGCGGCGGGACCGGCGGCGGGAATGGTGGCGTTGGGGTCTGCTCGGTCGCTCACAGCGCCGATGGTACAAGCCGCGACCGTGGTCTCGGATCGCCGGAACGGGCTGCGCACGATTCGCCCGGGAACTCGCTGCACGACCCTTGACGCCCCGGATCTCACGGCTTTAACGTCCCGGTCATGAAACTAGTTCCAGGAAGGGCGGTGGGCGACGCGACGCCCCAGGGTTCCACCCGACGCGTGCGCACCCGACCCGTCGGCAGCGGCCGGGGCGCCCGAACCGGCAGACCGGGCGAGGCTCGCCGGCGTCGCGGTCCCGACCGGAGCGGCTGGACCCTGCTGCTGCTCGCCGCCCCCGGTCTCGTGTGGTTCGCGGTCTTCGCGTACGGGCCGATGGCCGGCCTCGTGGTTGCCTTCAAGGACTTCAACATCCGTCAGGGCATTTTCGGCAGCCCCTGGAACGGCCTCCAGAACTTCACGTACTTCCTGGAGAGCGGCGACGCCTGGACGATCGTACGCAACACGCTGTTCCTCAACGTGCTGTTCATGGCCGCCTCGCTGGGAACCGGGCTGGTGCTCGCGCTGATGCTGAATGAGATCAGAGCCCAGCGCTTCAAGCGGTTCGCGCAGTCGTCGGTGTTCTTCCCGTACTTCGTCTCACCGATCGTGATCAGCATCATCCTGCAGGTCGTGCTGGCCGGGGTGGGTGGGCGCAGCGGTGCGCTCAACGGCATGCTGGGTGTCTTCGACCTGCCCCGGGTCAGCTGGTACACAACCCCCGGCCCTTGGCCGTGGATCCTCACCGTGGTCAAGATGTGGCAGCTCGGCGGCTATATGTCGATCATCTTCCTGGCCGCGATCACCTCGATTCCCGAGGAGGTGTACGAGGCGGGCATGATCGACGGTGCGAGCCGGGCGCGGATGGCCCGGTCCATCACCACCCCGCTGCTGGCGCCGACCGCCGCGATCCTGATCGTGCTCAGCGTGGGTCGGATCTTCTTCGGTGACTTCGCGACCATCTACGCGATCGTCGGCGACAACGGAACGCTGTTCCCGACCACCGACGTGATCGACACCTATGTCTTCCGTTCGCTGCGCACGGTCGGCGACTTCGGGACCACTGCGGCGATCGGCCTGTTCCAGTCGGTGGTCGGTTTCGTCTTCGTCACCGCGGCCGTGTTCGTCCAGCGCAGGCTCAGCAAGGAAGGCAGCATCCTGTGACGGCGCAGCTGACCGAACCGATCGTCGGAGCCCGGGTCGACCATGTGAGTCGGCGCGCACCCAGGCACAATCGCCCCGAGGCCTTCACCGTAGTCAGCTACCTCGTGGTCTCGGTGTTCGGCCTGTTCTGCCTGGTGCCGATGTGGATGATCATCGCAGGCTCCTTCACCGCCGAGTCCCAGCTGGCCCTGACCGGCTACTCGCTGTGGCCGCACCCGTTCTCGCTGGCGGCCTACCGGATGCTGTTCTCCGGCAGCGCACTGCTCGACGGCTACCTCGCCACGCTGTTCATCACCAGCGTCGGCACCGTGCTCTCACTGTCCTGCACTGCGTCGCTGGCCTGGGCGATCGCCCGCCGCATGCCGGGGATCAGTCGGCCGCTGACGGTGATCACCTACATCCCGATGCTGTTCACCGGCGGCCTGGTCCCGCTGTACCTGCTGGTCACCCAGGTGCTGGGACTCCAGAACAGCTGGTTCGCGGTGATCCTGCCGGGGATGATGGCGCCCTTCCTGGTCTTCATCGCGGTGAGCTTCTTCCGCCAGTTGCCCGAGGAGATCATCGACTCGGCGCGGGTGGACGGCGCCGGAGAAATGCGGATCTTCTTCCAGATCGTGCTGCCGCTCTCCAAGCCCGTCCTGGCCGTGATCGCCCTGTTCTACGGGGTCACCTACTGGAACGAGTGGTTCAACGCCCTGCTGTTCCTCTCCGACCAGAACAAGTTCCCGCTCCAGCTGATGCTGCAGAACCTGATCGCCAACGTGGCCAACGCGGCCACCCTGCCGGGCAGTACCGCCGCCCAGGCCGCCGCCCCCATCTACCAGCTGCGACTGGCGATGACGGTGCTGACCGTCGCACCCATCATGTTCGCCTACCCGTTCGCCCAGCGCTACTTCGTCAAAGGCCTGACCCTCGGCGCCACCAAGGGCTGACCCCGCCGGCTCGCTCGCACCCCAGAGCACCCACTCCGCACACTTCCAGGAGTACAGCCATGCCAAGCACTCCGCGCCTGTCCCCGCAGCTGTCCCGCAGAGGGTTTCTCGCCGCCACCGGCGGCCTCGGCGCCGCTCTGGCCCTGACCGCCTGCTCCTCCGGCGGCAGTTCCGGGGGCGGGCTCAGCGGCACCTCCACCGTCCTGCTGCCGAGCACGGCGCCCGTCGGCTGGAGCACGGTGATCGCCCAGGTCAACGCCAAGCTCAAGAAGGACCTCGGCTTCACCCTGGACGCACAGTTCACCGCCTGGACCAACTACGGTCAGCAGGCCCTGCTGAAGTTCACCGCCGGCGCGCACTTCGACACCGCGCTCGAGGCACTGTGGCTGAACATGTCGCAGCTGGTGCAGTCCCAGTCACTGGTCGACCTGTCCGGCGAGATCGGCAAGTACCCCAACCTCAAGGCCCAGCTCTCGTCCCAGCTGATCGCCGCAAACACCTGGAGCGGCGGCAAACTGTGGGGCATCCCGCAGGTCAACAGTGCCGGCCGGATCCAGCACTTCACCATCCGCCAGGACCTTGCCGAGAAGTACGGATTCTCCGCCATCCAGGACTACGACACCTTGGAGCGCTACTTCTACGCGGTCAAGCAGAAAGCCGGGATCACCCCCTTCGCCGCGTCCTCCAACTCGACCTTCCTGTATGTGGTCCCCGGACCGGTCGGGCTGTTCAACGCCCAGTCCTGGAACGACCCGCTCACCTCGGCCCACCAGTTCACCGGCTCCAACCTGTACTTCCTGTTCGACCGCAACGCGGCCACCACCGGCTCCTCCAATCCCAAGCCCTTCTGGGAGGACCCCGGCTGCCTGGACGCCTTCAACCGAATCCGCAAGTACAACCAGGACGGCGTCATCGACGCCAACGCCATCAGCACCGACCAGGCCACCGCCGCAAGCCGTTGGAACGCCGGCGGCTACGGCTCCATCTGGGCCATGAGCGACGGCACCTCCAGCAACGGGCTGCCCACCCTGCAGAAGACCGTGAAGAACGCCCAGTTGGCCAACGTGATGCCGCTGCCGGCCGGCGCCAAGCCCTTGCAGACCTTCCAGGCCGACAACCTGGTCGTGGTCAACGCCAACGGCGGCGACCTCGACCGCACCATGCACCTGCAGGACTGGCTGTCCATCCAGGAGAACCACGACCTGCTGGAGTACGGCATCCAGGGGACGGACTGGGAGCCTGCCGCCGGCAACAAGTACAAGATCCTCAGCCAGTACGCCTTCCCCGGCTTCGGCCTGCTGTGGCGCTCCAAGCTGGAACGGCGCTCCATCTACATGACCGCGTCGGAGGAGAAGATCTTCGACTGGGCCCAGGACTACGGCAACTTCACCCTGGACCCCTTCGCGACGTTCATCCCGGACATCACGCCGGTCAAGCAGGAGATCGCGCAGATGACCAACGTCATGACGCAGTACGCGAACCCGCTGTACTACGGCGTCACCGACGTCACCAGCCAGCTGAGCAAGCTCAAGGCGGCCGCTGACAGCGCAGGCCTGGCCAAGCTCCAGGCCGAGATGGCCAAGCAGGCCGACGCCCACCTCAAGGCCCGGAAGAGCTGAGGACGCGCCCACCTCCTCGTCGCCCGGTGCGAGCCGGCGGCGCCCGCAACCGCTCGCCACCACCTTCCCCGCTCCACCCGCGCACAGGAAGGCACAGCCATGCCCGAAACCCCCGCGCGTCGCGATCTCCTGAAGTACGCCGGAGCCGCCGGGGCCGCCGCAGGCGTCGGCTGGCTCGGCGGAATCCCTTCCGCCCAGGCGGCCACCATCTTCGGCACCACGACCGCCCCGACCCAGCCGGCGTCCAAGCGGTCCGCCGGCGCCGGCCTTCTGGACACCCTGGTCCTGGGCGACGCCGCTTCCGAGACCGCCCACGCCCTGACCGCCACCCTGTCCGACACCGTCACTGCCGGGGGCCTGGGTCAGTCGGCCCGGGTGCTCAACCCGACCAGCCCCGCCAGCTACTACGGCGGAACGCTCTCCTTCACCCTTGCCTGCAGTCCCACCGGCACGACCTACGTCACCGTCAAACTCTGGGGCGACGAGTACGACTCCAGCTCCGCGGAGGACGCCAGCGGGACCAACATGTGGCGTCTCCAACTCTTCTGCGAGGGTCTCCAGGTCGGCTACCAGGACCAGGGCGAGGTCGACAACCTCGACATCCTGGACACCGCGCCGCGCACGCCGGGACGCTTCTTCTTCCACACCCTGCCGCTCCCGGAGAAGCTCACCACAGGCAGGACCTCGGTCGCCCTGGAGATCCGCTCGATGGGCCGGATCTGGTCCTACGGCCAGAACCAGGCACAGCTGTACTACAGGATGACCACACCCTCCCGCTCCGTCTACCGGCTCTACACACACACCGACCCGTACTTCACCGCGCCGGCCGGCGACGTCCAGGGGGCCGCCCCGGTCCCGGCCGTGCGCACGGTCGAGGGCCCGGAGGTGCTCACCGCGGTCAGGGCCCGGGTGCTGAAGGACACCACCGCCCTGTTGACCACGGCCGACCCGGCCAACCTGGACGGCTGGGCGATGCAGCAACTGGCCGAGTCCTACTTCTGGTCCGACGGCTCCGGCTACCAGTCGGACACCGCGCTGGACCGCACCCTGCAGGCCATCGACGGCCGCTACAACGCCTGGCAGAGGAGTCCCGCCGTACTCACCGGTTCCGACCAGCAGTGGCAGGGTTTCGGCCGGGTCGGCCTGGTCCTGGCGCTGCTCTGGGAGCACCTCGGCACCCGCCTGGACCAGCAGGTCACCGGGTCGCCGTACTCGATCACGAACGGCGGCTTCGAGAACGGCAGCGGAACCACGGCCACCGGTTGGTCGGTGGCCGGGTGGACCGCCAACGGCACCGCGAGCCGCGACTCGACCTACGCCCACTCGGGCACCTACTCGATGAAGCTGGAACACAACGCGACCGGCGCGAACGCGATAGCAGTCAACAACAACACCAAGGTCAGCCTGGATCAGGGCAGTTACGAGTACGGCGTCTGGGTCAGGGGGCAGAATCTCACCGGCACCGGCATCTACCTCGACGTGCTCTTCTACAACGCCGCCGGCGCCATCGTCGGAACCGACAACAAGGTCTACGCGCCCGCCGGAACCTACGACTGGACCTACCTGTCCACCACCCTGGCCACCCCGGCGACCGCAGTCTCGGCCTGGCTCTTCATCGGTGTCCACGACGGCGGCACCGCTTGGATCGACGACGTCACCCTGCTGGCCCCGTCGGCCAGCAGCCACGCCGCACCGGTCCGCCGCGCCGCCTACACGGCCATGCTGCAGGCCAGCCGCGACTACTGGCGCGAGCACTTCCCGCACTACTCCAACCAGACCCAGATCTGCGCGATCGGCCTCTATCAGGTCAACCGGGCGCTGGGACTGCTGGACCCCGCCCTCGCGTGGACCGAGGACAAGGCCCGCAGCTTCATGTACCAGTCCGTCGGGCTGACCCCCTACCTCGGCCCCGATGCAGCCGACGGCACCCCCACCGTTCCACTCGGCCGCTCCTACAACCAGGTCACCGCCAAGGGCCTGACCCGCGAGCTGGGCTACGTCGGCAACTACGGCGAGGTCACCGACTGGCTGATCATGATGTACGAGTCGATCACCCGCGGCTACCAGCCCCAGGACGACCCCGCGTTGAAGGCGCAGATCGTCAAGATGGTCAAGGCCCGCAGCAAGTTCCGCATCCTGGACATCGACGAGGCAGGCGGCCGTGTCGCCCGACTGGAGACCGTCGTCGGCTGGCGCAACGAGGTCTACCCCGGCGAGGTCGGCTACGCCCAGCGCACCGCCTGGGACTCGCACCCCATCCAGGCAGCCGTCGTCCTCAAGGACCCGGAGATCATCGGCTGGACCCAGGAGATGTTCGCAGACGGGCAGTTCTACCGGCAGCTGGACCTGATGACCTCCAACTCCTGGACCAGGGTCGGCCTGAACGCCTTCCGGCTGGTGGCCCGGGACTGGGACGCCTACCAGGCGCTCCCCTCGCGCCCCTACCGGCTGCCCACCGACTGGAACGCCCCTGCCTTCGTCTTCGCCGACGAGGAGGACGGCGTGGTCGCCGTCAAGAACGGTGAGGAACTGCTCTACGCCTCGCTCTACTGGCGGGCCCGGCAGGGCGTCAACAACTACGCCCGGGTTCACCACGTCACCCCGGTCGACCAGCGCTCCGCGACGATCCGTCAGAACAGCTCCGGTGCCACGAGCGCGACCTTCACCGCACTGGACTGGATCCTGTGGGACTACGCCATCAACGACCCCGGCGCGGCGGGCATCCCCCCGGGCGGCTTCCCGCCGCCCGGCGACACCCTGCACCAGTCACTGGCCGGCGACGTCTACCCGCTGGCGCCGATCCCCGCCGACGTCCCCGACCCCACCCTCGGCGTCCACTTCACCGGCGTGGAGAGCATGCTGGTCGGCAAGGCCCCGCTCTACCTCTGCCAGTACGGCGACTACTACATCGCCATGAACACCACGACCGACAAGACCTTCACCCTGCCGCACCGCAAGGCGTTCGGATCGGCCACCGACCTGACCACCGGCAAGCACGTCAGCGACGACAGGCACATCGCCCTCGCACCGCTCAGCACGCTGGTGCTCCACCGGGACGAGCGTGGCTGAGCCGATCCCGGGCGGGCCGGGAGCGCGTGTGGGGCGGAGGCAGCAGGTCTGCCTCTGGCTCACCCCCAAGATCTTCCCGGACTTCGCCGACCCGCTGCCCCGGGTGCGGGAGTTCTTCGACCACTACGCCGAGTGGACCTCCCAGACCGATCTCACCACGGTCGTGTTCTGCGCCGGGAACGGCGACCACCCCAGGCCGCACTGGAGCAGACCAGAGCCGTAGTGCGCGAGACCCTCGGCACCGACAGCCCCCATAGGAGGGTCTGACCCCATGTCCCATCCGACTCATCTGGTCAACCCGGTCCTGCGTGGCTTCAACCCGGATCCGTCCTTCCTGCGTGTCGGCGCCGACTACTACCTCGCGACCAGCACCTTCGAATGGTCGCCGCTGGTCCGGCTGCACCACTCACGCGACCTGGTGCACTGGACCACGCTCGGACACGCCGCGGACAGCGGTGGCGCGGTCGACCTGCGGGGCGTACCGGACTCAGGTGGGGTCTGGGCACCCTCCCTCTCCCACCACGACGGTCTGTTCTGGCTGGTCCTGAGCATCATCAGGACCATGGACGGCGACGCCAAGGACCTGGACAACTACCTCGTCACGGCCCCCGACATCACCGGCCCCTGGTCCGACCCGGTCCGGCTGAACTCGCGCGGCTTCGACGCATCACTGTTCCACGACCACGACGGACGGCACTGGCTGGTCGGCGTGCAGTGGGACCCGCGCCCCGGTCGCGAACGGTTCGCCGGCATCAGCCTGCAGGAGTACGACGCCAAGGTCGGCGGGCTCGTGGGTGAGAGCCGCATCATCGCTCGCGACACCGGGCTGATCGAGGGCCCCAACCTCTACTGGCACGACGGCTACTACTATCTGATGCTGGCTCAGGGCGGAACCGGCTTCAACCACGGCATCAGCATGCGCCGCTGCCGAACCCTGGACGGCGCGTTCGAGCCCGATCCGCAATATTCGCTGCTGACCTCGCGGGACAACCCCGACTGGGAGCTGCAGAAGGCCGGCCACGGCGAACTGGTGCGTACCCCGGATGGCGACTGGTACCTGGCCCACCTCGCCTCCCGGATGAGCCGCGACAGTCAGGGCCCGTTCGCGGTCACCGGACGGGAGACCTGCCTGCAGCGGGTGGCCTGGACCCAGGACGGCTGGCTGCGGCTGGCCGACGACGAAGGCCGCCCGGTCACGGGGACACAGGCCAGGACCCGGGTCCGATCGACCGTAGCGCCGTCCGGGACCCCGGACGGCGCCGCCGTGGCCCCCGGCTTCCACGACGACTTCACCACGCCCCGCCTCGATCGCACCCGCTGGTCGGCCCTGCGCCGGCGGGTGCAGCCCGGCTGGCTCGACCTCGAAACCCGGCCCGGACGGCTGCGACTGCACGGCGGGCAGTCCAGCGCGTCCGTCTTCGAGCAGAGCCTGATCGCCACCCGGATCGAGGAGCCGACGGCACGGGTGGCCACCCGGATCGACGCACGGCCGCGCACCACGGGCCACCGGGCCGGCCTGGTCGCCTGGTACGACCGCCACAGCCACTACAGCCTCTACCTCACCCTGGACGATGCCGGGCGACGGGTGCTGCACCTGGAGCAGAGCGCCCCCGCGGGCACGTCCCTGCTCGGCGAACCGGTGCCGGTGGACGACTGGCCCGAACTGCACCTGCGCTTCGCCCTGGACGGCCCCTCGATCACCTTCTCGGCCGGGCCCCAACCGCACCAGGACGGTTGGACGGGCCCGACGCTGTCGAGCCGCCCGCTCTCCGACGACTACCAGGGCCTGCTGCGGTTCACCGGCGCGTTCGCCGCGCTGCGGGTCGACGACTATGACGGTGACGGCTTCAGCGCCGACGTCGACCACCTCACCATCGACTACCCGGAGAACGGACCGTGACCGCGAAGCCCACGGAACAGCGCTGGGGCAACAGCGCACTGACCCGAACTGCGGGGACAGACCCTGGCCGTTGAACCGCCGTTCGACGCGGCGGGCGAGGCGGAAGCGTCCTGGGACGGCCCGCCGGAGAGCTGACGGTACGGTTGCCGCGTCCGCACAGCGCACCGCTGCTACGACTGGCTCCGGCCTCATGAGCGTTCTGGAGACCCCCGAGGTGCGAATCCACTACACCGACACCGGATCAGGACCCGGTGTGCCGCTGGTTCTGGTGCATGGCTGGGGCGGCGACAGCGCGGAGTGGCTGCCGCTCATCGCGCGGCTCCCGGAGCGCCGGGTCCTCGCCGTCGACCTGCGCGGCCACGGTCGCTCCTCCGCCCCGCCCACCGGCTACGCCCCGGCCGACTTCGCCGGCGACCTCGCGGGCCTGCTTGAGCGACTCGACCTGCCGCCGGTGGTCGCCGTCGGCCACTCCATGGGTGCGCAGGCGGTCGTCGCCCTTGCGGCAGGCCACCCGGCGGCGGTGGCGGGCCTGGTCGTGCTCGACCCCGCCTACGGCGCGGACGAGGCCGAGTTGCTGCGGATTCCGCGCGAGCAGCGGCAGTTGCTGGCCGAGGGCAGCGCCTGGGCGGTGCGCTTCGCCGACGGCTCGCACGTTGCCGCCACCCCGCAGGCGCTGCGGCGACGCCATGCGGAGGTGCTGGCCGCCATGGATCCGCAGGTGCTCGCCGCGGCCCGGGAGGCCCTGTACCTGGCACCGGACGCCATCGGCTCCCGGCCCGCCGCCGAGGCCGCGCTCAAGGCGCTGACCTGCCCCGTACTGACCGTCATGACCAGCCGCGAACGCGCCTCCTGGGCCCGCCGCACGGTGAAGGACCCGCGCTCCCGCGTCGAACTGTTCGAGGGATGCGGCCATTACCTGCACGAGGAGCGTCCCGAGCAGCTCTCCCGACTGATCACGGACTGGGTGGGGCGGGCGGCATGCGGCTGAGGAGGCGTCCCGCCTTCGGCAGCTGAACTCACAGCCGGTGCGCCGTGGGCCGCCCACTGGCCGCGGCCGGCCCGTACCCCGCTGCTGGACACCCTGCGCCCGACCAGGAGCAGCGGTGCGGGTCCGCTTTCGACGGGCGCTGTCGTAAGGAACCCCGCGCATGCCGCCCCTTCGAGCCGGCGTGATCACGAGCTGTTCTGCCGAGGGCGTGACGCGGGAGCCGAGGGCTGTTGCCAGGTGGTGCAGCAGCGCCGAGCGGCGCGCGGGCGCCTCGGCGTCCTGGGCGTCCTCAGAGGTCAGAACCGGAGGACCGGCTTGACGACCGCCCCGGAGAGCATGTCGCCGACCGCGCGCTGGATCTCCTCGAACTTGTAGTGCCTGACCAGGCGTTCGATCGGTAGCCGCCCCGAGGCCACCAGTTCGGCCAGGACCGGGATCAGCGACTCGGTCTCGCCGTCGCCGAGGGTCACGCCGACGACCCTGCGGCCCGGCAGCATGAAGTTGACGTCCAGTGGGACGGTCGAGCCGAACGGTGGTGCGCCGACCAGCGCGGCGGTGCCACGGGCGGCGAGGGTGGCGATGGCCGCGCCGGCGACCGCTGTGTTCCCGGTGGACTCCACCAGGCCGTCGGCGCCCCGGCCGCCGGTGATCTCGGCGACGGCCTCGGCCAGGTCGGTCGTGGTGGTGTCGACGGTGTGGGTGGCACCGAGCTCGCGCGCCAGCTCCAGCCGGGTCGCCACCCGGTCCACCACGATGACCTGGGTGGCCGCTGTGAGCCGGGACGCCATCACGGCGGACAGGCCGACGGCACCGGCTCCGGTCACCAGGAGGCTGGCGCCGGGGCGCGGGCGCAGGACGTTCCAGACCGCCCCCACCCCGGTCAGCACGCCGCAGCCGAGCGGTGCGAGCAGGTCCAGCGGCGCGCTGTCGGGAACCTTGACCAGGCTGCGCTCGTCGACGAGCGCGTGACGGGCGAAGCAGGACTGGCCGAAGAAGTGCCCGCCGATCGCCTCGCCGCCTCGGCCGATGGTGGGCGATCCGTCGGCGCGGGCGCCGCCGAGGAGGTTCAGCGGGAGCCAGGTCGCGCAGTAGGCGGGGTGCCCGTCCCGGCAGTTGGCGCAGCCCCCGCACGAGGTGAAGGACAGCAGCACCTGGTCGCCGGGACGGACCCGGGTCACCGCGGAGCCGACCGCCTCCACCACGCCCGCGCCCTCGTGGCCGAGGACGCCGGGGAGCGGGAAGGGCAGTCCGCCGCCCGCGACCCCGAGGTCGGTGTGGCACAACCCGGCCGTGACCATACGGACGAGCACCTCGTCCGGGCGGGGGGCGGCCAGGTCGACCTCGGTCAGGGAGAAACCGGCGCCGGCGGACTCGACTACCGCGGCAGTGGTGGTGGTCATGACGAACGTGCCTTTCAGCCAAGGGTTTTCAGGCGAGGGAGATGACGACGGACTTGACCCTGGTGTACGACTCCAGTGCCTCGGGGCCGTACTCGCGGCCGAAGCCGGACTGCTTCACGCCGCCGAAGGGGATCGCCGGGTCGAGCATCGCCCAGTCGTTGACCCAGACGATGCCCGCCTGCAGGCGCGCCGCGACCCGGTGGGCCCGGGCCAGGTCCCTGGTCTGCAGGCCCGAGGCGAGTCCGTAGGGCGTGCTGTTGGCCAGGGCCACCGCTTCGTCCTCGGTGTCGAAGGCTTGCACGGTCAGCACCGGGCCGAAGATCTCCTCCTGCACGGCGCGGGAGTCGTTGCCCAGGTCGGCGATGACGGTCGGCCGGTAGTAGTAGCCGCCGTCGAGGTCGAGACGCGCACCTCCGGCGACGATCCGGCCGCCGTCCTCCTTGGCGATCCGTACGTACTCCTCGACCTTGGCAAGGTGCCGCTCACCCGCCATCGGGCCGATGACGGTGGCGGGGTCGAACGGGTCGCCGAGCGGCACCCCGGCGACGGCGCCGGCCAGGATCTCCAGGATCGTGCCGTACAGCGAGCGGTGGACCAGCAGCCGTGGTCCGCCCATGCAGAACTGGCCGGTGTTGAAGACGAAGCCCTTGATCGCCGAGCCGATCGCCTTGTCCAGGTCCGCGTCCTCGAAGACGATCTGCGCCGCGTTGCCGCCGAGTTCCATGGTGACGGGCTTGAGCGCTTCCCCCGCCGTGCTCGCCGCGTGCCGTCCGATCGCCGTGGAGCCGGTGAAGGCGATCTTGTCGACGCCGGGGTGGCGCAGCAGGGCCTCGCCGACGACCGGACCGCTGCCGGTCACCACGTTGACCACGCCGTCCGGCACCCCGGCCTCGGCCAGGATCTCCGCCATCAGCAGTGCGCTGAGCGGGGTTTCCTCCGCGGGCTTGTGCACCACGGTGTTGCCGGCGGCCAGGGCCGGCGCGAGCTTGGAGGTGCTCAGGATCAGCGGGAAGTTGAAGGGGGTGATCGCGCCGACCACGCCCAGCGGTTCGCGGCGGGAGTAGGCGTGCACGGGGAGCGGGATCTGTCGTGCCGCGCCGTCGGCGCCCTGCGCGAGCGCGGCGAAGTACTCGTACACCTCGGCGGCGGTGGTCACGTCGACGGCGCGACACAGGCTCACCGGCTTGCCGACGTCGAGGCTCTCGACCGCGACGAGTTCGTCCTCGCGTTGCCGGATCAGCTCCGCGACCCGGTTGAGCACGCGCGAGCGCTCGCGCCCCGAGGTCCGCCCCCAGGGCCCCTCGTCGAACGCCTTCCGGGCTGCGGCGACCGCGGCGTCCAGGTCCGTGGCGTCGGCCTCGGCCACAGTGGTGACGACCTTCCCGGTGGACGGATCGATCACGTCCCGGCGTACCTTGGCGTCGGCCTCGCGCCAACGGCCGTCGATGAAGAGCCTGCCCGGCTCAAGGTGCGGCCTGCTCACAGGGGTCATGTAACCCGCCTTCACTGATGCCGGCCGCGCCGATGTGACCAACAGGTTTCCTGATGATTGCGCCCTCGCGACATGGAAGGCAAGACCTTGGAGATAATCAGGAAGCCTGAATGTCGAACATGGAGGAAAAACGTGGCGCGTGCAGCGAGCAGGGACAGTGCCGGCGAGCCCGCGAACGTCGCGGAGGGGCCGCGCCCCTCGCTGATGTACGCCATCAAGCAGGTCGAGTTGGCCGCCCGGGCGCACATGGACGAGCTGGTCAAACCGGTGGGGATCACCGCCCTGCAGTACACCGCGCTCACCGTGCTGCGCCGCCACGACGGGCTCAGCTCCGCTCAGCTCGCCCGGAACTCCTTCGTCACCGCGCAGTCCATGGCCGACATGGTCACCGCGCTGGAGCGGCGCGGCCTGATCGTCCGCCGCCGCGACCCGGAGAACCGACGCGCCCTGCTGATCAGCCTCACCTGCGCCGGTCACGAGCTGCTCGCGGAGCAGGACGCGGCGATGACCGCCCTGGAGGAGCGGATGCTCGCGGACCTCACCTCGCGCCAGCGCCTCGACCTGGAGGACTACCTGAACCGCTGCCGCGCCGCTCTCTCCGACCGCCCGTCACACTGACCTCCGCGGCGGCCGGCGGCAGGCAGCGGCGGCGGGGCGGCGGCGAGCGGCTCCCCGTAGGGATTCATCAGCGAGCGCGCCGCGGAGGTGGTGCTGGCGACTGCGGCTCGCCCTCGCCCTTGCAGCCGTGATTTGCCGCCGGGATCGGAAGGGTTGCCGCACGGTCGACGTCTCCGGCTCGGTAGGAATTCTTTTCCGATCACGGCAACCTTCTTGTGCGCGACGGCAACTGACGGGCAACCGGGGTCGCGCCCAAGAACACCTGGGTGCTGGCGTACCAGTGGGGCGCCTGGCCGTTCATCTACCGCACGTCGAGCGACCCGACCAACCCCAAGGGCTGGTCCGCGCCACAGGCGCTGTTCACCGGCAGCATCGCGGGCGCCGCACCGATCGACCAGACACTGATCGCCGACGGCCAGAACATGTACCTGTTCTTCGCCGGCGACAACGGCAGCATCTACCGGGCGAGCATGCCGATCGGGAACTTCCCGGGCAACTTCGGCTCCTCGTACACGAAGGTCATGAGCGACACGGAGAAGAACCTGTTCGAGGCCCCGCAGGTCTACAAAGTCCAGGGCCAGAACCAGTACCTCATGATCGTTGAGGCTCGGGGCGCGAGCGAGCAGCGCTACTTCCGCTCGTTCACCGCCTCCAGCCTGAGCGGTTCGTGGACCCCGCAGGCCGCCACCGAGAGCAACCCCTTCGCCGGCAAGGCCAACAGCGGAGCCACCTGGACCAACGACATCAGCCACGGCGACCTGGTCCGCAACAACCCCGACCAGACCATGACCATCAACCCCTGCAACCTGCAGTTCCTCTACCAGGGCAAGGCCCGCACCGCAGGCGGCACCTACGACCGGCTGCCCTGGCGCCCGGGCGTGCTGACCCTGCAGCACTGACCCGAAAACGCGGCCGCCGGGACGTGGGAGAAGCCATCCCATCTTCGGTGCTGATCCGCAGCCTTGCCTGGAGCCGAAACCGGGCCAGAACTTCGCCGGAGATTTCTGCGCCCTCGGCAACCTTTCGGCCCACGGCGGCAACTGGGTGGTGTCGGGCCGGGTGGTCCGGTCGGACACCACAGTTGAAAGTGAGCACAGGAATGTCGTCTCGCCCAACCGGAGCAAGCGGGGGTCATCGTGCCGGCGGCCATGCCCGCAGCCGTCGCCGTCGGCTGTTCACACGCAAGGGCTTCTGGGCCTCCGTGGCCCTGGCCGTGACGGCCGGCTCCGTTGTCGCGATCGGGTCGGCCTCAGCGGGGACGGTGGATTCAAAGACCTGGTACGTCCTGGTCAACAGCAACAGCGGCAAGGTGCTGGACGACCGCGCCCAGGCCACCAACAACGGCGCGGCGGTGGTGCAGTGGGGGCGCATCGGCGCGGACAACCAGCAGTGGCGGTTCGTCGATGCCGGTGACGGGTACTTCCGGCTGCAGAACCGGCACTCCGGCAAGGTGCTGGACGACTACGGCTGGTCCAGGACCGACGGCTCCAGCATGGTGCAGTGGAGCGATCTGAACGGCGCCAACCAGCAGTTCAAGCCGGTGAAGTCGAAGGCCGGCACGGTGCGCCTGGTCAATCGCTTCAGCGCCATGGCCGTCGGCGTCCGCGGCGCCGCCAAGGGCGACGGCAGCAGTGTCGTACAGAGCCGCGACTCGGGCGGCGCCGACCAGCAGTGGCAGCTCGTCCCGGTCGGCAGCGTCGGCAGCGCCCCCACCAACCCGGCCCCGGGCACAACGACCCCGTCGGCCGCAACGTCCCCCGGCGCCGGCGGTGCAGCCGCCGGCGGCGGTGCCACCGCGAGCCGGACGACTCCGTCGGCCGCAACCTCGCCCGCGGCCTCGGGCGGCAGTTCGACCGTCAGCTTCATGGGCAGCAGCAAGGTACTCATCGGCGGCTCCATGTCCGACGCCTCGGCAGCCGCCGCGCCGTTCGACATGCGATACGCCTATGTGCACAGCAAGCCCGCACCCTCCTCGGCCGCCTACTCGGCAGCGCGCTGCACGGACGCCTGGTCCGGTTGGTGGGGCTGCTGGAACGGCAACACCACAGCGCCGGGCACCTACGTCACATGGCGGGACAGCGTCACGGCGCAGGCGACCTATCAGGGCAGCCCGCGCCCGCAGAGGATGCTCTGGAGCTGGTACTCGCTGCGCGACCTCGGGGACATGGCGGGCGAGGGAGACGGTCCGGGCGAGGTCAAGGCCATCAACAGGGCGGACCTGCTCACCCAGTACCTCGACGACTACCGCTTCTTCCTCCAGAAGATCGGCAAGTCCCACGACATGATCGACCTCGAACCCGACTTCTGGGGCTACGTGCAGTCCCTCGGCGATCCGCACCAGGTCCCCGCGAAGGTCACCAGCGCCGACCCGAAGGACTGCGGATCACAGGAGAACAGCGCTGCCGGACTCTCCCGCTGCCTGATCTCGATGGCCCGCACCTATGCGCCCAACGCCACCGTGGGCCTGCACCTCACCTGCTGGAACTGGCAGAGCGACACCCCGGGCTGCATCAAGACCTACCGGAGCCTCGGCGCAGAGAACGCCGACGTCCTGGTCACCGATGTGTCCGACCGCGACGCCGGCTGGTACGCACAGCCGGCCCACGGCGGCTCCGACCACTTCTGGACCGACCAGAAGGCCGCCGCCGCCCTGGCGTTCTACCGGACCATGGCCGAGTCCATCGGCAAGCCGGTGGCGCTGTGGCAGATCCCGCTCGGCAACATGGCACAGAACAACACCCTGAACCACTACAAGGACGACAAGGTCGACTGGTTCTTCGCGCACATGGACCAGGTGGCGGCCGCACACGTCGACGCGCTGCTGTTCGGTGCGGGGCAGGGCGAGCAGACGTCCGTGGAGACCGACGGCGGAAACCTGATCGGCAAGACCATCGCCTACCACACGGCCGGCGGTACGGCGCTCAGGTAGCCGAGGCCCGGCAGTGGACCGGTTCGGAGGGCCGCCGTCCGGATCCACTGCCGGGACTTGCTACGCTCCGCCCTGATGTTAACGCTCACACTGCTGGGAGAGGACGGCCGGGGGACATGCTCCTCGATGACACGTCCGCGGAGTTCCACGCGTTCTTCGAACGCCACTACACCGAACTCGCCCGGTTCGCCCATCTGCTGACCGGCGAATCGGAGGCCGCGGACGACCTTGCCTCGGACGCCCTGGTGTCCCTGTGGCAGCGCTGGGACCGCATGCGCTCAGCCGACCAACCCCTGGCCTACGCGCGCGGCGTGGTGGCCAACATGGCACGCGAACGGATCCGCAGCGCGGTGCGGGAGCGACGCCGGGTCGCACTGTTCTGGTCCCGCAACCCGGAGCAGGCGGACCTGCCGGACCTGGCGGCGGTGCTGGACGTCCGCGCGGCGCTGGTCCGGCTGCCGTTCCGCAAACGGGCCTGCGTGGTACTGCGCCATGCCCTCGACCTGTCGGAGAAGGAGACCGCGGCGGCGCTGGGGATATCCGTCGGCACGGTGAAAAGCCAGACCTCCAAGGGGCTGGCTGAGTTGGAGGGAATACTGGGCGCACGAGCGGCCGGGGCCTTCGCGGCTGGGAGGAGGAACCGGTGAGTCGGGAGATCGAGCGTCAACTGCGGGAGAGCGCCCAGGCCTATCAGCCGGACCACGACCGGATGGCCGCCCGCGTCCGCAGCGGCGCCGTCGCCCCCGTCGTCCGGCATCGCTCGCGCTCGCGTGCCAGGTCGGGGCCGCGAGCCGTCCTCGTCGGCCTGGCCGCGGCCCTCGGCCTGGCGTCCGGCGGCTTCGCCGTCGCCGCCATCGTCCAACCGTCCCTGTCCCGGTCCCCGGGGATCGTCGGCCGCGCCACCGCCGTGCCGTCGCCGACCCCCTCGACACGTTCGGCGGCCCCGACTCCGAGATCGGCCGCTCCCAGCAGCGGGAGTGCCTTCCCGTCGGCGTCCCCGAGCAGCTTGCCTTCGGCTCCGGCATCCGCTGCCGCGAGTCAGCCGCAGAACGGGCCGCTCCGGTCGGCCGGCTCGGTGAGCGCCCACAGTTCGGTGTACTGGGAGGAGAACGACGTCACCCTCAGTACGACCTCGCCGCTCACCTCGCTCACGGTGGAAGTGCACATCGCGCTGACCGCCGACGTGCGGGAGACCGGCACGTGGCGGACGCTGCCCAGCGACGACTTCACCGTCACCGTCCAGCGGACCGGAAGTTCGCTGGTCTTCCGCTGGGTGCTCAAGCCGGGCCTGACCGTCCCGGTCGGCCAGCACGAGTTCGCCGCCCAGTTCAACCACATCACGGGTGCGCGCAGCGCCGCAGCCGACAGCTACCGGGTGGACGCCGGGGGGGTGGGCGGCACCGGCTCGGTCTGGGGCGGGTTCACCGGCCGCTGACGACGGGGGCCTCCCTGAGCGAGCCGCACCGGCCAGATCTCCGCCGACCTCGCGGCTGAGATCTGGTGAGGGACATTGCCTTGGTCGCAGGCCGACCCGTACCTCATCGAAGCCGACCGGACCGAGCCCCGGCGCGCTGTGGGTGACCGCTACGGTGCCGCAGTGGCGGTGCTCGCCGAGGAGTTCGACGCCATGCACGTGGCCACCCAGGCGGTCTTCGACCGAGCCCTGGCCACCAGCACCGCACAGGACTGGGCCGACGACCGGACCCACCCGAACCCGGCCGGCCACGCGATGATCGCCGACGCCTTCCGTGCCGCCTTGGGGATCTGACCCGAACGCGAGGTGCGGGTCAGTCGGTCGGCGCCGCGGGCCGGCCCGCGGGACGCTGTGGTGTTGGACGGCGGGAGCAGCGTGAGCCCGCGCCTGCGGTGCTGCTGCCCCCCGGTCACCGCGCCCGGCCCGCCGAGGCGCCGTACCGCCGGGGCCGGGGCCGCTGCGCGGGCACCGGCGCGGCCACCGGACCGCGCGCGGAGCGGGAACCGTCCCCATGCACCTGGTCGCACTCGACCGACCACCGACACCTACACCGTCGTCAACGAACTCAGCGGCAAGTGCCTGGACGTCTCCGGCGCCTCCACCGCCGACGGCGCCGCCGTCATCCAGTACACCTGCAACGGCCAGACCAATCATCAGTTCACCCTGAACCCGGTCACCGCGCTCGGCAACAGCAAGGACTACCAGCTCGTCGCCACCCACGGCGGAAAGTGCGTCGACGTCAGCGATGTGTCGAAGACGGCCGGAGCCAAGATCCACCAGTGGACCTGTGACCCCGCAAGCGCACTGACCACCAAGAAGAACCAGATCTGGCGTCTACAAGGCCTCGGCTGAGCAGGCCGATCCACTCCGCGGGCCCCTGCTGGTGGCAGGGGCCCGCTCCCCGCGCAGGCAGGCTGCGCCCACCGCGGCGGCTACTGCCGGCGACTGGCGGCCAGGTCTGCCGGTGCGGCCGTGTTCACCGCGTCCCACCGCGGGCCACCCCTGCGTCTCGATGAAGGTCAGCGGTGGTCCTCGTTGCCGTGGAGGTCCGCCAGGTCGGCGAGCGCGCGGTCGAGGGAGGCTGTGAAGAAGTCGGCGGCGGCTTCGTCGATGCAGAGGGGCGGCTTGATCTTGAGAATGTTGAGGTGGTCACCGGTGGGCTGGACGACGACGCCGAGGTCGAGCATGCGTTCGCAGAGCTCCGCGGTCTCCTCGGTGGCGGGCTCCAGGGTCTCGCGGTCGCGGACCAGTTCGAGTCCGAGGTAGAGCCCGGACCCGTGAACGGCGCCGACGAGGTGATGCCGGTCCGCGAGCGCTTGGAGCCCGGCCCTGAGCCGGGCGCCGGTGCGGACGGCGTTTCCCTGTAGGTCCTCCTCGCGCAGCACGTCCAGGACGGTGAGCCCGGCGACACTGGATACCGGGCTGCCGCCGGTGGAGGAGAAGAAGTAGCCCTGGTCGCGGTAGCGGTCGGCGATCGCCTGGGAGGTGATCACCGCGCCGAGCGGGTGGCCGTTGCCCATCGCCTTGGCCACGCACACGATGTCGGGGACCACCTGCTGCTGTTCGAATCCCCAGAACCAGGTGCCCAGACGGCCGTAGCCGACCTGGATCTCGTCCGCGATGGCCAGGCCGCCGTGCCGGCGCACCGCCGAGTACACCTGGGCGAGGTAGCCGTCGGGCAGCGCGACCCCGCCCGCGTTGCCGTAGTACGGCTCGGCGATGAAGGCACCGGGCGGATGGCCCGAGGAGACCAGATCCTCGATGGCTCGGACGGCCTCGGGCGCGTAGCGGTCGGATTGATCGCCGCGGTGGCGGCCCCGGTAGGAGTTGGGCGAGTCCACGGTGTGCACCCAGGCGGGCCGGCTGGTCAGGGCGGCCGGGTTGTCGGCGATGGAGGTGGAGACGGCGTCGGAGGCGTACGTCCAGCCGTGGTAGGCCTCACGCAGGGCGACGACGTCATGTCGGCCGGTTGCGCCGATGGCCAGCCGGATCGCCAGATCGACCGCCTCGGAGCCGGAGTTGACGAGGAAGGCGGTGTCCAGCGGGTCGGGCAGCAGGGCGGCGAGGCGTTCGGTGAACTCCACGACCGAGGCGTAGTGGAAACGGGAGTTGGTGTTGAGTCTGCGCAACTGCCTTGACACCGCCCGTTCGACGCGGGGGTGCGCGTGGCCGAGCGGGGTGACGTTGTTGACGATGTCGAGGTACGGCCGGCCCTCGGTGGAGACCAGGTGATGGCGCCAACCGCGTTCGATCCGCGGCGGGTTGTCGTAGTAGTGCCCTTGTACGGCGGCGAAGGCCACGGCGCGCCGTGCCAGCAGGTCCGGCCGCGCATGAGCGTCGGCGATGTCCAGGCCGAGCAGCGCGCTGGGGTCCGCGGTGAACGGCAGCCAGCCGGCGGCGTACTCGGGCCGGACCAGCGCCGGCACGGCCGGGGCGTCCGGCTGCCGCAGCAAGAGGTGGAGACGGGATCCCGCGGGCAGCGTGACCAGTCGGTCCCCTGCTCGCAGAATTGTGCCTGCGGGCTGGACGGGTGCGTGGTCACCGGTCCAGGAGAGGCGCAGCAGCTGGGCACCGTAGCCGAGGGTCGTGTGTCCGGGCCCGGCCGTGACCAACTCGCCGTCGCAGGGCGCCTGCAGGGTGGCCGGCCGGCCGAGCCGGAGGTCCACGCCGGTGGCCACGGTGGCCGGCGAGGTATTCGACAGCACTGTGGCGGCGGTGAGCCGCGCCTGGGCGTAGCGGGTGGCCACGGCGGCGGCGCCGTCGGTGAGCAGCGCCGCCGCGAGCCGGTCCTCGGCGTCCGGTTCCAGCCAGCTCCCGTGGTCCAGACCGTCGGCTTCGGGAGCCAGGTCGAGCACCGCGATGTCGGCGGCCGCCAGACCCGTGACCAGGGGACGTACCGGTTCGGTGGCCGGGGCCGCCGTCGGCGCGAGCCCCAGGGCGTCGGCGACGAGGCGGGTCATCACCGCAGCGGGGACGGCGGTGGCCGCTTCGAAGATCCGCCATTCGCGATCGAGCGCGGTGTGCACGTAGGCGTTGTCCCCGTCCACGGCGGCCTGGTGTCGGCCGCTGACCACCAGGGTGGCCGCCCGGAGCACCACGAGCGGCCACAGCGCCGCGACCTCCTCGGCGGCCAGCGGGCGGATCGCGTGGAAGGCACGGACCGCGGGCAGGACATGATGCGGCTCGATGCCGCGGTGGTGCAGCATCGAGGAGAGGCAGACCGCGAGTTCGCAGACCGCCCAGCTCTCGGTGAGGTCGCCGAAGTCGATGATCCCGTCCGGCCGGGGCGCGTGCCGACTCGCGCGGACCAGGTTGTCGTCGGTGAGGTCCAGGTGCACGGCCTGGCGGGGCAGCCGGTCGTTCACCCGCACCAGGTGCGCCCAGGCCTCGGTGGTGGCCGTCAGGACCGCGTCGCGCCGGGCCGGCTCCGGCACGTGCCGGAGCAGCAGGTCGACGACGCGGTCGGCGTGGCGGAGGTCCCACTGCAGGACGCGGTCCAGGCCGGGATGACGGAAATCGCGGAGCGTCGCGCTGACGCGGCCGGCGATCTCACCCATCGCCGCCACCGCCGGTCCTGCGAGATACCGCGACCCGGAGAGCGTGCCGCCGGGCAGGTAGCGCAGCAGGCGGGCGGTGACCTCACCGTCCTCGGTCTGGACGGTGGCTGTGCGGCCGGCGCCGTCACGGTCACGAAGGACTGTCGCCGTGCGCAGCATGGGCTGGGTGACGGCGATGAGGTCCGCGGCCTTGTCCTGTGCGTCGATCTCGGTCGGATTGAACGCCGGATTCGCGATTTTGAGGACAGCGACCGGGGTTCCATCGTCCTGCCGGAGCAGGAAGTTGGCGTCCTGCTGGCTGCCGAGCGGTTCGACGCGCACGGCCGACCCGAGGAGCCCTTCGGCGATCTGTCGGGCCTGATCGGGCGTCACTCGCGGTGCGGGGAGGGACTCCTGGGTGAAGAAGTCGACGTTGCCGGACGGCGTGCGCATCATGCCGTGGTCCTTGCTGGTGGGGTGGGGGCGGGGGCGGTGCGGTCCGGGCCGGGTGCGCTCAGTCGACGTCCCAGAGGAAGCGATGGGTGTGGATCCCGAAGTACGGGAAGTTCTCCACGGCCGTGACGCCTTCGACGGGCCGCACGACGTCATTGATGAAGTCGAGCAGTTCGGCCGGACGTCGGCAGACGACCTCGGCGAACACGTCGAACGAGCCGGAGGTCAGGACGGAGTAGACGACCTCCTCGTGGTGCGAGAGGACGTCCGCCACGACCCGTGGGTCACCGTCGACCCGCAGGCCGAGCATCGCCATCGACTGGCCGCCCATGGCCATCGGATCGGTCACCCCGACAACCTGCACCACCTTGGCGTCGGTCAGTCGCTGCAGTCGCTGACGGGCCGCCGACGGCGACAGGCCCACCTTGGGCCCGAGCTCGGCGTACGGGATCCGGCCGTCCCGCTGTAGTTCCCGCAGGATGGCGAGGTCGACGTCGTCCATGGTGATGGCCTCCTCGGGTGGCATGACAGCGTCGACCATACAGCTGTTTCAGCTGACAATCCAGCAATTGACAGCAGAATCGAGTGTCAGAACAATCAAAACAGCTGCGATAGGTGGGCCGCTTACCTTGGCCGGGCACTCGCAGGCCGCCCATCTGGCTGCCCATGGACCCGCACCGTGCCCGATCCCGCGGCCGCCGGGAGGCTATCGCTCCGCGTGGGCACGCAGAGCCCGGACGAACCAGTCGAACACCGGGGCCAGGCTCTCGGAGACCGGCCAACCGTTGATCACGGCCAGGAGCTGCCAGTACCGCTCCGCGCGGGGATCGTTCGCGGTCTCCAGGCGCGTCAGCAGCCAACGCTGCAGGTCGGCGTCGTCCGGGCGGCCAAAGACCTGCGCGTAGCGGGCCATGAGGACCGTGATCACAGGAAATGCCCGGGGCGAGGCCGGGTCGACACCGGCTGCCAGTGCCTGACTCACATGGTCGCGGACGGCTTCGGTGAGGTCGTGGTGCAGGCCCGTGGTGTCGCCTTGGGCGCGTTCGGCCGCCTGGTACTCGGCCATGCGGCGCAGGGACGCCCGGAAGTCCGGGTCCTGGCAGAGCTCGGCGAGTTCGACCCAGGCGTCGACCTGCTCCGGCGTGGGGTCGTCGGGCAGGTCGGGCATGGCCGAACGCATCATGGCCACCAGTTCGGGGTTGGCATCGAGATCACCGAATGTGTCGTCGATGAACTTACTGATAAGACGTCGGCGTTCGTCATCGGAGAACTTGGCGAGCTTGTGCATCAGGTCCGTCTCCTCAGGGGTGGAGCCACGCTTGGCTACCGCTCGCAGCACCGCGCGCCGCAGTCGCAGGGTGCGGATCTGCACCTCCAGCGCTTCGGCATGTGCTGCGGCGACCTCGGGCAGCGAGACCTCCCGGTCCAGGATCTGCTGGATGGCGGCGAGGTCCAGGCCCAGGTCGCGCAGCGTCCGCACGAGGTCCAGACGCGCGAGGGCGTCGATGTCGTAGAGCCGGTAGCCGGCCGGGCTGCGGCCGGTCGGCGGCACGATCCCCGAGTCGGAGTAGAACCGTATGGTCTTGACCGTCAGCCCGGTCCGCCGAGCCAGATCGCCGATCGAGTAGAGCGTGTCGCCGTCCATGCCCCCACTCTCGCGTCTCCCCTTGCTGGAGACTCAACCGCTGCCTCCCACGCGCTGTTCCACTCCGGCGGATCGGCAAGCCGCGTCCCATCCACAGATCTTGACGATCCATCCTCGCGGTAGGCGCTGCTGGTGATCGCGGAGTCGTGCGCGAACACGCCCGGGCCGCCGTCCTGGACGATGACGTCGGAGCCCTTTCGACAAGGCCTACTGTCATCTGGCGCTGCGGGCTCGGTGCCGACGACCCTCGCCGCTTGGCCTGCCAGAAATTCCGGGTTGGGTGCAGTTCCTGGCTCACGCGAGATTTTCGTAGCCGGTGATCGGATCTGCTGGGGCCGTGACTTCGCGCCGCGCTGGCGCGATGCTGCCGGTGTGGGATGACATGTTGAAGCTGTTGCCGCGGCTTGCCAATGTGGAGATTGGTTCGGTCGAGGAGCGCGGGGACGCGGTGGTGATCTCCGCGCGGGCCCGGGCGGGACCGGCCGTATGACGGCACCCGCAACGACATCGCGGTTGCGGGCGCCCCGATCGTCGTCTCGATCCTCTCCGACCGCGGTTCCGCGGGCACGTCCTCCGACGACGCCCTGATCGCGGACGTCACCAGAGCGGCCTGGCCGCACTCGGCCGGTGACGGAGGTCCGGCGGATTCGGCACACTACTCGACGGGCTCGGCGAGCTCAGCGGACCAGCCAGGTCAGCGCCGTGGTCACCAGGAACACCACGCCTGCGGCAAGCCAGACCGCCGAGCGAGTCGGTCCCGAGGACCTGGCCGGCGCCCAGTCCCCTGCCCCCGGTGACAGCAGCGCGTCCGCGAATGCCTCCGCGGTCTGCGGTCGGTCCCCGGGATCGACGGACATCGCAGCACGGAGCAGGGCGTCGATGCCGTCGGGAACCGCCAGCTCGCCGGGGATCGTCGGCAACGAGGACGTCGACGCCTGGTCGGCCATCAGGGTGGCGCGTCCTCCCGGTCCGAACGGTTTGTGTCCGGTCAGCAGTTCGAAGGTCATCACACCGAGGGCGTACACATCGGCGCGACCGTCGAACCCACCGGTCTGGAAGGCCTGCTCGGGCGCCATGTAGGCGGGAGTGCCCGTGGTCACGGTCAGGCCTGATGCGTCCGCGAGCTGCTTGGCGCTGCCGAGATCCGCGACGAGTACGGCCGTCGGCGTGCGGTCGGCGTCGAGCAGGATGTTCGACGGCTTGATGTCGCGGTGGACGACACCCGTGCTGTGCAGCACCTGGACGGCGTATCCGGCCTCGGCCGCCAGCTGGAGCGCCTCGGCGGGCCTGCAGCGGCCGATCTTCTCGGCCAGGGTTCCGCCCCGCACGTAGTCCATGACGAAGTAGGGCCGGTCGTTCTGGACACCGACGTCGTGGACGCGCACCACACGTGGGCTGGAGATCCTGCGGAGCAGCCTGGCCTCGGCCAGGAACCGTTCCCGTACGTCGGCGTTGGACGCCCAGTTGTCGGCCAGGACCTTGATGGCGACGTCGGTGTCCAGCTCGGGGTCGTAGGCCTTCCAGACGGTGGCGAACGAACCGGCTCCCAGTCTGTCCTCAAGGAGGTAACGGCCAAGCTTCTGCATATGGCAGCATTCTGCCCGAGGCGTGGGGGGCTGGGGAACTCCCGTGCGGTCAGGTGGACGCAGGTCGGACCAACGGGGGGCAGCGAGGTGCTGGAGGACAGCGAACTGACACAGCTTGTGGCTGCTGCCCAGGCGGGTGACCGGGCATCGCTGGAGCACCTGCTCACCAGGCTTCGGCCCACGGTCGTGCGCCGTTGCTCCAGGTTCCTGCCGCATCACGCCGACGCCGAGGAGGCCGCGCAGGATGCCCTGCTGTCCATCAGCACGCATCTGCCGGAGTACAGCGGACGGGGCCCGTTCCTCGGATGGGTGACCGTGATCGCCTCGAACGCCGCCAGGTCCACGTACCGCTCGATGAGCCGGCGCGCGGAGGACAGCCACGCGGTCCTTCCCGAGAATCGGGACCCGCGGACGACGAGCGTCATCGCGGGGACCCGTCTGGACCTGATGGAGGCGTTGGTCGCACTGGAGAGGCAGCACCCGGCCCTGGTCGAGTCCTTCGTGCTGCGTGATCTCGGCGACCTGACCTATGCCCAGGTGGCCGAGATGCTCGACGCACCGCTGGGCACCGTCAAGGACCGCATCCACCAGGCCCGCCGCTTTATGCGCGACCGCCTCGACGGCGGCTTCTGAAGCCGGCGGCTGCTGAGGCAGTCCTCAAGGCTGTCCCAACTTTCCGATCCCACCGGACGTCAGCCCATACAGGAGCCAGGAGGTGCTGCTGTGCGAAACCGGATGATCGTCGCGATTCTCGCGGCGGCCATTGGACTCGGCCTGTTGACCGGCCGGTACGTCCTGCCTGCCCGCTCTCCGGCCCCGGCGGCGCCGGCCGCAGTGTCGTCCGCGCCGGGTTCCGCCGCTTCACCGCCGAAGGCCGCCGACGGGCCCATGGCGGCCCGGAACCTGTTGACTGCGGCCGAGTTCACCGAGGTGGGGATCGTCCGGCACATCTATGTCAGGGACCGGGTAGGGGACGGCGGCTACGCCAACGCGGCCTGCGCGGGGCAAAAGACCCTCGCAGAGACCCTGGGAGTGCAGAGCGCGTACTTCCGTGGGTTGGTGACGACCACGGACACCGACACCTCCGACCCCACCCTGGCGGTGCGGAGCGAGGACCAGGTCGCACGCGAGGTCGCCGCCGACGCCGGCAGCCAGGCACTGGCCGCGAACTTCACCGAGCGCCTGGTGCTGGAGGAAGTGCCGTGCCAGACCGAACCGGTCGGCCACTGGGTGTACGGACCGACGAACACGGTCGATGTCGCCCCGGGCATCATCACCGCGAGCTGGATGGGTACCTACGACGGCGACCTGAACACCACCGGGGGCGCGCCGCGGGGCAAGGAGCCGTGCGGAGGCATCGCCGTCATGCGGAACGGCTCCCACTACGGTGTCCTGGAGGTCGACGCCTGCCTGGGCACAACGGCGATGACGCGGATCGTCCGCGCGGCCGTGACACAGCTCTGAACACAGCTCCAGGTCCGCGTGAACCTTCCCGGGAATCCATCCAACTTTTCCGCCACCGCCGGCATCTCCCCAGATGTACCAGGACGCAAGGCGCGTCCCGGCCTCCAGGGGGATGAGATGTTCGACAACCGGGCAACCAGGAACAAGTTCTCGCGTCGCAGCCGTATCGCAGGCTCGGCGGCCTGCGTCGCCGCTGCCCTGATCACGGTAAGCATCGGCACGCAGTCCGCCACCGCCAGCGCGGACACCCGCGCCCTCGCCGCGCCGGGCCTCGGCTCCGCCGCGCTCGTCCAGAGCGAGGACTTCTTCCAGCAGGGCCTGAGCCCGGTCGGCGCGACGGTGGACCTGGCCGGGAAGCAGGCCCTCTCGGCCTGCTCCGGCGAGGAGACGATGCTCGTGCTGACCAAGGGGAAGGCCTCCGGCTACGCCGACGTGACCTGGACCTTCGACACCAGTGCAAGCCTGCTCACCGAGGCCGCGGCGGACGGCTCCACCGCCAAGTCGGCGATCTCGTACGAGAACCAGCTGAACGCGCTGCTGCGCGGCTGCCAGCACGAGCCGGCCGGCCACTGGCACTACGGCGCGGGCCACGCGCTCACCGTCACCGGCGGCGAGGGCCACTGGTACCCGTCCTACAGCGGCGACGGCGTCGTCTCCGGCGGTGTCGCGGTGATCCGCAGCGGCACCAGGGTCGGCATCGTCGAACTCGTCGGCCAGCCCACCGACGACCCCGGCTACATGCAGGGCATCACCGCCGCCGCAATCAACCGACTGGCCTCCTGATCCGAGGTCCCGCCGTCGGGCAGCAAGGAGGACCCGGTCACCGTTCGGCCGGGTCCTGGGCCTGCCCTGAAGTTTGTGTATGTCCTGCGTGCGACCCGAGTTGGCATGAGATGAGGTCTACGCCGAGAAGGATCAGACATGGGCAGCACGGGGGGAGGGTGCCATCGAGGCCGTAAGGCACCTGCCAGCGCTGCCCGAACCGCCGGCCGTGCTGTTGACCAGCCAGAACCTGTTCACAGTTTCGCGCCGCACGCCGGAACGCCGGTCAGGTCTCGCCGCCGAACGGCCATGCCTCGATGTCGCGGTAGTGGATGGCTCCCGGGCCACGGCCGATGTTGCTCCCCACCAGGTGGAGGCGCTCGGCCTGCCACAGGCGGCCGGCGAAGTGGGAGAGGCCCGCAGCCGCCGACCGGATGTCGGCCTGCTCACCCCGGCGTGCCCGGGCCAACGTCAGGTGGGGGCGCAGCGGGCGCTCCTGGAAGGTGACACCGGCCGTCCGCACCAGGTTACGGACGTCATCGGCGAGCAAGTGGAGTCCTTCGAGCTCGCCCTCGATGCCGCTCCACAGCAGGCGTTCGTCGAAGTGGCCGCCGCCGTTCAGGCCCAGGCGCAGGGGTCGGCGAGACGCAGCCAGCCGGGCGAGCGCCGGCTGCAGGACCGGTACAGCCGTCACCGGGATCTCGCCGAGGAACGCCAGAGTGATGTGCCAGTCCTCGATCCGGTTCCACCGTAGGCGGGGGTACTGCTCGTAGGCGGGCCGCAGAGCACCCGCCAACTCGTCCTTCGCGTCGTCGGGCGGAGCGAGCGCGATGAACACGCGTACGGCGGATGGCTGCTGGGGATGATCGGTCACCAGGGCTTTCTAACACCTTCCGCTGCTGACTCGCCGAGCACGGGGTGCTGACCGCGGCCGCTGGCCCGAGGCGAACGGGCGGCGGGCATCCGGAGCGCTACTGCCACCGGGAGATTGTCGATGCCTGCGGTATCTCGTGGACCAGGGCTGCAAGTGGCGTGGCCTGCCGCGGGACTTCCCCCCATTCTGTGGAATCAAGAACGTCAAGCTGCCGTCCTGCTGACACCAAGCGTAGGGATGCCGAGCGTCGTGGGGCCAAAGACGGAGTGGCGGTAGGACTGCGGCCCGAGGCAGTGGGCGGGGTTACCGCCTAGCGTCGGAGCCGGTGTGGTCAACGTTGGGAAGGACACCCGTTATGCGCGCGATCGTGTTGCGACAGCTCGGCAGCCCGGAGGAGCTTCGGCTGGAGGAGGTGCCCGATCCGGTAGCTGGTCCTGGTGAGGTCGTGGTGGAGGTTGAAGCCGCCGGGATTCAGTTTGTGGAGACGCAGATCGTGACCGGGAGACTGCAAGGGGTATCGCCGGTCGCGCCGAAGGCGTTGCCGTGGACGCCCGGGCGGGAGGTGGCCGGGGTGGTCGGCGCGGTCGGGGAGGGCGTGGACCGGGCGCTGATCGGGCGGCGAGTGGCTGGCCAGACCGCTACCGGTGGCGGATATGCCGAGCAGGCGGTGCTCACGGTCGAGGGCATCCATCTGCTGCCCGAGACATTGGGCAGCGCCGAGGCGGTGTCTCTGCTGGGCACGGGCCGGACGGCGGTCGCGCTGGTGGAGACCGCCGGGATCGGAGAGGGGGATACCGTGCTGGTGGAGTCGGCCGCTGGGGCGGTGGGCACGCTGGTGCTGCAGCTCGCCCGCGCGGCCGGCGCCGAACGGCTGATCGGCCTGGCCAGTGACAAGGAGAAGCTGAAGCTGGTTCGGGAGTTCGGTGCGGACGCGGCGATCGACTACACCGAGCCGGACTGGCCCGAACAGGTCCGGCTGGCGGCCCGGGAGGGCGTGACCGTGGTCCTGGACGCCCTGGGCGGGGAGACCGGCCGGAACGCCTTCGAGCTGCTGGCTCCGGGCGGACGGTTCGTCATCTTCGGTTTCTCCAGCGGGAGCATCACCCAGCTGGACCCAGCCGTGGTCGCCGAGCGCGGCATCACCGTGGCGTCTTACTTCGGCCCGCCAACCAGCGACCGCAGCCCAGAGGTGCAGATGCGTCAGACCCGCGAGGCGTTGGCCTTGGCGGCGGAGGGACGACTCCACCCGCTCGTTGGCCAGCGCTTCCCGTTGGCCGAGGCATCCGACGCGCATGCGGCGATCACTGCCCGGGCCACTGTCGGGAAGACCGTGCTCATCCCCTGAGCAGCGCTGGGCCCCGCAAGCCCTGGTGGGGCGCCGAGTGCGACGGGCTCACTCACCCGGGGTGCAGGCCCCGCCGCAGGCGCGGTCGGCTGTCGATGAGGAGGTCCCGTTCGTAGTGCCCACGATCAGCAGCGACGTCGCAGCGGTCGGTGGCGCCGGTCTTGCCTTCGACCGCTCGGTGAGTTCCGGGTTCATTGAGGATCGGGTGGTTCAGGACGTCGCCGTGTCTGACCACGTCGACGAGCGCCAGCGGACGTGACGAACTGGTGAAGCGGCCCTGCGCGCGGGTCTCGGCCAAGCCGGGCGCTTTGCGGGAGACTGGGGGGATTCGCACCCAGGAGAGGACATCGCACCGCATGGCTGAATCACCGCTTCTCTCCGTGCGAGGTGTCTGCAAACGCTTCGGCGCCGTGCAGGCCCTTGTAGACGTCGACCTCGACGTAAGAGCGGGCGAGGTGGTCGCTGTGGTGGGTGAGAGCGGCGCGGGCAAGTCCACACTGATCCGGGCGCTGGCCGGACTCGAGGCGCCGGACGCCGGCGCCGCGACATGGGGCGGCAGGCCAGTGGACCTGCGCAGGCCGCGCACGGTCCGACGGCTGGGCGTCGCCGCTGTGCACCAGGACTCCCAGCAGTGCCTCAACCTCGACGTGACCTCCAACCTGTTCCTCGGCCGCGAGTTGCGCCACTTCGGGCTGCTCGACGAGGTCGGCATGGAGCGCAGGGCCCGACGGCTTCTGGACAGCCTCGAGGTACGCATCGCCAACCTGCGGTCACCGCTGGCGACGCTGACCGCCGCGGAACGCCAGTCGGTCGCCATCGCGGGGGCCCTGATCGACGAGCCCGCGCTCCTCCTGCTCGACGAGCCGACCGCCGGGCTGGAACCCCGGCAAAGCACCCTCCTGCTCGACCTGGTGCGCCGGCTGCGCAGCAGCGGGCTGGGGATCGTCCTGGTCACGCACAACATCGACGACGTCCTGGAGGTCGCCGACCGCGTCGCGGTGCTGCGTCTGGGACGCATGGCCGGGGTCTTCGAGACGCGCTACACAAGCCAGGAGCAGATCGTCTCAGCCGTAACCGGCAACCAGATCCTCGCCGCGGCACTGCAGCGCAGTCTCCTGCCGAGGGATTTGCCGAAGCTCGACACACTCGACGCTGCTTATCGATATCTGCCGGCCCTGGCCGGCGCGGGCGGTGACTGGTTCGACGTCATCCCTCTTTCGGGTGCCCGGACCGCTCTGGTCGTCGGCGACGTGGTGGGCCACGGCCTCACCGCCGCCGCGACCATGGGGCGGCTACGCACCGCCGTCCACAACGTCTCGCACCTCAATCTCCCGCCGGGCGAGTTGCTGGCCCACCTGGACGACTTGGTCAGCCGCCTCGACGAGGAACGCGGAGCCGCCGGCGGCCACAACGACATCATCGGGGCGACATGCATCTACGCCGTCTACGACCCGGTGGCCCGACAACTCGAGGTGGCCCGTGCCGGACACGTCCCACCTCTGCTGGTCCAACCGGACGGCCGGGCGGCCTTCGCCGACGTTCCGGCAGGCCCCCCGCTCGGCCTCGGCGGCATGCCGTTCGAAACCGTCGAGCTACCCCTGCCGGACGGCGCCCGGATCCTGCTCTACACAGACGGTCTGATCGAGCGGCGCGACCGCGACATCGACGCCGGGCTGGACCGCCTGTGTGAGGTGGTCCAGCACGAGGGGGACCAGTCCCCCGACCGCCTGTGCGACGCCGTCATCGGCACCCTGCTGGCCGCCGACGCGGCCGGCGAACCGCCCGATGACGTCGCCCTGCTGGTCGCCCGGGCCCGGGGGCTTCCCGCCGACCACGTGGCCTGTTTCGACGTCCCCGCCGAGGCCGCCGCAGTCACCGGGATCCGCGCGGCAGCGGCGCGGCAACTGGACCGCTGGAACCTTGGGGACCTCACCTTCACGACAGAGCTGATCCTCAGCGAGCTGATCACCAACGCCATCCGCCACGCGATCGGCCCGATCACGGTCCGGCTGCTCCGCGACCGGTTCCTGGTCTGCGAGGTCGCCGACGCGAGCAGCACCTCACCCCATGTGCGCTACGCGGCGACCACCGACGAGGGCGGTCGCGGCCTGTTCCTGGTGGCACATCTGTCGGAGCGTTGGGGCACTCGCTACACCGACCGCGGAAAAGTCATCTGGGCGGAGCAGCGCCTGCCCTGAAACCGGGTGCGCTTCGAGGTCGGCTTTGGCATCAGGCCCGGCAGCGGGCCCGGCCTACAGACCGTACGACGCGCGCTCAGCGGGTGAGCCCCTTGTCCGCACAGGACGGCGCCGTCCAGGGCCGTGTCGGCGCCGGTCAGGCGCGACTCCGAGCCAGGCAGACAACGCCTGCCCATCTGGCCCGACTGAGACCAGAGCTCATGGCCGCCTGGTCCCACAGCTTGCCGCAGAGGGATGTCACTGCCGGCGACAACGACTCTCGAAGGCCCCCCGCGGTGGACTTTCTGGTCGTGGACGGCGTGTGGCAAGAATGGCGGGTATGACGATCGTGTTCCGGGTCCCTGCCGGCGGTGCGGAGCGGGTGGGGTTTGCCTACTCGCCGGTGATGGAAGCCGTACTCAGTCTCCACGTGCTGGTGGAGCCCAAGCACCACCCCGTGCAGCACGGCTGGGTGCGGGCGATGCGCAAGCTGTCCCCGGCGCTGAAGCGGGAGATCGAGGCCTTCTCCTACGCAGTGCGCTCGTACTTCCCGGAGTTCCTCTTCCCGCGGCCGACCGGGTCCGCCTGGAGTTCGCCGTCCCCCTGCTCACGCCCTGGCCGGGCGGCGGCGAGGGCAGGGATCCGCGCTTGCTGGACGAGCCGCAGGTGCGCCGCCTGTTGCGGGAGCGGGTCGCCCGGGAGAGCGACGAGACGATGGCCGCGATGCTCCTTGAGGACCCCCGCGCGCTGCTCGAACGATTCCTGAGCATGCTTCAGCGCTACTGGCGAGAGGCGTTCGAGGAGGAATGGGCACGGCTCGAACCCGAACTCGCCGCCGGCGTCTGCGAGGCCGGACACCAGATCGAGCAGCGCGGCCTGTACGGGATGCTCCGCGGCCTGTGGCCGGAGGTGCGCAGCGATCCGCGCGCCGAACGCTTCTGGCTGGAGCGGCCGCACGACCACGAGGTCGCCATTGGCCCGGACGACACGCTCGTCCTCGCCCCCAGCGCCTACGTGTGGCCGCACGTGCGCGTCAACTGCGACGGTCCGTGGCCCCTCGGACTCGTCTTCCCCCTCTCGTCGATCGTCCGGGAGGCCCGCCCGAGGATTCCGCCGACCAGGCTCGTCGGCACGCTTCGCGCGCTCGCCGACGACACCCGGCTGCGCGCTCTGCGGCTGCTCGCCGAACGCCCTCGCAGCACACAGGAGTTGGCCCCGCTCGTCGGCGTGAGCGAGGCAGCCCTGTCCAAGCACCTGCGGGTGCTGGCGTACGCGGGCCTGCTGGAGCGCCGTCGTGAGGGCTATTACGTGCTGTACCGGCTCGCGCCGGGGCAGGTGGCCGGCCTGACCCCCAGCCTGGAGAGCTTCCTGCACGGCGACGGCGAGGGCACTGATTAGCCATCCGCCGAATAAGTGGATCAGACCCCGGGCGGACCCCGACAGTGGCCGCATGTCACTGCTGAAGGACCGCGACTTCCTGCTCCTCTTCGCCGGCCAGGGCATCTCACGCTTCGGCGACGGCCTGTACACCGCTGCGACCGCCACCGGGGTCGCACCCGGAACGCCCTGGCGCCCTCGCGACGGCCGAGGTTCGGTGCATCTCGACATCGCCCGGATCGCGCGACTAGGCTCACGCGCAGGCAAACTATTCAATTTGTTGACTATGGAGACCGCCGTGCACCCCTTCCGCGCAGCCGTTGAGGCCGGCGACCACGATGCCATCGAGGCCCTTCTGGCCGAGGACGTCGTCTTCACCAGCCCCGTCGTCTTCAAGCCCTACCCGGGCAAGGCCATGACCGCCGCGATCCTGCGCGGTGCCGCACGGGTCTTCGAGGGCTTCCACTACGTCCGCGAGATCAACGACGGCGGCGGCCGCGACCACGCGTTCGTCTTCAAGGCCACCGTCGACGGCCGCGAGGTGCACGGCTGCGACTTCCTTCACGTCGACGAGGACGGCCTGATCGACGAGTTGACGGTGATGGTCCGTCCCCTCTCCGGCGCGCAGGCGCTCGCCGCCGCGATGGGCGTGCAGTTCGAGCGGATCACCGCCGAGGCGCTGGGCGCGTCCACGGCATGATCGCGACCGCGGGCTTCCGCCGCTACGTCGCGGTCGGCGACAGCCAGACCGAGGGCCTGGGTGACGGTGACGAGGTCGCCGGATGGCGCGGCTGGGCGGACCGATTGGCCGAGACGATCGCCGGGCACGAACCCGGCCTGCTCTACGCCAACCTCGCCGTGCGCGGCCGACTCGCCGGCCAGGTGCGGGCCGAACAGCTCGCCCCTGCCCTCGCGCTGCGGCCGGACCTGGTCACCGTGGTCGCCGGGATGAATGACCTGATGCGGCCGGGCTTCGACGCGGGCGAGGTGGTGGCGGAGCTGGACGCGATGTTCGCCGCCTTCAGCGCCACCGAGGCACGGGTGCTCACCTTCACGTTCCCCGACATCGGCCGGATCGCGCCACTGGCCCGCGGGCTGCGACCCCGGCTCCTGGACCTCAACGCGCGCATCCGGGCCACGGCCGGCCACCGCGGCGTCGCGGTCGTCGACTTCTTCCCGCACGAGGTGACGACCGATCCGCGCATGTGGAGCGCGGACCGGCTGCACGCCAGCCCGCTCGGCCACGCCGGGATCGCCGCCGCGGCGGCCGAAGCGCTCGCGCTGCCCGGCAGCGACAGCGGGTGGGCCGAGCCGCTGCCTCCGCTCCCGGCAGCGGGGCTCCGCGGGCGAGCCACCCGGGAGGCCGCCTGGATCGGCACCTTCCTCGGACCGTGGCTGATGCGCCGCCTGCGCGGCCGCTCCTCGGGCGACGGAAGGGTCGCGAAGCGCCCGGAACTGCGGCCCGTCGGGGCTCCTCGCCCGGTGCACTGAGCGGCGCGGGCCCGGAGACCCTCAGGCCGGCTCCTGCGCCGAATCCCGCGCGGGGGCCGGAGCAGGAGCCGGAGCAGGGGCCCGCCGGTCCAGAACGGCGAGTGCCTGCTCGCACCAGCGCTGGTTCCCGCGCTCGAACGACAGTCCGCGCATCAGGGTCAGATACGGCCCGATCCGTTCGGCCGTGGCGAGGTACTCGTCCTCGAAACGCCCGTCCAGCAGCCGCGCCCGCAGGCGCTCGTAGCGGGCCACCTTGGCCTGCGCCCATACCAGCCGTTCGAGCAGCGCCGCGCGCACGGCGTCCGGGTCGCCCGCGTCCACGGCCTGCACCTGGACGAGCAGCTCGTCCCGGATCGCGGACGGTCGCGGTGGCGAGGCCGTGAACGACCGCAGCGCGGCGCGGCCCGCCTCGGTGAGCGAGAACAGCCGCTTGTTCGGCCGCCGTTCCTGCTCGACAACTCGGGCGCTGACCAGCCCCTCGGCCTTCATCCGGTCCAGCTCCCGGTAGAGCTGCTGCGGTGTGGCCATCCAGAAGTTCGCCGCCGACGCGTCGAACGCCTTCGTCAGGTCGTAACCGGACGCCTCGCCGTCCAGGAGGGTCGACATGATCGCGTTGCGCAGGGCCATGCCGCCAGCCTAGCGAGCGCCCGGTGCGCCGGTCGCCGCAGGCCGCCGTCCCTCCCGCCGACCGGCGGAGGCACCGCGGCCGTCCGGCGGGGTACCTCCGGCTCGCCGCCGGATGGGATCTACCTGCTGTTCGAGAAGAGCAGCGAGATACCCCGGATCGGCATCGCCGGCGCCCGCGCCGAGGGCTTCCTGACCACCCCTGTGCTGCCGGTGCCTCGGGGCTCCCGACTCCGTGAGAAGCCGGGAGCCCCGAGGCCCGCGGCGTCGCGTCCGGGGCGTGCTTCCAAGCGGCGTCGAAGCAACGCGACGCCCCAACTCTGACTGCCCGTCGGCAGCCGGCCAACCCGCCGGTCGGCGCCCGGAACCCGGCCGATCGGCCCCGTCCCACCCTCCTACGAAGGGCGTCCCCTGGTGACGTGCTCTGGCTCGGCGACGCCTCCCGCAGCGGAGCGGTCGTTACCTGCGGGGGCTGGTGGGAAGCGGTCCTCGTCGCGGTCGCGGGGGAGCAGCCGCTCATTGCCGTGCCTGGCGGCGGATCAGGTTTTCGTCGCCGCGATGGTGCGCACGGGGTCGGAACCCGATCGCCCGCGTACCGCTTGAGCCTCAGTCGGACCGGGGCCGCGTGCCAACAGCCGGGTGTGTCGTCGCGGGTGACGTCCTCCTCGGGACTTTTCCCCACGCGCGGCTATCGGCGGCGGTTCCGCGATCAGGTGACCTGGTGCGGTACCAGTACCTCCCTGGCGACTGCGGACACGGTGTCCAGGGTCGGCTCCGCGATGACCCGGCCCAGTTGGGACATGAACTCGGTCTCCAGCTGCGGTGGCAGGACCTCGCGGCAGACGCCGGCCAGCATCGTCAGCAGCGACAGCGAGTCGCCGCCGAGCTGGTGGAAATCGGTGTGTGCGTCGATCCGGTTCGGGTCGATCCCCAGGGCTCCCGACCAGATCAGGGCGACTCGGGTCTCGATGCCGTCCCGAGCCGGATCTGCGGCGGCAGCAGTCGACGTGGTGTCCGCCCGGTCGGCGAAGGGGTCGGGGAGGGCGCGCACGTCCACCTTGCCGGCGACGCTGTAGGGGATCCGGTCCACCACGAACGTCGCCGCCGGAACCATGTAGGCGGGCAGCAGCCGGGTGGCATGGGACTGCAACTCCTCCGGGCTTACCTCGGAGTTCAGCAGGACGTAGCCGTAGAGGGCCTTACCGGAGCCGTCGGGACGGCTCCTGGCCACGACCACGGCGCGGTCCACGCCCGGATGCTTCTCCAGGGTGTCGGCCACCTCGGCCGGCTCGACCCGGTGACCGCGCACCTTGACCTGGTCGTCGATCCGGCCCAGGAACTCCAGGCCCCCGTCGGGAAGCCGGCGGGCCAGATCCCCGGTCCGGTACACGCGGGCACCGTCGGCCAGCCGGGGGAAGCGTTCGGCGTCCAGGTCCGGCCGGCCCAGGTAGCCGCGGGCCAGCTGGACGCCGCCCAGGTACATCTCGCCCACCTCGCCGGTCGGCACGAACCGCCGGTTGGCGTCGAGCAGATGGACCTGGGTGTTGTGGGCGGGGACGCCGATCGGAACGGCCGCGCGGTGGGCGTCCCGCACCGGATCGAAGGTGTGGGCGGTGCAGCCGATCGTGGCCTCGGTCGGGCCGTACTCGTTGATGATCCGGCAGCCCGGACCGAACATCTCCTGCGCCCGCGCGGCGACCTCGACCCGTAGCTGCTCACCGACGACCACGATGCTGCGGAACCCTGTCGCCGCGATGTCCAGACGGCCGATCAGCTCCAGGTGCGACGGCGTGAGGTTGAGCATGGTCGCGCCGGACTCCTCCAGCAGCCGGCGCAGGGTGAGGTGGTTGGGCTGCTCCGGAACCAGGACGACGGTCCCGCCGGCGATCAGGGGAAGGAAGATCGACGTCCCCGACACGTCGAAGGACAGTGACGTCAGCAGCGGGAGCCGGGTGGTGGCGTCGACCCCGAACTCCTCGGCTCCCCAGCGCAGGTAGTTGAGCAGGCTGCCGTGCTCGATCTGGACGCCCTTGGGCTGCCCGGTGGAACCCGAGGTGTAGAGGACGTAGGCGAGGTCGTCCGGACGCAGGTCGGCGTCCTGTTCCGGGCCGGGGTCGGTTCCGGTGGGCTTGAGCAGATCGTCCAGGCTGATCGGCTCGCAGCCGTCGGGGAGGTGGTCCCGGTCCTGGTGCGGTGCCTGCGCCAGGCAGTACCGGGCGCCCGAGTCGGCGAGCAGGCCCGCCAGTCGCGCGTCCGGATGCTGGACGTCGAGCGGCAGATAGGCGGCCCCGGCGCGAAGAATCCCCCAGATCCCGGCGATGGCGGCCGGCGTCCGCTCCGAGAGCACGCCCACGACGTCACCGCGGCCGACGCCCCGGGCACGCAGTTCGGCTGCGACCGCGTTCGAATGGAGACTCAGCTCACGGTAGGTCAGGTCGCCCTCCGGGCCGGTCAGGGCGATCGCCTCGGGTGAGCGCTCGACCTGGTCGCGGAAGAGCTGGACCAGCGACCGTGAAGGCGCCGGCTCCCGTTCGGTGCGGTTGGCGGCCGGCTCGCGATCGGACCGCGGGGACAGCGCTTCGACGATCACGTCGAGCAGGGCGTCCATCCGCTCGACCGCTCCGGGCACGTTCCGCCAGGTGAGCACGATCTCGGTGCGGCCGAAGCTCTCGATGACGTCGATGCCGGGGGGCGCCGACGGGCCCGACCCGCCGAGGATGTACACCGTCGAGGCCCGGAAGGAGTCGGCGCTGTAGTCCGCCAGATCGACCGATCCCATGCTGGTGACGAACGCGGTGCCCATGTAGAGCTCCTTGCGGCGCGCGGTGTCCTCCATGCCGTCGCCGAACACACGGATCAGCGGTAGGGGCATCCTCAGCAGCCAGGGGGCGGTGCGCAGGGTGAACTCCCGGCGCTCGGCCAGCCCGGTCAGCAGTTCCTGATGCACCTGCTCCCAGCCGGTGCCCGGCTTGACATCGAGGTTGACGGCCAGTGACAGCCAGCCCGTGGTGCGCAGATCGGGCTGGTGGCGGCGCAGGTCGACGGGGACGAAGAACCGGCTCGCGGGACTGTCCGGAGTCGCGGCGGCAATGGCGGCGATCACCTTGGCCGTGACCGCGGCCTGGTTGCCGCTGACCGTCCGCCGCCGCCAGATGTGGCCGCGCCGCCCCCGTGGAATCGGCGCCATCGGCGTGGTCCACTCCGCCTTGCCCATGCCGCCCTGGATGGGCGGCAGGCCCTCGGGCATCAGCTGCTTCAGAAACTCGCTGGTGTTGACGGTGGAGGGCGCACCCTGCGGCTCCTCGCCGCGCAGGGCCTGGAAGACGTTGGCTGCCCACAGCAGCATGCCGCGCGCGTCGGTGATCCCGTGGAAGCCGCGAAAGACCAGCTGCAGCGGCCGCCCCGGTGTGGCGGCGCCGTCGGCGTCGGTCCCTGCGGCCTCGTCCGGGACGAACAGGACCTCGCAGGTCGCTCCGCCGTCGTTGAGCGTCGTCTGCAGGGCGGGGTGGGAGAAGAGGTCCTCTCCCGGCTCAAGGTTCACCACGCGCACGGCCGGAGCGACGCCGCTGTCGATCCAGCTCCGCCTCTTCCGGCGCAGGCGCGTGCCGGGACAGGCGTCACCCGCCTTCTCCACGGCTGCGGCGAGAGCCTCGGCGGTCAGCTCACCTTCGCCCTCGAAGACGTGCTGACAGACATTCGGGATACCCATTCCGATGTACGTCCACTCATCCGGCCCGATACGTCGGGTGTACGACGGGGCTGAGGTTTTCACGGAGTCCTCCAAGGCTGGGATGCCAGGTACCGAAGATGGCGGTGGACGACTCCCGCGCCGTGCGGATGTGGAATTCCGGTGCCAGCGAAGTCAATGATGTCGCCGAACGCAGCATAGCTCCGGCACCGCTGACTGTGTACAGCGGGCGGACGTGTTCAAGAACGCCCCGATACGCCATCCTGTTGTCCGGACGGTGACCGATGTTCCTTTCCTGCGCGATGAAGGAAGTGGGCTGGCATGAAAGACGAGACCTCGTCCCTGGACAGGTATTCCGGGCAGCTGGACGCTCTGTTGGAGGGCGGTCCGGCCGACATACCGACCGACCGGCGCGAACAGCTGGTCGAGGCCGGGCTGGAGAAGATCAAACTCCCGTACTACGGAGGCTACGAGCACTTCGAGCGCACCGACGAGCAGTCCGGCCACTTCGTGGTCTACCGCTGGGTGGCCCGGACCGAGATCGCCGAGTGACCGTGGCGGCGGCGTTCAACTGCGGAAAATGCACAGTTGAACGCCGCCGCCCCCGGATACGCACTGACCGGGGTTTTCCGCTGCGGCCGCTGTTCAACTGATGCAATTCCTCGGTTGAACACGGCTGCCGCTGTTCGGGGCGTCCGCCGGCGAAGGTTGCACGGATTCTGTCGCCCCGGTTAGCATCCTGCCGAATGATGTTCGCAGGTCGGCCGTATCTCTGGTTTCTCGCGAAGAAAAACCTTCTTTGGATATTGATTCAGCGGCGTCGAGCCACGCCGACGGCGATCAGGGAATGGCGACTGAATGTCTAACGAGGAAAAGCTCCGCGATTACCTGAAACTGGCGACCGTCAATCTCCGGCAGACGCGCCGTCGGCTGCGGGAGCTGGAGGAGCAGAGCCGGGAACCGGTCGCGATCATCGGCATGGGCTGCCGGTTCCCCGGCGGAGTGCAGGCCCCGGAACAGCTGTGGGAGCTGCTCACGGCGGGCACGGACGCCGTCTCCGGGCTCCCGGGCACCCGCGGCTGGGACCTGGACGGCCTCTACGACCCCGACCCGGCCCATCCCGGGACCTCGAACGTGCGGTCGGGCGGTTTCGTCCACGGCGCGGGGGAGTTCGACCCCGGGTTCTTCGGCATCAGCCCGCGCGAGGCCCTGGCCATGGACCCGCAGCAGCGGTTGCTGCTGGAGACGTCGTGGGAGGCCCTGGAACGGGCCGGCATCGACCCCGGGTCCCTGCGGGGCTCGTCCACCGGTGTGTTCGCCGGCGCCAGTCTCTCCGGCTACGGCAGCGCTCTCCAGGACGGTGACGGCAGCCTGGAGAGCCACCTTCTGACCGGCACCGCCAACAGCGTCATCTCCGGCCGGGTGGCCTTCAGCCTCGGCCTCGAAGGCCCGGCCGTCTCGGTGGACACGGCGTGCTCGTCCTCCCTCGTCGCCCTGCACCTCGCGGTCCAGGCGCTGCGTTCCGGCGATTGCGGGCTGGCTCTGGCCGGGGCGGTGACCGTACTGGCGAGCCCCACCTGGTTCGTCTGGGGCAGCCGGCAGTTGGGGCTCGCACCCGACGGGCGGTGCAAGCCGTTCTCGGCCGGCGCCGACGGCATGGGGCTGGCCGAGGGCGCGGGCATGGTCGTGCTGGAGCGGCTCTCGGACGCCCGCCGGCACGGACACGAGATCCTCGCGGTGGTCCGCGGCAGCGCGGTGAACCAGGACGGCGCCTCGAACGGCCTGACCGCCCCCAACGGGCCCTCCCAACAGCGGGTGATCCAGGCGGCGCTGGCCGGAGCGGGACTGTCCCCGGACGACATCGACGCGGTGGAGGCGCACGGGACCGGCACGGTGCTGGGCGACCCGATCGAGGCACAGGCGCTGCTGGCCACCTACGGCCGGAACCGGGACCTCGAACGCCCGCTGTGGACGGGATCGGTGAAGTCCAACATCGGCCACACCCAGGCGGCGGCCGGGGTGGCCGGGCTCATCAAGATGGTGCTGGCCCTGCGGCACGGCGTCCTGCCGCGCACCCTGCACGCTGACGAGCCGTCACCGCACGTGGACTGGACGGGCGGGGTGCGGCTGCTGACCGAGGCGGTGGACTGGCCCGCCGGCGACCGGCCGCGCCGGGCCGGGGTGTCGTCGTTCGGGATGAGCGGCACCAACGCGCACGTGATCCTGGAGGAGAACCCGGCCGGGATCGGGCGGGTGGCCGGGGAGGAGAGCCCGACCGAGGACGTCGGCGAGCACACTGCGGTGCCCGAGGACGCCCCGGCCGCGGCCCTGTCGGTGCTGACGGGGGCTCCGGCCGCCTGGCTGGTCTCGGGCAGGTCCGCCGCCGGGCTGTCGGCCCAGGCCGGGAGGCTGGCCGCGTTCGTCGCGAACCGGCCCGAACCCGATGAGGAGTCCCGCGCCACCGATCTCGGCTGGTCGCTGGCGACCACCCGGTCGATGTTCGAGCACCGCGCCGTGATTCTCGGCGCGGACCTCGGCGAACTGACGTCCGGCCTGGCCGCGGTGGCCGCCGACGATCCGGCCCCAGAGGTGGTGTCGGGCGCGGTCCCGCCCGGCGGCAGCAGCCGGGTGGGTTTCCTGTTCGCCGGACAGGGGGCGCAGCGGGCCGGGATGGGGCGGGACCTGTACGCGGCGTCTCCGGTCTTCGCCTCGGTGTTCGACCAGGCGTGTGCCCTGCTGGAGGCCGAGCTCGGGCTGCGGGTCCGGGAGGTCGTGCTCGGCGAGGGCGAGGACGAGCGCGCGGACCGGACCGTCTTCGCCCAGGCCGGGCTGTTCGCGGTGGAGGCCGGGCTGGTGGCCGTGCTGGCGGCGGCCGGGATCGTGCCGGACGCGGTGGCCGGTCACTCGGTGGGCGAGATCGCGGCGGCCCACGCCGCCGGAGTGCTCAGCCTGGCCGACGCCTGCCGGTTGGTGGCGGCACGGGGACGGTTGATGCAGGCGCTGCCCGAGGGTGGGGCGATGGCCGCCGTCCAGGCCACCGAGGCAGAGATGCTCGCGGCTCTGGGGGGCGTGGACGGCGTGGAGTTGGCCGCCGTGAACGGTCCTTCCTCGGTGGTGGTCTCCGGTGACGCCGAGGCGGTCGAGGAACTGGTCGGGACCTGGCGGGAACGGGGTCGGCGGGTGCGCCGGCTGCGGGTCAGCCATGCGTTCCACTCGGCCAGGATGGACCCGGTGCTGGACGAACTCGCCGCGGTGGCCTCCGGGCTGGAACACAGCGCGCCGACGGTGACCTGGGCCGGGGCGCTGACCGGCGAACTGGTCACCAGCGCGGATCCGGGCTACTGGACCGAGCAGGCCCGCCGACCGGTGCGGTTCGCCGACGCCGTCACCGCGCTGGCGGACCAGGGCGTCACGGTGTTCATCGAGATCGGCCCGGACATGACCCTGTCCGCGCTGGGCCCGGCCGTGCTGGCCGGCCCCGAAACCGACGGCGGTGGAGCGCAGGAGTCGGCCCCCGGAGCCGAGTTCATCCCGCTGCTGCGCCCGAACACCCCCGTCCCGGAATCGGTGCTGACCGCCTTCGCGCGGGCGCACGTGCGTGGCGTCGCGGTGGACTGGGCTGCCGTACTCCCGGCCGGACGGCGGGTGGAACTGCCGACGTACGCCTTTGCCCACCAGCAGTTCTGGGCCCGGTCGGGGCCGTCCGGCGGCGCGACCGGTGACGGTGCGAGCAGCGAGGCGGAGCGCCGGTTCTGGGCGGCCGTCGAGCAGGGCGACCTGGCCACTCTGGGCGGTCTGCCGACCGTGGACGGGAGCCGTCCGTTCAGTGAGGTGCTGCCCGCGCTGTGGTCCTGGCGCCAGCGCGAACGCGGCGAGGCACGGACAGCGAGCTGGCGGTACCGGACCGTCTGGGAACCGGTCAGCGTGCCGGGGGCGGCCCGACTGTCGGGGACCTGGCTGGTGGTCGGTGATCCGGCGGTCGACGGCCTGAGCGCCGAACACCTGTCGCTGCTGAGCTCCCGGGGTGCCCAGCCGGTCCTGGTGGAGGTGGCGTCCGAAGGGCTTGGCCGGGAGGGCCTGGCCGCCCGGATCGTCGAGTCGCTCACCGGGGGCGGGGCCGACGGGTCCCCGGCGGTGGCGGGTGTGTTGTCGCTGCTGGCGTTGAACGAGACCCCGCGGCAGGACTTCCCGGCGGTCCCGGCCGGGCTGGCCGGAACGCTGACGCTGGTTCAGGCGCTGGGCGACGCCGGGGTCCAGGCCCCGCTGTGGGTGCTCACCCGCGAGGCGATGGCGACCCGGCCCGACGAGGTGGCGGCCGGCCCGGTGCAGTCCCAAGTCTGGGGCCTGGGCCGGGTCGTCGCCCTGGAGCACCCCGAGCGCTGGGGCGGGCTGGTCGACCTGCCTGCCGTTCTGGACGAGCCGGCCGCTGAGCGGCTGGCCGCCGTGCTGGCCGGATGCGGCGAGGATCAGGTCGCCATCCGTGGTGCCGGGATCCTCGGCCGCCGGCTGGTCCGGGCCTCGCCCGCCCGTGACGGCGTCGAACCCTGGACGACCCGGGGCACTGCACTCGTCACCGGAGACGCAGACACGATCGGCGGCACGACGGCAAGCTGGCTGGCGGAACGCGGCCTGCGGCACCTGGTTCTGGCAGGCAGGTCGGGACCCAGCGCACCCGGGGCGGCGGAGCTGGCAGCGGGGCTGGCCGGCGCCGGTACTGCGGTCAGCGTTCTGGCCGCCGACATCGCCGGGCGGGACACGACGGCCGGACTGCTCGACCGGCTCGGCCGAACCGGGCCGCCCCTCACAGCGGTCTTCCATACCGCCGGTGCGGAACAGACCACCGCGGTGGCCGACACGGCCGTCGCCGACCTGGCCGAGGTCCTGGGCGAGAAGGCCGTCGGGGCTCGCTGGCTGGACGAACTCACCGGGACCGTGGACCTGGACACCTTCGTCGTGTTCTCCTCGATCTCCGCGACCTGGGGCAGCGGCCGGCAGGCCGGATCGGCGGCGGCCAACGCCTTCCTGGACGCCGTGGCGGAGAGCCGACACGGCCGGGGCCTGCCCGCGACATCGATCGCCTGGGGACCGTGGGCCAACCGGGACGGGGACGACGGACGACAGATGCAGCGCCGCGGGCTGGGACTGATGGACCCGGCCGAGGCGATCCGCGCGCTGGGGCAGGCCCTCGACCTTGCAGACACTTCGGTGACCGTCGCCGACGTGGACTGGGCCCGGTTCGCGGCGACCTTCACCCTGCGGCGGCCCAGCCCGCTGATCGCGGCGCTGCCCGAGGTGTCGCGCTCGCTGGCCGAAGCCGACGCCGGATCCGCCGCCCCGGTCTCCGGGACGTCGCTCGGACGGCAACTGGTCGGCCTGCCCGAGGCGGAGCAGATCCGCATCCTGCTCGACCTGACCCGGGCCCGGATCGCGGCCGTCCTCGGCCATGCGTCGATCGACGACGTCCAGGCCGACCGCGCGTTCAGCGACCTCGGCTTCGACTCGCTGACCGCCGTCGAACTCCGGGACCGGCTCGCCGCTGCGACCGGCCTACGGCTGCCTGCCACGTTGGTGTTCGACTACCCGACTCCCATGGCGACTGCGGGATTCCTCCGTTCCCGGCTGACCGGGAGCGCCGCGAACGCCGAAGGCACCGCCGACCTCCTCGGGCCGGCGGCCCCCGGCGAGCCGATCGCCATCGTCGGCATCGGCTGCCGTTTCCCCGGAGGCGTCGACACACCCGAAGGGCTGTGGGAGCTCCTGGCCGCCGGGGCGGACGTGATCGGCGAGTTCCCGCACAACCGCGGCTGGAACACCGACGAGCTGTTCGACCTCGATCCCGACCGCGAGGGAACCTCCCACATCCGGTCCGGCGGATTCCTGCACGCGGCCGACGAGTTCGACCCGGGCTTCTTCGGGATCAGCCCGCGCGAGGCGCTGACCATGGACCCGCAGCAGCGGTTGCTGCTGGAGACGTCGTGGGAGGCGCTGGAACGGGCCTCCATCGACCCCGCCTCCCTGCGCGGCAGCCGTACCGGCGTCTTCGCCGGCGGCACCTTCTCCCGCTACGGCGCCGACCAGCCCGAGGGCGCGCTCGACGGCGGCCTGGTGACGGGGACCGCGACCAGCGTGCTGTCCGGCCGGGTCTCCTACACCCTCGGCCTGGAAGGGCCGGCGCTCACGGTCGACACGGCCTGCTCCTCCGGACTGGTCGCGCTGCATCTGGCCGCCCAGGCGCTGCGCTCGGGCGAGTGCACGCTGGCCCTGGCCGGGGCCGCATTCGTGACGGCCAGTCCGGTCATGTTCACCGACTTCAGCCGACAGCTGGGGCTGGCCCCGGACGGCCGCTGCAAGGCGTTCGCCGCCGGTGCCGACGGCATGGGCGTCGCCGAGGGCGCGGGCATGCTCGTCCTGGAACGGCTGTCCGACGCGCGCCGCAAGGGGCACCGGGTGCTCGCGCTGGTCGCGGGCAGCGCGGTGAACCAGGACGGCGCCTCCAACGGCCTGACCGCGCCGAACGGACCCTCGCAGCAGCGGGTGATCCGGGCCGCCCTGGCCAGTGCCCGGGTGAGTGCCGCCGAGGTCGACGCGGTCGAGGCGCACGGGACCGGAACGCCGCTGGGCGACCCGATCGAGGCCCAGGCCCTGCTGGCCAGCTACGGACAGGACCGGCCGGAGGGCCTGCCGCTGTGGCTGGGCTCGGTGAAGTCCAACATCGGTCACGCCCAGCAGGCGGCCGGGGCGGCCGGACTGATCAAGATGGTGCTGGCCCTGCAGCACGGGATGCTCCCGCGCACGCTGCACGCACAGGAGCGGTCCCCGCACGTCGACTGGTCCGCGGGCGATGTCCGGCTGCTGACCGAGGCGCGTGAGTGGTCGCCGGGCGAACGGCCGCGCCGGGCCGGCGTCTCCGCGTTCGGGATCAGCGGGACCAACGCCCACGTCATCCTGGAGGAGGCCCCGGCCGGCGAGCCGGCGAGTGTTGTCGACGCGGCCGGGCCGGTGCTGCCGGTACTGTCCGACGTGCCACCGGTGTGGCTGATGTCGAGCCGCTCGGAAGCGGGGCTGACGGCCCAGGCGCGGAAGTTGGCTGCTTTCGCTGCGGACCGCCCGCAGCTGGATCCGATGGAGGTCGCCTGGTCGCTGGCCACCACCCGGTCGGCGTTCGAGTACCGGGCTGTGGTGCTGGGTGCGGACCGGAGTGGGCCGGCCGTCGGTCTGGGCGCGTTGATCGCGGGTGAGCGGAGTCCGGGTGCGGTCTCCGGTGTCGTGTCCCGGTCCGGGAAGACCGCGTTCGTGTTCCCCGGTCAGGGCACTCAGTGGGTCGGTATGGGCCGGGAGATGCTGGCGTCGTCGCCGGTGTTCGCGGCGCAGCTGGCGGAGTGTGCGCGGGCCCTTGGTCCGCATGTGGACTGGGTTTTGGAGGATGTCCTGCTGGGCCGGGCGAGTGCGCCGGGTCTGGAGCGGGCCGATGTGGTGCAGCCGGTGCTGTGGGCGGTGATGGTGTCGCTGGCGGCGCTGTGGGAGGCGGCCGGGGTCCGTCCGGATGCGGTGGTCGGGCATTCTCAGGGCGAGATCGCGGCGGCGTGCGTGGCCGGGATCCTGTCGCTGGAGGACGCGGCCATGGTGGTCGCCGTCCGTAGCCGGGCCCTGTCCGCGCTGGCGGCGTCGGCCGGGATGCTCTCGGTGGTGATGCCGGTCGCCTCGGTCGAGGATCTGCTGGCGGCGGAGGAAGGCTGGACGGAGCGGCTCTCGGTGGCCGCCGTGAACGGCCCCGCGACCACGGTGGTCTCCGGCGACCTGGACGCTCTGGACGCCTTCGAGCGCGAACTGTCGGCCCGTCGGGTGCTGCGCTGGCGGATTCCGCAGACCGACTTCGTGGCCCACTCGGTCCGGGTGGAGGAGTTGCGGGAGGGGCTGGTCCGGGAGCTGGCCAGCATCCGCCCGCAGCCGGGCCGGGTGGCGCTGTTCTCGACGGTGACCGGTCGTCAGGTCGACGGAGCGGAACTGGACGCCGGGTACTGGTACGCCAACGTCCGCGAACGGGTGCGCTTCCAGGACGCCACCACGGCACTGGCCGCGGCCGGCTGCCGGACGTTCGTCGAGGTGTCCCCGCACCCGGTGCTGACCTCGGCGATCGCCGAGACCCTCGACGAGGCCGCGGTCGCAGGCGTTCCCGTCATCACCGGGACGGTGGATCGGGAGGACGCCGGGGCAGCCCGGTTCCTGACCGCCCTGGCGCGGCTGCATGTGCACGGAGTCGATATCGACTGGGCCAGGGTGCTGCCGGCAGGGCGGGTGGTGGAGCTGCCCACCTATGCCTTCCAGCGTCAGCAGTACTGGCTGCACCCTGCCCACCCGCGCCCGACCCCGGCGCGGCGGAGCGACGCCTCGGTGATCGAGGACTGGCGCTACCGGGTCTCCTGGGCCCCGGTCACCGAGCCCGCGCCGGCCCGGCTGTCCGGAACCTGGCTCGTGGTCACCGGAGCGTCCGATGCGCCCCGGGCCGAGGCGGTCACCCGGGCCCTGACCGGACACGGAGCTCAGGTCCGGGAGATCGCGGCCGACGGTTGGGAACGGCAGACGCTGGCCGATCGGATTCGATCGGCCACTGGCGAGGTCCCGGTGGCGGGTGTGCTGTCGCTGCTGGCGTTGGACGAGACGCCGCTGCCCGGAAGGCCGTCCGTGCCGGTCGGCCTGGCCGGGACGTTGGTCCTGGTACAGGCGCTCGGGGACGCCGGGAGCACGGCGCCGCTGTGGGTGGCGACGTCCGGGGCTGTCGCCACCGCCCCGGACGAGGCGCTGACCAGCCCGGTGCAGGCGCAGGTGTGGGGTCTGAGCCGGGTCACGGCGCTGGAACACCCCGACCGCTGGGGCGGGCTGGTCGATCTCCCGACCGACCTGGACCGACCGGCCGCGGCCCGGCTCGCCGCCGTTCTGGCCGGTTGCGACGAGGACCAGGTCGCGATCAGGCCCGGGGGCATCCGCGGCCGTCGGCTGGTCCGGGCTCCGAGGCCGAGCCGGGACGGTCGGCCGTGGTCCACCCGCGGCAGCGTCCTGATCACCGGCGGTACCGGTGCGATCGGCCGGCATGTGGCCCGCTGGCTGGCCGACCGCGACGCCGCGCGGGTGGTCCTGGTCAGCCGGTCGGGTCCGGGCGCGGCCGGGAGCGCCGCGCTGGCGGCCGAACTCGCGCTCCGGGGCACCGCTGTCGAGGTCCTGGCCGGCGACACCGCGGACCGGGCCGACCTGATCGGGCTGCTGGACCGAATCCCGGCAACGGGCCCGGCGCTGACCGCGGTGATGCACACCGCCGGAGTCGTCGACAACGGCGTGCTCGACCGGCTGGACCCGGCCCGGCTGGACCCGGTGCTGGCGGCGAAGGCCGGCAGTGCCGCGCTGCTGGACGAGCTGACGGCCGCGCTGGACCTGGACGCCTTCGTGCTGTTCTCGTCGGCGTCGGCGACCTTCGGGGCCGGCGGCCAGGGCAACTACGCGGCCGCGAACGCCTTCCTCGACGCCCTGGCCGAGAACCGCGGCGCTCGGGGCCTGCCGGCACTGTCGGTGGCCTGGGGTCCGTGGGCCGGTGGCGGCGTCGCCCAGGCCAGCGAGGCGACCCGGCAGCGGCTGAGCCGCAACCGCTGGGAGGTCCTGATGGAGCCTCAGCTCGCGGTCCAGGCCCTCGCCGACGCCCTCGGCGGCGCCGACAGCGCGCTGACCGTCATGGACATCGACTGGAGCCGGATCGGGTCGGTCGGCGGCGAGCACGAGATGCAGCGGGCGCCGCTGCTGCGGGACCTGCCCGAGGTACAGCGGATGGCGGCCGCCGACGGTGTGGCCGCGTCGGACGGCGCGCGGGGCGCCAAGGACGAACTGGTCGGGCAGCTGGCCGTCCTGCCCCGGGCCGGGCAGGAGCAGCGGCTGACCGTCCTGGTCCAGACCGTCGCCGCCGAGGTGCTGGCGTATCCCTCGCCCGAGGCCGTCGAGGCAGGGCGGGCCTTCAGCGACCTCGGGTTCGACTCGCTGACCGCGGTCGAGCTGCGCAACCGGCTCAGCATCGCCGTCGGGCTGCGGCTGCCGGCCAGCCTCCTGTTCGACCACCCGACGCCGACCGCGCTGGCCGAGCACCTGCGCGCGGAACTGCTGGGCGACGGGTCCGCGGGCGAGGTCCGGGTGGCGCCGGCGACGGTTGCGGCCGACGGCGATCCCATCGCCATCGTCGGCATGGGCTGCCGGTTCCCCGGGGGAGTCCGGACCCCGGACCAGCTGTGGGAGCTGCTGATCTCCGGCACCGACGCGATCTCCGGGTTCCCGGCCGATCGCGGCTGGGACCTCGACCGGCTCTACCACTCCGACCCGGGCCACAGCGGAACGACCTATGTGCGGGCCGGCGGTTTTGTGCACGAGGCCGGACAGTTCGACCCCGGCTTCTTCGGGATCAGCCCGCGCGAGGCCCTGGCGATGGACCCGCAGCAGCGACTGCTGCTGCAGACCTCGTGGGAGGCCCTGGAACGCGCGGGCATCCAGCCGGCGTCCCTGCGCGGATCGCAGACCGGGGTGTTCACCGGCGGCTACAGCTCCGGCTACGCCGCCGTCGGGCAGCAGACCGGCGCGGACGGCGCCGCCGGGCTGGAGGGCCATCTGATGGCCGGGAACGCGACCAGCGTGATCTCCGGCCGGGTGGCCTACACCCTGGGTCTGGAAGGACCCGCCGTCACCATGGACACCGCCTGCTCGTCGTCCCTGGTCGCGCTGCATCTGGCCGCCCAGGCGCTGCGCTCGGGCGAGTGCACGCTGGCACTGGCCGGCGGCGTCACCATCATGGCCACGCCCTGGGATCTGGTGGTGTTCTCCCGGCAGCGCGGGCTGGCCCCGGACGGGCGGTCCAAGGCCTTCGGTGCGGACGCGGACGGCATGGGCATGGCCGAGGGCGTGGGCATGCTCGTCCTCGAACGGCTCTCCGACGCCCGGCGCCACGGCCATGAGGTGCTGGCCCTGATCCGTGGCAGCGCGACCAACCAGGACGGTGCCTCCAACGGTCTGACGGCGCCCAACGGACCCTCGCAGCAACGGGTGATCCGGGCCGCGCTCGCCAACGCCCGGCTGTCGCCGGCCGAGGTCGACGCAGTCGAGGCGCACGGCACCGGAACGCCCCTCGGCGACCCGATCGAGGCCCAGGCGCTGCTGGCCACGTACGGGCAGGACCGCCCGGACGGGCGGCCGCTGTGGCTCGGGTCGGTGAAGTCGAACATCGGCCACACCCAGGCCGCGGCCGGGGTGGCGGGAGTGATGAAGATGGTGCTGGCCCTGCGGCACCGCAAGCTCCCGCGCAGCCTGCACTCCGACGCGCCGTCACCGCAGGTGGACTGGTCGGCTGGAGCGGTGCGGCTGCTGAGCGAGACGGTGGACTGGCCGACGAACGGGCGACCGCGCCGGGCCGGGGTCTCGGCCTTCGGGATCAGTGGCACCAATGCGCACACCATCATCGAGGAGGCGCCCGGTGTTCCCGTTGAGCCGTACCCAGCGGTCGGGCCGAGCCGGCCCGCTGTGCTGGACGGCGCTCCCCGGGCCTGGCTGGTGTCCGGGCGTACGGCGGCCGGGTTGCAGGCGCAGGCCGGGCGGCTGGCCGAGTTCGTCTCGGCGCGCGCGGAGGCGGATCCGGCCGACCTCGGCGACATCGGCTGGTCGCTGGCGACGTCCCGGTCGGCGTTCGAGCACCGGGCCGTGGTTCTGGGGGCTGACCGCTGGACGCTGAGCACGGGCCTGGCCGCGCTGGCGGCCGGTGGGTCGGCGTCCTCGGTGGTGAGCGGCGCGGTACCGGCGGCCCGTCCCAGGGTCGGATTCCTGTTCGCGGGCCAGGGAGCCCAGCGGGCCGGGATGGGGCGCGAGCTGTATGCGGCGTCACCGGTGTTCGCCGCCGCCTTCGACGAGGTCTGCGAGCTGCTGGAGGCCGAACTGCAGCTGCCGATCCGTCAGGTCGTGCTCGCGGACCAGGACATGGAGGACGAGCGGGCGGATCGGACCGTCTACGCGCAGACCGGGCTGTTCGCGGTGGAGGTGGGCCTGGTCGCCCTGCTGGCCGCGGCCGGGGTCGTGCCGGACGCGGTGGCCGGCCATTCGGTGGGCGAGATCGCGGCCGCCCACGCGGCGGGCGTGCTCACCCTGGCGGACGCGAGCCGGCTGGTCGCGGCCCGCGCCCGGCTGATGCAGGAACTGCCCGCCGGTGGCGCGATGGGCGCCGTCGAGGCGGGCGAGGCCGAGGTTTCCGAGAGCCTGGACGGCGTGGCCGGGGTCGGGATCGCGGCGGTGAACGGGCCGTCGGCAGTGGTGGTGTCGGGTGACTCCGAGGCCGTCGACCAGGTGCTGGAGACCTGGCGGGAGCGTGGCCGGCGGGTGCGCCGCCTGCGGGTCAGCCATGCGTTCCACTCGGCCCGGATGGATCCGGTGCTGACCGGACTCGCCGCCGTGGCAGCAGAGCTGGAGCACCGTGTGCCGACCGTGACCTGGGCCGGAGCCTGTGACGGCACCATCCTGGCCACTCCGGGGCCCGACTACTGGCCGGCCCAGGCCCGACAGCCGGTCCGGTTCGCCGACGCCGTGGCCGCGCTGGCCGATCAGCGCGTGACCGTCTTCATCGAGATCGGCCCGGACGGGACGCTCTCGGCGATGGGGCCGAACGCCCTGCCGGACGCCGCAGAGCCAGTGTTCGTGCCGCTGCTCCGGGCCCGGACCGCTGCCGCCGACTCCGTGCTGACCGCGCTGGCCCGTGCCCATGTGCGGGGCATCGGTGTCGACTGGAGCGCGGTACTGCCGGCCGGGAACCGGGTGGAGCTGCCCACCTATGCCTTCGCTGAGCAGCGGTTCTGGCCGCTGGGTCCGCACAAGCTCCGGCTCGGTCCTGCCACCGGATCGGGCGGCGAGGACGTCGGCGGTGCGGCCGAGGCCCGGTTCTGGGCCGCGGTCGAGTCCGGCGACCGGTCGGCCCTGTCCGACACGCTCGCCGTCGACGGGCGGCAACTGGACGGTCTGCTCCCGGCGCTCGCTTCCTGGCGCCGGCGCGAACGGGACCGGTCGGCCACCGACGGCTGGCGCTACCGGGTCTCCTGGGCGCCGGTCCCGGACCCCGAGCCGGTCGCGCTGTCCGGGACCTGGCTGGTCGTCACCGGCCCGGACGGCGGCGAGTCCGCCGAGCGCTGCGTCCAGGCACTCACCGGTCACGGCGCCGAGGCCGTCGTCACCAGGATCACCGCGGACGGGACGACCCGGGAGGCGCTGGCTGCCGAACTCGGCCGCGTCGACACCTCAGGGCTGGGCGGAGTCCTCTCGCTGCTGGTCCTTGACGAGACGTCACTGCCGGACCGGCCGATGGTGACCGAGGGACTGGCCGCCACCCTCACCCTGATTCAGGCGCTGGGCGACGCACAGGTCCAGGCACCGCTGTGGGTGCTCACCTCCGGGGCCGTGGCGGCCGATCCGGGCGAGCCGCTCACCCGGCCGCTGCAGGCGCAGGCCTGGGGGCTGGGCAGGGTGGTGGGGCTGGAACACCCTGAACGCTGGGGCGGACTGGTCGACCTGCCGACTGTTCTGGACGACCGGGCCGCCGACCGGCTGTGCGCGGTGCTGGCGGGTTGCGGTGAGGACCAGGTGGCCCTGCGCGGCGCGGGAATGCGTGGCCGACGCCTGGTCCGGGCCCCGCAACCGGAGCCGGACGGGACCTGGACACCGACCGGAACCGTGCTGATCACCGGGGGCACCGGGTCGATCGGCGGGCACACCGCCCGTTGGCTGGCCGGTCTCGGCGCCCCGCGGGTGCTGCTGACCAGCCGGTCGGGTGCGGTTGCACCTGGTGCCGTCGGACTGGCCGTTGAGCTGGCCACTGCCGGAACCGAGGTCGGCATCGTGTCCGCCGACGTCGGCTGCCGCGCCGACGTGGCCGGTCTGCTCGACCGGATCGCCGCCGGCGGCCCGCCGCCGCTGACGGCGGTCATGCACGCCGCCGGAGCCGGACAGGCCACCGCCCTGCAGGACACCACCGTGGCCGAACTGGCCGAGATGGCGGCGGTCAAGACCGCGGGGACGATGCACCTGGACGAGCTGACCCAGGGCCTGGACCTGGAGGCCTTCGTGCTCTTCTCCTCGATCTCCGCGACCTGGGGCAGCGGCCTGCAGCCGGGCTACGCCGCGGTCAACGCGTTCCTCGACGCCCTGGCCGAGAACCGTCGCTCACGTGGACTGGCCGCGACGTCGGTGGCCTGGGGACCGTGGGACGGCGGCGGCATGAGCGACCGTGAGGGCAAGGCCCAGATGGTCCGGCGCGGACTGCGGCTCCTGGACCCCGAACTCGGGATCCGGGCCCTGGGCCAGGCGCTCGACGCCGGGGAGGCCCTGCTCACGGTGGCCGGCGTGGACTGGGCCGCGTTCGCCCCGCCCTTCACCCTGCGCCGACCCAGCCCGCTGATCGAGAGCCTGCCCGAGGTCGCGCAGGCACTCACCGGCGGGGAAACGGGGGCGGTCGACCCGGGCGGGACCACCACCGGCAGCGCCCTGGCAGAGGAACTGCTGCTACTGGACCGGGCGGAGCAGGACCAACGGCTGGTGGAGCTGGTCCGGACCGAGGCGGCCGGGGTACTGAGCTATCCCTCGGCCGACGACGTCGCGGCCGACCGGGCCTTCAGCGAGCTGGGCGCCGACTCGCTGACCGCCGTCGAACTGCGCGACCGGCTCGGCGCCGTCACCGGTCTGCGGCTGTCGGCGACCCTGCTGTTCGACTACACCACGCCCAGCGCGGTGGCCGGCCATCTGCGGACCGTGCTGGTCCCGGAGGCGGTGTCGCCGTCCGGGCCGGTGCTGGCCGAACTCGACAGGCTCGACGGCCTGCTCTCGGCCGCCGCCGGCGAGGACGGCGACGCGGCCAGGATCACCGCCCGGCTGGACGCCGTCGTGGCCCGCTGGAAGGAGATCGCCGCCGGCAGCCGGGCGGCATCCGTCGCCGAGGATCTCGATTCCTCCTCCGACCAGGAAGTCTTCGACTTCATCGGAAAAGAGCTGGGGATTCACTGACATGGCCGAAACCGCTGACAGCTCCGGGAAATCGAGGTTCCGCAGGTGAGCGACGACGACAAGCTCCGCTATTTCCTCCGGCGGGTGACGGCCAACCTTCACGAGACCCGTCAACGGCTCAGTGAGATCGAGGCCGCCGCCGACGAGCCGATCGCGATCGTCGGCATGGGCTGCCGCTTCCCCGGCGGCGTCCGCAGCCCGCAGGACCTGTGGGAACTGCTGGCCGGCGGTGTCGACGCGATCTCCGGATTCCCGCAGGACCGTGGCTGGGACCTGGAGGAGCTGCTCGGAACCGGGCCCGGCTCCGCGGGCACCTCGCAGGTGCGCGCCGGCGGATTCGTCGACGGCGCGGGGGAGTTCGACCCCGGGTTCTTCGGGATCAGCCCGCGCGAGGCGGTGGCGATGGACCCGCAGCAGCGGATGCTGCTGGAGGTCGCCTGGGAGGCGCTGGAGCGGGCCGGCATCGATCCGCTGTCGCTGCGCGGTTCGTCCACCGGCGTCTTCGCCGGGGCGTCGTCGTCGGGATACGGCTGGGGTCTGGGTTCGCAGACCGAGTTGGAGGGCCATCTGGTCACCGGGACCGCGAGCAGCGTGCTGTCCGGCCGGATCGCCTACACCCTCGGGCTGGAGGGCCCGGCGGTCACCGTCGACACGGCCTGCTCGTCGGCGCTGGTCTCGCTGCACCTCGCGGCCCGGGCGCTGCGGGCTCAGGAGTGCTCGCTGGCCCTGGTCGGAGGCGTCTTCGTGGCGTCGACCCCGGTGATGTTCACCGACTTCAGCGCCCAGCTGGGGCTGGCCCCGGACGGCCGCTGCAAGGCGTTCGGTGACGGGGCGGACGGCATGGGTGTGGCCGAGGGCTCCGGGATCGTCGTGGTGGAGCGCCTCTCCGACGCCCGGCGGAACGGGCACCGGGTGCTGGCTGTGGTGCGTGGCAGCGCGATGAACCAGGACGGCGCCTCCAACGGTCTGACGGCCCCCAACGGGCCTGCCCAGCAGCGGGTGATCCGGGCCGCGCTGGCCGACGCCCGGCTGTCGCCGGCCGACATCGACGCCGTCGAGGCCCATGGCACCGGAACGGCGCTGGGCGACCCGATCGAGGCCCAGGCCCTGCTGGCCACCTACGGACAGGAGCGGCCCGAGGGCCGACCGCTGCTGCTGGGCTCGATCAAGGCCAACCTCGGCCACCCCCAGCAGGCGGCCGGGATGGCCGGGGTGATCAAGATGGTGCTGGCCCTGCAGCACGGGCTGCTGCCGCGCACCCTGCACGCCGATCGGCCCTCGCCGCACATCGACTGGTCCAGCGGCCAGGTCCGGCTGCTGACCGAGGCCGCGCCCTGGGAACCGGGGGAGCGGCTGCGGCGGGCCGGGGTGTCCGGGTTCGGTATGAGCGGGACCAATGTGCACGTCATTCTCTCCGAGGATCCGGCTGCTGAAGTGGCCGCCGAGGTGGCGGCCGAGCCGGGCGCTGACGACGCGGCGCCGGACGAGGCCGCCGAGCCGGTGGAGATTGCGCCGGCCCTGCTCTCCGACGGCCCCTCGGTCTGGCTGGTGTCGAGCCGCTCGGAGGCCGGACTGGCAGCTCAGGCAGGGAGGTTGGCCGACTTTGCCGGGAGCCGGCCGGAGCTGGACACGACGGAGGTCGCCTGGTCGCTGGCGACCACCCGGTCGGCGTTCGAGTACCGGGCCGCGGTGCTGGGGGCGGACCGGGGTGGGCTGGCTGCGGGTCTGGAGGCGCTGATCGCGGGCGAACGGAACCCGGGTGCGGTCTCGGGTGTGGCGTCGCGGTTCGGGAAGAAGGTGTTCGTCTTTCCCGGTCAGGGCACTCAGTGGGTCGGGATGGGCCGGGAGATGCTGACGGTGTCCCCGGTGTTCGCGGCTCGGCTGGCGGAGTGCGCGCAGGCGCTCGAACCGCATGTGGACTGGGCCTTGGAGGACGTCCTGCTCGGTCGGCCGGGCGCGCCCGGCCTGGAGCGGGCCGATGTGGTGCAGCCGGTGCTGTGGGCGGTGATGGTGTCGCTGGCGGCGATGTGGGAGGCGGCCGGGGTCCGTCCGGATGCGGTGGTCGGGCATTCACAGGGCGAGATCGCGGCCGCTTGCGTGGCCGGGATCCTGACGTTGGAGAACGCTGCTCGGGTGGTCGCGGTCCGCAGCCGGGCGCTCTCTTCGCTGGCCGCGTCGGCCGGGATGCTCTCGGTGGTGATGCCGGCCGGCCTGGTCGAGGACCTGCTGGCGTCGAACGAGGAGTGGTCGGACCGGCTGTCGGTGGCCGCCGTGAATGGCCCGGCCACGACCGTGGTCTCCGGGGACCTGGACGCGCTGGATGAGTTCGAGCGGCTGCTGTCGGCCCGTCGGGTGCTGCGGTGGCGAATCCCGCAGATGGATTTCGTGGCCCACTCGGTCCGGGTGGAGGAGCTGCGGGAGGGACTGGTCCGGGAGCTGGGCGACATCCGCCCGCAGCAGGGCCGGATCCCGCTGTTCTCGACCGTGACCGGCGAACGCCTGGACGGCCCGGAACTGGGCGCCGAGTACTGGTACGCCAACGTCCGGGAGCGGGTCCGGTTCCAGGACGCCGTGCTGGCCCTGGCCGGGGCCGGGTACCGCAGCTTCCTGGAGGTCTCCCCGCATCCGGTCCTCACCGCGGCGATCGAGGAGACCCTCGACGACGCCGGAATCGCCGATGCTCCGCTGGTCACCGGGACGCTGGACCGTGAGGACGCCGGAGCACGGCGCTTCCTGACTGCCCTGGCCCTGGCGCATGTGCGCGGCCTGTCCGTCGCCTGGACGGCGGTGCTGCCGGCCGCGCCGGTCGTGGAACTGCCCACCTACGCCTTCGCCCGCCAGCAGTACTGGTTGTCCCCGGCCGCCCCCGGCTCCACCCCGCTGCCGGGCGAGGCGCAGAGCGAGACCGAGGCCAGGTTCTGGGCCGCCGTCGAAAACTCCGATCTGGACGGCCTCTCCGGCCTGCTGGCCGTCGAACAGCAGCCGCTGGACGAGGTGCTGCCCGCGCTGACCTCCTGGCGCAGGCGCGAGCGTGAACGCTTCGCCACCGAGTCCTGGCGCTACCGGGTCTCCTGGGCGCCGATCGCCGACCCGGCGCCTGGGCGGCTTTCCGGGGCCTGGCTCCTCGTCAGCGGTCCCGACCAGGAGCTCAACGAGCGGTTCCGGGAGATCCTCGCCGGGCACGGGGCCCAGGTCGTCCCGGTCACCTTGGACGGGACCGACCGGCAGTGCGTCGCTGCGGCCCTGCGCGACCTGTCCGACCCGTCTGTCGTCGGGGTGGTCTCGCTGCTGGCCCTGGACGAGGCCCCGCACCCGCAGTTCCCCGACGTCGCCGTCGGCGTCGCCGGGACACTGGCGTTGGTCCAGGCGCTGGGTGACGCGGGGATCGGCGCCCCGCTCTGGGTGCTGAGCCGGGGCGCCGTCGCGGCCGCCCCTGCGGACGGGTTGACCGCGCCGGTGCAGGCCCAGGTCTGGGCTCTGGGCCGGGTCGCAGGCCTGGAGCACCGGGACCGCTGGGGCGGCCTGGTCGATCTGCCCGAGGTCTTGGACCAGAGGGCGGCGGGCCGGCTGTGCGCGGTGCTGGCCGGAGACCTGGGCGAGGACCAGACCGCCGTCCGCTCCGGCGGAATTCTCGGACGTCGATTGGTCCCTGCCGCGCTGCCTCGGGACGGAGGTGCGCGCTGGCGTCCCGGCGGCACCGTGCTGATCACCGGCGGCACCGGGGCGATCGGCAGCCGTGTGGCCCGCTGGCTGGCCGGACGTGGCACCGACCGGGCCGTGCTCACCAGCCGCTCCGGCGTCCGCGCGGCCGGGGCGGTCGCGCTGGCCGCCGAGGTGGCCGCCGCCGGAACGACCGTGAGCGTGGTGGCGGGAGATGTCAGCCGCCGTGAGGACGTCACCGGGCTGCTGCGCTGGATCGCGGCCTCCGGATCGCCGCTGTCGAGCGTGATGCATACCGCCGGCGTCGTCGACAACGGCGTCCTGGACCGGCTGGACCCGGCCCGGCTGGCCTCGGTGCTGGCCGCGAAGGCCACCAGCGCCCTCCTGCTGGACGAACTGACGGCGGATCATGACCTGGACACCTTCGTGCTGTTCTCCTCGGCCGCCGCGACCTTCGGCGGCGGCGGGCAGGGCAACTACGCGGCCGCCAACGCCTTTCTGGATGCCCTGGCCCAGAACCGTCGCGGGCGCGGCCGCACGGCGCTGTCGGTGGCGTGGGGCCCGTGGGCCGGCGGCGGCGTCGCCCAGGCCAGCGAGGCCACTGTCGCCCGGCTGAGCCGGAACCGCTGGGAGGTCCTGATGGATCCTCAACTCGCGGTCCAGGCCCTGGCCGAGGCGATCGACGGCGACGACACCGCGCTGACCGTGATGGACGTGGACTGGTCGCAGATGGCCGGCGTCCCCGGCATGGCCGAACTGCACACCATCCCCTTCGTCCGCGACCTGCCGCAGATCCGTCGACTGGCCCGCACCCGAGCGGCCGACGCCGGGCCGGTGGGTGAAGTCGACCAGGCCGAGGCCGAGTTGGCACAACGGCTCTCCGGACTCTCGCGGGCCGAGCAGGACCGGCTGCTGACCGACCTGATCCGGGCCGAGGCCGCCGCCGTCCTCAACTACGCCTCGCCTGCTGCGGTCGATGCAGCCCGGGCCTTCAGCGACCTGGGCTTCGATTCGCTCACGGCCGTGGAACTGCGCAACCAGCTCAGCATGGCCACCGGAATGCGACTCCCGGCCACGCTGCTGTTCGACTACCCGACCCCGCTGGTGCTGGCCGGGCATCTGCGCACCGAACTGCTGGGCGAGCTGTCGGCGGTCCCGGCCGCAGCGGCCGCGCCGTCGGTGGACCACGAGCCGATCGCCATCGTCGGGATGGCCGGACGCTACCCCGGCGGCGTCACCGGCCCCGAGAGCCTCTGGGATCTGCTGGCGTCCGGCGGCGACGGGATCTCCGGCATCCCGCTCAACCGGGGCTGGGACCTGGACAATCTGTTCGACCCCGATCCCGATCACCCCGGGACGGCGTATGTGCAGGCCGGTGGATTCCTGCACGAGGCCGGCGAGTTCGACCCCGGCTTCTTCGGGATCAGCCCGCGTGAGGCGCTGGCGATGGACCCGCAACAGAGGCTGCTGCTGGAGACCTCGTGGGAGGCGCTGGAACGGGCCGGAATCGACCCGCGCTCGCTGCGCGGCTCCGCCACCGGGGTCTTCGCCGGCGGTTACGGCTCCGGCTACGCGACCGGGCTGCAGCTGGCTCCGGAGGGCACGGCCGGACTCGAGGGCCACATGGTGACCGGCAACGCCGGCAGCGTCATCTCCGGCCGGATCTCCTACACCCTCGGACTTGAGGGACCGTCCCTGACCGTCGACACCGCCTGCTCGTCCTCGTTGGTAGCGCTGCATCTGGCCGCCCAGGCGCTGCATTCGGGCGAGTGCCGACTGGCGCTGGCGGGCGGGGTGACGGTGATGGCGACCCCGGCCGAACTGGTCGGGTTCTCCAAGCAGCGCGGCCTGGCCGGGAACGGGCGCTGCAAGTCGTTCTCGGCCGATGCCGACGGTATGGGCATGGCCGAGGGCGCAGGCATGATCGTGCTGGAACGGCTCTCCGACGCCCGGGCCAACGGTCACCCCGTCCTGGCCGTGGTCCGGGGCACCGCAGTCAACCAGGACGGCGCCTCCAACGGACTGACAGCCCCCAACGGCCCCTCGCAGCAGCGGGTGATCCGGGCGGCCCTGGCCGACGGCGGACTGCGGCCCGCCGATGTGGACGCGGTGGAGGCGCACGGGACCGGCACGGTGCTGGGCGACCCGATCGAGGCCCAGGCCCTGGCGGCCGCCTACGGGCAGGACCGGGACGCCGAACGGCCGTTGTGGCTGGGTTCGGTGAAGTCCAACATCGGCCACACCCAGGCCGCGGCCGGGGTGGCCGGGGTGATGAAGATGGTGCTGGCCCTGCAGCACCAGCAGTTGCCAAGGACCCTGCACGCGCTCGAACCGTCCCCCCACGTGGACTGGTCAGGCTCAGGCTTGCGGCTGCTGAGCGAACCGGTGCCGTGGCCGGCGGGGGACGGGCGTCCGCGCCGGGCCGGGGTCTCGGCGTTCGGGATCAGCGGCACCAACGCCCATGTCATCGTCGAGGAGGCACCCGAACTCCCCGAGCACGAGGCGCCGATCGGGGGCGAGACCGGGCCTGCGGTGCTGACGACCGCTCCCGCGTGGCTGGTGTCCGCCAGGACCGCCGACGGACTGGCCGCCCAGGCGGAGCGGCTGGCGGCCGTGGTGAGTGCCCGCCCGGAGTCGGCACCGGTGGACGTGGGCTGGTCGCTGGCGACGGGCCGGTCGGTGTTCGAGCACCGGGCCGTTGTCACCGGGGCCGATCGCGACGGACTGCTGACGGGCTTGACCGCACTTGCGGCCGGTACGCCCAGCAACAGCGTCGTCAGTGGGGTGGCCCCGGCCGGGGCGCCGCGGATCGGCTTCGTCTTCGCCGGTCAGGGCGCCCAACGGGCTGGAATGGGACGCGAGTTGTATGCCGCGTCGGAGGTCTTTGCGGCGGCCTTCGACCGGGTGTGCGCTCTGCTGGAGCCGGAGGTCGGGCTGCCGGTCCGGGACGTGGTCCTGGGCAACGGCGAAGACGGCGATGCCCGCGCGGATCAGACCGGGTATGCGCAGGCCGGGTTGTTCGCGGTGGAGGTGGCGCTGGTCGCGGTGCTGGCGGCGGCCGGGGTGGTCCCGGAGGCGGTGGCAGGCCATTCGGTCGGGGAGATCGCAGCGGCGTACGCGGCCGGTGTGCTGACCCTTGAGGACGCCTGCCGTTTGGTCGGGACGCGGGCCCGGGTGATGCAGGCCCTCCCCGAGGGCGGTGCGATGGCGGCGGTCGCGGCGACCGAGGCCGAGATGCTGGCGGTGCTGGAGCACCGACCCGGCGTCTCGGTGGCAGCGGTGAACGGCCCGTCCTCGGTGGTGATCTCGGGTGACGAGGCCGCCGTCGACGAAGTCGTTGCAGGCTGGCGGGAACAGGGGCGGAGGGTGCGCCGGCTGCGGGTGAGCCACGCGTTCCATTCGGCCCTGATCGATCCGGTGCTGGACGAACTGGGCCGGGTGGCGGCCGGACTGGAGCAGATGGCGCCCACCCTGACCTGGGTAGGGGCGCTGACCGGTGGCGTGATCGCGGTCCCGGAGGCGGACTACTGGGTTCAGCAGGCACGGCGGCCGGTGCGGTTCGCCGACGCCGTGACCACTCTGGCCGACCAGGGCATAACGGTGTTCATCGAGATCGGCCCGGACGCGACGCTGTCGGGAATGGGACTGGCCGTCCTCTCCGCCGCTGAGCGGGCCGGCGCCGCCTTCCTTCCGCTGCTGCGGGGCGGGACAGCGGCTCCGGAGTCCCTGCTGGGCGCGCTGGCCCGGGCCCATGTCCGGGGCGTCGACGTCGACTGGGCCGCCGTACTGCCGGCCGGGCAGCGGGTCGAGCTGCCGACGTATGCCTTCCAGCACCAGTACTTCTGGCCCGGCGGCCCCCAGTCGATGCGCCAGTCGATGCGCCAGGTCGCGAGCCCGGTCTCTGGCGGCGTCGGCGGCGGCTCGGCGGCCGAGGCCCGGTTCTGGGCCGCGGTCGAGGAGGGCGATCTGGCTGTTCTGACCAACGCGCTGGATCTGGACGACGCGGCCGGGCTCGGTGCGGTGCTTCCCGCCCTGACCTCGTGGCGGCGTCAGGAGCGGGACGAATCCGCGACCGCCCACTGGCGCTACCGGACGTCCTGGGCACCGGTGAACGGCCTGCCCTCGGCCCGGCTGTCGGGGACCTGGCTGGTCGTCAGCGAGTCGGTGGACGACGAACTCGCCCAGCAGTGTGCCCAGGCGCTGACGTCCCGAGGCGCTCGGACGGTGCTCGTCGAGCTGGGCGCCGGGGCCATGGAACGCGGGTCGGTCGCCGCCAGGATCGGCGAGGCGCTGGCGGACTCGGCCGAGGGTGTCAGCGGAGCTGTTTCGTTGCTGGCGCTGCGGGAGGAGGTGCTGCCGGGGCACGAACCCGTACCGGCCGGGGTCGCGGGCACGCTGACGCTGGTTCAGGCACTGGGTGACGCCGGGCTGACGGCGCCGCTGTGGCTCCTGACCCGGGGGGCTGTGGCCGCGGCGCCGGCCGAGGTGTTGGCAGCCCCGGTCCAAGCCCAGATCTGGGGGCTGGGGCAGGTGGCCGCGCTGGAGCATCCGGACCGCTGGGGCGGGCTGATCGATCTGTCTCCGGTCTGGGACGAACGGGTCGGCGCGCGGCTGGCGGCGGTGCTGGCCGGCTGCGGCGAGGACCAGGTGGCGATCCGGGACGCCGGTGTGCTGGGACGTCGGCTGCTCCGGGCCGCCCCTGCCCCGGCCGGCGGCGGCTCCCGCTGGGTGTCGCGGGGGACGGCGTTGGTCACCGGGGGTACCGGTGCGATCGGCGCCCGGGTGGCCCGCTGGCTGGCCGGGCGGGGAGCCGAGCGCGTCGTCCTGTCCAGCCGTTCCGGTGCCGGTGCGCAGGGCGTCGCGCGGCTGGCGGCCGACTTGGCCGAGGCCGGAACCGAGACCCTTGTGCTGGCGGCGAATGTCGCCGAGCGGGCCGATGTCGCCCGACTGCTGGCCGCGAGCGCGGCTGACGGCCCCCCACTGCGGACGGTGGTGCACACCGCCGGAGTCGTGGACGACGGAGTGCTGGACCGGCTGGACGCCTCGCGACTGGCCACGGTGCTGGCGGCGAAGGCGGGCGGGGCGGCTGCCCTGGACGAGCTGACGGCGGGTCTGGAGCTGGACGCTTTCGTGCTGTTCTCGTCCTCGGCCGGCACCTTCGGCGGCGGCGGGCAGGGCAACTACGCGGCGGCCAACGCGTTCCTGGACGCCCTGGCGCAGAACCGGCGCGGCCGGGGGCTGGCCGGCACATCGCTGGCCTGGGGTCCCTGGGCCGGCGGGGGGATGGCGCAGGCCGGCGAGGCGGCCCGGCAGCGGCTCGACCGGGGCCTGCTGCGCGCCATGGAGCCGGACCTGGCGCTGCGGGTGCTCGGCCAAGCACTGGCCGACGACGGCTCCAACGGCGTGCTGACCGTCATGGACCTCGACTGGGCCCAGGCGGTGTCCAGGATGGGCGCTCTGCACCGGCTCCCCTTGGTCCGCGACCTGCCGGAGATCCGCGCCCTTCTGTCCGCTGCGTCCGTCGACGCCCCCGGTGCGAGCCCGGGTGGCACGGATCTCGCCCGACAGCTGGCCGGCCTGGGCCGGGCGGCCCAGGAGCAGACGCTGATCGATCTGGTCCGGACCGAGGCGGCGGCGGTGCTCGGCCACCAGTCCGCCACCGCGGTCGACGCCGACCGGGCGTTCGGCGACATCGGGTTCGACTCGCTGACCGCGGTGGAACTGCGTAACCGGCTTACCGTCGGCAGCGGTCTGAGCCTGCCGGCGACGCTGGTGTTCGACTACCCGACACCACGGGCCCTGGCGGATCACCTGCGCGGTGAACTGCTCGGCGACGTCGATGCGTTCGACCGCTTCCGAGGTCCGGCCGCGGTGGACGGCGACCCGATCGCCATAGTCGCCATGGCCTGCCGCTTCCCCGGCGGGGTGCGCAGCCCCGAGCAGTTCTGGGACCTGCTGGCCACCCGTAGGGACGCGGTTTCCGGCTTCCCGGTCGACCGTGGCTGGGATCTTGACAGCCTGTTCGACTCGGATCCGGGGCGGGCCGGTACCTCGCACACGCGCGCCGGCGGTTTCATCCATGACGCGGGCGAGTTCGATCCCGGGTTCTTCGGGATCAATCCGCGCGAGGCCCTGGCGATGGACCCGCAGCAGCGCATCCTGCTGGAGACCTCCTGGGAGGCGCTGGAACGGGCCGGTCTGGAACCGCGCTCGCTCCGGGGCAGCGACACCGGGGTGTTCGCCGGAGCGGGATTCTCCGGCTACGGCGTCGGCGCCGACGACAGCGGGTTGGAGGGCTATCAGCTGACCGGGATGGCCGCGAGCGTCATTTCGGGCCGAATCTCGTACTCGCTGGGCCTGGAGGGCCCGGCGGTGACGGTGGACACGGCGTGTTCGTCGTCGCTGGTGGCCCTGCATCTGGCCGCACAGGCGCTGCGATCGGGCGAGTGCTCGTTGGCCCTGGCCGGCGGCGTGACGGTGATGGCGGTGCCGACCGGGTTCTCCGAGTTCTCCCGCCAGCAGGGCCTGGCCTCGGACGGCCGGTGCAAGGCGTTCGGGGCCGGCGCGGACGGGACCGGCTGGGCCGAGGGCGCCGGGATGCTGCTCCTGGAACGGCTGTCGGACGCCCGTCGCAATGGGCATCGGGTGCTGGCTGTGGTGCGTGGCAGTGCAGTGAATCAGGACGGTGCGTCGAACGGGTTGACGGCGCCGAACGGTCCGTCGCAGCAGCGGGTGATCCGGGCGGCGCTGGCGAGCGCGCAGTTGTCGGCGTCGGATGTCGACGTGGTGGAGGCGCACGGGACCGGGACGGTGCTGGGTGACCCGATCGAGGCGCAGGCGCTGCTGGCGACGTACGGTCAGGACCGTTCGGAGGAACGGCCGTTGTGGCTGGGGTCGGTGAAGTCCAACATCGGGCACACCCAGTCGGCGGCCGGCGTGGCCGGGGTCATGAAGATGGTCCTGGCACTGCAGAACGGTCTGCTGCCGCCCACGCTGCACGCCGATGAGCCGTCCGAGCACATCGACTGGTCGACCGGACAGGTCCGATTGCTGACCGAGGCGGTCCCCTGGGTGGCCGGAGACCGTGCGCGGCGCGCCGGGGTGTCCTCGTTCGGGATGAGCGGCACCAATGCCCACCTCATCCTCGAAGAGGTCCCCGAAGCCGAGCCGGTCCCGCTGGAGGACACGTCCCCGGACCGTGCACTGCCCGTGCTGCCGGGCACTCCGGCCTGGCTGGTCTCGGGGCGGACCCGGGAGGCACTGCGGGCCCAGGCGGGCCGGTTGGCCGCGCATCTGGACACCGCTGTGGCGCCGGATCCGCTCGACATGGGCTGGGCGCTGGCGACCACACGGTCCACCTTCGAGCACCGGGCGGTCGTTTTCGGTGCGGATCAGGACGAACTGGCGGCCCAGCTGGGCGCGTTGGCGGCGGGGGAGTCCTCTGCCGGTGTGGTGAGCGGAGTGGCCGGTGCAGTGGGCCCGGTGGTGTTCGTGTTCCCCGGCCAGGGTTCGCAGTGGGTCGCGATGGGACGCGAGCTGGCGTCGTCGTCGCCGGTGTTCGCGGCCCGGCTGGCCGAGTGCTCGCAGGCGCTGGCGCCGTATGTGGAGTGGTCGTTGGACGAGGTGCTGTCGGGTGCCGAGGGGGCGCCGAGCCTGGAGCGGGTCGACGTGGTGCAGCCCGCGCTGTGGGCGGTGATGGTGTCGCTGGCAGCGGTCTGGCGGGCCGCCGGGGTGAACCCGGGCGCGGTGGTGGGACATTCGCAGGGCGAGATCGCGGCGGCGGTCGTGGCCGGGATCCTGTCCCTGGAGGACGGCGCCAAGGTGGTGGCGCTGCGCAGTCAGGCGCTGACCGCGCTCTCGGGCCGGGGCGGGATGCTGTCGATCGGCGAGCCGGTCCAGGTCATCACCGAACGGATCGGGGCCTGGGACGGCCTGGTGTCGGTGGCAGCGGTCAACGGTCCCGAGGCGACCGTCGTCTCCGGGGACGTCGCCGCACTGGCCCGGATCGCCGACGCGTGCGAACGCGCCGGGGTGCGGACCCGGCCGCTGCCGGTCGACTACGCCTCGCACGGACCGCAGGTGGAGCAGTTGCGGGAGGAGATCCTGACCGTTCTGGACGGGATCGCCCCGCAGCCGGGCTCAGTTCCGATGATGTCGTCCCTGACCGGCGAGGTACTGCCCGGGACGGACGCCGGGCCGGACTACTGGTACGCCAGCCTGCGCGGATCGGTGGACTTCTCCCGGGCTGTGGAGGCGCTGCACGACGACGGGCACAGAGTGTTCGTCGAGGTGTCACCGCACCCGGTGCTGACTGCGGCGATCAGCGCCACGCTCGACCGGCGGCCGCAATCGGCGGACTCCGCCGAGAGTACGCCGGTGGTGGTCGGGACCCTGCGGCGTGACGACGGCGGTCCCGTGCGGGTGCTGCAGTCCTTCGCCGAGGTACACGTCCAGGGTGTGGCGGTGGACTGGCCGACCGTGCTCACGCCGGGTCAGCCGGTGGATCTGCCGACGTATGCGTTCGCGCGGGAGCGGTACTGGGTCGAGGGCATGCTCGCGGCCCCTGCCGGGAAGCGGGTCGGCGACCCGGCGGAGGACCGGTTCTGGGCGGCCGTCGACGAGGGCGATGTGGCGGGCCTGGCCGAGACACTGGCGCTGGAGGGCCAGGGTCTGGAGCAGGTGCTGCCCGCCCTGGCGTCCTGGCGCCGCCGGGAGCGGAGCCGGTCGCTGACGGCGGACTGGCGCTACCGGGTCTCCTGGGTGCCGGTCGCCGACCCCGGCCCGGCTGTGCTGGCCGGGAGCTGGCTGGTCGTCACCGGAGCGGCGGGCGCCGATTCGGCCGACGGCTGCGTCCGGGCCCTGGCGGGACGTGGAGCGGACGTGCTGCTCGTCGAGGCCTCGTCGGCGGATCGGGAGGCTCTCACGGACCGGCTGCGGGAGGCTGCCGGAACTCGGACCCTGTCCGGCGTGCTGTCGCTGCTGGCGCTGGACGGCACGCCGTTGGCGGACACCCCGGTGGTCCCGACCGGCCTGGCCGCCACGGTCGGGCTGGTCCAGGCGCTCGGGGAGCTGGAACTCGCTGCTCCGCTGTGGGTGCTGACGTCCGGTGCGGTCGGACCTGACCAGGTGTCGGCCGGCCTGGCGCAGGCCCAGGTGTGGGGGCTGGGGCGGGTCGCCGCGCTGGAGCATCCGGACCGCTGGGGCGGCCTGATCGACGTGCCAGTGGTGCTGGACGGCGCGGCGGCGGACCGGCTGTGCGCCGTGCTGGCAGCGGCGGCGGGCGGTGAGGACCAGGTGGCGATCCGGGGCACGGGCGTACTGGCCCGGCGTCTGGTGCGGGCTCCGCAGCCGAAGGCGAAGCGGCAGTCGCGGAACCGGGGCCCGTGGGCGCCGCGCGGGACCGTACTGGTGACCGGTGGCACCGGGGCGATCGGTGGACGGCTGGCCCGCTGGGCTGCGGCCCGGGGTGCGGTGCGGGTGGTGCTGTCCAGCCGCTCGGGTCCGGCCGCGGCCGGGATCGGCGCGCTGGCGGCGGAATTGGCGATGGCGGGTACATCGGTGGCAGTGCTGGCCGGTGATGTCGGCGCCCGGGCGGAGGTGGCGGCCCTGGTCGAGTGGATCGGTGCGAGCGGACCCGGGCTGAGCTCGGTGTTCCACGCGGCCGGTGTGGGCGGCGGCGGTCCGCTGGCGGAGCTGGACGTTGCCGGTCTGGACGCCTCGATGGCGGCCAAGGCCGGCGGCGCGGCCCACCTGGACGCGCTGACGGCGGACCTGGACGCGTTCGTCACCTTCTCCTCCGGGGCGGCCACCTGGGGCAGCGCCCACCTCGGCGGCTACGCGGCCGCCAATGCCTTCCTGGACGCGCTGGTCGAGGACCGGCGCGGGCGCGGACTGCCCGGCACGTCGGTGGCCTGGGGTCTGTGGGGCGGCGGCGGAATGGCCGAGGGCGAGTCCGGGGCGCATCTGCAGCGCATGGGCCTGCGTGAGTTGGACCCGGATCTCGCGATCGGCGCGCTGGCGCAGGCACTTGACCAGGGCGAGGGTCCGATCACGGTCGCGGACATCGACTGGGCCAGGTTCGCGCCCGTCTTCACCGTGCACCGGCCCAGCCCGTTGCTCGGCGACCTGGCCGAGGCCCGGCAGGCGCCGGCCGATCCGGTGCTGTCCGGCGCGGGTCAGGAGCGGACTGCGGGTTCCGCACTGACGGCCCGTCTGAACGGCCTGAACCGGGCCGAGCAGACCCGGGTGCTCACCGACCTGGTGCGGACCGAGGCGGCCGTAGTCCTCGGACACTCGTCCCCGGAGGCGCTGGCGGCCGGTCGGGCGTTCAAGGATCTCGGTTTCGACTCGCTCACCGCCGTGGATTTGCGCAACCGGCTGAACACCGCCACCGGGATGGCCCTGCCGGCCACCCTGGTCTTCGACTACCCGACCTCGGCCGTTCTGGCCGGTTTCCTGCGCTCGGAGCTGCTGGGCGACCGGGACGACGCCGTGGTCGTCACCGCGACTGCCACCGACGAGCCGATCGCGATCGTCGGCATCGGCTGCCGCTTTCCCGGCGGAGTCCGCAGTCCCCAGGACTACTGGCAGTTGCTGGCCGCCGGCGCCGACGTCGTCTCCGAGCTGCCGACCGACCGCGGCTGGGACATGTCGGCCATCCATGACGCGGCCGCGGGCGAGCCGGGACAGGTTCCGCGCGGCGGATTCGTCTACGACGCGGGCGACTTCGATCCCGGGTTCTTCGGCATCAGCCCGCGTGAGGCGCTCACCATGGACCCCCAGCAGCGGCTGCTGCTGCAGACCTCGTGGGAAGCACTGGAGCGGGCCGGAATCGACCCGGGACTGTTGCGCGGGTCGGCGACCGGAGTGTTCGTCGGGGCCTCCTGGTCCGGATACGGACTCGACCGGCAGCAGGATGCGGGCGGGGACAAGGGGCACCTGCTGACCGGCACGTCGAGCAGTGTGCTCTCCGGGCGGATGTCGTACGTGCTGGGCCTGGAGGGCCCGGCGGTGTCGGTGGACACGGCCTGCTCGTCGTCCCTGGTCGCGCTGCACCTGGCCGGCCAGGCGCTGCGCTCGGGGGAATGCACCCTGGCGCTGGCCGGTGGCGCGTTCGTGGCGGCGACACCGGTGATGTTCACCGGCTTCAACTCTCAGCTGGGACTGGCGAAGGACGGCCGTTGCAAGGCCTTCGGGGCAGGCGCGGACGGCATGGGAATGGCCGAGGGAGCCGGCGTCCTGGTGCTGGAACGGCTCTCCGACGCGGAGCGAAACGGCCACCCGGTGCTGGCCGTTGTGCGTGGCAGCGCGGTGAATCAGGACGGTGCGTCGAACGGACTGACTGCGCCCAACGGGCCCTCGCAGCAGCGGGTGATCCGGGCGGCGCTGGTCAGCGCGGGGCTCTCGGCGTCCGACGTCGATGCGGTGGAGGCGCACGGGACCGGGACGGTGCTGGGTGACCCGATCGAGGCGCAGGCGCTGCTGGCGACCTACGGTCAGGACCGGGTACAGGACCGGCCGTTGTGGCTGGGGTCGGTGAAGTCCAACATCGGCCACACCCAGGCCGCGGCCGGAATGGCGGCCGTCATCAAGATGGTGCTCGCCCTGCAGCACCAGGAACTGCCGCGGACCCTGCACGTCGAGGAGCCCTCGCCGCACATCGACTGGGCGTCGGGTGAGGTGCGGTTGCTGGCCGAGGCCCGGCCGTGGCCGGTGAACGGGCGTGCGCGCCGGGCCGGGGTGTCGGCGTTCGGGATGAGCGGAACCAATGTCCACACCATCCTTGAGGAGGCCCCCGAAGCGGCCGCGGATCGCGATGCCGCGGGTCTGCCGGTGGGGCCGGCGGTGCTGGCCGACGCGGAGCCGGTGTGGCTGCTGTCCGGGCGCACCGCAGCCGCGCTGGCCGCGCAGGCCCGGCGGCTGGAAAGCCACCTGAGCCTGCATCAGGAGCTGGACCCGGTTGACGTGGGCTGGTCGCTGGCGACGGGCCGGTCGGCGTTCGAGCACCGCGCTGTCATCTCCGGAGCCGACCGGGGCGAGCTGATGTCGGGCCTGACGGCGGTGACTTCCGGCGAGTCGGCGGCCGGAATCGTCAGCGGCACGGCATCGGCCGGGCGGCCGCGACTGGGCTTCCTGTTCGCGGGGCAGGGAGCACAGCGGGCCGGGATGGGCCGTGGCCTGTATGCGGCATCCCCGGTGTTCGCCGCCGCGTTCGACGAGGCCTGCGGGTTGCTGGAGGCCGAGTTGGGCCTGCCGATCAGGGATGTCGTCCTCGGTGGTGACGAGAGCGATGCACGGGCCGATCGGACGGTGTTCGCTCAGACCGGGCTGTTCGCCGTCGAGGTGGGCCTGGTGGCGATGCTGGCGGCGGCCGGGATCGTGCCCGACGCGGTCGCCGGCCACTCGGTCGGGGAGATCGCCGCCGCCCACGCGGCCGGCGTGCTGACCCTGGCCGACGCCTGCCGACTGGTCGCTGTGCGGGGCCGGTTGATGGAGGCCCTTCCCGAGGGCGGGGCGATGGCGGCGATCGAGGCCGAAGAGGCAGAGCTGCTCGCAACCCTGGACCAGGCGTCCCGGGTGTCGGTGGCGGCGGTGAACGGACCGTCGTCGGTGGTGGTATCGGGCGACGAGACCGCCGTCGAAGCGATGCTGGAGAGCTGGCGGGAGCAGGGACGGCGGGTGCGCCGACTGCGGGTCAGCCATGCGTTCCACTCGGGCCAAATGGATCCGATGCTTGACGAACTCCGTTCGGTAGCAGCCGAGTTCGAGCATGCGGCGCCAGCGGTGACCTGGGTGGGCGCGCTCACCGGTGAAGTGGTCACCGAGCCGGACGCGGACTACTGGGTGCAGCAGGCGCGCCAGGCGGTCCGGTTCGCCGATGCCGTCAACACGCTTGCAGGTCAGGGCGTTTCGGTTCTCATCGAGATAGGCCCGGACGGGACGTTGTCGGCGATGGGTCCGGCCGCTCTCGACGGTGGCGACGAACCGGTGTTCATCCCCCTCCAGCGTGCGGACGCACCTGCGCGGAACACCGTGCTGGCCGCCCTGGGCCGCGCTCATGCGCAGGGCGTCGACGTCGACTGGGCCGCCGTCCTCCCGGCCGGGCAGCGGGTCGAACTGCCGACCTATGCATTCGAGCAGGAACGGTTCTGGGTGCGCGGAGATCAGCCGGACGGCTCGCTGGGGACCGCCGATCGTGGTTCGGAGAGTGCCGAGGAGCAGCGCTTCTGGGCGGCCGTGGAGGGCGGCGACGTCCGGGCTCTGGCTGAGACCATGTCCGTGGCGGACCGGGAACGGCTTGATGACGTCATGCCGATGCTGACCTCCTGGCGGCGCAGGGAGCGGGAGCAGTGGGTCTCGGCCGGCTGGCGATACGCGGTGTCCTGGACGCCGGTGGCCGATCCGGCACCGGCCGTCATGTCCGGGGTCTGGCTGGTGCTCGCCGACCGCGAGGCCGGGCAGGCCGATGAGTATCTGCGGGCGCTGAACGCCCACGGCGCCGAGACGGTCCTGGTGGAACTGGCCGCCGACGAGCTGGATCGGGACTCGATCGCGGCCCGGGTCGGCCAGGCTGTCGACGGCGTGCCGGCCGTCGCTGGGGTGGTCTCGCTGCCGGCCCTGGCCTCGGAGCCGTCGTCCCTGGTGGCCGCCGGCCTGGCCCGAACCCTCGGGCTGGTCCAGGCGCTGGGCGATCTGGACATCGCGGGGCCGCTGTGGGTGCTGACCCGGGGCGCGGTCGCGGCCGGCGCCGGTGAGGCACCCACCGCACTGATGCAGGCTCAGATCTGGGGACTGGGACGGGTGATCGGCCTGGAGCACCCCGACCGGTGGGGCGGTCTGATCGACCTGCCGGAGGTCCTGGACGCGCGTACGGCCGAGCGCATGTGCTCGGTCCTGGCCGACACCGGACCGGGCGGCGAGGACCAGGTGGCGATCCGGGGAGCCGGGATCCTGGGCCGTCGGCTGGTCCGGGCCGTGCCCGTCCGGCACCGCGGCGAACGATGGACACCTGACGGAACGGTTCTGGTCACCGGGGGCAGTGGCGCGCTCGGCGGCCACGCGGCGCGCTGGGCAGCCGGCCGCGGCGCCGATCGAATTGTGCTGACCAGCCGTTCGGGCGCGAACGCGGCGGGAGTGGCGGCATTGGCGGCAGAAGTGGCCGCAGGTGGAACTGCGGTGGAGGTACTGGCCGGTGACATCGGTGCCCGCGACGATGTCGCGCGGTTGCTCGACTGGATCGCGGCCAGCGGGCCCGAGCTCCGCGGGGTGATCCATGCCGCCGGGATGCCGGAGGCCGTCCCGGTCGAGGAGGCGGACTTGGCCGGGGTGGCTGCGGTGATGGCGGCCAAGGTCGGTGGGGCGGTCTGGCTGGACGAACTGACGGCGGATCTGGATCTCACCGCGTTCGTGGTGTTCTCGTCGATCTCCTCGACCTGGGGCAGCGGCCATCAGCCGGGCTATGCGGCCGGAAACGCCTTCCTGGACGCACTGATCGAGGACCGGCGGGCCAGGGGCCTGGCCGGGACCTCGGTGGCCTGGGGGCCGTGGGCCGGCGGCGGCATGGCCGACAGCGACGGCGCGGCCGCTGCGCTGCAGTCCCGAGGACTGCGGTTCCTCGACGCCGACCGGGCCATTGGCGCTCTGGCCTCGATCGTGGACGGCGGCGGCGGGGTGGTGACGGTCGCTGACGTCGACTGGGCCCGATTCGCCGAGCTGTTCACCCTGCGGCGGCCCAGCCCGCTCATCGCCGACCTGCCCGACGTCCGCGAGGCCCGTGCGAACTCCACGGAGCCGGACGGTTCCGACCCGGGTACGGGAACCACCGCCCTGGCCGAGCAGTTGGCGGGCCGGCCGAGGGCCGAGCAGGACCGGATCCTGGTGAACCTGGTCCGGACCGAGGCTGCGGCCGTACTGGGCTATGCCTCGTTGGAGTCGGTCGGCGCCGACCGGGCCTTCAAGGACCTCGGGTTCGACTCCCTGACCGCGGTCGAGCTGCGGAACCGGTTGAACGGGGCCACCGGCCAACGACTCCCCGCCACCGTCATCTTCGACTACCCGACGTCTGCGGTGCTGGCCGCTCATCTCAGGGCCGGGATCTACCGGGACGAGGAATCCGCACCTCCGGTGTTCACCGACCTCGACGCACTGGAATCCATCCTTTCTGCCATCCCGGCGGACAGTGATATTCGCGCGGACGTCACAGTCCGCTTGCAGACTGTCCTTTCGAAGTGGATCAGGGCCGACGACACCCCGCAGGATAACGAGGCGGCAGGAAAACTCGAGGCCGCAACCGCCGACGAGGTCATCGATTTCATCGAGAACGAGCTCGGGGTGTTGTAGATCCGATGCTCACCGAACTCACCGAAGCTGTCGGCACTGGAATTGAGGGAGGGCTCTGATGGTGGAGAATGAAAAACTTCTGGCCTACCTGAAGAGGGTGTCGGCCGAGTTGTACGAAACCCGGGACCGGCTGCGCAAATTCGAGACCGGCGAACTGGAGCCCCTTGCGATCGTCGGCATGAGCTGCCGGCTCCCGGGCGGCGTCGACAGCCCGGAGAGCCTGTGGGAGCTGCTCGCCGCGGGCACGGACGCGATCTCCGGGTTCCCGGCCGACCGGGGCTGGGAGAGCGGGATGGAACTCGACCCGGACTCGTCCATGTGCCGGGGCGGCTTCGTCCACGGCGCGGCCGACTTCGACTCCGACTTCTTCGGGATCAGCCCGCGCGAGGCCCTGGCGATGGACCCGCAGCAACGGCTGATGCTGGAGACCTCCTGGGAAGCGCTGGAACGCACCGGTATCGACCCCAAGTCGCTGCAGGGATCGTCGACGGGAGTGTTCACCGGAGCGTCCTTCTCCGGGTACCCGGTGAGCGCGGCCACCGGATCCGGGATCTACCAGCTGACCGGGGCGGCGCCGAGCGTCATCTCGGGCCGGGTCTCGTACTCGCTGGGCCTGGAGGGCCCGGCGGTGACGGTGGACACGGCGTGCTCGTCGTCGCTGGTGGCCCTGCATCTGGCCGCGCAAGCGCTGCGCTCGGGGGAGTGCACGCTGGCCCTGGCCGGCGGGGTGACGGTGATGGCCGTCCCGGCGGCGTTCTCGGAGACCTCACGCCAGGAAGGCCTGGCCGAGGACGGCCGCTGCAAGGCGTTCTCGGCGGCCGCGGACGGAACCGGCTGGGCGGAGGGGGCCGCGGTCCTGGTACTGGAACGGCTGTCGGAGGCGCGTCGGCACGGTCATGCGGTGCTGGCTGTGGTGCGTGGCAGTGCGGTGAATCAGGACGGTGCGTCGAACGGGTTGACGGCGCCGAACGGTCCGTCGCAGCAGCGGGTGATCCGGGCGGCGCTGGCGAGCGCGCGGCTGTCGGCGGCCGATGTGGATGTGGTGGAGGCCCACGGGACCGGGACGGTGCTGGGTGACCCGATCGAGGCGCAGGCGCTGCTGGCGACGTACGGTCAGGATCGGCCCGAGGACCGGCCGGTGTGGCTGGGGTCGGTGAAGTCCAACATCGGTCACACCCAGGCTGCCGCAGGGGCGGCTGGGGTGATGAAGATGGTCCTCGCGCTCCAGAACGGCCTCATGCCGCCGACTCTGCACGCCGATGAGCCGTCGGAGCACATCGACTGGTCGGCCGGGCAGGTGCGGCTGCTGACCGAGGCGGTGCCATGGCCGGCCGACGGACGGCCCCGGCGGGCAGCGGTGTCGGCCTTCGGGGTCAGCGGCACCAACGCGCACGTCATCCTTGAGGAAGCCCCCGCCGCTGAGACGGACGTCGACGAGCCGACCGCGGCAACCGCCCCGGGCGACGCGGCGAGCATACTGACCGGTCCGACTACGGCCTGGTTGCTCTCGGCCCGCAGCGCCGCCGGACTGACCGCCCAGGCCGGGCGGCTGCGCGCGTTCACCTCAGCCGGAAAGCCCTTGGACCCGGTGGATGTGGGCTGGTCGCTGGCCACCACCCGCTCGGCATTCGAGCACCGGGCGGTGGTGCTCGGCGAGTCTCGGGACGAGATGGCGGCGGGTCTGTCGGCGCTGGTCGCCGGCGAGCCGTCGGCGGGGGTGATTTCCGGTGGCGCGGCTGCTGCTGGTCCGGT